>JBGSYD010000018.1:0-1559 GCA_041751055.1 Acidimicrobiia bacterium | reverse complement strand
TCGGCCGATATCTCGCCGGGAGATCCTGTGATGGCCTTTCCGAAACCGAGCTCTTCGGCCTTTCCCGAACCCTCCGTGTCGATGAACACCCCGACAGACTTACCCAGCTCCGACTGGTCGCGTCCTGTGTCTTCACAGATTCGTTTGAACTTGCTCATCATCTCGCCGAAGGCTTCGGCCAGGCTGCTTTCGGTGGCGTAGCAGCTCCAGATATCGGCGTGTTTGGCGGCAAGCCCCATCGTTCGGGGACCGTGACCGGCGAGCATGAGCGGGACTGACTCACCTCTGGGGCCGCGGGGGCGAGATTCAAGATCATTCGCCGAGTAGTAACGGCCGTCAGAAGTGACCGTTTCCCCCCGTAGAGCGGGAATGATTATCTCCAAGGCCTCCTCATAGCGACCCACGGTTCTATCCAGCGGATATCCAAAGGTCTTGCCCTGATCACCGGCATGACCGGAACCAAGACCGAAGACGAACCGGCCACCGGAGATCTCATCGAGGGTGTGCGCCACCCTGACGCTCAAACCCGGATTCCGGTGGAGGGCAGAGAGCACCCACGTCCCGATTTGGATCCTGGTCGTCGAGGCGGCAAGGGCGCCAGTCAGAGCGACGCACTCCCACCAGCCGGATGGACCATGCCAATCGGGAACTCGCCAGAGCAATTCGTCAGGCGCCCAGACGGTGTCGAAACCCAACTCCTCGGCGGTGAGGGCCTGAGAGCGAATGGTCTCCCATGTCGGTTTAGTCCCATCTTGGGGACTCTCGAAGGCGGTCGGGACCAAGCCGAACTTCACGGCCTCGGACATAAGTGCTCCTCCCTGGAGGAGGCCACCCTACCTTTTGACTCAACCACGCCGGGCCAAGGATGCGCTTAGGTAGCCACTTCGACGACTTCATTATTTGCCTTCTTCACCCCCGGGGTCCGTCGTACGCCGACTCAATGAGACTCACCGATTAACGCTCGTTGTCGATGTCGCCCTGGTCCCCTGGGCTTGCCCACATGGGTCGTCGGCCGCCTGATTCAGACCATAATGCGGCCGGTGATGAGCTTCGCCATCTTCGACACTCCTCGACCCGAGGTTGATGCACCCGCCGCGGCCAGGATCGTTGATGAGATCTACGGTTTGGACAGCATTGCCGAACCCCTCCCAGGGGAAAGGGATCGAAGTTTCAAGATCACCGCACATTCTGGAGAGTACGTTCTGAAGGTAGGCAATGCCGCCGACCAGCCCGATGCCCTCGACGGCCAAGCCGGAGCCATGGAACATGCACTTCTGGCCGATCCGCAGCTTCCCATTCCAGCCGTGATCCGAACCACTCAGGGGGCATTGACCGCTCGGCACCAGGGACACAGCGTGCAACTCATCACGTTCATTGACGGCGCTAACCCGCCCACTACTGACATACCCCCGGGCTTCCGTCGCTCCGTGGGAAACGTAGCCGGCCGCTTGAGTCGGGCGTTGCGAGGCTATGACCATCCCGCTCTGCATAGGGCTTTTCCGTGGGATTTGGCTCAGGTGCCCAATTTGGTTCCGCTGATCTACGACGTCGAACCCGGG
>JBGSYD010000017.1:0-4173 GCA_041751055.1 Acidimicrobiia bacterium | reverse complement strand
CAGGCACTCTCTAGGATTCACGGCGATGTTGGCATGTTGGAAAACCTCGACATCAGTGGCGTCCGTCGTCGAGCGGCAGATGAGATACGGCTGGCCAGCGACGAGGAGATTCGATCCGCCGAAGATCGATTCCTGGTAATGCAGCCCAGCATCGACCGCTCCTGGTGGACTCTTTACGGAGGCCTCGACGGACTGACCGGGGCCGCAATTGACGATGTCCTCACCAGACGGGCTGACGATTTGCCCGACTTGCCCGACGGGACCAAAGGTTCGGGCTCCTGGCGAAAAGCCACAGCGCTCTACGAGATGGCCACCGGGGGAAAATTGCCCGAAGCCCGTGTCACGGTGTTCGTCGATGCGCAGATGGCAACGCCCTCTCATGGGACAGCTGGAATCCGGATCGAAGCAGGTCCAAGAGTCGGCGTCTCCGCCCTTTCTGCGATTCTCTGCAACTCGGTTACGGAGGTCACCGTCACCACTACTGACGGAGTCCCACTCAAGTACGGAAGATCATCACGTCCGATCCCCCAGATTCTGCGCCGAGCTGCCCTTGCTCGCACCGCAGGGCATTGCTCAATCGATGGGTGTAACAGCCGCTATCGGGTCGAGGTCCACCACAAGCTCCCCTGGTCAGACGGTGGGAAAACCGATCCGGAAAACTTGATTGCGCTTTGCTGGTTTCACCATCACATTGCGGTCCACGAACGAGGTTTTGAGGTTTACGAACATCCCGATCACGGGCGGATTCGCCTGCGAAGGTCAGCTAATCGGCGTCGGGTTTCCGATCCGGGATCCGAACGAGAACATTCTCAGGCTGGAGCGAGCGCTGTTCGACAAACCACGGGGTGAGCCTTCCCCCACCACCCCGACCCAGCCTCCTCGTTCACAGGCACAAATGCAAACATTTAGAAATCAGCAAACCAGACGGTCAACCGTCCAATTCGCCGCGTCCGCGGCGAATCTTCATCCGTTCTCAAGGAAACCCTGCAGCTTCTGCGACTTGTCGGGATGCCTCAGCTTTGCCAGCGCCTTGGTCTCGAGCTGCCGAATTCGCTCCCGAGTCACCTTGAAGTGCGACCCCACTTCCTCCAGGGTCCGCATTCTTCCATCGGCCAGACCGAATCTCATGACCAGGATCTGGCGCTCCCGATCGCTCAACCCTTCCAAGGCAAGGGCAAGTTGATCCTGGAGCGATGCAAACGCAGCCATATCCGCGGGCCTGTCGGAGTCAATGTCCTCGACAAGGTCACCCAATGTCCCATCGTCGTCTTCGCCCACGGGTGTCTCCAGGGACACAGTGTCCATTGCGATGCGCTGCAGCTCTCCCACTCGAGACGGCTCGATGTCGAGCTCTTCGGCGAGTTCCTCGTCGGTCGGGGCCCGACCCAACTGCTGGGTCATCTCACGCTTGGCCCTGGTTAGCTTGTTGACGACGTCCAAGACGTGGATGGGCATTCGAATAGTGCGACCCTGGTCGGCAATTGCCCGTGAAATAGCCTGTCGAATCCACCAGGTCGCATACGTCGAGAACTTGAAACCGCGCCGATAGTCGAAGCGCTCCACGGCGCGCATCAATCCGACATTGCCCTCCTGGATCAAGTCGAGAAGGGCCATGCCCCGTCCGGCATACCGTCGGGCTATGGCCACCACCAACCGGAGGTTCGACTGGACCAGCTTGGTGTGTGCGCTCTCACCATGCTTTCTTTCCGCTATGACCAGTCCGATGTCTTCGTCGGTGAGCTCGACCCCACTGTCCAACTTGGCCTCGGCGCGGCGCCCCGCCTCCATATGCATGGCCAACTCGACCTCTTGCTGGGCGGTCAACAGCGGGTATCGGCCAATCTCGTTGAGGTAAAGACGGACCGGATCTGAAACCGGTATCGAGCCAACTTCGACGAACTCTTCGACCACACCGGGGCCCTCCTCGGTGAGTTTGACCTTCGCCTTGCGGAGTGCCTCCGCAGCCTTCTCGAACGCCTCCCCGGAAGCCTCTGCATCTTCGAGTTCTTGCTGGACTTCGGCCATAGTCAAGAAGCCCCGCTGCCGACCACGTTTGGTCAGAGATTCAATTACCCGTTCTAGGTCATCGTTCACTTTGCCTGTGTGGCTCGCTTTTCCTGTTGTAAAGCTATCAACCTGCGGAGGGCATCGGAATGGGGTTGTGATCCAACCTCCAACTGGGCCAAATCAGCCTCCAGCAACTCGATTTCGACATCGAGACGACGATGCCGCATTCGGGTCAGCATCTCGGAACCAACAGGAAGCGGTCTCGAGTCCATGGCCAACCTCCGGAGGATCTCTTCGGAGTCGGGGTCCGTGACCCGGGATACGTCGATTTGCGTCCCGGGCTCGGCCGAATCGAGCTGGTCGGCTATTGCAGCGAAGGCGGACTTGAGTCGCTCGTCTCCGAAATCGGACTCGACCAGGCCCTTCAGCTCTGCCGGAACAGCAATGGCGACACGAAGCAGTTCGGCCTCAGCCCGGTTGAACGGTCGCGCCGAGTCTGTGGTCGCAACGTTGCCGCGCCCAGACCTGGGGCGCAGCGCCTGCTGGACTGTGGCCAGGTCCACGCCTATTTCTCGCGCAACAAATCTTGAGTACTCGCCACGAGCGATGTCGTCTCCAACCCGACTCAGCTGATCGACGGCGGCATGGAGGGCCCGCGCCCTGCCCTCCGGGCCTGTCAGGTCAAAGGCAGCGATCTCATGACGGATGCGAAACTCCAGAAGGGGTTTCGCATCGGAGACCGCGGCCAACAGCTCATCACCTCGGCCATCCTGGACCAAGTCGGCCGGGTCGAGGCCATCGGGCATTGCCGCCATCCGAAGATCAAGGTCGAGGCGGAATGGCGATTTCAGCTCGTCGCCGCGCAAGGCAGCTTTGGCACCTGCAGCATCAGAGTCGAAGGCGAGGACCACACGATTGCTGAATCTGCGCAACAGGTCGAAATGTCCGTCTCCCAGGGCAGTCCCGCACGTTGCCACGGCCGAACCCACTCCTGCCAGGTGCATGGCGATCACGTCGGTGTAGCCCTCGACTATGACGGCCTGATCAGAGGAAGCTATTTCGCCACGAGCCCTGTCCAGCCCAAAAAGGAGTCTTGACTTTTGATAAACCACCGAGTCGGGAGAGTTCACATATTTGGCGTCGGGATTGTTGGCCGACTCCCGGGCCACTTGGTCGACATTCCTCCCACCAAAACCGACGGGGTCTCCGCGCAGATCGTGGATGGGAAACATGAGGCGACCCCGGAAGAAGTCGTAGAGTCCCCGCCGACCTTTGCGACCTAGTCCTGCGTCCAATATCGCACTCTCATCGATCCCGGAAGCCCGGAGCTCCTTGGTGAGAGTGTCCCAATTCGTCCCAGCGAAGCCGATTTTCCATTCGTCGATCACATCGATGCCGTAGCCACGACTTCTCAGATAGGCGCGGGCAGGACCGGCATCAGACGCCTTCTTGAGGCGTCGGTGATAGACGTCGATGGCATGTCGCACCGCCTCGACCGCCGCTCCTCGCTTTCCCCTGCGTTTGGCCTCACCGGGGTCCCGGGTCAAAGTGACGCCGGCCTTTCGAGCCAGCAGCTCCAAAGCCTCCGAAAAGTCGAGTCCTTGCGTCTCCTGAACAAAGCTGAAGAGATCACCTCCTTTGCCGCATCCGAAACAGTGGTAGAGGCCTCGAGCGCGGTCCACGGACATTGATGGCGTCTTCTCTTCGTGGAAAGGGCAAACCGCCATGAAGGTGCGGCCCGACTTCTTCACCTTGGTCACTTCGGAGATCAAATCGACGAGGTCGACTGTTTCTCTGATTCGATCGATGTCTGCGCGTTCTGCCATCCAGAGCAGATCATAAGGAACCCGCTCGGGTTTAACTCCGGGTCGCCACGAAGTCGAGCTGGATCGTGACTTCATCAGTGACATCGGCCACCGATGACCTCATTGAGGGCGATTCTGTCTGAGGCCTGTCAATCCGCAGTAAAAGGTCAGACGAGCTTCGCTGATAGATAACTCTCCAGATGGTCCATGCCTACCCGGTCCTGGTCCATTGTGTCTCGGTCCCTGACCGTCACTGCCTGATCGTCGAGGGTTTCGAAATCGATGGTCACGCAGTACGGAGTGCCGATCTCATCCTGACGGCGATAGCGCTTGCCGATCGATTGGGTTACGTCGAGCTCGA
>JBGSYD010000016.1:0-58456 GCA_041751055.1 Acidimicrobiia bacterium | reverse complement strand
GGGCCACTCCCGCGAACAGCCTCCATCGATCACGGTCGCCTCGTCCCCATCGGTCAGGACGTAGAAGTTGTGACTACCGCTCCCCAGGCGGTAGACACCGTCTGCCACCAGCTCCATCGGGCGAACCTACACGCGTCAGGTTGCCCGCCGCGGTGGGGTGACGGGAGCCGAGCGGACTGAGATCAAAGTCAGAAGGCCGATCACTACCGGCAGGAGCAAGGCGAATGGAACAATCCACATCCAGGGGATGGTGACATCGGAGCCATTGACTAAGCCGAACGGCCCTCCGTAAGTATAGTTCTGCGCGGAGCTGAAGACCCAGACCAGTCCGAGTCCGAGTGGGACGGCAAGAGCCATCGCCACCAACGTTTGATAGCCGGTGAGCAGGCCGAGAAATTGACGCCGGATCGAGCCCGGCGCTCCGACGGCGACGATTGTCCGAACCTCGTGGTCGACTTCGGCAGCGGACACCGCAGTCACCAATGCGACAACGATAAGAACAACGATCAAAGTCAGTCCGCCAGCTATCAGGTAGACGGTCGACTCATCGAGGTATGCGTATCCGCCGTTCACCTCAAGGCCCGAGGCCCACATGGATTGCTCCTCGTCGGAAGTCATTGCCCGTTCGAGTATGAACAGCGCAATCGGCCTGGTCTCGGCACCTTCGAATTCCGCAACCATGCTCTGCGGGATCACCACACGAGGCATGCCCCATTGGATCACGGCGATTGGATACTCCCTGGCAGGGTACTCTTCACCGTTGAGCGACACCCTCGTTTCTTTGTCCTCAATCCCCAGTACGACGATCTCGCCAGATGCTATTGAAGCGCTGACACCCGAGTCGTCGAGTACGCGCAGGAGGTCCTCGTTGGCTACGGCCACAGCCAGACCGTCGCTGAAGCTCTGGGCAACGATGTCGTTATTGCCACTCTCGGCGGCCTCCAGGCCCTCGTTCGTCACGACCCGGATGTCGACACTGCCGAACATCGCCACGTCGACCTCAGGAACAAGCGCAGCCAAAGCAGCGACATCGTTCTCCGTGATGGGACTGGCGTTGCCCGAGTTCACGCCCTCGTAGGTGCCCGTAAGCATCAGATGGTCGGACGGCGACGGCAGTCCGTACACCAGGTTCTTCTCGGTAGTAGTCGCTGACGTGACCATCGCGGTAACCGGGGCGAGGAGGATCACCATGATCGCCGCCACGGCAACTGCGGAGCGGGTTCGGTTCCGACCCGAGTCTCTGAGGACGAGTCGGCCCGTCGCCGGGACACGATCCGAGAGTTTGCTCAAGCCGGCGAGAATCGGGCTCGACAACATTGCGACACCTCCGACCACCGCCGTGGCGCCGATTCCGACGAGGACTCCCGCATAGTTGCTTGTTGACACGAGAGACACCGAGATGAGCAATCCGCCAACACCGGCCATGCCGATTCCCAATGGGATGATCCACTTTCTGGGAGCGAGGGCCGGCATCCGCCCCTGAAGCGCGGTGGTGGTCGGGATTTTCGACGCCGTCCGGGCAGGGACGAGAACGGCTAGCACCACAGCCACTAGCGCGACAGAAACCGGCCCCAGCACATCAGTGAAGCCGACACCGACACCGGTTATCACCCTGGAGACGAGACGGTGCAGGATGGGTCGTGCCAGCACCATTACTGCAACGCCAAGCAATACCCCGAGCCCGGCTCCGGTGGCTCCGATCGTGAGGCCTTCGCCAACGACGGAGCTCCTGATGTGCTTCTGTGACGCCCCGTTGGCACCCATAAGTCCGATCTCGCGCAGTCGTCGCCTCGTCCCGGCGGCAAATGCGGCACCAGTGACGAATGCGACCTCGACCAGCACTATTGCCGCGGCGGCGGTCGAAATGAGACCAGGGCTTTCGAATCCACCCTGCGTAAGCCACTGGGTCCGCGTTTCGACATCTATTTCGGGGAGCCCGCGGTATAAGCCACTCCCATAAATCATCTGGTGCGCGGCCTCGTGTACCAAGCTGATGACATCATCGTCCGGTTTCGCGCTATTGACCACGTCGACGAGGTCAGCGACCTCGTTCTCACTCAGCAGCAAGTAGATGTAGGGATCGTCCTGGAGGAAGGACAGCTCAGGCGGGAGCGGATCCACAGCGGGTTCGGGCCAGAAGAGCTGTTGTCCCGAGGCATACCAGAGGTCGTTGATCTGTAAAGCCGCCCCCTCGGCTCCTGGGCCGGATACGAGCAGGCTAGGCTCGGGGAGCAGCTCAGGATCCCCCACCAGGGGTTTCAGGGAGCCAGGACTGAGCAGGACGTCGGTGCTCTGGTTGAAGAAGGGGTCGCTCACCAGACCGACAATCGTCAGTTTTCCGAAAGGAAGGTTCTCGAACTCGACCGTGTCTCCGATACCGACCCCCATCTCATCGGCGAGTGCGGGCGACAGGGCGGCCTCTCCGACTGCTTCCGGTGCATCGCCGCTCACCTGGACTAGAAACCCTTCGGTTGCTGGATCGGACATCTCTAGATCCCAGACCTGGGCATATCCCACATCCTCGACCCTGATCCCGGTTTGTCTGAGCTCAGTGACGGTAACTTCGGGTGCCGTATCGTGGAGATTGGCGAGGATCCACTCGTAGATGTCTCCGCTTGGCGAGAACACCTGGAAACGCGCATCTGCGGCTCCGAAGTAGCTCTGGGCCCGCTCTTCAGTTGTCAGGCTGCTCGCACGAACTATCCCGGCGACCACCACCCCAAAGGCGACCGGAACTGCGACAAGTAGGACTAGGAAGATCGTGCGCTTACGGTTCCGTATAGCGTTCTTTCGCGCCACTCTGTAGGAGGCACGTTTTCCGCTCATGACAAGTCGGCAGCGGTCGACGGAGTCTTGGTCCGTTCTGAGATCCCTTCCACTCGCCCATCCCTGAGACGAACCACCCGGTCAGCCCAGGCAGCATATGCCGGCTCATGAGTCACCATCAAGGCTGCCGCTCCCTCATCGCAACGCGACCGTAGGAGTTTCAGGATCGACTCACTTGTTGCCTCGTCCAAAGCTCCCGTGGGCTCGTCGGCAAGCAGGACCGACCGGGGGCCAACCAGACCGCGGGCAATGGCAACGCGTTGTTGCTCACCACCCGATAGCTGGTCGGGGTAGCGGTCTTCCATTCCGGCCATCTCGACTTCGGCCAGGGACTGCTCGGCGAGTTTCCGGGCATCGACAGGCTTCATTCCGTCGAGCTCGAGCGGTAGAGAGATATTTTCCGCCGCGGTCAGCGATGGCAGGAGATTGAACTGTTGGAAGACGTAGCCCACCGCGACTCTGCGGATTCGGGCCAGATCGCTCTTCGTCATCGTTGCCAGGTTCTCACCAGCCACGATCACTTCACCCGTTGTGGGTTCGTCGAGGGCCCCCGCCATATTGAGCAGCGTAGTTTTGCCAGACCCGGAACGACCCGTAACTGCAACCAACTCACCCGGCATGAGGTCGAGATCGACATTGACCAGAGCGTCAACCCGTTGCGCACCGGAGCCGTGGGTCTTTCCCAGACGGCGCATGGAAAGGATCGGTTCGGTCACGGGCTCACCTCCACGGGCTCGGCACTGTCGGTACCAGTCGAATGTTGCTGTCTGTTGCCCGAATCGGGCATTTCGTCGAGACGGGCCTCAGCTCGCTCCAGCCACCTCAGTTCGGCTTCGGCGCTGAGAATGAGCCGATCCAAGTGGAGCAACCAGGCCAAGTCTTCGTCTGTGTCACCACCCTTGAGCGACGTGTAGTCCTGGAGAAGGGCCATCGTTGCTCCACGTTGCTTTTCGATGACACGCCGGGGATTCTCGACTCCCGAAAACATCGCCATCAGGACTTTCAAGGAGATCTCGTCCCGTCCTGCCGCTGCTAGGTCGACCGGGGTAGCCATCCACTGCCCTGCCAGAGAACGGCCATCCTCTGTGATGGTGTAGACGACACGGCCGTCACCGTTCGACTCGGTGCTCGTCACCAGCCCGTCACGCTCCAGGCGTTGCAAAGTCGTGTACACCTGGCCGATATTGACCTGCCAGATGTCGCCTGTCGTCGATTCCAGGTCCGATTTCAGCTGGTAGCCATGGGCGTCTCCCTTGGCGAGAAGGCAGAGCAGACCCTCTTTGATACCCATATAGAACCCTCCTACATACTCAGTATGTCCCGAAATTTACATACCGAGTATGTACGTGTCAATACCCCAACGCGCCAACCCAGGGTTCGGGGCGACCGGGTTGACGAACCCAGGGTTCCCAGCGTCGCCCAACGACGCTCACCGCCCACAGTTGGGAACACGCTTCCCGGGCAGCGATCGAGGTGGGTGGTGGTTTAGATCCCGGAGTCCTCCATGGTTCCGGTGAGTTTGACGAGATCGACCCGATACACGAAGCACACGATCTCGCGATCGCCTGAGTCCCACGACTCTTGAGTGGGTGTGAGCCAGCCGTAGTCCAACTCGGACGTCTCGAAAGGAGCACCTACAAAGGGCTCGAAGCCAGCGAGGCATCCTGTATCCGCCTGGTTGCCGACTTCGTTTTGGCCGGGATAGGAGTCACCGGAAACGTCGAGAGTCGCGTAAACCTCGTTGTCGTGGGGATCTGCACAGTCCACGATCGGAACGTCGATTACCTCGGTCCCGGAGTTGTCGGGGTCGTCGAAACAATCCCCATCCCCGAGAGTCAGCACATTGCCTTGCGTACAGCTAGCCAGGGCCAAGGCGAAAACCATCCAGATCAATCTTTTCACAAACCCTCCTGAAGATTCGATCCGGGCCATCCTCGCATCACACAAGGCGAGTTACCAGAACCCACCGGCGGCTTTTGGGCCGACAACTAGCCTCGCTCAGGCACGTCACGTCAGAAGGAATTCACATTGGCAAGGACTTCGACAGGCTCTCGATTGCTGCCGCTATCTCCAACGTCGGTGACGGAGTGTTTGGCGCAGCGTTTCCCCTTCTGGTCGCATCCATCACCAGGGATCCCTTCCTCGTCGCCGGCGCAAACCTCGCCTCACGCCTTCCGTGGCTTCTGTTGCCCTGATTTCCGGTGCCCTCGTCGATCGGATGGACCGAAAGCGGGTGATGGTCGTGACCAACGTTCTGCGAACCGGGGGCATCGTCCTCATGGCCATCGGCATTGCCTCGGATCAAAAGTATCTCTGGGTTATCTATCTACTTGCATTCGGCTTGGGCCTGAGTGAGACATTTTTCGACACCTCGGCCGAAGCTATGACACCGCGCACCGTCACTGATCAGCAGCTCGGTGCTGCAAACGGTCGGCTCCAGGGCTTGGAATGGGCCGGGAACGCCTTTGTGGGACCGCCATTGGGGGCATTCCTCTTCGCAACCGCCGCCTCGATCCCCTTCTTCTTTGATGGCGCCACCTTTGCATTCGCAGCATTGATGATCGCCTTGATACCGGGGACGTTTCGAAGTGAGCGATTCGAAAAGACCTCCGTCCGATCCGATATCGCCGACGGGCTCCGCTGGCTCTGGAACCAGAAGGTGGTGCGAACCCTTGCGATCATGGCCGGCGTCACCAACATGTTCACGACGGGCATCGTGGCGATCTTTGTTCTGTATGCCCAGGACATCCTTGGAGTCTCAGAGACCGGATACGGGCTGCTGCTTTCGAGCCTGGGGGTCGGTGGCCTCGTTGGTGCGGTGCTCGCTCCCAAGGTGGTCGACGCCCTTGGATCTGGCAACACGATACGGGTCACGTTGGTGGTGCACACCGTCGTGACTGCCGCCTTTGCATTCATTTCGAGCCCCTGGACTGCGGGTTTCATCATGGCCATCTACGGATTCCTGATCACTGCGTGGAACGTCGTCGCCGTGACCCTTCGTCAGGGTCTCACGCCCGACTCCAAACGTGGCCGGGTCGCCGGTGCATCTCGTCTGCTCGCCTGGGGTTCGCAACCCCTAGGAGCTCTCTTCGGTGGTGCCGCCGCTTCTGCATTCGGGCTGAAAAGCCCATTTCTCATCTCCGCTGCCGCATTTGTGATCGCCACCGCCTTGATCTGGCAAATCGTTTCCAATCAGTCGATCGAAGAAGCGCGAAATTCCCCACAGATTCAAGCGCACTCTTAGGGCAGGTAGCCAGAGAAATAGGCGGTCGGCAGCAGAACTGAGGCCCCGCCCGGTGTCCTATAGCTACGAACCCCGATCGTGAAACGAGTTACAGAGCTGGGCGAAATCCCGCGATACCGGTAGGCGGTTGTGATGGCCGAGACAAACGACCACGAGGAGTCGAGCTTCACCAGGCCCGTGACCGCTGAGAGTTTGGTCACCAGCGTTGTCGGTGAGCTGAATCCGGCGGCTTTCGCTGCGAGTTGGAACAACACGTCCTGCTGACGACCCTGGCGAGCAAAATCAGAGCTCCCGATCTTGACCCAAGCGCCTTCCTTCAGCTGCTCGGTCTGCCGGGAACGGACCCAAGCCAACGTTGTAGTTCCATCCGCCTTGTTGCACCCTGGCTTGTCGATCATCAGACCCGATTTGGCGTCACGGGTCGGATAGTCGACGCAAATCGTGATTCCACCCATGGCGTCGACGGTCTTTTTGAACCCGGCAAAGTTGATTCGCACGACGTGATCGATCGGGATACCGGTGTAGTCCTCGACGATGATCGCCATCATTTCCAGACCCGAGGCAACCCCGGAACAACCACCCATGCCTGCATTCAGCCTGGTGAATGTGTTCTTGCAGACATTCCATACGTAGAGATCGCGGGGAAGGCTGACGACGATGGGCTTTCCTCCACTTGAAGCCTGTAACGCGAGAACCACCGTGTCGGCCAGGTAACCCGAGGCGTCGGTGCCGACCAGTAGATACGAGGTGTGGGCTTCGTCGGCGATCGGCGCTCCGAATGAGTATGGGCTGAATTCGTGCGGATCAAAGGGTCTGGTGATGTCGAACAGCTCGGTTTGCAACGCCAGGAGGTCTATTTCCTCGTCCGCATATGGGGTGGGCTCGACGAAGACGATGTTGCGATCATCAGATTCAGGAAGGTTCGCTCGGGCGCGGGTGGGATCGAAGTCCTCAGTCGCCACGGCCCGAAGGGCGGCTCCGACCTGATATGCATAAAAGGTCGCCACGCCGAGGACCAACCCAACGATGACGATGAAGGCCATCCGCCAGGGATGGAATACCGCGTACTTGATGACAGGCAAACTTCAAAAAAGACTAGAGGAGCGACCTACGAATTCGCGGAGATATGGACAGTGCCAGTGAAGAGACCGGCGACACGACCGTCTTCACGCACCACTTTTACGTGGTAGGTCCCCAGAGTCCTGCCCCGTGAGAGCTCCGTCGCAGTCGCAGTCAGCCGATCACCTGGACGGGCTGCAGCCGTGAACACCATGTGGGTGTCGATTGCCACCGCCTGTGGGCCAGCTGAGTTCGACGCCAGTGAGAAGGCACAGTCGGCGAGGGAAAACACCATCCCCCCGTGGCCGCCACCGAGAAAGTTGAGATGCCGATCCTCGACAGTGAGACCCACCACCAACTCGTCGGCGGTCACCCCGACAAGCTGCACCCCCAACTCCCCCGCATATGCGTCATCTTCGAAGAGGGCGGAAATACGGGCTTTGTCGAATCCGGACATAATCCCGCAACCTAATGCTTGTGGCACCGGATACGGTGCTGACTGCATTCACTATGTAATCAGCTTTCTTCTCCTCCCTGCTTCTCAATGCGGCCGGAACCGGATACGGTTCCCCAAGCCTTAGGTTGAAGATGGTGGGCCGCGAGGTGTTAGCCTCCCGACACGTGCTGTCACTACCACACGTTGCTTCCGGGAAAGTCAGGGAGATCTACGAAATCGACGCGGATCACCTGCTGTTCGTGGCTACGGATCGCATCTCGGCGTACGACGTCATCCTTCCCCAACTCATCCCGGACAAAGGGCGAGTGCTCACGGGCCTCAGCCTCCACTTCTTCGACTATTTGGACACACCGAACCACCTCGTCACCACCGATCTCTCCAATGTGTCGGGACTCGGGGAAGCCGAGCTCGCCGATCTGACAGGACGCTCCATGGTGGTGCGAAAGGCCGAAGTCATCCCTGTTGAATGTGTCGTCCGTGGTTATCTCTACGGCTCCTCGTGGCGCGAATACAGAGGTGGCGGCGGGCCTACGACGGAGCATCTACCCGCGGGTCTCCAGCTTGCTGACGAACTACCCGAGCCGATATTCACCCCGGCCACCAAGGCGTCCACCGGACACGACGAGAACATCACCGAAGCCCAGACCCGGGACCTCCTCGGCAATGCCCTCTATGAAGAACTGAGGTCCCGTTCACTCGACATCTACTCACGGGCCACTGAATACGCTGCGATCAAGGGGGTCATCCTCGCCGACACGAAGTTCGAATTCGGGTTCGCCGGCGATGAGCTGCTTCTCATCGACGAGGTCCTCACACCCGACTCCTCGAGATACTGGCCAGTCGACGAATGGGCGCCAGGCTCCGACGTGCCGAGCTTCGACAAGCAATACGTGAGGGAGTGGCTGGAGGCGCAGCCGTGGGACAAGACGCCGCCCGCACCCGATCTTCCCGATGACATAGTCGACGGGACGAGGGCGCGCTACGTCGAGGCCTACGAACGGATCAGCGGCAAGTCTTTCCACGCATATTTGGAAGGGACTAGCTGACGTGGGTGGGCACTTTCCCCTCTCCCCCTTGCTTCGCTCGGGTTACTCCCCCCGCAAGGCGGAGGGAAAGGGCAGACCACTCCGCCCGGGGTACTCCCCCCGCAAGGCGGAGGGAGAGCGGTGACGGCTCTGATCCGGCCACGGGTATGAAGGTTCGCGTCGAGGTGACACGGCGGCCGGAGATCGCCGACCCACAGGGAACCACTATCCAACGAGCACTTCACGACCTCGACTACCCATCTGTGACGTCGGTTCGGGTCGACAAAGTCTTTCACCTCGAAGTCGATGGCGACAGCGTCGATCAAGTCCGCTCGCAGGTTGTTGCGATGTGTCGTGAGGTTCTGGCCAACCCCGTGCTCGAGGACTTCGAGATCGAAGTCACGCCATGACAGTGGCTGTTGTGGTGTTTCCGGGTACCAACTGCGAGCACGATGTGGTTTCCGCAATCCAAAGACTCGGCGGCGAGGCCGAGGTGGTTTGGCATCGCAAGACCGATCTCTCGGCGTACGAGGGAGTGATCTTGCCCGGAGGCTTTGCCCACGGCGACGCTCTTCGCACCGGAGCGATCGCCAGGTTCTCCCCGATCATGTCAGAGGTGTCGCGGGTCGCCGATGCCGGCCTGCCGGTGCTGGGGATATGCAACGGATTTCAGATTCTGTGCGAGGCAGGTCTCCTCCCTGGAGCCCTGATCGCTAATCGGGATCTGGCCTTTATATGCCGCTTCATCGAGGTCGAGGTCGTCGACACTGACACCGTCCTCACCAATGCGGCCGAACCCGGCCAGCGTCTCCGCATACCGCTCAACAGCTATGAGGGGAACTGGGTAGACCCGAGCGGAACCGGCAGGGTCGTCGCCAAGTACACCGAAGATCCCAACGGATCGCAGCACGCCGCCGCTGCGATCGCCAACGAGAGGGGCAATGTCGTGGGAATCATGCCGCACCCCGAACGAGCCACGGACGACATCCTCGGTAGTGAGGATGGAATGGTGCTCCTTCAGAGTTTCATCAACGTTTTGGTTCCTGCATGACGATCACACAGCCGGTCCATCGTCGGCTCGGCATGACCGACGACGAATATGAGTCCGTCGTCGGGATCCTCGACAGAGAACCTCGGCCGGCGGAGTTGGCGATGTATTCGGTCATGTGGTCTGAGCACTGCTCGTACAAGTCGTCCCGCAAACACTTGGGCCGATTCCCAACCGAAGCTCCTTGGGTCGTAGTTGGCCCTGGGGAAAACGCCGGGGTGGTCGATATCGGTGATGGCTGGCTGGCAGCGTTGCGCATCGAATCTCACAACCATCCATCCTTCGTGGAGCCATATCAGGGTGCAGCCACGGGCGTCGGGGGCATTCTCAGGGACGTTTTCACCATGGGTGCACGCCCTATCGCCTTGTGGGACCAAATCAGGTTTGGCCCGCTGGACAACCCCAAAAACCGTTACCTCCTCAACGGAGTTGTGTCTGGAATCGCCGGTTACGGAAATGCAGTCGGCGTTCCGACGGTAGGTGGGGAGATCGAATTCGATCCGGGATACGCGGGCAACCCCCTGGTGAACGTGATGTGTCTGGGGATCCTCAAACGAGAGCAGTTGGTGCTCGGGACCGCTGGCCCGCCGGGAACGATCGCTGTTTTGCTCGGAAAGGCCACCGGTCGTGACGGGATCGGGGGAGCCTCGGTGCTGGCGTCGGCTTCATTCGACGAGGAGTCCCAGGAGAAACGTCCGGCCGTTCAGGTGGGCGACCCTTTCGAAGAGAAGAAGCTGATCGAGGCTTGCCTCGAGATGTACACCCGGTCGCTCGTGGTGGGTGTTCAGGACCTTGGAGCTGCAGGCCTGTCGTGTGCCACGTCAGAGCCGGCGGGCCGGGCCGGTACCGGCATGGATGTCAACCTCGATGAGGTCCACGTCCGCGAGTCCGGGATGTCGGCGCCTGAGCTCCTCATGTCGGAGTCCCAGGAACGGATGATGGCCTTTGTAGTTCCCGAAAAGGTGCCAGAAGTGTTGGCCATCGCCGGGAAATGGGAGATCGATGCTTCAGTGATTGGCGAAGTCCGGGGCGGAGGAACCCTGACTATTCATCATCAAGGTGAACTGGTTGCTGAGATCCCGGCCGCGTCGCTGGCCGACAACGCACCCCTCCTGGACCGCCCTATCGCGCGCCCTGACTGGCTCGACGCGGTCCGCGATCGGCCGCAGCCCGATCTCGTAGAACATGACCCGGCGACCCTCCTGGCGATGCTCCTCGACGACCCGGCGATTGGCTCTTCCTCGTGGATTCACCAGCAATACGACCATATGCTCTTCCTCAACACGGTTGTCGGCCCGGGGTCGGATGGGTCACTACTCCGCATCCAGGGGACCAACAAGGCCCTCGCCGTTTCAACGGACGGGAACGGAAGGCTCTGCTACCTCGACCCTCGTATCGGCGGGGCCCGATTGGTCTATGAAGCAGCGCTGAACGTAGCGGTCACGGGTGCTCGCCCGTTGGCCGTTGTCGACAACCTCAACTTCGGGAACCCCGAGAAACCCGAGGTCATGTGGCAGTTCCACGAAGCAGTCGAAGGGATATCACAGGCATGTGAAGCTCTCGGTGTTCCGGTCGTCGGTGGCAACGTCTCGTTCTATAACGAGACCGACGGCGTCGACATCAACCCCACGCCAGTCGTTGGAATGCTCGGTCTTGCAGATCCAATGCCCTCACGTCCTCCCCGCCTCAACAGTGCGACTGATGGAATGGAGCTATGGGTGGTCGGCCCGGCCCCCACAGGCAACCTCGCCGGGTCGGCGATTCAGCGATCCCTGGACGCCGAGCCAGGTGGAGTCCCCACGCCACCCGATCCCGAAACTGCACGGCGGGTGATACCCCTCGCCGCCGATCTCGCCCATCTGGCCCCGGTCCTGCACGATGTCTCAGATGGAGGAATTGCGGTCGCAGCGTCCGAAATAGCAATCGCTTCCGGCGTCGGCGTGACTGTCGACACCGACCACGCCTTCTGTGAGGACCCGCATCGCTTTTTGGTGGCAATGTCACCGGGAGCGGCTGACCTGCCATCCGATTTGGCGATGAAGATCGGCAGCTTTGGAGGCAGCTCGATCAGCCTCAACGGTGCGGCTCTGGGGCTAGCCGAGGCCGCTGGACTCTACGAAGACGCCCTGCCGCGACGGATGCGCTAACGGGACGACCGCGCGATTCTCAGCCCCCGATCACGGTCGGGTATCAACAGAAGGCTGTCGCCAAATTCGTGCCACATGTATCCAGAGCGAATCGCCTCGGAGTACGCCGACGCCACCAGCCGGTGCCCCGCTAGCGAATCGAGCATATCGAGGTGGGTCGAATCAGGTTCATGCCAGCCGGTCACGAGCGCGTCGACAACAGACATCTCATGGTCCTGCCCGATCACCAGATCGGTCCAGCCTTTCGACGGGTGAACCTCCCCAGATGTGTCGACGGCCGACTCGAGTGCACGGACCACCGTCGTCCCTACGGCAACCACCTTCCCGCCTCGGGATTTGGTGTGGTTGATCAGGGCGGCGGTCGTCTCCGAGACGCGATACCACTCGGGGTAGGGTGCCTCCCCGGACTCGAGGGAAGAGACACCGGTGTGCAGCGTGATGGGTGCCACCACCACGCCCTTGCGGACCAAGTCGGCAACGGTTTGACCTGTGAATGGTCGCCCTGCACTGGGCATTTCGGCAGAACCTGAAACGGTGGCGAACACCGTCTGATACGCGTCCAGGGGATATGGGGCATCGACGTATGAGTACCGGATGGGCCGACCCCACACCATAAGGTATTCGTCGAGTGAAGTGCCTGGTTCAACCGACGACAACCACAGGCGCCCTGCGGCCGAACCGAGAGGAAACGGTGCAAGCAACTCCAGGAGTCCGCCGCCCGGCAAGAGAATCCGGCGCTCCGGCATGTCAAATCGCCGCTCCGAAGAGTCTCCAGCCAGAAGCCGTGGCTCGACAACTACCAACCCACCGGGTTGTCGCGTCGAGAAATGCACCACCAAAGCGTCATCGACCACGACAGAGGCCGGGAGTGTGCGCGAGTTGTTCACAACGACCAGGTCTCCGGGGTCGAGCTCGTCAGGAAGCTCGCCGAACGTCCGATGCCGGAACTCTCCTCCGGAGGCAACCATGAGGCGCACCGCGTCGCGCTCGACCCCCCGCTCTTCCGGGGGGCGGGTGGCTTTGAGGGTCTCAGGCAGCTCGAAGTGGAGGACCGGCTCGAAGTCGAGAGCGAGTGCTGGCGAGGTCACAGGGCAACCGAGCCGGTCAGAAGGATTTCGGCGCTATATCGCCCGCTCCCGGCATCACTGGCCAGCAGCGTCATCAACGCGGGAACCCGACTCTCGGGAAGGGGCCGATCCGAGATGTCCTCTCCGGGGAAAGCATCCTGATGCATCGTGGTGCGCATGTCGCCCGGGTCGAACCAATAGACCTTCAAGTCGGTTTCTTCGACCGACAGAACACTCGACATCTGTTCCAGGGCAGCCTTCGTGGCGCCATATCCTCCCCAACCTTCATAGGCCTCGACGGCCGCATCGGAAGTGACGTTGACGATCGTTCCTTGGGTTTGCCGGAGATGGGGCAGCGAGACCTGAGTGAGCGAGAGCGGGGCCAGTACGTTTACCTCGAACACCCGACGTAATGCCTCAGTTGAGTAGGAGTCCAGTCTTGGAAGTGGGGTCTGACCCAAGTCACTGGCGTTGTTGACCAGCAACCGGTAGTCACCAAGGTCGAGAGCGACTGCCAGGAGTTGTTCTCGATGATGATGGTCGGTCACATCGCCGGCGATGATGCGCACAGCACCTGAACCGACCCGGCCAAGCGTGTCGGCGGCTATGGCAAGCGCGGGTTCAGAGCGAGCATCCACCACCAGGTCCCAACCTGCCGCGGCAAGGTCGGTGGCCAGTGCCAATCCAAAGCCTCGTGATGCACCGGTGACGATTACTGTGCTCATTTTTCCTCCCGATCGGGGCTACGAACGTATTCAGAGCACCAACGTACAACTTCAAGTTAACTTGAAGTCAAGGGGCATTCCGATCGGTGAATTGAGTTCACTCTGGTTTTGCCCAACGTGCACCGAGAGTCGTCGACCTGTGCTCTCAGCGTTGGGCATTCCCATTCTGAGCAGGATTTCCGCCAAATACGGCGCCGAGAACCTTAGGTACGCGGTAACCCCGATAACATCGACACGTGCCAAAGACTATTGGGATACTCACGGCGGGGGGCGATAGCCCCGGTCTGAATGCGGCCATCCGCGCCGTCGGCAAGGCTGCACAACGGGCCTACGGCATGAACGTCGTCGGCTTCTACGACGGATTTCGCGGTCTTATGGAAGACCGCCACGTCGTGATGGGAACCGGTGAGCTTTCGGGGATCCTCACCAGGGGTGGCACGGTCTTAGGGACCAGCAGGACCAATTGCATGAAAGTCGAGATGCCCGACGGGTCCCTAATCGACGGCCGCGATCAGATGCGAGAAGTAGCCGAAAAGCACGACCTCACGGCCCTCGTTTGCCTGGGCGGCGACGGCACCGCTCGAAACGCCATCAGACTCGAAGATGTAGGCCTCCCGGTTCTCACACTTCCAAAGACAATTGACAATGATGTAATCGGCACCGACGTCACTTTCGGTTTCGACACTGCGATGATGATCGCCACAGAGGCCATCGACCGCCTCCATTCCACCGCCCACTCCCACCACCGGATCATGGTGGTCGAATTGATGGGTCACACCGCTGGATGGCTCGCCCTTGGCGCCGGGTTGGCAGGTGGAGCCGACGTCATCCTGATTCCAGAGCTTCCCCACGACGTTGGAATCGTTGCCAAGTCGATCATCGCCCGCAAAGAGGCCGGAAGCAGCTTCTCGATTGTTGCCGTCGCCGAAGGAGCAATCAGCCGGGAGAACGCAGCCAGGCGAGAGGCCCTGGTCGAAGAGAAATCTCAGGCCACAGGTGACAAGAAGAAGGAATTGAAGCAGGCCATCAAGAATTTCGACAAGACCAGGGTTGGAGGGACCAGTCTCCTGGCTGAGCAGCTCAGTGAGTTGACCGACCTCGAATCGAGGTTGACCATCCTCGGCCATGTCCAGCGGGGCGGGACTCCAACGCCCACCGACCGCCTACTCGCCACGCGATTGGGGACCGCCTGTGCCGATTACATCGCCGAGGGGATCCACGGCGTAATGGTTGCGGCCCGGGGCACAGGGACCGAGCCGGTGCCGCTGCAGGTCGCCGCCAGCGGGACTCAATCGGTGCCACACGACCATCCCTGGCTGCGTTCGGCGCGCCATCTGGGTATCTCGTTCGGCGACTGACCGACCTTGAAAACACCGTCCACAGTTGCGATATCGGGTGGCGGTCCGGCAGGCCTGTATCTGGCGATCCTGCTCAAGAAGAATGCCCCCAACCTCCAGGTGGATCTGTTCGAACGCAACAAACCCCACGATGCATACGGTTTCGGGGTGGTTTTTTCAGATGAAACCCTCGAGAATTTCGAAGCGGCCGATCCCGTTTTCTACGAAGCCCTAACCAGGAGCTTCCGTCACTGGGGATCCATCGATGTCCGGCATTTCAAAGGCGAGTCGATTCGGTCGGGAGGACATGGCTTTGCCGCAGTCGCTCGCAAAACGTTGCTGGAACTTCTGACCAGCAGGGCCAGCGAATTGGGGGCCAATCTGCATTTTTCGTCCGAAGTCGCCTCCTTGGACGATCTTCCTGCCGCCGATGTCATCGTTGGAGCCGACGGCGCACACAGTGTCCTCCGGACCAGTCTCGAGGAGCACATCAAGCCGTCGGTTGATCTACGACGCAACAAATATATCTGGTTTGGCACGGACAAAGTGTTCGACGATTTCACTTTCATCTTCGAAGACACACCCGAAGGCATGGTGTGGGCTCATGTGTACCCGTACGCTTCGGACGCCAGCACCTTCATCGTCGAGATGTCGCCCGAAACGTGGGAGGCACTTGGCTTTGACGCCACATCCCACCGAACGTGGGAGCTCACCGAAAGCGACGATCTGGCGCTCAGCCAATCAGAAAAACTCTTCGCCGATCACCTCGATGGACACTCACTCGTGGGAAACAAGTCACGGTGGCTCCAGTTTCCGACGATCACATGCGACAGGTGGTCATACCGGAACACGGTCTTGATCGGTGACGCGGTCCACACCGCGCATTTCTCGGTGGGCTCCGGCACCAAGCTGGCCATGGAGGATGCCATCTCACTCACCTCCCACCTCCTCAGCGGTGAGACCTTGGATCAGGCTCTGGCTGCCTATGAGGTGGAGCGCCGGGTCGGAGTGGCCAGCACCCAACGCGCCGCCAAAGCCAGCCTGGAATGGTTCGAAGGCGCCAACCGGTATCGCCAGATGGAGCCGACCCAGTTCGCATTCTCGATGCTGACCAGAAGCCAGCGGGTCACATACGACAACTTGCGTCTCCGCGACCCAGGCTACATGGAATCGGTTGACCGGTGGTACGCCGAATCCGACCACGGCTCACCATCACCGACTATGTCTGACACGCCACCCATGTTCCACCCCTTGCAACTGCGAGAACTGACGTTGGAAAACAGAATCGTCGTGTCACCGATGGATCAGTACACCGCAGTTGACGGCATGCCGAATGAGTGGCACATGGTCCATCTCGGCAGCCGCGCGGTTGGAGGGGCAGGCCTGGTGATGACCGAGATGACCTGCGTCTCGCCCGAAGGTCGAATCAGCCCGGGTTGCACCGGCATCTGGTCACAAGAGCAGGCGGACTACTGGAAAGAGATCGTCGACTTCATTCACACTCACACCCGGGCCAAGATCGGGCTCCAGATCGGTCATTCCGGCCGCAAGGGCTCCACGAAACTGATGTGGGAGGGTGACAGCGAGCCCCTCGAATCCGGGAATTGGGAGATCATCGGTCCGTCACCGATCAAATATCGACCCGACAGCGCTACTCCACGCGAGATGACGCGCGACGACATGGAAAGAGTGATTGAAGACCACGTCAACGCGATCTCTATGGGGGATGCGGCAGGATTCGATCTCCTCGAGCTCCACTTCGCCCACGGATACCTGGCATCGAGCTTCCTCACTCCGCTCGCCAACCAGCGGTCAGATGATTACGGCGGATCATTGGAGGATCGGATGCTTTTCCCTCTTGAGCTCTTCGATAGAGCCCGTGCCGCTTGGCCCGAAGATAAGCCCATCTCGGTGCGAATCTCAGCGACCGACTGGGTGGACGGTGGGTTCGACGGTGACGATGCCGTCACATTTGCGGAGGCGCTCAAAGAGCACGGTTGCGACATCATCGACGTTTCCACCGGGCAGACCAGCGTCGAAGCCAGGCCTGAATACGGGCGGCTGTACCAAACGCCGTTTTCGGACCGTATCCGCAACGAGGTCGGAATCCCGACGATGACAGTTGGGGCCGTTTCGAGCATCGACGATGTCCACAACATCCTCGTCGCGGGGCGAGCCGACCTGTGTGTGTTGGCGCGGCCACATCTCGTCGACCCTTATTGGACTATGA
The DNA here is from genome assembly GCA_041751055.1 of Acidimicrobiia bacterium. Lineage (GTDB taxonomy): Bacteria > Actinomycetota > Acidimicrobiia > Spongiisociales > ZC4RG35 > MA-ANB-1. Next base: position 41,291 of record JBGSYD010000016.1, on the reverse strand, counting down.
ATGCCGCTATCGATCTCGGATTCACCGGGCACGCGTTTCCGAATCAGTACCTGTCCGGCTTGGCCGCACGTCGTCGGGAACAGGACCCGATTGCGCCCGACATCTTCAGGAATCGCCCGTGAGCGATCCACACATACTCGATCCCGAGCATGCCCCAACGCCGTTCACGGGCGACGAAATCAGGGAGGGTTGTCCCACCGGGCGCCAGGTAACGCTGGTCCACACTTCCGAGGATGGGAAGTCCGAGTACTGGACAACCAGTTTCGCCAAGACCGGCGAACTCAATGCCGTGCTGGTCAACCAGCAGGTCGCTGAAAATGGGCAGCCACTTGGCGGCGGCAGTGAATTCGTTGCCACGTGGGACGAGTTGCAGGCCCATGCCTCCTTTCCGGCGGCGAACACGACGGTCTCAGAAGTCGAGGTCACAACACCGATCGGGGAGCTGGACTGCCTGCTCTACGAGGTGGAGGAGGGGTCCACGACCAAGCAGATGTGGTTTGCCCGGTCGCTCCCCGGATTGCCGATCAAGACCGTCTACAGGGATGGCGAAGTGACCATCCTGACAACCCTGGTCGTGCGAGACACCCAGGCCGACCCTCCGGATTACTCGGACTGAAGGGCGCGCCACGTCCAAGCCGCGCCTGCCAGATCAACGACCGCAAACAGCACCAGTTGCCAGGGACCACCGGTGAGCCACAGCAGCGTCAACGCAGCTGCAGCAAACGGTCGCCCGATCACTGTCGCCACCACCGCGATGCGGGCGTCGCTCGTACCGATGGCGTAGTAGTAGGTCGCCAGAAGGAGAAGAACTATCCCTAATACCCGAACCCAGACCTCCCCTTCCAGGTCGACGCCAAGGATGTCAAAGGTAAAACCGGGGACCACAGAAAGCGACAAACCCACAGCGGCCACGTAGTAGCTCCAGTAATGGACCGTGGTACCTGATGACATCGCCATCAAGCTACACACCTGCGCTAAGACGTTAGGTCGAGAGATCTAAGCCGTTTCCGGAGATGGCGCCGCTCGGGTTCGTTATCAACCAACTCAATAGCGGTTTGAAACGACTCGGCGGCTTCATCGAAGTCACCACATTCCACTTGGAAGTGTCCTCGAGAGGCGTGAAATGCGTGATAGCTCGACAAGACGTCGGCGAGTAGATCAATGGCCCGCAATCCGTGTTCGCATCCGTGGAGCTCTCCGATGGCTACGGCCCTGTTGAGAAGCAGAACCGGAGCCGGATGCGCTCGGGCCAGCTGGTCGTATAACTGGACGATTCGAGACCAGTTCGGGTCTGGCGACCTCACATGCTCAGAAGCGATCTCGGCCTGAAGCAAAAACACACCGGGCCCCGGGATCCGCCTCGCCCGGTCCAGCACTGAGTGCGCCGTCTCGATCATCCCGCGGTCCCACTTATTCCGGTCTTGGTCTTTGAGGATGACGATGTCGCCGTTGGCATCGACGCGGGCCGCTCTTCGACTGTGTTGGAACAACATCAACGCATAGATTCCCAACACCTCTGATTCGTCGGGCATCAGTTCGGCGAGGACCGATCCCAGTTCGATCGCTTTGGCGGCGAGGTCCTCATTGATCAACTCGTCACCCGCCGAGGAGAAGTAGCCCTCGTTGAAGATCAGATAGATAACCGCGAGAACAGCCGACAGTCGGTCGACGAGATCATGCGCTTCGGGCACTTTGAAAGGGATCCCGGCATCGCGGATCTTGTTCTTCGCCCGCACCAACCGCTGCGCCATGGTGGGCTCTGTCACCAGAAAGGCGCTGGCGATCTCCTTGGTCGACAATCCTCCGACTGTCCGTAGCGTCAGGGCGATCTGCTTGTCGGTCGCCAGGGACGGGTGACAGCAAGCAAAGATCAGATCGAGGCGATCGTCCCGGAACGCCGATAGCTCCATCACAGCCCCCGACTCCTCGCTCGATTCGGCTTTCTGATACCCGGCCAGGACCTGTTGTTTCTGCACCAACGTGTCACGACGACGGATGCGGTCGATAGCGCGGCGTCGCGCCACGGTGGAGATCCACGCCGGTGGATTGTCGGGGACCCCTTTCGCCGGCCAGTCGCGGAGAGCCTCGACGAGAGCGTCCTGAACAGCCTCTTCGGCGAGGTCGATGTCGCGGCACATCTTCGCCACCGATGCCAGGACAACGGAGTATGAATCCCTGAAGACTTCTGCAATGACGGTACCGGTCGATTTCAATATGAATGCATTCTCGTAGATGGTTGATACCAACCTCCGCTGTCCGTCTGCCAATCTGTCGAACAGAAGCCCCAAATCTCGACAAAGCCTCTCCCACCGCTAGGTCCAACTCTCCCTCCGCCTGCCTCAGCTCTCCCTCCGCTAGTTCCTACTCTCCCTCCGCTTGCGGAGGGAGTACTCCGGTCCCCCAGGGCGGAGGGAGGGTGGCAAGATCCCAACGGAAAGGCCCCGAGTGGGGGGCGCGACCGATCTCAACGCCCGAGCGGGGCTTTCCCTGGAGTTGCGGAGCAACTCCCAAGCAACCCGGAGGGTTGCCTCCTACCTCCACTCGCTGACGCTCGTGCAGGAACCAACCTCGGCGCAAGCGGGAGGACAGTAAGACAATCCTCCGCTTGCGGACGGAGGGTGGGAGTTCCCAACCCACAACTCGAATTGCCCCAGGAAGACAAGTAGTGCATGTGTGCCGCAAGGGAGACAGCTTTAGTACCATGCCCGCCGTGCCCCACGAGGCTTCTATTGAACATCTCAACGGCCCACGCGAGGCGTGTGGAGTATTTGCCGCCTACTCCCCTGGTGAATCGGTTTCGTCGCTGATCTACTTTGGTCTGTTCGCCCTCCAGCATCGGGGCCAGGAATCCGCCGGAATCGCCACCTCCGGTGGTGAAACCGTCACCGTCTTTAAAGACCTCGGGCTGGTAGCTCAGGTATTCGACCAGACCGCGCTCGCCGGTCTCGATGGCCACCTCGGGATCGGCCACACTCGGTACTCGACCACAGGATCGAATAATTGGGCCAACGCTCAGCCGGCCCATCGCCAGGTGGGTCACACCAGCGTCGCCCTGGGACACAACGGAAACCTCACCAATACAGAGGAATTGGCCAACGCTCTCGGTGTCACCGGCGCCACCACCGACTCTGACCTCATGGCCGAAGGCATCGCCCGCGTGATCAACGACGAACGATCAGATGCCCGAGGCCTCGAGATGGCCCTTATGGAGGTGGCACCGACGTGGAAAGGCGCCTTTTCCCTGGTGTTGATGGACCAGGGACGCATCGTTGGACTGCGCGATCCCAACGGGTTCCGGCCGCTTTGCCTGGGCACGCTGCCAAACGGTGGATGGGTGCTTTCGTCCGAGACCGCCGCACTCGACCTGGTCGGGGCGAAGTTCGTACGTGAGGTCGGCGCCGGCGAGATGGTCGTCATCGACGCGACCGGGGTGAAGAGCCACTTCCCCTTCGCCGAGGTGAAGCCGGGCCTGTGCCTTTTTGAGTTTGTCTACTTTGCCCGACCCGACTCCCAGATCTACGGGCGCAACATTCACTCGGCACGTCACGATATGGGTCGGCGCCTCGCCGGGGAGCACCCGGTCGTGGCGGATGTGGTGATCCCGGTACCGGAGTCAGGTATCCCGGCAGCACAAGGCTTCGCGGCCGCCAGCGGAATTCCGTATGCAGATGGCTTGGTCAAGAACCGTTACGTGGGGCGGACCTTCATCGAGCCTTCCCAGATGTTGCGTGACCAGGGAATTCGCCTGAAGCTCAACCCGATCGTGGAGAACTTGAAAGGTCGGCGGATCGTCCTCGTCGACGACTCGATCGTACGGGGCTCGACCACCAGGAAACTGGTGCAGATGGTCCGAGAAGCCGGCGCCACCGAAGTCCACCTCCGTATCTCGGCACCGCCGTACAAGTGGCCTTGCTTCTATGGCATGGACACCTCCGATCGTTCCACCCTGATCGCGGCCCGCATGGATGTCGAAGAGATCAGGGTTCACCTCGATGCCGACTCCCTTGGATACTTGTCGTTGGATGGCTTGCTCGATTCGACCAAGGTCGCCGACGCCGGATTCTGCACAGCGTGCCTGTCGGGCGACTACCCGACTGACGTCCCCGAAGTGGTGGACAAGTTTCAGCTCGAGCGCTCCTGAAAATGACGTCGTACCGGCGCGCCGGCGTCGACCTCGAAGGAGCTGAACGCCACGTTTCGGCAATCAGCCCTTCGGTGACTGCGACGTGGGGACCCACAGTGTCCGGTCCGTTTGGCGGGTTCGCCGCCGGTGTGAAGATCCCGCCCGGTTATTCGAATCCCATCCTCATGATGTCAACAGACGGAGTCGGAACGAAGCTGGAGTTGGCCCGACAGTCTGGCCTGTGGGGAGGCGTCGGTTTCGACCTGGTTGCAATGTGTGTCGACGACCTGACCGCGGCAGGCGCCCGACCGCTTGGTTTCGTCGACTACATGGCTGTCGGAAGACTGGATCCGGAACGCGACACCGCCATTGTCTCCTCTATCGCCGGGGCGTGCCAGGTTGCCGGCTGCCCTCTGCTCGGCGGAGAAACCGCTGAACATCCCGGGGTCATGAAACCGGATGCCGTTGACCTGGCAGGTGCAGTCATGGGCATCGTCGAAGAAGACGAGCAGCTTGCACCCTCGCGGGTGGTTGTCGGCGACGTAATCATCGGACTCAGATCTCCAAACCTTCGATCCAACGGTTTCTCTCTGGTGCGATCACTGTTTGCTGAATCCACCCCATACGAACTCCTCCTCGAGCCCTCTGTCATCTATAGCCCCGACGTCCTGCCCTTGGCCACGCAAATCAACAGCGCGGCCCATATCACCGGTGGTGGGTTGCCGGGAAATCTCATGCGAGCCCTACCTGACGGTGTCGGTGCCCATCTCGACCGGTCGACCTGGACACGGCCGCCCATCTTCGACCAAATCGCGGCCCGGGGAGTTTCGGAGGACGAGATGTTCGAGACCTTCAACATGGGCATCGGTTTCTGTCTCATCGTCAGCCCCGACCATGTTGAGCCCCTGCTCGCCTCTTTGGCCATCCACGACGCCAAACCAATCGGAACGGTCACCGAATCGGGGAGCTTCGAGCTGAAATGACCTATCAAGAGGCCACATCGGTTCGAAGGCTGGACGACGACCGGTGGGAGACACAGTTCGCAGAGGACTGGGACATCATGGGATTTACCAACGGTGGCTACATGCTGGCCATCGCTTCCCGCGCTTCCAGCGAGGCAGTAAGGGGCAGGGCTCCGGTGTCGATCACCGGCCATTTCACCAGGGCCGGGCACACCGGTTTCGCTGAAGCAGAGACCGAAATCATCAGACATGGCAGGAGATTTTCGGTGGTCCGCAGTCGATTGATACAGGATGGTGAAATCGTCCTGGTGACGCTGGGCACTTTCGCCGAGTCTGAGGACGAGGAACCGGAGGTGCTCCTCAGTGACGCCAAACCGCCTGACCTGCCACCTCCCGAAGAGTGCCAGCGCGCCCTTCCTGCCACGGACGCCCCGTTTCCACCCCCCTCGGTAGGGCAGGTGGATATGCGGGTTGGCCCCACCCTTGTCGGAACTTTCGCAGGCAAACCGTCGGGTCAGGCGCTCATCGACGGGTGGATCCGACCGAAGGACGACGAGGCGACCGACCCGCACTTCCTGGTCGTGGCGTCGGATGCTTTCCCTCCCACCACGTTCAATGCCGGTCTACCGATCGGGTGGACACCGACCCTCGAACTGACGGTGCACACCCGGTTCCCGGCCACAACCGGATGGATTCGTTGCGAATTCAAGAGCCGCTTCGTCTCCGGCGGGCTTATCGAAGAAGACGGATTGTTCTGGGACGACGAAGATCGCCTGATCGGACAGTCGCGACAGCTCGCACTCGTCTCCAAATAGCGTCGGCCTGGTCATCGAAAACGCTTCACCGCTCTCGGACAGCCGGCTCTCCAATCTCGGGGCGATAGAAATCCTCCGTGGGTTTGAGGATTACACCGCCCAGTTCCGGTTGATCAACCGACAGGCTCCAGCGCGATTTGCTCGGAGACAGTGGGCGGAAATGCAGAACGACACTGTCGAGCGGCTCACTTTGTACTCCAGGGTCGTCACCGAGGTCGTCAACAGAATCGGTGAACTGCTCGGCGACCGGCAAGCTGATGCCATGTTGTGGGTGGCGATCAAAGCCGTCTATTCGCGGATGATCTCCGACCGCCAGGACTGGGAGATCGCGGAGACCTTCCACAACTCGGTCACGAGAAAAGTCTTCACAACAGTCGGAGTGGACTCGCGCGTCGAGTTTGTGGACACTGACTTCGACAGCCCGCCCAGCCCCTCGCTCGAGTCGGTCTATCTGACCTTCGAACGGACCGACAGCACTGCCGATCTGGTCGAAAACATCCTTGGCGACCCCGGCCACGAAGTGGGTTTTGTCGACTTGAAGGCCGATGCATTGGCCGTTGCCACACGTATTGAGTCGAGACTCGGCGAAATCGGAGGCCTACCTGTGGTCGACCGAGCAGAGGTCGTGCGCTCCGTTTTCTATCGAGGCCAGGCTGCCTATGTGATCGGACTGCTCTACACCGGATCACAGTATGTGCCTCTGGTGATCGCCCTTCGCAACGAGCCTGAAGGCATCCTCGTCGACGCCGTCCTGCTCACCGAGAACGAGATATCGATTCTCTTCAGCTTCACCCGCTCGTATTTTCATGTCGACGTGGCACGGCCGTACGACCTCGTCAGGTTTCTGCGCCGTCTGATGCCCAGGAAACGAGTGGCCGAGCTGTATATCTCGATCGGCCAGAACAAACACGGTAAAACGGAGCTGTATCGCGACCTGCTCCGTCACCTCAATGCGACGGATGAGCAATTCGAGCATGCGACCGGCACCAAAGGCTTGGTGATGATCGTGTTCACGATGCCGGGTTACGACGACGTCTTCAAGATCATCCGGGACACCTTTCCCCCACCGAAACGTACCACGCGGCGCGCCATCATGGACAAATACCGGCTGGTTTTTCACCACGACCGCGCCGGGCGGCTCATGGACGTCCAGGACTTCCAACATCTAGAATTCGACCGATCGCGTTTCACCGAGGCATTGCTCGACGAGCTGGTCAACGAAGCCGGAAGCACGGTCCAAGTCGACGGCGATTCAGTGATCGTCAACCACGTCTATGTGGAGCGGCGCATCGTCCCCCTCGATGTATTCGTCAGAGACGCAGTGCCGGCCGCGGCGAAGGCCGCTGTGATCGACTACGGGCAGGCCATCAAAGACCTGGCTTCTACCAACATCTTCCCCGGTGACCTCCTCGTGAAGAACTTCGGCGTCACCAGGCATGGGCGCGTGGTGTTCTACGACTACGACGAACTGTCTTCGCTTCTCGATGTCCAATTCCGGGACATTCCGCCGCCCCGGAATGACTTCGATGCCATGTCCGATGAGCCCTGGTACTCAGTCAGCGATCGCGATGTGTTTCCCGAAGAGCACGAGCAGTTCCTGGGCATGACCGAGGAATTGCGGGAGGAATTCGCATCCGCGCATGGAGATCTTTTTCGAGCGGACGCCTGGCAGGCGATCCAGGACCGAATCCGGGCAGGGGAGCTGATCGAGGTATTCCCCTACGACGAAACCGCCCGATTACCCGGCACGCCGGGTTCCCAGGGCTGGTAGTGCTCAGTCCGGCGGAAGGGACTTGAGGACACAGAATTCGTTGCCTTCTGGGTCTGCCATCACAACCCAACTGACGTCGCCCTGGCCGATATCGATGCGGGTCGCACCCAGGCCCTCCAGCCGGACCACTTCAGCGGCCTGATCGCTGGGAGTGAGATCGAAGTGCCAGCGGTTCTTGGCTCCCTTCACGTCGGAATTTGCCCCGAACAACAGAGGAAAGACCCCGGGCTCCCTCTCTTGAGAGGGAGTTACCAGGATCTCGTCGTCCGATTCGTACACGATCTGCCAATCAAGGGCCTGGGACCAGAAGCGGGCCAGCCCTGCGGGGTCCTTCGAGTCGACGACAAGTGCGTTGACGCTGATTGGCATGACGGAGCGTACCCAATCCGCCCAGGACGCTCGGACGCCATTCCATCACGACAAGGGCTGGATTTAGTTAGCATCACGGCGTGTCGACTATCACCCCACTGAGCAATCGACGCGGCCTTTACGCCGCGCCCTAGTTCCTGCGCGCTTGTTCATCCGAACCAGTCGCATTGAAAGGAGCAGGAATGACTGATTTGATCTCACGTCACGACGACGTAATCGCACCGGTGATCGCTTTTGACACAGATATCCACGCCGAATCCGCCGAAGGTATTTGGATCACCGACATCAATGGGGACCGTTGGGCCGACTTTGCCTGCGGGACCGCGGTAACCAACCTCGGACACCGGCATCCCGCCGTAGTCGAGGCGGCACACAAACAGATCGACAAGTTGATGCACTCAGGTTGCATCGTCAGATACGAGCCGCTGGTCGAAGCCGCGGAGAAGCTGCGGGTAATCACACCACCGGCCATCGAGAAGTTCGCATTTGCCAACTCCGGGGCCGAGGCGGTAGAAGCCGCGGTGAAACTGGCCAAATACTCAACGGGTCGGCAGGGCGTTATCGCCTTCCGGGGTGCTTTCCATGGCCGCACCATGGGCTCGGTCTCGTACACAACGTCCAACGCCAAGTACAGGGATGGTTACCACCCCGTGCTCGGGTCGGTGTTCGTGGCCCCGTTCCCCCACCCATACCGTTGGGGTATGTCGGAGGAGGCTTCTGTCGAGCACAGCCTCAATGAGCTGCGTTTGATGTTCAAACATATCGTCTCTCCCCAGAACATCGCTTGTTTCCTGGTCGAGCCGGTTCAGGGCGAAGGCGGGTACTACCCCGCACCTCCGGCATTTCTCAGCGCGTTGCGTCAGATCGCCGACGACAACGGAATTCTCGTCATCTATGACGAGGTCCAGACCGGGTTTGGTCGGACAGCCGAGTGGTTTGCCTCGGATCACTTCGAGTCCAAACCTGACATCCTCGCCATGGGCAAAGGCATCGCCAACGGCCTTCCTCTGTCGGCATACGGCGCGTCACGCGAAATGATCGACGCCTGGCCGGTTGGCTCACACGGCACGACCTTCGGGGGAAATCCCGTCGCCACCGCCGCGGCTGTCGCAGTCATCGACGCAATGGAAGGGCTACTGCCCCACGCCCGTGACATCTCCAAGCACGCCTTCGAGCGTTTCAACGAACTGGCCGAACGTCACCCGACCATCGGCGACGTCCGCGGGTTGGGTTTGATGATCGGAGTCGAGCTCGTCTCCGATCGTGAGGCAAGAACCCCGGATGCGGCGGCGTTCAGTCATATTCAGAAACACGCATTCGATCGCGAGTTGATAATCATCGAATGCGGACCAGACGGAAACGTCCTCCGATTCATCCCGGCGCTTGTGACGACGAGTGAAGAGTTGGACTGGGCGATTGACCTCGTTGACGAGGGATTGAGCAGTTGGGAAGCCCAAACCTGATCGAGCATCCCGGGTCGTGAGCCGACCCAGGTCACTCATCCTGGTTGCGTCGCTGGTGCTTGTTACGGTCGTCGTCATGGTCAGTATTCCGCGTCGTCCCGACACCGATCTCGACGCCGAATCCACGACCTCGCTTCCGATCACAACACTCCCAAGCGAAGTCTCGAGCACAGCGCCGCCTATCGCGGCGCCGGTGCCGGTTTCGACGACGATCCCCACGTCTACGTCGAGCAGTGCAGCCAGCCCCATATTCAAATCGGCGGTTTCCACCGTCACGGCAGCCGACCTATTCGCTTCATGGAGCCAGGGCTGCCCTCTGTCGCCAGGGCAATTGAGTCTCGTCACGGTCTCCCATTGGGGTTATGACGGCCAGGTCGCCGATGGCCAAATTGTCATCGCAACTGAACTCGTGCCAGAGGTGGTCGAGATTTTCCGTAATCTCTTCGATGCCCGATTTCCAGTTGAACGGATGGAACCTGTCGAGGTTTTTGGTGGCGACGACAACGCCAGCATGGCGGCAAATAACACGAGCGGCTTCAACTGTCGGTTGGTGACCGGTGGGAACTCATACTCCGAGCACTCTTACGGGCGGGCCATCGACGTCAACCCTCTGGTCAACCCTTACGTGAAAGGCACGACAGTTCTTCCGGTCGGTGGTGAGCCATATGTCGACCGAACGATTGGTGCGCCCGGAATGATCGTCGCGGGCGATGTCGTGGTGGATGCCTTTGCGGCCCATGGCTGGATCTGGGGTGGCAACTGGACGTCGCTCAAGGACTACCAACATTTCTCCACCACGGGAAAATAGGCGGGAACCAATTCGCCTCGAACGCCATCAAAAAGGCATGAAACCGAATTCTCTGGGCATGATTGCCGCTCTCGCACTCGTATTTTCGGCCTGCGGATCGGGTGAAGTCCTGGCTCCGCCAGATGACGACACCAACCAGGACGACCCGCTGATTCAGGTCGGCTCGGAAGGCGGTTTTGTTCCGGTCGAGTACAACCTCAGCCGGGGCCCAACCTTCACCATCACTCGTGGTGGACGGTTCGTGTTTCCCGGGGTCACCACCCTCGAGTTTCCCGGCAGGCTAATCCTCCCCATTTTCGAGGCGGATTTGAATGACGAGCAGATGGCCGAAGTGATGAGTTTGCTCGAAGAGATCGGTATCGCCGATATCACAGACGAGCACGACAACTCGGTGAACAACGTCGCCGACGCCACGACGGAGGTGCTCGAGTACTGGGACGAGGACGGACTGCACCGTTACTCCGTTTACGCGTTGGGAATCACCGACCAATCCACCTCAGACGCCACGGCAGCATTCGCCGAGTTGTTTGACTACCTGCACGAACTGGCCGGGTCGTTGGGCGGGACCGAGTATCAACCCGACCAGGTCCGTGTGGTTGCCGGTGTTTATCGGGGCGGATTCGACCCTGAATTCGAGGACCACCGCGACTGGCCGATTGCGGGCGAGAACCCCGACGATTGGGAAGTGTTCACCAACATCGGAGACGAGACCTGGACATGCAAGGTGTTCGACGCCACGGTTCTGACAGAGTTCGCAGATGCAAGGCAAACCGCGATATGGGCGCACCCGTCCGAATCTGCTGATGCCGAGAACTTCCAACTCCTGGTGAGACCGCTCCACCCCGGTGAGGAGGGCTGCGACATCTAGGTTCGATTCGCTCGGTGGAGACTCGCTGGAATCTCGGACTTCTGGACAGGATCGGCCTGCCCGCAGGCGTTCGGACTGAATCCGGGAGGGACCGCTGGTGACGTCAATGCTATCGGCCAGCCTCACTGCCCGGTCTACATAGCGGCCATTTACGACTGAAAGTAGGCAGCGGAGCCCGGCACACACCGGGCTCCGCGCCCGCAGGTCCGAATGCGCTGATAACGTCGGCGGGCATGGAGAGAAGTCCGGAAACCGATGCCGTTCAGGCCGGGCACTACATAGACCCGGCCACGGGAGCAATCGTCCCGCCGATCCACACATCGACGACCTACGCCCGCGATGAGAACTATGAGACGATTGGCGATTTCCTCTACTCCCGCTACGGGACGCCAACACACCGACCGGTCGAGGAACTCGCGGCGCGCCTCGACAAGGGAGCAGACGCCAGACTGTTCGCATCGGGTCTGGCTGCCTTCACATCCCTGATCGAGACGGTGCCGGCTGGAGGGCACGTAGTTGCGCCGCAAGTGATGTATCACGGCGCGCAGCTCTGGCTACGCCGGCTGCATGACCGGGATCGGATTGTCTTGACTCTCTTCGATCAAACCGATCCTTCGGCTCTGGAAAAGGCTCTCAGACCGGGTAAGACCGACCTCGTCTGGTTCGAAACGCCCGCCAATCCGACGTGGGACGTGATCGATATTCGGGCCGCCGCCCGAGCTGCTCATGAGGTAGGCGCAACTCTCGCCGTTGACGTGACTGTGAGCGCCGTCACCACGCGCCCCATCGAACTGGGCGCCGACTACGCCTTCCACTCCGTCACCAAATATTACAACGGCCACACCGACGTTCTCGGAGGCTTGCTCGTGGCCGCCGCTGCCGACTCACGCTGGGAGGAGTTAGGTTGGATCCGTACCGTACGCGGTGGGATACTCGGTCCGTTTGAAACGTGGCTGCTGTTACGAGGGATGCGCACGTTGCATCTGCGTGTGGATCGGGCTGCGTCGAGCGCCCTGGCGATTGCGAACCATTTCGAGAGACACCCGGCCCTCAGCGCCGTCCTTTATCCCGGTCTGGAGAGCCACCCCGGGCACGACATCGCCAAATCACAAATGGATAGGGGTTTTGGCGGAATGATGTCACTTCGAGTGAAAGGCGGGTTCGATGCAGCCCACAAGGTCGCTCTCGCCACCAAGGTATTCGTGCCCGCGACCTCGCTCGGAGGAGTGGAAAGCCTTATCGAGCACCGTGCCGTCCTCGAACCGCCGGAGTCGATCGTCCCAGATGACCTATTGCGCCTTTCGATCGGCATCGAACCCGTCGACGAGCTCATCGCCGATTTGGAAGGCGCCTTGGTTTAGAGCACGACTCACCTCATCGCGCTATCCGTTCAGTCGCGTTATTGAATCGAAAACCAGGGTTAGGGTATAGCGACGCATGAGTATCTCCCGGCACGTAACCCGTCGCACCGCCATCAAGGACATGGGCAAAGCCGGTCTGGCAATGGTCGTATTTGGAGCTGCATGCACCAGCGAAAGCTCCCCAACCACGCTTGTTGGCGCCACCACAACTAGTTCCGGGCAGTCGACCACTTCACCTGGAGAAACCACCACCACCCAACCTACGGCCGGACCAACTCCCACCGAATGGACACGGGTAGATATGGGTTTTGTCTCCGCCTATCTCCTCTATCGGAACGGGGAGGCCGTTCTCGTGGACACCGGACAATCCGGGGCTGAGGCGGACATCGAGGCTGCGTTGACCAGCATCGGCCTCGGCTGGGACGCCGTCGCCAACGTCGTCGTCACACACCGACACCCCGACCACGCCGGGAGCATGGTGGCGGTGGCCACAGCGGCACCCGAAGCAGCCTTTCATATCGGTGCCGGTGATGCCGATGCCGTCGGCGACCTTCCCAGTGGAGCGCTAATGGTCGTCGGCGACGGCGACAAGGTTTTCGATCTGAGGATCATCGACACTCCCGGCCATACCATGGGCCACATCTCGGTTCTCGACGAAGTAGCCGGGGTCCTGGTCGCTGGTGATGCGGTCAACACTCTGGGTGGGACGCTCAATCCGTCAGATCCACAGTTCACGGCTGACGGAACGCTCTCGAATGCGAGTATCGCCAAGATGGCGAGTTTCGACTTCGAGGTGATCCTCCCCGGACACGGGATGCCTGTGTTGAGTGGCGGCAACGTGGAGATGGCCAGCCTCTCAACCAGCCTCAACGGCTGAAGACCAGATGAATCCCTGGGGCGAGGTTCTTATTGGCCTGGTGATCCTGGTCGGACTGGTCGGGATCGTTGTTCCAGTCCTACCCGGCCTCTCATTGATCGTTATAGCCGTCCTCGCCTGGGCCTTCTTCGAAGGTGATCTCCTCGGTTGGTCCGTTTTCGGGGTCATCTTCGGATTGGGGGCTGCGGCGACAGTAATCAAGGTCATGGTTCCCGGGCGGAAGCTGAAGGAATCTGGAGTAGCGACATCGACACTGGTGATAGCGGTGGTATGCGCCGTCATCGGCTTTTTTGCGATCCCGGTCGTCGGCGGACCGATCGGTTTCGTGGCAGGGATCTACTTCATCGAGTGGAGTCGCTCCGGTCGGGAGAATGCCTGGACCGCAACCAAGCAGTCCGCAGGGGCCGTCGCCCTCTCGATTGGGATCGAGCTCTCGGCCGGGCTTGTGATCGGTGGGATCTGGCTGGTGGCCGCGATTCTGGGCTAGGCGCCCCAAGCAGCCGAAAGCTCGGATGACTCGCCGTCCGACGACGACCGAACTGCAACCAACCCAAGGAAACGATCCCAAAGACGATCAGGACCAAGCTGGTTGTCGACAAGACGGTCGAAATCACTCAGGGTGCTCAACGATCGAGAGGTCCATATCGAGCACCGGGCCCAACCAGAAGATGCCGTAGAGCAGACCTCCAACCAGTAGCGCCACACCGCCCAGCCTGCTCCGCGTGGCCGCATGTGTCTTCATGGAACTCATCCTTGTCCATTCGCAATTTCGACGATGTGCTGCACGACGAGGCCCAGCTGATCCCGTATGATCCCATCCAACCCCGTGCCGCTAGCCACGAGGGATTTCGAATTTGTCGAGAGGCCTGCATAGAAGGCCAAACCGTCTTGCCAGAGCTGGTTAGCGGAATCACCCACATCACGACCGACGGTCGATGTGAAACGACGGCTGAGATACACGGCTTCCGGGTCCTGGCCAATGACGACGAGGGGAATCTCGCCGAAGTCATCGAGATCGGACGACAACTCGGGGTCGATATCCGACCATGGTGGATGCCCGCTCAAGGTCGGCGCCAAAGCGTCATAGGCGGTCTGGAAACCGATGGGCATAGGATCGACAAGGACCACACCACTTATGTCAGATCGACCCTCGGCGAACAATCGGATTGTGTGTACGCCATCTCCCGCTGCGACGAGAATGTAAGGGCCGGGGAGTTCCCCGGCCATCAGAGCTTGTTCAAGATCCGCTGCGCGTTGCGCGGGCGAAGCTTCACCTTGCACGTAGCCATTCGCACATACGAGATAGCCCTGGTTCGAAAGCTCTGCTTGGACGACTGCCCAAGAGCCGTACTCGATCCAGTCGAATGGCTCCAGGATGATCGTGGGTCCGACCGCATCCTGGGGTCCAGTACAAAGAAGGCGATGTGGGAACTGGTCCCAATCGTCGAAGACGACCTCGGCAGACTCAACCAGTTCCTCGTTGGGATCGATCTGGATCAGCGTGCCCGGCTGGTAAATGGCGGCCCAGAGTTTACCGTCGACGACAGAAAGCCCGCCGGGCTTGCCCGGTAAGGGATAACGACGAACGTCACTGTTGGATGGATTTATCCGGAACAGAACCTGGTCGGTGTTCGAGGTCACCCACAGATACCCGTCGGCTTCGACCATACCCAAAAGGCCGAAGGTGAGGCCATCGAAGGATTGTAAGTCACCAGTGCTGGGATTGAAACGGCTCAGATTGGTTCCCCAAGGAAAGTCGCCATCCATCAACCACAGGTAGTCGCCGGCCACGGCGACACTACGGACTCCAGAACCCGACATCGTCTCGAGCCCGGAGAATGTTGGTATAACAATGTCGCCTCGAGAGCCGTCTGCAGCCAGAGAGGTTATGAGGTCATTTGCCGGATCGTTGATCCACAGATAGCCAAAACCCTCACCCTTTAATTCTCCGGGGCTGACCGACAAGACCTGGCCGGCCGGTGAGATCTCCATAAGCGCGCGCTCATCGGTGCTAACCCAGAGTCTGTCACCGAACCAGACCGCACCATGAGATGGCACGCCATCGAGCACAACCCTGACATCGACGGCTTCGGTGTCCGGGTTGAAGCGAAGAACCTCGCCGCCGTTGTCGTAGTTCAACAACCATACGTAGCCACCACCTACCACCACACCTTCAACGTGACCGCTGATGTCATAAACAGCCTCGATTTGACCGGAAGCGGCAGAGACGCGCTGTAGAGAGCCTTGGAGAGCTGTCATCACCCAAATAGTCGTGCCGTCGACGGCCATCGTCTGCACCCCTCCGGAAGCGAGCTCAACAACCCGTTCCACGCCGGGCAGATCGGTGAACACGTCGTAATCGGGTTCAAAGACGGAAGCGGAATTGAACCGGATGATCACTGGAATCGACAAGGCGATCACGGCTCCGACCGTCCCGAAGGCAATCAGCCAACCACGACGAGGCCTCCTCGGGATGGGCTGCAATCGGACGGAAATCCCGATCCGCTCCTCGACCTTGGCGCGGAGCCGAGCTCGGTCCGTTTCGAGGTCGAGGGCCGGATCAGCGCTCTTGAGAAGATCGATCATGTTGATACCTCCGTTGGCGAAATATGAGGGGTCGGCGGGTCCAGGAGGTCGAGTCGCGTTCTCAGCCGGTTTCGAGCGCGATGGAGCCGTTGATCGACTGCGTTTTCCTTGATGCCAAGCACCGCCGCGATCTCACTACGGGTGAGCTCTTCCCATACCGAAAGCCGGAGTAGCTCGGCATCTTTGGGACTGAGCTCGCCCAGAGCCTGCAATAGGAGGGCTGTCGCGCCAACCCGAATCTCGGATTCGTCAGATCCCGCGCCTTTGGTCGATTGCGTGGATGCGAGGCGGTTTGCAAGTTGCAGTTGACGCCTACGGCTCCGATACCGATTGCCTATGACCCGGTAGGCAACCCCGAACAGCCAGGCCCGCGACGCCTCGCCTTCGGGCAGATCGCCAAGACGTCTCCAGGCGATAGCGAATACGTCGGCAGCGGCATCCTCGGCATCACCGGGGCCGAGACGACGGGCACAATATCTGTGGACGGCTGCGAAATGCGAGTCAAACAAACCGTCGAAACGTTGTCCGGGGTCAAATTGTTTGTCGACAAGATTTCTTCTGGACACATCTGCCTTTCCTCATCGTATGTGTCCAACCGAAGACTTTGCTTACACGTTCACACGCCTCCACGCAGCAATTTTTCGACGAGTCCGTTCAATCTTCCCCGGTGCTCGCTGACTTGTCGGCAATTTCTTGGACGATGTCGGCGTTGGCCAACGTGGTCACATCGCCCAGCTGGCGATGTTCGGAAATATCCTGCAGCAAGCGCCGCATGATCTTCCCCGAGCGGGTCTTGGGAAGGTCGTTAGTGAACACGATCGATTTGGGCTTACCGATCGGGCCCAGGGTGTTCGCCACATGATTACGCAGCTCCTGAAGCAGGGCTTCATCGCCCTCGACGGTGCCGCGCAAGGTCACGAAGGCGGCGATCGCCTGACCGGTGAGGTCGTCTTTCCGTCCTACGACTGCGGCCTCGGCCACTTTGGGATGACTCACCAACGCCGACTCGACCTCTGTCGTGGAGATGTTGTGACCGGATACCAACATGATGTCGTCGACGCGGCCCATCAGCCAGTAGTAGCCGTCGGCGTCCCGCTTGCAGCCGTCGCCAGGAAAATAGCGACCGGGAAAACGAGACCAGTACGTGTCCACATAGCGTTGGTCATCACCGTAGATGGTGCGCGCCATTGACGGCCAAGGTTGGGTGATAGTCAAGTAGCCGCCTCCACCGAGAGGTACGGAGTTCCCCTCCTCGTCGACGACGTCGGCGCTGATCCCTGGGAAAGGTACGGTCGCAGACCCGGGCTTGGTTGCCACTGCACCCGGTAACGGGGTAATCATGATTCCGCCTGTTTCGGTTTGCCACCATGTGTCAACAATCGGGCAGTTACCCCGACCGATGTTCTCGTGATACCAGATCCAGGCTTCGGGGTTAATCGGCTCTCCGACCGTGCCCAGCAGGCGCAGCGAGCTGAGGTCGTGTTTGGCGACGTGTTCATCGCCCCACTTCATGAAGGCCCGTATCGCCGTCGGAGCGGTGTAGAAGATGGTCACTCCGTAGTCGTCGATTATCTGCCACAACCGATCGAACTCGGGGTAGTTGGGCGCTCCCTCATACATCACCCCTGTGGTTCTGTTGGCCAGGGGCCCATAAACGATGTAGCTATGCCCGGTCACCCAACCGATATCGGCGGCACACCAATAGACGTCCGAATCGGGCTTGATGTCAAACACATACGAATGGGTCGTCGTAATTCCGGTGAGATAACCACCCTGGGTGTGGACGATCCCTTTCGGCTTCCCGGTAGTTCCTGAGGTGTAGAGGATGTAGAGCGGGTCTTCGGCCTTGAGACGCACCGGCTCACACTCATCGGATTGGCCTTCGACCAGGTCGTGCCACCACACATCACGTCCGTCGACCATTTCCACTCCGTGGTCGGTCCGTTTGACGACTATGACCTTTTCGACGCCGGGAGTTTGAGCTACCGACACGTCGGAATTTGCCTTGAGCGGGACCACACTTCCTCCCCGCCACGCTCCGTCTTGCGTTATGACAATCCGACAGTCCGAGTCGAGGATCCGGCTCGCCAGGGCATCACTGGAGAAGCCACCAAAGACCACGGAGTGGACCAGGCCCAATCGGGCACAGGCCAACATCGCCATCGGGAGCTCGGGGATCATCCCCATGTAGATGGCGACCCGATCGCCCTTTTCCAGACCGAGGCCCTTCAGGCCATTGGCGAAACGATTCACCTCCACCGCCAACTCTGAATAGGTGAGGGTCCGGGTGTCACCAGGCTCACCGACCCAGTGATAAGCGACCTGGTCGCCGTGCTCCGCGAGGTGACGGTCGAGGCAGTTGTAGGAAAGGTTCAGCTCTCCGTCGGAGAACCACTTGAAGAATGGGGGGTTGGAATCGTCGAGAACCTCGGTTGGCTCCTTGAACCAGGTGATCCTCTCCAATGCCTGCTTCTGCCAGAAGGCCTGGAAATCGGCTGCGGCCTCTTCGTGGATGCCCGTCTTGGCATTCGCCTGTGTAGCAAACGCCGGATTGACCTCGAAGAGCCGATCTTCCTGGAGTAGGTTCTCAAGCGCTTCCGACATCGGTTCCTCCTCTAATTACTTCTGCGGTGGAAACTAACAGTTTGCGCTCATGCCAGACCAGGAGGATGCCCCCGAGGATTGCGGCATACATGACCCAATCACCGACTCTGGCATAGAAGGTGGGGACGCCAGGTGCCACATTCCCCAAAATGATCTCGGTGGTGCCGAGGCCCGACGTGTCCGACGCAAGGGCTCCCGAAGCATCAATCACAACCGACTTGCCGGTGACGGCGGCATGGACAACGGGAACTCCTAATTCCGCCGCCCTCATCCTGGTCATGAAGATCAATTGATCTGACACGGAGGTGGTCCCATACGATCCCTCGTTTGTTGCCACGACCATCAACTCGGCTCCGGCCAGAACGTGGCTCCTGGCATATCTCGAGAATGATCCTTCAAACGAAATCACCGAGCCCACGTCGAAATTGGGGAGGTCGAAAACTACTGGGCCCGAACCCGGGACCATGTCCCGCGGCACCTGGTCCAGGTCGGGAATCCAATCGAAGAGCGGCCTAAACGGGATATATTCTCCGAACGGGACCCCTTGTTGCTTCCGGTACTCGCCCACGATCTGGCCGCTGTCATCGAAGACGACGTTGGCGTTGATCCACTCTGTTTCGCTGATCGGGCGGTCGCTTCCAACGAGAAACCAGGCACCGATTCGCCTGGCCTCCTCTGCGATGGCGGCGCCGATCTCCGGGTTGTTCACCGGATCAGCATTGACTGAGCCAGTGGACCCCTCGGCCCATACCACTAGATCGAGGTTCCCGACCGGTAACTGCCTGGTCAATTCAAGATGCTGTTTATAGGTCTGGAGACGTTCGTTTGGCGCACATTTCTCATAAGGGCACGGGGTTGAGCCCTGGACGATTGCAACGCGTGCCAGCACGAGTTCTTCCGGCATTTCGGCCGGGGCGTCAGCCAATCCGAGGACGAAAATCAACAACATCAAACCCAGAACAGTCAGCGGAACTGAGGCGTTGACCCTCGCGACCGTCAAGGAAGCTGCCAGGGCCACCAGAAGAACCGTCCATCCCGAACCTCCGACAATCGATGCGCCAGCTCTGACGAACTCGTTGGCCGAGAGTGCGTACACCGCACCACCCCACTCCAATCCGCTGAACGGGAATCGATAGCGCAAGAACTCCGTCAAGGCCCAGGTCGAGGTGGCGAGCAACACCCAGCGACCCGGCGAGACGTCACGCCAGCCGGCAACCAGCCATCCCATCCCACCGAACCAGAGTCCCTGCAACAGGGCCAAAGGAACCAAGGCGATAACCCCGAGCTCGATCGACCACCACATCACCCCAAGGAAGAACACCAAGCCATATATCAAGCCCACCAAGAATCCGTCGCGGCGAGAGGTGACATGTCGCAAGGCCCACACACCGGCGCCTATACCAGGAACGATGAGAACCCCGGGTCCAAAACGGGGAAACGCCAGGGCAGACACAACTCCACCCAACGCAGCGACGAGCAACGGAATCACGGCTGCCACGCTACTTAGAGTTCGATAGCTGGTGGTGTGTCCGTAGAGTCCGGTTGATGCAAAACACGGATGTCGAGACCGCCCGAATCGCAGCACGTGTCGCGGCCGAGATCGTCAGAAACGGATTCAAGGAGGCTTTCGAGACTTCGATGAAAGGCAGTGTCGACCCTGTCACCGAGATAGACGAGCGGGCCGAAAAGGCCATTCGGGACGTCATCGCCGACCGAAATCCTGGGGATTTGATCCTTGGCGAGGAAGGGGGAGGCAGCCGATGGGACTCCGACCGGATCTGGATCGTCGACCCTCTCGACGGCACCGTCAATTTCGTCCACGGTGTTCCGCAATTCTCGGTTTCGGTTGCGCTGTGGCAAGAAGGGCAGCCCCGAGTCGGGGTCGTTTATGACGTGATGCGGTCCGAGGAGTTCGTGGCGGACCCCACCCAAGGAGCAACTCTGAACGGTGCTGCGATACACGTATCAGGCACCGAGAAGATGAGCGATTCCCTGCTCGCAACCGGCTTTCCCTACGACCGCCGGACTCATGCACGCTCTTACCTCGAGGTCGTCGCCGAGGTCCTGGAGAATGCCCGGGGAATGCGACGACTCGGGTCGGCCGCGCTCGACTTGTGTTGGGTGGCCTGTGGCAGATTCGATGGTTATTGGGAGCACGGGGGCAAATTCGGGGTCAAGCCCTGGGACATCGCCGCCGGGATACTCATCGTCACCGAAGCCGGTGGAGAGGTCACCGACGAGGACGGCATTACCAACCAACTCGACACGAAGGCGATCGTCGCCACAAATGGCCACATTCACGAAGAACTGCGGGGAATCGTCAAGGCAAGAATGCCGGAGCATCTCGTGTGACCTATCACGACCACCACCTTCATCCCCTCGGATACGTATCGATGGTGACAGGCCTCGAGCTAATGGACGCTGTCGATTTCGACGACCTGGGAAAGCGCATTGCTGGCACAGCCTCCGAGAGCGAAGGTGTCATCATCGGACAACGAGTCAACGATGAGGGCATGAAAGAGGCAGCGTTGCCCACCAGGGCCCTCCTCGACGATGTCGTCCCCAACCGACCGGTCCTGCTCTATCGATATTGCGGACACATCGGCATCGCCAACTCAGCTGCTCTCACACTTGCCGGCATCGACTCGGACACCCCCGACCCGGAGGGAGGATCGATCGACCGAGACCGATCAGGACTTCCCACCGGAGTTGTGAGGGAGACTGCCCTCGGCCTGGTATCCGACGCTCTCAGCCCGCTGACACCGCCAGTAGCCGACAATGATGTGATCGGGGCCCTCGGCGACCTGAGGCGTCTAGGCCTGGGATCGATAACCGGAATGGTCTCGGCGGGTGACCCGATCTGGTGCGGAATCCCCAATGAGCTGGGGACACTGATCCGGATCGCCCCGGATCTTCCGATAGACATCGGGGTCATTGTCATCGCCGATACGGTCGCTGAGTTGAACCATGCGGCGGAGACCATCAAACGGGCGGAGGGCCCGCTCACTTTCCGTGGATGGAAAGAGTTCGCCGACGGAAGTCTCGGCGGGCACACGGCGGCAATGTACAAACCGTTCACCGACAGGTCGGACACCACGGGGACACTGAGGCTAAAAAAGAGCCATGCTCTTCAGATGGGCCAGACCGCCCTTGACCTCGGAGGCGTAGTAGCGATCCATGCGATCGGGGATCGGGCCAATGATGAGGTGCTGGATATCTTCGAGACCCTCATCGACGGGGGGGCAGACCCGAGCAGGCTCCGCGTTGAGCACGCGTCCGTACTGACCGATCAATCCATCGAGCGTATGGCCCGTCTTGGGGTGACGGTATCGGTTCAGCCGGCCTTCTTGGCATCGGAGGGCGGTTGGCTGGAAAAGCGCCTCGGATCGGACCGAATGGGGCTGATCTACCGGTTCCGCAGCCTGATCGAGGCCGGCCTGACCGTTCTGGGCGGAAGTGACTCCCCGGTCGAATACCCCGATCCTTCCGTCGGAATCGCTTCGGCAGTCTCTCGCCATGGAATCAACGAGACTGAGGCTCTGACAATCGCGCAGGCCGAAGCCCTATTCGAGCGCCCCCCTATTACCTAAATCGCAGACGGCGATTACCGTTGCTTGCTCATGTACTCCTACAAGAACACCTCCCCGGAATCCATCGCAACTGGCACAGATGCGGCCATCGCCCAAGCCCGCCAGATTCTCGACGACGTTGTGGCTGTCAAGGACGAGAGGACTTTCGTAAACACCCTGATGCCTGTCGACCGGATCGGCGACCTAATGGGCCATGCCTTTGCCGAACATGCCTTTATGGGATTCGTCCACTCCGACGCGCCCATCCGCGCAGCGGGGAATGAATCGCAAGAAAGGATCAACACGTTCGGCGTTGAGATGATCTTTCGCGACGACCTCAACCAGGCAGTCCAGGACTATGCCCGGACCGAAGAGGCCAAATCGCTCGACGGCGAAAAGGCGAGATTTCTCGAATTCATGTTGCGCGATCTTCGCCGGGCCGGCCATGACCTCGACCCAGAAACCCGCGCATCCGTCAAAGAAAAAACCCAACGCCTTGTCGAGTTGGGTGTTCGATTCCAGAACAACATCGACGAGTACTCGGACCACATTCTGGTAACCAGGGACGACCTCGAAGGCCTGCCCGAGTCGTTTGCAGATTCACTCGACGTCGATGAGGAGACCGGAAAGCTCAAAGTCACTCTCGACTACCCGCACATCCTTCCCTTCACCGAAAACGGCAAGCGACGGGATCTTCGGGAGGAACTGTCGCGCAAGTTCAACAACCAGGCGGTCGAGGCAAACCGGCCAATCCTGGAAGAAGCACTGCAATTGCGCGACCAGATCGCTCAGGCGTTTGGCCTCTCCAGTTGGTCGCATTACCGGCTCGAAGAGCGGATGGCCAACAACCCCGAAGCTGTGGCCGCCTTCTATAAGGACCTGATTCCCGCTCTGACCAACCAGGGTCTATCCGACATTGCGGCCATGTCCGAACTTCTCAAAGAGGAGACGGGCGACGACACACTGCAGGTTTGGGATTGGCGCTATTACGACACCCAACAACGTCGCTCCGATTATGGGATCGACCCATTCGAGGTTGCTTCCTATTTCCCGCTCGACCAGGTCCTCGACGGCCTATTCGAGCTGGTTCAGGAGACATTCGGAATCCGGTTCGAAGAGCGTGACGCCAACGAGGCCTGGCACCCCGATGTCCGGCTATTTGTGATGTTCGATGCCGACACCGGGGAGGAACTCTCCCAGTTCTACCTGGACCTCTTCCCACGAGAGGGAAAGTTCGGCCACGCCGCGGAGTTCCCTTTGGTCCCGAGTCGCCGCCTCGAGGACGGGACCTTTCAAAATCCCCTCTGTGCAATGGTCACAAACTTCACCAAACCGACGGCCAAAGCACCATCTCTTCTCCAGCACTCTGAAGTCGAGACCTTCTTCCACGAGTTCGGCCACGTACTGCACCAAAACCTGGGCCGGACCGATATGGCCCGCTTCTCGGGCACCAATGTCGAACAGGACTTCGTCGAGGCACCTAGCCAGATCATGCAGCATTGGGTGTGGCGCGCCGACGTCCTCAAGAAGTTTGCACGCCACCACGAGACGGGCGAACCAATCCCCGATGCTCTAGTGGAGAAGCTTGTTGAGGCCCGTCAGTTGAACATCGCGGTCCACCAATTGCGGCAGCTGCAGTTCGGTTGGCTCGACCAGGAGATCCACGCTCCGGGCGAGTCCAAGGATCTCGACCAGGTACTCATCGATGCGGCAGACATCTCATTGCTCCCCTTCCCCGAAGGCACCTTCTCGATGGCCTCCTTTGGCCACCTGATGGGGGGCTATGACTCGACTTATTACGGATACATGTGGGCCGAAGTGTTCGGGGACGATATGTTCTCGATCTTCGAGGAGAAGGGGGCAACCAACCCCGAAGTTGGCAAGGCCTACCGCCGTGAGATCCTCGAAAAGGGTGGATCCGTTGACGCTGCCGACATGCTGATCAACTTCCTGGACCGGGAGCCAAACAACGCAGCTTTTCTCTCCAAGCTGGGGATTAGCTAAATCTGACACAACAACGTTTAGAATGGCATTGACGGGGGAACCATCTAGTGACTCCGTTACGTCATATACGTATGTCGGAGATTAAAGACCGACCGTGGGCGGGTCGATGAACGGGAAATAGTCCCTGATGATGCCTGCCCTTCCGAGAAATCGGAATCACACACATCCGAACACTGTTTCAGATACGAACACTAAAAAGAAACCGGCCCGACCAGGAGGGGCCCAAATGACTGACACTGTTAGAGGAGCGGCAATAAAGGGCGTAACACGTCCCTCAAAGCGCTTTACACAAGGACGCGTTTGCGCGTCAAAGGGATGCCCCACCAAGCTTTCCCAATACAACAAGGCCGAATATTGCCATGTTCATGCCCCGATCCGCTTTCCGCGGGTACGTGGAAAGATCATGGACGAGCAGGACGCCTGAAATAACGAACAGTCTGAGAGCGTTGTAGCTCCCAGTACGTACCAGTTTGGCGTTGGGGACGAGTCCCTCCCCCTCCCTCCCCTCGACCCCAAACGCAAAGAGAGCCTCGACTTTGGTCGGGGCTCTCGCTGTTTCAGCCATCATATGGCGTGGTATAAACGCTGATGATCACGACATTGGACTTTGGGAGAGAACCAACTTGATATCACTCGTTGGCGGTCGGGTGGTATCACCTGACGGTGCGCTCTCCGATATTCACATCACCCCGGACGGGATCATGTCCGCCGAAAAGGGCCCGGGAAGCGAAGTCGACGTGTCGGGCCTCACGATTGCACCTGGTTTTGTCGACACACACTTTCACGGCGCTCTTGGATACGACTTCACCACAGATCCTGAGTCAATCTGGAAAATCGGTGAGTGGCTTCCCAGCACCGGTGTGACGTCCTTCGTACCAAGTCTGGTGACGGCGCCTTACGAGTCGTATGACCGAGCCATCGAAGTGGTCCAGGCCGGGCCGCCAGATGGATACAACGGTGCCTCGGTGCTCGGGCTCCACTTCGAAGGCCCCTGGCTTGCACCTCAATGGAAAGGCGCTCACACTCCTTCACTTTTGACCGAGCCGGATGCGGGGGTGGCCGATCGATGGGCGGCCTCAGGCGTGGTGTCCATTGTGACGATGGCCCCCGAGTTGCCTGGTGCGGACGAAGTCGCCGCCATTCTCGATGCAGCCGGAGTGGTGGTGTCCGCAGGGCACACCGGCGCAACGTATGAAGAGGGACGACTCGCACTCGGCGGGGCGTGGTCGTCGGTAACCCATCTCTTCAATCAGATGACCGGGTTCAAACACAGGGGGCCAGGAATGGTCGGCGCCGCTTTGAACTCCGAGGCTACCTGCGAGCTCATCGTCGACGGTCTCCACTCCGACCCGGCAGCCTTGCACCTGGCATGGCAGATTCTGGGACCTGCCCGAACCATTCTGATGACTGACGCGATGCAAGCCACAGGGCTCGGGCACGGAACCTACACCCTCGGAGATCTCGAAGTGGTGGTGTCTGAAGACGGCCCCCGCCTGGCTGACGGAACACTCGCCAGCAGCACTCTCACTATGGACCGTGCGGTCTCAAATCTGGTCTCGTGGACTTCAGCGACCCTTGATCAGGCAGTCAGAGCAGCGGCGACAACACCCTGCGCGGCCCTGGACGTCACGGACAGGGGCCAGATCGACATCGGTCTTCGCGCCGACCTCGTGATCCTGGATGCTTCACATCAAGTGGTGCAGACCTACGTCGCCGGAAAGTTGGCCTACGCTGCCCAGGCCACCGACGGTTGATCGCGGGTTAGGCGTCTGGCCTCGTCGGAGCCTGCTATACCGCACGTGATGCGTCTGCAAGGAAAATCCATCGTGGTGACCGGGGCGACAGGAATTGCGGCCGCCGGGGCCACGCGGTTCGTCGCAGAAGGCGCTCGGGTTCATGTCGTGTCGATCGACAAGGAAGAGTGCCAAGCGCTGGCTGAAACCCTCGACGGGATCGGCTGGACCGTGGCCGATCTCAGCGACGAGAGTGCTGCTGAGAAAGCGATCTCGGCAGCCTCGGAGCAACTGGACGGAATAGATGGCCTATTCGCGGTGGCAGGTGGCAGCGGAAGGGATGTCGGTGATGGCCCCGCAGACAGCATCCCCTTGTCAGGATGGGATGCGACCCTGGCCCTCAACCTCACTACATCTTTCCTGTCAGCCCGAGAAGTAGTCAGCCACATGTTGCAATCATCAACCCCAGGCTCCCTTGTCGTCGTGAGCAGCGTCCTGGCGACCAGTCCCTCGGCCGAGCTTTTTGCAACTCATGCCTACGCCGCGGCCAAAGGAGCGCAAATCTCCCTGGTACGGGCGATGGCGGCCCGCTACGCATCGAAGCGGATCAGGGTCAACGCGGTGGCGCCAGGCTTGGTGAGAACGCCGATGTCGGAGCGCTCCTATGACGATCCAACTACGTTCCAATATGCCGCATCGAAACAACCACTTGCGTCTGGCTTCCTGGAGCCAGCCGACGTCGCCAACACGGCGTTGTTCCTGCTCAGTGACGAAGCCCGATACGTCACGGGTCAGGTAATCGCTGTTGACGGCGGCTGGAGCGTCTCCGAAGGCCGAGATTGAAACTTCCCCAACCGATTCTGACCGAACGAGTGATCCCGGTAGTCCGGGGCCTGACACCTGACCGCGCAGGGCCACTAGCGGAAGCGCTTGCTGACGGTGGCCTGAGCGTACTCGAGGTCACACTGGAGAAATCCGGGGCACTAGAGGCGATCGTCGAGCTGTCCGGGTCGTCGACCATCGTTGGTGCCGGCACCGTCACCACGCTGGAGCAGGCAGAATCCGCGACCGACTCAGGCGCGGCCTTCCTGGTCTCTCCGCATCTCGATCCTGTCTTGATTGAATGGGCAATCGATACCGGCATCCCCTACCTGCCAGGTGTTTTCACCCCTACGGAGATGGCGAGAGCCCTGGCAATGGGGGTGGAAACGGTGAAACTCTTCCCGGCCAATGTCGCCGGCCCGGACCACGTCAGCACTTTGCTCGGGCCGTTTCCCGGCGTTTCGATCGTATCCACCGGTGGCATCACGGCAGACAACGCCGCCCTATTCCTCGCGAGGGGCGCAGTGGCGGTGGGCGTAGGAGGCTGGCTCACTGGTCATAACGACCTCGAGCTTGTCACCCGACGAGCCGATGCCCTGCTCGAAGTTGTCTAGACAACTTGGCGCCCAGGTGGCAAACTGGCCCCATGCATCCCGAATCTCTAACCGTTCACGACGTCACCTACGAGCAAGTGGCGGGCACCATCGACCACTCTTTGCTCAAGCCGGAGCTGACCGTCAAGCAGATACTCGAAGGCTGCGACCTGGCCGATGAGTACAAGGTTGTATCCGTGTGCGTCCGTCCCGCCGATGTGCCCATGGTGGCTGAGCGCCTCAAAGACTCATCGGTTGCCATTGGAACCGTCGTCGGCTTCCCTCACGGTTCATCTGCCACCTCCACCAAAGTCGCCGAGTCCGAACGGGCGATTTCGGATGGGGCCGTCGAGCTGGACATGGTGCTCAATATCGGCTGGCTCATCTCGGGTGAGTTCGACAGGGTCGAGCAGGACATCAGAGCCGTTGTCGATATGGCAGGGGACAACGCGCTTGTGAAGGTGATTCTCGAAAATGCCTACCTGACAGATGAACAGAAGGTCAAGGGGTGCCAGCTCGTTGAGTCGGCGGGTGGGGATTACGTCAAGACTTCAACCGGCTACGCGCCCAGCGGGGCAACGATCGCAGACTTGCGACTGATGCGGGCCAGCGTCGGTCCCCAAGTCAAAGTGAAGGCCGCCGCAGGTGTCCGCACGCTCGACGCCCTTCTCGCTGTCATGGAGGCTGGAGCCACCAGGTGTGGGGCAACTCAGACAGCTGCGATGCTCGACGACTATCGGGCCCGAACCTCAGACTGATCCCGCCCGGCAAGAGCAGCCCCAATCGCGCCTGCTGACGAGCCGAGCTCAGCGAGAACAACGGAGACACGGTCGACAGGCACCAGAGTCACTCTCTCCCTTATCGCGGCCCGAAGTGGCGCCAACAGCAGTTCACCGGCCGCGGCGATCCCTCCACCAATCACCACCACCTCCGGCCCGATGAGGGTGACCGTGTTGGCGAGTGCAATCCCCAGGTATCCGGCGACTTCGGCAATCGCCTGACGCGAAGTTTCATCACCGCGAGCGGCCGCCTCGTAGACTTCCTCGGCCGTGGCTTTACCAGCTAGAGCTGCCAGGGCCCCGGCCTTGGTCAGCGCCTCGACACATCCCCGATTCCCGCAGCCACACATGGGCCCATCGGGCATCACCGTCTGATGTCCCAACTCGCCGGCTGTGCCGAAGGCGCCGAGATGAAGCCGCCCGCCGATGGTGATGCCCCCGCCGACACCAGTACCCAACACCATGGCCACGACAATGCTTGCTCCTTTCCCCGCTCCCATCGTGCTCTCGGCAAGAGCGAAAGCGCGGGCATCGTTGATCATCGCAATCGGACCACCCAGGGCTGCACTAATCCGGTCCCGTAACGGGAACCCAGTCCAAAGCCCTGGGAGGTTGGGGAACAAAGTCACTCTGCCCGTCGCACTGTCAAAAAGTCCCGGAACGCCAAGCCCAATCGAATCGAAGGGACCGTGCTTGGTCGATGCGGCCCCACCTGCCTCTATCAACCGCGCTGAAACCGTTTCCGGGCCACCCTCGGCGTTCGTCGGGAGGGACCCGCTGGCGGCGACCTCGGGTGAGCCGTCGCCCTCCAAGACCACCCACTTGATGTTGGTCCCCCCGAGATCTAGCCCGAGGTGCCGGGTCAAGTCCGTGACTCCTCGCCCCGGTAGAGCATCGCCTCGAAGGAATATCGATCAGCCACATAACAAGTGACGGTGTGCTCGAGAGGGATGTCTTCCTGATCCCATATGATCCTGTCCTCGCACAGCAGCACGGCGGACGCCGAGACAAGTTCGAGGAGCTCGCGTTCTCGCTTCGTGGCGCGGCGCGCCGAGACCTCGGCCAGGGCCCTGGTCGGGAGACGCCCGGCATCCTCGAAAGAAAGGTGAAGCGATGACTGCTCGACGTCGAGCTTGAGCGAATCGACCAACGAAACAGGCATGACTGCCCGTTCGATGGCCATGGGAACGTCATCGGCGAGGCGCAGACGCTCGAGCATGTAGGCCGATTCCCCAACGGTGAGACCCAGTGCCTCCCGCTCGGCGTCGGAAGGTTGAATCTCGCGACGGGCGAGGAGCCGTGACGATGCCTTCATCCCCCGGTTCTTCATCGACTCGGTGAACGACAACGGCGACCCGAGCTGTCGCGGAACCCGTCTGGATGACACAAAGGTCCCCGCTCCGCGCCGTCGCACCACCAGGTTCTCAGCAACCAACACCTGGACCGCTTGTCGGGCCGTCATCCGCGACACGCCAAACCGGTCACATAGCTCGGCATCGGAGGGCATTCGATCCCCGGGCTTGGAGTCGGCGACCAGCCCCCGAACATATTCGGCGATTCGCTCGTACCTCGGAGATTCACTCAACAACTGGCTCCTGGTCCATTCACACCACGGCGAGCCGAGCACCGTCCGATAGTGCAAGGAACAATGCAGGCTCCGGCAAATGTATATACATTTACATTATGTTCGGAGTGGAAGACCTGCAATGACCCCGGCTGCAAACCAATGGATCACCGAGGCCAAACGTCTCTTGGAGAACATCCAAGCAACCCAGATGCCTGCAATCGGAACTGTGGCGGAATGGTGCGCAGAAGCGATCGCTGCTGGCGGCTTGGCCCATCTTTTTGGTTCTGGGCACTCGCGCATTCCTCTCGAGGAGATGTTCCCTCGGTATGGCTCTTTCTCGGGATTCCACCCCATGGCGGAGCTTTCGATGACGTTTCACACCGAGGTCGTAGGGACCAACGGTCAGCGTCAGGCCATGTTCATCGAGAGGGTGGAGGGTCTTGCCGAGGTGATTCTCTCCAACTTCAAGTTCGGTGCCAGCGACACCATGATCGTGTTCAGCTCTTCAGGACGCTCGGCCGTCCCGATCGAGATGGCATTGGGGGCAAGGGAGCGAGGGATGAAGGTGGCCGCGGTGACCTCTGTCGCCGAGTCCAACGCTTCGCCCGCCACCCATCGGGCCGGACGACTTCTCGATCATGCCGACATCGTCATCGACATCGGCACCCCGCCAGGAGACGCATTGGTGACATTGGACGGTTTTGAGATGCCAATAGGCCCAGGATCGACCGTAGCCAACGCCGCCGTTGTCAACGAGCTCAAGGTGCAGGTGGCGGCGCTGCTGCTGGCGCGAGGGATTACGCCTGCCGTGCTTACCAGTTCCTCACTGGTCGGCCCGGAACGGTCGAAACAGCTGTTCGACGAGGCGTACGCCGACTACTCCCACCGGCTGGCAGCCGTCATCGATCGAACCAACCACAGTGAATGATGGGGCCGGTGGCGGTCCCGTTTTGAATGTCTATAAAAAGTCATAAGTTGGCTACTTTTGTAGTTGACAGGTACAAAAGTTCCTGGCATGCTGGCAAAACTGTGTCAGATCTTGACGACGTTTTCACCTCGGACTCAGATTCGCCCGGTGCCCTACTCAGACTCATCCTCAGCGGGCAAGCCCAGACCCGTGGCGAACTAGCGGCGGCAACAGGATTGGCGCGATCCACGGTGGCGCAGCGCGTCGATGCACTGATGGCGGCAGGGCTCATCGTTGAGATCGGTGGCGCTCCTTCGACCGGAGGCCGACCACCTTCGCTCCTGGGATTCAATGGAGACGCCGGCTTGGTGCTCGCCGCAGACCTCGGAGCCACTCACTCGCGGGTTGGGGTCGCCAATCTCGCCGGCGAATTCCTTACCGAAACAGAAGCCGCCCTCGATATCAATGACGGGCCCGATGCCGTACTCAACTGGCTCGAAACAAGCTTTGCCGAAATGCTCGCCGCGATCGGGAAAGCTCCATCCGACGTTCGCGGAATTGGGGTTGGGGTTCCAGGTCCCGTTGACTTTGGCCGTGGGGTCGCGGTCAATCCCCCGATCATGGCCGGTTGGCATGAGTACCCGATTGCGGAAAGATTTCGCGATGTCTACGAGGTACCAGTTCTTGTCGACAACGACGTCAACATCATGGCCATCGGCGAGTACTGGATGATGGAGCCCAGAGTCGAAGACTTCGTGCTGGTCAAGGTGGGAACCGGAATCGGCTCCGGCTTAATCATGGGCGGGAGGCTGCAAAGGGGCTCCAACGGAGCCGCCGGCGATATCGGCCATGTCAGGGCCAGTTCCGACGACATCGTCTGTTCATGCGGAAACGTCGGCTGTCTGGAAGCTTCGGCCGGTGGGGCGGCCCTTGCTGCACATTTGACAGATCTCGGTTATCCGGCACGGAACAGCGCGGACGTCATTGCCCTCGTCGAGCAGGGCAATACTGAAGCCATCGTCGCTGTTCGGCAGGCAGGCCGTCTCATTGGCAACGTCCTGGCGTCGCTGGTCAACCTCCTCAATCCGTCGCTCATTATGATCGGCGGGAACCTTGCCAGGGCAGAACATCAACTGATAGCTGGGATTCGGGAAGTCGTCTATCGCCGTTCCACCACCCTCAGCACGACCTACCTGCAAATAACAAGCTCAAGTCTCGGTGATCGGTCGGGTATCACCGGTGCCGCTGCGCTAGTCATCGACCACCTGCTTACTCCTGGAGCAGTCGACTCGGTCCTCGACATGACAGCCGAGAAAGCGGGTTGATGATTCAACCTCAGATTTCCGTGAGAGCGGGATAACAAACCAGACAATGCCGCCGATGCGGCGAACCAACAATGAGGAGGAAGGATGAAACGAAATAAGTGGCTGCGAATGGCAGCTGTCATCGGATCCCTGGCCCTCGTCGCCGCAGCCTGCGGTGACGGTGGAACCGAAGAGGGTGACGAGGATTTCGTAATTGGAGTAAGCAACACGCTGGTGGGCAACGGTTGGCGCGAGCAGATGATTTGCTCGGTCAAAGCCGAGGCCGCAGCCAGCGGTGTCGTGTCAGAAGTAGTTGTTGTCAATCGTAATGGTGGACCAACCGAGCAGATCGCTGACCTCGAGAATCTTATCTCGCAGGGCGTAGATGCGATCATTCTCAACCCAACCGACCGTGAGGCGCTGAACGCCACCATCGAGGAAGCCATAAGCCAAGGAATCGTTGTCGTGGCTGTCGACCAAGCGGTGACCGCCGAGGGTGCCTACGTCGCCACCAACGACCAGGTCGCCTACGGCGAACTCGGAGCTCGTTGGCTGTTCGAGCAGCTCGGTGGCGAAGGCAAGGTACTGGAGATGCGTGGCATCGACGGGGTACCGGCCGACACCGACCGTCATGAGGGCTTCATGAAGGCACTGGCCGACTACCCGGGTATCGAGGTTGTTGCTTCGACCTTCACGGGTTGGGAGTTGTCACCGGCGGCCGAACAGGCTCTCGATGTCCTGACAACCCAAGAGGTCGACGGTATATGGACTTCAGGTATCGACCTGACCGTCGTTGAGCAATTCGCTGTCGCTGGCGTTGACCCGGTTCCCGTTGTGGGCGCCGACAACAACGGATTCGTTGGCCTGCTGCTCAATGATGGCTTCGAAGGGGCCGCAGTTACCAACCCGCCGGCTATCGGCGCTGTTGGTGCCTCTATCGCGATTGAGGCCTTGACCGGCGGTAGCCCGGAGAAGGTTGTGACGCTAACGCCAGCCGTGTTCGACAACACCCAGACAAGCGAGCTTCAGGACCTGTATGACGAGAGTCAGCAGGACTTCTGGAGCACATATGTCGACATCGACCCCTGGACCCACTATGACGCAGCGGACGTAACCACCTGCAAAGGCCCGGGAGAGTGATCACTAGCTGATCGAGGATCTTCGGTGCTGGGAGTCGTCATGGCTCCCAGCACCAGGATCGCCACCCGACATGATCGAAACATCACCGCTCCTACAGGCCAACCAAGTCGCCAAACGCTTTGGCGCGGTTGTTGCGCTTCGCTCTGCTGACCTGGTGGTCAAACCTGGAGAGATCCATGCCTTGTTGGGCGCCAACGGGGCCGGTAAGTCGACGCTCGTTAAAATCCTTTCCGGTGTTTTCGCACCCGACACGGGCACCATCCGCATACATGGAGATTTGATTCAGCCGAAGCGCCCTGAAAACGCTCTGCGCGCCGGTCTCGCGACGGTGTTCCAGGACCCCTCGCTCATTCCCGACCTCACGGTTGAGCAAAACTTTCGACTCACCGGAGTCAACATCGGATCTGTCCGCAGCTGGCTGGAACGCCTCGACATCGATCTCGACTTTGACCTGGTCATCAAGGAGATCCCTCTCGAGACACTGCGCATGCTCGACCTGGCGCGAGCCCTGGCCCATGACCCTCAACTTCTGCTTCTGGATGAGATCACAGCCGCTCTCACCGCCAACCAGGCGGGAAAGGTCTTTGATGTCATGCAAATGTGGAAAGAACAAGGGCGCTCTGTTCTATTCATCACACATCGGTTAGCCGAAGTCCTGGCAGTTTGTGACCGAGCAACCATTCTCCGCGATGGTGCGGCTGTGGCACAGCTCGCCCCAAAGGACGGTGGTGAACACGAGCTCCTGGAGGCCATGCTGGGACCTGAGGCCACACGGCAGGTAGAGAGCGCCAGCCCGAGGGTATTGCCAAGCGAGGCCCCGGTTGTCCTGGAGGCGAGAAACTTGCATTCGAAGGGCAAGGTCAACGGCGCATCGCTCCAGCTCCACGCCGGAGAGATTCTGGGGATAGCTGCCCTCGAGGGTCAGGGGCAGGAACGCCTCTTCGACCTCCTTTCCGGAGATCGCCGCCCCCAACAGGGTGAGGTGCTGATCAATGGCCGGGTGCTCAATGCGAGATCTCCGTACGATGCTGTGTCACGCGGTGTCGTGTCGGTGCCCTCCGACCGATTACTGGCACTCCTCCCCAAAAGGCCCGTCAAAGAGAACCTGACAGTGCCGCTGTATTCCGAGTTCGGGCAGTGGTTCACACTCGCCAGAGGAGAAGACGAGCGAGTTCAGCGGTCCGTCGATCGGCTTGCGATCGACACCCGCGCACAGAATCAGGTCCGCCACTTGTCGGGTGGGAACCAGCAAAAGGTCGTATTGGGACGCTGGTTGACCTCCGGTTTCAACACCTTGTTGTGCTTCGACCCCACTAGGGGCATCGACATCCAGACCAAACGCCAGATCTACGCCTTGCTTCGGGAGATCGCCGATGAAGGCGCCGCCGTCCTCCTCTACACCAGTGAGCTCCCCGAGATCCCGCTCGTTTGCGACCGGGTCCTCGTCCTTTACGACGGCAGGGTGGTTCACGAACAGGAAGCCGCAACGGCCAACGAGGCGATCTTGTTGTCCAAGTCGCATGGATTGGTCGAGACGATATGACCAGTGCATCTGTAGAGAGGACCGCCTCTGACCGTTCGCTGAACTGGCAACGGTGGAGACGCCGTCATGGCTGGACAGTCGGCGTGTGGATTCTCCTCCTGCTCCTGCTGATCTGGTACGCCGCTTTGATCCCGAAATTTGGCACGTTCCAGATCACATCGATCACGAAGAACAGCCTTCCCCTTGCCTATCTCGCAATCGGCCAAGCTGTGATCGTCATTGCCGGAGGCATCGACCTCTCCGTTGGGGCGATGATGGTTCTCGCCAACAGCACCGCCGCCGTTTATATGGATGGACGCTCGCTCGGTATGGCCATAGTGATAGGCCTGTCGGTAATGGTCGGGCTCGCCATCCTCAACGGATTGGTGGGCTGGATCATAAATGTCTCCAAGGTGCCTGACATCGTTGTCACACTGGCGACGAGCTTCATTTATGCCGGTATTGCCTTGTTGGTACTCCCTGGCCCGGGAGGCTCAACCGCGCCCGGATTCCGTTGGGTCTTTACCGGTGCTGCGTCGGGGACAGGATCCAACTTCTGGCCGCCACTGGCGATGATGATCATCCCCACTCTGATAGTTGCCTGGTTCATGCGCAGAACCAGGTCAGGATTGTCCCTTTACGCGTCTGGTAGTGATTTGAACGCTTCTTATCTTTCCGGTGTGGACACCGGCCGCGCCAAGATCAAGGCCTACGCCGTAGGGGGGGCGATGTCCGGCTTGGCAGGGCTGGCAACTATCGCTCTCACCGGCAGCGGTGACCCCAGATTCAGTGTCGGTGCCAACGCCACGCTGAACAGCGTTGCCGCAATTGTGATCGGCGGAATCGCTCTCACCGGGGGAGTCGGATCGATAGTCGGAGCGGTGGCGGCAGCCGTAATCATCATCTTCCTGAACCCGATCCTGGTTGTCATCGGAGTCGACCAGAACACAGCCCAAGTCATTCAGGGTGCCCTGATAGCCGTGGTCATGATGATCGGCGGGCTCCTGGAGCTGAGGAGGAGGCGTCAGGAATGAAAACGATGGATGTCGCGCCTCGATCCAGATTCGCCACGATGATGCAGGAGCGTCCGCTCATCGTGCTCAGCGCGGTTCTGGTCGTTCTCGTGGCTATAACGGTAGCGATCGAGCCGAACTTCCTGAGCGTGGCTGGATTCAGGAACACGGTCCTGATCGCGGTACCGCTGGGCCTTCTTGGAGGAGCCCAGACAATCCTCATGCTGACCGGAGGTATCGACTTGTCCGTCGCCATGATTGCAACCGGCGCCGCCTACGTTGCCGGCAACCAATCGCCAGAGGGTGCTGCCACCGCGATTCTGCTCGGGCTCGCAGTTGGCGTCCTTGCAGGAGCAGCCAATGGCATCGGAGTGGGCGTTTTCCGGGTCAACCCACTGATCATGACCTTGGCAATGGCGGCGATCCTCCTCGGGTTGTTTACGGCGTGGGCCCAGGGTTGGCTACAAGGTTCAACGACTCCGGCTCCATTGATCCGACGGTTGGGAGCGAGCACATTTTGGGGCGGAGTCCCATACGCAGCTGTGGTTTGGGCCGTTTTTGGCGGAGCCATTCTGCTCATGCTGCGAAGGACCGGGTTTGGCCGACTTCTCTACGCCATCGGTGATAATCCAATTGCAGTCAGACTCAGCGGAGTCCGGATTTGGCAGGTCCAGATTGCGGTCTACACGATCGCAGGTCTTCTGGCGGCCGTCGCCGGGATCCTGCTCGGAGGAAGAACCGGGGCCGTTGACCTGGCCCTGGCATCGGGCCTTCTCCTGCCTTCGGTCGCCACGGCAGTCATCGGCGGCACGTCGATTTTCGGTGGAGTTGGCACGTATTCGGGGACCATAATGGGAGCCCTCATCCTCTCGGTCCTGGGGTCGATGTTGACATTCCTTCAGGTTGGGCAGGCAGTCCAGCAAATCGTCTATGGAGCGATCGTGCTGGTGTTGTCGTGGGTGTACGCCCGGGTAACTGGTGTCTCGCAGTAATGGAGGGCTAATGGCTTTTGCGGATATACGCGCCGGTGTTGTTGGGGTCGGATTCATCGGTGTTGCTCATGTCGAGGCTTTGCGCAGACTCGGGATAGATGTGGCAGGAGTGGTCGGCTCCAGCCCCGAACGGGCCCGGGTGAAGGCCGATAGCGCCGGTCTCCCCAAGGTTTACGACTCACTCGAAGCAATGGTGGCCGACGACTCGATCGACGTCGTGCATGTGACCAGTCCGAACTACGCCCACGCCGACCAAGCCCGGCTGATCATCGAGGCCGGCAAACACGTTGTTTGCGAAAAGCCGTTGGCTCTTTCCGCAGCGGACACCGCAGATCTTGTGGCTGGCGCCACAGCTGCCCGGCTTGTAAATGCCGTTTGTTTCAATATCCGGTTTTATCCGCTCAACCATCAGGCCATGGCCATGGTGGCCGCCGGAGACATCGGTGAGCCGATCCTGGTCACCGGTTCGTACCACCAGGATTGGCTGCTCAAGGACACCGACTGGAACTGGAGACTCCAGCCGAAAGAGGGCGGCAACCTCAGGGCCGTCGCCGACATAGGGTCACATTGGCTCGACCTGACGCGGTTCATATCCGGTCAGAATGTCACTTCAGTGATGGCCGACCTCCATACGCTGGTCCCGGTCCGTCGCCACCCACGCGGGCCTGTCGAGTCCTTTGCCCGGGTCGAAGAATATGTCGATCTCATCGAGGAGAACATGACTACTGACGATGCTGCCGGGATTCTGCTCCGGTTCGACGGTGGCGCCCGCGGCGCGGTGACCGTTTCGCAGGTCTCCGCAGGTGAGAAGAACTCCGTCCGCTACGAAGTCG
Source organism: Acidimicrobiia bacterium (assembly GCA_041751055.1). Taxonomy (GTDB): domain Bacteria; phylum Actinomycetota; class Acidimicrobiia; order Spongiisociales; family ZC4RG35; genus MA-ANB-1. The sequence continues at coordinate 3,906 of JBGSYD010000016.1, read as the reverse complement.
CAGGTCGCGAGGGATCGATCTCGTGGTATTCACAGCACCCGGACCAACTCCAGATCGGTCACCGCGGGCGGCCCAACGAGGTTCTGTACCGTGATCCGGCGATGTCTGCTCCGGAAGCGGCAAGGACCATGGCCTACCCGGGTGGGCATGTCGAAGGATTCCCCGACACCTTCCGGGGCCTGTTCGGGCAGGTCTACCACGACATCGATTCGGGAGGCCCCGCCTTACAACCGACTTACCCCACTTTCGCCGACGGGCACGATGCAGTTGCGGTTACCGACGCCGTCGCCCGAAGTCACGAGAACCAGCAGTGGACCGATGTCAAGAGATAGGAGAGGCATATGAAGTTAGGGCTTTTGACCGCCCCATTCCCTGAGACCCCCTTGGACGAGGTAGCCGATTGGACGGCATCCAACGGCTTCGCGACGATCGAAATCGCGTGTTGGCCGGCGTCCGGTGGTGATACCCGTCGCTACGCGGGGACCAGCCACATCGATGTCGACGGCCTGACCGCCACCCAGGCTTCGGAGATAGCCGGGAGCATCGCAGAACGGGGCATCGAGATCTCCGGGCTCGGTTACTACCCCAACCCCCTGCATCCAGACCCCGAGCATCAACGGATGGTCATCGACCACCTCAAAAAGGTCATTGCGGCGGCCGGCAAGATGAAGGTCCCGGTCGTCAATACCTTCATCGGAGCGGACCGAGCCAAGACCCAGGACGAGAACTGGGAGGAGGCGGCGAAGGTCTGGCCGGAGATCATCTCGGCAGCCAAGGAAGCTGGGGTGAAGATTGCGATCGAGAACTGCCCGATGATCTTCTCCAAAGACGAGTGGCCGTCCGGGCACAATCTTGCGTACAACCCGAAGATCTGGCGTCGCATGTTCGAAGAATTTGGAGAAACCGTCGGTCTCAACTTCGACCCGTCGCATCTCATCTGGTTGATGATTGATATCGAGAGCGCCATCCTCGAATTTGGCGAGCGCTTCTATCACTTCCAGGCCAAGGATGTGATGGTCGACTACGACGGTCTCTACGAAAATGGAACGCTTTCGTCGGGCATCGGCTGGCAGATCCCCCGTCTCCCCGGTCTGGGTCATGTCGACTGGGGCGTGGTTTTCTCCGCCCTCTACCGGGCCGGTTATGACGGGCCAATCATCATCGAGCACGAGGATCGAGATTTTGAAGCCAATGACGAGCTAGTAAAACGAGGATTCCTCATCGCCCGGGACGTGCTCCAGCCTTACTGCCATTGAACTCTGCCTCAAGGCCCGGCCTTATGGATAGTTCGTGAACTATGACGTGATCGTCATCGGGTCGGGCTCAGCCGGCTCACCGGCGGCGATTGCCGCCGCCCGGTCAGGCGCTCGAACGTTGCTCATCGAGAAACTCCCGTTTCTCGGTGGGAACTCGACCGCAGTGTTGGACACCTTTTACGGCTTCTACACGCCCGGCGAGCAGGCCCAAAAGGTCGTCGGCGGTATCGGGGACGACGTGATCGTGGGTCTTCGAAAGTTGGGCAAGGTCGTCGAGAGGCCCAACACGTATGGCGCCGGGACCGGCGTCACGTACTTCGCCGAGCATCTCAAGGTGGTGTGGGAGCAACTCGCACAAGAAGCCGGCGTCGAAATCTGGCTCCATTCGTTTCTGCAGGACGCCACCATGGTCGACGGTCGGATAACCGAACTGGTCGTAGCCACAAAGGCCGGATTGCAGAAGGTTTCTGGCAAGGTCGTTATCGACTGCTCTGGAGACGCTGATCTATGTCATTACGCCGGCATCGGCTACGAGCTCGCAGGAGACATCGACCCCGCTCAAACCCTGACCACGACATTTCGAATGGTCAATGTCGACCATGACGCCCGTACGTCGATGTCCAAGGATCGACTCCATGAGCTGATGGGCGACGCGGCCGAATCGGGTGAATACGACCTACCCAGGCGCGAAGGCAGCGACCACATCACCCCCATCGACGGGATGACCGCCACTGTTATGACCCGTATCGACCAGGTAAGGCCCGACACGGACGGTAAATTCCGTAACGCAACCGATCCCGCTGTGCTCACGGCCGCCGAAATCGAAGGGCGTCGGCAGGCTCTCGAGTACGCCCGATTCCTCATCGACAAGGTACCCGGATATCACAAGGCCTCACTGGTGGCGTTATCAACCCAGATCGGGCTGCGGGAGACCCGGAGGGTTTATGGCGACTACCGGATCAGCCGCGGTGACGTGTTACAGGCGAAGCAATTCGATGATCAGATCGGGTTGTGTGGGGCGCCTATCGAGGACCATCACGGGGGCATGGGAACCGGCACCACATGGGAATATCTACCAGATGGTAAAGCGGTTGGGATCCCGCTGACCACGCTGATACCGAGAGACGCTTCCAATGTCCTCGTCGCCGGTCGCTGCTTCTCTGCGACCCACGACGCCCAGGCTTCGATACGCTCGATGGCCCAATGTATGGCCATGGGCCACGCGGCAGGAGCGGCTGGAGCACTTGCAGCCTCCAGGGACGGCGAGGTGCGGAGTGTCGATGCCGAAGCAATACGCAAGCAGCTGCGCTCCGACGGAGCGGTTCTCGAGCTCACGTGATCGTCCGAACGGTCCTTGGAGATGTGGCACCCGAGGAGCTCGGCGCCACCTACGCCCACGAGCATCTCATAATCGACAGCCCGACGGTGTCCCGCCAATGGCCCAACATTCACCTGCCGTCGGTCGATGATGCGGTTGCCGAACTCGAGGCGTGCGCCAAGGCCGGTGTTGGGGCAGTGATCGACGCCATGCCAGCTGGCTCCGGCCGCGATGTGAGGCGTCTGGTAGATGTGTCCAGTCGGTCCGGGATCCATGTGATCGCCGCGACCGGGATGCATACCAGGAAGTATTACGAGGGAGTGGAATGGGCCGACGACCCGGCAGAACTGCTCGCAGATAGGTTTACAGCGGAGATCATCGACAGCGCCGACGGGGTTCCGGCTCGTGCCGGGATCATGAAAGTGGCCATGTCAGGAGCCTTGGCGACACCGTGGGAGGGCAAATTGTTTGAGGCCGCCGCGATGGTTCATTCCCGCACGAGGGCTCCTGTCATCACGCATTGCGAGCAGGGTCAAGGCGCGATCGAGCAGATACGGATGCTGACCTCGGCCGGGGTCCCCGCCGACAGGATCCTTCTTTCGCACACGGACAAGAAACCCGACGCCGGCTATCACCGTGAGATCCTTTCCACGGGCGCACGTGTCGAATATGACCAGTCACTCCGACAACACCTGGAGAGCAACACAGACACGGCGGAACTGATATCTGCGATGTGGCAGGCCGGGTTTGGGCATCAGATCCTCTTGGGAACCGACGGCGCGCGACGCTCCTTGTGGTCGACCCTTGGAGGCAGACCAGGTCTGGCATGGCTGAAGTCGGACTTTCCGCGAATCCTCGGTCGTCACGGCATCGACGATGCCGGCGTCGAGACGATGCTGGTTGTCAACCCGTCCCGATTTCTCGCGTTTGACCCACCTGGCCTTGGCGGGTAAACCTCAAAGCAGTGAGGCTGCCGCTTCGTCCGCCCACACCACAACATTGGGGGCTTCCCTCAGGTACGTAGCCGGTAGTGATGCCCCGATTGGATCTTTCAGGGTCCCGGCGAGGATCTCTGCTTTGTGCTCTCCCCTGACCAGCAACCAGATGTCTTCAGACTCCAACAGCTCCGACAGCCCCAAAGTGAGACCCCAGGAGGTGTCGGAGCGTGCACCGTATCGAGTAAGGCCTTCTCTGGTTGCCACCGCCAGGTCGACCTTCCTCGTGATCGAGTGGCGCGTTGACCCGGGCTCGTTGAGACCGAGATGGCCATTTCGCCCCAAACCGAGCAGGGTCAGGTTGAGACCGCCTGCGGTGACCTCCCGGGAGAAGCGG
>JBGSYD010000015.1:0-308528 GCA_041751055.1 Acidimicrobiia bacterium | reverse complement strand
AGGCAACGGGGCGGGCTTTAATCCTTCAATGCCCAGGTTGGTTGGTGCGGCTGCGGCGGATCCCCAGTCGGTCTTCGCCACATAATCCCTGACCTCGCTGATCGCACTCTTGTGAGCGGCAGCGCGCGTCTCCACAGAGATATCCATTGGTTGGACATTGAAGAAGCTCATATCGGTGATCCCGACGAACCCGAAGATGGTGCGCAAGTAGTTCTCGACGAAGTCGTAGGCCTGAAGCGGCCCACTGGAGTAGTCACCGCCTCGCGATGTTACACAGACCATCTTCCTTCCTTCGACGAGTCCTATGGGGGCTCCATTTTCGTCGTACTTGAATAAGTAGCCCGGTTGCACGATGGCGTCGATGTAGTACTTGAGAGCGTATGGAATCCCGAAGTTCCACATTGGAGTCGTCAATAGGTAGATGTCTGCGGCCAAGAACTTCTCGATGGTGGACTCGATCTGGCGCCATGACCTCGACGCGGCCTCATCCAAGGCCTGCCCGGTCATAAGCTTATATTTCGACTCAATATTCGTGCCGGCTACCGCGGGAAGATCCGCGCTGAACAAGTCCAGGGTTTCAACCGTCACGTCGTCACGCTTGTCCTGGAGTGCTTCCAAGAAGACGCTGGAAACACGGGCGGTGTTCGACGCGAGCCCTCGTGGCGTTGCAACGATGTGAAGAAGGCGCATTTTTAACCCTAATCTGTTGATATTCGCTCAAACTTGGACTGTCAAATGTGTTCGCTGACTATGTGGATCACAAGCTACCAGGTAGTGAGTTTCCCGGGTGTACGGTGTTGGCGTCCTCGACGTTTGTCAGACTCGACCAGACAGATGATCTTTCGCCATCAACGCTTTACGCTGGTCGGTGGTCAGGTTACGAATCCGTTCATGGTTGGGGTTGCCAGCTTTCGAATCCGCCCGGAAGCTCATTGGCATCCTCTTCTGATATCGCATCGATCACCCGTCCCAGACGGCTCCGAGCATCGTCGGCTACGACAGCCAGGGCCGGATTGTCGGTCAGAGAGACCATCGTGGCCGGGTCTAGTGCCGCTACCACTGTTTCGTTACCGTCCTGGTAGATGACGACGTTGCATGGGAGGAGAAGCCCCACATCGCTTTCGACTTCGAGAGCATTATTGGCCAGTTGGGGATTGCACGCTCCCAGAATGCGATAGCTGCTTCGCGTCACCCCTAGCTTCTCTTTCAGGGTGGCGGCCACATCGATCTCTGTCAGGATCCCGAATCCCTCCGTTGTCAGGAGCTCACGCACTCTGGTTTCGGCCTCGGCCGGTTCGAGCCGGGTCCGTGTCTTGAGTCCATATGCTGTATTCACCAGTTGCCTCCCTGGATCGCTACGTCAACGGGCGTTTCATATCTTTGTCTGGTGCTCACGGTAGACATTGTGATCCTGCTCGACCGATGAAATAGAATGCCGAGGAGGAATAAGTGACCGCCAAAGGCCCGTGTGTTGGAGGGGCAATCGAAGAAAGTGATGCGATTGGGCCCAGTAGGTACGAGGGTGAGACCTACTGCTTCTGCAACATGGGACTGCTTAAGAGGGGTTCGACTCGGCTCCTGGCGATTACGCAGGCTGAGCTGTGCTTTCGGGTCCGCGGTCGTCGCTTTTCTGGCCGCCGTGTTGGCAGCGGGAGTTGTGAGGTGGGTGGATTGATTGACGTACTTATCGGCGGGATGTTTCGGATTCGATCCTCACCACTGGGCCTAAGCGGTCGGGAACGGGTCCAGGACCGCAGGGGACCCGAGTTCGACTGTTTTCCATGTTTCCTCGCCCTTTCCATGTTCGGGAAACCAGTCCAATCTCATAACAGTCCGCCAGAAGGTACGAACTATCCAGGCGGACGGTCCGGTTGTGGGTCTAAGACGAAACGGCGACGGCGCCACTGGACTCACGACCCCGACTGAGGCGTTTATGGGAACACGACGGAACCCGATCGTCCTGTCATCCATCACCAACTAGGCATCGGCGACGCGGACCAGGCAACGACCTCCTAATCGGGTAAATGAGCCGGACCACGAGCACCGTGAAGCCAACCGAAGTGCATCAGCCCTTTGGGCGACAACGAGTCGTTGACCACGCAACGGCCTCCTCGGCTTCGTCCAAGGCCAGCATGTGACTCACGCTCGCCGGGTTCTGAGCGCTGCCGTTCCGGGTGCCAGGAGCTCGGACGGAGGAGAGCGTATCGTGGAGCCGAGAGTTCTCACTTACGACGATACTGGGGAGGGCGAAATGCCCGGCCGAATACAACCCAGCGACATGGTCCGCTGCAAAGCGTGTCAGGCGCAGACGAGTGAGTTCGACAGGGTCGACGTTGTGGTATTCAGGTCCTGCCGGAATCCAGGATCTGGTCCAAAAGGCTCTCGAACAGTTTCAGGTCCAGTGGTTTGTCGCCAGTGGACGCTCGCGTTGCCATTTCATTGATTTGCTCGGAGATTTCGGATTTGGGTGGATGGGAGATGATCGGCGTCTTGGATCGCGGCTCTTCTTGTTGGACGGAGTGTGCGGGGGAACTGGAGGTCGGCTGGGTGTTACGGATCCTGTCCCAGAGTTGCCAGTACCTCTTGAGGCTTCGGTCTAACTCTCGGCTGGTGTGGGTAGTCATCCGTTCGGCATTACGGGAGAAGGCCCCGTCGAGTTCTTTGCGGACCACCTCAGGGCTTACCCAGTTGTAGATTTCTTCCGCCTCGATCTCCCTTTTCTCAGCTAGGGACTCGAGGAGCGCCGCGGCATCCTCGACCGATTGGAAACGTTGATTGATTAGGAATAGAAGGGCTTTCATCCGTGTCGGTGCGTCGGCGTCTTCGAGCGGGACAAAAGATTCCTCGGTTGCCCCGAAATGGAAGGCCAGGCGGCAGTAAGGGTTCCAGAGGTCGTCGGAGAGTATCGACGGGTCGGGCAGTTTACTAACTACGGCCGCTCCTTTCCGGTCCTCTGACGCAAGATGAAGAATCCAACCGGCTCGCGACGCCAACTCGCTTAGGTTCTCTGGTCCTGAGTAGCCTTCGGCTTCCCAGCGTTGAGCCCAGTTAGCCTCCAGGCTTTGTCCGCAACATCTATCGCCATCTGGAGAAGAATCGGGTGGTCGCCTGGATCCAATTCCCGGATATAGCCGTCGACGAAGAGCTTGAGTTCGTTGTCGGACCTCGGTTCTTAGCTGTTTGCGCTCGAGGGCTTTCAAGGTGAAAGCGTCGCGTTAGTTGTCGGTTTGGGGTTTCGGCTTGATCAGCCGGTTTGTTTGTTGGAGGTGTGGTGGCTCGACCGAGCTTCGATTGGTGAAAACCTGTTCGGTCTGGGCGTTTCGGTATGCATGCCAGGGCGAGCATGTCACCTTGGGCTTTCTGTATAGGGCTTGCAAGAACGAACTCGGCATTTGTTCTCGAGAGAGCGAACGAGAGGTCGTGGGTCAAGTAGAGGAACCGAATATCCGATCGGTCATGCTGGAAAGCTGTCCAGAGCAAGCTCGCGAGCAGAGTGTGCAGCTGGGTTTCCAGCTCATCAACTATGAGCAAACGGCAGTAGAGAGAAGGTCTCAACTGAATGGTCCCCGATGCGCTCACTCACTCCCAGCTACTTTCTGCGCCTCGAGCTCACGCATCGTTGCTGCGATGCGGTTCGCGTTCTGTCCTGTTGGGCCCCGTTTATGGCGAGAGGGTTATCCGGATACCGGCCCCTGATCGCAATGTCGATATCGCCGTGCTCGACCGACACCCATGTGGGGTCGAAACCCCTAGAAGCACCGCACCGACGAGTATTCGGCCCCCTCACCTCGAGGAGATCTTTTGCGCCGGCGGACTGGCCTTTGGACCACCCGACTAGGCCCAGGACAACTTAGACGGCGAATTCTGATGTCAACCGAGATATCAATAGTGTTCTGGCCGATCCCGACGGCGCCATGCCAGCGCTGGTGTCATCGCTCTGCCGAAGTCACAAGGTTGTCGACTGCAAGGGCTAAGTTCCGGCTGTGGGCTAGAACGTTGAAGTTCCGGCGGGCTTTGAGCTTAAGTTGTCGAAGTTGACCTGCAGATTCCAGAGGGACAGGAGGGCCAGCTTCCTGCAGGGCAAAAGCGCTCATCTCGAGTTCATTGAGGACGTAATTCGTGACACGGCACGACAAATCGCTTGAATGATCTTCGTACAGAACGATTGCGCCACCATCGATAGCTTCTCGTGCTCCGTCGAGGGACTGGATTTCAGACCCCTCGACGTCGAGTTTGATAATTGGGTTGCCCTCAGTGGTCGAAGCGAATCTCCGGACAACGGTGTCTACCGTTATCGACGTTACCTCCTCACGCCCATATTCTTCGAGAGGTCCTAAAGATCGATCGTCCGTCACGCTGTCACCACCGTGTCGCAGCGGATGCGTTACGAGATTCAGGCTCAAATCGTCGTCGTTGAACAATGCTGCGCGAAGACAATGGATATCTGCCCTGTTGACCTCAATGTTTTGTATCAGCCTGTTGAAACTCCTCTCCGAAGGTTCGATCGCAACCACTACTCCGCTCGCGTTGACGAGCTGTTTTGCCCTGAGACTCCAATATCCCAAGTTGGCCCCACCATCTAAGAAGAATCCTCCGTCCCTCAGTAGGCCAGGCAGAACGTTCGCAATATCTGGCTCATATACATATCTCGGGAAGAGCAAGCGGATCCAGTAGCCGTCATTCAGAAAGACGGAGACGCGGCCGTGGCTGTGTCGCACGACCGCCCGATTCTCGGGGTTGAAAAGGCGGCTTAGGAGCCAGGTATACCTTTGAGCTCCCCGGTAGCCAACCACGCTGCTAGCAAGCCCATACATTCGAATTAGTCCGTACTGGAGCCGCGCGGACCAGCCTCCATCAAGCTTCTCGAGTCGTAACTCTTTCGACGCGCGTGGACTGAGCACACTCACTCGATCTCCGATCGCGAAGACTCCTGGGATAGGACAACCCTTGTCAACGCCATTTCCGTCTTACCTTACAGCCCGCCCTCGCCGTTGATCACAATATTCGAGGGCTTGCCGCCGCCGCGATGGATGGAGGCAAGGTGCTCCAAGCCGGGATACACAGCATCGCCGAACTCTGCAACGGCGACTAGTTGATCTATTGCGAGTACGAGGCTTGCTGCTGCGAGGCTGTTGTTGAAGTGGTCCTTGAAGTTCCGCCGTGGCGAGGACCTGACGTTGGCGTAGCCGAGATCCGTGAGCTTCTTGGTTTGGGCGATCCAGAATGACTACTGAACGAGACATTCAACGATTGCAGCGCGCTGTGGGCGCCTCGACACCGGCGAAGGTAACCATCCCGGTTGTTCCCCCGGGGATCGTGGAGTTTGTTACCGACCTGAAGTTTTTGCGTTTGGACCTTTTTCCCCGTCAGGGCACTTGGGCGACGCCCCATCCGTTCGCTAGGGCCGAGCTTGAACATCTGACCAGGCAAGGAGACCGGATTTTGGCCCCAACCACTGGGCCGGTCCAGACGAAGGATCTGGCTGACGCGATCATCAACGTCGTTTACACCCTCCTGCACGAACGTATGGACGATGTGTACGTAGCTTTCTGGGGCGTCCAGCTACGGGGATCAGTCCAGGGCGGAATCATACCGATAGCCTAAGTCCAAGACCCCGGCGACCCTCGTCAGCTACTCAGTGACTTCGGCAGGGACGTCCTAGACCGAAACCGGGGTTCTGACAATCCCGCCAGCGGCCTCCACTGGAGAAAATGGTGGAACCTACTCAACAAAAAAACAGGCTCAGAGAATGACAAACGACGACAATCGGTGACAAAAATCAAGTGTTCTCTAAGAATCCTTAGAGCCGAATTTTCCCTGGTCTGAGAAAGGCGTTCCGGTTTTGGGCCAAACACGTTCAGCCACCAATCTGGTGACGGCGAAAGCCTGTGTGGAAGTTTGCTTTCTCGACTTTCCAACCAATCCCACGAGGGCGAGGGCCGGGGGCTGGAGAGGTCGATTGTATATGGGGCGGATGGTCTAGCCCTTCTAAGGCTTCGGACGCCGGAACCTTTGGTTTGCCGCGACCTCGTCCATATGCCGGCCGGGCCGATTTGGGCATTGTGCAGTGTTACCTAATCTGCTCCGATGCGTGTTGGCATTGGATTACTCGGGGGTGGCATCGTCGGCGGAAGCCTGGCGCGCCAGATGCTGTCCGATGCCGAAGCCATCCACGCCAAGTCCGGGGTCGACATCGAATTGGTGGCGGTTGGGGTCCGGGATCTGGTCAAGGAGAGGACATTCCCCAATGAGTACGCCACAGATGCTCTCGAGGAGGTTGTAGACAACCCTCGTGTCGATTTGGTGGTCGAGTTGTTGGGAGGAATCGAACCGGCCAGGGCCCTGCTGACCCGGGCGCTGGAAGCCGGCAAGCCGGTCGTGACGGCTAACAAGGAACTCATGGCGCATCACGGGCAGGAACTCATCGCGCTGGCCGCCGATCGCGGCGTCTCACTGCTTTTCGAAGCGGCGGTTGGTGGGGCAATACCCATCATCCGCCCATTGTCCGAGTCGCTTGCGGGTGAGAGGATCGATCGGGTGACGGGGATCGTCAACGGAACCACCAACTACATCCTGACCGCCATGGCGGAAGAAGGTCGGCCCTACGCCGAGGTTCTCGAGGAGGCCCAGGTGCTCGGATATGCCGAGCCAGATCCCACCGCTGACGTGTCCGGCCAGGACTCGGCTGCCAAGGCGGCCCTGCTGGCCGGGCTGGCATTTGGGGTTTGGGTCGGCATCGATGACGTCTTCTACGAGGGCATCGAGAACATCGAGCAGGTCGACGTCGAAATGGCAGCCGACCTGGGTTACACGATCAAGCTCCTAGCCATCGCCGACGCCAGTGGGGGAGGCCATGTGGCCCGCGTCCATCCATGCCTGATTCCCTTCTCACACCAATTGGCTTCGGTGCGGGGAGCATCGAATGCAATCTTTGTTGAAGGGCCAAACCTCGGGAAGCTGCTCTTTTCGGGACCAGGCGCTGGCGGGCAGCCCACGGCGACCGCAGTATTGGGTGACGTGATCACGGCGTCTCGGGAATTTCTCGCCGACAGCCAGGTAACCCCGCGCATCAGGTTCTCAGAGTCACCGTCGGGGAATATCGAAGACGTCCCGTCGCAGTGGTACGTGCGGATGAACGTCGTCGATCGGCCCGGTGTCCTGGCAGCGGTCGCCGGAGCGTTTGGGGCGGCGAACGTGTCGATCAAGTCGGTGTGGCAGGACGGAGCCGGAGAGGAGGCGAGCCTTGTTGTCGTGACTCACGTCGCTCCCGAGCGCCATCAACGAGGCGCCATCGAAAAGGTCGCCGCCCTCGAATCTGTGCTGAGCGTGGCAGCGACCATAAGGGTCCTCGACACCGAATGAACTACATGTCTACACGTGGCTTCTCGGAGCCACGCACGTTCGAAGACGTCGTATTGGAGGGTGCCGCCCCCGACGGCGGTCTTTATCTACCAGCGATGGTCCCGGAGTATTGCAATCCCCCTGTCGGAGCCCGGCATGCCGACTACGTGGCCGCGGCTTTGGAGGCGTTCGGGGCGACGGCAGCCCACGGTTTGGTTAGGGACGCCTTCTCTCGTTTTCACCACGAAGATGTGGCGCCCATCCGTGAGATCGGCCCCTTTCACGTAATGGAGATGTTCTGGGGGCCGACCCTTTCGTTCAAAGACCACGCCCTTCAGGTACTTGCAAGATTGTTCGATCGGTTCCTTGCTGGGCGAGCGGAGACCAGGACAATTTTGGTTGCAACTTCTGGCGACACCGGGTCTGCGGCGATAGAGGCGTTTCGGGGCCTTGAATCGGTGCGAATCGTCGTGCTTTACCCGATCGGTTTGGTGTCGGACTTCCAACGCCGGCAGATGACGACGGTCGGGGCTCCCAATGTCTCAGTCGTCGGAGTCGCGGGGACCTTCGATGACTGCCAGCGGTTGGTGAAGGAGGCCTTCACTTCTCAACCTGGACTGGCGTCAGCCAACTCGATCAACTGGGGTCGGCTGGCGGCCCAGGCGGGTTACTACCTGTCACTGGCGGCCCGGATCGACGGACCGTTCGACGTCATCATTCCGACCGGAAATTTCGGGAACGCATTTTCCGCCCGGTTGGCAGTGCAGTTGGGCGCGCAGATCCGGCGGATCACTATTGCCACAAACTCCAATCGCACCCTTTACGAACTGTTCCAGAACGGTGTGGTCAAGTCCGATGCCCCGATCGCCACACTGGCGCCGGCCATGGACATACAGGTCCCGTCAAACCTGGAGCGCTACTTGAGCGACCATTCGCCGGCCGATTTCGCGGTCGACTTCAACGCCGGCTGGGCCGACGACACGACGATCCTGCAGACCATCAAAGAAGTATTCGAAACGCACGGTTACTTGATTGATCCCCATACGGCCGCAGCATGGGCCGTGGCCAAGTCGACCATGGACGAGGGGATCCCGCACGTGGTGGTGTCGACAGCGCATCCGGCCAAGTTTGGCGTGACAATCGAGGAGGCTGTCGGGTTCGCCCCAGAGGTTCCTGGCTGGGCCGACATGGCTCTGAATTTGCCGGAGCATCAAGTTGAGATCGGTTCGAACTTCACCGAGCTCGCCGAACTGTTGTGACCTGCGCAGGACGAGCCTGAGCACAACTTGTGTCGATAGCTTTGCGCAATTGTGCGAAGAAGCTACGATGTGATGGTTAACGACGCCACGGGACGTCGGGAGCATTCCACACCCAGCCCCTCAAAAGGCATGCCTTTTTGGTACAAAGGGGAATCCCGGTCCGATTCTCCCAGCGGGACTAATCGCGAAGGATCCAATGACCACACGAGCTCAACTCCAGGGCAAACCAATAGATGAGCTGAGGCAAATCGCCTCGGCAGTAGGTATCGAGACTGACGGTCTCCAGAAATCGAAGCTGATCACGGCCCTTATGGATGCCGGTCAGGTTGTCGATGGCGAGCCGACCGATGCCGTCGATCTTCCCCAGGCAACGCCGCGGACCGACAAGACGGATCGTGACGATACCGGGACCGATGACAGCTCTGCGGCGTCAGACTCCGATGATGACGACAGATCGTCGAACAACGGAGACCGCAACTCACAGCGCGACCAGCAGGGTGGTCAGAACAATCGCCGCCAGCGCAACCGACGAGGTCGGGGCGGCGGTCGTGACGACGAGTACATTCCAGAAGGCGATCTCGAAATTCGCGAAGGTCTTCTGGACATCCTCCCCGAGGGCTATGGATTCCTGAGGGTGAACGGATATTTGCCCGGAGACAACGATGTGTATGTCGCCGCCAACCAGGTTCGCCGATTCCGGCTCCGCAAAGGTGACATCGTGTCCGGGCCGATTCGGCCCCCACGTTCCAAAGAGAAGTTCCCTGCCGTTGTCCGCATCGAAAAAGTCAACGGGGTCTCTCCCGACGAAGCGATGAAACGCCCCAAGTTCGAGTCGCTCACGCCGCTCTTCCCCGATGAGCGTCTGCGTCTTGAGGTAGTCGGTAAACCCAAGAACATCCTCACCCGGATAATCGACCTCATCGCGCCAATAGGTAAGGGTCAAAGAGGGCTGATTGTTTCGCCACCGAAAGCGGGAAAAACCACGGTCCTTCAAGAGATCGCGCAGTCGATCATCTCCAACAACCCGGAGTGCTACCTGATGGTGGTCCTCGTGGACGAACGTCCCGAAGAGGTCACCGACATGCAACGCTCCGTGAAGGGCGAGGTCATCTACTCAACGTTCGATCGTCCTGCTGAGGAGCACACCCAGGTTTCGGATCTGGCGATAGAGCGTGCCAAGCGCCTCGTCGAAGCGGGCACTGACGTTGTCATCGTCCTTGACTCGATCACCAGGCTGGCCCGGGCCCACAACCTGGCTACTCCGGCCTCAGGGCGAATCCTGTCTGGTGGAGTCGACTCTCAGGCCCTCTACCCACCTAAGCGGTTCTTCGGAGCCGCCCGGAACATCGAGGAGGGCGGTTCGCTGACGATCATGGGCACTGCTCTTGTCGAAACCGGCTCGAAGATGGACGAAGTGATCTTCGAGGAATTCAAGGGAACCGGCAACATGGAGCTTCGACTTGACCGACGCCTCGCCGATAAGCGGATTTATCCCGCTATCGACATCGAAGCATCGGGAACAAGGAAGGAAGAGTTGCTGTTTGACCGCAAGGAACTCGAACAGGTTTGGAAACTGCGTAGAGTCCTGCTCGCACTGGAATCCGGGGCCGCGATCGAACTTCTGATCGACCGCCTCAAGACCACGAGCTCAAATGAAGAATTCCTCGCCGAAGTGGCGAAGAGCACGACCTGATTAGGAGCAACGATGAAGACTGATATTCATCCCACGTACGCAGACACGAACGTCACCTGTTCTTGCGGTAACACGTTTGTGACCAGGAGCACAAAGCCTGGCGACATGCACGTCGAGCTGTGCAATGAGTGTCACCCGTTCTTCACCGGCAAGCAGAAGCTCGTCGACACCGGTGGTCGCGTAGAGCGCTTCCAGAAGCGGTACGGCAAGACTTCCTTCACCAAAGCAGACTCGAGCTCTGACGAGGCCGAGGGCACTGAAGCCGAGTGATTCACTCACCCAACCGTGAGTGAACACATAGATCCAGCAAAAACCGTTGGCGGTCAGGCCGTCATCGAAGGTGTGATGATGCGCGCGCCGAATGCGTGGGCAGTGGCGGTCCGCCAACCTGACGAGACAATTATTGCTCGACGCGATGACCTGCCGCGCCTCTCCACCCGGAGTCTTGGGGCCCGGATTCCCTTTGTTCGCGGTGTGTTCGTACTCGTCGAATCGCTGTCTCTGGGATTCCGCGCCCTCGCCTGGTCGGCGCAAAAAGCGACTGGTGAGGACGAGGAGCCATTGAGCAAGGCAGAAATCGGCTGGACGATGGCATTCGCTCTGGCCATCTTCGCTGGACTGTTCATCCTCCTTCCCGCAGGTGCAGCCAACCTGGTGTCCGGCGAGTCCGATGTCTGGTTCGGCGTCATCGAGGGAGTTCTGCGACTTGTGATCTTTGTCGCATACATCTGGGCAATCGGGCGTTCCAAGGAGATATCTCGAGTGTTCGAGTATCACGGCGCCGAACACATGTCGATCCACGCATTCGAGGCGGGTGAGCCGCTGACGGTCGATTCAGTGAAACGGTATTCGCCCGAACATCCTCGTTGTGGGACGAGTTTCTTGTTGATAGTGATTTTCGGTTCGATAGTTCTGTTTTCGTTGTTGGGCCGGCACGGAATTGTTTTCCTCGTCGCATCCCGCTTGCTCGGAATCCCGTTGATAGCCGGGGCCTCGTACGAGCTTCTGAGATTCTCCGGCCTGCGGAGCAGCGGTCAACTGGCTCGTCTATTGGCAATTCCGGGGATGTGGCTCCAGAAGCTGACTACCAAGGTTCCTGACGAATCTCAGATCGAAGTCGCCATTTCCAGCCTGGTGGTCGCACTCGATGATGAGACCTTCGCCGAGGTCGCCGATAGGGGATCAATACCTGAGGTGGCTCTGGCGGCACGCGCCGTTGTTCTGAGTGCCTCAACGGAACTCGACTCCTGATGGACGATTCGCTCGCGAAGAGGCTCGACGAGATCGAGGCGGCATTTGTCGAGGTCGAGGCCTCCCTTGGCGACCCTGAGGTCCTGTCTGATCCGTCGCTGGTCGCCGAATACGGCAAGAGACACTCAGATCTGAAAGACGTCGTGATCGACATTCGCCGCTGGAAGGCCGCCAACGCTGACCTGGTCGAGGCCCGACAGATGTCGGCCGACCCGGACATGGCACAGATGGCGAAGGAGCTCACTCGCGAGATCGGCAAGCTCGAGAAGCGCATAAAGGTCGCACTCATACCCACCGACCCCAATGACACCAAGGATGTCCTCGTTGAGATCAGGTCCGGCGTCGGAGGAGACGAGGCCTCGATCTGGGCAGGCGATTTGCTCCGGATGTACGAGAAGTATGCCGAGAAACATCGCCTCAAGGTAGAGGTCATGGAGTCCTCGAACTCGGAGTCCGGTGGCTATGACAAGATCACCATCTCAGTTAAGGGCAAGGGAGCCTTTTCGAAGTTCAAGTTCGAGGCTGGAGTCCATCGGGTTCAGCGAGTTCCGAAGACCGAGTCTCAAGGCCGGGTCCACACCTCTACCGCCACGGTGGCAGTGCTTCCAGAGGTGGATGAGGTCGAGGCCGAGCTTGACATGAACGACGTCAAGGTCGATGTGTACAGATCTACAGGCCCCGGCGGGCAGTCGGTCAACACCACCGATTCCGCAGTACGGCTGACCCATATGCCGACAGGGCTCGTTGTCACCTGCCAGGACGAGAAAAGCCAGCTGCAGAACAAGGAGAAGGCTTTCAGAATCCTTCGCGCCAGGCTTTATCAGATGGAGTTGGAGCGCCGGCAAGCAGAATTGGCTGGAGCTCGGCGTGACCAGGTAGGCACCGGGGGCAGGTCGGAGAAAATCCGGACATACAACTACAAGGACAATCGTGTCACTGATCACCGTATCGGCCTGACGATCCGGAGGCTCGACCAGGTTCTCCAGGGTGAACTCGATGAGTTCGTCCAGGCGCTCTTGGCTGACGAGCAGGCGCACCAGATTGCCGGAGAGGGCTCCACCTAGCGAAGTCGCCGCAATGTGGATCTTCCCGGCTCGTCTTTGCTCGTCTGAATCGACGACAACCGGACGGGACATCCCGTCGGCGTACCCGCTCCCTGCCTGAAGCCGAAGTTATCGTCTCAGCGCCGTGTTCCATCGCCTTGTTGAAGCAGCTGTTCCTTCTCGCCTGGGGACTCCGTTCCGATGGCTGTTGGCGTCGTCGTGGACTACGAATATCGGAGATGGCATCCTGCTGGCTGCCGGCCCGCTCCTGGTCGCATCGCAGACTGACGACCCGTTCCTGGTAGCCCTTGCCGCGACGGTGCAGTGGTTGCCTCCCTTGCTCTTCGGCCTCCCCATAGGTGCCATGACCGACCGCCTCAATCGACGGCGGATCGTCATGGTCGTCGACGTGATCCGTGCCGTCGTTCTGGCGTTGATAGCTATCACCGTGTTGATCGGTGTAGTCACGATCTGGTTGGTTCTTTTGGCCCTGTTCCTGTTGGGCACGGCGGAGACAGCAGCAGACAATGCTGCATCGACGCTTCTGCCGATGGTTGTCCATCGGGATGATCTGGCAGTGGCAAACGGCCGACTCAACGCCGGGCTGATCACATTCAATCAGCTGGCCGGGCCGCCGATTGGCGCACTGCTCTTCGTAGTAGGCATGGCATGGCCATTCCTGACCCACGGGTTCCTCATGTTGGTTGGTGCTGTGTTGATCACCCGGATGGCCGTGCCCCGGATCGAACGCGAACAGGGCGAAGTCGGTCGAATCACAGCGGATATCGCGGCTGGGTTCCGGTGGGTCCGGCATAACGCGGCAGTCCGAACTCTGGTTATGACGATATTCACCTTCAACGTCACTTTCGGGGCGGCCTGGTCAGTGCTGGTCCTCTATGCGACTGTTCGACTGGGGATGGGGGAGATCGGCTTCGGCTTGATCAGCACCTCCGGAGCGCTGGGTGGGCTGCTGGGCATCCTTTCCTACGACTGGATAACTCGACGCGTCAGCCTTGCCAACGTGATGCGGATAGGGCTGATCATCGAGACCGCCACTCACTTCGGGCTGGCGGTCACAACGACGCCATGGGTCGCCCTTGTCATCTTCTTCGTGTTCGGTGCTCATGCCTTCATATGGGGCACGACCTCGATAACCATCCGGCAGAAGGCGGCGCCGCTCGAACTCCAGGGTCGAGTGGGCAGTGTCAACCTGGTCGGGGTGTTTGGTGGCCTGGTTATTGGGTCTGCAATCGGAGGGATGCTGGCTCGCTCGTACGGATTCGCGGCACCCTTCTGGTTCGCCTTTGTCGGTTCGGGAATTTTTCTGGTCCTGATTTGGAAACAGTTGGAGCACATCGCCCACAGTGAAGAGCGGCCCGGGCCTGATCCGATCTGAAGGCGGAACTAAGAACCCTCCGCACCCAAGTTTCTCAGACCGCGTCGCTCCATGTTGCCCCATACTTTCGTCTTCTTGCCCCCAAACAAAGCGTGGATTCTCCAGACAACGGTCAATTGACGGAACCCGAAGTTCTCGACCAAGGCCATGGCAATGAGGCGTGCCGTATCTCTCGGGCTGTTGTAATAGCCATACGACTCATCGAGCAGAATCGCCAGGAAAGAGTTGATGAGGCCGATGCCGTAAGCGAGCGCCAACAAGAGAACAAGGGAGACTGAACTCAACGCTCCGAAGTACCACGCGAGTGGGACCAGGATCCACCCGGCGAATTCTACGATGGGTGCTATGTACTCGAAAAGGAACATGCCTGGCCAGGTGACCATCCCGACCTTCTTGTATTTCGGATTGAAGGTCGCGTCCAGGTTGTCGCGTACCACCGTCATAAGTCCTCGATGCCATCTGATCCGCTGCCTTCTGAGAACGCGAAGAGACTCAGGGACTTCTGTCCATATGACAGCGGCAGGCTCATAAACCATCCGATAGGGAATATTGCGATCCATGTGGTAGCGATGCATACGCATGGTCAGATCCATGTCTTCTCCCATATGGCCTCGTGCGAAGCCGTTTACCGCGATCACAGCTGAGCGTTTCCATACGCCAAAAGCGCCGGAGACAAGGGGGAGCGCTTCCATCGCCGACCATGCGGGGCGGCTGGCGACAAAGGTCCGCAGGTACTCAAGTATCTGCATCCGCGGTACCGTTTTTTTCGGGACGCCCGCTTGGACGAGATGGCCAAGTTCGACCCGACTTCCGTTCAGGGGACGGATATTGCCACCTACTACGATCGTCCTGGCACGGTCTTCGACGACTCTGCGCATTGCGTTGATCAAACAGTTGGCGTCCAGGATCACGTCGGCATCGGTGCAAAGCGCATAGGGATACCGCGCCGCGTTGATGCCGGCATTCAGAGCGTCGGCGCGACCGCCATTCTCTTTGTCGATCACTGTGATCTGAATTGGGCTATGCGTCCGGTAAATGGCTATTACGGGAGCCGTCTCGATGTCCGGGCGGTACGGAATTCGAACCTTTTCGAGTTGAAACGCGTCTATCAACAGTTGAAGGGTGTCGTCGGTAGATCCGTCGTTGGTTATGACTATCTCGACACGCGGATAGCTAACGATCGACATAGACCTGACCGCATCAACGATTCCTTCGGCCTCGTTGTAGGCAGGCAGGATTATTGACACCGGCGGTGTTCGATGGCTGGACAACATCTCGCCGACCCGTCCGAATCGATCGAGATGATGAGCCTTTCTCAAGACTGCTGCTGAGCGAATACCGAGGTAGAGGAGATAAGTTTGCATCAGGGAGAAATAGAACAGAATCACATATCCGACCCACTTCATGATCTCGAGGATCATGCTGGAACCAGTCCCGGCTGCTCCATGTGGTCGATGAGAAGCAGATCCCGGTCGGTGGCCTCGCCTGTTTCGAACCTCATTCGGGCAGCGATCAATTCGCCGCAATCCGCCAGCGCTTCGGCCGCAGCATCACGGGCGAAACGGTCGTGACGCTCGAAGGTTTGATACAGCGGGTCGATCCCACCCGGAAGGGCTGCGAGGGCCGCCGCACTGTTTCGGCGAGTCCACCAGGAAGGATCATTGAGCCCCGTTGCCAGGACCGGAATGGACGACGGATCTCCGATTTCCGCAAACGCGCGCGCTGTCTTAGCGCGCACCCGCCAGTCGTCGGACATGAACATACGGCGAAGAGGACGAAGCGCCATTGGACCACCAACTTCACCCAGTGCCTCGATGATGGCTAGTTTCACTTCCAGGTCGTCGGCGGTATAGAGAAGCTCGGCAAGGGCGGGCCCAATCTCGTTGTCCCCGATCATTTCCAATACGCGGACGGCCTCAGGGACCCCAAACACTTCGCGGTGTTGATGGTTGACTCTGATGAAAGCGGTGAGCGGCCAACTCGCATCCCGGCCGAACATCGCGAGGGCCTCCGAGAATCTGGACCTAACCCACGGGGTTTCCGTTGCGAACCGATCCAGTATCAGATCGATCGCCGGGGTGTGTCGCATTCTGGCCAAGCCCCGGGCGCACTGCACCCTGATCTCCGGCTCGCGATCCGAGAGGTGATGCATGAGCAACCGCGCAGCGCCCGAGTCCCCAATCTCAGCAAGTGAAACGACGGCCCGCAGCCTTCGGCCTAACGGGAACTTCGAACGGAGTCGCGCCGCCTGACGGCTGATGAGACCAGATTTGTCGACAATGCCATCAAGAGCGTCAACGGACGGCCCGACAACCGTGTTTCGAATGTCGATCACAGCGTCGATGAAGGCGTCGTCCTGGGCCTCTTTGACGCTCAGTTCGGGGATACTCCCGGGCGCGGCCAGATGGCTGCTCAGCATCACCAAATAGCGCGCACGACGTTGTTCGTGCGCCGTGACGTGGTGACGATGGACTGTTTTCAGGACAACAGTGGCGACTAGGAGAATCGCCCCAAGAGAAAAAGCCAGCGTCACGGCCAAGACCGCGACTTCGATACCATTCATTTCTATCTAATGACTATCGGGCTTTTTTGGCCCAAGTTGAGGAAGGACAGACTTCAGCGATAGCCGGTCAATAGGGCTCCGAGCCCAAAGGAAACCGCATTTCGTTCGTCAGGTGGGCGTGGTGGAATGGGCCCACCTGACGAAGTCCTAGTCCAGGGCGGGTCGCAGCCGGGCTTTCCTGGCGGTCCGGTGGTCCCGTTTTGGCTGGCCGGCTTTGAAGGCTTTCGCCAAACGCTGCGTGGCTGCATCCCTGCGACGTTCATCCAGCATCGAGTTGATCGTGTGGAGCGGGAGTGTGTTCATGGCCTTTTCCTTTCTTAGCCTTCTTCAAGGTACGAAAGGGAGTTTTCGTTGCCATCGGTGCCCGTTGCCTATTCGAAGGCAAATTCCGGGACGAACTACACCTACCTATGCCTATTGGCGTACCGGAAAGGCTCGAATGGCGTCGCTCCGGGTGGAGACACCCAGTTTGCGCAGGACTGCCGAAACGTGGTGGTCGACGGTGCGAGACGACACGAAGAGGCGATCGGCTATTTCGGCGTTGGTCAGCCCCTCCGCGATCAGGTCGACGACTTCGGCCTGACGTGGGGTAAGCCCGAATGGGTGGATTCGGGTTCCCTTCGCCTTTTGTGGGACGTTGGAAATGCCCCGATCTCTGAGGTCCTTACGGATCTTCGATCCCACCGCATCCGCTCCGAGCTTGTCGATGACTCGCAAACCCTGGGCAGCCGTCTCGTTTTCGTCCGTCAAGGCAAGGGCCGCCTCGTAGATCATTCCCACAGCTTGATAGGCAACGGCCGCGGCTTTGGGGTTTCCCTCAATGAGCAAGCGGGGTGGATCGGGGAGGAGCGAAGTATCGAAATCAGTCAAGCCGTTTCGCCACGCCCACATTGCGACGTCACCGGCGAACCACATCGCATCCACAGCCGTCGCCCTTTCGATCTCGGTCACGACCACGGCCTCCAATTCATCGAGGTCGTTCCTCAACCAGGCTCGCTCGGCCAGAGCAGCTGCGACAGGCCCGGTTCGCTGCACTTCGTCAGTAGGCACCGCCAGCTCCCAGGCACGCTCAAGTTGCTCGTCTGCGCCTGAGTCGCCACGTCGCATCAGCAGAGTCCCGAGTTCGGTCCGGTTCAAGATCTCATTTGTTCCCCAAAGGTCTGAGTGCGACAAAGCATCTGTCAATAGGTCTTCGGCTTCTGCCCACTGACCTTTGAAGCGGAGAACTTTGGAGAGGGTTCCTGTGGCGTAGTCACGCATTGCCCGGAGTTCGTGAGCTTCGCATATCGCCGCCGTCTCCCGAGCCCTCTCCTCAGCCAAATCGAGCTGTCTTTTGGATAGGTAGGCCCAGGCGATGTTTACCGATCCGCGAAAAACTTCGTCCCAATATCCGATCTCCGCGGCCAGATGGATCGCCGCTTCCAAGTCAGCGACATCGAGGCTTGGGCCGAAAGAACGGGCACTTCCCAGATTGACCATGGCATGGGACCTAATACGAAGGTCGCCGACTTGGTCGGCTATTTCGATGGCCCGTTCAGCCTGGGCGACGGCCACCTGGTGATCCCATTTCAGCATCGAGAGCTGGGATTGGCTGCTGTACGCATAGGCAAGTTCGCCGGTGGGGCCGAGGGGCTCGAGGACGGCGATCGCTTCCGTGATTGCGGTTTTGGCCGCGGCGCGATCGCCAGCCAACCAAGCAATCCGCGATCGCCAACGGAGGGCCCGACCCAGGCCCAGAGGCTCTGCGATAGCTCGCCACAATGCGATCGCCTCTTCTGCCTTCAGAGTTGCTTCCGGCAGCAGATTCACGATGTGAGCGGCGTATGACCAATCTTCGAGCAGTAGCGCACGCTCTCTCTCGGGAAGTTCCATGTAGTGATCAGCGATTGTGTGGAAGTGCTGGACGGCCTCGGCGTTCGATCCCAAAGCGAGCGCCCGGCGGGCCGCCCCGGGAGCTTTTGCAAGCAGGGTCGAAACGTCGGCGGCCTCCACGGCATGGTGAAGGATTCTGGTGATGTCTTCGTTGCGGTCGAGTAGACAAGCCAGAACAGACCGATTGAGCTCGATTCGCTTGGAAGTCGTAAGAGAGCTTTCCACGGCCTTTCTTGCCAGCTCATGGCGAAATGAGATGTCGGCGGGATTTCGAACCAGAACGCCACTTTGCTCT
The DNA here is from genome assembly GCA_041751055.1 of Acidimicrobiia bacterium. Lineage (GTDB taxonomy): Bacteria > Actinomycetota > Acidimicrobiia > Spongiisociales > ZC4RG35 > MA-ANB-1. The sequence goes on along the minus strand of JBGSYD010000015.1, from coordinate 289,815 downwards.
GCGGCATCAAGGCTCTTGGCCCAATTGGCAAACTGGTTCTCGACCAGCCAGAGCTCGGCCCGTCCGGGTACGACGCTCACCAATTCGGTGAGTTCTCTTGCGTGACTGTCCAGCCGAGCCACACGACCGTGTACCGAATCGACTATCGATGCAGGGAGTTGTCTTGATGGAGATCCGATGAGCTCGGTCGCGTAGAACGGGTTGCCACCGCTGTCACGATGAATGCGATCGACGTCTTTGAGGTCCTTCCCTGCAAGGCTCCTAATTGCATCTCCACTCAGGGGCTCGAGAGCCAATCTGGCGATGGCTTGCACCGGCAAATCCGACATGATGAATCTGAGCGGATGGTCCGTGGCCACCTCTTCGTCCCGGTATGTCAACAGCATCAGGCCGTGGGTGCGGACAATCCGTCGACCGAGGTAGCGAATGAGATCCAGTGTGGCGTTGTCAGCCCAATGGACATCTTCGAAGACGATCACCGTGGGACGGAGGCTTCTGTTGAGAAGGCCCATCATGATGTCATAGACGGCTTCGGTCCCTTCGGCGAGCGCATTGGCCAACTCTGGAGAGTCGTAGCTCATGTCCCAAACCGGACCTAGCGGGCGCTGGGTTATGAGGTCGTCACTTGCACCCTGGAGGACGTGGGCATCCGCAGCAATTTCGTCGAGGAACGCACGGACCAAGGATGTCTTACCCATGCCTGCCTCACCGCGAATCAAGACGGCACGACCTTCCCCTGTGTGGGCGCTTTCAAAATGAGACGCCAGGGCCCGGAGCGGTGACTCTCGTTCGAGGAGCTGCACACCACGAATCTACACGCCGGCGTTTGCCTCAGCCGATCGGGCTAATTGAGATGCAGCTTGACCCGGGCCATCAACTCCGGGAGGCGAAACGGCTTACGGATAAAGTCGGTGGCACCCGATTCCAGGCTCCCCACAACTATTTCATCGTCCTCCACACCCGAAAGTACGATGACCGGCACGTTGATATCTGCTGCTCGCCATTGGTTGAGTATCTCAATGCCCAAAACGCCAGGCATCAGCTGGTCGAGGATCGCCAGGTCGAAATGTTCTTCACGCCCTAACTCAAGGGCGCGTTGACCGTTGCGCGCAACCACCACCTCGTAGCCCGCGATTTCGAGGGCGGTAACCAGGAGTGTGGTAACCGCCTCGACATCGTCTGCCACGAGAATTCTCTTCGCGTCAGTTTCTGTCAAGGGAATAAGTTCCTTAGGGACCCACCGATAATCGCAGAATTTGCGTCGCTATGTGGTCATTGTGCCGCTTATGGCGTCCAGGGCAAGCAGACTGCTGGTTTGCGCTCGCACGCCCACGACAACATGTCACACTTAGAAAGAATGAAGACAGTCCCCGAATATGAGATGCGCCGTCTCGCAGCCGTGGCCGGGAGCGATGGATCGCTGGAGTCTCTCGTTGAACGGCGTCTCGCTGGTGAACCGCTTCAATACATAGAGGGCACCGCCCAATTCGGTCCGTTGGAGTTGAAGGTGGACCCCAGGGTGTTGATCCCACGTCCAGAAACTGAAACCCTGTACGAAATCTCCAGTCGAATGGTGAGATCGCCCAAAGTGATAGTCGACCTGTGCACTGGTTCCGGCGCCCTGGCACTCGCCCTCAAGAATCGATTTCCGGCCGCTTCTGTGTTTGGGACCGATATTTCTTCGGACGCCATCGACGTTGCCACAGACAATGCGAAAACGACCGGTCTACCTATCTACCTGGCCGAGGGTGACGTCTATGAGCCGTTACCGGCATCGCTGGTAGGTGAAGTCGATCTGATCGTGGCCAACCCTCCGTACGTCGCTGAGAAGGAGTTTGATGTCTTGCCCGAAGACGTCCAGCGGGAGCCGCGAGTGGCTCTCGTGTCGGGAAGGACAGGATTGGAGGTCATCGAAAAGATCGGCGCCGACGCGGCTGAATGGCTCCGACCGGGTGGTGTCGTAATCTGCGAGATCGGGGAGACCCAGGGCGTCGCGGCAGCCTCATCGTTCACCGGACTTGCGATGGTGGTTCGCACCGACCTGAATGGGCGAGACCGCTATGTGGTGGGTGTGAAACCCTGATGTTGGAAGCGGCCATAGCGGCCCTGAACGACGGTCAGGTCGTCGGTTGCCCCACCGACACCGTTTATGGACTGGGTGTCGACCCATTCAACGACGACGCGATAGCACGCCTGTACGAGATCAAGGGCAGGCCGGCGGGCAAGCCAATCGGCCTTTTGGTCTCGTCTCTCGAGCAAGCCAGAGAAATCGGCGAGCTCAGCGGCCGGGCTTTGGCGTTGGCTCGAGAACACTGGCCGGGGGGTTTGACACTGATCGTCACACCCAGGGTGGTGATGTCCGACTGGGTCGGCCATAAACAACGGCGCACGATCGGGCTCCGGATGCCCGATCACGAAACAGCCCTTGACCTTCTGCAGCGGGCAGGCCCACTGGCCGTCACATCGGCGAACCGCAGCGGCGACCCCGAGACTCTCGATGATGACAGTGCATTTGCGATTTTTGGCGACCAGGTCGCGGCCTATGTTCGGGGGGTGTGCCTCGGAGGTGTCGCTTCGACTGTGGTTGATGCAACCTCCGATTCGTTGAAAGTGCTCCGCCAGGGTGATGTGGATCTGTCGGGTTGAGAAGCGTGGGCGTCCAACCGGGTTTTCCTTCTGGGTGACCGTGAGTCCGGGTAACTGCCTGTCGCTAGTGTCCACCCCATGATTTCTATGGACTCCATCGAGCAGGTTGACCCCGACATCGCGGGACTTATAAGAAAAGACCTGCAGCGCCAGAACTCGAGCATCCATCTCATCGCCTCGGAGAACTTCGCGTCTCCGGCGGTGATGGCGGCGTCTGGCTCGGTATTCACCAACAAGTATGCCGAGGGCTACCCGGGACGCCGTTACTACGAAGGGTGCCAGGTCGTCGATGAGATGGAGCAGCTCGCCATCGACCGGGCCAAGGAATTGTTTGGTGCCGAACACGCCAATGTGCAGGCCCATTCCGGTGCCCAGGCCAATATGGCCGTGTACTTCTCGCTACTAGAGCCCGGTGACAAGGTCCTTGGTATGCGACTGGATCAGGGTGGCCATCTCACTCACGGTTCACCGGTCAATTTCTCAGGTCTCTACTACGAGATCATCGCCTACGGAGTGGATCCGGAGACCGAGCTAATCGATATGGATGAGGTGAGGCAGCTCGCGTTGGAGCACAAGCCCAAGATCGTCCTCGCCGGCTATTCGGCCTATTCACGCACCCTCGACTACGAGGGCTTTCGCAGCATTGCTGATGAGATCGGCGCGGTCTTCCTCGTGGACGCGGCGCATTTCATCGGACTAGTGGCAGGGAAGTCCCACCCTTCGCCCGTACCGCATGCGGACATCGTCACCGGGACCACCCACAAAGCGCTGCGGGGACCGCGTGGTGGGGTCATCCTCGCCCGAGAGGAGTTTGGAAAGACGATCGACAAGGCGGTGTTCCCCAACGTCCAGGGTGGGCCGATCGAATCGCAGGTCGCAGCCAAAGCCGTTTGTTTCCACGAGGCGATGCAACCGGAATTCCGCGTTTACACCGACCAGATCGTCGCCAATGCCTCGGCCATGGCGTCAACCATGCAGGATGAAGGTGTTCGCGTGGTATCAGGCGGGACCGACAATCACCTGTTCTTGATCGATCTCAGGTCGATCGACGAAGAACTGACGGGCAAAGAAGCTGCGAAGATGTTGGACACGGTTGGGATCACGTTGAACTTCAATACCATTCCCTTCGACCCGCGACCGCCCTTTAGAGCATCGGGATTGCGGATCGGGACGCCGGCGGTGACGACCCAGGGGATGAAAGAGGCTGAGGTATCCGAGGTTGGGTCCCTGATGGCCCGTGCCCTGAAAGAGCGCGAGGACGAGGCCGCCCTTCTCGAGGTTCAATCTCGCATTGGCGACCTTGCATCACAGTTCATGCCGTACCCCGCCGACTTCGCCGGCCATGTCTGACCAATCGCATAACCGTTCCGTGGGCCGTCAGCGTCGGTGGCCGACGCCCGGAACCCAGGGTTCAGCCATCGCGGGTGATTTCGTCCGAGTGCCGCAGTTCTGTGGGCCGCCAGCGTCGGTGGGCGACGCCTGGAACCCTGGGTTCGGCGCGGGCGGATTCCGGCGAGGAGAGGTCCGAGTAGTGTCGATTTTGAATATGAATTACCTGGACATATCCTTTGTGAAGAATTTCACAAGGACCCCGTGAAACGCGATTCGATTACCAAACAGGCGAGCAGCGCCGTTAACGACGGCTGGATGGAAGGCGGATCCTTCTTCAGCTCCATCCTCGCCGGCACATTGCTCGGGTATTTTGCCGATCGCTGGCTGGGAACCGATCCATGGCTGGTTGTCACTGGAATCGTTGTCGGCTCCTACTCCGGCTTCTGGCGGGTCTGGCAGTACTCGAAGAAGATCGATGAGAACCCTCGTGGTCGTTGAGTCCAACCAACCGCAGGTGGCTGTCGAGTCAATCCTCGCCCGTCACACAGCAAAACGCGCGATCTTCGTCGCTCCGGTGCTGATCCTCGTTTTCGGGATCACATCAGGGTGGATTGGGGCTTGGAGTGCCGCGCTAGGTGTCGCAGTAGTGGTCGGCAACTTCCTCCTTGCCGGCACAATCCTCTCGATTTCTGCGAAGGTGAGCTTATCGGTTTATCATGCCGCCGCCCTGTTCGGCTTTTTCCTACGGTTGGGTTTGATCGTCTTCACGATGTTGGTCATTGTGCGTTTTGTTGAGATCGATCGTCCTGCTTTCGGGATCACGGCTGTAGTCGCCTATTTGGTGCTGTTGTCGTGGGAGGCAGTAGCCGTGGTTAGAGGACAAGAAAGGAACCTGGATTGGACCCGTTGATCATCGCACTATCGGAGTGTGACTTCATAAACGAGCCGGTATGTGCCCCGACCGACGTGACGGAGCTGTTCGTCCTCCCCAATATCTTCGGTCAGGTCAACCGGACCATCATCCTCATGTTCCTGGCGGCGATCATCGTGATGGTCCTCCTTTTTCTAGCCTTCCGGAAGCCGAGCCTCCAACCATCGAAATTCCAGGTGGCCATGGAGTCGCTCACCGGATTTGTCCGTGATGACGTCTCGCTGGGCATCATCGGCCCCGATGGGCTCAAGTATTTCCCATACCTGTTGTCGATGTTCATGTTCATACTGATCGGCAACCTCTTCGAGGTGACACCGTTCATCAACTTCCCGATTACATCGCGAATGGCCATTCCGGCATTCCTGGCCATCGTCACCTGGTTGATTTTTGTGATAGTCGGCTTTGCCAAAAACGGAATTGGCTATTTCCTGGACATCGTCTGGCCGCGAGACGTACCGCTTGCCATGCGATGGCTAGTAGGGATCATCGAGTTTGTCTCGATTTTCCTGATCAGGCCGTTCTCGCTGGCCGTGCGGCTCTTTGCCAACATGGTCGCCGGACATGTCATGCTGAGCTTGCTCCTGGTGACAGGCGTTGTCTTCGTCTCCAACATCGCCGAGATCCCACTCAAGGGGTCGTTCGGATTCCTTTGGTTCGCCTTAGGAGTGCTGATTTTCGTCTTCGAGATCATGGTCGGAATACTGCAGGCATACATCTTCACGTTGTTGTCGGCGGTCTACATCCAGACCTCGGTGCATCCGGAACATTGAAACCAAAAGTTCTCGTAGGAAATCCACGAGAGGGAATAGAAAGGAAGCAGCATGGACGCAGTTCTCGCAGTGGTTAGCGCCGCAGCGCAAGTCCTCGCTCAAGAGGCCGGTGGCATCACCGGAAGCCTCAACGTAGTTGGATACGGTTTGGCCGCCATTGGACCGGGGATTGGTGTCGGCATCGTTGCCGGTAACACGGTCCAGGCCATGGCTCGACAGCCGGAAGTCGCCGGGATGCTCAGAACAACGATGTTCTTGGGTATCGCCTTCACTGAGGCGTTGGCCCTGATCGGGTTCGTCCTCTTCTTCCTGGGCTAATGCAGATACTCGCCCAAATCCTGGTCCTCGCCACTGAAGAGGGTGAAGACGGTGGTGGCGGCCTTGATCTGCTTTTGCCGCCCCTCAATGAGCTGATCGCCGGGATCATTGCATTTGCAATCGTCTTCTTCTTCGTCTGGAAGTGGGCGGTCCCCGCCATGAACAGACTGCTCGAACAACGCCAAGCAGCAATCGGCGGTCAACTGGCCGAGGCCGAGAAGGCCAAGGCCGACGCCGAAGGCCTCCTCTCCGACTACAAGGCGCAACTGGCAGCGGCGAAGGCCGAGGGCAATCGCATCATCGAGGAGGCCCGTGGCACCGCCGACCAGATGAAGTCCGAGGTTGTGGCCAAGGCCGAGTCCGACGCCAGCCAGATTCTCGATAAGGCCCGTCAAGAGGCCGAAAACGAGCGGGACCGCGCTCTTGCCGAAGCCCGCAAAGAAGTCGGGTCGATCTCGGTGGACCTGGCCGGACGCATCGTCGGTGAGTCGCTCGACGCCAATGCCCACAAGGCACTGGTTGACCGCTACCTGGCCGATTTGGAGAAGATGTAGGTGGACGACCGGATCAGCGGATACGCCAAGGGACTCCTTGCATTTGCGGAGGCTGAAGGGAAGCTCGATGTGGTGGAGGGAGAGCTGTTCTCCATCGCCGAGTCTTTCGAATCCTCCAACGAGTTGCGGGCGGCCTTGACGGACCCTCAACTGCCGAACGACAAGAAGACCGCAATCATCGACGAGCTATTGGCAAGCAAGGCCTCATCCCTCACCGTGGGCCTTGTTCAACTCATTGTGAGCCAGGGTCGTGCTTCCGAGCTGCCTTCCATCGCCAGGGCCCTCGTCGAGACTGCTGCAGCGTCCCGCAACATGGCTGTCGCCGAAATCCGGTCTGCCGTGCCCCTAGATGAAGAAACGATTGAACGTCTTGCTGCCGCTCTGAGCAAGGCGACCGGTAAGAAACTCGAAGTAAAGGCAGTGGTTGACGAGTCAGTGGTTGGTGGGATTGTGGCCCGGGTGGGCGACGTCGTCATCGATGGCTCGATCGCCAGCCGTGTCGAGTCGCTCCGGCATGCCGTTCAGAGCCGCTGAGGAGATTTATGTCTGATGTGACAATTACAGCCGATCAGATCACATCCACACTCCGTTCCCAGCTCGAGGGTTGGAAGCCGGAGATGGGGAAGGAGACGGTCGGGTACGTGACCTCGATCGCCGATGGCGTTGCCCGTGTTGAGGGGTTGCCCTCGGTTATGGCCTCGGAACTGCTCGAGTTTCCCGGGGGACTGACCGGTGTGACTTTGAACATCGACGAGGACGACATCGGGGTCGTGCTTCTCGGTGAATCCAGCCACGTTGGCGAGGGTGATCCCGTTAAGCAGACCGGGACCGTGCTGTCGGTCCCCGTTGGTGACGCCCTCCTGGGGCGTGTCATCGACGCCCTCGGAAATCCCGTCGACGGCAAAGGCCCGATTGACACCTCCGAGCGTCGACTATTAGAGACACAGGCGCCGTCGGTTGTCGAGAGACAACCGGTTAGTGAGCCGCTCCAAACCGGGATCAAGGCCATCGACGCCATGACCCCTATCGGTCGTGGCCAGCGGCAGTTGATCATCGGCGACCGTCAGACCGGTAAGACCGCCATCGTGGTGGACACGATCATCAATCAGAGGACAAACCAGGGGACTCCGGATGCGGTCAAGTGCATCTACGTTGCCATCGGTCAGAAAGCATCAACCGTGGCCGAGATCGTCTCAACACTCGAAGAGGCTGGCGCCATGGGATACACGGTGGTAGTCAATGCCCCGGCTTCGGCTGCCCCGGCACTACAAATGTATGCCCCTTATGCCGGTTCTGCCATCGGTCAGCACTGGATGTACAAAGGTGAGCACGCACTGGTCGTCTTCGACGATCTGTCCAAACAGGCTGTTGCGTACCGCGAGATTTCGCTGCTACTCCGTCGCCCCCCAGGGCGCGAGGCCTACCCGGGTGACGTGTTCTACCTCCACAGCCGGCTGCTCGAACGTTGCGCCAAGCTTTCCGACGAGTTGGGAGCAGGCTCGTTGACCGGACTTCCCGTCATTGAGACCAAGGCCAACGACATCTCCGCTTACATTCCGACCAACGTCATTTCGATCACCGATGGTCAGGTGTTCTTGGAGACCGACCTGTTCTATCAAGGAATCCGCCCAGCGGTCAATGCGGGTACGTCGGTGTCACGTGTTGGTGGTGCCGCCCAGATCGGCGCGATGCGCAAGATCGCCGGACCGTTGCGACTCAACCTGGCTCAGTTCCGTGAGCTGGCGGCATTTGCCGAGTTCGGGTCCGAGCTCGACGCGGCGTCGCTCGCGCAATTGGAGCGCGGTCGTCGCGTGGTTGAAGTGCTCAAGCAGCCCCAGTTCGACCCCGTGCCGGTCGAGGAGCAAGTGCTGATCATCTACGCGGTGACTGAGGGACATCTCGACAAGGTCGCCACCGATGACGTTTCGCAGTTCGAGTCGGAGATTCGGGAGCATTTCCGCGCCCGCTACAGCGCGATGCTGGGAACGATCCGGGACACCGGCAAGCTTCCGGAAGGTGACTCGTTTGCCGAGGCCGTTGTCGAGTTCGCCGCCAACTTTGTCGGATCGTCGAGCCAGGAGTAAGCCTCTAGATGGCTTCTGCCCAGCTTCGCGATACCCGGCGCCGGATCAAGAGCGTCGAGGCGACCAAGAAGATCACTCGCGCCATGGAGTTGATTGCGGCCAGCCGTATCCCCAAAGCCCAGGCCCGGGTGCACGCTTCACAGCCGTACACCGCCAAGCTGATCGAAGTCATCGAAAACGTCGGGGCTGCCGGAGCAGGTAGCTCTCACATACTATTGGAACGCCGCGAGGTGAAGACGGTGGGACTGCTCATCGTCACCTCAGATCGGGGGATGGCCGGGGCATACGCATCGAACATAATCCGGCTTGCCGAGACCCGGATCCACGAGCTTTCGAAACAGAAGATCAACGTGGTGGTATATGCCGTAGGTAAGAAGGCTCAGTCTTACTTCCGCTACCGCGGCTACCGCATCGATCAGGCCTACCTCGGTGTGACCGACACACCGGGTTATGGAGACGCTCGCGCCGTAGCCAACACCGCCATGGCAGCGTACGCCGAAGGGCGGATCGACTCTCTCGAAGCCTTCTACACCCATTATCAGACGGCGATGCGCCAGGAGCCTTTCCAAATGGAGATGCTCCCGATCACGGCACCGGAGCGACGCGAAGGCGAGGGGTCAGTTTCATACGAATTTGAGCCCTCCCCGGAGGAGATTCTCGACCGGTTGTTGCCGAAATACGTCGAAGCCAACATCTTCAACATTCTCCTCGAAGCCTCGGCGTCCGAGCACAGCGCACGACGCCGGGCCATGAAGGCGGCAACTGACAACGCCGATGAGCTCATTCGCGCGCTGACCGTCGCTGCCAACCGCGCCCGTCAGGCCGAGATCACAACGGCTATCACCGAGATCGTCGGCGGGGCCGAAGCCCTCGCGGGGTAGCTGAGATGTACGACAAACAAATTACCAACACAAAGGAAGCACCAAATGAGTGATACCGCGAACCTAGGGCGGATCGTCAAGGTTGCCGGGCCAGTGGTTGACGCCGAGTTCCCACCGGGCAACCTGCCCGAGATTCTCAATGCGGTCGAGGTCGACTTCACCTTGGGTGGCGAAGACCTGACCGTCATCGGAGAAGTTGCCCAGCACCTTGGTGGCAGCAAAGTCCGCATTGTCGCCCTGGCGCCCACCGATGGCATGTCGCGTGGTGCCCCGGTGCGCGACACCGGCTCGCCGATCACCGTTCCAGTCGGGGATCAAACCCTGGGACATATCTTCAACGTCTGGGGCGACTGTCTCGACAATCCAGACCTGGAGCTGTCCGGGGAGCGGTGGCCGATTCATCGGACACCCCCGGCATTCGAGGAAGTCGAGCCGCAGAAGACCGTTTTCGAGACTGGCATCAAGGTTCTCGACCTGATCTGCCCCTACCTTCAGGGTGGGAAAATCGGATTGTTCGGCGGTGCCGGTGTCGGTAAGACTGTGCTCATCCAGGAGATGATCAACCGTGTCGCCACCCAGCACGGTGGTGTTTCGGTGTTCGCCGGAGTCGGCGAGCGCACCCGTGAAGGTAACGACCTCTTCCTCGAGATGAAAGACTCGGGCGTCATCGACAAGGCAGCCTTGGTGTTCGGTCAGATGGACGAGCCGCCCGGGGTCAGACTTCGGGTCGCACTGTCCGCGCTGACCATGGCCGAGTACTTCCGTGATGTGGCCCGTCAGGATGTGTTGTTGTTTATAGACAACATCTTCCGTTTCACACAGGCCGGTTCCGAAGTCTCGACGCTTCTGGGACGTATGCCGTCGGAGGTGGGTTATCAACCGACTCTCGCCGATGAGATGGGATTCCTCCAGGAGAGGATCACCTCACTGAAGGGTCGTTCCATTACGTCGCTGCAGGCGATCTATGTTCCTGCTGACGACATCACCGACCCGGCGCCGCATACAGCTTTCGCTCACCTGGACGCCACCACTGTGTTGTCCCGGCCCTTGACGGCGTTGGGCATTTATCCGGCGGTCGACCCTCTGGACTCGAACAGTCGTGCCCTCGACCCACAGATCGTCGGGAAGGACCACTACTTCGTGGCTACCGAGGTTCAGCGGATCCTGCAGAGGTATAAAGACCTTCAGGACATCATCGCCATTCTCGGTATCGACGAGTTGTCCGAGGAGGACAAGCTCGTCGTGGGGCGTGCCCGCAGGATCCAAAGGTTCCTCTCCCAACCGATGTTCGTTGCGGAGCAGTTCACCGGTCAGGCCGGCATATACACACCGCTCGAAGAGACAATCGCTTCGTTCCGTGCTGTGATCGATGGCGACATGGATCAATATCCGGAGCAGGCCTTTTACATGACAGGTGGTCGTGAGGACGTCGAACGCAAGGCCGCCGAGCTCACCAAGTCTGACGCTGCCTGATGCCTAAGCCCTTTCAACTCGATGTGGTGTCACCTGAGTCGACGGTCTTCAGCGGTCCAGCCACGTTCGTCGTTGCCAAGACGCCTGAGGGGGAGCTGGGAATCATGGCCGACCATGAGCCGCTGATGGGCGCTCTGGTGACCGGGCCGGTGACTGTCGAGGACGAGGCAGGCCACCGGATCACCATTGGTGTCCACGGTGGCTTCATTCAGGTCCTCAACAACAAAGTAACCCTCATCACCGACAGGGCCCAGATCGCCGAAGGTGGCAAAGAAGAAGCCCAAGCCCTGGCTGAGGAGCTAGCTGAAGTCGAAGAAGCTGCCGTAGCCGAAGCAGAAGAACAGACGGCCGTAGCTGAAGCCGAGACCTTGGCGGATTAGACCGCAACCTAAGGCTTAAAGCGCCAATAGTGGCGTTGATCCTGCAAAGAATCGGTATTGCGCCCACGCTCCGTAGGGACGAACCACTTTGGGACAAACAGTTGGCCTTTGCGCCACAATGAGGTGGTGAAGCCGCAGCTCGACCTAGGGTCCTGGGATCCAATGCCACTGCACCAGCTGGTTTCCCTATTCGAGGGTGCGCCGTTTCGGTGGTGGGTCAGCGGAGGACTGGCCCTGGAACTTCACGTGGGCAGGTCCTGGCGGTCTCACGAAGACACCGATATTGGGGTGTCCCGGTCGGAAGCAAGCCTGATACATACCTGGCTGACCGAATGGGAGATGTGGGTGGCCGCAAGCGGGGTGTTGTCTCTGTGGAATGGCGAAACCTTGGATCCTGATGTCGGTCAGAGCAACGTCTGGATGCGTAGGAGCTCCGAGTCTCCTTGGGTCATCGATCTGACCGTTGGTGACGGGAACTCGAACTATTGGATCTACCGGAGAGATCGAAACATTCGCCGCAACTGGGACGAGGCGATCCTGTTGACTCGCCACGATGTGCCGTACCTGGCCCCCGAACTCCAACTTCTCTTCAAATCGAAGAACATGCGAGCCAAGGATGACCACGATGCTCGAATGGTCATTCCTCTGCTTAGCGCCGGTCCAACCCAGTTTCTCACCGACCATCTGCCGGGTGACCATCGTTGGCGAAACTTGTTGGCCGGGTAGTCCCGAGGTGCAATCGATTGGTAGGCGGTCGCTAATCTGCCCGCCGGGCCAGATCTCGCGGGAGGGAGCACAACGTGACGAAGTACGTCGTGGACGCAGGTGTCGTCCTCTACCTTTTGGAAAAGAACGTTGAATTACCAACCGAGCACAGACTGCTCGCGCCGACGCTGATCCGATCCCAGGTGTTGGACCAGTTGTACAGAGCAGTACACGTCGGCGAGATGAGTGAAGCTGTTGGTCGAGACCGGCTGGCGCGATTCTCGGAGATGAAGATCAGATACCTGGGCGACAAGGTGCTCCGGAGTGTGGCGTGGAAGGTTGCGCAACAGTTGGGATGGGAGTCGACGCATAAAGCTGAGTTCATCGCCCTGACCCAGTTGCAAGCTGATGCGCTCGTCACCCTGGACGAAGATTTTGCCAAACAGGTTGCCGGACTCGTTGCCGTGGAGCCCATCGACGTGTTGATCTGACGCAGCCGAGGTCTTGGGAGACGAAATCAACGAGGGCCGGGGCTCGTCCTTTTCGCAGTTAGCTACGGTGTCCTTGCGAGCTAGAGAAGAGCCCGAAGAGCCAGGCGGGGAGTTTCGGAAATCTCCAGACTCAAAAGGACGCGAGGTCGCTTTGACACCCGATCTCAAGCAGTCAGCACCCTGACCTCGACCTCCGGCAACTGAGACCACCATCGTCTGTACTTGCTGTACACATTGGGATCGCGATGAGCCAACATCGTAACGAGGGCCCTTGCCTCCTTCGCCAAACCATCCCACGCGTCCTCCGAAAGTGGGTGAAAGGCTGAAGCTTCGATGCGTCCATCGATCGGACGCCAAACCCCGGCGACGTAACCGTCGACCAACAGCGTGGGCAAAGTGTCGCCGTTCCGGCGGATGACGACCTTTCGGTATTCCTCTGGAATGATCCGGCTCCGATCGACATAAGCGAACAAGATGCTGTCCCACATGCCCAGCAGTCGCGGCGGGGCAGACGTCATTTCGTCAGGTATAGGAGCTCCGGGAACGTCATAGAGCGTGGCTCCGTGGGGGCCGTCGAATCTGATGAGTTCGTCGGCCAGTGCCTCGAACGCCGGCCGAGTGAATGCCTTCTGTTGCAGGGCAAACACGGAGAAATCCTCCACTGACGCCGGACCGAATCCTTCGAGGTAACGCTTGATCATTCGTTGTAGCGATCTCTCAGGATCGTCCCTGTGAGGCTTGGTCGGAGCCGCCGCGAACATTTGCGCGCGACCAAATGACCATGGTCCATCAGTCGGTGCATGAATGAGAGGAGCAAAGGTACGTAGCGCCCACCACAGTCGCCCATCGGGCTGTTCTTCAAAGAGCGTCGCGAGCATGTTCTCGATCTCGGCCTTGCTCCGTGGTTCGGAAGCAAACTCGAGCAACTTGGGTAAAACGGTGTCGGCGCTTTCGTCGGTCAGTCCGGTCGATGTATAACGGCGGTCGTAGAGCCGTGACGCCCGGAGATTGCGAACCATCGTCTCGTGAAACGTCGTGTAATCCTCAGCGGCCACGGCGTGAAGGGTGATCCGGACCAGGGTCGCTTTGACGATTTGTCGCATGGCGAAGGCCTTGTCTAGATCGCCGGGGTCGAAATCGGCGATTCGATTCCATAAGGCGACGTACGGTGAGGCAGGCTCCTGGGCCTGTAGCGCTACCACACGTCGCACCCCTTCGACCACGTCGATCGATTCTCGCTCGAGCAGCATCTGCCTCGTCAGGGTCGCACGATTGAGTTGCCGGGATGTCAGACCCATCGGTTTGATCTAAGCATCGAACGAGTCGTCGGCTCGTTCGCCGTGCGCTGCATGGTGGCTTTCGAGCGGAGTTGTGAGGCTCGACAAGGAGGCCCGGCGTCGGCTTTGCGGTGCTCCGACCGGCTAGTGTCTCGGCGTGCACATGCGACTCGAACTCGTCCCGATCCCTGCCGCAGACATCGACGACGCGGTGACCTTCTACGCAGAGAAGGTCGGATTCGGCATCGACCATGATGTGAAGCCAACCTATGGTGTTCGCGTTGTCCAAATGACCCCGAGCGGCTCCTCGTGCTCGATCGTACTTGCACAGGGTCTCCCACAACTCTTCGCTGAACCCGGCTCGATCCGCGGTCTGCATCTCGTCGTTGACGACATCGACGCTGCTCGAACGGCGTTAGTCGATCGCGGTGTTCAGGTAGATGCCGTGATAGACGTCGGAGGTGGAGTTCGGATGGCTGGCTTCGCGGATCCTGACGGAAATACGTGGACGCTGCAAGAGCTACCGTAAGGCTAGGTCCCGCCTAATCCGCTAAACCCGCGACGAAGTCGTCGACTGAGGTCTGGAAGCCGCTACCGATGGCTGCTCCAATGAAGGGGAAAGCCATGGTGGCCATCATTGACACACTCTCCACCCGCATGCCCACTTCGACCACTGTGGATTCGGACGATTTCAAGGTGACCGTGATTGAACCTTTGATCTCACTCGTAGAGATGTCCCAGGCAAGCGACTGGCCCTTTTCGCGGCCGCCAGGCGATGCAACACCGGCATATCGCTTCCCACCGAGTGACATATAGAACTTGAAACCCTCCAGGTGACCGTTCTGACCCCGGATCTCATCGAACACGTCCTCGACCCCTGTGATCCTCTCCCACGTCTCGGACTTGTCCAACTCAGCCCACACCTCATCAGAGGAGAGTGGGGTCGTCGCGCTTGCAACAAAGGTTTGTGAAGCCACGACGAGACGATATTCACGACGATTGCCGAATGCCCGGGTTTCGACAATAAGCTCTTGGGATGCCTGGACTCCTCGCCTTCCACGCCCACGCCGACGATGAGACCATTTCGATGGGCGGGTCGATGGCCAAATATGCAGCTCAAGGTGTGCCGATCGTCGTGGTGACAGCCACGGACGGCTCCCTGGGCGAGGTCCACAACTACGACGACCCGGAACCAATTCGCCAACGCCTCGGGGAGGTTCGAGCTGATGAATTGCGCGCCGCCCTCGACATTCTGGGGGTGGAGCACAACGAGTTTCTCGGTTACAGAGACTCGGGGATGATGGGTTGGGAGTCCAACTTCCATCCAAACTGTTTCTGGCAAGCTGACCCCCAGACTGCGGCGGCGAAGCTGGTGTCTCTGATCCGGAAGTATCGACCTGACGTCATGACCATCTACGACCCCCACGGCGGATACGGGCATCCCGACCACGTCAACGTCCACCGCATCGGGATGGACGCGGTCTACGCAGCCGATGACGTGTTGCGGTTTCCCCTCGCGGATGGTGAAGAGCCGTGGCGACCCCGGTCTCTGTACATGAACGCGTGGCCCCGGCGCCGCATGGTCGCCGCGGCAGAATGGCGCTTGGCCGAAGGGATGATCGACGAAGAGACGGCAGAACGGATGAAGCAGTCGGGCGTCCCCGACGAGATCGTCTCGGTTTGGGTCGATATCGTCGACTATCTGGAAACGAAGCTGGAGGCGCTTCGAGCTCACCGCACCCAGATCCCTCCGGATTGGTTCATGCTGACGGTGCCAGAAGATCGCAAGGCTGAGGTGCTCGGCAAGGAGACCTATGTACGCGTCTTCGGCCCGAACTCAGTCAGCGAGACTGACCTCTTTTAGATCGATACTCACTTCGACCTCGGCGTCGGAGAATGCCGTCGAGTTCTGCAGTGGGCTCAGCGCTCCCAGTGACTCGGCGACAACGATGAGGTCGTCATTCATCTCGAACATGAAGTCGGTCCCGGGGTTGCTGAATGTGTGCCCGTTTCGCGTCACGGCAAGCAAGGTTGCGCCATGTTTCTTGCGAATCATCGCCGACACGAAGTCGATCGACTGCCCGACGCATTCATCGGGCAACTCGACTCGATAGAGCTCAGAGCCTTCTCCGCCGGAAACCAGGTCGGTTACCAACTCGCTGAGTCCCGGATAGAGGGCCGACCGTGCCAGCAAATGTGCGGCCAGCCTCGACGTAACCATCACCTCGTCCACGTTGGCTCTTCGGAAGTGGGGGACGTGATCGGGGTTGTTGACTTCGACAACTGTCCGTACCCGGGGCGCGAGAGTCTCGATTGCAAGCACCGTAAGTATTGATGCCATATCTGCTTCGTTGCTCCCATCCACCGGGCAAACGATGGCGGAGCGAGCATTCTCTATCCCGGCCCGTTTGAGATCGGCTTCGTTGGACGGAAGTCCACGGACGAAATACACCCCATCGCCGGCCGGGTTTCGCTCCACGTCGTGGAGCAGCACGATTTCCGCCTTGTAGGCATCGCTCGAAAGCTCCGAAACCAGGTCTCTTGCCGTCGAATTCCACCCACAGATCACGATGTGATCCCGATATCCCGAAGCTCCCATTCCCTGTCCCTCCTTTAATAGGAAATCTATGACCAAACCGACCAGGGCACCGGTCATCGTGGCCACAATGGCCACTCCGAACAGACTCAACAACCATCCAACGGCCCAACCGGCGGGCCCGGAAACGTATGAGGCATCACCCTGACCTAGAACGGTGGTGAGCGCCCAATAAAAGGACGCTCCGACGTCACCTGCGGTGCGGTCGGTCTCGGCCATCCATACAACAGCGGCGGCGATGGCGAGTGCGACGGTCAATCCCAAGAGCAAGGACATAAAAAAGCGCTTGTCCATCTTCTCGCCGACCCTCTTGAGATGCCACGAGACACGTCGCAAGAAGGGTGAGTCAAAAAGACTGCGTAGTCTCCCCATCTCCTAAACCTTACCTGTTTCGACAACGGCGAGTCGCTCGAACCAGGGCAGATGCGAACCGTCGAAAGGTGTTCTGGTCAGCTCGATGGCGATAGCTACCTCGGCAGTGGCGGCTCGGGCCTGATCCACCATCCACGGTGGATAGCCAAGTTGGGTTTGATGCACAGCGAACTCTTCCTCGTCAAGAATCTCTATCGAACCATCCACAAGCTGGACCACGTCGAGGTCGATGTCTATAGCTTCGAATCGATCGGTTGAGGGCCTGGTCGGCACCGTGGTGATGTCGACGTAGACGGCAGTGCGGTCAGGGTCGACATTGAAAATCGGTATCCAAGGTCGGTTGGGTTGGATCAGTTGGACGAACGGGTGATGCCACGACATCGGTTTCTCAGTACCGCGCTGGATAATTGTCCCGGATGGGGCGCCGAGCCATATTCCAAGGTCGTCCTCGCCGAGGTAGGTCATGTCGTGACGCCAGTGGAGTGTGTCCGGGTACTTGAAGAACTGAAGTGTGACCGGATACATGGACCGCAACGCTAGCTATCGAACACCAGGTCATAGAGAAGCGCTTAATGATCTGGAGTAGCGCCTCGCTAGTCCGTAACCTGGTGCGCTGATGTTGCTTGCCAGAGACATCCAGATCGATGTCGGCCCCCGAGTCTTGTTGACGGGGGCTTCTTTCAGCGTGCAATCAGGCGATCGCATTGGCCTTGTCGGTCGTAATGGTGCCGGGAAAACGACTCTGATGAAGGTCCTGATGGGTCGCCAGACTCCTGCGGAGGGGTCGGTGCTTCGCTCCGGCGAGATCGGCTACTTCAGCCAGGAGGCAGCGCTTCCCGACCTGGAGCACCCTGATGCCACTGCTCTCGAGCGAATCCTGATGGCCCGCGAAATCGGCGCTTTACAACGGCGAATTGAACATGCGCGCAAACGCCTTCACGACCTCTCTGGGAAGGAACAGGACCGGGGCATACTCCGTTTCTCCCGTCTTCACGATGAGTTCGAGGCCAAGGGCGGGTTCGTGGCGGAGGCAGAAGCAAAGCGAATGGCCGCCGCACTCGGAATCGGGAACGACGAACTAGATCAGCCGGTGGCGACGATGTCTGGTGGGCAACGACGCCGCGTCGAACTAGCACGGATCCTCTTTGCCGATACGGACATCCTTCTGCTCGACGAACCGACCAACCACCTCGACCTCGATGCCAAGGCGTGGTTGGTCGAATGGCTCAGTGCCTACAAAGGCGGGATGTTGGTTGTATCTCACGATCTGCCATTGCTCGACGAGGCCATAACCTCGGTACTGGCGTTGGAGAACCACACGATCGAGCCCTACCGGGGCAACTACAGCCATTACCTGGTTGAGCGAGACCGTCGTCGTGATCAAAAGGAAAGAGAGCGGCGTCACCAGGATGAGACGATTGCCCGTCTCGAGGACAACATCCGCCGATTCCGCGGTAAGACCGAGAAGATGGCGCGTGTTGCCAAGACCATGGAGACCCGTGTCGATCGGATGAAGCGCGACCTCGTCGAGTTGGAGAAGCGCGGCAAGTCGGTGCGCGTCGACTTTCCACAGCCCGAGGTGTCGGGACGCGTGCCTCTGGCCGCGACGGGCCTCGCTAAGTCGTTTGGCGACAACCTCGTGTTTGTCGACATCGAATTTGCCGTGGAGCGTGAGGAGCGCATGATTCTCATCGGCCTCAACGGTGCCGGCAAGACTACCCTGCTGCGAATTCTGGCCGGTGTTGAGCACGCCGACCTTGGCGAGGTCTCTCTCGGATACCGTGCGTCTCTCGGTTACTACGCCCAAGAGCACGAGCAGATCATCGGCGGTAAGACTGTCATCGAGCACATGGATAGCGCCGACCTTCCCGACACCACAAAGCGGTCACTCCTGGGACGCTTTCTCCTCGCAGACAAGGTCGACCAGGACGCGGCAACCCTTTCCGGCGGAGAAAAAACCAAGCTTGCGCTGGCGATGCTGGTGGCGGAACGACCCAACGTCCTCCTGCTCGATGAGCCGACAAACAACCTCGATCCCCAGGCCAAACAGGCCTTGCTCGAAGCGCTATCGATTTATGAGGGGACCATCGTCCTTGTGAGCCACGACACGGACTTCGTAGCCCAACTCATCCCCGATCGGGCGATGATGATGCCCGAAGGCGATCTGAAGTACTTCGATGCCGAACTACTGGACCTGGTGGCTCTGGCCTAGCCATCAGATTCCTCCGTTTGGATTCGTTTCCTTCTCTTGGAGATCGAAAAAGAAGCCACTCCCAACAGGAGCGTCGCCAGGGACACCCTCGCCACCCCTGTCGTGGTGTCCTCAGGCTGCTCGGATCGGAATAGTGGCGGTACCCATTGCGAGGTGCGCTTGGAATCCGATGAAGTGCCCGCAGCTATCAAATCGGCCGGCGGTACGACGGCACACGAGTTGCCCACGACCCGGCCGTCCCACTCAATAAACACAACCAGCCCGATCTCGGTTCCAATTGAACCTCCCAGTCCACATGCCGCACCTTGTATTTCGGTGTAGACGTCGACGTAGTGACCAAGGTCGCCCTTCACCCAGGTGTCAATCTGGTACCGATTAACCGCTACACCATCCCCGAAGAAGGGATAGAGGCCCCTGTCCACGCTGATCAGTGTGCCGGTGAACGCCGCAGGGGCTGCGTCGAGCAGGATCGTGGCGTCGTGCCCGCCACACGAGCAGGCGTGTGCGGAGCGTGGGGCGAAGACCCCGGGAATCGACACCAGGATGACCGACACGAGCAGTGTTGTCAGTCTTCTCAAGGCCTTTTAGTTATCGGAGCCATGACGGGTTTGCCATCGGTTTCTTATTGAGATTACGCCGATAGTGAAGCCCACAGGCTTGGAGCGCAGATACAAACGAACGTTCGTTTGTGATATGCTCGACGGTATGACACCCGAGGAAAAGTTTCAGGCGATTGTTGATGCCGAGGACAAGATCGAGCCTACCGATTGGATGCCGGAGGCCTACCGGAAGACTCTGATCCGTCAGATCGCCCAACATGCCCACTCTGAGATCATTGGGATGCAGCCCGAAGGGAACTGGATCACCCGGGCACCGACCCTCCATCGCAAAGCGATCCTGATGGCCAAGGTTCAGGACGAGGCCGGGCATGGTCTCTACCTGTACTCGGCAGCCGAGACTCTCGGCATCAAACGCGATGAGATGCAGGAGCTGCTCCATCACGGCAAGCACAAATACTCCTCGATCTTCAACTACCCAACTCTGACCTGGGCAGACATGGGGACGATCGGATGGCTGGTCGACGGGGCGGCGATCACCAATCAGGTGATGCTGACCCGATGTTCGTATGGCCCCTACGCCCGAGGCATGGTGCGGATCTGCAAAGAAGAGTCGTTCCACCAGCGACAGGGCTACGAGTCACTGATCAAACTCTGCGGGGGTGCTCCGGAGCAAAAGGCCATGGCCCAAGACGCCTTGAACCGATGGTGGTGGCCCTCGCTGATGATGTTTGGTCCACACGATTCCGATTCGTCACACACCGAGCAGTCGATGGCATGGAAAATCAAGCGGGTCTCCAACGATGACCTCCGTCAGCAATTCGTTGACATGACGGTGCCCCAGGCGGATTTCCTGGGGTTGAGGATTCCCGACCCCGAGCTGAAATGGAACGATGATCGGGGCCACTACGACTTCGGCGAAGTCGACTGGGACGAGTTCTGGCAGGTGGTCAAAGGTGACGGCCCCATGAACCGAGAACGCGTCGCGAACAAGAAGAGGGCTTGGGATGAGGGGGCTTGGGTGCGCGAGGCCGCCACCGCATATGCCGCCAAGCAGGGCAAGAGATCGGCGGCCTGAGATGACATACGATGTGCCCGTTGCGCCCGGGGAGTCCGGCGACCTCCAGGAGACGATAGAAACCGGTGCTGAACCGTGGCCCATGTGGGAGGTTTTTGTGAGGGCGCGCCGGGGCATTTCACACGTCCACATCGGGAGCCTCCACGCTCCGGACCCCGAGACCGCACTCCAGAATGCTCGTGATGTCTACACGCGGCGCGGCGAAGGAGTGAGTGTCTGGGTGATCCCGAGTGAAGACATCCATGCCTTCGAGCCCGAAGATGCAATTGACTATGTAGAGGCCAACGAAAAGGTGTACCGCCACGCCACCACGTATGAGATTCCTGACGAAGTGGGGCACATGTGACCGACGCCAGAGTCTCGGGTGTTCCACAGGGCATGCCGGCCCCGGACATGCACCCTGGTCTTCGATCACTACTGGGACACGCCGACGACAACCTGATTCTGGCGCATCGTTTGGGAGAGTGGATCTCAAGGGCACCGGAACTCGAGCTGGACATTGCCCTGGGCAACATCGGCCTCGATCATCTTGGGACCGCTAGGGCACTTCTCCAATATTTCGGCGGCCTCGAGGGCAAAGGGCGTGGCGAGGACGATCTTGCCATGGGCAGGACCGACCGCGAGTTCTTCAACCTTCTGCTTGTCGAGCAACCCAATGGCGACTTTGCTCAGAGCATCGTCAGGCAGTTCCTCATTGACTGCTACCAACTGCAGCTATGGCCCGACCTCGCGGGCTCCGAGAATCCGGCATTGGCGGGGATAGCTGCCAAAGCTCTCAAGGAGTCGGAGTACCACCATCGCTTCACTCACGGATGGATGGTCCGGATGGGTGATGGAACGCAAGAGTCCCATGAACGCTCCCAGCGAGCTCTCGACAGCCTGTGGTGTTTCACCGGTGAGGTCTTCCAAGGTGAGACGACCGGGTATCGCCGGGCGTGGCAGCTCCTTGTCGAGAAAACGCTTGCAGAGGCAGGACTCCACATTCCCGACGATCCGTACCAGAAGAGCGGAGGGCGTCTGGGATATCACACCGAGCACCTCGGCTATCTACTGACCGAGATGCAGTCGATGCAACGTGCCTACCCGGGTCTGGAGTGGTAATGGCTACCGCAACGATCGCCGACGTTCGCTCGGTCGTGAGCGCGGTGGTCGATCCCGAAATCCCCGTCCTGACGATCGAAGACCTGGGCATCCTTCGGGATGTCGGGTTTGAAGCCGAGACGGTCGTCGTCACGATTACCCCGACATATTCAGGCTGCCCGGCTATGCGTCAGATCGAAGATGATGTGGTCGCCGCTTTGACCCGCGCCGGCCATGACCTCGTGAGGGTCGAGATGGTCTATCAGCCTGCCTGGACCACAGAATGGATCACGTCGGAGGGCCACCGCAAACTTGCCGACTTTGGCATTGCGCCACCCACCCAGCCGGACGAAGTGGTGTGCCCTCGCTGTCGTGCCGCGCATCCCCGGACCATCGCCCAGTTTGGCGCAACGGCCTGCAAGGCTCTGATGGTGTGTTCCTCCTGTCGGGAGCCGTTTGACTACTTCAAGGCCCACTGATGTCTGAGCTTGCCTTTCACCCGTTGAACGTCGTTGAGGTGGCCACAATCACCGACGATTCCGTCGCTGTGACCTTCGATGTTCCCGCCGAGTTATCTGACCGGTTCCGGTACCTCCCGGGTCAACACGTGACTCTGCGCTCCATGATCGATGGCGACGATGTGCGCCGCTCCTATTCGATCTGCGCCAATGCCAACAGCGGAAAGCTCCGGGTAGGGATCAAGAAACTCCCGGGTGGGACCTTTTCGACCTGGGCCACCGAGCAACTCAAGGCCGGTGATGTGCTCGAAGTCATGGCGCCAGTAGGCGAGTTCACAATCGAGCCCGGCGGGCAGTCGGTTCATCGCGTGGCGGTCGTCGCCGGATCCGGCATCACCCCGGTGCTTTCCCTGGTGAGTACCACGCTCGAATCTGAGCCCGGGTCCAGCTGGACCGTTGTCTATGGCAATCGGACCGCCACATCAGTGATGTTCCTCGACGAATTGGAAGGCCTCAAGGATCGATATCCCGACCGGTTCCAACTGTTTCACATGTTGAGCCGTGAGGGCTCTGACCTACCTCTGCTTTCAGGGCGCATCGACGAGGAGAAGATCCGCACAGTTGCTTCGCTCCTGGCGGGAAGGCCAGTCGCCGGATGGTATCTATGCGGGCCATACGACTTGGTGATGATGGCGGAAAGGGTTCTCGGAGAGCTCGCTGTCAACGAGGAGACTATTCACGATGAGCTCTTCTTCGCCGGCCCGGTTGACCCTGCCACGCTGCCGCCGGAGCCACCATCCGGTGAAGGCGGCATCGATCTCACGGTGATTCTGGACGGACGGTCGGTCGAAACGCGCATGACCGCCAACACCTCAATTCTCGACGCAGCGCTGCGTGTCCGGCCCGAGATGCCGTTTTCTTGCAAGGGCGGAATGTGTGCGACTTGCAAAGGGCACATTGAAGAAGGTGAGGTCGCAATGACCAAGAATTACGCCCTGGTCGATTCCGAGGTAGAGGCCGGGTACGTGCTGACCTGCCAGGCCCACCCGATCACAGATAGAGTCACAGTTCGCTACGACCACCGCTGATGGTCACCACCAGGAACTCCCGTCAGGATGTCGTCGCTGCGGCCGGCCGGATGTTCGCCGACAAGGGCTACCACGGTACGTCCATGCGCGATATCGGCAAAGCAGTTGGCCTGCTCGGGTCGTCGCTGTATTCCCACATCGATTCCAAAGAAGACCTTCTCGTCGAGGTCGTTGATGAGGGAGCCCGTTTGTTCCTCGACTCGGCGAGTCGTGCCATCGATTCGGGCTCAGGGCCTACGGAGAGCCTTAAACTCCTCATTGCCGGCCATGTTGACGTTGTGCTCGACCATCCGGATGTGGTTCGAACGTATCTGAACGAGGCGAGGATGCTGGACAGAGCTCATCGGTCCGGGGTTGTGGCCGCCCGTGACGAATACGAGTCTGTGTTTCGGTCCGTGATTCGGCGGGGAGTCGAGGTTGGGGCACTGCGCGGGGAGTTGGACCCCAAGTTGTCGTCGATCTTCATCCTCTCCATACTCAACGCTCTGGAGCGGTGGTACCAGACCGACGGAGAATTCGACCGGACAGAACTCGTCGAGGCCATTTGGGAGATAGTCATTTTGGGGCTATCCGGCTAGAGCCATACCAACAACCTTGGCTGGCTGAGGACCTGCACAGCATTAGACCGTCGCTGGTTTCAGGCTCGCCACCGCCGCAGCACGACCGATCTCGAACATGTCTGCGGCGGACTCGGTGTCGATGTTGAAGTCGAGAGAATCACGATCCAGCTCGACGGTCACCAGTCTGGCGAGGCGTCCACACAAGACCGGCAGGTCCTCGCGGGCCGTGATTCCCGACCGCATGACGGCAGACGCTAGAGAAAGCGGGCCGCTGATATCGCGATGCACGTGGAAGTTTTCACTTTGCACCAGCCGAAACCCCACCACAGAGTCGTCTCTTGGGACGAGCTGGACGGGAAAGCGCGCCGTCATGGCGCCATCGGCCATCAGGAGGGTCTCGCCTTTCACTCTGTCTTCGAGTTGTACCGGTCGAAAGACGAACGGAACCGCTGCCGACATCATGACCGCTCTCGCCACGGGGAAATCGTCGGGGTCGTGGCCCAGGTCCGGTAGGGAGTCCGGCAGGATTATCCCGCGACCATGATTGAGGTCGGTTGAGACGATTCGCAGGCTCCGAGGGGGGAGATCTCCGAATGTCCTTATTCCGCGGGCGGCGAGGAGTGTTTCGACCGTTCGCTCTAATCGGTGCCCCATGTAGATGCCTTTGTGGAGAATCATCGACAGGTGCTTTCCGATTCCCGGGATGCGGCCGATGAAATCTCGATCAAGCATCTCCGGCCAGTTGACCGAAATTGTGATGTCTCTGAGCTCGTCACCGGCGTATCCCGCAGCGATCAGTGCCGATACAAGGGCCCCGGCCGACGTTCCGACCGTTTGGTCGAAGCGGTAGCCCATCTCCTGGGCGCCCATGGCCGCTCCGGCGAGAGCAATTCCTCTGGTGCCGCCGCCCTCGAACACCCCCGTGATTGGGATCGTCATACCCTCTTCAACGCGTCCGAGGGCCTGGCTGATTCCCACGGTTGTTGCCGAGCGACGAGCCTCCAGCCCGGTCAGGCGCCGTTCGGCGACGGTTCGTCGACCGTCCACGTTCCCCGAGAGGTGATCAGCTTGGCGAGATCGCCCTCACCCATTTTCTCTCGCGCCTCATTGACCTGTCGATTCACTTCGGAGTCGTAGGTGGGCCGCTTCACATTACGGAAGATCCCGAGTGGAGTAGGTCCGTATGGTCCGTGGGAAAGACGCGACAGGGCATATGCCACTGATGAGTTGGGCCTGGTCTCGTCATGGACGAGGATGGCCGAAGGGTCGACGGAGTTGGAGTCGACAATCGTCGCCTCTCCATTTCGCATGATCACTGCTTTGGCGCCCTCGTCAAAGACGATGGGTTTGCCATGTTCGAGGTCGAGACGGTTATGCACCCGCTCCTCTTTTCCGGTTACCTGGATGAAGGCTTTGTCGTTGAAAACGTTGCAGTTCTGGTAGATCTCGATGAACGCAGCACCCTCATGCTCATATGCCGCTTGGAGAATCCTCTGCGTGTGGTTGCGATCCATGTCCAGGGTCCGCGCCACGAATGTCGCCTCGGCCCCCAAAGCTAGGGAAACCGGGTTGAAGGGATAGTCGATTGAACCGAATGGCGACGACTTGGTGGTCTTCCCGACTTCTGATGTGGGCGAGTACTGACCCTTCGTCAGACCGTAGATCTGGTTGTTGAAGAGGAGGATCTTCAGATTCACGTTGCGACGCAGGGTGTGGATCAGGTGGTTTCCACCGATCGAAAGCGCGTCCCCGTCCCCAGTGATGACCCAGACTGAAAGGTCGGGTCGGGTCGTCGCAACTCCCGACGCGATAGCGGGGGCGCGACCGTGGATCGAGTGCATTCCGTAGGTGTTGACGTAATAGGGGAACCGGGATGCACACCCGATACCTGAGATGAAGACAAACTCCTCACGCGGTCGCCCGAGTCCGGCCAGGAATTGCTGCACCGAAGCAAGGATGGTGTAGTCGCCACAGCCCGGGCACCAGCGGACCTCCTGGTCCGTCTGAAAGTCGGTTCGCGTATAACTAGGGGTTGTCACTTGACCATCTCCATGATCTTTTCGGTGACTTCGGCGACCTTGAAGGGCTCACCTGCCACCTTGTTGATTCCGGCAACGTCAATCAGGAATTCGGCCCTTATCACCTTGAGCAATTGCCCGGTGTTCAGTTCCGGAATCAGAATCTTGTCGTATGACCTCAGCACATCGCCGAGGTTGTTGGGCATCGGGTTCAGATAGCGGAGGTGGGCCGTGGCCACTTTTCCGCCGGCGATTCTCACCCTGCGTGCCGCCGCTCTGATCGTCCCGAAGGTCGAGCCCCAGCCCAAAACGAGGATCTTGGCATCCTCGTCACCATCCACCTGCAGTGGTGGGATGTCGTTGGCGATGTTGGCGACCTTCCATGCCCGGGTGTCGGTCATCAACTGGTGGTTGCCCGGCTCGTAAGAGACGTTTCCTGAGATTGCCTCCTTTTCGAGGCCGCCGATGCGGTGCTCGAGCCCGGGAGTGCCCGGCACTGCCCATGGGCGGGCAAACGTGTCGACGTTGCGCATATAGGGCAGGAAACTGCCGTCAGGGCCGTTCGGGTACTCAGCGAACTTGACCTCAATTTCAGGCAGCGAGCTCACGTCAGGCAGGAGCCATGGCTCCGAGCCATTGGCGACATAGTTGTCAGAGAGCAAGAGAACGGGAGTCATGTAGGTGACGGCGATGCGTGCGGCTTCAATGGCCATATCGAACGCGTCAGCCGGCGTCGCTGCAGCGATGACCGGGATCGGAGACTCCCCATGTCGTCCGTAGAGAGAGAACAGTAAGTCCGATTGCTCAGGTTTGGTGGGGAGACCGGTCGAGGGCCCCCCTCGCTGAACATTGATCACTATCAGCGGCAGCTCGGTCATGAAAGCAAGGGACATCGCCTCCGACTTCAACGCAATACCCGGGCCTGACGATCCGGTAACGGCAAGGTTCCCGGCAAAGGCAGCACCGATGGCGGTGCCTATCCCGGCGATCTCGTCCTCTGCCTGGAAAGTCCTCACCCCAAAGTTCTTGTGCCGTGACAGCTCATGGAGAATGTCCGATGCCGGCGTAATGGGATAGGTCCCGTAGAACAATGGCAAGCCGGAAAGCTTCGAGGCTGCGATCAGTCCCCACGCCAGCGCCGTGTTCCCGTTGACATTGGTGTACGTGCCGGGCCGGAGAAGGGCTGGCTTGATCTCGAAAGTATTTTTCGTTGCTTCGGTGGTGATCCCGAAGTTGTATCCAGCTTTGAATGCCGCGACGTTGGCTGCCGCGACTTCGGGGCTCTTGGCGAACTTCTTCTCGGCCCAGTCGATTGTCGGCTGTGTCGGGCGATGGAACAACCACGCCAGCAGTCCAAGCGCGAAGAAGTTCTTCGACCGCAACACGCTTCTACCGCTGACCCCGGTGTCCTTCACTGCCTCCTTGGTGAGGCTGTCCATCGGGACTTTGATAGTGCGGTACGAATCGAGCGAGCCGTCCTCGAGTGGGTTCGCCTCGTACCCGGCCTTGGTTAGGTTGCGCTCCTCGAAGGCATCGGAGTTGACCACCAGGGTCCCCCCCTGGACAAGATCCTTCAGATTGCTCATCAGGGCAGCCGGGTTCATGGCTACCAGACAGTCGGGAGCGTCACCTGCGGTCAGGATGTCGAAGTCGGCGATCTGTACCTGGAAGCTGGAAACCCCAGGCAGCGTTCCGGCCGGAGCACGGATCTCCGCCGGGAAATTGGGGAGTGTTGCCAGATCGTTCCCGAATAGGGCTGATGCGTCGGTGAATCTCGAGCCCGCAACCTGCATTCCGTCGCCGGAGTCACCGGCAAAGCGAACTACTACCTTGTCGAGAACTTCGGTTGTCGTTGATGAAGGGTCTGTTGTGGCGATCTCATCGGCCACTGGTCACTTCCTTGTTGGCGGTTACTGATTGTGGCGGGGCATCACAAAGCTATCCGGTTTTCTCTTCAAGGTTTGTTTCTGCGCACCGCACTTGATATCTAAGCCCATTCTATCGCCGCCGCGGTTTAGGCGAAGGTGCCGGTATCGAGCTCAGGCGCGGCTCGGAAGCCGACAACACCAGCAGATTCCAACTGGCCGGCCAGGGAAATGAGAGCGAGATCGCTGTTCATGGGCCCGATGAGCTGGAGGCTGATCGGCGGATCGCCCGGACCGACGCAAGGCAACGAAATGGCCGGCAACAGGGCGTGATTGACGATGGCGGTGAACCACGACAGGACAGTCCGATAGTGGTTGTCGCCGATCATCTCCTCACCGATCAGTTTGCGAAGCGTCGGCACGGTTGGTGTCAAGAGAAAGTCGACAACGGCGAACGCGTCGTCGAATCGTTGCCTGATCAGTTGCTGCCACTTCCGCCCTTCTTCGGCTTCTCTCTCGGAGACGTCGGCCGCAGCATCCAGCCTCTCGGCGACGTCGGCGCCGTATTGACGGCCTTCTGATCGGAATTGGGCATGGATAGCCGCAGCCTCGACCCCGATTGCGAACGAGATCCTGCGGTCCGGTTGAATGTCGGGAAGTTCGAGAGGATGAACCTCGTGGCCCAGCTCCTCCAGTGACGTGACGGCCGCGGCGAAGCCGGCACGGACTTGGTCGGACATCGGTGCGGTCTCGTACCAGGGCATCGGGATGCCGAGTCGCACTCTTCGTGGTGGCGGCAGCGGCTGTCTTTCACCGGCCATGGCCCGATAAGCAAGCTCGATGTTCTTTGCGGAATTTGCCAGGGGGCCCACGGTATCGATGGACGGCACGAGCGGAAAAACTCCTTCGATCGGGATTGCCCCGAATGTGACTTTCAAGCCGAAACAGCCACAGAGAGCAGCAGGCACTCGTACCGAACCACCTGTGTCGGTCCCGATGGCGATAGGCACGACGCCGGCCGCAACTGCGGCCCCTGACCCTCCAGACGATCCGCCCGGCGATGTCTTGGGATCCCACGGGTTTCTGACCGGGCCGAAATGCGGGTTCTCAGATGAGAAGCCGAAGGCGAACTCGTGGAGACCGGTCCGGCCTATCACGGAAGCTCCGTCCCGTTCCAGGTTGGTGATAGCGGTGGCCGATACCACAGCTTGGTGCCGATAGAACGCCGATCCGCAAGTAGTGACTCGACCTTCATGATCGATTAGGTCCTTGATGGCTATCGGAATGCCGGACAACGGCCCGTCTGCTGACGGCGCAAGTTGCACAGGATCCTCGATCGAGGTGAAAATGTTGAACCGCGACTGGAGCGCGTTGGCGGACTCGATAGCCGCGGATATGGGCCCGGTGTCGGAACTCACAGGCCCCAAGCTACCTGCTCAGCGTCCTGGTTGCCTCCTATTCGGCAGGCGTGAGCGTGACGCCGGTGCTCCCGGGGACCAATGAGATCCAGATCTTGCCGGGCGGCACGAGGATGATTTTGCCGGTCGCGTCTTTGAGAGTAAACCAGTCCTGTTCGGTCTCGCGTTCCCAGGTTCCCTCGATAACTTTTCCGTCTGCGAAAACGAAGGCGGTTCCGGTGCCGACCGACTTGGTCGATGGAAGCGACTTCCCGGAGACCCCGCTCGGTGGTGAAGCGGTGTAAGCCTCTCCATAGAGGGCCACCATGACCGGCACTTCGATTCGGCCCAAGTTGCCGTCCTGGTCACGCCAATTCGAATCCCCGCCGCCTACGGTCCGTAGCCAGGCCTTTTGGCCCGCATCCCAGGTCCAGTCAACGATATTTCCGGAGAAGTTCATTCGAACCGACTCGATCTCAGTCCCCCCTGCGGGGAGCGGGCCGAATTCCCACATTGGTTCATCCTGTGGAAGGTCGGGGTATTCGCGGCTGTCGGCGTATTCCCGGAGCAGTTCGGTGTTGACGTAGAGGTTGTGCGGCGCGCTACGACCGGATACCCGGAAAGTGGCCGGCTTTACCTCCCCGACGAGGTTGATGCCCTTTGACTTGATCAAGCTTTGCACCCAAGCCTGGGCACCGGAGATCGCGAAAGTCGGTTCACCAAAAGCCGGAAGGAGAGATGCGTCAGTCGGGCGGCCCGAGCGTTGTGGCCCGAGAAACTCTGAGTCGCTCTGCTGCCAGATGGTTATGAAACGAGTGACTCCCTCGACGAGGACCTCGATGACTGCGTCAGCCTCGTTGATCCCGGACTGTGGACGAGCATTGGGGTGATTGTCGATCTTGACCGCGAGAACTCTGCGGTCGAGGAGTCCGTCGTCGGCGACCGGGAGCCCGTTGATGGGTGAAAGCGGAGCGGGCTCAGTCGTCGTCGTTGGCCTGGTTGTCGTCGTTGACGACGAGGTTGTTGTTGAGCTGCTGGTGCTGGTTGATGTTTCAGCCGCGTCGGATCCGTTACAAGCAGTTAGGAGCAATCCGAAGGCGACTACATAAGCGATGAGTCGACGCATCGGGGGAATGCTATCGACACCTGTTGTCTACCTGACACTCACTCCACCATTGACTTTGAGATGGGGGAGTGCCGTTTCCGGCTGGTCAACGGACAAGGCGAACTCGATGCCATCGCTGTCAGCTCGAAGCACGTAGATCGCCTCGATGTTCACGCCGACGTTGGCGAGAAGGCGGGTCATGTTTGCCAGTTCGCCCGGCCGGTGGGGCAAATGCACTGAGAGCACGGTGTTCTGCTCAAAACCCAAGTCAGCCTCGTCGAGGACACGTCTTGTAGTGGTTGCGTCGTCGACGATCAGGCGCACCGAACTGTCACCATCATGCCCGTACGCAGTCAGCGCCTCGATGTTTACTCCGAACGCGGCGAGTGCTTCGGCCAATGACGCGAGTCGTCCCGGTACGTTTTCCATCCGGACGATGAATTCGGTCATCCTTTGACTCTACGCCCTGGCGCCGTCGGTGTGTACAGAAAATGGCTGAGGCGGCTCAACACGCCCGCGACGCGCCAGGTAACCGTGCCAGAGGAGGCGCGCCGCCACCGATCGAATTGGCCGCCAGGGCTCGGCAAGCATGTTCAACCCGTCACCGAGCGGCACCTCCTTCAGACCGAGAGCTTCGCCCGTGCCAACTTGCAGAGCGCGGTCACCAACCGGGAACAGGTCAGGTGCCCTTTCGGCAGCGAGCAGGTATGCCGCGGAGGTCCAGGGGCCGATGCCGCGCAGCGATTGCAGTGCAACCAGGGCATCGACCGTGGGCAATCGGCCTATCAATTCGAGGTCTATCTCACCTTCGATGATCGCCCCGGCGAGGCCGATGATGTACCCGGCCTTTTGTCTCGTCAGGCCGATCCCGTTCAACTCCTCCACCGAATAGGACAGGACGGACTCCGGTATCACCGAGCCGATGAGGGACTGCAACCGTCTGAATACCGCAGCCCCGGATTCGAGAGACACCTGCTGCTCGAGGACCAGTAGGACCAATGAAGCGAACCCCGGCGGGCGATTCCAGAACGGTGGCATTCCAAACTCATCGACAATCGATGCCAGTTGAGGGTCTTCGGCGCCAAGCAAGTCAACACCCTCGACGAATGTCTCCTCGTCGAGGTGGGTGACCACGGGGCGGAGCCCGTCCAATGCAACCGGCCCGAAATGCCTGGAATCGACGACGCCGTCGGAATCGTTATCGGATAAGACCCAGGCCTGGCCCGCGACGAGTGTCTGGTCCGGTTGCGGTGAGTCGCCCGGCAGCGAAGAGAGCCGTTTCACCATCCAGAAGCCGTCGCGTTGTGGGTGCAGGGTCGCCACCATCTCACCGCGCGCCGGCGCTCTGCTGTCCGTAGCCACGAATTCCTGGCCTGGCCACAGGTTTGGGATCATGGACTCCTGGGCAACCTTGAATCGGAACATGGTCATATTCGTTCTGGAGTATGGTCATCCCGGCAACCAACAAAGGAGACGCCATTGCGACAAGTGCTTGTTGCCCATGCTCACTGTGACCTCTACTGCGGTGTCTATGACCCCGCCCAAGCGAAGATCGAGGCGCTGTCAGTTTTCAAGATCGCCAAGAAGTACCAGGAGTCGGACGACGAGGTGTTCAAGGCGCGCTCGATCCTCCTCAAAGAGCAACGTGCCGAAGAAGTGAAACATCACCTGATGGTCCTTTGGGCCGACTTCTTCACGGCCGATCATCGGGCCGAATTCTCCAACCTCGACGACCTGTTCTGGAAGGCGATTCATCAAGCCGGCGAGGCCAAGAAGTCAGTCGATCCGGCCGATGGTCAAAAGCTGGTCGACCTGATCGATGAGATCGCCGAGATCTTCTGGAAGACCGACAAAGCCAAAGACATGGGTGTCTACCCGGTTTGATCCTCTGAAATTGAAGGTCGCGCGGCCTCGCCAGGTCCAAGCTGCGCGGCCTTCTTCTTCGCCCAGATGGAGATCCTGGATGCCCAAACAAACTCGCTTGCGATGAGCGAGATTCCGGCGAAGATGGTCAGTATTCCGGGTCCGGGGAGGACCAGAAGGGCTATCCCGCCGAGGATGAGACTGAATCCCCCGAAAACCCTTATCGCGCGTTTCATTCCATTCTCAACTTAAAGGGGATCCGGCCGTACTTGTATCGGGGAACACCCCGATAGGACCCCTGACCGATACGCAAGGTTTCAAACGTCGAGAACGTCGTCTTCGAGTTTCAGGAAGAGCGGAACGACCTCACCTAGTTTGGTTCCACTTCGCACCTCAGGCCTCGACCAGTTTTCAGGCGTCGCCGGTAGCGCCAGCATCTCACCCAGCACCTCGGTCGTGTAAGGGAGGTACGGGGCGAGGGCAACCCGAATGCCGCTGATGGCCTGGATTGCCGCCCAGAGTATGGTCCCGGCGCGGTCCACGTCGTCTTTGAGCACTCTCCACGGTTCTTGATCGTTGAGGTAGGTGTTGACCTCGGTTGCCGCCGCCAGTGCGGACCGAAGCCCGCCACGCAGCTCCACCTTTTCGATCAGGACTGCCGACTCGAGAAGTGCCGAGTCAACGCCATCGATCAACTCTCGATCGACACTTTCGAGATTTCCCTGATCCGGCACCTGCCCCTCGAAATTGCGCGCAGTGATTGATAGGACACGATGCACCAGGTTTCCCCAAGTTGCCACAAGCTCTTCGTTGACCCTGCGGATTATCTCTACGTCGGACAGGTCCGTGTCGTTCTGCTCCGGGAGGACCGAGGCGACGGCAAACCTCAGGGCGTCGGGCTCCAACCGATCGAGGTACCAAGCCATCGATCGGCCAACCCCGCGGCTGGCCGAAGCTTTCTCCGAGCCGAATGTCACGTAGTGGTTGGCGGGAACATCGGTTGGCAGGTTGAGCCCGCCGTAGCCGAGGAGCATCGCCGGCCAGATGACCGTGTGGAAGGGGATGTTGTCCTTCCCGACGATGTAATAGGACTCAGCAGACGGATCGACCCACCATCGCTCCCACGCGTCAGGTGTCCCTTGCAGCTTTGCCCATTCTTTCGAGGCTGACAGGTAGCCGATAACGGCATCGAACCACACATAGATCCGCTTCCCGGGGCCGAGGTCATCGACAGGGATCTCCACTCCCCAGTTGATGTCCCTGGTTATGGCCCGATCCGGTAGTCCCTCTTCGATCATCCCCAGGGCCCAATTCTTGACATGTTTACGCCATCCGGTCCTGGTCTCCAGCCATGTCTTGACCTCACCTTCGAGCTTGGACAACATCAGGAAAAAGTGCTCGGTCTCTTTCAGCACTGGTTCGGAGCCAGTCAACTGGCTGCGCGGGTCGATCAGGTCGCTGGGGTCGAGAGTGCGCCCGCAGTTGTCACATTGGTCGCCGCGGGCTTCTGAATAACCGCAGTAAGGGCAGGTTCCTTGTACATAACGATCGGGCAGGAATCGATCTGCTTCGATGTCATAAAACTGGTTCGACTTGCCTTTTTCCAGGTAGCCGTTGTCGAGTAGCCGCAGGAACATGTCCTGAGTGACTCGTGCATGGTTCTCTGTTCCGGTAGACGTGTAGAGATCCCACGAAATCGCGAGCCGTTCCCAATTGCTCAGGAACTCGGCGTGATATCGGTCGACGATCACCTGCGGATCGACCCCCTCCTCGTCGGCGCGAACCGTTATCGGCGTTCCATGGACGTCGCTTCCGGAGACCATCAAGATTTCATTGCCGGCCAGACGGTGATATCGGGCAAAGATGTCAGCGGGCAGATAAGCACCGGCGAGGTGACCAAGATGGCGAGGCCCGCTTGCGTAGGGCCAGGCCACCGCAACGAGAATTCGGCGAGACATGTCCGTTGAGGGTAACCGTCTCTTGGAGACGAATCCGAGACGAAGGAGTGCCGGTCAGGCGGTTGAGCGGACCCCCGGGGTCGGCACGTATTTCGCCGCACTTTCGGACCAGTAAACGCCGGCGAGGATGAGGACGGCCCCAAAGATCATGATCATCGTGAACGATTCACCGAGGAACATGATCGCCCCGACGGTGGCGAGAACAGGAACCACGTATCCCGTCAGGGCCAGCCGGCTCGCCGGGTTGACTTCTGCTGCGAACAGGAAAGTGGCAAAGGGGACGGCTGTGCCGAGAGTTCCACTGGCGATGATCAGCCACCACACGCTCGGTTCGAAAGTAGTCAAATTGGTGTCTTCTCCAAAAAATGCGAGGACCATCAACAGTGTTGCCAGACCAGACACGAATTGGGGTAGCACGAGTGCTGAAGAGGGTGTCGTCAGAGTGAACCGTCGTGAGACCGCTCCGCCCACCCCTGCGATCAACACGCCGGCGGTTGTCAACGAGACGCCGAGAATCAGATCCGAGAGAGACGAAACCAGGTCGACACCGCCGCTGACCAGAAATGCCACGCCTACCAGGGAGAGCAGTAGCCCTGGAAGCGTCCTCGGTTTGAATCTCTCACCGGGTACGACGAAATGAGCTGCAGCCACCGTGGCAATAGGAATCAAGGCAATGAGAAGGCTGCCAACTGTTGCGGGGATGAATTCGAGTCCCTTGGTCATGAGGATGGTCGGGATGGACATGTTGATCACACCGAGGATTGTTCCCTTGCCCCAGATGTGGCCCTCCGATCTCTGAATCCTCCCTGTCCCCGCCAAAAAGGCAAAAAGAGTCAGCAGACCGATGCCGTAGCGAAGAGGTAAGAACGAGAACGTGTCGACATCGGCGTTCAGCACTGCCTTGCTCAACACGTTGGAAAGACCCCACCCGAGCGTGGCAGCTACGAGCGGTGTCCAGGGATTCATGAAACATCGAGAATACTGCCCCGGCTCCGCTCTCAATTTTTTGGCCGTCTGTGCCGATAACCTGTGAACATGCGCAAGTCCCTAGTAACCGCGGCGGCCGCGTTCGCCCTCATCGCCGCCGCTTGCGGCGGCTCAGCAACCGTGACGACGACTACCGCCGCCGCCACATCCACAACTGCCGGTGAAACGACCACCACAGAAAGCGCTCAACCTCAAGCCCAGGTCCTCTCTTACAACCTCAGCTCGGGCACCGAATACACCTATGACGTGGAGCTGGCACAAACGATCCACATGACAGCCGAAGGCAACGGCGCCGCGGTAAGTGATGAGGAAATACCCGGGTCGGCTGACCTCGACATGACCGCGAGTGGCACTTTCACTTACTCAATTGACGATGGACCTGATCCGGGCACGTTTGCTGTGACGATCACCGGGGAGTTCTCCAACGTGACAGCTACGGGGATGGTCGACGGGGAGCCGATCGATTCGGGTGAGATTCCCGAGTTCGCCGATATCGCCCCGGTTGACGTCACGATCATCGTCGACGGGCAAGGCAACATCATTCCCGGGCCCTCCTCAGTAGACGACCCGCTGTCCGGCCTGTTCGGGGGTATGGAAGACCTGAGCGGAATCCCTGGGTCGAATCCGGGGCAGTTTTTTGGCCCTCCCTTTGGAGACGACATGGTGACTGTCGGCAGTATGTGGGACTCCACATATTCGACCCCGGGCTTCGGAGAAGAGGAGATCGTGACGACCGTACGCGCCGAAGTGACTGGAACAGATGATCTCAACGGTCTCGAAGTGTTGGTCATCGAGTCCGAGAGTCAAGTATCTCCTATCGAGTTCGACCTGGCCGAGTTCTTCCTGGCGTTGTTCACGGGGTTTCTTCCGGAGGACCCGACTGCCGAGGAGCAGGCTGAAATCGACACCCTCACCGAAAATCTCCGGTTTGCGATCTCGATAGACGCCACACGTTCCAACTCGACGATCCTTTTCGACCCCCAAAGCGGAATCACCCACAGTTTGGATGCCACGAACTCAGCGAACATCGGCATGGACCTCAACTTCCCGGACGAGGCCACCGGCGATTTGAGCGGTTTCGTCATGAACATGACTCTGGACCAGACGATCAGTCAGAAGTTGGCTTCGGGCCCGCGGGCCTAGCCCGAACTGCTGGCACGTGTCCGTCGGGACTGCCTGGCGAATCGGGATAGGATTGGCGAGTGACCCTTGCAACGCCGCGTACCTCCATACTCCCTGACCGGATAACCACGCCGACCCTGCGGACCTTTCTCCGAAGCGTTCCTTCCGTCGACGAGGTTGGGGCTCGGGAGCGGGTCGCAGCCCTATCGACTCGCTCGATCAAGCGGGAGTCGAAGCGAGATGCTCTCGACTTGATAGTTCGGATGATCGACCTGACGACCCTTGAAGGGAAAGACACCGCGGGCAAGGTGGCACAGATGTCGGCGAAAGCGATCAGGCCGGACCCTCTGGACGCTTCGGTTCCATCGGTGGCCGCGGTATGCGTCTATCCGAATATGGTGCCACACGCAGTTCAGGCCACCGAAGGCACATCGGTCAAAGTGGCAAGCGTCGCCACCTATTTCCCGAGTGGTCTGGCTGACACAGACATCAAAGTCGTGGAAGTGAGCCGGGTCGTGAAACAAGGCGCCGATGAGGTTGACATGGTGATCGACCGTGGCGCCTTCCTTGCTGGCGAGTATTTCAAGGTCTTCGACGAGATTCGTCGGGTCAAGGATGCATGCGGTGAAGCTCACCTCAAGGTGATTCTTGAGACCGGCGAGTTGGGGAACCTCGACAATGTGAGGCGGGCGTCGATGCTCGCCATGGCTGCTGGTGGTGATTTCATCAAGACTTCGACCGGGAAGATCACACCTGCGGCGACACTGCCGGACACTCTGATCATGCTCGAGGCCATCCGCGACTTCTACGAAGCGACAGGGGTAATGGTCGGGATGAAGCCCGC
The DNA here is from genome assembly GCA_041751055.1 of Acidimicrobiia bacterium. GTDB lineage: Bacteria > Actinomycetota > Acidimicrobiia > Spongiisociales > ZC4RG35 > MA-ANB-1. The sequence goes on along the minus strand of JBGSYD010000015.1, from coordinate 252,813 downwards.
AGGTGGGATCAAGACTTCGAAAGACGCCATCAAGTACCTGGTGGTGCTCAACGAGACCCTCGGTACAGAGTGGATGTCTCCGGACTGGTTCAGGTTCGGGGCGTCGTCGCTGTTGAATGATGTACTGATGCAGATCAGATGGCTCGCTACAGGCCGTTACTGGTCCTCCGACTACTTCACAAAGGACTAGACATGGCTACCGAAATCGCGACGACAGCTCCCCTCCCTCTCAAGTGGGAGTACGCCTCCAGCGTCGAATCAACCGACATCCTCGATCTCGATGCCAAATACGGGTTGTTCATCAATGGCAAGTTCGTCAAGCCGAAATCCAAGAAATACTTCCCCACGATCAACCCGGCCACCGAGGAGCATCTGGCCGATGTAGCCGAAGCCGGGTCGGCCGACGTCGATTCGGCGGTCAAGGCAGCTCGGGCCGCCTTTGTGGACGTGTGGGGCCCGATGCCCGGAGCCGAGCGCGCCAAACACATCTTTCGCATTGCCCGCATGATTCAGGAGCGCTCGCGGGAACTAGCGGTCCTGGAGACCCTCGATGGTGGCAAGCCGATCAAAGAGGCGCGTGACGTCGATCTCCCATTGGTGGCCGGTCATTTCTTTTACTACGCAGGATGGGCGGACAAGCTCGACTACGCATTCCCCGGTGTCCGGCCCCAACCGCTTGGCGTTGCCGGTCAGGTGATCCCCTGGAATTTCCCTCTGATGATGCTGGCCTGGAAGGTTGCTCCCGCCCTTGCCGCTGGCAACACCGTTGTCCTGAAGCCTGCTGAGACCACGCCGCTGACTGCTCTCATCCTTGCTCAAATCGCGGCGGAGTCCGGATTGCCGCCCGGTGTCTTCAACGTGGTCACGGGAGCCGGAGGCACCGGTTCAGCGGTCGTCACCCATGAAGATGTCGACAAGGTCGCGTTCACAGGCTCCACAGCGGTCGGCAAGATGATCCAGTCCCAGCTTGCCGGTACCGACAAGAAGATGACCCTCGAACTGGGCGGAAAGGCTGCTCATGTCATCTTCGAAGATGCCCCACTCGACCAGGCCATCGAGGGTGTGATCAACGGGATCTTCTTCAACCAGGGCCATGTTTGTTGCGCTGGGAGCCGGCTGCTGGTCCAGGAGAACATTCATGACCGGTTTGTCGACAAGCTCAAGAGCCGTTTGGCCACATTGCGGGTCGGAGATCCTCTCGACAAGAACACCGACGTCGGGGCGATCAACAGTCGGGCGCAGCTCGATCGGATCACCGAATTGGTGGACTCGGGTCGATCCGAGGGTGCCGAGATGTTCCAGCCGGACTGTGTGCTTCCAAACCGGGGATTCTTCTTCAAGCCAACCCTTTTCACCAACGTCGCTCAGTCACATCGCATCGCCCAGGAGGAGATTTTCGGCCCGGTGTTGTCGATTCTCTCGTTCCGAACACCCGAGGAAGCCGTCGAGAAGGCTAACAACACGCCTTATGGTCTCTCTGCCGGGGTCTGGACCTCCAAAGGCTCGAGAATCCTCTGGATGGCGGATCAGCTCAAAGCGGGCGTCGTTTGGGCCAACACATACAACAAGTTCGATCCCGCTTCACCATTTGGTGGGTACAAGGAGTCCGGGTTCGGGCGGGAAGGTGGCCGGCACGGCCTGCTGCCATACCTGAAGTGGATTGAATCGTGAGCCGCCTCGATGTCAAAAAGACCTACAAGCTGTACATCGGCGGGAAGTTCCCACGCTCGGAATCCGGGCGTTCTTATCCGGCCCTTGGTCACGATGGAGCGGTGCTGGCCCGGGTCGCCTCCGCCTCCCGTAAAGACCTGCGTGATGCCGTACGGGTAGCGCGGGGCGCAGTGGACTCATGGGCTTCGCGATCGGGATACAACAGGGGACAGATCCTGTACCGCGTTGCCGAGACTCTCGAAGACCGAACCGGCGCTTTCGTCGATGAGATCACCGCGACCGGCCTTTCGCCGGCCAGGGCCAAACAGGAGGTCGCCGAAAGTGTCGACCGCTTGGTCTGGTATGCCGGGTGGGCGGACAAGTTCGCCCAGATCTACGGCAACCTGAATCCGGTGGCCGGGCCATTCTTCAACATCTCTGCTCCGGAGCCGACGGGAGTCGTGGGCGTTGTGGCCCCCGAAGAGCCGTCGCTGCTGGGCTTGATATCCCGGCTGGCACCCGTGCTGGTGCCTGGAAACACCGCCGTCGTTCTGGCATCTGAAGAGAACCCAATGCCAGCTATCACATTCGCCGAGGTCCTCGACTCGTCCGACGTTCCGGGGGGTGTTGTCAACTTGTTGACGGGGCACAAAGACGACCTGGTCCCGTATCTCGCCGATCACATGGATGTGAATGCCATCGACGCCGGAGGTGCCTCGCGAGAACAGGTCGTGCGGATCCAGGAAGGCGCAGTCCACAACGTGAAGAGGGTTGTCCTCCCCGACGAGACGTCACAGAGCCCTTACCGCATCGCCGCTTTCACCGAGACCAAGACAGTCTGGCACCCAAAGGGCCTCTGATCGTAAGGGACCCGGAATGAGGCACTTGCGCCGGGACTCCCGGCTCCTGGCACTGCTGGTGACGTTGGTGTTGATCATCGGTTTTGCGATGCCGGCCGTTGCAGAGGACCTTCGCTGGCAATCGACGATTACTTACACAGTCGACGCCGAGTCCGGTGTCCTCCACGTTTCCAGCGAGATGACGTTCACTAACCTCAAGGCAGACACGGTGTCAGGCAACCTGATCACCTCCTACTTCTTCGACTCGGTGCAGTTTTACGTGCCCGACACTGCGGAGTCGATTACGGCCAATTCGGGCTCGAACAGTCTGAACGTGTCCCTCGAGCAGGGAGAGGGCTCCGATCTCGAGGATGTCCTGCTGGCAACGGTTGCCTTTGGCCGCAGATTGTTTTACCAGCAGTCGGTCACTGTGAGGCTCGACTTCGACATACCCGGGGAGGATCCGCGCGGTGATACCTCATTCCGGATCAACCCGGCGTACATAAGTTTTGGTGCCTACGGCTGGGGAGACCCGGGGAGGGTCACAGTCAAAGTCGTGGTTCCCTCATCCTTCGACGTCACTCTCGATCGGCCGCACAGCGACCTCACCTCTGAAGGCGATGAAGACACTTACACGTTTGCAGACATCGAGGACCCCGACGACTTCTTCGTCTATGTCCAGGCGAGGGATGACGATCGGCTGACCAGGGATGCAGTAGATCTCTCCGAGTACGACGTCGTGGTTCGCTCCTGGCCAAACGACCTGATGTGGAATGAGGATGTCATCGCTGCGGTAGAGGCCGGTCTCCCGGAGTTGCAGGCATTGGTCGGCCTGGATTGGCGCCCGATCGACACCCTCCAGATCGTGGAGTCACAGCAGGTGACGTTGGCTGGATACGGAGGTTGGTATCTCGAGGAAGACGAAACGATCGAAATCGGCGAATGGGTTGATCCGCACCTCGTCCTGCACGAACTGAGCCACACATGGTTCAACGGTCAGATTTTCGAGGGCCGCTGGATCAACGAAGGTATGGCTGACGAGTTCGCTGCCCGAGCTGTTGAGAACGCCGGCCTGGATTCTGAGCTGTACCCGCGGCTGGAAGGGCCACCGTCCCAATACCGGGGAGCGGTCCCGCTCAGCGATTGGACTGTGCCCGATATCGGGGACGAAGACTTCGAGAGATACGAGCAGTATGGGTATGACGCTTCCTTCTGGGTGATGCAGGAAATCGCTGATGAAATCGGGCATCCCGCCCTTGCTTCGGTATTGGATGCCGCAGTCAACAACGAAATCGCGTACCTGGGTGCAAGTGAGCCCGAGACCGTCGGTCCCGAAGACGATTGGAGGCGGTTCCTCGATCTCCTCCAGGAGAGAGGCGGATCGGTCGATGCCGAACAGCTCTTCACCGAATTCGTCACCGACCTGGACCTTGCCTCCCGGGCTGCTGCGCGCGAATCGTACGAGTCACTGCAGGCTTCCGGTGATGACTGGGAAGCCCCCTTATACGTACGTGAGCCCCTGGGTTTCTGGGATTTCAAGACAGCAGAATCACGGATCGACCAGGCGAGTCAGATACTGGAACTGAGGGACGAAATCGAGGCGATATCGGAGACCGTCTCAGCGGACCCACCAACATCTTTGGAGGCCACGTACGAGTCTTCTACGACCGACCTCGACGCGGCCGGTTCCCTTGCCGATGAACAACTCGAAGCCATCGAATTGGTCGCCGGAGCCAAAGAGGCAGTTGATGCCGATCCGACTTTCATTGAAGTCATCGGTCTAATCGGCGAAGACTTGGACCGGGAATTGGGAGAAGCGGTGACCGCATTCGAGTCCGATTCGCTTGACAGTTCTACCGATGAGTCCCGCGAGGTCCTGGCGATCGTTGCCGCGGCCGCGGTTCAGGGTCGAAATCGCCTCTTGATCGGCGTTGGGATCATTGTCCTGCTGGTGGTAGTCGTCTGGTTTGTGATGCGACGCCGACGCAGCAAGTCCACGCTCGAGGGACCTTTCCCTGGAGTTGCGTAGCAAATCCCTAGCAACCCGGAGGACAGGGGAAGCTCTCCTTCCGCTTGCGGAGGGAGTACCCGAGCGCAGCGAGGGGGAGGGTGGGAAGGTCCCGACGGCGGTGCTTGGGACGCGTCAACGCGGGAGGCCAACGTCGGTTTGCTTCTTGGGGCTGTCCCAATCCTGGACGTTCTTGCCTGCTTCCAGGGCCAGGATGTCGAGGGCAGCAGTCGCCCCGGCACCAGCCGAGATAATGGCCTGGCTCCGCTCGGGGCGGGCCGAGCGACCAACCACATAGACTCTGTCCATCGATGACCGGTAGTCGCGATCCACGACGATGGCGCCATTCTCATCAGTTTCCAGCCCGAGACCGATCGCCAGTTCCGGTTTCTTGCCCTCGGTGAGAATCAAGTAGTCACCTGAGTAGTCACCATCCTCGGTCGCAGCTATAAAGCCATCGTCCGCCGTTATCGATGTGACTTCGGTTTCGTAGATCGTTGCGCCAAAAGAAGCGACCTGTCCTTTCGCTATCTTCTGGAACTCCGTGCCGGCAATCTCGGGAATGCCGAGATAGTTGTGCAGATAGGCGTAGTTCATAGCGGTCTTGTCGGTCCCGAAAATCAAGACGTCATGCCCGTTCTTGGCCAGGAAGAGTGCGGCTGAGAGCCCGCCCGGTCCGTCTCCGACGACTATCACTGATGTCATGGGTCTCCTTTGTCCTCCTTCTGAGAACAAGTCGCGATACGTTTGTATGCCTCTCCTTCAGCAAGAATCAGAAAAGTGCTCGAACGATCAATCCCGATCGAAGGCCCGCTGGACCTTCGCTCAACGCTCCGTCCCCTTCACGGCGCGTACCGCAGCGATGGTTGGTGGTACTCGGCCCTGACTGCCGCCGGGCCTGCAACGATTCAGCTGTCCCGGACCCGAGGCGAACTGACCGGACGCGCCTGGGGTGCCGGTGGTGCGATGCTCTTGGAGCGACTCGGCGACTTTGCCGGTCTGAACGATGATCCTCTCGGATTCGAGACGCCCAATCCGATTGTCTCCGAGCTACTGCGGCGAAATCCAGGAGTGCGATTTGGCAGAAACGGCCAGGTCTTCTCGGAATTGGTCATCGCTGTCACGGCGCAGAAGGTGACTGCCACGGAAGCTCATCGCGCCATGCGTGGCCTGTATGAGGCATTTTCTGAGCCCGCTCCCGGCCCGCGGCCCGATATCCGACTTCCGCCCGACCCGGAAAAGCTGGCAGCCGCTCCTTATTGGGCATTTCACGAGCTCCACCTCGAAAAGAAGCGCGCCGATGTCATTCGCCGTGCAGCGACCGAAGCGAGTCGAATAGACGGCCTGGCCGCCGAGTCTGTGCCGGTGGCCGCTTCCGGGCTGGCACAGCTCACCGGGGTCGGACAGTGGACCATTGCCGAAACCCTGGTCCGCAGCCATGGCGATGTTGATGCAGTGTCGGTTGGTGATTTTCATCTCAAGAACCTGGTGGTCTATCACCTGACCGGAAGGCCGCGTGGAACTGACGAGGAGATGGTCGAGCTACTCGAGGAGTTTCGCCCTCAACGCGGCCGCGTCGTCCGGTTGCTGCACCAACTGGGGCACGCCCCGAAGTACGGCCCTAAGACGACACCGCGGAACATCACGCGTTACTGACCCCGTGCGATCGCTGCTGCTCCTCTTTCGCCGGTATTGGCTTGACGACGATCAAGCCAACACTTGCCGCAGTTAAGGGCGCGAGGAAGAAAGTGATCCAGTCCTCATGACCCCAGCCAATCGAGGATGATGTCGCCAACAACCGAAGGGCTCTGGGCTGCGGCGTGATTCGCCCCCTCGAGTATCACCAGCTCGACATCGCTTCCGGCGTCTAAGAGAACACGTTCGAAATTCTCCGAGAAATCGGCAGGGACGACCTGGTCCACGTCTCCGTGAAGCAACAACGACCTCAAGTCAGGATTGTCCCCTCCATGCAACATCGGATTTCCTGAATCCCAGTCGTCGGGCGAGTCGACCTGTTCCACACCAAAAAACGGAACCATGATGGGGCCGATGCGGACGACATCGTAGGGGCCTGCAAGCCCGACAAATCCGGTGGCAAGACCGGGACCTGAGAATGGGCAATCTCCCGGGTAAAGAGAACCGGTCAAAGCGACCACGGCGCCGATATGGGCTCCTGCCGAGTGCCCGATAATCGTGACTGTGCCATCCGACTGCGGATGCGAGGCTGCGAATCGCACCGCGCACTCGACATCTTCGAATGCGGCCGGAAACCCGGGAGCCTGGAGCGCGAGTTGATACGTCGTGTTCACGGTGAGATAGCCGTTTTCGGTCAGGAGCTCGGCGAGAGGTTGGATGGATGAAGGGTTGCCGACCAACCACCCTCCGCCGTGGACCAAAACCACGGCTGGAAATGGCCCGTTTCCTTCGGGGATGAGGACTTGTGCAACCGGTTGCGGCGAGAACTCCGCAGAGGTGGTGGTTGAAGGAGATGTCGACGTTGTCGTAGACGGGGCGGAGGTTGTCGTTGTGGCTGGTGCCGTTGTGGATGTCGGTGGAATCGGACCGGGTTCGGTAGAAGTTGTGCTTCCAGCACCTGACCCGGTCGAGCAGGACACCGCGACCAGGGCCAACGCGGAGATCAGTCGACGAGCGATGCGGCCTCCTCGTCGACGCACCAGAGGACATGGCCCAGGGCGGACTCGACCTTCCCGGCAGGAGTCGCTTGTTGGAGGCTATCTCTCAGCGCCGGGGCCTTTGCCCTCCCCACTACGAGAAAAACAATAAGGGCGGCCGTGGCGAAAAATGGATAAGTCGCGGTGAGTCTCATTTCATGGGTCTCGGGTATCTCGTTAGCGACATACCAGTGATGGGACTCTCCGAGGGCTTTGGAGCCCGGAAAAAGCGATGCGGTGTGGCCATCCGCCCCGAGGCCCAAAAGCACAAGGTCAGGTCCGGGCTTCTCGGCATGAATTCGTCGAAGAAGTCTTCCGTAGCCAGCCGCCGAATCATCGGGCTCGATTCCCTGACCCCACTCTGGGCGATGCATGGCCGCCGTCGTCGCTCCAAAAAGTGTGGTCCAGGCCGCATGGCCGTTGCTGCGGTTCGAATCGGGGGAAACCCATCGTTCATCACCCAGCCATGCGTCAACCTGTGACCATTCGACGTCCAGTTCTCGCAGGCGCTGATAGGTGTTTTCGGGAGTTGTCCCACCAGCGAGTCCAAGTGAGAACCGTCCTTCCGTTGCGGCGATCGACTCGGCCACCAGCGTGGCTGCTGCCGCCGCGACCTCATCTCCGGACTTGTGGACCACCAACTCCATGATCCTGACGGTAATGGGGTTTGGGGGTTTTCAAGACACCGGGCAGCTCGTCTATGTTGCAATACTCATGGCGCGCAAAGTCAAGATTCTCTGGGACTCGGGTGAGGTAACCGGGATTCTCGACGGGAGCGGAGGGCGCGGAATTCTGGTCGCTCACGGTGCGGGCACCAACCAGGACCATCCCAACATGGTTGCCATACGACAGGGTTTGGCTAAGGCGGGCCATACGGTCATGACCTTCAACTACCCGTACACCGAGCGCGGTTCGAAGCGACCAGATCGCACCGAGAAGCTCGTCGACTGTCATCAGGCCGCAGCTGAGACGTTGCGTCAAAATGTCGACAGTGTCTTCCTGGCTGGTCGGTCGATGGGCGGGCGGATGGGGACGTACCTCGCTGCCGAGGGTTATCCCTGTGATGGGCTGGTCCTCTACGCCTACCCGCTTCATCCGCCTGGCAAACCGGACAAACTCAGAATTGCCCATTTCCCGGATGTCGCACAGCCAATGCTCTTCTTCCAGGGGACAAAGGACCCGCTGAGCCGTATGGAACTCTTCGACAGGCACATCAGGCCGCTTTCCAACGCCACTGTGGAGATACTCGATGGAGCGACCCACGGTTTCTCCGGCGGCGGTTGGAAGCCCGATACGATGATCCAACGATTGGTTTCAGTGACGACCGAGTTCATTGCCGGGATGTCGTCTGGCAAAAAACACACGGACAGGGCATAATTGGGGCTTACCCTTCACCTCTAAGGAGCCTTTTCAATGTCGCAAGTCACCTTGCGCGCCCAGGCTGGCCGCACTCCCGGTTCGCCTGAGGCACGTCGCATCCGCAAGACAGGGAATGTGCCTGCGGTGGTCTACGGCCACGGCACCGAGTCGCGGCCAATCGCCGTCGACGCCCACGACCTCCACCTCGCCCTGCACACCGACGCCGGGTCCAACGCTCTAATCAATCTCGAGATCGATGGCGACAAGCCACTTCTCACGCTTGCCCGTGTCATCGAGAAGCACCCGTTCCGGGCCGAATACCGCCACGTGGACTTTGTCGCTATCTCACTCGACGAGAAGATCACAGCCGAAGTAGCCATTCACTTCGAAGGGACACCGGTGGGTGCCAAGGAAGGAGGAGTGTTCTCTCCTCGCCGCACCACTGTTGAGGTTCTCACGCTGGCATCGTCGATACCCGACTTCGTAGCTCTGGATGTCTCCGGGGTCGAATTGGGAGGATCGCTCCGTATCGAAGACCTTCCTGTCATCGAAGGTGTCGAGTACACAGAAGACGCAGACAGTGTCGTCATGTCGGTGACGGCCCCGGCCGCGGAAATCGTCGAAGAGGTGGAAGAGGTCGACATGCTCGATGGCGAAGAGGGCGAGGGCGAAGAAGGCGAAGAGGGCGAAGAGGGTGCCGACGAAGGCGACACCGGCGAAGAGGCGTCCGGGTAGCCATGAAACTCCTGGTCGGGCTCCGGAATCCGGGACCCGATTACGAGGGAACCCGTCACAATCTCGGATACGAGGTGCTGCAACGCGTCGTTGACCACGGTGGAGAGAAGCTGGGACGCGGCCCACTGAAGTTGCGCGGCCAGTTGGGAAAACTCGGATCGGGACCGGATCGCCTTCTGTGTTTCACTCCGAACTCGTACATGAACGAATCAGGTGGGTCGGTCCGCGCCGCGGCCGTCTATTTCAAGATCGCAACCGACGAAATCCTCGTTCTCCACGATGACATTGACCTGGCATTCGGCCGGATGCGTCTCCAGGTTGGCGGTGGGAGCGGTGGTCACAACGGCATTCGATCCATTGAGAAGGCTTTGGGAACAAGAGATTTTGCCCGGCTGAAACTTGGAGTTGGTCGCCCGCCATCCTCGGTCGACCCGTCGGATTTCGTATTGAGGAAATTCGCCAAATCTGAGCGAATCGAAGTCGATCTCATGGTCGAGTCGGCAGTCGACGTCGTCCTGTTATGGACCGAAGACCAGGCCAGAGCTCAGGAGTCCGCCGCGTTGTACAACAACTCCTGATGGCCCGTAACTAGCGTCTGGCCCAATGGCGGAATTCATAGGAGCGCTCGATCAGGGAACGACTTCCACCCGGTTCATGGTCTTCGACCACGCCGGATCGGTGGTTGCTGTCGACCAGCGTGAACACAGGCAAATTTTTCCCGAGGCAGGGTGGGTCGAGCACGACCCGATGGAGATATGGTCGCTTACGACTTCTGTGATCGAAGGGTGCCTCACTGCGGCAGGTTTGAAGCGAAATGACCTCGTCAGCGTCGGCATCACGAATCAACGTGAGACCACAGTCGTCTGGGACGTAAAGACCGGGTTGCCGGTGGCCAATGCGATCGTGTGGCAGGACACACGGACATCGGATATTTGTGACGGCCTGGTTTCGGACGGCGGCATCGACCGATTTCGCCCGAAGACGGGTCTGCCGATTGCGACATACTTCAGCGGTCCCAAGGTGAGGTGGCTGTTGGACCATCATGGGCTTGGCGATCGGGCCGAACGAGGTGAGCTTCTCTTTGGGACCATGGACACCTGGTTGGCATGGAACCTCACTGGAGGGTCTCATGTGACTGACACCACAAATGCCTCCCGCTCGTTGCTCATGGATCTCGTTACGGGCACATGGGATGCGGACCTCGCTATGACGTTGGGGGTGCCAACGGCGATGCTTCCGACAATCGTCGACTCGATCGGGCCGATCGGGATTTGCACCGGCCCTCTTGACGGTGTGCCGCTGTCCGCGATGCTCGGAGATCAGCATGCGGCCATGGTTGGACAGGTCTGTTTTGAGCCCGGCGAAGCCAAAAACACCTACGGCACGGGGAACTTCATGTTGATGAACACAGGTACCAGTCCGGTCGTGTCGGACGCGGGGTTGATCACAACAGTTGCGTACACACGTTCAGGCGAGGACCCGGTGTATGCCCTCGAAGGCTCAGTTGCGGTGAGTGGCTCACTAGTGCAGTGGCTGCGGGACAATCTGGGGCTAATCGGTTCCGCGTCTGAGATAGAGGCACTGGCAAGCTCGGTTGCCGACAATGGAGACGTCTATTTCGTGCCCGCCTTTTCCGGCCTATTTGCACCCCACTGGCGCTCCGATGCGCGCGGCACCATCGTCGGGTTGACCCGGTTCACCAATAAGGGGCATATCGCGCGGTCCGCCCTCGAAGCCACCGCTTACCAGACGAGCGATGTCCTTGACGCGATGACAACGGATTCCGGAGTACGTCTGACCGAGCTCCGGGTTGACGGTGGCATGACGGTGAATTCGTTGTTGATGCAATTTCAGGCTGACCTGCTTGGCGCCGACGTCGTAAAACCGCGGATCGCCGAAACCACGGCTCTCGGCGCCGCTTATGCCGCGGGCCTCTCGGTTGGATTCTGGAAATCCACCGACGAACTACGCCAGTTGTGGGTCGAGGACCGGCGCTGGAGCCCGACGATGGACGACGACACCCGGTTGACTCTTCTCGGCCGCTGGCACGCCGCAGTCGAGAAATCGTTCGGCTGGGTTTGAACATCTCGAAGCTCGTAACCCTGGCCAGGTACAATTTGGCCACCAAACTGAGGAGCAGCCCCTATCTCGGCGCCTGACATCCTGGCCCTTATTCGCATCGCCATGGTCCCTGTGATCATGGCACTGATACGATCTGACGAGATCGATCATGCCCTGGGAATCGCAGCGACTGTGTTCGCGATAGCCGCCTTCACCGACTTCCTCGATGGTTATGTGGCGCGACGGACAACCGGTGGCACGACTTTCGGAGCGTTCCTCGACACGACTGCCGACAAGATCCTCGTCACCGGGACCTTGTTCGCACTCGTTTCGATCGGACGGGTGTCGATATGGCCCGCGGTCATCATCGTTTTTCGTGAGTTCACCGTGATGGCCCTGCGTGGTGTCGTCGCCGAGCGCGGTGGCCTTGTCGCACCATCAACCTGGGGGAAGATCAAGGCAGTAGCTCAGTTTTCCGCCATTTTCTGGGCGTTCTTACGATTCCCCACCCCTCTCGGCCCGTGGTATTTCGACCAATGGCTGATGTTGGTGGCGGTCGTCGCAACGGTCGGGTCGGCATGGGGTTACATGTCGGCTTTCTGGTACACGGTTCATGGCGAAGAAGCGCCGGGCCTTGCGGTCGAGGTCGATTCGGACGGCCATCGTTTCGTCGTGCCGCTAATGGAGTCGATTCCCGGCGGCGACGATGTCGAAGATGCATCGAGCTAGTCGAAATCCCGACGCTCCCGAATGAGAGTCGCCATCACGGGTGCGAGCGGGGTTGTCGGCAGCGCCCTCGTCAAGCATTTGGTGGAGGAGGGCCATCAGGTGAGAGCTCTGGTCAGGTCGAGCCCTGCATCGGCGCTCACCGACTTGGGTGTAGAAATCCAGATCGGTGACCTGCTGGACCAGGATTCGTTGCACACCCTTGCCTCTGGATGCGAGGTCTTCTTCAACGTGGCGGGCGTCAATCAGCTGTGTGTGCGCGATCCGTGGCACATGGAGAGAGTCAACGTCGGCGGAGTGCGCAATGTCATTGCAGCGTGTCGGCAGGTCGAAGTTCGGCGTCTCGTCCACACATCTTCTGCGGTGACGCTAGGTGAGGAGGAGGGAACAACGGGTGACGAGAATTCGGCTCATCGGGGAAGTTTCCTCTCGCACTACGAACGCACCAAGTTTTTGGGAGAACAGGTCCTGTTTTCCGAGAGCGAGGGGCTCGAGGTCGTGTCGGTCAATCCTTCATCCGTCCAGGGCCCGGGCCGGGCGACCGGAACCGGGAAGATCATCCTTGACGTCGTAAACGGGCGCCTGCCGTTCCTGGTGGACAGCGATGTGTCGATGGTCGACATCGACGATTGTGCGCGTGGCCACCTGCTTGCGGCCACGCGGGGCACACCAGGTGAGCGATATGTGTTGAACGGCTCAACCATCCCCGTGAGAAGCGCCCTCGAAATGGCCGGTGCGGCCGTAGGGCGCGAACTAAGGCCCCGATTTCTACCTGGTTGGCTGGTCGCCGCCGGAGTCGGAGTCCTCGAACCGTTGGCGCGCGCACTCAAAGCCAACGTTCCATTCTGTTCGGAGATGATAAGGGTTCTCAGGTTCGGTCATCGCTACGACGGAAGTCGGGCCACAAATGAGCTCGGGCTTTCCTATCACCCGATCGACGACACCATCGAGCGGACCATCAAATGGTTCGGCGACGAGGGGCTTCTAACCCGGACCGTCTGAGCAACTCGGGGTTCCCCTGAGCCCGAATCGCAACTGGAGGGACGCGTCTACCATCACCGAGCCCGATGATCGCACCGCTCTCTCCTCTTCTTGCAGGTTGGCGTGCCGCGACCCTTCCCGATGTACCCGGAGTCTGGTCTGTGGCACACCCCGGCCACGCCTTCGCTATCGCCGGCCTCATCGAGCAGATGGGCGTCACTTCACTTGTCGTAGTTCCAGGAGAGCGTGACGCAGAGGAGTTGGCTGACGACCTCTCGCTCTTCATCGACGACGTCATGTTTGCACCGGCATGGGAGACGCTTCCATTCGAGCATGTGTCACCGAACATCGCCACGATGGCCAGGCGGTCGGTTGCACGTCATCGCCTTGAGACGCGCGGCCGCACCGGAGTCGTGGTGGCGAGTGTCCGCTCGGCCGTGCAACGACTCTCTCCGTCGTCGTATCACCCCCTGGCAATTGAGGCGGGCGATGAGGTCGACCTCAATCAACTGAGCGTCGATCTTGCGAAGCTGGGCTATATCCGCACCGATCGGGTGGAGGCGCGCGGCGAGTTTGCAATCAGAGGAGGGATCGCTGACATCTTCCCGGCGCAAGCCGAAGAGCCGGTGAGGCTCGACTTCTGGGGAGACCAGATCGATGAGATCCGGTCGTTTTCGGTGTCGACCCAGCGATCCGAGGGGAAACGAGACCTGCTTGTCGCATATCCGGCCCGTGAACTGCGGCCCGACGAGGTTTTGCGGGAGAGGGCCCGGGCGCTCGTGACCAAGGAACCGTGGGCATCTTCGACATGGGAACGAATCGCCGAAGGGCAGCTGTTTCCCGGGATCGAATCATGGCTCCCATGGCTCTCCGACCCTATTTCGCTGCTCGATTCGGTCGGTGAGCATGTTTTGACGGTGGTGATCGACCCGACACGTGGACGGGATCGAGCTCGTGACCTCGGGAAAGAGGAGTCTGACCTCGCTAGGGCCTTGGCACCAACCTGGGGCGAGCTTGCCCCGGAGGCAGGTGATCACCCAATGCTGTTCCTCGAACTCGAAGAGGTCGCCCTGCAGAAGGCGCTTTTGATGCCTTCGACCCCAACAGGACCCTCTGATCCGGTCCTTGAGATTCGCGGATTCGACGCCATTCCCGGTGATCCCGAATCAGTCGCCGAAGCCCTGAGGCGTCTCGTCGAGCGCGAGCTGATTCCGGTGGTCGCAATGGATGGGGAGGGCGCCGCCGATCGTGTGGCCCGCGTTCTGCTGGAGCAGGGTCTGGCGATAGAACGAGTTGAGTCCCTGGACAACGTGCGCCCGGCCGTGGTTTCGACCGGGATTCATCGCGGGTTCGTTGCACCCACCGTTGGAGTTGCCGTGCTCGGCGAACAGGAGATTGCGGGTCGGCGCCGCGCCCATCGACGGGCGGGTCGGGCACTCAGCGCGCCGTCACAGCAGTATCGGGACCTCAACGAAGGTGACTACGTGGTCCACCATCAACACGGTATCGGTCGTTTTGAGGGCCTCGTCACTCAGACGATGGTCGGCGTCGAACGGGACTATTTGATTGTGAAGTACGCCGGCGAAGACCGTCTCTACGTTCCGGTCGACCAGCTGGCCGCAGTTAAGAAGTACACCGGCGGTGAGGCGCCCAGAGTGTCGCGGATGGGCGGTAAGGACTGGGGCGATCAGAAGAGCAGGGTGCGCCGGGCAGTTGCTGCCGTTGCGCAGGAAGTCGTGGAGTTGCACAGGCAACGCGCCCTTGCCGCAGGGCACGCATTTGGCACAGATTCACCATGGCAGGGTGAGATGGAAGGGGCATTCCCGTTCGAAGAGACATTCGACCAGGCCCGCGCGATCACCGAAGTCAAGACTGACATGGAATCCGACAAGCCGATGGACAGGCTCGTCTTTGGAGACGTCGGTTTCGGAAAGACCGAAGTGGCCATCAGGGCCGCATTCAAGGCGGTGCAGGATGGCAAGCAGGTCGCGGTCCTGTGCCCTACCACCCTGCTGGCCCAGCAACATCATCAGACCTTCTCCGAGAGGTTCGGCCCCTACCCCGTTCGCGTGGAGACGTTGTCCCGATTTCTCACAACCAAGCAGCAGAAGGGAGTGGTCCGGGGTCTGGCGGACGGGGGAGTAGACGTGGTAATCGGCACCCACCGTCTTCTTTCAGATGACATCGAGTTCAAGAACCTCGGGTTGCTTGTCATCGACGAGGAACAGCGTTTTGGTGTATCGGCCAAAGATGCGATGAAGCGGCTCAAAGTGGGAGTTGACGTCCTGACGCTTACAGCCACCCCCATACCTCGCACCCTGGAAATGGCGCTGACCGGGATTCGCGAGGTCTCTCATATCCGGACCCCACCGGAGGACAGGCACCCGATTTTGACCTATGTCGGGCCATACGACGAGCAGGCGGTCTCGGCAGCGATCCGACGTGAGCTCCTTCGTGAGGGCCAGGTCTTCTATGTGCACAATCGTGTCCAGTCGATTGATCGCGCGGTTGCGAGGCTCCAGGAGCTGGTCCCGGACGCCAGATATGTGGTGTCCCATGGGCAAATGTCAGAGGTTCGGCTCGAGCAGGTGATGATCGACTTCTGGAATGGGGACTACGACGTCATGGTGGCAACAACCATCATTGAATCGGGCCTCGACCTCCCCAAGGTCAACACCCTGGTTGTCGAAAGGGCGGACCTTCTCGGATTGGCCCAGCTTTACCAACTCCGGGGAAGAGTGGGCCGCTCGGACCAGCGTGCCTATGCCTATCTGTTCCATCCTCAAGATCAGTCGCTTGGCGAAGACGCCCATCGCCGGCTCGAGGCGATAGGTGAGGCGACCGACCTTGGATCGGGGTTCCAATTGGCTCTTCGAGACCTCGAGATCCGCGGAGCTGGCTCCATCCTCGGTGAGGTCCAGACCGGCCACATTTCTGCGGTTGGCTTCGACCTGTATGCCGAGTTGGTCGCCGAAGCCGTCTCCGAGCTCGAAGGTAGGCCGGTAGTTGAGGAAGGGCCCGCCCAGGTGCGCATCGACCTGCCGGTTGATGCTCATCTTCCGGAGCATTACATAGAAGACCAGGAGTTGCGTTTGGAGGCATACCGGAGGTTGGCGGCCACGACGACCCATCCCGAAGTCGAGGACGCAGTGGCGGAATGGGTCGACAGGTTCGGCCCCTTGCCAGAGTCGGCGCAGGCCCTGGTCTCCCTGGCGCGACTGAGAGTGGAGGCGTTGCGCGTCGGGCTCGATGAAATCGTCAAGCTGCGGAACGAGGTCAAGCTGGCGCCCGTTGACCTCAAGCCTTCCCAGGAAGTTCGGTTGCACCGTCTCCAACCGCGCTCGGTTCTTCGCGCCGGCGAAGGAGCAATCTTCATACCGGCGCCGACGCCGATCCTCGAGGGTTTGGCTGAATTCATCCGGGAAATGTGGCAATGAATTTCGCCGGGCCGGATCTTGAGACCCAACTGAGTCCGCTTTGGGGCAGCGAGGCTCTACCATTCCGGCGACCCCTTTATACAAGGATCTCTCTTGAAGAAACTCTTATCACTTTTGATTCCGTTCGCGCTTGTCGTGAGCGCCTGCGGGAGCGGATCAGGTGAGTTCGCCGCCTCGGTCAACTCCACCGAATACACAGTTGGAGATGTAAATGAGCTCGTCTTTGACGACGGTGCCACTGTGGCCAAAGAGCAATTCGCTCAGTTTCTGGGATTCGTGATCCAGTGGGACATCGTCACGAAAGCGGCCGAGGCCGACTTCGGAGTGTCGTTCACAGAAGATGAGATCCTGGCGTCGGCCCAGACCATCTTCGAGGAGAATGCAGTTGAAGGCACCACCTTTGAGGAGTTTCTGGAGGCCAATGCAGTCTCAGAGGCGTTCCTGAACAAAGTGGCCCATCTTCAGCTCGTCGAGTCCGAAGTTCGGGTATCGCTCGAAGCCGATCTCGATCCGCCTACCGCCGAAGACATCGAAGGGCAACGTGAGACAGCCTACGACAGCCTCACCGAGGTTTGCTCGTCACACATCCTGGTAGAGACCGAGGCCGAAGCCACCGATGTGTTGGACCGGCTCGCCGACGGTGAAGTTTTTGGCGATCTCGCGATCGAGCTGTCGACCGACCGCGGTTCCGGTGAGCAAGGTGGCGACCTGGGCTGTGGCCCGCCCAGCCAGTTTGTCGACCCCTTCGCCGAAGCAACCCTCGATGCGACAGTGGACGAGCCCTCCGGGCCCGTGGAGACCACTTTCGGATTTCATATCATCCTGGTCACCGAGCGGACCTTTCCCGCCGATGACGAGCTTCCCACCGACGAGGAGATCATCGAATCGCTCAAGGTTCCGGCTGTCAATCAGGCTCTCACCGAGTGGATCGGTGGGCATCTGACGGCAGCCTCGGTCAGCGTGGAAGAGAAGTTCGGAACCTGGCAGTCCGAGCCCGCTGGAGTAGTTCCACCCCCGTCAGAGTGATCGTCATAACTGGTCTCGGACCCGGCGATTTCGACCGGAACCCGGGGCCGGTTCGCGACCTGCTGCTCGATCTCAGCAGGCAATTGATCTTAAGAACTCGAAAGCACCCCGCCGCCGAGCAGCTGGCACTGTCACGCGACGACATCGTCTTTTGCGATGACCTGTACGAGTCTTGTGAGACCTTCGAGGAGTTGTATTCGATGATTGCCGACCGCGTCATCGATGCTTCGAACGTCGGCCCGGTGGTTTACGCGGTTCCCGGCGGTCCCGCCATCGGCGAGTTCGCCGTGCGCGAGATCGTGGCGCGCGTTGCTGACGTCGAGGTAGTGCCGGCCGAGACGTTTGTCGATGCAATCCTCGCCGAGGTTAGCTACGACCCCTTCCAGCGCGGGCTTCAGATCCTCAGTGGGCATGATCTGGTTGATCCCGTGGTCTTGGACAAACCGACGATTGTCGGTCATCTCGACCGGCCCGAAATCCTTGCCGACGTTGCGTCGCGGTTATCCCGTGTTCTCCCTGAGTCGACCGATGTCACGATTTTCAATGGGATTGGTGCCGCTGATGCCCGGACCTGGAACGGGCCCATCGAAACCGTTGACAGCTCATACGCCGGGTTCAGGACATCGATGTGGATTGACGCCGAGCCCGGAGGACTGGTCGGCGCCGTGCGCACCATGGAGCGGCTGCGTCGGGATTGCCCTTGGGATCGAGAGCAGACCCACGCCAGCCTGACCAAGAATCTCATAGAAGAGTCTTACGAGCTCATCGATGCGATCAGCGTTCTCGATGATCTAGATGTCGACTATGTCGGATATGCGGGCGTGGAGGAGGAGGTTGGAGACGTGCTCCTCCAGGTTCTGTTCCACGCCGCCATCGCCAAGGAAGCTGGTTTTTTCGACATCGACGATGCCGCTGAAGTGCTCCGCCAGAAGTTGGTACGTCGCCATCCTCATGTCTTCTCAGACGTCGAGGTTGCCGACGCCAACGAGGTGAAGAGCAATTGGGATCGGATCAAGCGGGAGGAAAAGGGACAAGACAGCGGATCGGCACTGGATGGGATCCCCAGGCACATGCCCGCCCTCCATCTCGCTGCCAAAATGCAGAACCGGGCCTCCAAAGCCGGATTCAAATGGGAGAACTCCGGACAGGCCCTCGACCAGGTCCGCGAGGAGATCGAGGAGGTAGCTGCAGCCCTCGAATCTCCCGAAGATTTCGAGGCCGAGATCGGTGACCTGTTGTTTTCCGTTGTCGACCTGGCAGCCCGAAGTGGTGTCGATGCAGAAATTGCACTTCGTCGGGCGGTGGCGAAGTTCGATCGGAGATTTCGCATCATGGAAACCTCGGGAGACTTGAAGGGTTTAGCCGTGGAGGAACTGCAACAGCGATGGGACCAGGCAAAGAAGACGTAAGTGCCCAGGAGTTGGTAAGTTCGGCTGGTAGCTTGGCGCTCGCCGAGAAGTTCGTCGAATTGGACCATGAGCAGCACAATTATTGAGCGGGTACACGCACGCCAGGTACTCGACTCCAGAGGCAATCCAACTGTTGAAGCAGAGGTTTACACCCGCGGCGGGTTTGGCCGCGCCATTGTGCCTTCGGGTGCCTCGACGGGCGCCCTCGAAGCAGTAGAGCTTCGCGACTCCGGCAATAGATTCGTCGGCAAAGGAGTCGATCGTGCGGTATCGCACGTGAACGTGCAGATAGCCAAGACTGTGACCGGTCTCGATGCAGTTGACCAGGAGCGAATCGATCAGACCATGATCGATCTCGACGGCACGCCGAATAAGGCCAATCTCGGTGCCAATTCCATCCTCGCGGTCTCATTGGCGACTGCCCGGGCAGCCGCTTCGACGTTGGGCCTGCCGCTGTACCGGTACCTGGGAGGGCCAACGGCAAGGGTGCTTCCCGTTCCGTGCCTGAATGTCCTAAATGGCGGCGTGCACGCGGCAAACAGCGTCGATATACAGGAGTTCATGATTGTGCCGGCGGGACTGCCCAGCTTCAGCGAAGCCCTCCGGGCAGGAGTTGAGGTATATCACGCCCTGAAAAGGGTGATTGCGGGCCGCGGTCTCGGCACCAACGTCGGTGATGAGGGAGGTTTTGCCCCGAATCTCGCCACCAACGAGGCGGCCCTGGAATTGTTGGTTGAGGCGATTGAGGTGGCGGGGTATGCCCTGGGGGACGAGATCGCACTCGCCCTCGACGTCGCTGCCACCGAGATCTTCCGTGAGGGCCGGTATGACCTCGAAGGCCGCGACCTGTCATCAAGTGACATGGTGGACTATCTGGCGGATCTCGCAGAACGCTATCCACTCGTCTCGATCGAAGACGGCATGGACGAGGCCGACTGGGACGGTTGGAAGGAGCTCACGAATCGGATCGGCTCGCGAGTCCAGCTGGTGGGCGACGATCTCTTTGTCACTAACGAGGAGATCCTCAAACGCGGCATTGCGGAGAAGGCCGCAAACGCGATCCTGATCAAAGTCAACCAGATTGGGACCGTCTCCGAGACGTTGCACACGATGAGTCGGGCCGAGCGCGCCGGCTTCGGGATGATGGTCAGCCACAGGTCAGGCGAGACCGAGGACACCTTCATTTCCCATCTCGCAGTCGCCACGAATGCGGGTCAGATGAAAACGGGTGCACCTGCCCGGGGTGAGCGCACTGCGAAATACAACCAGTTGCTGAGGATCGAAGAGCGTCTCGGAGATCAAGCAAGATACGCGGGTTGGCGCTCTTTCCGGAGGATGAAGTGACTTTCACAAAGAGACCCACAGTGTGGCTGGTTGCCTTGCTCTTCCTGGTGATCGGTGCGGCATTCATCACCCAACTCATCCCTTATCGCCAGATCCTCGATTCCCAACGTCAGGTCGCCGGTGCCGAGGAGGAGTTGGCGACGCTCGAGGCCGAGAATGAACTATTGAGCGCAGATGTCGCCGCGCTTGAGACGCCGGCTGAAATCGAGAGGCTCGCCAGGGAGAAGCTCGGCTATGCCCGGCCCGGAGAGACTGCCTACGTCGTCCTCGACCCGCCAGATGCTGGTCGATCGGTGGACTCCTCGACCACAGTGGTCCCCGAAGAACCGGAGAGGACCTGGGTTGAAAGACTCTGGGACTTCATCTCCGGCGGCGACCAGGGCTCTTAGATGGCGGGCGGAGACGACCGAAAGGTCGTCGAGGTTCAAATTGGACGTCCCATTCGGGCCGATTCCGAGGTCGTGTCCAGATGTCATCTTGGCCTGCCTGTAGTGGTCCGGGTCCCGCCTCGCCTCGACGACGGGACCCCCTTCCCAACGCTGTATTGGCTCACGTGTCCACTCGCCACCACCCGCGTCGGCCGACTCGAAGGTGCCGGTGGCGTCAAGAGAATGGAGCGGCGCGCCGAAACCGACCCCGAGTTCGGGGTACGACTGGAAGCGGCCCATCAGGCCTATGAAGCCGAACGAGACGCACGCCTACCGGATGATACTTCCCCTCGCCCGTCGGGAGGCGTTGGAGGTACTAGGGTCGGGATCAAATGCCTTCACGCCCACTATGCCCACACCCGGGGCGGTGGTGACAACCCGGTCGGAGAGATGGTCCGTGATTGGATCGAGCCACTCGATTGCGAGTCGCCCTGTGTTGTGGATGGGGGAATGAACCCCGATTGGGTGAACAACCCGTGAATGTGGGTGTGGTCGACATCGGGACCAACTCGATGCGGCTCCTCATCACATCTCCGGAGTCCGAAATAGGCCGTTGGGTTGAGGTCACGGGTCTGGGTGTAGGGGTCGACCGGATTCGCAGACTGGATCCGAACGCGATGGAGAGGACACTGGAGGTTTTCGCGGATTTCGGTGAGTTGATGACCGACAACGATGTCGTCCGACGCCGGGCGATCGCCACATCGGCATCTCGCGACGCCGAAAACCGCGAAGAGTTCTTTGACCGCGCCCAGGTGGCGCTTGGCATCAGGCCGGTCCTCATCTCGGGGGAGGAAGAAGGTCGCTACGCTTTCAACGGCGCTGTTGGTGTCGAGTTCGGCACGTGTGATCCCACCGTGTCCGATATCGGAGGAGGCTCCACCGAATTCGTCGACAGGTCCCGGACCTTCTCGGTAGACATCGGCTCGGTTCGCCTTACAGAGCAGGTGTTGCCAGATCGGCCTGCGTCAAACGATCAGGTGCGAACCGCTCGATCGGTTGTGGCCGACCTGTTCCAGGATGTCGATCTGGAGCCAGACTTGGTGATAGGTGTTGCCGGAACATGGACATCTCTGGCGGCCATGGCCCAGGACCTGGAGCGTTATGAACCGCGTCGCGTCCATGGCTATGTGATCCGTCTTCGCCGTCTGGAAGCGATGATCGAAAGTCTGGCGGGATTGACGATGACTCAGACCGAGGCGATCCCCTCGCTGGACCCGAAACGAGCTCCCGTCATCCTCGCCGGCGCCATTGTGGCCGAGACGGTGCTCAACCATCTTGGGCTCGATGAAGCAAAGGTCTCGGAGCGGGATACGCTCGATGGCGTCGCCAGCGAACTCCTGGCTTTACTGTGACCTGATCATTTGCCCGGGTGGCGGAACGGTAGACGCGAGGGGCTTAAACCCCCTTGAGCTTTCGCAGCTCGTGTGGGTTCGAATCCCACCCCGGGCACGTTTGTGCACATGTGTTTCCGTCGCTCACCCCAGCCCGATCCTCGGCGCACAACGAAGGTCGCAGGACCCGGGCCGGTGGGTGGGGGAGGGGAGAGGAACCGAACCCGGGCCCCACGATGACCGGGAATGATCCGCTACCAACATCCTCCCCGGACCAAAACCCTCTTGTGAGAAGTCTACAGCAGAACCCGGCGCCCCCAATGGAGAGATGGTGGAAAACTCAAGGCTGGCTACTTTGGGGGGGCATCTGAGAGAAAGGCGAAAATTGGGCTCCTACCCCGCTGAATACGAGTTTGACGCGGTTCTGCGTGACGGGGGAGGTGTGAGAATCCGCCCAATCACACCCGAAGATGACGGGTTGATAGTGGATTTCTTCCAGAAGCTCGGGACCGAATCCCGATACTTCAGATTCTTCCGAGTCAAAGAAAGCCTCGAACCTAAAGAGATCGAGTACTTCACGAACGTCGATTACGTCGATCGGATGGCGCTGATCGGCCTCCTCGATGGTGAGATGATCGGTGTTGCCCGTTACGACAGGGAACAAGCCGACCATGGCCACGCTGAGGTCGCTTTTGCGGTAGTGGACGATCACCAAGGCCGTGGCCTCGGGACCAAGCTTCTCCAACTTTTGACTCACCACGCCCGGTCCAACGGTATCGATTCGTTTCGTGCCTTTGTGCTGCCCGAGAATCGTCAGATGATGCGCCTCTTCCGGAACAGCGGGTACGAGCTGTCCCGGACCATTGACGAAGGTGTCTTCACCGTGGATTTCCCGGTCCTCGAGAGCGAAGACTCGTTGGAAGCCGCATACCAATACGAGAAACGGGCTATTGCGGCCTCGCTGCTCCCGCTCTTCTTTCCCAAGTCGATCGCGGTGATCGGCGCCTCCAGCGACGCGGACTCAATTGGCGGCAAACTCTTCCACAACATCCTCTATCAGGGCTTTGCCGGACCGTTATACCCGGTCAATCCCAAAGCCAAGGTGATCAACTCGATACGGGCCTACCCGACAGTTCTGGACATTCCCGAACCTGTGGACCTCGCCTACGTGGTTGTTCCACAGCGATTCGTTATCCCCGTTGTAGAACAGTGTGCCGAGGCCGGTGTTAGAGGCGTAGTTGTCATCTCGGCCGGATTCTCCGAGGTTGGAGAACAGGGTGCCCGGGATGAGCGCGAGCTCCTGGAAATCGTCCGCAATGCCGGAATGCGGATGGTCGGCCCCAACTGCATGGGTCTCCTCAATACAGCACCCTCGGTGCGTCTCAACGGGACGTTTGCCCCGGTTTACCCTCCACCCGGAAATGTCGCAATGTCAAGCCAATCGGGTGCATTGGGTATCGCCATCCTCGACTATGCCACAACGCACAATATCGGCATCTCGCAGTTCGTCTCGGTGGGAAACAAGGCCGACGTCAGTGCCAATGACCTTCTCCTGGCATGGGAGGATGATCCACAGACCGACGTTATGACGCTCTACGTGGAGTCGTTTGGAAACCCAACCCGGTTCTCTCGGATCGCGCGGAGGATCGGCCGACGGAAACCGATAATCGCGGTCAAGTCCGGGCGCTCTGCCGCGGGAAGCCGGGCTGCTTCATCGCACACCGGCGCCCTCGCTTCTTCTGATGTTGCAGTATCCGCGTTGTTCCGTCAGGCGGGTGTGATTCGGGTCGACACAATTGAAGAGCTGTTCGATGCTGCCAGCCTGCTTGCCAATCAACCGATCCCGAACGGACCGCGGGTCGGCATCGTGACCAACGCCGGAGGGCCGGGAATCCTCGCAGCGGACGCCCTCGAGGCCCAGGATCTCGAGTTGCCCGAACTGTCGAGGGAGCTGCAATCCCGATTGGCAACCGAACTGCCGGAGGAGGCGTCGACTCGAAATCCGGTAGACCTGATTGCATCGGGGGGACCTTCCGAGTTCGAGCACGCTACTGCGCTCTTATTGAACTCCGGCGAGGTCGACTCGGTGATAGTGATATACGTTCCGACATCGCCCGACGGTGCGCACGAGGTGGCTGCCGCGTTGCGACGCAGCCAGGACGACTACACGGGTCGCGTGCCGCTGCTCTCGGTCTTCATGCAAGCTGCTGAAGCGTCATCATTCCTGTCCGGCGGCAATGGCAACCGGACGATCCCCACCTATATGTTCCCGGAGGGGGCCGCAACCGCGCTGGCCAGAGCCGTGCGGCATGGAGAGTGGCGGCTGCGTGACCCCGGACTCGAGTCAAGGCTCGAGATGTCTACGGTCGAAGAGGTGCGGTCGATAGTCGACGGTGTCATTGGAGACATTGCGCCTGATGGCGCGTGGCTCGATCCGCCGGTTGTCGATCGTCTTCTCGGTGCGGCCGGCCTACGCATACCAAGGACCGCAGTGGCCCATTCAGCGGCGGAGGCTGTGGCTATATCCGAAGAGTTTGAATCCTCCGTCGTCTTGAAGGTGATCTCGGACTCCGCCTTGCACAAATCAGACGTGGGAGGCGTCCTCCTCGATCTAAATGGCAAGGACGCCGTTGCAGACGGATACCGGCAGGTCGTATCAGTGGTCGACGACGCCGATGGGGCCCTGGTCCAGGAGTTCGTGGCTGGGGGCCACGAGGTCTTGATTGGGATGACCCAAGACCCGAACTTCGGTCCGTTGGTGGTATTCGGTCTAGGCGGCATCTATGTCGAACTGCTTCAGGACGTGTCATTTCGGATTCATCCACTAACCGACGTCGACGCTGCCGAAATGATCCGAGAAACCAAGGGATTCAAACTCCTCGACGGGTACAGAAACCAACCTGTGGGCGACGTTCCGGCATTGGAGGAGGCAATCCTGCGGATATCGGGTTTGATCTCAGCAGTGCCTGAGCTGATGGAGATGGACCTGAACCCCGTCAAGGTGCACGAACCGGGGGAAGGGGTGGTCGTGGTTGATGCCAGGATGCGAATTAGACCGATTCCGGCTCGCCAACGTCCGGAGATGCGAGACCTTCCCGCAACCGACCCGGCGCCGCCTCGCGTTTGACCAGACCGGACCGCCCCGCCGGGAAAGCCCGGATCGGTCGTACCATCAGGCGTCTGTGACCGATGATCATGAAGTCTTCGCCGACATGGGTCCCTTGATCGACGAATGGGCTTCCGAAGGCGACTCGTTAGAACCGTACCGACCGGGATGGCGGAGATCCGTCGTGGTCGTCGTGGCTTTGCTGACAGTCCTGGCTCTGGCCGCCCCGCCTCTCTATAACCTGCTCGACAGGGGGCGTCCTCCGATCGCGGATAACGGTTTGGAAGTCTGTGGTTTCGACTATTGCGAAATCCAGGATGTGGTGCGGTCTGTGGGTCTGGACCTCGAGATGAGCCGGTTGTCCAACACCATTCTCGATGATGATGGAGCATCCGAGCTGTCTGAAGAGCTGACGAGATATCTTGGAATCGATAGTCTCTCCGTGACCATCGTCGATGACCTGGGTGGTCGCCTCGGGGGCTTCTACGACCCGGCCACACGGTCGATCTTCATCGACCGACCCGCCTCGGCCTGGGTGGTCCTCCACGAAGTCGCTCACGCGGTGGCGCGCGGCCACGGTGCCGACTTCCAGCACGTCCTCGTCGGCTTGGCACGTTATATGGAACAGTCGAAGCCTTGACGCATGACGATCGTGTTCGGTCGGTCAGCGGTCTAGCCTCCACGCTATGGCTCTTGTAGAAATCGAACGTGATGGCTCGATCGCATTGGTCCGTCTGAATCGGCCACCGGTGAACGCTCTGAATGAAGAACTGGCCAACGACCTTCTGGCTGCGTTCACCGAGTGTCAGGACCCAAAGTTGCGGGCGGTCGTAGTTGCCGGGCAGCCGAATTTTGCGGCCGGCGCCGACATCAAGGGTTTTCTCGCTCAGATGGAAGAGGGATCGCTTGTCGACAGAATCGCCACCGCGCTCGTGAAGGCGATTCAAGTGCTCGAGGAATTGGATAAGCCGACGATCGCTGCCGTGCACGGTTTCGCTCTGGGGGGAGGGTTGGAGCTTGCGATGGGCGCCGACTTCAGGTATCTGGCTGAAGATGCCCGGGTCGGTCAACCTGAGATATTGCTAGGCCTGATCCCAGGCGCGGGAGGCACCCAGCGACTGACCAGATTGGTTGGATATCAAACAGCCAAGGAGATGGTCTTTACCGGCCGTCAGGTCAGAGCTTCCGAAGCACTCGATCTCGGCTTGGCGGACAAGGTGGTCCCGGACGCTCAGCTGCTCGATGTGGCGATGGAAGATGCAGCCGAATGGGCCAACAAGGCCACTCTGGGGCTTGCCGAAGCGAAGCGCGTCCTCCGTGAGACCGGCGTGAGCGGCGATTTTGCCTCCGACCTGCGCCTGGAGAACAAGGCATTCCTCAGATTATTCGCCAGTCGAGATGCCCGCGAGGGCGTCGCGGCGTTCATCGAAAAGCGACCACCCGAATTCAAAGCCGAGTAGCTAGTCGATCTCGATGTCGAGCTTCCCGTCTTTCCATTCGACGCGGACCGAGAAGTCTTCGTCGTCTCCTTCGAAATCAACCCGAACGTTTTCCGGCCCGGTGTCCTCGATCTCTGCAGAGAACCCGATCGCTGGAGTCGCTGCATCGAGAAAGACCTGACCGTTCGAATACGAGACGGTCACAGTGCCGCCTTCACTGATGATCGTTTTTGTGCCTGACTCCGAGCCGGTGGATGGGGCAGTCGTCGTTGAACTCGAGCCCTCGTCAGGAATCGTGGTGCCGGGGAATGTCGCTGGTGCTGTCGTGGACGAGGAGCCGTCGGGCGTCGTGGTGGGGCTCGAAGACGGCGTGGATCCGATGACGGTCGTCGTGGCAAACGTGGATAAGGACCCAAGGCTTGTTGTCGATGTGCTCGCAAACGTAGTGATCGCCCCGGCGTCGATGATCGGCGCGACCGGCGTGTCGTTGACCTGGTCGGACGCCGTTGAGACGACGGCCCAAGCAGTTCCGGTCACGAGGAGCGTGACGACCAGCCAGGCCAGCACATATCTAGAGACTTGCATGTTCTGATTGTCGTTCAGATCGGATCATGGCTGCGTTAGCTTTTGCTCAAGCTTTTGTTAAGGAGTGTTGTGGAGCGATTATTGCCTAATAGGCTTCGGCTCGAATGGTAAAGGTGCATCTGATAGAAGACGAGTCCGAGATCAGGCGGCTCGTCGCCGAAGCCCTGGCCAGGATCGGCCACGACGTCGAAACTTCAGCGACGGCGTTGGAGGGACTACAACAGGTAGTTTCGACCAATCCGGATGTGGTGATTCTCGACCTCGGCTTGCCCGATCTCGACGGGGGCGAGATGCTCAAGATGCTCCGAGCAGTGAGCGCTGTCCCTGTCATCGTTGCGACGGCACGTGATGACGACTCATCAGCGATACGTCTCCTCAACGCCGGCGCTGACGACTACGTCGTCAAGCCTTACTCAGTCGAGCACCTCGAAGCGCGTATAAGGGCTGTCCTGAGGCGAGGCCTGACGAGCCCTGGTGAAGACACGATCACGGTCGGCGAGATAGTGATCGAGCCCGGATCACGAGAGGCGAGATTGGGCGAAGAGACCCTCGATCTCTCTCCCAAGGAGTTCGACCTTCTCCTGATGCTGGCAGAGAAAATGGGACACGTGGTGACCAAACGGGAAATCCTCGCCGAGGTCTGGCGTGAACCTTATGGCGGCTCCGAGCGCACAGTGGATGTCCACCTCTCCTGGCTTCGCAAGAAGCTGGGTGAATCAGCGTCGGAGCCCAAATATCTGCAGACAGTGCACGGAGTTGGGATCAAGCTGATCGCACCGTGAGAATCCGGCTGAATCTGCTGGTCCTGGGCGTAGCTTCCCTGATAGTCGTGTCGTTTGTGGTGCCGCTTGGTCTGATGGTTCGCCAGCAAGCCGATCAAAGGGGACGGCTCGAAGCCGAGAGAACCGCGCAGTCTCTGGCGGCCGTCGTTGTACGGTCCGCTATCTCCGGCGACGATCCCACGACGAACCAGCTCGCTGAACTCATCGGCCCCATCCCCCAAGGGAGCTTGATCCTGATGCCCGACGGCCAAACTCTCGGCGAGCAAGAACCCGACCGGCCCCTCATTCAGGAAGTTGTCAGCCAGAGAACGGCGCTGTCCTCGTACAACGCCGGCGGATTCGGGCTGGCCATACCCGTACTGATCCCGGGCGGAACGGTTGTGGTCTATTCGTCTGTCACCAACGGGACCCTGTCCGAGGGGGTCACATCGGCCTGGTTGCTTTTGACAATCCTCGGTGCGGGGCTGATTGGTGCTGCTCTGCTGATTGCTGATCGACTCGGACGAAGTGTCGTCGGCCCATCACAACGGATCGCCATTGCCGCCGGGAGACTGGGAGATGGCGATCTTGGTACCAGAGTTGAGGAGGTTGGTCCGCCCGAGCTTGTGTCGATTGCGACCGCATTCAACGTCCTGGCCGATCGGATCCGTGAGCTTCTCGCCGCAGAGCGAGAGGATGTGGCGGACCTGTCCCATCGTTTGCGGACTCCGCTGACCGCAGTCCGCCTCCAGGCGGAGGGGATGGAGGACACCCCGGAACGCCAAGCGATACTTCAGAAAATCGACGGTTTGAGCCTTGCTGTCAGCGACTTGATCAGTGAAGCGAGGAAACCGGCGGAACGTGATGTCGGAAATTGTGATGTCGTGGCCGTCGTTCGATCTCGGGCCGGATTCTGGAAGGTGCTTGCCGACGAGCAGAATCGGGACATGGTTGTCGATATCGGGGAACAGCCCGGCCCGGTCGGGTCAACCATTGGTCAAGCCGGGGCCGCCATCGACGCATTGATCGGAAATGTCTTCTCACACACGGATCCGGGAACCGGTTTTGAGATCTCTGCGAATGTGAGAGATAGCTCTGTGCGTATCGAGGTTGCGGACGGCGGTGCCGGCTTCTCCAATCGATTCGATCCGGGAAGACGTGGAATGAGCGGTGCCGACTCCAGCGGCCTCGGTCTCGACATCGCACGCCGATTCGCCACCGACGCCGGCGGTGAGATGACGATTGGTGCTTCGCCGCACGGTGGAGCGGTGGTCGTCCTGACCATCCCGTTGGATGATGCAATACCCGAAACCACCGGCCTGTGAACCGGCACCTCCTTCTGAGTTGTCAAGAGAATTGGCCGCCATAATCCCTTTCCTCCGCCTGAGTCGGCCCCACTTCCTGGTTGGGGGAGCGTTGATGTTCGCACTGGGTGTAACCCAGGGTGGGGCTGTCGGCGTCGGCACCTACCTGGTTGGTCAACTGATGGTCTCAACTGCTCAGATCACCGCTCATTACGTCAATGAATATGCCGACTATGAAGCGGATCTGTTGGTGAGAAACCGCACGCTGTTGTCGGGAGGGAGTGGTGTCGTGGTCGAATGGGGACCGGGTGGGAGACGGATCGCACTCCGTGCCGGGGTGGTTTCTACCGTCCTGGCCGTGATTTTTTCCGCGGCGACCGCTTTCTTGTCCCCTGTTGCGGCTGTCCTGGGCATCCTTGCCCTGGCGATTTCGTGGCTCTATTCAATCCCGCCGGTGAGGCTGCTCGGCACCGGTTTCGGAGAGGCCGCGACATCGGCTGTGGTAGTTGGGATTGTGCCACTGATCGGTGTGGCGGTCGCCCAAGGCCGGCCCACTTTGTTTCTGTGGTGGGCGATTGCGTCGTTGTTCCCAATTCATCTGGCAATGATGTTGGCTTTCGAGATCCCCGACCTCGAGACCGATCGTGCGGCCTCCAAAATGGTACTGGCAGTTCGCATCGGCAGAAAGGCAACCCTCACACTCATAGGCGCGTTGTTGGCGTTGTCATTGTTGGTTCTGTCTATGGGAATCCGGGGCTCCCATCTGCCTCGTGAGATGTGGTGGTCAGTTGCTGCCGTGGCTGCGGGGGGAGTTTTGACCATAAGTGCCGCCACCAGGCATCGCTATCAGATCTCAACCATGTCGGCCGTCGCCACCCTTTCGGCCGGCGCGATTTTCGGGCTCGTGGCTGCCCTTTAGTCGCGAACGCGGGGGCCTGCGCGACGAAGGTGCTCGGCCGGTTTTGGCCGAACACCTTCGATATTTCTCGCTTTTGTCTCTGTTAGCTCGCCTGGAATATCCGATCCTGAGCGCCAGGTGGTACTGGCGAATTCAGACCGAAATACGTGACCAGAGCGTCGAGGTCTACCTCGCCGCCAAGTCGTTCGGTTCCTTCGCTGAGCACGAAGAAGTTGTCTCCTCCGTCAGCAAGGAAGCTATTGACTGTCACCCGGTAGCTGGCACCGGTGTCGAGGGCGACACCATTGATCAATACGTCAGCAGGGTCGACGCGGTCGCCGATGGGTGCTGCCGGATCCCATGTGTACGTAAAGCCCGTGGACACCTGGAGGATGCGTCCTCCTTCGGCCTGGCCTTCCCACTGCTGCTCGAGCAATGTGTCGATCTGGGCACCGGTGAGCGTCATCGTCACCAGGCTGTTGCCGAACGGCTGGACCCCGAAGGCCTCGCCGTAGGTCAACTCTCCTGCGGCCTCGTCTCCAGTCGGATCGAACAGGATATCGGCTCGGATACCGCCCGGGTTCATGAAGGCTGCAACTGCATTGCCTGTCGTAGAACTGGATGTCGCAGCCAGCTGCGCATCAGCGATTACGTCACCGAGTTGTGATTCTCCAGCCGCATTTGCGGTACGGGTGATGTCTCCCGTAGTCGTCCCGATGACCGCATTGGCCAGCGGGGCACTGAGCGTCGCGTATTTGTCGATCAATGCCTGAAGATCAGGTGCATCTTCAGCACTCTGCAGGTTGGGCACGTTGTCGATTGCCACCACCGTCATGTCGCGCGTGGCACGATTCAGAGTGACATCGATGTCGGTGAAGATTCGACCGGCGTTGTCGGCCATGGTGACCCACTTGCCGTCTACTTCACAGACGAACTCGTCATTTACGTGACCGGCGATCACGAGGTCCACAGCGTCGTCAAAAGCCGGAACGATCGTAGCCAGTGGCCCCGTGAGACCACCTTCGCAGCCGTCGCCTTCCGCTCCACCGTCGGAGAATCCGCCCTCGTGCAGCAAAATGACAAATGCTTCGATGCCCTGGCGCTGCAGTCTTGGAACGAGAGCATTGACTGTGTCTACCTCGTCTTTGAACGAGAGACCGGCGACGCCGGCCTGGGTCACGATGCTTGGTGTGCCTTCGAGAGTCATCCCGATGAACGCAACCTTCATACCCTGGTAGCTCTTGATCGTGTATGCCGGGAACAGCGTCTTGCGCGTGGCGTCAACCACCACATTGGCCGACAGAAACTCGAAATCAGCTCCTTCGAAGCCATCACCGTCGAGGTCACCATCCACCGGGTGAGACCCACCATTCTGCATACGGAGCAGCTCGGCTGAGCCCTCATCGAATTCGTGGTTTCCCACACCAGCGATGTCGAGGCCGATGAGGTTCATCGCCTCGATGGTCGGCTCATCGTGGAACAGGGCCGAAATCAGAGGAGTTGCACCTATGAGGTCGCCCGCTGACACGATCACGCTGTTCGTCACACCGGCTTCGGCAGCACGCATGTTGGTGGCAAGATTTTGCGCGCCGCCGGTGCCACCAAACGAGCTCGAGAACGTGTTGATGTTCCCATGGAAGTCGTTGATGGCGAGGATCTGAAGCTGCACGTCAGTTTGTCCACCACCGTGGCCACGTAGTTCCGGGTCGTCGACGGCGCCGGCCGGTACGGCCATCAACGCTCCTACAAGCGCGGCCACTGACACCAGGACGATCATCCTTTTGGATGTTCGTTTCCTTCTAAACACATTCTCTCCTTGGGCAGACGTATTACAGACCCGAACCTACACCGGTCACTGTGAGTGGTGTAGGAGAAACCGGGTTCTTTGTAGATTGTCGGAAAACTTTCATCTTCCTGTCAGGCGTCGGCCACCATGCGTGCGAATCTCCGCAGATTTCCTCGCCAGATCGAACGGAGCACCGGACCAGCAATCCATGCTGTGATCGGCCCACCCCACCACCATGGGAACCTCAGATTTTCTTCCCACACGACAGTTGATTGGTTTTGATCCCCGGTGAGGATGAACCGACCAAAACCATCGACGATGCCGTGGTGCTCGACTCCCATCGAGACGCCGGGTTCCCAGGACACGACTTCAAGGATGTCCGTGGTACGAAACGGTCCCACCCTTGTGGGGACTTGCATTCTGGTACCTATCCCCTCGGTTGACCCCGACAAAAATTCCACGCCCTCCGCATCCTTCATCCATGTGGGGTGTGACGCGAGATCGGCCAGGTGTTGCCAGGTCTTCTCCAGACCGGCCCGGATGTCCTGAGTGATCCTGATCGTGCCCATCAGGCAGTGTGGCACGTCAAGAGATTTCATCGACCACCAGCCCGAGCGTATGGACGGCCGTGGCGTTCGATCACGGACAGATCCCACACCATCAGAGAAATCGGGACCAAATCGACCTGATCCACCTGCCTCACTTTGATAGCCGCCGTTCGACGCTACGTTTTGATAGTCGCGGGCCGGGTAAACAGCACAGCCATCCAGTTCTGGAGCTTCCTTGGAATTCAGCCTTTTCGCTGCCCTCGTTTCAGGGTTCATGGCCACGCTGATCATGTCGCTGCTCAGCGAGATCGCATCTGCGAATGGTTTCACAACAATGCCCACAGTGCCGTTCATCCTGGGGACGATGTTCACGGGCAAGCGGGAGGAGGCCATTCGGATCGGTGCGGTACTGCACTTCGCGGTTATGGGAACTGTGGTGTTTGGGACCGTGTATGGCCTGGCGTTGTCCATCGTCGAGTTCAGCCCGTACTGGCTCGGATTGACGCTCGGCGTGGGCCATGGCGCGCTGGTCGGGGTGGGCTTTACCTATCTCGACAACATCCACCCCAGGCTGACAGAGCCAACAGCTGAATTTGGTACGCTCAGATCGGGGATTCTGACGACACAAGGCAGTATCCTTGTGATTGCTCCCGGGGTTTTCGGTGTCAACTGGGGACCATTCACCCCACCCACCCTCGTCGCGGCCCATGCAGCTTATGGTTGGGTCTTCGCAGCGGTGTATACGACGATTGTTTAAGCACCCGCAACTGCACTCAGCGAGCGATCCCTGGGACAATGGGCAGTCGTGATTTACCTCGACCACGCTGCGACCACGCCGATGCGCCCCGGAGTATGGGATGCGATGGCCCCATTCGCCCATGACACCTTCGGCAATTCGTCGGGGGTCCATGGGGTGTCGCGCCGCGCCAAAAATGCCCTTGAAGAGGCGAGGGAGCGTGCCGCGATCATCCTGGGGTCGGCTCCGATGGAAGTCGTCTTCACTTCCGGAGGGACCGAGTCTGACAACCTGGCGCTCAAGGGGGCAGTGTTCAATCGCTCATCCCGAAGGTCGCTCGTTGTCGGATCGGCTGAACATGAGGCTGTCCTGGAGACAGCGGATTTCCTGAAGCGGCAAGGATTCAATACCAGCATCGTTCCCGTCGATTCTGAGGGTCGGGTGTTGAGGGATGAGCTGATGGGTTCGCTGGACGATCAGACGGCCGTCGTCTCCGTGATGATGACAAACAACGAGACCGGGGCTGTTGAAGATATCGCGGAAATTACCTCTGAAATCAAAGCCATCGACGCCGAGATCCTCGTCCACACCGATGCAGTGCAAGCCTTTGGCTCCGAGGCAGTCGATGTTGCCGGTTTGGGTGTGGACCTCATCTCGATCACCGGGCACAAGTTTGGTGGGCCCAAGGGCGCCGGATTGCTCTTTGTCCGCGAGGGGACTCACCTGGAAGCTCTGATTCACGGTGGGGGACAAGAACTGGGGCGGCGGTCGGGAACCCACGATGTCGCCGGCGCTGTCGGCCTCGCTACGGCGATGGAGCTCGCCATGGCCGACCGGGAGCGGTTCCAGCACCAGGTGTCCCGGATCCGCGATGATTTCGAGAGCCGCCTGCAGTCGGGGATATCAGACATGACAACGAATACGCCTGGCGTGGCCCGTTCGTCTCATCACCTCAACGTCAGAATTCCCGGACTTCGTAATGAGACGTTGTTGATGCGCCTCGACCAGGAAGGTATTGCCGCTTCTGCCGGATCAGCCTGTCAATCGGGTGCGGCGACTGTATCCCATGTCCTGGAGGCGATGGGCCTCAGCGCTGACGAGGCACGTGAAAGTGTCAGATTTAGTTTTGGGTGGTCAACGACCGCCCACGAGGCTGCTGAGGCCGCATCTACGGTCGTCAGCCTGGTCGAGGAGCTGCGGTGAAAGTCCTTGTGGCCATGTCGGGTGGGGTGGACTCTTCGGTGGCTGCAGCCTTGATGAAGGACGATGGCCACGACGTCATTGGTGTCACTTTGAAACTGTGGGCCGGCCCCAATGGTGAGGCCCCGACCGCCGGTTGTTGCACCGTCTCAGATGCCGAGGATGCGCGCAGGGTCGCGGCTCAATTGGATATCCCTTATTACGTGCTCGACTACTCAGACGAGTTTCGCGGGGGTGTTGTCGACCGATTTGTCAACGACTACGCCTCGGGGCGCACGCCGAACCCGTGCATCGAATGTAATCGGACTGTCAAGTTCGATCGCCTCCTGAGTCGACTCGACGAATTTGACTCCGACATCCTGGTCACCGGCCATCACGCACGGTCGAGCTCCGAGAATGGGGTTTGGTCGCTGTTCCGGGGCAACGATCAGGCAAAGGATCAATCGTACGTGTTGTCGATGCTGACTCAGAAGGAGCTCACCCGCACCCGATTCCCCGTTGGCGAGCTGACCAAGTCTCAGGTCAGATCCGTCGCGGCCGGTATGGGCTTTCGGACTGCTCTGAAAGCCGAATCCATGGACATCTGCTTTGTCGGCCAACGTGACTACCGGGGATTTCTCAACGATCACGCACCTGAAGTCTTCTCAGCCGGTGCCCTCGTCGATACAGATGGGAATCATCTTGGAGATCACGACGGCATTGCCGGGTTCACCATCGGCCAACGGCGGGGGCTAGGCGTTGCTGTCGGCGAGCCCCGGTTCGTCGTGAGGATCGAACCGTCGACTGCGACTGTCGTCCTTGGCACCAAAGAAGACCTGGGTGTCAACTCGGTGCAATTGACCAATATCGTCTGGTCCCATGGCGACCCGGTGAATGGCCGACTGATCGCTCAGTACCGCTCTCACGGGGACCCGGTGAACGGCACTTTGCTCGATAACACACTTCAATTCGACGAGGTGCAGCGAGCGATAGCGCCTGGGCAGACTGTCGCTTTTTACGACGATGATCGAGTCCTGGGCGGGGCACTGATCGCAAGGACGAATCCGTGACAGGCGGCCGGTAACGTCGTGGTTGTGACGAAGCCAGAAGAGAGGGTCGACAAGCTACGTCAGCTGATCCGGGAACACGCCCATCGCTACTACCTTCTCGACGACCCGACTGTCAGCGACGCCCAATTCGATGCGCTCATCGCCGAGCTGAGACTGCTCGAGGCCGAGCACCCGGATCTGATCACGCCCGACTCTCCAACCCAAAGGGTTGGTGCACCCATAGGTGACCTCTTCGCGCCGGTCACACATCTTCAGCCCCTCTTTTCGCTCGACAATGCCGAGGACATGGCCGATCTCGAGGCGTGGGAACAGCGAATGGTCCGCCAACTCGGCACCCAACCGTCCGGTTACGCCTGTGAGCTGAAGATCGACGGTCTTGCCGTAGTTCTTACTTACAGGGATGGCGTCCTGGCCACCGGGGCCACGCGCGGCGATGGGACTACGGGTGAAGACATCACGGCAAATCTGCGAACCATTTCGTCCGTGCCATTGCGCCTGCACGCCGACTCACCGCCGCGGGTCCTCGAGGTTCGCGGCGAGGTCTATATGCCCTATGCGGCGTTTGACGAACTCAACCGCCGCCAGGCGGAAAATGGAGACCGGTTGTTCGCCAATGCCCGCAATGCCGCCGCCGGGTCGGTCCGCCAGAAGGACTCGGCGGTGACCGCCGACCGAGGCATTGACATCTGGATCTACCAACTCGGCTACCTCGAGGGCGGGCCGGAGTTGTCCACACATGTCGAAACCATGGACTACTTGCGCACTCTCGGATTGCGGATCAATCCAGCGAGCACTTTGGTCTCCACGCTCGACGAGGTCGAGACCTACGTGAGAGACTTTGAGAAGAACCGGCACGATCAGCCCTATCAGACGGACGGTGTCGTGATCAAAGTCGACATGCTGGCCGACCAGGAGCAACTCGGCTTCACCAGTAAAGCCCCGCGTTGGGCCATCGCATACAAATTCCCCCCTGAGGAGCAAGTCACCAAGCTCAAGAACATAATGATCAATGTCGGCAGGACCGGGGCCGCCACACCGTTTGCGATCCTCGAGCCCGTATTCGTGGGAGGCGCGATGGTGGGGATGGCCACTCTCCACAACCAGGACCAGGTTGCGCTAAAGGACGTCAGAATCGGTGACCAGGTCATCGTGCGGCGCGCCGGCGACGTGATCCCGGAAGTCGTTGGTCCTGTGGTCGCAGGCCGATCGGGCGAGGAAAAGCCCTGGTCGATGCCTACGGAGTGCCCCTTCTGTGGCAACCCGATTGTGCGGCCGGAGGGCGAAGCGGTGGCCCGATGCACCGGAGGCTACGAGTGCCCATCGCGACTGCGTGAATGGCTCTTTCACTTCGCCAGCCGTGGCGGAATGGACATCGAACATATGGGTTACAAGACGATCGACTTGCTGCTGACCGAGGGCTACATCGATGATCCGGCTGACCTGTTCACTTTCGATGCTGATGCCTTGCTGGGCAGAGAGGGGTGGGGCCAGATATCGGTTGACAACTTGAAAGCAGCGATCGAGGCGGCGAAAGACCGACCGGTTGCACGTTTGGTCACCGCTTTAGGCGTGCGTCACATCGGCGGGACGATGGCCCGGACGTTGGTCCGCCACTTCGA
This sequence comes from Acidimicrobiia bacterium, assembly GCA_041751055.1. Lineage (GTDB taxonomy): Bacteria > Actinomycetota > Acidimicrobiia > Spongiisociales > ZC4RG35 > MA-ANB-1. The sequence continues at coordinate 215,776 of JBGSYD010000015.1, read as the reverse complement.
AGGATTGCCCGCGTTGCTCGATGCCGATGAGGACGAGATCACCGCCATCGAAGGCGTGGGCACGGTCATAGCCGCCGGAGTTGTCGAGTGGTCTTCGGACCCGGCAAACCGGGAATTGGTTGAAAAGCTCGGCGCCGCCGGCGTGAAGCTCGTCGAGGATAGCGATGAAGGCGTCGCTTCCGACCTGCTCGCCGGGGCAACGTTTGTGGTGTCGGGGACAGTTGAGGGATTTACCAGAGAAGAGGCCCAGGCTGCTATCGAGGCCCGAGGCGGAAAGGCAGCCAGCTCCGTATCGGGCAAGACCACAGCCTTGATCGTGGGGGACTCACCTGGCGCATCCAAAACTCGAAAAGCCGAAGAGGTGGGAGTGCCCATCATCGATGGGGAGACGTTCAAGGAACTGTTGGACAGGGGTCTGGACGTCCTGAGCGGTAGTTATACGTCTGCAAAATAGTGAGGCGGACTCTGCGACCGTCTCCCGTTCCTGGCTTCGTCGAAGTGCTCGGCCGCAACTCCCCGGTTGCGACTGCGCCCCTTTCCTCGTCAGGACGGCAAACGTCGGGACACTGCGCCCCTACTTCAAAGACACACCACTAGCCCACCCTGAAGGACCACTCGAAGCTGCCGGGATCGGGCAAGCCGTTGACTGTGTCGTAGACGACGCGGATGATGTGGTCGCCGGGGGTCCACTCGTTGATCGTTGGATTGGAAGGCGATGGTGACCAGCGGTACACACCCGTTCCTTCGACAAAGACCACATCCTGCATGAGCCAACCGTCAACAAAGATCTGGGCGGAATATCCAACCTTCATGTCGATTTCGACGCCGATCTGTAGCGGGACGAGGTCACCCGGTTCCGGATAGACGGCCTCGACAGGTTCCGGCAGCTCAACAGGGTCTCCGCCTTCGCTGAGAGCAAAGCCGAATGCAACGGCTGCGACAGCAACCAATCCCAGCCCGATGTAGATGTAGCGGTAAGGCATCCGCGGGCAACTTAGCGGTAGCCTCAACCTGTGGAAAACCTGAGGGATCGCCTCAAGGACGTCTATGGCGGCCGGAAGTGGATATTGGCAGCGCAGGCGGCGGTTATAACCCGCGGCATTATCGAGCGGCTCGAGGAGTGGGAATCTGAAGCGCTGATAGTTGCCTCCAACGCCGGAACCGGTGAGTTGTCAGATGCGGAGATCGTGTACACACGTTCGCGCGGGGACACGATTCTCACGAGCATCCGCGAGTTCTACGAGTCTGTGGAGAGGCCCACCGCGGAGACCCAGGCCGCGGTTGACCGTTTTGATCCAGATCGATGTGCAGCGGTTATCGCCGAACCACACGCAACTGCGATGAAAATGCTGGGCCGGCCCACGTTTGGCGTCCGTCGCCCCGAATGGTCGGCGTGGGAAGACAAGATGCGAGTTGACCAGCTCTGGGAAGAGTTGGGTATCGCCCTTGCGCCATACCGAATCGTGGCTCCCTCGGATGCGCCAGAGGCTGCCGATGATTTGAGCACCGACCTGGGCACAGTTTGGGTAGCCGACAATTCCCGGGGTTGGCATGGTGGTGGCGAGTTGGTTCGTTGGGTCAACGGGCCGGAGGAGTACGAAGAGAACTCGGAGTGGTTCGCCGCACAAGCAGCCAGAGTTCGCGTCATGCCGTTCCTCGATGGTCTGCCGTGCTCCATCCACGGCTGGGTGACCGCGACAGGCGTGGCCGTCTTTCTTCCCGTTGAAATTCTCATAATGCGTCATGCCGACCGGGGAGGGTTTGCCTACGCCGGTGTCGCCACGGTTTGGGAAGCTGAGCCCGACGTAGAGGCAGCGATGCGCTATATCTCCGAACAGGTGGGCCGGCATCTCTTCACAAATGACGGGTATTTGGGCCCGTACGGCATCGATGGCGTGCTCACCCCTGAAGGTTTCCGGCCGACCGAGCTCAACCCCAGGATGAGCGCCGGAGCGGGAGTACAGCTCGGCACGGTCGATCTACCTCTCGGCTTGTTGATGCGCGCCGAGATCGAGGGCAGGGTCCAGGTCGATCATGAATGGCTACAGCAGACGGCAATCGAGCAGAGATCCCCGGTCTTTCACTTCGGAAGGATGGTCACCAAGGAGGTGCGGGCAGAGGTGTACCTCGCAATGGACAACGAAGGGTCACTCTTCGAGGTGGGTTCCGAAGAAGGCTCGCTGGGCAAGATCACAGCCGGTCCTTCAGCCACCGGGTCCTACATCATGGGTGACTTTGAAGCGAAGGAATTCGAAGTTGGCAAACCCGTCGGTCCGCTCGTGGCCGAAGCATTGAACATTGCAAGTCGAAAATGGGATCTCGGTTGGCCCAAGCTCGTCGCCGCCCCGTATCTGACGTCCTAGTTCTTGGTGATTTCGCGCTCATGGACGGGGCGTTCTAATTGTCATGAAGAGAGGCGTTGAGGCCCCCCCAGGAACCGGATTTCGGTAATGCTTGGACAGCCCCGGTGAGTGAGTTGCGCCGGAACAACACGTTGTCCGAGCCGGATAGCTCGCGCGCTTTGGCGGTGGTGTCATCAGGAAGACTGACCACGGTCCCCGCCGTCAGGTAGAGACCGGCCTCGACCACGCAATCATCCCCCAGCGAGATGCCGAGTCCGGAGTTTGCACCCAGAAGACACCTTTGCCCGACCGAAATGACCTCGGTGCCACCGCCGGAGAGTGTTCCCATGATCGAGGCGCCTCCTCCGATGTCAGAGCCATCTCCGACCACAACACCGGCGCTGATCCGGCCTTCGACCATTGACTTTCCCAACGTTCCCGCGTTGAAGTTGACAAAACCTTCGTGCATCACAGTGGTGCCTTCACCTAGGTAGGCACCGAGTCGAACGCGGTCAGCGTTGGCGATGCGGACCCCGCTCGGGATGACAAAGTCCGTCATCCTCGGGAACTTGTCCACTCCATGGACGCCCAACGTCGATCCGTGTCGCTCGACGCGGGTCTTCACCCTCGGGAATGCCGACACCGTGCACGGGCCGTGGTCGGTCCAGACGACGCTGGCCAGCACTCCAAAGATTCCGTCCACGTTGATCGAAGAAGGTTTGAAAACCCTATGACTGAGAAGGTGGAGTCGAAGGTATGCGTCCGGGGCTGATGCAGGGGGCAGGTCCGGGTCGATCGTCGTCTCGATGATGACGCACGTGGTTTCCGTCGTCGGCCGTTCGCCGGCCAGATCGTCGAGTTTGAGATCGTTGGCTGCGGTTGCCGAAGTCGGATCCGGATACCAGACCGAGAGAGTGGCACCGTCAGAAGATTTGGTGGCCAGCCCGATTGCAGTGATTGAAGTTCCACTCACGACCGGGGAGGGTAGTGCCTGCCTGTTACCTTGCCCCCGTGACCGCTGGACTTGTTGACACAACTGCCTGGCTCGTCGACATCCCTTCTCCGACAGGGGATGAAGCGAGGATTCGTGACGCTATTTCAGAACGGCTGGCACCATTCGAACAAACCGTCTTTCGGGATTCGTTGATTGTCGGTGAACTCGGCCCTGAAAAAGTGCTTTTGGTCGGACACACCGACACCGTCCCTCTGCAAGGGGAGACGGGATCTCGCATAGCCGACGGCCGATTGTTCGGGTTGGGAGCCACCGACATGAAGTCGGGGGTGGCTGTGATGATCCACTTGATCGAGACTCTCGGAACCGATCGGATCCTCGGCATCTTCTACGCCGGGGAGGAAGGACCAATTGCCGCCAATCAGCTCGGCCCGCTTCTCGATCAATTCGCCAACCTGGACAGTGCAGCCGCCGGCATCGTCCTCGAACCGACGACGAGGGAGCTCCAAGCCGGGTGCAACGGCGTCATCAATGCTCGGGTGACGTTTTTCGGTGAGCCGGCTCACTCGGCACGGCCCTGGTTGGGTGTCAACGCCGTAACTACGTCAGCCGGGTTCCTGGGGATGATGGGCGATCTCGAACCGGAGCTGCACGTCGTGAACGGTCTCGAATTCCGCGAAGTCGTGTCTGTGACCAGGGCCTCAGGTGGTATCGCCAATAATGTCATTCCGGGCCGGTTCGATCTGAATGTCAATTACAGGTTTGCGCCCGACCGCGCGATGGAAGACGCCATCGAGACGCTCCAGAAAATTTGCCAGCAGGCCGATGAGCTCGAGGTAACCGATGCTGCTCCAGCGGCAAGTCCCGATGCCGACCACCCGCTCTTCTTGAGCCTGGCGCGTGCCGCAGGCGCTGAAGTAGCTCCCAAGCAGGGCTGGACCGATGTCGCCCAACTTGCGTCGCGTGGGTTGCCCGCGGTCAATTTCGGACCGGGTGACACGGCCCTCGCCCACAAACCGGGCGAGTCCGTCGATCTCGACGACCTCGACTGGGCCTATGGCTCCCTGTTGGAGATTCTTGGCGACTGAGCTCGAATTCCACCCGGTGTTACCCGTGTCAACTTCTTAGACTTCACGGGTCATGCCTGTTGAAATCGATATCGCCCATCTTGCCCGTCTCGCGCGACTCGACCTGTCCGAAGCCGAGATGGAAAGATATCAAGCTCAACTGAGCGTCATCCTCGACCACGCCGCCCGGGTTCAGTCTCTTGAAGGAGAGCCCGAAGTCGAGGTGGCTCATCCGCTTGGATTCGTGAACGCGTTCCGAAGCGACACGGTGACACCATCTCTCGACCGTGATGAAGTTCTCGCACAAGCCCCTGACTCCTCCGCGGGATATTTCGTCGCACCACCAGCCCTCGAAACCTGATGAATTCGAACGAACTGAGTTTGACCGCGGCAGCGGCGCAACTTCGTGATGGATCTCTGACCGCGACCGGGCTGCTCGAATCCGTGTTGAGCCGTGCTGCCGATACCGAAGCCCAACTGCATGCCTACCTCACGATCGATCATCAAGGTGCTCGGGAGGCGGCATCGGTCGCCGACGAGAACCTCGCTGCGGGTATCGATCAAGGGCCACTCCATGGCATTCCGATTGCCCTCAAGGACAACATGGTCACCCGAGGGCTGGAGACGACGGCCGCCTCTCAGATTCTTTCCGGATACAAGCCACCCTATGACGCAACAGTCGTGAGCCGACTCCGGTCGGGCGGCGCCGTCCTGGTAGGCAAAACGAACCTCGACGAGTTCGCGATGGGCTCTTCGACAGAGAACTCCGCGTTTGGGCCGTCGTACAACCCCTGGGATATCACCCGTGTCCCCGGTGGGTCTTCCGGCGGCTCGGCGGCCGCCGTGGCGGCTGGCTCCGCCCTTGGTGCGCTCGGTTCCGACACCGGCGGTTCGATTCGCCAACCCGCGGCTGTCACGGGGGTGGTGGGGATGAAGCCAACGTACGGAACAGTCAGCCGCTACGGGTTGATCGCATTTGCATCGTCACTCGACCAGATCGGCCCGCTGACCCGCAACGTCGAAGACTCGGTACTGTTGCTGTCGGCAATTTGGGGCCACGACTCCCTCGATGCCACGTCCTATTCGGGAAAATATCCCGAACCAGGCTCCGGCTTGGCCAAGGGTGTCGACGGGCTCCGCATAGGCGTCGTGAAGGAGCTGGCGGGCGAAGGTTATGAGCCCGAGGTCGAGGGAGCTGTCCATGCCATGGTCGAACTACTCGAGGGCGCCGGGGCTCAGATAATCGAGGTAAGTCTTCCCTCGTTCGACTTCGCGCTGTCGGCGTATTACCTGATTGCACCGGCCGAGTGCTCGGCGAACCTGGCCCGTTTCGATGGGATCAGATACGGGCATCGGGCACCGGGCGACACCACTGAAGCGATGATGTCCCGGTCGCGCTCGGAGGGTTTTGGCCCCGAGGTCACCAGACGAATTCTCCTGGGAACGTATTCGTTGTCCGCGGGCTACTACGACGCTTTCTACGGACAGGCGCAACGGGTGCGGTCGGCGATCCGGGCAGATTTCGCCAAAGCCTACGAAAACGTCGACGTCCTCGTCTCGCCCACGAGCCCGACCGTGGCCTTCAAGGCCGGTGAGCGCACCGCCGACCCATTGGCCATGTATCTCTCCGATATCTGCACGATTCCGAGCAATCTGTCGGGGCACCCGGCGATCTCGGTGCCCATCGGTGTGGACGAGCAGGGGCTTCCAATCGGATTTCAGGTGATGGCTCCGGCATTGGGGGAGCCGATCATGTATCAGGTGGCGTCAGTCGTCGAAGCCCTGGCGGGGTTCAGTGCCCGCCCCGAGATAGCGATGGTGGCGTCGTGAGTTGGGAAGCGGTCATCGGAATCGAGGTCCACGTCGAATTGGCTACTGACTCGAAGATGTTCTGCGGATGTGCGGTCTCCTTCGGGGCAGATCCGAACACGAATGTGTGTCCGACTTGTCTTGGCCTGCCGGGCGCATTACCCGTCCCCAATGAGAAGGCTCTCGACTCCATAATCGCGATCGGTCTGGCATTGAACTGCACGGTATCGCCGCAATCGGTATTCCATCGCAAGAACTACTTCTATGCCGATCTGCCGAAGAACTACCAGATATCCCAATTCGACATCCCGGTCTGCGTCGATGGGTACCTGGACGTCGCCGTTGACGGCGACGTCCATCGTGTTGGCATCGAGAGGGCGCACATGGAGGAGGACACCGGAAAGTCGACTCACATCGGGGGCGGCGGCCGTATCGATTCTGCGGAGTCCACACTTCTCGACTTCAACAGGTCCGGGGTGCCTCTGGTCGAGATTGTTTCCCGCCCCGAGATTCATTCCGCGGCCCAGGCCCGCGCTTATGCCCAGGGTCTGCGGGCCATCGTCGCCGAATTGGGCGTCTCTGACGCCCGTCTCGAAGAGGGATCGCTCAGGTTCGACGCCAATATCTCGATCCGGCCCGCGGGGGACTCCGAGTTGGGCACGAAGGTCGAGATCAAGAACATGAACTCTTTCCGATCACTCGAGCTGGCCGTGGATTATGAGATCGAACGACAGATCCAATCGGTCGAATCGGGAGGCACGATTGTCCAGGAAACACGACACTGGGAGGAGGAGGCCGGGGTGACCAGTTCGATGCGCTCCAAGGAGGGCTCTTCCGATTATCGATACTTCACCGAGCCGGACCTGGTTCCCATGGTGATGGACGAGGCTTGGGTAGATCGGGTGCGTGGCACCCTTCCGGAGCTTCCCCATGCGCGTAAGGCCAGATATGTTGCCGCAGGCCTAGATGAGGCACTGGCCCGGGTGATTTCGGGATCAGATCCGGTGTTGAGGTCCCTCTACGAGGACACCTTGCGGGCAGGTGCTGATCCACGCGCTGCTGCCAACTGGACCACCGGTGAGATAACCGCGTGGACCAGGAGATCCGAGACCGAACCTACGGCGATCCCATTGAGCGGCAGCCAACTAGCGGAGATGCTCCAGATGATCGACGATGGAACCGTCTCCAACTCGGCGGCAAAAGAAGTGTTGGACGGAGTGTTATCGGGTGAAGGTGACCCCGGCGACGTCGCCCGATCACGAGATTTGGTCCAGATATCGGACGCAGGGGAACTGGAGGCTGTGGTCGATGCGGTCCTGGAGCGTCATCCGGATGCCATCGTCGCCCTCCGGGCGGGGGAAACGAAGGTGCTCGGGTTCCTTGTCGGCCAGGTGATGCGTGCCACCCAGGGTAAGGCCGATCCCAAGCTCGTCAACGAGATTCTGCGCAACCGCACCACCAGCACTTAGGCATGGATTTTCTGGGCCAGGTTTTCAATGACGCTTTGGATGCGTTTCTCGACTTCGGCCCGGAGCTTCGCGGCGTCATATTGCTGACTCTGCTCGTGTCCGGAATCTCAACGGTCTTGGGCGTTGTGATCGGCATCCCACTCGGCACGGTCCTGGGTTTGGAACGTTTCCCCGGATCGGGGCTCCTCACCACTGCGGTAAATGTCGGGATGGGCGTCCCTCCGGTTCTCGTCGGCCTTCTCTTTCTCCTTTTGTTCTGGAACGCTGGCCCACTGGGTTCGCTGGGTCTTGTATTCACGCCCGCAGCCATGGTCATGGCTCAGGTCGCTCTGGCAATACCCGTGGCTGCCGGGGTGACCCGAGGTGCGATCCAGGGTCTGGCACCGGAGGCGCTCGAGCAAATGCGAGCCCTCAAACTCGATCTTCCAACAAGGAGCCGCCTGGCCATTGTCGAAGCCGGGTCGGGCGTGGGGGCCGCGGTGGTGGCTTCGTTCGGACGTGTGATCTCCGAAGTCGGGGCCGTCTTGATCGTCGGCGGAAATATCCTCGGAGAGACCCGTGTATTGACAACCCTGATCGTCCAGGAATCCCGCCAAGCCCGGTTCGGGCTGGCGGTCGCTGCCGGTGTTGTCCTGCTTCTCATCAGTCTCGCGGTCAATCTGATGCTGGCGCGAATGACCCGGGTCCGCCTGGTGACATTGTGAAGCTGACCGTGACCGTGACCGTTCCCGATGACGGCTCACGCCTGGCTGTCGAGGGCCTCGAGCTCCCGGGTGAGCAGACGACAGTCGTATTCGGCCCGAACGGGTCCGGTAAGACAACCCTGCTTCGCTCACTGGCCGGCTTCGAAGGCCCGACAGAGCTCCAGGATGTCGCATACCTGCAACAGCGACCGTATTTCTTCCGCGGCACAGCGGGGTACAACCTCGGCATAGGGCTCAACGCCGAGGCTGCAGCCTGGGGACGTCAAATGGCAGAAGAGATGGGAGTAGGTGGGCTCCTTGACAGGGAAGCCCGCAGCCTTTCCGGCGGCGAACGCCAACGCGTCGCCCTGGCGAGGGCGCTCGCCGCGCCTGGTAAATGGATCCTCCTCGACGAGCCGCTCGCGGCGATCGACCGGGCGGACCGTGGTCATTTGCTCGGTCACCTGGCTGGGGTCCTCGACGGGCGAAGCGTTGTCGTCGTGACGCACGATGTAGAAGTAGTCGCGACCCTTGCTGACCACCTGGTAGTGATCGATCGTGGCCAAATCCTCGAACAAGGGGATGTAGCCACAGTGATCGGCTCGCCATCCGGCGTCCGTTCTGCCCAGGTGCTTGGCGTGGCAAATCTGATCGATGGACTGGCACGCGAAGCCGGAGACATTTGCATCCTCGAACATGGCGACGTTTCGATCGCGGGCATCGGCGCCGTGAACGGTCCGGGCCGCGCTTTGTTCGGCGCCGAGACGGTCACGCTCCGGGTTCCTGGAGCAGGGATTTCCTCCGCCCGAAATGACTGGTTGGGAACTGTCGAGACGATTCTCCACCGTGGCCAGCTCGTCGAGGTCGCAATCGACATTGGAGTGCGTATCGTCGCCCTGGTCACTCCCGGCGCCCTTGTAGACCTGTCGATCGAGCCCGGAAGCGAAGTTGGCGTCTCGGTCAAAGCTACAGCCGTTCGCATCGTCGCGGCGTGATCCGATCCATCGCGTTCGGGTGTCTGGTCGTGGTAGTGGCAGCATGCTCGCAATCGACCGAACGCGTAATCGTCGCGGCAGGAACCACCCTGGTCGACTCCGGTGTCATCGATCTCGTCGCCGAGCGTTATGAGGAGACTCATCCGGGTGTCCAACTCTCAGTTGTAGGTGAGTCGACCGCGCTGATTCTGGAGTTAGGCAGGCAAGGAGCCGCCGACATGCTTTTGGTCCACGCCCCCGAGCAGGAGAAAGAGTTCGCTGCCGATGGGCTCGCAGTGCAGACATCTCACGTAGTGGAATCTCGATTCGTCCTCATCGGTCCTTCCGAGCTGAAGCCTGAATTCGAAGGTTTGTCCTCAGAACTGGCCTTGGAACATGTCATCAGGCTCGAGCAACCATTCGTGAGTAGGGGAGACCGCTCCGGGACACATGACAAAGAGCTTTCGCTGTGGGTGGCGATCGGTGCAGACCCCCATCGTTTTGATTGGTATGTCGAGACCGGGCAGGGGATGGGGCCGACGATCCAGGTCGCCGATCAGCGCGGCGCGGTCACCCTTGCAGAGTACGGGGCGTTCCTCGCTGCATCGGAAACCATTTCCCTGGTTGACCTCGATATATCAGGAGGTGGGCTCTCCAACCCTTACACTGGATATGTTGTGAAGGGAACAGCGCACGAAGCGCTCGCGAGTGCGTTCCTCGAGTGGCTTGTGGCGCCCGAAGGGCAGGATGCGATCATCGACGCCAATATCGAGCTGTTCGGTGAGATCGTCTACCAACCTGTCGGCTCCGGGTGACAGCCAGGGTGGCCAGTGTGGATCACTAACCGGAAGATTGCGCAATAGTTGGTTAGCTTCTAGATAGACATGTACAGGCACACGAAGATCATTGCGACCATGGGCCCGGCCGTTGCCAGCGCCGAAAAGGTCGACGCCATGGTGGCCGCCGGCATGGATGTGGCACGCCTCAATTTCTCCCACGGCGAACACGAAGTTCACAGTGCGTTTGCCGGCTGGGTTCGAGAAGCCGCTCGAAATCACAAACGGTCAGTAGCCCTGCTCCAGGACATACAGGGCCCGAAGCTTCGTATCGGATCGTTTCCCGGCGGTCCCATCAACCTGGTCGCAGGTACCGAAGTCAAGCTGGTTCCCGGTGGGGGGGTCGGCGACTCGTCAAACATACCGGTCGGGTACGAAGCACTCCTCGACGATGTCTCAATTGGCGACAGAGTGGTCCTGGCTGACGGTTTGGTCACTCTCGACATCATCGGTACCGAAGGTGACACGCTGGTCGCAAACGTCGTGCTCGGTGGCGAGCTCTCCGATCACAAAGGATGCGCGTTCCCCGATAGCGAGCTCAGTGTCGCGAACATCACGCCGAAAGACGAGATCGACCTCAAATTCGGGCTGCAGCTCGAGTTCGACTACGTGGCCGCATCGTTTGTTCGCAGCGGCTCCGATGTCGAGGCTGTTCGCGACCTGTCCGGGGGTGTTCCGATTATCGCGAAGATCGAACTGGCCCAGGCATACGAGAACCTCGACTCCATTCTGACGTCCGCCGAGGGTGTGATGGTTGCCCGTGGCGATCTCGGTGTCCAACTTCCGTTGCAACGTCTTCCGCTGATCCAGAACGACATCCTGAAACGGGCCAACGCCGCCGGGCGAATCTCGATAACGGCCACTGAGATGTTGGAGTCAATGATTCACTCGGCGCGGCCGACTCGTGCCGAGGTAACTGACGTTGCCAACGCTGTTTTTGGCGGTACCGACGCCGTGATGTTGTCGGGCGAGACGGCGGTCGGGGATTTCCCCATCAAGGCGATCGAAGCCATGGCCGTCGTTTGCCTCGCCACCGAAGAAGGAACCCTCTCAGAACGTGGGGACCATCCGGTGCCCTTTGTTGGAGAGGGAAACAACATCGCTTCGGCAGTGGCACAGGCCGCCACCGAGATCGCTGTCAACGTCGAGGCGCGGATGATTGTTGCCTTCACCGAGAGCGGCAACACCGCGCGGTTGATTAGCAAATACCGGCCCGAAGGTGCGATTTCCGCCTTTACCCCGAACCCGGCTACCGAGCGACGTATGGCGTTGTATTGGGGTGTGGTCCCTCATCCGCTCGATCGGCGAACGTACACCGACGATGAGATCTCGGCGGCGGCGGGCGCTCTCGAGGCAGAGGGTCTCGTCAAGGAGGGGGACCGGTTGGTAATGGTTGCGGGGGTGCCACCGGGGCGTAAGGCTTCCACGAACCTGGTGAAAGTCCACGAAGTTGGTGAGGATCAGGGCGGAATGGGGTCCTGAGTCGCGGCCGCAATTGATTCGACCGCAGCTACTATCGCAACCTCATGGGACAAACCGTTCTGATCAGAGATGTCGTCGACATCGGCGATAACTTGCTTGTCGATACCGATCGAAGTTTCACGGGCCAGGACGGTCAATCAATGACCCCGTCCAGTCCAGGGTCCGACGTGCCGGGAGCGCTGGCGCAGGAGTTGTTCGCTCTTGGTATCGGTATCGACCATGTTTATGTCCTGCAAAACACGATCAGTGTGCGTCGACCGGGTGGCTGGGACCAGGTCACAATCGATCAGGTACGGGACACCACGTCCGGATTCCTCAGGTTCTACGAAGACTAAACCAATATCAGTCGGCCTTCGTGGTCGTGGTCTCCTCGGGAATTGTCGTCGTGGTTGTTGGGACCGTCGTAGTCGTGGGACACGTCACAGTCGAACCGGGCATCATGCACGGATGCACTTCGAACACGGCAAATCGAGGCGCATACCGCACCACCCACTCGTGATGCTCGACTTCGACTTCATCCACCAAGATCCGCCGGACCACGGTGACACTCCATCCCTCTTTGGCGCTCTGGACCTCGATCACGGTCTCTGGGTCGAGGTCTGGGTTGGCCTCGTATTTGGGCTCTCCGGGCTCGGTGACGGCAAACGGGTCGGAGACGGAACCTTTGACATGTCGCGCTGAGGCACCGCCGCTCTTGTCGACCCAGACCTTCGAGCTACCGCTGCTCTGCTCTCCCTTTAGCGTACGGCCGTCGTTGGCGCCGAAGAAGCGCACGGTGATCGAAGTGTCCGAGTAGCGGGTGTCGATCAGGACCGCATGGTCGCGGTTATTCCGGAACTTGAGGTCAGGCGTGCGCCAGTTGAGTGTGGCTTCGACTCCCTCGGGGTAGCGGTCGAAGTAATACGAGTGGGCTTTGTGCTCCACATCCTCGTACCCACCCCAGAAAACTGCGTTGTAGATCGTTGTCGTGAACTGGCTCACACCTCCACCCACCGTGTCCTCGATCTCACCGGCCACGATGGTGCCGGCCGGCACATACCCGCCTTCTTCGGTGCGCTCACCCACGTGGTCGTTGAGGCTGAACGTCTCACCAGGTAAGACGAGGGTCATGTCGACGTCGTCGGCGATCTGGTGGATGTTGGTGACCCGGGCAGCACAACACTCGTGGTAGGTGGTGAACTGTGAAACCAGGTGGTTGACGTTGAGGCTTTCGAGATATTCGGTGGTGACATCAGGTGCAGCCCCATCAACGAGAGGCAGGATCCCCTCGCGGGACGGTGAAGTGCCGGCGACGTAGAGGCGGTTGGCGGTCTCCTGGGAGTCGATCTCGGTTCCATTTGAGCCGGGGAGGATTGAAATCGCATCGCCGTCAATGCGGAACTCGGCGTTGACGGGTTGGGTCTCGAAGTCAGACCTGATGGGATTGAGAAACTCATCGATGACGTCGGGGTCGAATCCGAGCTCGATCCTCGCAGGTGCCTCGGTGATGGTCTTGGAAAAAAATGCCTTGCGCAGTTCGCCCGAGTCGACGGTCAGAGTCGTGCCGTTGTCCGTCATGATGACCGGTGCCGACAAGAGCTCCTGAGCTATGGCCAGAGCTTCGTCGACATGCTCGTCTGTGAGTGCAGGTTGGATGACTTCGGTCTCCAAGGTCCCAACCTGGGGCTGAGTGGCGAGGAGCACGCGCAGGATCTCGTCGCTCGCCTGCGCCCTTTTGATTCCGGTCCCTGTCTCCGGGTACACCGGCCGTGGCTTTCGATCCTTGAGGATGATGCCACCGGGCACGATGGGCTCGTCGATGACATTCGTCTCCCAGTCCAACAGGGTGAGCTCCAGCAACTCGGGCTGCACCGAGCCGGCCATGGGGATGGTGTGCTTGGCAAAAATGTGTGTCAGCCACCAGAAGAACTCACCAAATGGGTTACCGGTCCGTCCCACAGCCATGGCAGTGTCGACAACTGATTGCTCGTCGATGTCGAGCCCGACCTCCGGAGGCGGGAGTTGGACGGTGGATCCTTCGATGCTGAAGATGGCAGTGCGTGAGGCGAAGCGATCCTCGACGTCGACCATCGTGCCGAGGGCCATGTCGCGGTCCAGTCCACCCAGGTCGACATCGGCAACCTCGATTCGGCCCATCACCTCGCCCGTCGAGACAATACGGGTGAGGACATAGGCGAACAGGAAGAACGCGACGACGCCGATCAGGAGTATTGCGGACGCGGTTTTAGGAGATGAGCGAAACGAGAGGTGCTGGTTCATTGGTCTGGGTCGAGCTCGACCCCGGGGCCCCGCCGTGATGGTAACTAGGTCCTAACCTTTAGCTGAATCTTGTTGCTCTACTCTTCTGACGTGCCTTTCGTCGAGATAGTTCCCAAGGAATCAGGTGATGACGTTCGGGTTTCCGCGACGTCCTATCTGAGCTTTAAACGTTGTCCTGCCAACGCAAACGCCCGCTACCAGGGGATTTATGGGAAAGATTCGAGATCTTCGTTTACAGGAAGCCTGGCCCATCGCATTTTCAGCCGGCATCTGAGCAGCGGCCAAATCGCATCTGAGGACTTCGTTCAGGCATGCCGGGAGGAGATAGGCGGGTCCAGCCTGGTCAATAAAATGGGTGGGTTGGAGTTAAAGCCCTCAGTGCTCGCCGGTGTCATCGAGGAGGTCCGGGTTTTGTACGAGCGGTTTACGAAGTTCCCCCAGGATGGCTTTGAAGGAACCGAGGTCGAGATGAAGCTGGCTCCGGCACCGGGGGTGGAGCTGGTCGGGACGGTCGACGCCATCTACAAAGAAGATCTTGGCGGCTTTCGGCTCGTCGATTGGAAGACAGGTGAGCTCGGCGAGGTCGAAGACCAGTTGATGTTCTACGCCCTCCTGTGGTCGCTGGATCGCGATGAGGTCCCGGCCCATGTGGAGGCGGTATCGGTTCGAACTGGTGAGCGATACACGACCGTGCCGTCTGGCGCTGATGTCTTAGCTGCGGCATCCGACGTGACTGAGATGGTCGATGTACTAAGGAGAGTGTGGAGAGTCGGCGGGGAATTCGAAAGACGTGGTGGGCCGTGGTGTCGATATTGCCCCATCCTCGACGAATGTGATGAGGGAGCCGCCACCATCAACATTCTCAACAACGGATGACCAATGGGAGACGCCCGCACGTGGCGGGCGCCTCCACATCAGATCCGGTTAGTTAGCAGCAGTCATCGCCGCAACAGCCGGGATCATTTCCTTGAAGTGACATCTTTCCTCCTTCTTGGATAGATAGATGAACTTCGATGTATTGAACTATATCGATATATAGACTAATGTCAATATGACATGGAGTTCTGTTGTACACCTATTTTCGAAGGCGAAATAGATGCCGAGGCGGCCGGTGACATGGCTGCGATGTTCGCGGCGCTCGGGGACCCAGTTCGCCTGAGGATCGTCTCGATGCTTTCTGCGGCGCCTGAAGGCACGGCGTGTGGATGTGACCTCGAGGAGCCGTTGTCCCTATCGCAACCAACTGTTTCACATCACCTGAAAATCCTGCGGGAAGCGGGGCTCATCCAAGGCGAGCGAGACGGGCGTTGGGTGCATTATCGGGTAGTTCCTGAACGACTCGAAGAACTTCGCGGGGCTCTGTCCACTTCCGCCCTCGTCAGCCAGATGTAGCTATCGGGCTTCGATTGCCCGACGAAATGCCTCAAACAGAGGGTTTCGCTGATCTTCGTCAGAGCGCTCCGGATGCCATTGAACGCCAAGCGCCCACCAGTCTCCATCGCAACGCGCCGCCTCGACAAGACCATCGTCGGCTTTTCCTTCGACAAGTAGGCCCGGTGCCAATCGGTCGACTCCCTGGTGGTGAAGGGTGTTCACCTTCAACTCCCCGGCCCCATACACAGACGCGATGAGCGAATCTGACTCGAAATGGACCGAATGGCGTCGCTGGTTCACTTCGACCGGATCGGCGTCTGGAGGAATCGGTTCGTGGGCGGTGCCTTCCCGGGTGACCTCCTGGGCAATCGTCCCTCCCAAGGCGACATTCAGTAGTTGGAGGCCCCGGCAGATCGCCAGCAGTGGCTTGTCCTGTCGACGCGCCGCCTCGACCAGGGCGACTTCGAACCGATCGACGCGGGAACTTGTTCCTTTCGAGTCTGTGTTCTCGGCTCCGTATGTTCCGGGATCGACATCATCGCCCCCGGAAATGATGACTCCGTCGACGAGAGCCACCAAACGCTCCGCCTCGTCGGGGTCCTGAGAATTGGGGTAGATGATCGGCGTCATCCCAGCGGCGATCACGGCATCGGGATAGAACGACGAAAGGGTTTCCAAGGACTCGTTGCCCAGGAATGTGTCCAGATGCCTTCGCCAGGCCGTGATGCCGACTAGAGGGTTGGTCATTCGCTGATCTCCGATTCGTAGTGTTTGGAACCGGGGCCTTGCGGTGCTCTGATCCCTCTGAACTCCCAGTCCCCGCCCAGAGCGGTCGAAAGAACCTCTTCGGACCGGCTGGGTTGGGCGCCGACATCCTCGCGGATCGGTGTGGGTCCCGAGACAATTGTATTCGAAAGCGAGCCGAGACCTTCGACCTCGACTGTCACAACATCACCCGGCTGGACCGGACGGGAACCCGCCGGGGTACCAGAAAGGATGACGTCACCGGGCAGCAGGGTGATGGTTCGCGCCAGGTCGGCTACCAGGTAACTCATGTCCCACTTCATGTCGGAAGTGTTTCCATCCTGGGTGACCTTGCCATTCACCAGCGTGCGGATCCCCTTGTGATGAAAGTCCCAGTCATCGACAACGCCGGGGCCGAGTGGGCTGAGGGTGTCGGAACCTTTGACCCGAAGCATCGATCCGGCGTCGGTGTCGCGGAAGTCGTGGAGTCCGTAGTCGTTGGCGATCGTGTACCCGCCGATATACAGGCCGGCATCATCGGGTGCAACATTGCGACAGGTCTTACCGATGACGATTGCGATCTCACCTTCGAAGTTGAGGTACTCACAGCGTTCAGGGCGTACCACGTGACCGTTGTGGGCATTCAGCGAAGTAGTGGGCTTTTGGAAGTACGTAGGCGCCGTCGGCAGTTTGGTCATGAACTCGTCAACGCGACTCTTGTAGTTGAGATGACAGGCGAGGATTTTCGAAGGTTCGACGGGCGGCAGATGGATCGCATCCTCGATGGCGATGCTCCGCCCGTCTGATGCCATCAACTCGTTCCCCTTGCGGGTGACACGCGTAGCGACTCCGCCGAGCAGGATCCGTCGGGTTTCAGTCATCGCAGCGCGGGAGCATGGGGGTCACGATCGATTATGTTCGCTTCCTAACGACCATATGGCAATTAACACCCTCCACGAGGATCTTGGTGATCCCAACGTCGACATAACCTCACACGACACCTATCTCAGGGGATTCCCACACGCCGCCTTCAAACGAATGCGCGAAGAAGAGCCCGTTGCCTGGGTTGAGGAGGCCGACGGGACCGGGTTCTGGGCCATCACCAAACACGCCGATGTGATTGAAGTGAGCCGCGACTACGCGAGATTTTCGGCAGGACGAGGTATCCGAATCGAACGTATGGCTGACGACGAACTACATGCCCGCAGGACCATGATGGAGCTCGACCCGCCTGACCACACTCGTCTCCGGCGTCTCGTCCAACCCGGATTCACGCCTCGCGTGGTGGCCACTTACGAGGAGGCTTTCCGCAAGCTGGCAGGCCATGTCCTCGACATGGTTTTGCCGAAGGGGGAGTTCGACTTCGTCACCGAGGTTGCCAGAGAGTTGCCGATCAGACTTCTGTGCCGGTTGCTCGGTGTTCCCGAATCCGACGCTGGAAAGCTTGTGGCGTGGGGCGACCAGATGATCTCGAATGCCGACCCCGAGTACACGCCGGTGATCATCGATAAGGTCGACACAGAGGAATATCGGTTGCTCCCATTCCGGTCGCCCGCCGCGCTGGAGGTCTTCCGCTATGCAGAACAGGCCGCTGTCGCCCGACGGGAGAGTCCGACCGACGACGTCATTTCGGCCCTGCTCCACGCTGAGCCTGATGGCGAGCCGCTGACCGACCTCGAGTTCAAGAATTTCTTCACGTTGATGATGGTCGCCGGCAACGAGACCACCCGTCACACCATCAGCCACGCGCTGATCTACCTCAGCAACCATCCGGATCAGTTCCGGGAGTGGCATTCCGATCCGGCGGCAATGTCAGAGCTTGCTACCGAGGAGATCCTCAGGGCATCAGGTGTGACCATGCACTTTCGACGGACTGCAGCGCTCGACACCGAGATCCGGGGGGTTCCGATCGCCGAGGGCGACCGTGTCGTCCTCTGGTACACATCCGCCAATTACGACGAAGACGCCTTTGACGATCCTTTCATCTTCGATTTGAAACGACGCCCGAACAATCATGTGACGTTTGGGACCGGAAGACATGTTTGTTTGGGTGCGGCGCTGGCGCGGCTCGAGGTCCGCGTCGTGTTCGAAGAGCTGCTCAGCCGCATCTCAGGCTTTGAGATCGTTGGCCCCCCGGACCGGCTTCGCTCGAACTTCATTTCAGGGATCAAGCATCTTCCGGTCCGGATGTTCCTCAAATAGAGGGATCTCAACCGATCAGCGATTTCTCGATGATGTCGATTGCATAGTCCACATGGTCGGTCGTGGTCCGGCGATTGAGAATCGCAAACCTCAGCACAAACCGGTCTTCTACGAGCGTCGAACTGAGGTGCACACGTCGGTCGGCGTTGACCTCACGCATTGCCCCTGCGCCGGCGGCATCATCGTCGAATCCGATTGCCACAACCGATAGGTCGGGTGCCCAAGGCGCCCGCACTCCTTCGATCATGGAAAGACGCTTGTAGGCGTGTTCGGCCAGGTCGAGCGATTCGTCGAGAGCTTCCCGGAAGGGGCCGACGCCGTGTAGCTGCAGGGGGAGCCACAACGACAGCCCGCGGAAGGGTCGTGTCAACTCCGGCCCGAGGGAGGAAATATCGCGCATCCCTTGATGGGTCTCATCATGGTTCAAGTAGGCAGCGCGCCCGTAGTTGGCGTCGATCAAAAGGTTTTCGTCGCGAACCACCAGTGCTCCGACACCGAACGGGATGGACAGCCCCTTGTGCGGATCCAGCGCAATCGAATCCGACCCTTCGATCCCGGACATCCGCTGCTGCCCTCGTGACGTGAGCTGGAAAAACCCGCCGTAGGCACCGTCGGTGTGCATCCATATGTCGTGGTTCTTTGCGATCCTGTCGATCGCCCCGAGGTCGTCGACGGTTCCGGTGTCTGTCGTCCCCGCAGATGCCACCACGAGGAATGGTTTCAGTCCCGCCTTTCTATCATCGGACACCATCTTCTCCAGGGCATCCGGATCCATGCGGAGGTTGGGGTCAACCCGCACCAACCTGAGTTGGTCATTCCTCAGCCCCGCCAGCCGCGCCGACTTGGCGACCGAATGGTGAGTGTGTTTGGTTAGATAAACCGTGCCGTCGTCGAAATGTTCGCCCAGTCGGTTGGTGCGGGCGGCCACAATTGCAGTGAAATTGGCCATTGATCCCCCGGATAGGAGGATCCCTTTGGCAGCCGGGCCCATTTCGAAGAGCGAAGCGATCCAATCGGTGACGCCATGCTCGATTGCTGCCATCCCTGGAGCCGCCCCGGTCACTCCGGTGTAGCGATTGAGCGCCGCGGCCAGAAACTCGCCGAGAGCCCCTGAATAAAGCCCTGAGTTGGGGATGTAGGACATGTGGCCACCAGACGGGTGGTACACCCCGGACTGGCCGGCAAGTGCCAGTTCAGCCAGCACCTCGTCGACTCCGACGCCTTTTTCATCTGGCGGGCTCATCAGTGCTGAGATCTGATCTTGAGATAGGTCAGGACCGGTGGCATCCATCGTGCCCATCCCGGCGAACCATTCTTCGACGAATCTCGTTACTGCTGACTCGAGTTCGGCGCGTTGGGCCGAACTCGGCTCTAACGGTGAAGACATATTCTCAGAAGTTAGCCCGGTCGTTGGTGCTCCCTCAACCTCGCAAAAACCATCTACGATCAACCTTCATATCAGAGGAGCGCAGTGGCCCAACAATACGACCGACTTCGTCTGCTCTGGCCTGATCATCTCGGCCTGGCACGTGGCAAGTACTTACCGACGGACACGGCCTCGGGCAAAACCGCTCATTGCCTGACCCTCTTCACGTTGGGGTTCGACCGGGAGATGACGCCCCACGATGGCGCGATGTTCTGGAAGGGTCTGCCCGACATGGAGGCTACCTTCGGCGAGGACGACTACCGGCCCGGCTGGGAGCCGGGCACGGCGGTTGTGATTCCGGAGATTTCGCGCGGTGGAGATCTGGTTCCTCTGGCACCGAGGAATGTCTTGAAGGCTGCAATCGAAAAGTGGCGTGCGCATGGACTCACTCCGATGGTGGGCATCGAGTTGGAAGCGTTCCTATTCGAGCCCGACGCCGACGGTGGGTGGCGACCCGTCAGCACGCCCGGTGCTTACGTCTACGGGACGGGGATGGCCGTTGATCCGACTGGCGTTCTCGACAGGATCATGACGACGTCCAGGGAGGTCGGTTTTCCTCTCGAGGCGGTGAACGGCGAATATGACGCGGGTCAGTTCGAGCTAACTCTGTCCTATACCGATGCTCTTGCTGCGGCCGATAACGCCTTTCTGTTCAAAGTCATGGCCAAAGAGATCGCCGCTAGGGAGGGTTACCTTCTGACCTTTCTGGGAAAACCAATCAACGGTCGGGGAGGAAGCGGCTTCCACATCAATCTCTCCCTGAACGATGCCGAAGGCGTCAACCTCTTCAGCAACCCCGAGAACACCGACGGCCTGAGCGAAACGTGCAAATCGGTGATCGCTGGGTTACTCACCCATCACGTCGGGCTGACGGCTCTCGTCGCTCCAACGGTCAATGCTTATAAGCGTCTCAAACCCGGCTCGCTATGCGGCTACTGGGCCAACTGGGGTTATGACCATCGCGGTGTAACGGTGCGGGTCCCACCGGCCCGGGGCCAGGGAACCAGGATCGAGCACCGATTGGGTGACGGGTCGGTGACACCGCATCAGGCGGTGGCGGCGGTTCTTACGGCAGCGCTCCTCGGCTATGAGAAGGGCTATCCGCTTCCCGACGTCGAGACCCTCGACTGCATCGAAAATGCTTCAACCGACGTCGTTTGCCCGCCCACGCTTCGTGATGCTCTGGACGCGCTCGAAGCCGACAACGACCTGGTGGAGGCGTTTTCTGCCGCTTACGTTGACGGCTTTCTGACTGTCAAGCGTGCTGAATGGGAGCGCTACAACCGGTGGACGACTGACTGGGAAATGACCGAATACCTGCCGTTTCTTTGATGGCAGGCTTTCTGTTCCCGAGGACGCCCTCCGGCAAGTCCTCGCTTATCCCCAATCCTCCCTGGCACTACTCAGGTGAGATGCTCACAGTCGAGTATCGGACCGATCCCGATCGTGTGGCCGAGCTGTTGCCTGACGATGTCGAGCTCGCGCCTGACGATCCGGGAGCGGTGGCGTTGATCTGGGCTGACTGGCAAAGCTCCGGCGACACCTTCGAGGAGATTCTCGACCCGGTGCGTTCCCAATACAAGGAGTGCTTCGTCGTCATCCGCGGGTCGTGGCAGGGCAAGGTTTGGAGCCGTTGTGCCTATATCTGGGTGGACAAGGACTTTGCACTGGTACGTGGCTACCACCAGGGCTACCCGAAGAAACTCGGTGATATCTGGATGACCCGTCCGATCACGGTCGGGAAGGCAGGCCCACGTCTGGAGGTAGGAGGCAAGTTTGGCGCAACGCTCTCTGCAAACGGTCGGCGGCTGGCGGAAGCCGTGGTGACGTTGACGGGGCCCGTTGCATCACCGGGATTCGTCAACGGACAACCGATGCTCCACAACCGATGGTGGCCTGCCATCGAATCCGACGGGACCGACGCATTAAGCGAGCTGGTGACCATGCGCGGTTACGACGGTGAGGTCGCCGATGTGTGGGAGGGCACCGCCGAATTCGAGCTCCACCACTCGCCGACCGAAGATCTGGCTCTGCTGGCCGAAGCCGAGATGATTGGTGGCTTCTACCACCGGGTCGGAGTCTCGTGGAAGGGTGGAACGACGTTGCAGCGGACTGTGCCATCGGGGGCGGAGGAGGAGTGAGCACAACCCGGGTTACTGGTGTCGTCGGGCCGAAACACCATTGGTACGAACCAGCCAACCCGTAGAATTTTGGGTTGATACGACGGTTCAAATGGCGGTGGCTCGGGTTCGTCCTTTTGGCAGGGACCGGCATTTACGGCCTCGCGCTAGTGGTTGTTCCCGAAGGTGAGTGCGGGAGGGACTCACCCTTCTTCTTTGGTGCTGCGCACGGTGAATCCTTCCTCCACTTCATGCCGTTCACTGAAGAGTCCGGGACTGCCACGCCGGAGGGGGCCGCTGCGGATTTCGCCGATAATCTCTTTGGCCATCGCGATTTCTCACTGGTCGCCGACACGGCAGGTTCAGATATCTTCTACCAAATGCGTGATGTCGAAGGCCGGCTGCTCGGAAGGCTTTCGGTTTCCAACACAGGATTCGGGCGCTTCTTCGTAGGTGGTTACAGCACGTGTTGTCAGCGTTCTCATGAGTTTGTTGGGTCGCCCGCGCCTGGGTAGTCGGCGAGGATTTTCTGTGACGCCAGAGCGCGTGTGAGGCGGCACTCACGCTGGTCACGGTCGGGCCGTCGAACAATCATCTCGATGTCCCCACTGTCTGATGGGGCTTCGAGGATGTCGTCGAGGACGCCCTCCAACTCGGCGGTGTTCCGGTGCATGGGATTGATCCTCCCAGATCAATTGGTACCGGACAATGGCGGCTGCGAAGAGTCGATTCTCGGGGGGGGGGGCGTGCCCGCGCCACCCCTACGTATCTCGTAGGACGCTGGTCTCGGTCACTCTGTCGAGCTGAATTAGCTCGAACTGCTCTTGTTCGGCCTCGGCCAGCCGGTGCAAGAGGGTGTGGTGATAGCGGCATAGGAGGATGAGGTTTTCGAGTCTCGTTTCGCCTCCGTCGGCCCAGTGGATGATGTGGTGCAGATCGCACCACTGTGCCGGTCGTCTGCATCCGCGGGTCCGACAGTGGCGGTCTCTGGCTACCGCGGCTCTGCGCAAGCCGAGATGGACGACCCTGGTTTTCCGACCGACGTCGAGGATTTCTGACCCCGGTCCGAACACGATTCGGGTGACCGAGGCGTCGCATGCGAGTTGGCGGATGGTTTCGACCCCGAGGACTTGACCAGAGGTGGTTTCGTGGAGTCCTCCGGGCTCGCCCCTGAGAGCATCGATATCGACGTGGACATTCAAGTGGGGTTTCTCACCGCCGGTTGTTCGGGTGTTGGTGGTCTCCAGGAACGAATAGGCGAGGTCTTCAGGAGCATCATGTCGGCGCTGGGAGGCGGACCGCGTGTCTCCCGCTCCTGGTGGGGGGAGCAGTGCATCGACGGCTGTGCGTAGCGCTAGGCCGGCCGCGCCGGTCATCACGAAACGTCCTTCAACCATCCCGGTCGATTGGTCGTTCATATCGAATCGGCGACGCAACTGCTGCGATTCGAGATCCAGATCGACACCGGGTCGGTCGGCGGTGTGTTTCCAATAGTCGAGGACTTGCCGCGTGTCCTCTGGCGTTTCCCCGGCGATGTCGACCAACACCGCCTCGGCATCGGGATAGAGGTCGGGGAGCTGGTCTGAAACGTCAAGGAGTTGTTGTGCCTGATCACCGGACAACTGGCCACACCACCACGCAGTAAAGGTGGTTCTATGAGCAGCAGCGGCCCGAGCCCTATTAACCAGGCGTTTGGCCCGCCCCCCAGCCATGCGACACATCACCATCAGGAATGCGACCGTCGAAGGGAACCCGAATATGTCGTGGGCTTTCCTGTTGTCGAACTCGGCGAGGACCAGGGCACGCTGCTGTTCCAAGTGGTCGACCTCGGTTTCGAGACCAACCAGGAACGCACCGAGATCATCGGTTGACACCAACTCGAGGTCGGCACGGTCAAGCCATTGATGGGGAAGTGACGCCTCGGAAATCATTCCCCGTCTCACATTCACCAACGTACAAACCGGGTGTGACAGAAAAAGCCCGAACCTGGCCCTCGGACAAGAAATCTGAGAAATTCCTAGCGGCAGACTCGATAATCTTCACGACAGGTGTCGTCCTCGGAACCTCGGAGTACGTCCAGGCTTCTTACGGTCAGTCGACGCTTGCGACTCATGCGCGGTCGGCAGATGATTCTTGGTCGTCGACGGTATGTTCGTCTAGCCTGCGATTCGGGCATACTTTAGAGATGCGACGGCTTGTGTTTGCAGTTGTTGCGGTGTCGGTTTTCTTGGCTGCTTGTGCATCGGACAACGAAACCGGAAACGGTGAAGTCGCGTTGACTCTTGGCCGGGCCATCGAGGAGATCCAGCCCGATCCGGGCACAACAGTCGAGTTCCAGATTCTGACCGATGACAACGCTGTGTTCGCCAACACCTACCCCGTCGAATTCAGCGGATCCGACTATCGGACCGAACTGGAGACCGTCCTCCTCGATGCCACGGATTATCAGATTCGGGCAACGGTCAAGCCCTCAGGAGCGACGTGCTCGGTCGAGGTCGACCTCTCCGACAAAGTGGAGATGACGGTAAGTGCCTTGATTCGCACAGAATGCTTCCTCGAAACTGAAGAGACGGAGGAATGGCACGATGCCTCGGGTGCCGTCCTGCCGACCTCGGTCATCCAGGAATTCTATGGAGGAGGACACTGCGGATGGGAGGACGTCAGGTTCATCGCCCTCGGTGAGTACTTCATCGGCGATTCCTATCTTCTTGATCCGAGCAATGTCTTCGATCCGGAGCTCTTCGTAGCCGCGTCCGCCCGAGAACGGCTCGGGCTTGGACGCGAGGAGAGGGCCTACGCCGCCAATCTCGAACCGGACGACTACCTGACTTTCGATCTCGATATCGAGTTGCCGTCCGCCGTCGAGTCCCTTGGATACGAGAGGGGCCTCAGGGAGCTGTTCCGGTCAATCGATGGTGACTACCTGTACGTAGTCGGCCCCGATGGCGTCGAACGATGGCCCCGTGTCCTTCCCCATCCTGCCTGCGCCTAGCTCGTCGTGCCCTGGCTGACCTGAAGGGTCTTCAAATCTGAGTGGAAGTCGAGGGCGTAGTCGCCCCCCTCCCGACCGATGCCGGAGAGACGACAACCCCCGAACGGCGCCGTCAGATCTCGCACCAGGAAGGTGTTGACCCAAACCGTCCCAGCCCGTATCGCCCGGCCAACGCGGTCGGCCCGCCCTTCGGATCCGGTGTAGACGATCGCGGAGAGGCCGTATTTGGTGGAGTTGGCCAGAGCGACGCCTTCGGCCTCGTCGACAAAGGTCTGATAGGTGAGCACCGGTCCGAAGACCTCGCGTTGCACGATCTCGGAGTCGTTGGAGGTGGGACGCACCACCGTGGGCTCATACCAGAGCCCGTCTTCGGTATGACGGTGACCTCCACGCAGGACGGTGTCGCCGGCGTCGCGGGCCCGGTCGACAAAGCCCTCCACCCGCCTCAAGTGGTCAGGGTGGATCATCGGTGAGATGGTTGTGCTCGGATTCCGACTGTCCCCGAGCACGTGCCTATCGGCATAGTGGTTGAAGAGATCCCAGAACTCAGAGGCGGCTGACTCCTCAACGAGAAGGCGCGTACCGGCGAGGCAAACCTGGCCTGAGTCGTCGAACTGATCTGCGGCCTTTTTCGCCGCAGCGTCGAGGTCAGCATCTGCAAAGACCACGAACGGGCCCTTGCCGCCGAGCTCGGCCGTGAAAGGTGTGATGGTGCGGGCAGCCGAGTCGCCGATGTGGCGGGCCGTTTCGGGCGACCCGGTGAAGCTGATCCGTCGCACGCGGTGATCGCTGACCAGAGCGGCACCTACCTCATCGCCGATCCCCTGGACGATGTTGAGCACTCCGGGCGGGATTCCAGCCTCGTCAGCGAGGTCGCCCAAAAGCGAAGCCGAGAGTGGGGCCCATTCTGCAGGCTTGAGGATCACCGTGTTGCCGGCGGCGAGGGCGGGTGCGATCTTCCAGGTCGAGAGGAGCCACGGAGCATTCCAGGGAGTGATGATGACGGCGGGCCCGGCGGGCATACGCTGCACCACATTGTCCGTCCCTTTCGAAGACCAACGTCTCTCCTGGTGGTCGGCCGCCAGGTCGGCATAGTTACGAAAGTTCTCCGCACCGCGATGGATGACCCTGGCTTCGAGGCTCTCCAAGAGCATGGCCATGTCGACACATTCGATCTGGGCAAGCATCGGTATGTTGTCGTCTATGAGGTCGGCAAGCTTGTGCAGATAGGCGCCACGCTCTTTGGGCTCCAACCTCGCCCAATCCGGAAAGGCCTTGACAGCGGCTCCGACCGCCGCATCGGCCGTCATCGAGTTGCCCCGGGCGACGTCGGCCAGCTTCCAATCCCAATCGAGAGGCGAGTGGGTCTCGAAAGTCGCATCTGATGAAACCCGGTGGCCACCGATGTAGTGGTCAGGAGACACCGCATATTCCGAAATTTCGACTCGATTGGAGGGCATTGTCTTCCTTGCTGCGCAATCACACATCTTCGGGATCGTTCGCAACCTAATGATAAGTTGGCGGGCCAAGGATAAACTGGTGGCCCCGCTTGAGGACCAGTTCATGCCGATCCCGCTTAGCCACCACGATCCCGAAGAAGTCCTCGCGGCTGAGCGAGATATCCGAAAACGCCTCGACGGTGAGCCTCTCGACTTCGAGGCGATGCTGGCCGTATCGAATATCTATCGGGCGGCAAACGCCGTCCGTAACCGGATGGAACGGGATGTGCTGTCGCCCGAGGGCCTGACCTGGGGTGGGTTCACGATCCTGTTTGTGCTCTGGGTCTGGGGAGAACGCGAGACTGGTGAGTTGGCCGAGGATTGTGGACTTGCCAAAGGAACCCTGAGCGGGATGCTGACCACGCTCGAGAAGGGGGGCATGGTTGACAGATCCAGGCATCCCGATGATGGTCGCCGCGTTGTAGTCAGCCTGGAAGCGGCCGGCCAGGAGACAATCGAGAAGGTCTTTCCCAGGTTCAACGAACACGAAGCCACGTTCACAGAGCGACTGAACGACGGTGAACGACGTGAGTTGGCGAGGCTGCTCCGGGTGGTGACCGCCACCGCTTCGGGATCTAACCTGGTGGCGGGCGACGAAGTCGAATAGTATCTCGTTAGGTTCCGAACGATCGAGCGGTATGAATTGCGACGCTTTGAGGCTGTGACACTTGATAGTAGGAGAAACACATGGGTGAGATAGTGGGTGCCGGGTTGATCAGCCACGCTCCGACAATCATGTTTGACGAGGAGACCCGAAGAGGGATCAACGATGGCAGGGAGATCTCGTTGGTTCCCGGGCTCAACCGGCTTCGTTCGGAGGTGTTCGACAGACTCCAGCCTGACACAATCGTGATCATCGACTCGCACTGGTTTTCGACGGTCGAGCATCTGCTGACCGCCCATGAGCGCCACCAAGGTGTCTTCACGTCTTCGGAATTGCCTCGGGGAATGGCTCAAATCCCGTATGACTATCCCGGCGATCCAGAGTTTGCCCGCATGGCCGCCACTCTCGGGGATGAATTGGGAACACCAACCCATGCATCCGAAGACCCTTACCTTCCGCTCTACTACGCGACCATCAACCTCGTCCACTATCTGCGAAAGGACGAGAAAGTCGTCTCGGTCTCGGTGGTTCAGACCGGCGAGCCCGATGACTTCCTGACGATGGGAGAGGCCATAGGCGAGGCGGCCTCCCGACTCGACCGCAGGGTGGTTGTATTGGCTTCGGGAGGGATGACCCACACCTTCTGGCCCTTGAAACAGCTACCAAAACATGAGGCGTCGGATCCAGTGCACATCATCACCCCGGAGGCCCGCGCGGCCGACGAGGAGCGTCTCGAGTGGATGAAACAAGGCGATCACGCCCGCATCCTCGACACAATGGACGAGTACATGGAACATGCCCCGGAAGGTGATTTCGGCCACTACCTGATGATGCTTGGCGCCATCGGCGGCCGGGAATGCTCAGCTCGCGGCGAACTCTTCTCGGACTACGAGAACGCGACGGGGACCGGACAGGTCCATGTCTGGTTCGACAAGCCGGCCGGCGGCTGGACGGGTTAACCCGGATTCCACACCGGTCCGTGGCACAATTCGCCTGTGCCGTTCAACAATAGTTTGCAGGGGGCCGATCTGAAGAGGCTTCTGGAGATTTTCGATTCTCCCGCGATCAAAGCCGTTACCACCTTGAGCCCCGACTGGCCCGACCGACACCAGAAACTCGTCAACGATCTGCGCCGTCATCTGTGGCGCCAAGGCGATGGCGTTGACCGGCCGATGCGAGTTGTCATCGTGGGGCCGACCGGCAGCGGCAAGTCCACGCTGCTAAATGGTCTTGTGGGCCAGGCGGTGACACGAGCCGGGTCTGTCCGGCCGACGACGACATGGCCCCTCGTATACGTCCAACGTCAACATGCGAGTCAAATGGCTGAGGATCCACTCCGCTATGAGGTTGTGTCCGGTCTCGCCCCGATTCTCGACGACATCTGCCTTGTCGACACTCCCGACATCGATTCGACCAACCTGGCCAACCATCAATTGGCTGCGTCAGCTCTGGACATGGCCGACGTGGTGATTTTCGTGGCATCCGCCCTGAGATATGCCGACATGGTCCCGTGGAAGGTCTTGCGCGGCTTGGAGTCCCGAGGGGTCCCTGTCATCCATGTGCTCAATAGGGTCTCGTCCGACTCATCAGGAGTTGTGACCGACTTTCGCCGACTTCTCCGTCGCGAGAAGATGTCAGGGGGAGAGGTCATTCGCGTTTCCGAACATCGCTTAGCGGATCAGGGAATCTTGCCCGATGCCGCGGTCAGGGTCTTGCGCAGGGCCCTGCTGGATCGGGTGGACGAGCGTGGCCAGGAGTCGGAGTTGATGATGAGGGCCAGTCTCGAGGACCTCAACTCGCGTGCCCGGGCGTTCTTCGAGGAGTTGGATCGTGGCCTCGAGTCACGGGCCGGTCTGCATCGTCGTCTGCACCTCGACTTGAGCGTGCTCGACACAACGCCGCTCGCGGAGCCTGTCGACGATTGGTCGAGGCAACTTCAAGTCGATCGGCGCCGCAACCGCGTCACAGTTCGGTCGCTGAGGCGACGCGGGTTGGACGGCGACGTCTGTGAGAGGATCGGAAGTCAGATACGTGCCGAGCTCATGTCATGTTTGGAGAAGAGTGTTGCCCTCTTCGATCTCGACGACGACAACGGGTTGGTGTTGGACCTGCGACCCCAAACGCCTGAGACACGAAAGCCGATAGCCGGGATACTGGATGGTGCGGTCGATCGATGGTTCTATCGGCCCGGGGTCGGGGCCGGTGACACCGAATTGACGTCTTATCAAAATGCCCTGAGGGCCGTGGTCGCTCTGCGGGCTTCCCAAAAGCGGATTGATTCGGAGCCGGAGCCGTCCCTACGCGAAATGATGTCGGATGTGGTCAGAGAGCTTGCAGGGCTAGCAGGAAGAATCGACGTCGCGGCGGCCCGTTCAGCCCTGGATGCAGGTCGGGCGATCCTTAAGGACATCTCTCCCAGCCCCGCCCTCCTAAATGCATGACCGTCTGATCGAGTTGCTCGATAACGCCGACGCCACACTCGCCAGCGCAGTCGGATTCGTGAGCCCGGATAACTTGGAGAACCCGGCTCGAATCGCACGGCGTGCCCGTAGCCGACTGCACTATCCCGAGGACGTCGTGGTTGTCGCCCTGGTCGGCGGGACAGGCTCGGGTAAGTCCTCTTTGTTCAACGTACTTCTCGGATCGGACCTTGCCGGAGTCGGCGGGATCCGGCCAACAACCTCGAGACCGCTGGTCTCGGTGCCCGAGGAGTTGGCTGGCCGTCTCGACGCCTACATCGCCGGGTTCGGCGAGGTGGCCCGGACGCGCCATCGCAATTTGCCGTGGATCTGCCTTATCGACCTCCCGGACACCGACAGTGTGGAAGTCGACCACCGGCTCCAAGTGCAGTCTTTGCTTCCGATGGTTGACGTGGTTCTCTGGGTGGCCGACGTTGAAAAATATCGTGACGACTCGCTTCACCGCGGGTTCATCAGGCCGCTTCGGGCTTACCAGTCGCAGTTTCTCTTCGCTCTGAATCAGGTCGACCGGGTCCCGAAGGCGGAGATCGGAGACATCGTTGCTGACTTCGTCAAGGCCCTCGAGGACGATGGGATAAGCGACCCACAAGTGCTGGCCGTGGCAGCGAATCCTCCGCTGACACCGCCAGGCGGCATCGACGAACTGCGGACGAGTCTCAAAAACCTTGGTGTGGGGTCGGTTCTCGACAAGATGCTGGTCGACCTCGAGCAATCCATTGTGGCCCTGGGTGATGCAGGTGGAGCCTCGGGTCTCGACTTTGAGCGTCGCTGGGGCGGAGTTCGGGACCGAGCCGCCCACGAAGCACTCGAGAGTGACCTCATCGGAGCCAGCCGCCACCTCTCGGACTTCTTCGCCGACCTGTCGGGACAACTGTGGGGTCCCGTCGCCGAAGCTGCGATGGCTCTGTCAGCACATGTCGGCGAGGACCTCAGATCCTTCCTGCGTCACGTGGAAACGCAAGCAATTACTGTGACCACGAAGTCGAAGTGGTTCCGAAAGGTGTCCGGGGCAGGCACACCTGGCACCGGGCCGCTGGTCACAGAGGCCGAAGTTGTCGAGTACCTGGATGGTCTGGTCAACGCTGACCTGCGACCCGGGCTCAAGGATCGCGCCGCCGTGGTGGCGAACCTCGCTTCGCTGGCTGTGGCGATCGCTGAGACGCGTGGTGCCGGTGACCGTTAACCTCCGAACTCATGCTTGTTGATCTGATCGGGGTCGAGAGTCAATCCAACCTGATCCAGTCGTTGGTGATCGCCGCAATCCTGTTCGTTGTCTATTGGCTGGTTCGTCGCGTGGGACGCAGGCTCCTCACCCGAATGCTGAGCAGGTCTGATGAGGCCGAGCGCAGAGTGGAAACGCTGAGCAGAGTCGGCCTGAGACTGACGCAGTTCACCCTGGTGGCATTGGGAGGGGTGATCGTGGCGAAGATCTGGGGCGTCGATCTGGGCCCCTTCGTTGCGGTGGGCGCCGTCTTCGGGGCCGCCATCGGATTCGGGGCACAGGGCCTGGTCAAAGATTTGATCGCTGGGTTCTTCATCCTGGCAGAGGACCAGTTCCACATCGGCGATGTGGTGATGATCGCCGACACCGAGGGAACGGTCGAGAACATCCAGTTTCGGGTCACCGTTCTCCGCGACGCCGAGGGCAACAAGCACTTTGTGCCCAACGGATTGATTGCGGTGAGCAGCAACTTCACAGCCGTATACGCGCGACCAGTCCTCGACGTGGGAGTGGGATACAGCCAAGACGTCGACAAAGTCATGACGATCATGAGAGACGAGCTGCAGCAGATGGCCCAGGATTCGGAGTGGAGCCCGCGAATGCAGGAGGAACCGGAGGTCCTCGGAGTGCAGGAGCTGGCGGAAAGTGCTGTGATCCTCCGGGCGAGGATCACCGTTTTAGCCGACTACCGATGGGTCGCCCTGAGGGAAGCGCGTCGGAGGATAAAGATCCGGTTCGATCGCGAAGGAATAGAAATCCCATTCCCGCACCGAACCGTCTATCAAGTGGAGAATTGAGTCCCCGGAGACCTGTTCACGGCGCAGCTATCACTCTCAGCGAGTCCGGATGCCAGATCATCTCGGCCCTGTCGACCACGCCGAGTGACTCACCGTCGGCCTGGGCCGCGACGGGCGGCTTGGCCGACGCCTCCAGACTCTCGACGCCGGTCCAGACATCGATGTCCTTCAGCTCATCGAGGTCTCGGCGCATGAAGACCTTGGCTGCGATCGCTGGGACCCGACGGCGCCGAAGACGCTCGAGGAGCAGAACGTTGAGCGGATCAGGATCCTCGTTGCTCAGAGTTATGGGAATTCGCCCGA
Organism: Acidimicrobiia bacterium; assembly: GCA_041751055.1. Lineage (GTDB taxonomy): Bacteria > Actinomycetota > Acidimicrobiia > Spongiisociales > ZC4RG35 > MA-ANB-1. The sequence continues at coordinate 184,140 of JBGSYD010000015.1, read as the reverse complement.
AATACGTGTAGACGTCTCGAAATTGAAGAAGGACGGCGGCGGCTTCCGCAGATTTGTCACCGCTCCTGACGTCGATGTGAGGGCGCTTCTTCGGAAACGACTTGAGGGCCACGCCAACGGTGGTTGTGGCGTAGTGCAATGAGCCGAACCGGTACTTCTTGTATGGCTCTTTGTCGGCCTCGATGACGACGTCTGCGTCAAGCCCGAGACCACACGCGAAAAGGGCGAAGTGGGTAGTCACCGCAGTTCCCCGCGTCAGGTCCATCTTGACTGTGCCGACGGTCCGGGCTGCAGGCTGACTGACTATGAGCTTGGCGGCCTTTACCGGATTCGATGGGACATCGAACAGTCGAGCTATGACATTGGTGGTGCCGACCGGGATGACCGCCAGCGTTGCCGGTGTGTCGATCACGCCCTGCGCGACATGGTGGACCATCCCGTCACCACCCATTGCAACGACGATCGTTGCTCCATCTTCAATGGCGGCACGAGTGTCCTCTGCTGCCTCTGCTGCCGAGCCAGGCCAGAGGGCGCTCACTGCAAAAGTCCGGTCGAGCAATGCCATGACGTCGCGGTGATCTCCACCGGTGAACTGCGATGCGACGGGGTTGGCAACGACGACTGCTTTTTCCATGTGATGGCTAGGGTAACGGGTACGCTGGCCTGACATGTCTGAGCCACTGTTTTCGTTGGTTTCCGGAGAGGGTGACGGGGCGATGCTGGGCATAGCTGCAGGTGATGCTGCGGGCGGAGCTTGGGAATTGGGATACTCGGCCGTGACTGAACAGGCGACTGTCCTTGCTTACGAATTGATCGCAAACGGCCAGCTCGATCGTCAACGGGTCATCGATGTGTTCATGGAGATGGACGGATCCAAAGACGAACAGCCGGTGTTTCGGGCAGAGTCACCCGAATTCCGGGCTTGGCTTGATTCAATCGGGCATGGCAGCAGGCCCGACAAGCGGCCGTCACTCGATCCGCTGGGCAGGTCGGCGATACTCGGCGTCTCGTATCGACGTCAGCCCGAGAAGTTGTACCGCGAGGTAATAGATCTCAACACCTTGTTCCACACCGATGCCGAGTCGATTCTTGCTGGTGTGATCCTTAGCTCAGCAGTGGCCGCGTCGTGTTTCGGGCAGGCAGGTCGAGACCTCATCAAGGGAGTGGCCGAAGCTGTAGGCCCGGCGGTTGAAGAGTTGGGCGACCCATCATCGGGATTGTCAGAAACAGGCCGGGTTGGCGATGCGGATCGAAGGGTGCAGAAGTTGATCGACGGTTACGGCATAAAGGCAGCAGACGAAGCCTTGCGATGGGTGACCGACTCGGCCACACCCGGGCCCGTGGATATTGCCCTAGCGGCCCTTTTGGTTGGCGCCCCCGCTGCGGAGAAGGCCCACGAACCGGTGGCAGAGGCGGCAAGAATCGGCGGTAGCAACGGGGGAGCGGCGATCGGAGCAATGATCGGAGCCCGACTGGGCATCCGAGCCTGGCCCTGGGCGTTCGCCAACGACACCTGGTTCGCCGAGATTGGGCGTCGGCTGGTTAGGGGACCCCACGAGATCATCGATCTGCCAATTCCCTACGCTGTCGAGCAGCATCTCATTTCAGGCATCTCTGGCACCGAGGCCGAGGCCGACGACCGGTAGATCGGACGTATCCCATTCACGCGGGCTGTCGTCCACACGTCGCAGCAGCCACCAGCCAATCGCCACGAACCCGACCAGCGCACCCATCGCCACAAGTCGACCCAGGTCCAGAACGTCGACGATAATGGCCCACACGAGCGGTCCCAGAATGGTCGCGAATCGGCCAACGGTTGCGTAGAGCCCGTAAAACTCGCCGAGAAACCTGGGTGGCGAGATGCGCGTCATGAGCACGCGGTCCGCGGCCCAGGTGGCACCAAGGGCAAAACCGCCCAGGGGTCCGATGGTCCATGCCAACCACGTCTCCCCGGTGACCGCGGCAAGGATCCCGAATGAGATCGCCAGCATCCACAGCACGAGCACCCACCGCAGCACTCTAGATGGACCGAAACGCTCGACCAGGCGACCGGTGCCGATCCCGCCCGCAATTGCGGTGGTGATGGCGACACCGAGCAACCCTTGCACGAAATTGCGGTCCAGCCCCAGCTCCTGGATCACGAAAATCGTCAGAAAGCCCCCAATGAGTGTGTTGATGGCGTCGGTGTACAGAAAGCGGCTGATCAAAAACCGAACAACTCCCGGATAGCGGCTTGCCGCTTTCCATGACCTGCCCAAGCGGCGCGGGATTTCGAGGAACCCGGGAACGGCGGCCCCGGCTGACCCGGGGCGTTCCTTTATGAAGAGGAAAGCCGGGATGGCGAACACCAGGAAGACGATTGCCAGACCCCGAAACGTTGCGGCATAGCTCCAGTCGAGTAAATCGAGGGTGATGATGCCGACGATCAGCCCGAGGTAGGAGCCGAGGTAGCCGATCCCGATTCCGAGCCCCGAGATCCGGCCACGGTTGGATTCCGTCGTGACGTCCACCAACAACGCGTCGTAGACCACTGCACCAACGTTGAACGCGATCAACGCAATGCCCAGGGCGACTATCGAGGTCGCGACGTTGATTCCCAAAAGGGCCGTGGCACCAACGGCGATAAGCGTGGTGGTCGTCAACGTAGGGATCCGCGTGCCCTGCGCATCACTGCGTGCGCCGGCCCATGGCGCCAGGAAGATGACCACGAACCCTGCAGATGCCTCGATTATCGCCAGAAGGCTGTCGGGCTGATCGAGGCTCGTCAGCCAATCAGGGAAGTACAGGCCGATGACGCCCAAGGCGAAAACGGTGTTTGCCAGGTCGTAGACAATCCACGACCGGACCGACCGGCGATCAGCTGCCGCCGGATCCGCCATCTCAGAAGGTGACAGCGACCGAAATCAGCTCTTCGCGGCCCAGGAGGCCGGCGGCTGCCTGAAGGGCTCGGGGAGCCTCTGAAAGCGGAAACTGATGCGAGACCAGGTCGTCGATCCTGGGATCGGTCTCCAACTGGCGCGCCGCCCATTGATAACCGATGGTGCTGGCAGCCATGGCTCCTCTGATTGTGATCTGCTTTGCGACTATTACATCGGACAGGAAGTGAAAAGCCCGGTTTCCTTTGGTTGAGGCAAGGATGACCCTTCCTCCGCTGCGCACCATGTCGAGCGCGGTGAACACAGCTTCTGGATCATTCGAAGTGACGTCGACAACAACATCGGGCCGACGACCGCTGGCTTCGGCGATTGCGGTTGCGAGGTCGACCGATTCGACGTCGACCGCGATGTCGGCTCCGAGAATTCCTGCCAACTCGAGACGGTCACGGTCGTGACCCAGCCCGGCAACGCCGACCCACCGGGCACCGGCAGCCTTGGCGGCGATAAGGCAGGCAAGCCCACGCGGGCCAGGACCCAGGATCATCACATCTTCGCCAGGTTGGAGCTGAGGGAGCTCGACGGCCCATGTGTGGCCGGCGGCAAGGGCATGCACGAATGTGGCGACCTCGGCAGGGACGTCGTCGGTGATCTCGTGCACACGTGAAAAGGGATCGAGATACAGCAGCTCGGCCAACCCGCCCCACAGGCCGGGGGGCTCGGTCGACGATATGAAGCCGTATGAGTTCGAGGGGCTCCTCCGGATACAGGTTGCGAGGTTCTGACGACAGCGGAGACACTCGCCGCAGTGGATTCGCGGTTCGACGGCGACGCGCGTTCCGATCGGGTAGGGGATGCTCGGGCCCTCAGTGGCGATGCGGCCTACCACTTCGTGACCGGGAATCAGGGGATAGACCACCTTCGTTGCCTCCCCACTCCAGACCTGGACGTCGGCGCCGGAAATGGATGTCGCTTCGACCGCCAGCCAACCACCACTCTCCACTTCCCCTGTCGGAAGTGTGGTCATGGAGAAGTGTTTTGGCTCGACGAGCATCATCGCTCGTGCTTCCGTACCGGGTTTCATCCACTGGCGATTGTAAACCAGGTTGGGAGTGCCAAAATTCAGCCTGCTAGCAGCGAGGCGATTCTCTCGATTCCCTTCTCGATCTCGGCATCGCCCGTCGTGTAAGACAACCGGAGAAACCCGGGTGCTCCAAAGGACTCACCGGGGACCAGGGCGACGTGTGCTTTCTCGATGATTGCCTCAGCGAGGTCCAAAGAGGTGGGGAAGCGATCCCCGAGGATTGCCGAAACATCGGGAAACATATAGAACGCCCCCTCGGGCTCGAGGCATGAGATGCCGGCAATCTCCGAGAGCAACGAAAACATCAGCTTGCGACGGCGGTCGAATGCAACCCTCATCTCCTCGACGGTGTCCTGGGCCCCGGTCAAGGCCGCCAGCGCTGCCTGCTGGGCGACATTCGCCACATTGGAAGTCGCATGAGATTGGTGCCGGGCGGCTGCGTCCATTACATCTGTTGGGCCGACCATCCAGCCCACCCGCCATCCTGTCATCGCATAAGATTTGGCCACTCCGTTGACCAGAATCCACTTCTCGAACCGGGGTGTCTCATGTGCGATGGAGGGGGCGAGGTCTGTCAAGTAGACGAGACGCTGGTAGATCTCGTCGGCAAGCACCCATATGTCGTTTTCCCGCGCCCATTCGCCGATCGCCCGGGCCTCATCGGCGCTATAGACCGCACCGCTAGGGTTGGAGGGGGAGACGAACACGAGCATTTTGGTTCGGTCCGTTCGGTGCTTCTCCAGGTCGGAGACGGTCACCTTGAATCCGGCCTCGATCGAGGTCGGCACGGAAACGGGAACGCCCCCCGACAGCTCCACCCCTGCGGGATAGGTGACCCAGTGGGGAACCGGCATGAGGACTTCATCACCGGGATCGATGAGCGCGGCAAAAGTCTGGAAAACTGCCTGCTTGGCGCCGTTGGTCACCACAACTTCGGAACTGTCGACGTCGACCCCGGAGAACTCCTTCGTATAGCCAGCAATGGCCTCCCGCAGCTCGATGAGCCCGGCGTTGGCTGTGTAGTGATGGTTCGCCGGGTCGTAGCAGGCGCGCGCCGCGGCAGCTGTGATGTGCTCAGGCGTCGGAAAGTCCGGCTCGCCGGCGGCAAAGGCTATGACGTCCTCGCCGAGGATTGCGAGCTCGCGGGCCCGGGCGCTTATCGCCATCGTCGCCGAGCCCGGCAGGGCACCGAGGCGTTGTGAGACGCGTCCGCTCAAGATTCAGCTTTCGACGTGAATTCAGCCGTCAGCGCCGTCGACAGCCTCTTCGGCAGCTTCGACCACCTTGTCAACAGCTTCGGTCGCCGAGTCCGCAGCGTTTTCAACGGCCCCTCCGCCACCAGCGTCGTCTTTCTGGCTGGTCATCTCCGCGACCTTTTCGCCCACGGTGTTGGCCGCCTTGGTGGCGGCTTCTTTCGTCTTCTCTAGCATCGGCTCGGCTTTGGCCATGGCGTCGGATGCGAAGTCCTTGGTTTTTTCGAGCATTGGCTCGGCTTTTTCGGCAAGGTCAGCTGCGCCTTCTTTGGCGGCACCGAACCACTTCTTGACGTTGTCCATGAATCCCATTATTTGTCCCTTCGGGTTGTGGGCTCATCGTAGGGCTTGAATAACCCTGCCGCACCAATAACGTCTGGCCGTGAACAAGTTTCTCCTGCCGGTTGCTCTTATCGTCCTGGCAACCGAGTTGATGCTTGCCGGACCGCCTGTGGTCGAGGCGGTCGGCGATCCCTTCCCACCGGCTGTACCGGTTGAAGCACCAGGGGACGTGACCGATCTCGCGCTGGAACCAAAGCTCCTGATCGAGGGTTTGGTGAACCCGACGGATATAGTCGGCGCGCCAGCAGATGACCGGTTGTTCGTGGTGGAGAAATCAGGAAGGGTCCGCATTATCGACGACGGCGAATTGGTCGAAGCCCCCTACCTCGATATCTCTCGTTGGGTGGGGAGCGTCGGCAACGAACAGGGGATGCTGAGCCTCCTGTTCCATCCGGAATACACCGAAAACGGGCGAGTGTTTCTCTTCTTCACCGACGTGGCCGGCACCTCGCACCTCGTCGAGATCCACACGAGCGAAAACGATCCGAACGTGGCTGACATCAGATCATTGCGGCCGATCCTCAGCGTCCCCCAATTCGGCCAGTACCACCAGTCGGGTTCGATGTTCTTCGGTCCCGATGGGTACCTGTGGTTGTCACTTGGTGATGGAGGGGGCATCGGAGACCCGAACAAGAACGGGCAAAACCCGTACGACCTCAATGCCACGATCATCAGGATCGACGTGGACCGCGGACACCCTTACTCGGTCCCATCCGACAACCCATTCGTGGAATCCGGAGCGGGCGCACCCGAGGTTTGGGCGTATGGATTGAGGAACCCGTGGCGGATCACGTTTGATGAGGAGACCGGGTTGATCTACATCCCTGACGTGGGCCAGGAGGGTTTCGAGGAACTCAACGTCATTCCTCTGACCGAGGGCGGGCATAACTTCGGTTGGTCGATCTCAGAAGGCACGGGCTGCTACGCGGCGGATCAATGCGACCTCTTCGGGCAGACGATGCCGGTGTACAGCTACGCGCACAACGGAAACGGCTGTGCGATGATCGGTGGAAGGGTTTATCGGGGTGAGCTGATGCCGCGGTTACAAGGGCACTTCTTCATGGCCGACTTCTGCTTGGGCTGGATTCGCAGCGTTGTGGTCGACACCACGGGAACCCTGATGGTCAAAGACTGGACACGAGCTCGCACCGACCGACTCGGGACCGTGACAACGATGGGATCGGACCGGCACGGTGAGCTCTATGTGGCCAATCTCGAAGGTGAAATCTGGCGACTGGAACTGGAAGCGCCATAAGTCAGTAGCGGACCCGGGCCACAACCCGCCCGTCAGAATCGAGAAGCAATGCGAGGTCGCCGCCGTTGTTCCAGATCGACGTCGACCCACACCAAGAGACGGCCGTCGAACACCCTGAAGAGATCGTCATTCGCTCCCCTGGTGCGATAACTGTCCCCTGCGGAAACCGGAGCCGATTCCGCGACGACTCGTCGCGGAGCACCCAGTGCCCCATGTCGACAGGGAGGTCGCCACGGTTGACGATCGCGATGTATTCGCTGTCGAGCACCTCGTCGTCGGGTCCGGCGGGATCTGTCTGCGACTCGGCCATGTCGAACTCGATTGCCGGGAGGATCCCTGAAGAGCCACAGACATCGAGCCCCCACATGCCTACCCGGGCTTGGAATGCTGCCGTTTCGGCTGCCAGCAGGGTTTCGCCGTGCGGGTACCCCTGATCAGGTGTGATCGCTGTCGCCATGCCCATCGTCACAAGCCTTAGGTTTAGCAGTTCGCCGTTGAACCAGACGTCGGCGAGGGTCCTCCCGAACTGGTCGGTCTCATATGGATCTATGGCGACTTCGGCGAGTTTGATGGTGTCGATCAGGTAATCCTGGGGCACATCGCCGTAGCACTCGCCCGATTCCGGTGCGTTGATACCGATCAGGCGAACCTCGAGCGTTGCCTCATCGACGTCTACCTCTATCGAGTCGCCATCACCGATCCAGGTGACTTCGCCGATCGCCAAACCTGTCGGTAGCGGGGGTTGGGGATCGCCGCCGTTTGGAACCGGTCTGGAAAGATCAAAGCCGCAGGCACCCAGGACAGCCATAGCCAATACGACGGTGAGTCCCCTTCTCAGCCCTCGGCCCGTCCGCACCAACGATCATCGGTCATAAAAGCAGCATATCGCCCTGTCAATGCTGGGATAGATAGATGCAATTCGACCGTAGGCTCAGCCGGGCATGAAACGTCTGTCACTGCTGTTCGTCGTGTTGGCTGCGTGCTCCGTGGCACAAGAGCCGGGGTCGACCACGACGTCCGCCACCGATGCCACAACCACTACACAACAAACCACCTCGTCATCAACTGATTCGGTGCCCTCGACTACAACAACCACGCTGGCGCCATTTCAGGGCCTCGGGTATCGAGAGATTGGGTCGAAGATGTCGTTTCCGGTCCAGGTGACGGCCAGCCCGGGGAGCGAGACTGCCTACGTGATCACGAAGAACGGCCGGATCTGGGCATTGATAAACGATAAGATCATGGAGACCCCGGTGCTCGACATCAGTGACCGGGTAAAGAACAGCGGCGAGCAAGGTCTCCTGGCAATGGCAATCCATCCTGTTGATCAGACTCGTTTCTTCCTCCACTATTCGGGTGACGATGGGAGGACCGTGGTATCCGAGTTTGCATTCGATTCTGCGACGAAAGCCGATCCCGCGTCGGAAAGGGTGCTCCTCGAGGTGAGCCAACCGGCAGCCAACCACAACGGCGGGATGATCCAATTCGACCCGGACGGGTCCCTCATCTTGGGCCTGGGTGACGGTGGCGGCGCCAATGACACTTTTGGCAACGGTCAGGACACGTCGACTCTGCTCGGTGGCCTCGTCCGGATCGATGTCGACTCCGCCGAATCGAGCCTGTTCGACTACGGGCTCAGGAACCCCTGGCGATTCTGGATCGACGGGGAGATCATCTATATCGCTGATGTGGGTCAGGGCACTTACGAAGAAATCTCCATCGTCGAACTCCAGGAGGGCCTCAATTTCGGCTGGCCGATCACCGAGGGCCTCCATTGCTTCCAGGCCAGCGGGTGTGACACCGCTGGGCTCACGTTGCCCCTGATCGAGGTCAACCACAACGATGCCGGGACATGCTCGATCACCGGCGGCATCGTCTATTACGGATCTCTCATACCCGAAATCTCCGGAGAGTATTTCTACAGCGACTACTGCGGCGGTTACCTGCGCAGCCTCCGTTTCGAAGATGGCGAAGTCCAATCAATAACTGATTGGAACTCCGAATTCGGGGTACCCATCCCGGGCAGCGTTACGGGCTTTGGTCAGGACGGTGCCGGCGAGATGTATGTCACCACGGGGACTGATGTCCTGAAAGTGGTGGCGGTGCGATAGGGGCTGCCGAAACCGGATGGTTGGTTAATCTCGGGCCATGTCATCGATCTTCAGCCGGATCATCAACGGCGAAATCCCTGGAACATTCGTCTGGAGAGACGAACGCTGCGTGGGAGTGATGACAATTGCGCCGCTTCGACCCGGGCACACGTTGGTAGTACCAATCGAAGAGGTAGATCACTGGATCGATCTCGCCGACGATCTTCGGGACCATTTGATGGGGGTAGCGACCCAGATCGGCCGGGCGATTCAGGAGGCGTTCGAGCCCACCCGCGTCGGACTGTTAATTGCCGGGTTGGAGGTCCCTCATACCCATCTCCATGTCGTGCCCATAGACGGTGTTCACGACCTCGACTTCGCCAACGCCGACAGCTCTGTCGGGCGTGAGGATCTCGAGGCCGCCGCGGCGAAAATTCGCCACGTTCTCACCGCCGACGGAACTTCCGGAGTTTCCTCTTAGTGGAGGTTCTGCTTGGCGGGCTCAGCTCGCTCTTCTATGGGGTAGCCGACTTCCTTGGTGGAGAAGGCACGAAGAAAGTATCCGCAGCGACGGTCGTCGTTTGGTCAGGTCTGTTCTCGTTTCCGCTGCTCCTGGTGGTGGCTGTCCTCGTTGGTGGCGATTCGTCGGTTTCCGACTATGCCATTGGGCTCGCGGCGGGCGCATCTGGCTCACTCGGGTTGACGATGCTGTTCGCTGGGCTGGCACGGGGAAGGGCTGCCGCCGTCGCCCCCGCCTCGGCTGCCCTTGGCGCGATGGTCCCCGTGGCCGTCGCGGTGATTACTGGAGACCGGCCATCGCTGGTCGCATGGATCGGCGTTGTCGTCGCCATACCTGCCATAGCCCTTTCGGCGTGGACCGATGACGACCAGGGCTCTCTCATGCAGGGTCTGATCTATGGGACCGTCGCCGGCCTCGGTTTCGGCGGATTCGCCGCAATCATCGGTTTCACCAATCCGGATTCGAATCTCCTGCCCCTTATTGCGTCGCGGGCATCGACGATCATCGTCGTCTTGATGATCGCCGTCTTGGGTTTATGGAAGATCCGCAGGCTATCGGAGTCCCCGCGCAGCATCATCGTCAGCAACGGCGTGCTCGATGTCTCGGCCAACGTTACGTTGTTGATCGCCCTTCGCGCCGGCGAGTTTGCATTGGCAGCCGTGGCTGCGTCGTTCTATCCCGCGGTGACGGTGATCCTGGCAAAGCTGGTGAACGGCGAGCACCTGCGAACCCGGCAGATATTCGGCATTGGCCTCACCCTCATGGCCTTGGCCCTGATCGCCTTGGGCTGAATCAGCGGACGACCAGCCAGGTTCCCACCATCAGCAGTCCGATGCCGAGGCCCCTCGAGACGTCTACGACCTTGACGGATGCTCCGAAGATGCCGAACTGGTCGATGACAGCGGCCGTGATGATCGATGTCGCTGTGAAAAGGGTCAGGGCCCGGCCTACGCCGAGATTCGAGACAGTCGTCGAGAGGCTGGCGATGATGATGATCCCCATGACGCCGGCCAGTAGGGCCCACCAGGGGATCTGACGGATTTCACCGAGGTCGCCTTGCCGACTGATCAAGAAGAAGGCACCAACCAGCAGACCGCCGCCCCCATAGGTGATGAGCGTGGATCCGAGCGCGCCGACGTTTTCTTCCATTATCCCTACGAACTGCGATTGAAATCCGGCTGCGATGCCGCCAACGATCCCGATCAAGACGACTATTGCTGTTCCCATGCGGAGTGAATCTAACCGGTGCGATTCGGGGAATTCTGTTCGTACAGATCGATGGTCGACGCCAGGTAGTCCATGGCGTGGTGGTACCCCTTTGTCGCGTGATTGACCGTGTAGTTGACCACCCGGCCCGACCACAATCTGAAGAGGAGGTCTTCCCAACCCTTGTCTCCAAGCCGGAACGCCTCGACCGCGATTCGGAGGACTTCTCCCCAACGCCCTGCGTCCAGTGCCTGGAAGTCCCCTGAATCGACGAGTTGTCGGGCCGTGGTCATCAATCCATCCGGCAGGTTCGCAATTATGCCGGCCTCCTCGAGGCCCGGGTCGGCGGTGAGGAGTGGGAGGGTGGCATCGATGTCGTATCCCGACTGGCCCTGGAGATCCGAAGGGATGGATGCAGGCGGGTCGGCGGCGTGGCGGGCATGGGCGACCGGGTGCGGCCGGAGGAGGGCCGCAACATCGAAACATTCGATCAGCATCGTTTTGAGGTCGGACAGATCTCCGTATAGGGCGTGTCGTTTGCCATCGGCGACATGATGTTCATAGAGGTCGAACCCGTGTTCCACGGTGGCGTAGGTGTACATCGTGTCGACGCCCCAATCTGACCTCTGCACGACCGCCGGATCATTGGCGAATGCCTGTAATGCCGAGCTGCTGAGCAGAAGTTCGCCACCCAGAGGCTGCCCGATCTGGGGCAACGTCGTTCCCGGAAACTTCATGGCAAGGAGCGGTTTCGTGACCAACCAGGTGATCATCGCATCAGTAGACGCTCGCGGAAACGTGTGTCGAACCACGTCAAATCCCTGGTCCGCGGCTTTTTCGGCGCCCTCGATCCAATCGAGCCCGAAATTGGTGATGTCGGCATCGTAGAAGTGGAGCCGGTCGACCGACCTATCCGCTGCGTGTAGGAGTGCCGTGTTCATGGCGTCCCCTTTGCCGGGCCGAAACCGGCCAACTCTGCGATCCGGGAATGTGACGATCCGCTTGCCCGACGCCGCCGCTATTCCGGGCACACCGGCGCTCACCGTTTTGTCGGTGCCGACGGCCCAGACTTCATCGACTCGATCGTGACCGGCAGCTATCTCGAGATTGGACAGGACCGTCGACGTGTCCTCATCTTTGAATGGGATTGCGACGACGCTCACACTGCGAACCCTAAATGTCGCGGGTGGTTCCGGAGCATGATTCTGTCCGGGGTGACGTCTACTCTCGAACTCGATGGAAGAAATGGTTGGCCGAGTCATCGGAACCCGCGACGCGACACCACTCGAATTCTGGGTGGCCGTCGCTGATGGCGAGTACATGCAACTCGACGACGTCGTCGCCCTCGAGAGGGTGTTGCCCACTGGCGAGGTGGTCAAGATGTATGGGATGGTGGGTCAGGTCATCGCCCGCCACGAAGGAGCCAGATTCGACTCTGACGTCTTCCTCATCGAGGACGGAATCTTGCCGGCGCAGGTCTCCGAAGCGGCGCAGGTCACTTCCACCAGGTTCGAGCCCGAGGTATTTGTGCCGCCCAGCCCGGGCCAGCCGGTGCGCATCGCAGTTGGCGAGGAGAGAGACCGCGCTCTCTTCTTCGATCAAATGGAGAAGCGGTTCCCTGTTGGCCTGGCCCGTAACGGTGAGCCGCTGTGGGTCAACTTCGAGTTCCTGAACGGAGATCGGGGCGCACATGTCAACATCTCTGGAATCTCAGGCGTGGCAACGAAGACCAGCTACGCCACTTTTCTTTTGCACTCACTTTTCACGAGTGGGGTGCTCGGGAAAGCGACCGTCAACACCAAGGCGCTGATCTTCAATGTCAAAGGTGAAGACCTCCTTCACCTCGATCGGGTGAACAGCCGTCTCGACGACGAGATGCGCCTCAAATACAACGCTCTGGGTCTCCCGTCGACTCCGTTCGATTCGGTGGGATTGTTCGCTCCTCCCCGTGTCAACGACGACCGAGCAACGGCCGATGTGGCATCGCGCAACGACGTCACCTCGTTCTTCTGGAGTATCTACGAGTTCTGTTCCCAGGACCTCCTGCCATTTCTGTTTGCGGATGCTGAAGACGACCGGGCCCAGTACACGACCGTTGTGTACAACGTGATGGCTCAACTGCGCAAAGCCGAATCGACCGGTGAGGGAGCGGCCGTTATCGACGGTGTCAAGATCCGGACCTTCAGTGAGTTAGTCGACCTGGTGACCGAACGCGTGCAGTCTGAGGACTTTCGATATGCGTGGGCCGGCCCGGCGATGGGGACCGGAACTATCAATGCATTTGTTAGACGTCTCCAGGCATCGCGGAGACATGTCGAGCGGTTGATTCGATCCGATGTCGCCAATTCGGAGAAACACCGCATTCGGCTCGACGAGAACCAGGTGACCGTTGTGGATCTGCACAATCTCAACGACCGGGCGAAGCGGTTCGTCGTTGGCGTCACCCTGAGAAGGGCGTTCGAGGATAAGGAGCGAGCGGGGCAGAGCGAGGAATTGCTGATGGTGGTGCTCGACGAGCTCAATAAGTATGCCCCTCGTGAGGGGACCAGCCCCATCAAGGAGGTCCTGTTGGACATTGCCGAGCGCGGCCGATCCCTCGGGGTGATTCTGATCGGCGCCCAACAGACTGCCTCCGAGGTTGAGCGACGAATCATTGCGAACTCCTCGATCCGGGTCGTGGGAAGGTTGGATTCGGCAGAGGCATCCCGTGAGGAATACGGGTTTCTCCCGTCCGTTCACCGGCAGAGGGCAACCATTGTCAAACCGGGCACCATGATTCTGAGCCAGCCACAACTCCCGGTGCCCCTGGTTCTCCAGTTTCCATTCCCGGCCTGGGCGACTCGTGCCTCAGAAGCAGTTGTCCCCGTGGGCTCCTCTGGTCCTGGAGACCCGTTCGAGGGCTTGTAGGTAACCGACACCGCCGGTGTCCGTTAATCCAGGATCTGTCACACCCTCCCTTTACGCTCTTGATCGTGACGATAAAAGTTTTACACACATCCGATTGGCACGTTGGTCGACGCATCAGAGGTCGCGACCGAACCGATGAGCATCGAGCGGTCCTCGCCGAGATCGGTGACATCGCAGCGAGCAACGAAGTCGATCTGACCCTCGTGGCAGGCGACCTCTTCGACACATCGTCGCCGTCCCCCACGGCGGAGTCTGTGGTCTGGAGCGCGTTGCTCGATCTGGCCAACGTCTCGCCGGTCGTCGTGATTTCCGGCAACCACGACAACCCGGCTCGCCTCGAGGCCGTGTCACCCTTATTGGAGATGGGTCGGATTTCGGTGGGTGCCACTCCCAAATCGTCCGGCGATGGAGGAGTCATCGAGTTCCCCGAGATCGGCACCAAAGTGGCATTGCTCCCGTTTGTTTCCCAGCGCGGAATCGTCAGAGCCCAACAGCTCATGGATGATGACGCCGATCAACACGCCGGAGCATATGCCGACCGCATGCAGCGGATAATTCACAACCTGTCCGAGGAGATGACGCCCGACACCGTGAACCTATTGGTGAGTCATCTCACTGTCTATGGCGCCCTCGCCGGTGGGGGAGAGCGCACTGCCCATATCTTTGGATATGCAATCCCGACATCTTCGTTTCCAGGGCACCTGTCGTACGTCGCTCTTGGTCATCTGCATCGCCAGCAAAAAATGCCTCACGGGGGCGCCGTCTGGTATTCCGGTTCACCCCTGCAGTTGGACTTTGGCGAAGTCGACGATCAGAAGGGCGTCCTGGTCGTCGAGGCAGGCCCGGGTCATCCTTCGAAGGTGACAACGGTCCCGTTGAGTGCCGGTCGCAAATTGGTGTCGATCACGGGAACCCTCGAACAGGTAATGGCCGTCAAAGAAGATCTGCAAGATGCGTATGTACGCGTGGAGTTGGTCGAATCTGCACGGGTCGGTCTGGCCGACGAAGTGCGGCGGGCCATTCCCAACGCTGTCGACGTGGTGTTGCGCGAGAACGACATGAAGCGGCCGTCGAATTCTGAAGGGCGCACGACTGTGTCCGGGCCCGAAGCCTTCCACCAGTACCTCGCAGACAACGACGTGGTAGATGAGGAAGTGGAGGCATTGTTTGCCGAGCTCCTCGACGAGGCCAACTCATGAGGCCATTGAAAATCACCCTCGAAGGCTTCTCGGCCTATCGCAAGAAAGTCGAAGTCGACCTCGAAGGTGTTGAATACTTTTCCCTGAGCGGGCCGACCGGCTCTGGAAAGTCCAGTCTCATCGACGCGATGGTCTTCGCTCTGTACGGTCGAGTCCCCCGGTTGGGTGGCGGCACGGTCGCCCCCATCATCTCAACAGCATCAGAGCAGGCCAGGGTGTCCCTCGATTTCGCCGTTGGCGAAGAGTGCTACACGGTGGCCCGCCTGGTGCAGCGCACGAAGTCGGGCGGTGCCAACACAACCGAGGCCCGCCTGGAACATGGTGATCAAGTCGTTGCTTCCGGGGCAGGTGATGTCACCGAAGCGGTGTCCGAACTGCTCCGTCTGAGCTTCGAGGATTTCACCCGCACTGTTGTGTTGCCGCAAGGCGAGTTCGCCCGATTTCTCACGGCCCCCCCGGGCGAACGCCAGCAGTTGCTGCGAGGGTTGCTCGGACTCGATGTCTACGGAACTGTGCGGGCCCTGGCGCGAAGCAAGGAGTCCGTGGCGCACAGCCAGGCCCAGGACGCTCGCAGCAGGCTCGACGCCCTCGACCTCCCGGACGAGGAGGGGCGTCTGGTCGCGCTCAAACGTTCGAAGGAGATCGATGAGCTCGCCGGTTCGATACCCGACGAGGAGGAGGCCCTCGCCCGGATCACGGCCGAGGCGACCAGCTATCGGGGCCAGCTCGAGCACCTCGAGACGGCGAAACAGCGGTTGTTGGACCTTGCGGCGCCTCCCAAGCTCGAGACTCTAGGAGAGCACATCTACGAAGTGCGACAGGAGCTGGATGCTCTTGAAGATCGTCGCGAGCTACTTAAGAAACAACGCCTGGAGTACGAGGAGTTGCTCGCCGAGCTTCCCAGCCTGGAGAAGTTGATCCGTCTTCAAACGACCAAGGACCGACTCGACGATGTCGAGGCAAAACTGAGAGCTGGAGGTAGCGACGGTCTGGAATCCGAACTCGAATCCGCCGAAGCTGAAGTGGCGCGTCACGGCTCCTCGGTTGATAGGTTGCGTCACGTTCTCGAAGAAGCCCGGGTAGCTCATGCGGCCCATGACCTTGCCTCAGGTCTTTCGGTTGGCGACACCTGCCCGGTCTGCAACCACATCGTCGGGCCGGATTTCGAAAAGCCAGACGTTTCCACACTCGACGAAGCGCGGAAATCGCTCGAGGTCGGCGAAGCTGAGCTCCAGGCGTCTCGCAAAAGGGTGTCCGAGCTCAGCAACCGGCTGGGGGGCGCAAAAACCGAGCAAAAGGCTCTCGAGGAAAAGCGGGCCGAGCTGCTCACCGACCTGGGCGGCGACATCGAAGAATTGGGCTCGCTGGACGCCACCCGAAAGTCAGTCGAGCAGATGTTGGAGAAGTTGGACTCGGTGACAACCAGCCTTCACGAGATCGAGACACCGATCAAGGCGAAACGCAGAGAGTTCGAGGATCTGGCCGAGGAGCAACGGTCGCTCGGCAACCGACTGATGAGTCGCCGCGAGGCCTTGGCCGATCTCGAGCCCACGCCGTCCGAGAGCGAAGATCCGATTGTCCAATGGAAGGAACTTCTCGGTTGGCGCGATCGAAAGGTCACAGAGGTCGACAGCCTTACTGAGACACTCAGGATTGAGCTGGCCAGCCTCGTCGACGATCTGGAGAAAGCCCGGAGCAGCATCACGGCGAAACTCCAACGCCTGGAGATTCCTTCAGACGGTCAGTACACGGTTGCGGTGGTCCGTGCCCAGGAGCAGGCACTCAATCTGGTTGAGCGCCACAAGACACTCGAAGAAGAGTCAGAGGACCTTGCGAAGCGAGTGGACCAGGCGAATCATGTTGGCAAGGTGGCGGGCGCTCTGAGCCAACATCTCAAGGCGGACGGATTCGAAAGATGGCTGATGGTGGGGGCGATATCGAACCTTGTCGAAGGTGCCAATGCTCTATTGGCCCAGCTGTCCGATGAGGGTTACTCACTGGCGGCCGACGCCAACGGGTCGTTTGATGTGATCGATCATCGAAATGCCAATGAATCTCGTCCGATTTCCACGTTGTCAGGAGGGGAGACCTTCCTTGTCTCATTGGCCCTGGCCCTATCGCTGGCTGAGACTCTCTCCGGTTCCGGGGGAACCGGTCTCGACGCCATCATCCTCGACGAGGGCTTCGGGACTCTCGATGATGAGCTTCTCGAGGTCGTGGCGTCGGTGCTCGAAGATCTGGCTGGCCGCGGGCTGATGGTGGGCATCATCACTCACGTCAAAGAGTTGGCCGCCCTGGCCTCGGTTCGGTTCCGTGTCAGCAAAGAGCCGGACGGGTCCAAGGTCGAGTTGGTTGTCGCATGAACTTCACGGTCGAAACTTGGGACGCGGACTATGGGGCGCCAACGGACGCGGAGATGGACGACGCGAGTCAAAATGTCGCGGCCGACATCGAAGTGAAAATCGACGACTGGAAACCGATCGCACCCGACATCGACCCCGGGACCGACATCCTCTTTGTCGACGGGGTACGACGTGTTGATGCCAGCTTGTGGATCGACCAGCCGCCGGACTTCCCTGGTTTTGCCCTTGCAGCAACATATGCCGCGGGTGCCGTTCGCTGCAACGGCAAAGCGATCCTGGAGGTATCCGAGGTGGGGCGGGGGCTGTTCACGTCCTCGGGCGCAGACGATGTCGAGACATCGGTCGGCACATACAAGGTCAAGGCCACCAAGGGGACAACTTCAGAGGAGCTCTGGCTCGGCATCCAACAGAGGATGGGAGACCTCGAAGGCAAAGTGGCGCGCGAGGCCGGCGACGCTGAGATGATCGTGGTGGATGGCCCGCTATCGCACCGACGCGACCTTCCCCGGGCTGTCGGTTACATCAAGACGCAGAAAGTGCAATATCTGCCACTCGAATTGCGCTCTGTTCTCACCGGCCTGCCCTCCGGATATCGAACACCGATGTTCCTTACCACGACTTCCTGGAGCCGATATTCGTGGTACATCCGCCTCGCAAATCATGCCGGGCCCGCTGGAGGTCTGGTGCGATGCGAGATCGAGGCCGACATGACCGTGGCCGAAGCAGCCCGGATCTCAGACCGGGTTACCGCCACATTGCCCAGGTATGCCTCAGAACGGCACAAAGATCCCCGCGCGCCGCAGAATCTCTACCCGATCGGGGGATTGGAGCGCGATCTCAAACACCGGCTCGGTGATCGCGAACTTGCCGTACGAGCTTTGCGCCGAGCGTCGGCAAGTGTGGCCGCATAACACAATGGGAGCGGCAGAGCCGCTCCCATTGCATTGTGGAGGACCGCAATGTTTTTCCGTTGCGGTCTGGTCGGCGAACCGACCACCGTCACGGCGCCCTGCGCACCAAACGACGGCTGAGCATTCAGGGAGGAATGCGTCGTTTGGTTATTCCGTCACAAGAGTCGGTGTGTCGGGATTGTCGGCTTCCTGTACGGCCAGAATGTCGTCTTCTGGCAAATAATAGACAAAAGCCATGTCGCTCTCGATGAGTGCCTGGTCGTTAGGGGAGGCGAGCGGCGCGCTTATGGGATGGACCAGATCACTGGTTCGGGCTGCCGGGGTCGCTCCGATGGCGACGATGACCGCAAGGCCGGTAAGCGCCATGGCGCCTGATTGTGCGAGCGGTTTCGCCAGCTTGCGCAGTGTGTTGAGCAGAGCGTACAGGCCCCGGGGTGGAACCGCCCTTCTGGCAGCAACTACCTCAGTACGCAGACGCCGGTCCAACGCGTTGATGAAATGATCCAGGTCCGGCATTTCGGGACGGCGCATTTCAGAGGGCATACCCGGCCTCCTCTGGAACCGCTCCCACCACAGTCGTGGTGTCGAGGTAGGTCCGGACTGCACGGCGTGCCCGGGAGAGCCTGAGTCGGGCAGCGTTAGGTGTGATCTCCAGAGCGTTGGCCGCCTCCGTCGGGCTGAGGCCGTCGTATGCGACCAACTCGAGAACTTCGCGCTCGGATCGGGTGAGCCGGGCCAGGGCTTCCTCGAGAGCAGGAGCTTGCATCGCTGCATCGATTGCAGAGGCGATGGCGTCATCTTCACAGGTTGTGAACGCCGGGAAGGCGTTCGATACCTTGATCTCGAGCCGCCTATTGCCAGCGTATTTGCGGCGTTGCTTAGCAAGAAGTCGGCGTGCAATACCGAAAAGCCAGGGAAGTGCGGTGTCTGTTTCTGGAACATATCTATGTGCGGCCTGAAGAGCTACGAGAAAACACTCGCCGACGAGGTCTGCGACATCGTCGGGACTGGAACATCGGCGAACGGCGTAGCGAGTGATCGCATCAGCGTGACGCCGGAAAAATACGGAGTAAGCCTCCGCTGATCCGGCTGACGATGCGACGAGTAATTCCGCGTCGGGACGGTCCACCACACATCCATTATGCCAGCAGGACGACTAACCATGTCAGTTTTTGAGCCGCCAACCCGACAATTAATCGCGCTGTGGACCGTCTTGGAAAGATTCGCCTGGTGGTTGGGACGAATCCTTTAGAGGTCTACCCGGACACCGTGTCGCTCACCCTGCCGCATTAGCTCGACCCGCTCCGGCTCGTTGAGGATCCGATCGATCAGCACGTGCTTCTTACGCGCTCTCGTGACAACTATCAGCCCTCGTCGTCGGGGTTTGATGATCGCAGCGACTTCTTCCCAGGGAAGAACGTGGCGGCGGAATAGGCAAAGGCGCTGCAGGTTGTCAGGCGTCAGTTCGATCGCAAGTGGATAGTCATATATCACGACGACCGTGAGCAGGGCCGCAAGGATTCCGAAGACAACCGGCACGGTGGTGGGAGAGTCGACGATCCAGGTGAGGAGGGCCAAACCTGCAAGCAAGGGGGGAGCGGTGAGGGCGAGGGCGACCCTGATCGTTGATTCCTTGATTCGCACTGAGTGTCCCCTTGGTCTATTTGCACCGATACAGGCCCGGTGGCGGAGATTAGACCTCGGAGCGGGATGCGAGGACCGCACCCAAGATGACGAACCCGATGCCGACCACCGCAAGCGGTGCGACAGACTCGTCCCGGAAGACGATCCCGAGAACCAGGGCAATCACCGGCATCAGGTAAGTGATGAACGTAGCCCTGGTCGGGCCGACACTGCCTACCAAGGACGCCATCAACACAAATGCAAGCCCGGTACCGAGAACTCCAACCGCCAGCACCGCGATCAGGGAATCCCAAGCGAAGTCGGATTGGCTCGCGCCATAAAACCCGAACGGCGCCACGAGGACCGCGGCCACCCAAAGGACCCTCGACATCACCGGGAGCGATCCGTATTTCTGCTGCAACGGGGCGACGGTGTTCGTCGAGAAGGCGTAGCCGACCGTTGCAGTCACGACCAACAGGACTCCGACTGCGGCCGTTTGCCCCTTGCCTGCTGACGGCAGGGCAATGGCAACTATTCCCCCAAACCCGATGATCAATCCAAGCATCTGGAGTTTCCGGGGGAGTTGTCTCAGCAATACCGAAGCGACGACGGCCGTGAATATCGGAGTGGCTCCGTTGAGCATCCCGGCCACTCCTGAGCTGATCCACTGCTGTGCTATCGGGAACAGCGTGAATGGGATCCCGACCCAGATGACCGAGAGCAACAAGATCGATGACCAATCTTCACGTGCGATCTTCACCCGATAGGCCTTACTCAGGGTCATCATGAACAAGGCACCGAATCCAACGCGGAGGAACGTAACCAGTCCCGGGTGGAAAGAGTCCAGGCCGATGGCCATGAAGAGGAAGGACGATCCCCAGATGAGACTGAGCCCAATGAAGATTCCCCAGTCAGAAATTGAGAATGCCGCCCGGTTGGTGCCATGCGCGGTCGTGATGAGTCGGGTGTTCATACCCATCAGAACACCGGCCGGTTGTCAGACGTTGCGGGAATTCCCGATTTGGTAGTCGCCGTCAGTGTCTGATCCATCCCGTTGAGAACGCATGTATGGATTCAGATAGTCCGGGATCTTTGCTTCTTCTGGTACGTGGTCGTCCGCCACGGGTTTCCCCGCGCTCAGAACAAGTGGAACAACTCCACCCCAGACCGACAGATCCTCGAGATCGGCCGGGTCGTCTCCTGGTGGGCCGGTGCGCACTTTTGCAGAGACTTCGGTGAGCGGGACAGCGATGCTGGCGGTCTGACGTAGTTCCACTTCGGTCGACTTCCTGACATCGAGGGACCGGCCCGGTATCAGGGATTCGAGCGTGATATCGAGCGCGCGTTCGTGCTCGGCACCTTCGAGGATTGTCCCGTGCCCGTGTACGACGACGGATCGATAGTTGGCTGACGAGTGAAAGGCGCTTCGTGCCACCACCAGCCCGTCGATCAGAGTCACGGCGATGGACAACGGCGATCCGGCGCGGACCGCTCTGGTTATGCCGGACCCGGTGGAGCCGTGGAGGATGATTCGATCCTCGTCCCGTGCGTAAAGGGTTGGGATCACGACCGGACGCTCATCACGTAGATATCCGACATGGCAGAGGAAACCCTCGTCGAGGATGGCGTTGATTACCCGTATTTCCTCCGATCCCCGTTCTGCGAGTCGGCGGATGGATGTCTTCGGCCGCGTCATCGATACTCCGGTTTCGCCTGGCGGGTCATGAGTGTCAGCATCGCCTCTCTTGGGTTCACGTCCTCATAGAGCACCTTGGCTACCTGGGCCGCAATCGGCATCTCGATGTTGTTGCCGGCCGCCAGATCGACAACCGCCTGCGTTGTCTTTACTCCCTCTGCAACCATTTCCATTTCTTCGATGATCTGGTCGAGACTCTTTCCCCTGGCCAAACCGTACCCGACTTGATGATTGCGGCTTCGACTCGAAACGCAGGTCGCAATGAGGTCTCCCATCCCGGCCAGGCCGGCGAAGGTTTCAGGTCTGCCACCGAGGTGGACCCCGAGTCTGGTCAGTTCGGCCAGCGCCCTGGTGATCAGTGTTGCCCGGGTGTTGTCTCCAAAACCCAATCCGTCAGACATCCCGGCCGCGATCGCCATGACGTTCTTCAGCGCCCCGCCCAATTCGCATCCGACAACGTCGTCGTTGGTGTACACCCTGAAGAGTGGGTTCATGAACACTCCCTGAACTACCGCAGCAGTCTCCTGGTCCGTCATCGCCACAACGGCCGCCGTCGGTTGGTCTGCCGCGATCTCTGAGGCAAGGTTGGGGCCGGTGAGCACACCGATCCTCGTCAGGTCATGGTTGGTGGCGACTTGTGCGATGACCTGAGTCATTCTCGAGAGAGTCCGCTGCTCGATGCCTTTGGTCAATGACAGGATCGGGATGTTGGGCTCGAGGTGTGGGGCGATCTCTCCGAAAACGTCACGGAAACCGTGTGACGGCACTGCGATTACCACCATGTCGGCGTCGCTCACGCTCCCAACCAGGTCGTCGCTGGCGGTCAACGAACCGGGGAGATCCTTTCCCGGGAGGTAGCGGCTGTTCTGATGCTGGTCGTTTATCGATTTTGCCAGCTCGGGTCGTCTGGCCCACAACGTCACGGATGTGTTGGCCGATGCCAACCACGCCGCCGTGGTTCCCCACGACCCGGCGCCAATCACTGCGATCTTGTGCATTCCTGCACGGTAGTGCTCCCTATCGGCGCCGACTCCCTAACCTGCTGAACACGATGAGCCTCTCCATAGGCATTGTCGGGCTCCCCAATGTCGGTAAGTCGACCTTGTTCAATGCGTTGACAAACGCCGGGATCCTGGCTGCCAACTATCCCTTTGCAACAATCGATCCCAACACCGGTGTCGTGCCGATTCCGGACCACCGCTTGGCTGTCCTCGCGGAATTGTTCAAGTCGAAAAAGGTCGTGCCGGCGGCCGTCACGTTTGTCGATATCGCCGGTCTGGTGAAGGGTGCCAGCGAGGGGGAGGGACTTGGAAACAAGTTTCTCGCCAACATTCGCGACGTCAATGCGATTTGCCATGTGGTGCGAGCGTTTGACTCGGAAAACGTCGCACACGTCGACGGTGAGCGCGACCCCGCACGCGACATCACGACGATAGAGACCGAGCTGGCAATCGCCGATCTCCAGACGATCGAGAAACGCCTTCCCCGGCTCGAAAAGGACGCCAAGCTGGACAAAACGCTTACCACGAAAATTGCTGTCCTCAAGCGCGTTCACGAAGTGGTCGGCGCCGGCGAGATGGTGTCGTCACATGCCGACTTGATGGCACAACATGATCTCTTTGCCGACCTCCATCTCCTCACGGCGAAACCAATCATCTATGTGTTCAACGTGGATGAAACGCTGCTAAATGATGAAGATCGGAAATCGGTCCTGCGAGCCCTGGTTGCTCCGGCCACCGCACTCTTTCTGGACGCACAGGTCGAGGCGGAGCTGTCGGAGCTCGACGAATCGGAGCGGCGTGAGCTCCTGGCATCTGTAGGTCAGGATGTGCCCGGCCTGAACGCCGTGATTCAGGCTGCCTACAACACCCTCGGCCTTCAGAGTTACCTGACGGGTGGGGAAAAGGAGGTGCGGGCCTGGACGATCGAGAAAGGCTCGACCGCCCCGGAGGCAGCCGGAGTGATCCACACTGACTTTCAGAGGGGATTCATAGCTGCTGAGGTGGTCGATTACGACCAGCTCGTGGAGGCCGGATCTTGGGTCGCAGCCAGGTCGGTTGGCCAGGTTCGAACGGAGGGAAAGGCCTACATCATGAGGCCCGATGATGTCGTTGAGTTCCGGTTCAACGTATAGGAACCGGCTAACTTGCATCCCGTGCTGCTCTCCACATCCGAAGTCGGTGGTTCTTTTGCTGCGCCGCTGAGCGAACACGAGGTACTCGTCTTCCTCGTCCAGCTCTTCCTTCTGGTAGCGGTTGCGAGAATTCTCGGCTGGCTGATGAAAAGTGTGGGCCAGCCCGCGGTCGTCGGTGAGTTGCTCGCGGGTGTGCTGCTCGGCCCAACGATATTCGGACGTGTCCTGCCTGATAGTTTCGACTGGGTTTTCGGCGAGCCGACAGTTCGATCGGTGATGTTCGGCCTTGCCTGGCTCGGGGTGATCATGCTCTTGATCGTCATCGGGTTCGAGACCGACCTCGGCATCATCGCGAGATTCCGCGGAGCAGCCCTCTCTGTGGCCGCCGGCGCCCTGTTTGTTCCTCTCGGGATATTCATCGCCCTCGGCCACGTTGCCCCGGATTCGTTTGTCGGTCAGGGACTGGATGGCGGGGGCGTCGACAGGTTGGTGTTCGCCAGTTTCTTGGCCCTAGCGCTTTCCGTCAGCGCGCTACCGGTTGTCGCCAAGATATTGCAGGACCTGGGGTTCCTGCGCCGAGACTTCGGCCAGGTGACCCTGGCCGCAGGCATGACGATGGACTCGCTGGGCTGGTTGATTCTTGCGGCCCTATCCGGGATCGCTCTCGACGGATTTCAGCCCAGCCAACTGCTGGGCTCCCTGTTGGGGTTGGCGATCTTTGTGATTCTGGCGTTCACGTTGATCCGGTGGGTCCTCGACCGGCTATTCCGGTTCGTCATGGCCAAAGGCTCGTCGGTGACCGCTGCACTGTCCATCACGCTAGCCGTAGCTCTGCTCGGTGGCTTGACGACCCAGGCGCTCCGCCTCGAAGCGATCCTCGGTGCATTTCTGATGGGCATCGTGGTCGCCGGAGTCCGGCACCAGGTCCCCCAGGTAAGACACGTTCTCGAGACCGTGACCGCAGCCTTTTTCGCTCCGATCTTCTTCGCCTTCTCGGGCCTCCGCGTAGATATCGGGCTCCTGAACACATCTGAGGCGATCTGGTGGACTGCCGGCCTGATCGGCCTGGCCGTCGTGGCGAAAATCGTGGGAACCTTCATCGGTGGTTGGTTCAGCCACATCCGCGGCCGGGAGGCATTGGCCTTGGGCTCCGGGCTATCTGCGCTGGGTGCAATGGGGATTGTCGTCGCCATAGTTGGCCTCAACCTGCAGGTGGTTTCGGAAACCGGTTACACGGTCATGGTGTTGGCCGCGATCGTGACATCGGTGGTGTCGCCCCAGTTGTTGAGGGCCGTGGTGGGTGGCTGGGAGATCCCCGCCGAGGAAGCTGAGCGGCTCGAGGCCGAAGAGCTCCGGGACTCATCGGAGATCCTTGGTTCGAAACGGATTCTCGTCCCGACCCGTGGCGGTCCCAACATCACCTATGCAGCCAAGTTGATAGAAGCGGTTTTTCCGGATGCTGAGGTCACCGTGCTGGTCGTCGACGCAGCCAGGAGTGGATTCATCTGGAAGCTCCTACGACGGATCGAAGGAGAGGCAGGCGATCCCACCACTGTCCTGGATCAGCTGCCGGATGCTCGTGTCGTTCGCCGGGTGGCGCGGGACCCGGCTTCTGCAATCACGAGTGAGGCCGCGTTGGGGTATGACCTGGTCGTGATGGGTGCCACCGAGACGCATGACTCCACTTTCAACTCCATCATCGACCGGGTGCTCGGACGCATCGACATACCAACGGTTGTGGTCCGTTTTCCCAGAGGTTATGAAACATCCGACCTTCCCCAGCGCGTCCTCGTGCCGGTTGCCGCCACCAGGTCGACACGAACCGCCGAAGAACTGGCGTATTCGGTGGCCAAAGCTTCTGGCGCCAAGACCTTTGCACTTCATGTGGTAAACCGGCCCGAAGGCCAGGGTGTGATGCTCAACAAGTCCGCGATCGAGGACTCGCTGCGTGCTGGACAGGAGATGGTGAGCACCGCGGCTGCCTTCGGGGAGCGTCTTGGAGTTGCAGTCGAGACCGGGGTGCGGGTCGCACCAAATGCTGAGGAGGAAATCGTATGGTTTGCCAACTCCGGCGCTTTTGATCTTCTGGTGCTCGGGACTGCCGCCCGATCACTGACCAATAGACCGTTTTACGGTCACAGAGTTTCGTACATCCTGGACCACGCTCAATTGCCGGTTCTGGTGGTCAGCCTGCCCCCGGGCAGCGCGAACATCTGACCCAAACCAGGGTGCCCGTGGCCAACCTCGAAGACGACCTAAGATGGTTGAGCCATAGACGCTGAACGGGAGAGTCCTCAACGGACGCCGAAGGGGCAACTACCTCCGAATCTCTCAGGCCTGCGGACCGTTCAGAGGAGGCGACGCTGAAGGTCAAGCCGACAGTGGAGGGCTGTAGATCATAGGAATCCCATGCCCAATCCAAACGAAACCTTCTCGCAGCGTCACATCGGGCCCGGTCCCGATGAAGTCGAAAAGATGCTGGCAACTGTGGGCGTTGCCTCGCTCGATGAGCTGATCGAGCAAACAGTCCCGCCCAGTATCCACGACGAGGAACTCGACCTGCCCCCTGCGTTGTCGGAAGTCGAGGTGGTCAACCGACTTCAGGCTCTGGCGTCAGAAAACCGGCGGGTCACGTCCCTCATCGGGCTCGGTTATCACGACACTGTCACGCCTCCGGTCATCCAGAGAAACGTGCTCGAGAATCCCGCTTGGTACACCTCCTACACGCCGTATCAGCCGGAGATATCCCAGGGCCGCCTTGAAGCGCTTCTCAATTTTCAGACAATGGTTTCGGACCTGACGGGCCTCGATGTTTCCAACGCCTCGCTGCTGGACGAGCCGACCGCTGCAGCCGAAGCGATGGCCATGTGCCGGCGCCTTTCGAACCACGATCGCAACGTGTTTTATGTCGACCCAGAATGCCATGCGCCAACACTGGCCGTAGTCAGAACGCGGGCCGATGCCATCGGGGTGGAAGTCCGCATGCTCGCCACTGACGCCGATCCGGGCGATGCCTTTGGGGTTCTTTTCCAGTATCCGGGAACAACTGGCCTGGTCACGGATTACACAGAGCTTGCCTCCAGGTTCAAAACTGCCGGAGCCGTTGTGGCGGTCGCAACCGACCTTCTGGCGATGACCCTTCTCGTCCCACCCGGGGAATGGGGTGCTGACATCGCAGTCGGGTCGGCACAGCGCTTTGGTGTCCCGCTTGGTTACGGCGGTCCCCATGCTGGATTCATCGCAACACGGGACCAGTATGTTCGATCTCTTCCGGGTCGGCTTGTAGGTGTCTCACATGACTCATCGGGGAGAACGGCGTTCCGGCTGGCCCTGCAGACACGTGAGCAACACATTCGACGGGAGAAGGCCACTTCCAATGTCTGCACCGCACAGGTCTTGTTGGCCGTTATGTCTGGCTTTTACGGGTGCTGGCACGGAGCCGAGGGGCTGCGTGCCATAGCCACCGAGACCCATCGCCTGGCGACCATCACCGCCGAATCCCTGACCGGGTCGGGATTCGAGTTGCTCAACGATTCTTGGTTCGACACGATCACTGTGAAGACCGGCGGCAGGGCCAGAGACCTGGCCACCGCTGCGGTCCGATCCGGGATCAATGTCGGCGTCGTCGACGCCGATCTGATTCGAATTGCCTTTGATGAGGTATCGGATGAGGGCACGGTCGAGACCCTTCTGGAGGCGTTTGCCGCTGAGAGGAAGGACTCTGGCGATCTGAATGGGTTGAGTGAGCCGTTACTACGCAAATCCGACTTCATGACGCACCCTGTCTTCCGCCTTTATCGATCCGAACACGAGATGCTTCGCTATCTGCGGCGCCTCGCCGATCGCGACCTGGCCCTCGATCGCTCCATGATCCCGCTGGGTTCGTGCACGATGAAGCTGAACGCCACTTCGGAGATGATCCCGATCACCTGGCCCGAGTTCGCCGGGATTCATCCCTACGCACCCGTCGAACAGGCCGGCGGTTACCACAAGCTAATTGGAGAACTTCAGGGATATCTTGCCGCGATCACTGGCTACGAATCGGTTTCGATACAGCCGAACGCGGGATCGCAAGGCGAGCTGGCAGGACTGCTTGCCATCCGGGCGTATCACCGCGAAAACGGGGAGGGAGAACGCGATATCTGTTTGATACCGGCGTCAGCACACGGGACGAATGCCGCATCGGCAGTCATGGCTGGTATGCGAGTCGTAGTCGTCAAGACCGATGACTCGGGAAATGTCGATCTCGATGACCTGCGTGCCAAGGCGGAGGCTCACGCGGCAAGTTTGGCCTGTGCGATGGTGACCTACCCATCCACCCACGGGGTGTTCGAGCAGGGAATAACGACGCTCTGTCAAATCGTCCATGATTTCGGTGGTCAGGTATATGTGGACGGTGCCAATCTCAATGCCCTCGTCGGAGTGGCAAAGCCGGGAGAGTTCGGCGCCGATGTCAGCCATTTGAACCTGCACAAGACCTTCACGATTCCCCATGGTGGCGGGGGCCCCGGAGTTGGCCCCATTGGGGTGAAAAGCCATCTGGCGCCATTCCTCCCCAATCATCCGCTCGTCGAAGGTGCAGGTCCCGAAACTGGCGTGGGTCCGATCTCGGGGGCGCCCTACGGGTCAGCGGGGATCCTCCCTATTCCGTATTCCTATATCCGGCTGATGGGCCCGGATGGTTTGAGAAGAGCAACCAAGATCGCAATCCTGTCGGCCAACTATCTGGCCAAGAAGCTCGACCCCCATTTCCCCGTTCTCTACACGGGAGAAAACGGTCACGTCGCCCACGAGTGCATTCTCGATCTCCGACCCCTGACCAAGGAATCCGGGGTTACGGCCGAAGACGTGGCGAAACGTCTTGCGGACTACGGCTTTCACGCCCCGACTCTTTCGTTCCCGGTCGCCGGAACATTGATGGTCGAGCCGACCGAATCAGAGGGCCTGGCAGAGTTGGACCGATTCTGCGACGCAATGGTGTCGATCAAGGGCGAAGCAGACAGAATCGCGGCGGGGGAGTGGCCGAGGGACGATAATCCGCTGATCAACGCTCCTCACACTGCCGAGGACCTCGTTGTTGAGACCTGGGGACACCCGTACAGCAGAAATCTCGCGGTGTTCCCGTTAGATTCATTGCGCCGCGACAAGTATTGGCCGCCAGTCGGTCGGGTAGACGGCGTTGGCGGCGACCGCAACCTCATTTGCGCTTGCCCACCTCTCGAGGATTACGTTTGAATCCGACTTGACAATGTGTTGATCGGTGGGATCGTTATGGATGCGATCTCGCTGGGAGGAGAGCCCGCCCAGGAGGGATTAGCGAAGTTGAAGTTCACTGGACAGATCAAAATCCCGGATCTCGATCATCCCGGAGTGCCGGCGGTTGTGCTCATCGAGAACAACCAGACAGAACTGTTGCTCCAAGGCGAGTCGCTCGGCCGATGGTCGTTGGTGGATGTCCGGGCCGACCGGCTAATAGCCAACGCCTTTTCGCTCGCGCTGGGTAGCGAGGAAGTGACATTTATCGCCGATGAGCCGGTCGACTTTGCGTACCGGGGCGTCGAGAAGATGGCGAACGTCTGGGCTCGATATCGAACTATGACGCTCCCCCGCAGGATTGTGGCCAACCGTCGTTCCCGTGCCGGGACCAAGCCATCGAGAATCACTGAGCTCAGGTCGGCAATGGTCCAGAATCTAGAGTCCGGTTCCTCAGGCGGATCCGCGTTCGAACAAGCGCCGGTCGCAGGTGCAGCAAGGGCCGCCGTGCCCGCGGCACCACCTGCGTCACCGAAAGTCGTCGAGCCTGTGCCGGTAGAGCCTGCTGCGATCGAGGAGCCAATTGCTGCTGGCGAAGTAGCCGCGTCGCCGCCAGACACCCATTCTCCAGACGTCGGTCGGGTCGAAGCCCCGGCAGCCGAGGGACATGAAGTTGACGCGCCTGCATCGGATAGATCAACACCGCCCCCGCCAGCTGACTACCCGGAAGAGGGCCTGGACCAGGATCTTGCCGTCGAATCCGTCTTCAAAGAGACGGTTCCCTGGATCACACCCGGGTCATCGGATTCATCGGAGCCTAAAGAGCCTGCAGATGTTGCCTCGCCCGAGGAGGCTGCGACTTTCCGGGATTCCACATTTGCCCCCGAACCAGAAGAGCCCGCTGAGCCCAAGCACCTCGAGCCGGCGGACACTCCAGCCGTCCTTGCCGACGTTGCCGACGCTTCTGCGGCTTTCGAATCAGACGTTCCACCGCCGATTTCACCGGTCAATGAAGAGCCCAGCAAGCGATTTGTGGTCGACCTCGGGGCCTTCGAAGACGAAGGAGATGTCGGCGACGACGACGTTGACTCTCGCTCGCCTGACACTTCTCCAGAGCCTGTGCTGGCCGGCGCCTCAGAAAAGGGCGGGATCATGGGAGCCGTGCGGGCTGCTTTTGTGAGGGGGCGGCCGCAGCATGATCACGAATACGTGGTTGCCGCGGGCGGAATTGGCATCATCCGTCACATTTGCACAGAGTGCGGTCACATTTCGATCGGCACAATCGACTGACGATGCGTGCCTGGTCATGCGGTGCGACTTAGTACCGTGACCCGGTGAACGATGTTCGACCAGTAATCCTTTCGGGTGGTTCCGGGACCCGACTGTGGCCCAAGTCACTGGAATCCAAGCCAAAGCAGTTCCTGGATCTGCTGGGTTCAGGAACGCTATACGAGAAGACCCTGTCCAGGGTCATGGCCATTCCGGGTAGCACGCGTCCACTTGCGGTGACCGGAGCAAGATATCTCAGCGAAACTCAAGCCGGTGCAGGCGATCTAGCGGTGGATGTCGTTCTCGAGCCCCAGGGCCGGAATACCGCGGCCGCGATCGTTGCCGCTGCGCTACTGATTCCTTCCGAACACTTGATGGTGGTGACTCCTTCGGACCACCTGGTGGTTGACCAAGATGCTTTTGTGGCGGCAGTTTCAGAGGCCATTGCATTGGCAAGAAAAGGCGGGATCGGAACTCTTGGCGTCGTTCCTGACCATGCGGAGACCGGTTTCGGGTATATCCAAAAGGGTGAGCCACGCAACGGCGGGTATGCCATTCAACGTTTCGTGGAAAAGCCCGAGAGCGACGTTGCGGCTGAACTGGCCAATGACAGCGAATATCTGTGGAATGCCGGGATCTTCATCGGGACAGCCGGAAGAATCCTCGCTGAGGCCCGCGCCTATTGCCCCGACATTGTCGCGGGAGTCGAAGCGGCGATCCCTCGTGACGTCGGCAGCGTGGTGCGACTCACCGACGATTTTCTCGACGTTCCCGCCCAACCGTTCGACAAGGCGGTGATGGAAAAGACGCGAGACGGTTTCGTAGTTCCCCTTGATGCAGGTTGGACAGATGTGGGTTCGTGGAAGTCGGTTTGGGCAGCATCGCAAAAAGACGATGCTGGGAATGCGGTCATGGGGCGGGTTGTCGTAGGAGACGTAAATGGCTCATACATAAATGCCTCTTCGCGACCTGTGATCGTCATCGGTTTGGATAATGTCGCGGTCGTCGAGACCGAAGATGGCGTGCTCGTCACAACGTTGGATCGGTCACAGGAGCTTCGGAAATTGGCCGACCGACTGAAAGATCGGGATTCGGGAGAATCGGCCGGGTGATCAGAGTCGCGGCGTTTCTGGCGCTCGTATTGCTGAGTTCGGCCTGCGTGGGCAAACCGGATGAGAACGCCACAGGTGAAGAGATATTCCTGCAGTTGTGTTCGAATTGTCACGCTACGGATCTCTCGGGCGGAATTGGACCACCGCTGGGTCCTGGTTCAAACGCCGCCGATCAATCAGACGAATTTCTGCGAATGACCATCACTGCGGGGCGGGGGAGGATGCCCTCATTCAGCACCAGCCTCAATGATGACCAACTCGAGAGGCTGATCGAATACATCAGAATCGAACAGGGCCAATGAACGCCCTGCTCGAGTCGTTGGAGCTGCATCCAGTGCGCATACCGATGCGATATCGATTTCGGCGGGTTGATCATCGGGAAGCTGTCTTGATTCGGGGCCCATCGGGTTGGGGGGAGTTCTCTCCCTTTCCCGAATACTCGCCGTTGGTGGCGAGCAGGTGGTTGGCAGCGGCGCTCGAGTCAGCCTGTGCCTTCTTGCCGGAACCAGCCCGAGATCGCATTCCCGTCAATGTCACCATCCCGGTGGTTAGCCCCGAGGTGGCGAAGGCGTTGGTGTATGAGTCAGGGGCGAGCACCGCCAAGGTGAAGGTCGGCGATCCGGGGAGCTTTCCCGAGCAGGATGAGGAGCGCCTCGATGCCGTTGCGGAAGCACTAGGGCCGGGTGGCAGGATCAGGATCGATGTAAATGCCACATGGACCGTCGATGAGGCAGTGGAGCATTTGGATCGGTTGGAGAGGTTTGACCTCGAATACGTCGAACAACCTGTCGCCACAATCGAGGAAATGGTCGAATTGCGTAGTCGTGTAGCCATCCCGCTTGCCGCCGACGAGCTCGTCCGTCTCGAGCCCGACCCTTTGAAAGTTGCCGAGACCGGCGCGGCTGACGTCTTGGTGATCAAAGTACAGCCCATGGGTGGGGTTTCACGGGTCCTTGAACTCGCCAGGCGATCAGGCCTTCCTGTTGTCCTCTCGTCGGCGCTGGAGACGTCAGTAGGCATCTATCCCGGTTTGCTCGCAGCATCGCTACTCGACGACCTGCCATACGCGTGCGGTCTGGGAACAGTCTCCCTTCTACAGGGTGATCCCACACTGTCGCCGCTGGTCGCATTTGACGGGTACCTAGAGGTGCGAAGACCGGAACCAGACCCCCAGCTTCTGGAGAGGTGGAGGCCGGACCGCGATCGGGCATCGGATATGTTGCGGCGCTTGCGCGCAGCTGCGGAAGTCCTCACATGAGCCACCCGAATCCGAGCACGGCTATGGCAAGAGTCATCGTCGACGAGCTCACCCGCCACGGCGTTCGCTTTGCAGTGATGGCGCCGGGCTCGCGCTCGTCTGCATTGGTGATAGCCCTGGTTGAACACGGCGAAATCGAGCTCGTGGTCCATCTCGATGAGAGATCGGCAGCATTCAGAGCGCTCGGGAGGTCTCTGGTGACCGGATCACCATCGCTGGTCGTAACAACCTCAGGCAGCGCCGTGGCCAACCTGATGCCGGCGGTTGTTGAAGCCGACGCCTCGGCGGTCCCTTTGATCATGATGACCGCCGACCGTCCCGCCGACTTGGTGGCGCGACGCGCCAACCAGACCATGGTCCAACCGGGGATTTTCGGCGAGTTCGTGCGTGCGACGGTGGCTCTTGAAGCTCCCGATGGGTCGGACGCCAACAGTTTGTGGCGTCGTTCAGTTTCGGCGGCAGTCGGTTCGGCGCTCGGAGAGCATGACCTCCCGGGGCCGGTTCACCTCAATGTCGCATTTCGCGAACCGACTGTTCCGGTGAGTGGGGACGGTCGAGTCAGTAGCGCAAAATACGACCACGCCACAGATGGCAGTGGTGGGGGCGAACCCTGGGTCGCTCCTTGGGTTGCGGAACCACCTGATCCGTCCTGGGCGACAGACCTGGGGACTCGACCTGTCGTCATCGCCGGCCGCGGCAGCTACGACGTCGCTGGCTTGAAGGCGGTCGCAGCGGTCAGAGAAATTCCGCTCCTGGCGACCGCGTTGTCGATGGGCAGGGAATCGCAAGGCTTCTACCTCTATCACCACATATTGGTTGCCGGGGTCCCTGAGCCTCTGCAACCCACAGGGGTCGTGGTTGTGGGTCAATCAGGCCCGAGTAGCCGCCTCCATGCGTTGGCGGAGGAGGTCGGGGTCCCGGTCGTCCATATTGACCGGTGGGGACGGCACAGCGATCCCAGCGGGACCATGTCTCAGGGCATGCGAGCCGACCCGGTTGAGGCTTTGAGGCAATGGAACGGCATTTCCGACGGATCGCTTGTCGCCACCTGGCAGTCATATCAAGACGCAATGGGTGCCGCAATGGGGCCGATTCTGGAGTCGCACGTCCCAACCGGGCCCGGTGTGGCACATTCACTCAATGATGTCGCATGGGATTCGCTGGTAGTGGGCTCTTCTCTCCCGGTGCGTGATGTGGACGCGTTTCTGCGCCGCCCTGGACCGGTCCGAGCGAACCGCGGGCTATCGGGGATCGACGGCTTTGTCTCAACCGCCCTTGGTGTGGCACGTGGCGACATCGGCACGGTGGCGATGGTTGGGGACCTCTCGTTCCTCCACGACGCAAATGGGTTTTTGTCGGACGTTCTTCACCCCGTCGTCTTTGTGGTGGTCGACAACAATGGTGGCGGATTGTTCGACCTCCTCCCGCAGTCTGTTCATGCTCCGGAGTTCGAGAGGCTGTTTGTGACACCGCACGATCGCGACCTCGGTGACCTGGCGGCCTTCTACGATCTTCACTACGAACGGGTACGGTCGCTCGAAGGGCTAAAAGGGGCGATCGAATCGGCGATGACTGTCGGGGCACCGTCGTTGGTGCACGTCCCGGTCTCGCGGGAGGACGATATCGCGATCCGGGCCGGACTCGATGACGTGGCTCGTCGTGTCCTGTCAGACCTGGATTGACAGATCCAGCGCCTCGAGCATCGGTGCGAATTTCCAGTTCGTCTCCTCGAGCTCGGCATCGGGGTCGGATCCGGCCACGATCCCGGCGCCCGCCCTCATTTCCACGGTGTGCCCCTCGAACGTTCCGCATCTGAGCGCGATGGCAAACTCACCATTGCCCGAATTGTCGAACCAGCCGACCGGCCCGGAATAGCGACCTCTGGGACTCGCTTCGAGGTCACGGATCGAGTCCATTGCGCGATCGCGTGGTGTCCCGGCGACCGCTGCGGTCGGATGCAGTTCACGAAGGACCTCGGAAAAGGTGGTTCCGCCGGGTGCGGTCCCGGAGAACTTCGTAGCAAGGTGACGCAAGTCTTCAAAGTCGATTATCTCGGGTCGGCCCCGGCTGAATGTGACACCGGCCCGATCGAGGGCCTCGCCAACAGAGTCGGCCGCCAGCTTGTGCTCCACCGCGACCTTTGGGGTATCGAGCCGGTGACCGGCGCCATCCGCCGACCCCGCTAGCGGTATCGAAGTGACGTGACCGCGGTCAAATCTCAGAAGAAGCTCCGGGCTGGCGCCGACGAGCCCTTCGACGAGGAAGACATGGCTGCGAGTCTGATGTTTCTCGAGTCTCCTGGCGACGGCATAGGGGTCGACGGGCCGGCTCATCTCTGCCCGGATCCGGCGCGAGAGGACGACCTTTTGAATGTCGCCGGCGTCAATTGCCCCGAGTGCCTTCTCCACCGTGTTCCGCCAGGTCTCACGGGAGTCGTCGAGGAGCACACCTTCCGGGATCGGGAGCTCCGAATCGGGATCGACCAGACCTTCTGTGTCGATACCTTCCGGAATCACGACTACCGAACCCGCCTCGTCTATATCGAAGGTGAATGAGGCAAAGGCCATCTTGCACTTTGACACGGCAAGGAGCTCGAGTGCGCGGTCATAGCGATCCGGACCCACGCCCGGATCGTGGGTTTGATGATTTCCGATTCCTGCCAGCCGGAGGCCGGGTCGACTCCAGAGCGCGGTAATCGGGTTCATCGGGTTTTAGCGGTGGAAAGACTCATCCCATCCAAGGGTAGGACTCCTCCGGAGAATGTTATGCCGGCCAGGTCCCGACTCAGTATTTGAAATTCCGCCATGTCACCGCTGACGAGGGCCTGCAGACCTTTTGAACCGGATCGTTGGTCGTGGATCCGGTCAGCCTGGCGCGCAACCGCGTGCGCCGGGTCGATGATCGTGACGTCTTCGCCAGCGATCCGTTGAATCGAAGCAGCAAGGAACGGGAAATGCGTGCACCCCAGGACCAGCGTGTCGGCGCCCCCTTCGATCAACGGTTCGACGTGTTTCAACACCAGGAGCTCTGTTTCCGTGCTGTCGACGACACCTCTTTCCACCATCTGAACCCACTCTGGAGCGACTCTCATCAGAATCTCGAGATCGCCTGCGTACTGATCGACGAGGCTGGCGAAAAGCTCTCCCTGGAACGTGACTTCGGTGGCGAGCACGCCGATAATTCCTGTTTTGGTCGCGGCTGCCGCAGGTTTGACTGCAGGTTCCATCCCCACGAATGAGATCGAGGGAAAATCGGTCCTTAGGCTCGTCAGGGCGCCGGCGGAGGCAGTGTTACAGGCCACAACGACCGTGGACGCGCCCAGCCCGATCAGCCGACTCGCGATGTGATGGCTCAAGTCCTGGACATCCTGGAGCGACCGGGTCCCGTACGGGGCATTGGCGCGGTCGGCGACATATACGATCTGGTCGTCTTCAAAATACGGGATCATGTCCCGGAGCACGCTCAGACCACCGATACCCGAGTCGAAGACACCGATCATTGACCCCATATCAGCAGGATGGGATGGCTACCACTGGTACCGTCGCCACCTGTCTTGTGAGAGGTGGCAATGAAACTGGAAGGGTCAATCGCATTGGTGACCGGGGGTGCTTCCGGCCTCGGTCTGGGGGCAGCGATGAGGATCGTGGGCGCGGGTGGCTCCGTGGTCCTGGCGGACATCAATGACGACGCCGGGTCGCGGGCCGTCACACAGCTTGGGGCGAATTCGCGATACCTCCACTGTGACGTGTCCGTAGCCGGCGATGTCAAGGCCGCAGTTGCGGGCGCCGTGGCCGCCTTCGGTCACGTCGATGTGTTGGTGAATGCCGCCGGGATAGCACCCGCTCAGCGAATGCTGGGTCGCGACGGCACACTCTTCGATCTGGATCTCTTCAAGAAAGTCATATCGATCAACCTGATCGGGATGTTCGACATGATCCGAACGGTCGCCGGGGCAATGGCCGGCAATGAGCCGGGACAAGATGGGGAGAGGGGAGTCATCGTCAATGTTGCGTCCATCGCTGCATTTGAGGGCCAGGTCGGTCAAGCGGCGTATTCGGCGTCGAAAGGCGGAGTGGTAGGAATGACGTTGCCCGTCGCCCGCGACCTCGCCGGTGCTGGAATCCGTGTTGTCACTGTTGCCCCGGGAATCATGGACACACCGCTGCTGGCCCAAGCGCCCCAGGAGTTGAAGGATGCACTCGCGCAACTTTCGGTGTTTCCGCAGCGTCTGGGGACACCAGCCGACTTCGCCCATCTCGTGCAGTCGATCGTCGAGAACCCGATGCTCAACGGCGAAGTCATCCGGCTCGACGCCGGAGCGAGAATGCCACCGAGATGAAGATCGCACTGATTTGCTTCGATGGCATGGAAGAACTCGACATGGTCGGTCCGTGGGAGGTCCTTCGCATGTGGCAGTTGCAATGGCCTGATGATGGCGTCGATGTGTTTAGCGCTAGCCTCGACGGACCGACGGTCACCTGTGCCAAAGGGATGCAGATCGTCACCGATCGGCCAGTGGCAGAGATGGGGCAAGCCGACGTGATTGTCTTTCCTGGGGGCTTTGGCACCCGCCGCTACCTCGGCGACTCCACCGTGGGAGCATGGCTGAACCGACTCAAAGACGAAGGCACGCTGATCACGTCAGTCTGCACCGGGTCGCTGGTGCTCGCCGATGCCGGTCTGCTGGCGAACCGACCTGCCACAACGTACTGGTCCCAGCTCGAGGTGCTTCAGGAATTGGACCCGACAATCGAGGTCAGGCCAGACGACCGTTTCGTCGACTCAGGAGAGGTGATCACGGCTTCGGGAGTCTCAGCAGGAATCGACATGGCGCTACACCTGGTTAAACGACTTCACTCCGAGGAGCGCGCCCGGGATGTCAAGAAGGCGATCCAGTACGACCCCGAGCCCCCTGTCTAGCTGCCCGAGCGTTACATCGGGTTGGTTCAGGCCACGGGTTGAAACAGTTCGACCGGGTTTCCAGACGGGTCTTCGCAAAGAACTTGTGTGCCTCCTGGTCCCTGGAATGACTCGTTCCGGAAAGTGGTGCCGGCTGCCTTGAGCCTGGTGACCATTTCTTCGATATCGTCGACGATCACCACTAATCGATTCCACCCCCCGGGCGAAGGTGAAGTTCCGTCCGGCATGGGTTGTGAAGCGGACGCCGGAGGTCCGGCAAGCCAGAGTTTGATGTCGTCGCCCTTGAGAATTGCCATTGCCGGCCCGAATTGCTGTTCGAGTTTGAATCCAAGCTGGTCGACGAAAAACTCGATCGACTCAGGAACATCATTGACGATATAGCGCATTGGCGCCATGTCTCTCCGATCACAACTGTGTGTGCGACGAACCTAGCTCAGACCTTTCAGACTCTCTGGATTCTCCAGGCCGGTCAGGTCGCCGGGGTCCTGTCCCAGTGCGATGGCTTTGACGACCCGCCGCATGATCTTTGCCGACCTGGTCTTGGGTAGATCTGAAACCCACCGGATTCGTGAAGGCCGGAACGCTTTGCCCAACGTCTTGGCGACTGTTTCGGAAATGGTGGCTGTGAGGTCATCGTCGGGTTCCACCCCTGGTGCGGGAACCAGGTACAGGCCGATGCTCTCGCCCTTGACCTCGTCAGGCAGGCCGATGGCTGCCGCCATCACCACGGAGGGATCGGCCACGGCTACGGACTCGATCTCGGCCGGGCCGATACGTTTCCCGGCAATGTTCAGGGTGTCGTCGGAACGGCCATGCAGATACCAAAAGCCGTCCTCGTCGACCGACGCCCAATCACCATGCACCCAGGTGTCGGCGAAACGAGACCAATAGGTCTCGATGTAGCGCTCCGGCTCTTTCCAGAATCCTCGTGTCATCCCCGGCCACGATCCCCTGATCACCAATTCACCAACATCGCCGCGGATCGGCCTGCCCTCCGGGTCATAGACATCGGCGTCGACTCCTAGAGACGGGGCACCGAGGGCAGTGGGCTTGATCCCCTGAAGGAGGTTGGCGGAGAGAATGCACGCTCCGACCTCGGTCCCTCCGGAAATGTTGACAATCGGCCTGGTGCCTTCGCCCACTTCCTCGAAGAGCCATCGCCACGGCTCGGGATTCCAGGGCTCACCTGTCGAGCCGAAGGTCTTGAGTTTTGAAAGGTCGTGTTTTCTCGCCTCACCGACGCCATGAGGCTGCAGCGCACGGACGAGGGTGGGGGAGAGGCCGAGAACCGTGATGCCCAGATCCTCCACGACCGCCCAGATACGATCCGGCCCGGGATAGTTAGGGGCACCGTCATAGGTTGCGATGGCCGCGCCGTTGGCAAGGCCGGCAATCACCATCCAGGGTCCCATGATCCATCCCATGTCCGTGGCCCACATCAGCACATCATCTCTTTGGACGTCTAGCTGGAAGGCTCCTTCTTCGGCGATCTTGACGGTTAGCCCGGCCTGGACGTGAACGGCCCCTTTTGGTCTGCCCGTGGTGCCGGATGTATAGGCGAGGAGGACGGGGTCCTCGGAGTAAGTCGGGACCGGTCCCGCTGGAGCAGCGTTGGGCACGACATCATGCCACCAGACATCGCGGCCCGGCAAAGCTGGAGTGGCGGCCCGTTCCGTGTAGTCCACTATCAGGACATGGTCGATGCCGCCGGTCTGTTCGATGGCCGAGTCAGCAACTTCCTTCATGGGAATTAGTTGCCCGCGTCGCTGAAATCCGTTGGCACAAATTAAAACCCGTGGCTTCGGATCCTCGAGCCTGGTGGCGACCGCTTCGGCCCCGTAACCCGAGAACACCGGGATGAACATGGCGCCGATCCGGGCAACGGCCAACAGGGAGACAACCGCCTCCTCACCCATGGGCAGATATACGGCGACGGCATCGCCAGGCTCCACGCCCAAGGAGAGAAGCGCCCCCGCCGTTTTGCCAACCAGGTCGTGTAGCTCGCCGAACGTCAGCTCCCGGATTTCGCCTGACTCCTTCTCAGAGCGCACTGCGATTCGATCGGGCTCATCCTGCCATCGATCGACACAAGCGAGACTAATGTTGAACCCGCCCCCGACGAACCAGGTTGCCCAGGCATGTCCTCGGGATGTATCCCGGACGAACTTGTAGGGCGGATCGAATTCGAGACCAAGGAATTCGACGACGGCTTCCCAAAACCACTCAGGATCTTGGGCCGATCGGGTGAGAAGAGCCCGGTATTCGCCAATATCGTGAAGATCCATGAAGCGAGCGGTGTTGGTAGCAGCAGCACGCTCAGCGCTCGGGGACCACACGATGTCGAAACTCAAACTATGACCTTTCGCATTTCGGAAGATTGCCAGCGTAGAAGCTCTTACGAGAGTCGTCGTCGTATCTAGTCTGACCCGCCAATGGCGAAACCACCGGAGACCCCCGACATCGATACCCTCATTCCGGGTGTCGATCGCGATCTGAAGCGAAAGATTCTCTCGATCGTCATTGTCCTGCTCAGTGTGGCGGCGGCGTTGTGGTTCGCCTATCGGATCAGGAATCTGTTGTTCATGGTTTTTGTGGCGGTTTTCGTCGCCATCGCCATCGAACCGCCGGTCCATACCCTGGCCAAGAAGGGTTGGTCACGCGGCGCTGCAACCGGGCTGGTGTTTCTTGTCGCGTTCATACTCGTCGCCGTATTTGCCATCGCCTTGATTCCTCTTCTCGTGAGTCAGCTCGCCGATCTCATCGACTCGATACCCGAATACTTCGAGACGATCGCCAACCTCCTCAACGACTGGTTCGGTCTCGAGTTCACCCAGGGTGGAATCGAAAATCAAGCGACCGCAATCCAGGACTGGCTGAACAACAATGCCGGAAGCGTGCTCGGCGGCGTGGTCGGTCTGGGGTCGACCATCTTTGGGTTGATCTTTTTCGCCATCACCGTCGCCCTCTTCGCCTTCTACATGGTCGCCGAGCTCCCACAACTGCAGCGGTCGGTCCTCTCCATCCTCAAGGAAGAACATCAGAGAGACGCCATGTCGATTTGGGACACCGCCGTTGAAAAGATGGGTGGCTATATCTATTCGCGACTGATTCTCGCCGTCATAAGCGGCACGATCACGGCGCTGCTATTGACTGCCTTCAAAGTCCCGTTCAGCGTCCCGCTCGGAATTTGGGTTGGGGTGCTCAGCCAGTTCATCCCGGTGGTGGGCACGTACCTGGCCGCGACGTTGCCCGCAATCGTGGCGCTCACCGTCGACGGGGGTACTGCCCTATGGGTAATCGCTTTCTTCGTGGCTTACCAACAGCTCGAGAATTTTGTGATTTCTCCGCGTATCACCAAACGCACCATGTCATTACATCCGGCAATCTCGGTGGCGGCCATAATCATCGGGGGTGCGGTGCTCGGCGGCATCGGAATTATCCTGGCATTACCTGTCGCTGCGATCATCCAGGCCGTGATCTCGACGAGTATCCAAAAGCATGAGGTTGTTGCCCAATCCAGCCGAAATGTCGCGTTAGATTGACGTAATCCCGACCACAGCGTTTGGTTTTGCCGTCGCACTGCTTTACCTTTGTCGGATACCGGGATATATTCCCGGCGGCCCTTCTCCGACTTTTTCGATATCGTCGGACGAAGGTCTGAGGTGAAGAGCTTCCTGCTCGGATCCTTCAAAGTAAGCCAAAAGGGAGGAAGAAAATAGTGCGAGCCCTGCGCACCAAGCGCGCCATTCGATGGATGTCGCTCCTCGCCGTATTCGCTCTGGTAGCTGCCGCCTGTGGTGACAGCGACCCCGGAGACACGACTACGACTGAGGGGGGTACGACAACCACCGCAGCGCCAACCACTTCGACGACGGCACCGCCGCCCGTCGAAGGTGACTGCCCGGATGCATTCTGTGTGAAATACAACATTCACCCTGATGCAGCCTGGGCCGATGGAACGCCCGTAACCGCAGATGACTTTGCGTTTACGTTCGAAACCATCATGAATGACCAGCTGGACATCGGTACCCGTGAGGGTTACAACAAGATGTCGGGTTATGAAGTCGTTGATCCCAAGACTTTCATTGCCCAGTTCACTGAGTTGTATGCCCCATGGCAGACCCTGTTCAGTCAAGTCCTTCCCAAGCACGCGTTGGAGGGCCAGCCCTTCAATGAGGTTTGGGACGACATCATCACTCTGGGTTCCGGCCCATTCACGATGGTGGAATGGGTGAAAGACGAGCGCATCGTTCTCGAGCGGAACGCCAACTACTGGGCATCGGAAGAACGCGCCTCCGGCGCACCTCTCGGTGATGTTCAGGACATCAACATCGTGTTTATCGAAGATTCCCAGACGCAGGTCCAGGCGCTTCGTGGACAGGAGATCGACGCCTTCTATCCGCAGCCTCAAGTGACGCTGCTTGAAGAAGTCGACGCCATAGAAGGTGTTGAGTGGGAATCCGGTCTCGGTCCCGTATGGGAACATGTCGACCTGAATATTGACGACCCACTGCTCTCGCAGAAGTTCGTCCGTCAGGCCATCGCCACCGGTATCGACCGGGACGCGATCGTCGAGGCCATCATTCGTCCGATTGTGCCAGATGCGGTCCCACTTGGTAACACGATCTGGCTCAACACGAGCAGCAACTACGAAGATCACTTCGCCCAGTACTCATATGACCCTGTAGCGGCGGAGGCTTACCTCACCGACAACGGGTGCACCAAGGGTTCTGACGGAGTGTATGAGTGTGACGGACAGCGCGTGTCCTTCGACTGGGCCACTACGGCCGGTAACGAAGGTCGAGAGCTGCAGTTCGCTCTTGCTCAGGCCAACCTTGCGGAAATTGGTATCGAGGTCAATGCGGCCTTCGGTCCCGCATCAGAAGTCTTCGCGGACGAGTTCATCTTTGGTGACTCGACTGTCTGGCAGATCTTCAACTTCGCATGGGTCGGTTCACCTGACCCCGCCGGCGGAAACACCATTTACTACTGTGAAGGTGGAGCCCCGAGTGGTTTCGGTGACATCAACGTGACTCGTTACTGCAACGATGAGGTGGAGCAGCTTGTACGTGCAACTGACACGGAGGTCGACCCGGCCGCCCGTGCCGCTCTGTACAACCAGGCTGACGCCCTCTACCTGGAGGACGTTCCGTCTATCCCGCTGTACCAGAAGCCAACGTTCTTCGCTTGGAATGCCGAAATTTCGGGTCCAAAGGACAACGCGACGCAGATCGGGCCTTTCTGGAACATCGGTGCGTGGGCAGGTAAAGACCTGATCACGTTTGGTGCTGACCAGCAGCCTTTGTCGATGAACTCCTTCGAGCCGGATGGCAACCTGTTTGCCAACGGTCTAATTGGTGCGGCCATTCTGGAGGGTGCTTACACCATCCTTCCCGATTTCTCGTACAAGGAGCAGCTCATCACAAGCGCCGAGCCGATCATCCCCGCCGGGGGTTGATCCAGCCCAGCGTTAGCTGATTACGAAGAGGGGGCGGCCGCAAGGCGGCCCCCTCTTCACTACCTACACGAATGTCACGACGGCGTCCCTCGGGTGCGACTGTCGGGCTAGAGTGACCGGAAGGCTTCGTAGCAGGACGGAGAGGCACACATGGGTACATTCATCGCAAGGCGATTGCTCTACAGCATTCCCGTGCTTTTGGCAGCAACGATCCTCGTCTTCTTCGGGATGTCGCTCGTCACCGATCCCATTTCCCAGATCAGGCTCACACCAAATGTGAGCCAGCAAACCATCCAGAACATCGTTGATAGGAAACACCTCGACGACCCGATGTTTATCCAATACGGGTTCTGGCTCAGGGACGTATTTTTTGAGCAGTTCGGTACTACCGCCATTGGGAACCAGAAGATTTGGCCGGACCTGTCACGAGCGATTGGCAACACGATGCAACTGGTATTTGTCTCCGAGCTGATCGCTGTTGTCCTGGCTGTGATCCTCGGCGTGTTCTCGGCGAAGAAACAATACAGCTTCTTCGATTACGCGACGACAACGATCAGTTTCTTCGGTTTCTCGGTTCCCATCTTCTGGTTTGCCTTGATCCTGCAGGCGCTGGCGACGACCTTCTTCCTGCAAACTGGGGTCAGGCTGTTCTATACGTTCGGGATCTCGTCGTTCAATCCCGACAATATCTTCATAGATCGGCTCCAACACATGGTGTTGCCGGTAGTGGCCCTTTCATATGTGTCGAT
The DNA here is from genome assembly GCA_041751055.1 of Acidimicrobiia bacterium. Taxonomy (GTDB): domain Bacteria; phylum Actinomycetota; class Acidimicrobiia; order Spongiisociales; family ZC4RG35; genus MA-ANB-1. The sequence continues at coordinate 140,665 of JBGSYD010000015.1, read as the reverse complement.
TGCGACATACAGCAGATACCAGAGAGCGTCGATGCTCGAGGTGCTCCATTCCGACTACATCAGGACGGCGCGCGCCAAAGGTGTCAAAGAACGTGTGGTGACGCTCAAACACGGTCTGCGTAATGCACTGATTCCTGTTGTGACCATCACCGCGCTCAGCTTCGGCGCTGTCCTCGGCGGTGCGGTCATCACCGAGACGATCTTTGCCTGGCCGGGTATGGGCAAGTTCTTCATTGATGCCCTCGTCCGTGGTGAGGTTTACACCTTGATGGCCTGGCTCATGGTCACAGCCGTTGCTGTGATAATCGCCAACCTGGTCGCCGACATCGTCTACGGCTGGCTCGACCCGAGGATTCGCTATGACTGATCAGAAGTCCCGCAACGACGAAAAGCTGGAGGAGCTGCAGACCGCGGCGGCCGTCGAGGCTGTTCATCTCGAGGGGTTGGAGGTGCAGTCGCTCACACAGTGGCAACTGGCGCGCCGGAAATTCTTCCAGCACAAGCTCGCCATGACTTCGCTGGTCATTCTTCTGCTCGTCTTTGGTGCCGCCTTGTTTGCCGACTTCATCGCCCCCTACGACTTCGCCGAAGTCGACGTGCCGAACCGGTCTATGGCTCCAACGTTCCAGGATCAGCATTATTTCGGTACTGACAAGATCGGGCGGGACTACTTCAGCCGTACCCTCTTCGGGACCAGGACCTCCGTGTACGTGGCCTTCATCGTTGCCGGCCTGTCGACGGCGATAGGTGTCGTCATCGGCGGTGTTGCCGGTTACTACGGCGGCAAGGTCGACAACCTCCTCATGAGGATGACCGATCTTTTCCTCACGGTCCCGTTCCTGGCGATCCTCCTGGTCCTGTCGGCTTTCCTTGGAGCGGGGAGCCCGGTACGGGTGGCGCTCATTCTCGGGTTGTTGTTCTGGACCGGGTTGGCGCGAATAGTTCGGGGTGAGTTCCTTAGTTTGCGGGAGAAGGAATTTGTCGAGGCTGCCAAAGTCCTCGGCGCGTCAGACAGCCGGATCATCTTCCGGCACATCCTCCCCAACACAATGGGGCCGATCATCGTGAACGCGACATTGACCGTGGCATCGGCGATCCTGATCGAGGCGGCTTTGAGCTTCCTTGGATTCGGGGTGCAGCCGCCATTCCCGGCGCTGGGAGTGTTGATAGCCGATGGTCAGGACTCGTTGACGTCCCAATGGTGGTTGGCGACGTTCCCGGGGTTGACCATTGTCCTGATCGCGCTGTGTATCAACTTCGTTGGTGACGGTTTGCGCGACGCCCTCGACCCAAAGCAAAGAGTCAAGTGACTGAACCGGTCCTATCAATCCGCGACTTGGTCGTGGAGTTCGACACGCCCGACGGCGTGGTACATGCCGTAGATGGAGTCAGCTACGAAGTCTACCCGGGAGAAACCCTCGGCGTCGTAGGGGAGTCCGGCTCAGGCAAAAGCGTCACGGTGATGGCGGCCCTGGGTCTCATCCAGATGCCCCCGGGAAGAATCGTCCGTGGAGAAGTTCTCTACAAGGGTCGCAACATAATCGGGTTGCCGATCGAAGAGCTTCGCAAGATCCGCAACAAGGAAATCGCGATGATCTTCCAGGATCCGATGACCTCGATGAACCCCGTTTTCAAGGTGGGCCTTCAAATCGCCGAAGCGCTTCTCGTCCACAACGACGATCTGAGTGAGGATGACGCCCGGAAGCAGACCATCGATCTCCTCGAATTGGTCGGTGTTCCGAACCCGTCGCGGCGTTATGACCAGTACCCCCATGAGTACTCGGGAGGGATGCGGCAACGCGCCATGATTGCGATGGCGATGGCCAATAAGCCGTCGGTGCTGATCGCTGACGAACCGACTACCGCTCTCGATGTCACCATTCAGGCGCAGGTCCTGGACGTCATGCGGATCGCAGCCGAGGAGACGGGAGCGGCCACAGTGTTGATCACCCACGACCTTGGAGTCGTCGCCGAGATGGCGGACCGTGTCGCCGTGATGTATGGCGGGCGGGTCGTCGAGCGGGGCACAGTCGACCAGATCTTCCACAGCCCTCGCCATCCCTACACACTGGGGCTCATGATGAGCCTTCCCCGTGTCACCGGTGAGATCGAGAAACTTCTGCCGATCCCGGGCAACCCGCCGTCGGTGATCAACCTGCCACCTGGCTGCGCATTTCACCCGAGATGCCGAATGTCGGAAGGCCGGGAACTGTGTCGCACCAAAGTTCCTGAAGTCGTCCAGGTCACCGGTGGACACGAGAGCGCCTGTCACTTCCCGGACGAGGTAGTTCTCGAGATTCAACGTGACTCGGCTGTCACAGGAATCGAGTTGTAGATGACTGCCGAGAACATCTCTTACACGGGCAACGGTGCCACCGGCGCCACGGGGCAACCGGTCTTGAGCGTCAGGGACCTCAAGATGCATTTCCCGATCAAAGAGGGTTTGCGTCGCAAGACGGTTGGCCATGTGTATGCCGTCGACGGAGTCTCATTCGATGTCGGCCACGCCGAAACGCTTGGGCTCGTCGGCGAGTCCGGATGTGGCAAGTCCACAACCGCACGTGCCATTATCCGACTGTTGGAGCCGACGGCGGGCGAAATCGATTTCATGGGTGTCGACATCACCCGAATGAGTCGCAAAGACCTCCGTCCGGTGCGACGGGATTTGCAGATCGTGTTCCAGGACCCCTACGCATCGCTGAATCCAAGGATGACGGTGCGGGAGATCGTCGCCGAGCCACTGCGAATCCACAATCTCTACGAAGATGGCGGAGTTGAAAGAGTTGCCGAGTTGCTTCGACTCGTTCAGCTTTCACCGGAGCACGGCAACCGGTTCCCTCACGAATTCTCCGGTGGTCAGCGGCAGCGAATCGGCATTGCCCGCGCCCTCGCCCTCAACCCGCGAATGCTGCTGCTCGACGAACCGGTGTCGGCTCTCGACGTATCCATCCAGGCGCAAGTCATCAACCTTCTCCAGGAGATCCAGGGCGAGTTGGAGCTGTCGTACCTCTTCATTGCCCACGACCTCTCCATCGTGCGCCATATCTCCCACCGAGTCGGCGTGATGTATCTGGGTCACATCGTGGAAATCGGGACTCGCCAGGAGATCTTCCAGAACCCTACCCACCCTTACACCCAGGCGCTGCTGTCGGCGGTTCCGATCCCGGACCCGAGAGTGTCCAAGAGCCGGGAACGCATCGTTCTGACCGGGGACGTCCCCAATCCGTCCAACCCACCGTCGGGTTGCGTTTTCAGGACGCGCTGCTGGAAAGCCCAGGACATCTGTGCCGAGGAGACTCCGCCACTCGTCGAGCAATTCGGGCACCTGACGGCATGCCACTTCGCCGCTCCTGTTGAGATCCTCGCCGGAGCCGTACCGTCCTGATCCGGCGTTCAAAAAGATCGCGGACGACTGAAATGGTGCCGTCTGTTCTGACATAGACCCTTTGGCCGGCTGGTTTGTTGGAGGACACGGAGACGATTTTCGCCTGGCCGGGCATGGGCAAGTTCTTCATAGATGCCTTGAACCGCGGGGAGGTCTACACGCTGATGGCGTGGATGATGGTCACCGCCGTGGCGATCATCTTCTTCAATCTCGTTGCCGACGTCGTCTACGGCTGGCTCGACCCAAGAATCAGATTGAGCTGAGTTAGCCTGCGCCCATGTCAGGGCCACTTGAGGGTGTCAGGATTGTCGAGCTTGGCGGGCTGGGCCCGGCACCCTTTTGCGGGATGGTCCTTGCCGACCTGGGCGCCGACGTCATCCTCATCGAACGTGCCGATCTCGGGACGGGTTCGTTGTTTGTCTCTGCCGAATATGACCTGCATCGTCGGGGAAAACGGTCGATCGCGATCGACCTGAAACATGAGCAAGGTGTGCAGCTGGTACTGAGGATGTTGGAAGACGCCGACGCCCTCATCGAAGGATTCCGCCCCGGCGTCGTGGAACGTCTCGGTGTCGGCCCGGCGGAGGCTCTGGCTGCCAATGGCGGTTTGGTCTTTGGTCGGATGACAGGGTGGGGCCAGGACGGGCCCTATGCCTCTTCAGCGGGGCATGACATCGATTACATAGCGATCTCAGGGGTGTTGGGTGCCATCGGCGACCTGGACAGCCCTGTAGTGCCGCTCAATCTGATCGGTGATTTCGGAGGAGGCGGGATGCTGCTGGCCGTTGGTGTCCTGGCGGCCCTGATCAAGGCGCGGGCGACGGGGACTGGCCAGGTCGTCGACGCGGCGATGGTCGACGGCTCGGCTTTGTTGTCGACATCGCTTCATGGCTTCATCGCGCAAGGTTTCTGGACGGAGCAGCGTCGGTCAAACCTTCTCGATGGTGGTGCACCCTTCTATTCGGTCTATCCCACCGCAGACGGGCGTCATATGGCAGTGGGGGCGCTCGAGCCCCGGTTCTTTGCAGCATTGCTCGCTGGACTCGAGATCGTCGAATGCCCGGCCCAGCAGGACGTAATTCGGTGGGACGAGATGCGTCAGCTCTTCGCCGATCGTTTCGCAAGCCAGAACCAGGATTTCTGGATAGACCGATTCGCCGGCACCGACGGCTGTGTCGCTCCGGTCCGAACTCTGCGAGAAGCGCCGCATGATCCGCACCTACGAGAGCGTGGCACATTTGTCGATGTGGGTGGGATTGCCCAGCCTGCATCGGCGCCTCGATTCTCAGCAACACCGAACGACATCCCGCCCGTGCCACCCAAGCTGGGAGAAAACACAATGAGCATCCTCGAAGAGCTTGGCTATAGCTCCAGGCAGATAAGTAAGCTCGTGTCCCAAGGAGCTGTTGCCACGAACCCGATGGAGGAGTCATGACCGAAGAAGCCCTGCTCGCTGAGCGCGCCGAAATCGACGCAGTGGTTGAAGGTAAGACAATTGTCGACTACTTCAACCGCAACGCTGATCGCCACGGCAACAAGCCAGCTCTCCACTGGAAGGAAAACGGCGAATTCCAAGAGCTCACATGGTCGGGATACCGCGACCAAGTGCACAAAGCCGCAGCGGGACTGGCCTCGCTTGGTGTCGCCGATGGCCAATTTGTGACAATCATGGCCGGGAACCGGCCAGAACACGTAATTGCGGACATGGCAGTCGCCCACTCCGGCGCCACGCCGGTGACCATCTATTCGACGCTCACCGCCAGTCAGATCCAATACATCGCAGAAAACTGCTCGGCCACCGTGGCGATCCTCGAAGACCTCGACTTCATGAAGCGCTGGGAGGAGATCCGCTCCGAGCTCCCGAACCTCAAATATGTGGTGCTCATGTCCGGGGCCGAGAACTATGACACCGCCGACTGGGTCCTTTCGTGGGACGAGCTCCTGACCCGAGGCCAGCAGCGCTTGCAGACCGACCCTGAAACCGTCAACAAGCTCATGGAGAAGATCACTCCGGACACGCTGGCGACTCTCATCTACACGTCAGGCACAACCGGGACGCCAAAAGGCGTGATGATCAGCCAGCGCAACGTCGTGTGGACGGTTGAGTGTCTCCGCCGTGGTGCCAGCTTGAAACTCGGCGCCCGAATGGTCTCTTATCTGCCGCTCGCCCACATCGCCGAGCGTTTGGCCACGCATTACCTGGGCACCTACCTCGCTGGGGAGGTGTGGTTCTGTCCGAACCTCGCTGGAGTGCTCGAGTACATTCAGGAGGCTAAGCCGACACTTTTCGTGGGTGTCCCAAGGGTGTACGAGAAGTTCCATTCTCGTCTGACAGCACGGTTTGAAGAAGCCTCCGGGATCAAGGGCGCACTTCTCAAGAAAGCTCTGGAGACAAACGGGAAGAGAGTCGAAGCGGAGGCCGCTGGCGGCTCCGGTGGTGCCCTCGCCGGAATCCTTGACAAGATCGCCTTGTCGAAGGTTCGAGAAGGTTTGGGTATGGACCAGGTGGAGATCGCCATCACGGCGGCCGCCCCGATCAACCCGGACCTGGTCAAGTTCTTCCTGACCATCGGGATCCCATTACACGAGTTGTATGGGATGTCGGAGACGACCGGGCCGGCTACCTCCAACGTTCCAGGCGCTTCCAAAGTCGGCTCTGTGGGGCGCCCGTTGCCCGGAGTCGGCGTGAAGATCGCAGATGACGGCGAGGTTCTGATGAGTGGCGGCGTGATCACGGCCGGCTACTACAAGCTGCCCGAAGCCAGTGCCGAAACCTTCCTCGACGACGGCTGGCTCAGCTCGGGCGATCTCGGTCGCCTCGATGAAGAAGGGTACCTTTGGATCGTCGGTCGGAAGAAAGAGATCATCATCACAGCGGCCGGCAAGAACGTCGCACCTGCCAAGCTGGAGACTCTTCTGGGCAATCACCCGCTGGTTTCGAAAGCTGCGATGGTTGGAGACGGACGGAAGTTCCTGACGATGCTCATCGCCCTGGATCACGAAGAGGCTCCGGCGTGGGCGGAGGCGCGTGGGATGTCCTACGGCGACCTGGCCAGCTTCTCGACATCACCCGAAGTCCAAGAAGAGATCAAGCGGGCGATAGATGAGGCAAACGAGAACGTGGCGCGAGTCGAGCAAATAAAGAAGTGGTACATCGTCCCTGACGAATGGACACCGGATTCCGGCGAGGTGACTCCCTCCCTCAAGCTCAAGCGCAGGGTCGTGCTCGAGAAGTATGGGCAGGAGATCGAAAGCATGTACACCGGTGTTTGACACGCCGCGGTGAGGCGACGTCTCTACGACGACGATCACGATCTCTTTCGGGCGACCGTACGGGATTTCGTCGAGCGTGAGGTAGCTCCGAACGTTTCGAAATGGGAGTCCTCCGGCCTGGTCGACAAATCGATGTTTCGGAAAGCTGGTCAGGCCGGTCTTCTGGGAATGGCCATCCCCGTCGAATTCGGCGGGGGCGGAGTCGACGACTTCAGATTCAATGCGGTGGTAGTCGAAGAGTTGATGCGCGGTGACGCCTTTGCGTCAGGGATGTGCATCACCCTCCACAACGATGTCTGCCTCCCGTATTTCCTGCGGTTGGGCAATGACGACCAAAAGCAGCGTTGGCTGCCGGGCATGGCCTCTGGCGAGCTAATGACAGCGATTGCCATGACCGAGCCGGGTGCAGGGTCGGATCTCGCCGGGATCTCGACTTCGGCGATCCGTGACGGCGATCATTACGTGGTCAACGGTTCGAAGACCTTCATAACCAACGGGATCAACTCCGACCTGGTGATAACGGTCGTCAAGACCGACCCCGGCGAGCGTCACTCCGGTATGAGTCTCCTCGTCGTCGAGGACGGGATGCAGGGCTTCACCCGGGGCAGGAACCTGGACAAGATAGGCCTCCACGCCCAGGACACTTCTGAGCTTTTCTTCGATAACGTCGAGGTGCCTGTGTCGAACCTGCTCGGTGAGGAGGGTCGTGGGTTTGTCCACCTCGTTGAGAACCTTCCACAGGAGCGCCTTTCGCTTTCCGTTGGGTCTATTGCCCATGCCGAGACGGCTTTCGGCTGGACTCTGGAATACATCAAGGAGCGGTCTGCTTTCGGGCAGCCAATTGGTGGCTTTCAGACGGTGAAACACGCGATGGCCGAGATCCGGACCGAGTTGGATATTGCCCGGAATTACGTCGACGCCCAGATACTGGAGCACAACAACGGTGAGCTGAGCGCGGAAGAAGCGGCCAAGGCCAAGTGGTGGGTGACTGAGTTGGAAAATCGGGTGATCGACCGTTGTCTCCAATTCTTTGGCGGTTGGGGATACATGGAAGAGTATCCAATCGCCCGCGCCTTCCGGGATGCCCGTGTGCAGAAGATTTACGGGGGCACCAACGAGATCATGAAGGAGATCATCGGACGCTCGCTCGGGTTGTGATCTGCCCTGGGCATCACGCTTCTTGCGTCCCCCCGACATTTGGTATGCATCGTTGGCTTGTGAGCGGGTTTGCGTCAGTTGATCGTTGAGGGTCAAACTGGCCCCATGAGTGAACCAATAACTTTTGACGGTCGCGTTGCAGTCATTACGGGCGCGGGGGGAGGTCTGGGGCGTGGCTACGCACGAGAGTTGGCCCGTCGCGGTGCGCGCGTGGTGGTCAACGATCTCGGAGGGGAAGTTGACGGCAGTGGTGCGTCAAAAGCAGCGGCCGATGTGGTGGTGGACGAGATAGTGGCTGCAGGAGGAGAAGCGGTCGCCAATTACGACTCGGTCTCATCGCGTGAGGGTGGTGAGGCAATCATCCAAACAGCTCTCAATACATTCGGGACCGTTGACATTGTCATCAACAACGCCGGCATCCTGAGAGACAAGTCGTTTGCGAACATGACCCTCGACGAGATCGACGCGGTGCTCGACGTCCACCTCAAAGGCGGCTTCTATGTGGCCCACCCCGCTTTCAAGGTCATGAAGGAGAAGAATTACGGCCGTTTCGTGCACACCAGCTCGGCCTCAGGGCTTTTCGGGAACTTTGGCCAGGCCAATTACGGTGCCGCCAAAGCCGGCCTCATGGGCCTTTCCAACGTTCTCGCCATCGAAGGGGAGAAATACGGGATCAAGTCGAATGTCGTGGCACCTACGGCGCGCACGAGGATGACCAAGGACATCCTCGGGCCGTTCGCCGAGATGTTCGATCCGGATCAGGTCACACCAATGGTCGTCTACCTGTGCTCGGAGACGAATGAGCTCACACACCAAATCTTCTCCGTGGGTGGGGGTCGCTATGCCCGGATCTTCATCGGGACCAACAACGGCTGGTTCGCAGGTCAGGGGGTCGTGCCGGAGGCTGAAGCAATTGCCGAGAACCTCGCCTCCATACGTGACATCACCCAATACGAGATCCCGATGAACAACAACGACGAGCTCATGATGCTCGCTCAGATCATCAATAGCTGATTCATGCCGATCGATATCGACAAAGCCCTGGGGGCCGCACTTCCTGAGAAGTCTTACACGTGGACGGACCGCGACATCATTCTCTACCACCTCGGAATCGGCGCCGGAGTTCCACCCACCGATGAACATGAGCTCCGTTACGCCTACGAAGGCGATCTGCATGTCCTGGGGAGTTTCGCGACCATCCCGCCTTTTGAGACGATGATGAGCTTGGGCATGATCGAGGGTCTCGATGTGAACCTCGGCCAGATACTCCACGGCGAGCAGATGGTGGAGATCCATCGACCGATTCCAACGGCAGGTTCTGTTACTCAGTCGGGCTCGGTGACCGGGATCTATGACAAAGGTAAGGGGGCGTTGATCGTTATGGAGATCGTCTCGGTAGACCAGAAGACAGATCAGCCGCTGTTCACAAACAGATCCTCCATTTTTGTTCGAGGTGAAGGGGGATTTGGCGGGGAAGGAGGCCCACCGACAGTGAGCAGGATTCCCGATAGCGAACCGGACTTCGTGGTGGAGTCGCCGACTTTGCCGCAGCAGGCACTTCTCTACAGGATGTCGTCCGGCGACCTGAACCCGCTCCACGCCGATCCGGGTTTTGCGATGTTTGCCGGATTCGAACGGCCCATCCTCCATGGTCTTTGCACCTATGGCATTGCCCTCAAGGCGACGGTCGATGCCGCCCTCGACCACCAGCCTGAGTTGGTCACCAGGTACGACGCCAGGTTTTCGGGAGTGGTCTACCCCGGAGAGACTGTGATTACCCGGATCTGGAAGGCCGACGGCGGACTGGCGCTCGAGGCCACCACGTCGGACCGAGGCGATTCGGTGCTTTCCAACGGGTGGGTCGAGTCGTCCTGATCACCATTCGCCACGTCAGGGCTGGATGGTCACCGGTGTTCCGATCGGGATGAGTCTGTGAACCTCGGTGATGACATCATTGGGCAGGCGGACGCATCCCAGCGATGCTGCCTGACCTATCGACCCGGGGCGGTTGGTGCCGTGGATGCCGACGATTCCATCGCCTCCCCTGTATTCAGTGATGGTGTCGCTCCGCGCTGAAAGACCGAGTGCATTGGGCCCCCATGCGCTCGACGTGTCGGTGAGCGTCACACTGTCCGTCACGAAAAAGTGGCCAGTCGGAGTCGGGTTGCGTGAGGTGCCGATGGCGACCGGTGACGTCAAGACCACTTTGTCTCCGCGATAGATGGTCAGCTCCCGGTCAGACAGGTCGACGACGATCCTCGACTCCACGACGAAGAGGTCAGCTGTCTCGGCACGGATCCAGCCTTCGGATCCGTTGGGTCGAATCGGCAACATCACCCGCAACCAACCGTCGACGGGACCCTCGAGGATGGTCAGGACACTGTCGGTACCGACGATCGTTTGGGCCGGAATCGTGGCTATTACCTCCGTTCCATCCGGTTCCGAATAGACAGTGGTCTCACCCTTGACCAGGGCCACCAGCGTCATGCCTTCGGGTAGGACATCGGCCTGCAATCCTCGAAATACCATTGGAACGGTTTGCGGTGCCGCCGGTGGAGCACCGGTTTCTGTGCTGGTTGGAACCGGTGGCACTGTGTCCGGCACCGCTGCTGCCTGGCCACACGCGCCGACGAGGACCGCAATAGTGATGACGCGCAGCAGCTGATCCATTATCAGATGATATCGACCCTGACTCAGTGGCCATTGAGGTAAACAATTCATCCACTCGCTAGTGATCGCGGCACGGTTACTCTCAAATCTTCAAGTCACAGGTACGGAGACCAAATCGATGTCACAGACTCCTTCGGCGCGATCTATCGAACAATCCCCAGGTCATGAGCGACTCCGTGAGCTCGCCCAAGAAGTCATGCCCCGGGTCACCGTTACCGAATTCGGAAATCTCAACTACAAGGCCCAGGTCACGGCTCGTCTCAAGAACTCCACCTTCTTCGTATCAGACGAGGACATCAAGCAGAACGCCATCTCCCGGTCTGAGGCCGAGCATTGGAGTCGGATCCAGGACGAATACCTATCCGACAAGGACTTGATTGTCATCGAGGGTTACATCGGGCCCGATCCCGACTTTCGAACGGGATGTCAGATGTTCATCGAGGCCAATCAACCGAACATCGCCGGCATGCAGTCGCATTTGTATTTCCCCAAAGATGCGGATTGGGAAGCCGAGTTCACCGTCATCTACACCCCGGGACTGCCAGCTGCGGGCAAACCGGATGACCGGCTCATAATCGTCGATCTCGAGACGTGGACGACCCGAGTGTTCGGATCGGACTACTTCGGAGAGTCCAAGATGGGTGGCCTTCGAATGTGGAACAAGCTCGTCTATGACCGCGGCGGCCTGGCACTTCATGCGGGACTCAAGACGTTCCCGGGTTCGTCGACGAGAAGCGGAAACGAGGAGTCAATGCTGATTATTGGCTTGTCGGGTACAGGTAAGACAACCACGACATTTCGCCAACAAGCCGACTCACTGCCGGTGCAGGACGACTTCGTTGCTTTGATGCCCGGAGGTGCGGTGCGAACCAGCGAAGCAGGCTGTTTTGCCAAGACTTTCGGTCTTGATCCCGAGGATGAGCCCACCGTGTATGGAGGGACCACACGCCCCGATGCCTGGTTGGAGAATGTGGCGGTTGACGATACCGGGAAAGTAGATTTCTTCGACACCTCGTATACCGCCAACGGGCGTTCGACGTTCCCGATGGCCAACATTCGCCATCGCGACCCGATGGCGGTCCCCAAGGCGAGCTATCTGCTGATCCTCAACCGCTCCGATCACATCATCCCTGCGGTCGCGAAGCTGGAGAGGTCCCAGATAGCTGCGTATTTCATGTTGGGAGAGACCAAAGGCACGTCAGCCGGTGGCGCAGCCGAAGCGGGAAAAAGCCTTCGGGTGCCTGGAACGAACCCGTTTTTCTTCAACGATGACTCCATGCAAGGGAATCGCCTCCTCGCATTGATCGAAACCATGCCCGACCTGGAGGCGTACGTCTTGAACACCGGGCGTGTCGGTGGCGATGGAGATCGGTCCAAAAAGGTTCGGATCCAGGATTCATCCGCAATTGTCCAGGGGATCGTCGAAGGGACTATCACATGGGCCAAAGATCTGGACTTCGGGTATCAGATCGCCGCATCGGTTCCGGGTGTCCAAGACATCGAGTTGTTGCAGCCGAGACGACTTTATGAGCGTCTCAATCGGTTTGCAGACTACAAAAGAACCGTCGAACGTCTGCAGAGTGAGCGCGCCGCCTACCTCGCCGGTTATCCGGCAATGGATGGCTCGGTTGCGGCCGGTCTTGTTCAGTAGGCGAGAATCGCCAACAGGGTTCCGGCCTCCACACTGACGGTGAATTCCGGCTTGACAATGCGGTTGCTCATTCCACGACTGGAGCCGTAGTACAGCGTTTCTCCGACCAACGGCCATTTCAGGCCGCCCGTGGTTACGCCCAGTGCGTCGCCGCCCACAGCAAGCAGGCTGACCAAAGAGCCCCGGTCACCTTGTAACCGCCGCATGCTGCGAACAACCGAACACGTCGCATCTACCCGCACCCAGTCGATTTCCGGAACGCTTGACCACCGGTCGGAACAGACCACTGCGACCGCTCCCAGCTCATGATCGAGCCTCCCGCCTTCGGCTCCGACGAGAACGATTCGTTGCGGGTCACGCCGTAGCGCCAATTCGAAAGCCAGCTCGAGGTCGGTGGCGTCTTTGTCCTCGGGGTGGCGTATCACCTCGAGACCTTGCGGAATCAGCTCGTGGGGGAGTGAATCGAGGTCGCCGACCAACACGTCGGCGTGAAATCCAAGGTCAAGAGCGCTGAGCAATCCGCTGTCCGCGGCTATCAGATAGTCCGGGTCGGGCAACTCGTCGAGGAGACGCGGTGGCACTTCGTCGCCGCCGGCAAAGATGATCACTGTGGTCATGTGAATGACAAAATCGTCTTACGCGCAATCACGCGGGTAAGAATTAACCTTCAACTTGAGCTTTAGGGTGGAAAACCCAGGCAAAGCAGGCCTGTTCTGGAGTTCGGAGCTGTGGATAAGTCTCAAGCGATTGACACGTGGATCGTGGCCATTGCCGATCTCAGCGTACTCTCGACCTCGACCGGCGTGGCCCCTCTGGCGAAGACGAATCCCAGATAGCGAGCGCCTTCAGGTGGTGGGGCGATCACCTCGCCGGGCTTGATAGTGATGTCGACGCCGGTAACCCCTGGCAACTTCCGAACATCGGGGATGTTCTCGACTGCTATCAGCTTGCCCGCCGCCGGGATCGGGATCATGAGGACTCCACTGGCAGAGTGGTCCCGTCGGAGCTCTGGTTTGTCAAGACCGAGGGCGTTTCGGAGGATGAGCGATTCCAGGGTGGTGTCCATCAATCCGAAGCTGAGGCTTCGGGAGCACAGTCCGCCGATGGAGCGGGCGGCAACCTCGATGACGTGCACCTGATCACCCCTGATCATCAGTTCGATGTGGACAGCTCCGTGGCGGAGGCCCAGGGCATCGACTGCGGCTGATGCCACCCTGTGGCATTCATCCTGGATCTCGGTGCTGTGGCGCGACGGGGTTACGAGAATTGTCTCCTGAAAGCCCGGCCCGTCGACGGGTGCCGGCTTGTCGAAGATTGCCAGCGGGGTCAGACCGCCTTTTCCGATGATTCCCTCGACCGCCACTTCCTCGCCCGGGATGAAGGTCTCGATCAGGAGAGTGTCGACACCGGCGTCGACGCGGGACACGATTTCGCGCACTCGCGCCACAGCCCCTGAGAGTTCTTCGGCGCTGTCGACGCGGATAACGCCCTGGCTCGCCGAGCGGTTCAAAGGCTTGATGACCAACGGAAAGCCGATGGCAGCGGCCGTGTTGTCGGGATCCTCGTCGATGAGTATTGGTGCAAAATCGGGCTGGGGGACCTCGCTGGCCAGCAGACGGGAGCGTTGCACCAGTTTGTCTCTGGTAGCCATGGCTGCCTCAGGTGAATTGGCCAGAAGACCGAGTTTCTCACCGGCAATCGCAGCAACGATCACACCGGCATCGTCGGCTGCCACGACCCCGTCGATCGCGACTCGATCGCCAAGTTCGACCACCTTGGAGGCTGCCAGATATGGGTCGGTACAGTCGATCTGGAGGTATCGATCTCCCATGTCGATCGGAGGCGGTGCCTCGGACGCCACAATGAGGTCTACCCCCAGGGCCTCTGCGGCGCGGACGAAGTCTGTGGCCCGATAGGTTTGGGTTGGAAGGATCACGACGACGGTGGGCATCGGTCTTGACTTTAAGAGCCACTACAATCTGTGTTGATGTCTGATTCCAAAGTCCTGATCATCGCGTCCGACGCCCTGGACATGATTCGCCAACTACGGGACCAAGAACCCGGCGACGGTGAGTTTGCACTGTCCGTCGAGGTGACGGGGTTCCGCGGGCCACAGTTCTCCTATGAGCTGGCCTTTGTCGCACTCGCCGACATGAAAGAAGGCTGGGTCGAGGAGCGCCATGACGATCTCGCCGTCATCTTCCCGAAGGAAGACATTGAAAAACTGGAAGGCGCGGCGCTCGAGATGACAGACCAGGGATTGGTCATGAATAACCCGAACTCACCGGCGCCCCCCGCAATGTCGGCTCCGGCCGGGAATCTCGAAGGGCCGCTAGTCGAACGGATCCAACAGGTCATCGAACAGCAGGTCAATCCGGCGATTGCCTCCCATGGAGGTGGGGCCGAGTTGGTCTCGGTTGATGGGACCATCGCCTATTTGCGGCTCTTCGGCGGATGTCAGGGTTGCGGTTTGGCCCAGGTCACCTTGAAACAGGGCATCGAGCGCATCATGTTGGAAGCCATCCCCGACCTCTCTCAGGTGGTCGACGTCACCGACCACGCATCGGGTGACGACCCCTATTACCAGAGCCAAAAGAAGTAGCTAGAAACAGCGGCACGTCGCATATGGCCGAATCTAGATTCAGGCCAACTAGTGAATAGGGGTGGGTATGAAACGGTGCCGATTTGCCGTTGTACTTGTTCTTGCTCTTCTGATGGGAGCATGTTCCGGCGGTGGCATTGCCGAGAACATCCTCGAAGGCCAGGACGGGTTGGACGATGTGGACATCTCCGAAAATGGTGGGACTGTGTCTCTCGACTTTGAGGGTGAAGACGGTGAGACCGGCTCAATGACGTTCGGCGGCGGGGACCTGCCGGATGATTTGCCCATGGATCTTCCGACAGGCGGAGAGGTGCTTGCAGTTGTCTCGATGGAGGGGGCTGGAAGTCAAGTCAGTCTGCTGTACTCCAATGACGATTACGCATCCGTGGTCTCCTTTTTCGAAAGTGAGATCGCTTCGGGTGGATTCGATGAGACCCAGAAGATCGAGTCAGGGGCGCCACCTTCGACAACTTGGATTCTCCAGTCAGGAGACGCCGGAGTGTCATTGGTCGTTTCCGAGACTCCCGAAGGAGTGAGTGTCACTCTCATCTACGGGGTTGGGTGACAGTTTCTGAGCAGGCCAGGATTGCCTAGCCTGGCCTGGTGGGGTACACCAAAGCTCAACTCGAGGCGTTCCTCCTGGTCACCGTTCCCGATTTGATCGGGCCTGGATGCAGCCTGCTGTTTGTAGGAATCAACCCGGGCTTGTGGACGGCCGCCACCCAGACTCATTTCTGTCATCCCTCCAACCGTTTCTACCCGGCGCTTCGCGCCTCCGGGCTCATCGACTTCAAGGTCGACACCGATCTCGGCATGACCGCTGAGCAAAGAACCCTTTTCACAAGTCGCGGTATGGGGATCTCGAACCTCGTGCAACGCGCCACGGTTCGGGCGAGTGAGTTGTCTCGTGAGGAGCTGATCGACGGCGGTACGCGGTTGAGACGGTTCGTAGACGACCTCTCACCCCGGGTGGTTGCCGTGGCCGGAGTAACCGCTTATCGGACCGCGTTCAGTGCACCAAAAGCGCAGATCGGCGAACAGAAGTCGGGTCCAAATGCGGGATGGTGGGTTCTGCCCAACCCCAGTGGTCTCAACGCCCACGTAACGATCGACGGGCTGGCCGACTGGTTTTCTCTCGTGGCCCGGGAAGCGGGAGTGTTGTGAGCGAGGAAACGACGCCGCGCCAGGTGCTCTATGCCCTGGTGGCCGGTGGTTTTCTGGTGATTGTCGGCGTCCTCATCGTCGGTGCCGCAGCTGCGGGATTAGTTCCCATCTGGTGGACGATTGTCACCGCATCGATTTTGTTGGTGGCAGCGTTTTGGACCCTTCTCAACTGGAGGCGGACCGGGCCGGTCCTTTTGTATTCGATCGGGCTATTCACATTGTGGACTGTAGGAACCCTGATACTGGCGTGATTCTTGCCAGCGCCGCCACCAGCGGTAGGTTTGCGCTCTCGTAATTGCGGGCAAAGGGAGATCCATGGTCAGGTTCAAAAGAAGTCCAACCGGTCCGGGCGACGTCATCGATCGTCGTGGGGGTGGGTCCGGTGGTCTGTTGAAGATGGGCGCCGGCGGAGGTGGCATTGCTCTCATCGCCTTTCTGATCATCACTCTGCTGGGTGGCGGCGGGGACCTCGGAGGTCTGGTCGATTCCCTGGCTCCAGCTGCGAGAAACCAGGGCGCAAGCCCGATCGATCCGGCCAACGACCCCGATGCAGACCTGGTTGATTTTCTCGGGGACGTGCTTGCGGATAGCCAGGGCATGTGGGTTGGGATCTTCAACGACAGCGACCTGACGTATCGAGAGACAGATCTCGTGATTTTCAATGGGGTAACCCAATCGGGGTGTGGGGGTGCCCAGGCTCAGTCTGGTCCCCACTACTGCCCGGCCGACGAACAGGTCTACATGGACCTGGACTTCCTGCAGCAACTACAGGCTCAGTTCGGAGCCGCTGGTGACACGGCCCAGGCATACATCCTCGCCCACGAAGTTGCTCATCATGTTCAGAACCAAATCGGGGTGATGGCGGAGGTCGATCGAATCCGTACCAACGATCCCGGTCGCGCCAAGGATGTCAGCATTGCCCTCGAGCTGCAAGCCGACTGCTTCGCCGGCGTCTGGTTGTCCACGCTCCGCGATGGGACGTCGGCAGCGATCCTTCAGGACAATGACCTCCAGGAAGCTCTGACGGCCGCTTCGGCGGTTGGCGACGACGCCATCCAGCAGCAAACGACGGGTCAGGTCAATCCTGAATCCTGGACACACGGAAGCTCCGAACAACGCTACGAGTGGCTGAAGCGCGGCTTTGACACCGGTGACCCAGGAAGCTGTGACACTTTCTGAAGACTCAGCGCTTGAGAGGCTTTGTTGAGATTGCGCCGGCCGCTTTGGCGGATATCTCGACGGTCAACGCAGCTGGGTCCGGCACCGATGCCGCGCTTGGTCCCTGTGCCGAGGATTCCCAAACTTCGGCCTCGGGAAAGAATGCATGCCAGGCAAACCAGAATTCATTGCGGTGTGTGACTAGATCGAGGCGTTGACCGGCAAGGTCGCCCGCGATGGCCACGCCGAGAATGTTCCATGTGGTCCCGGTTTCGGTGTCGCGGAATTGGTCATTCCCATCCGGTTCGAACGTGAGTGTGGCGCCGTCCACGACGCTGGAGTACGCAATGCCCGTGCCCACGGGCCTCGCTTCGGCAATTGTTGAGGCGTCCAGGCCGTCGGCAGTGTCAGGTGAGCCCCACAAGACCACTATGGGCTCACCGTCCACGACGTCGTTCACGACCCGCGCTTCCTGGAGGTCCGGGAAACCGTAGGCCTTGGAAGTTTCGCCGATCGTCAGCCCCACGACGCGCTCTAGCGCAGGAAATCTGGGGTCGATCTCACCGTCGAAGAATGCGAAAGGTGAGCTGCGGGATGAGTAGAACTCGTAGGGGTTCCGTCCGTAAGGAATCCCGAAACCCTGGTCGTCTGACAGAGCGCTGCCGTCGCCGTGATTAGCCGCAAAGTCTCCCCAGCTGACTATCGCCGTAGGAATCGGTGTGAGCCTTTGGCCAGCCTGGGTTCCGACGATCGCTTCGCCGGTCACCTGCTGCCAGAGAGATTGGGTGTCGCCGTCCCACATGACCAGGTCTGAATTCCGCAACAACCCCGATACGCCAAGTCGCAACACGGCCCCGTTGAATCTGCGATCGAATGCCACTGCGGTATTGCACAACGGGCAATATGTGACGGCGACCGGGATCCCGCCAACTTCATCATTGACGATTTCGTGGCGGGTCATTATCGACAGGGGATAGAAGCGAGCGTCCCCCTCGATCTCGATCAGCACACCCGGTTCACGATCGCTGATCCATTCGCTCTCGCCAACACTCTTGAATGCCGGCGAGTCAATTGGTGGGATGGCATCACGAGGGTCGGCTATCGGAATACCGACCAGCAGCTCATCGAGGTCGACAACAGCCTTGGAAAAGTCGGTTTCCCATGCCGCAGTCACACTTTCGAGCTGGGACGGTATCTCCTGGTTGTCGAAACCGGTCGACGGCGTTGTGGGAGCAGGATCGACGGGTGCTGTGGTTGCAACGGGATTCGACCCGTTCGTGGTTTCAGCCACCTCGTTGCCGCCACATGCGGTAGCCGCCAAAGCGATGACGAAGCCGGCGCCGAGGTATTTCTTCCACATCATCATCTACAACCGTATTGCATCATCCGGATTCCCCTACCGCTTAACTTTGTCGAATACCTGACAGAGTTGTATCTAGCTGTAATCGCGAGTTGTTTCGTTTAGTCTGTTGCGTCAGTGAGTACAGACCTCTCAGCTGACCACAGCCCGGTTTCGGCGGCCGTCCGTTCGATTGGCTTACCTTTGATCGCAGCGTCACTGCTCGGTTCGACTCTCGGGATCATCATTGCGCAGTTCCTCGACGATCTCGGTGACGGTTTGCTCGCGGAGATCCTCGGCGGTGATGCAGTCCTTTTCAACAACCGCGTCGAGTTCACTGGCGCCACGGATGTGGCGTGGGCCGGCGGATTCCTCTTGTGCTTGATCGTCGGATTGATCGCACTTTTTGCATACCCAACCCAACGGGGCCAGAACCTGTCCCGACTGACCTTGCTTTGGATGATCCTGCACATTCTGAGACAGGCGTTTTCCCAGGCCCTCTTCTTGCCCTTTGCCGACGACGGGCAGCTGAGCATGGCTTACGCGACGTTTGATGCAGCACCAGGTCTGGACGCCGTCATCGCAGCGGCCGGGGGTGTAGGAATCGCCTTGATCGCGCTGGGATCAGCGTCGGCATTTCTCGCTTTCGCCCCACATCGCTCGAAGATCGCTGCCCCTCGCGGCCGGTTCCTCTTCGCCCTTTGGACGGTCCTGGTTCCGGCGGCGGTTTCGGTATTCGTGGCGATTCCCTTCTTCAGCCCGGATGCCGGCAGTGGCGTGATACCCGGGCTTCCCCTGGCTGCCGTGATGTTCTTGCTCACATTGGCTGCTGCTCCCGGGACCACAACGGTGCGCGGGCCGGAGGACCTGAGGACTTACGACTGGCCCTACGGCCTTGCCGGGACCGTCCTCGTGATCCTGGTAATCGAAGTCGTGCTATTCCGGAACGGCGTTTCGATCGATCCGACCCAGTGGGGCTGAGCGACACCCCCTGGCCCCGGCGGGCCTGCTGTTGAGTTACGAACTCTTGAGAACGGCGGCGGTGATAACTGTCAGTGACGGTGTCGCATCGGGACACCGTGACGATGCTTCCGGTGCCACGTTGGAAGCCATGCTCGAGCGTGTTGGGTTCTCGGTGACGCGCCATGTCGTACCCGATGAGGCCGACCAGATCATCGAATCGATTCGGGCAAGCGCGAATGGGTCAGCGCTCGTCGTGACCACTGGTGGGACCGGTTTTGGACCACGCGATGTCACTCCTGAGGCCACGGCTTCCATCCTTGATCGAGAAGCCCCAGGTCTCGCCCAGCTCATGATTGCCCGGGGGCTCGAATCGACCACGATGGCTGCACTGTCCCGTTTGCGGGCGGGCACACTTGGTGCCTCGCTCGTGGTTAACGTCCCCGGCTCGCCGAAAGGGGCGGCGGAGAGTCTCGAGGCGATTCTGGACCTGATCCCGCATGCGCTCGACTTGTTGGCCGGTAACACCGAGCACTGAAAGCCTGATATCGAACCCGATTTCACTAACCTACGTTTGCTGCAACCCCCTATGGAAAACAAATGAAAATTACGCAAGAATTCACGGTCGCTCGTGACCCCGAGACTGTCTGGACCTTCTTTCAGGACGTCCCGGCGGTGGCCCAATGCCTGCCCGGTGCCGAACTCAAGGCAGTAAACGCGGACGGTACTTATGACGGCCAGCTGTCGGTAAAGCTGGGCCCGATGACAGCCTCTTTTGAGGGGACGGCAACCGTTGCGGCCGACTCCGCAACCAAGTCGACGTTCATCGAAGGCAAAGGCGTCGACAAAAGAGGCGGCTCACGGGGCCAGGTCAAGATGAATTACAGAATCGAGCCGGATCCAGCGGGGTCCAAGGTCGACATCGACGCCGACCTCACGATCTCCGGCCCTGCCGCCCAGTTCGGCCGTACCGGGCTCATCAATGAGATTTCTAAACGACTGATCGGGGACTTCGTCGAATGTCTCGAGGCAAAGCTCGGCGCGTCAACGGCAGAAGAGGCGGAGACAATCAAGGCCGAGGAGGTCAAAGGGATATCGCTCTTCTTTGCCGCATTGTGGAGTTGGGTCAAGAAACTCTTCGGTAGGGGCTAGCGATGAAGATGCGCTTGATTCTGCTCACCTTGGTGGGCCTTCTGATAGTTGCGTCGTGTGGTGGAGACCCGGAGCCATCGGTCCTCGAGGGCCAAAACGTCGCGTTGAATATGTTCGACAATCGTTTTGAATTCACCGAGGTCAGGATACCGGTCGGTGGCTCGGTGGACTTCTTGGGAGCAGGACGGAGCCCTCACAATGCCGTCGCTTCCGACGGATCATGGAGCACCGAAGACGTCTTCGGCACCCTCGATCAACTCGAGGGCGACTCGGCAGTCATCACGTTCGACACACCGGGGACCTATACCTTCTACTGCACGTTCCATGGAAACGCCGAAGGCTCGGGCATGGCCGGGACCTTGATCGTAGGGAATGATGGTTGAGTAGAGCACGGGTACTGCTCGGAATCGTGGGGATCGTTCTTCTGGCCGCCTGCGCCGGGCCGCCCGATGGAAGTCCGTCCCCCGCAGCTGTCGGGGACCCGTCTACCGATTCGCCAAAAGAAGGCTCCGGCACCTCCTTGAATGTCCCCGCCGAGTTTCCGACGATTCAGAGTGCGGTCGATGCAGCCAACCCGGGTGATCTCATACTTATCGATCGGGGTGTTTACCGGGAGAGCGTGAGTGTGACAACACCGGGGCTCACCCTCCGCGGTGTCGACAGGAACGAGGTCGTGCTCGACGGCGAGTTCGAACGCTCGAATGGCGTTGAGGTGCTGTTCGCCGATGGAGTCGCGGTCGAGAACATGACCGCCATGAATTTCCGGATCAACGGGTTTTTCTGGACCGGGGTCCGCGGCTACCGGGGCTCGTATCTGACGGCAATCAACAATGGTGATTACGGGATTTACAGCTTCGACTCCGGAGACGGCTTGTTCGAACATTCCTATGCGTCGGGTTCACCTGACGCCGCCTTCTACATTGGCCAGTGCAACCCGTGCGACGCGATTATCACCGAATCGGTTGGCGAGTACAGCGGTCTCGGGTACTCGGGCTCGAATGCCTCGACCAACCTCTACCTGGTTCGAAATGTGTTCCGGTATAACGGTGCCGGGATCGCACCCAACTCGTGGGATGGTGAGCTTCTTCCGCCAGTTGAAGGTGTCAACATCGGTGGCAATCTCGTCCACGACAACGGATCCGGTGTTTTTCCATACAAGACTGCCCAGTACATCACGCAAGGGAACGGGATCCTCCTTGCGGGTGCTCGCAATTCGCTTGTCTACCGGAACCTTGTCGTCAATCACCCGATGAACGGGATCTTTCTGCATTCCAATATCGACAAGAACGTCTGGATGGCAGGTGACAACATCGTCGTGGAGAACGTCGTCAAAGGCTCGGGACTCGCCGACCTCACGCTGGCCGGGCCTTCTCAATCAGGTAATTGCTTCGCCGACAACGATGTCGAGTCGATGATGCCTCCTGCGCTCCAAATCAGACAAATCTGCTCCGACGGCGTCCCCATCCCGTCGCTGTTCCAGATGGGGTCGCTGACATCGCTGTTCGGGCGTCTGGTCGAACGCAATCTCGGGCTGGACACCGAGGTCTTCTACGGGGACATGCCTCATCCCTCCCCGCAACCTCAGATGCCCGGCGGCGCCACTGCTCCGGTAATTCCCGCGGTTGACGTCGTCTCGTCGATATTGCCGGATTTCGGTGCGATCGAGGTTCCGGCGTTGCCACCAGATCTCAAAGTGACACAAAAGAAAGGGTTCAACATCATGGGCGTGACGTTTGCATCAGCAATCGGAGGTTTTCTCGGGCTTTACGCCTATGTGCTTCCCCTGGCGCTCTATGCCGCCTGGGTGGTGATTGCGTTATGGGAGATCATGAAACGTGATGACCTCTCCAGGAGAGATGGAGTCGGGTGGATGTTCATCATCCTGGTGATCCCGTTTCTCGGTGTGATCGGCTATTACGTCTTCGGAAAGAGCCAGATACCAAGAGCATACAAATGGACTCTTTTGGCAGGTGGAATGGGCGTTTACGCGCTGTTCCTGGTCCTCGGTCTCGTTGTCGGCGGCATCGCCTGATATCGCGATGCCTGACGGTCTTACCCGACGAGAACTGCTCAAGAAGGCGGGTCTGGGGGGTGCTGTGCTTCTTGGGGGATCTGTCATCGGACATTCGGTCCGGCATGCCGACGCCGCGGCGGTCCCACCCGAATACGACACAGGGAGCGACGGCCACATGGTTGTCGGCGACGATGTCCTCGACACGATCTACGGGCACGGGTTCGGCCCACCCGTTGGCATCGATGGAGCTGCGCTCGACGCCGCAACCCGACCCCCGCTTCGCGATGACCGCGCACCCGGCACAATGCGGGAGTTCGAGATTTCAGTCGAAGAGCGCCTCCTCGAGATTGCCGATGGCACCCAATTCGAAGCCTGGACCTACAACGGATCCGTCCCGGCGCCAATTATCCGCGCCAATGAAGGCGACACGATCCGGATCAACTTCACGAATCGAACCGGTGACGCCCACAACATCCATTTCCACGGGTCCCATCTTCCCGAGCAGGACGGATGGGAGCCCATTCCTGCCGGTGGCTCGACTGTCTACGAATTCGAGGCGGGACCGGCTGGCCTACACCCGTACCACTGCCACACCGCTCCTTTGTCGGAGCATATTGCTCGTGGTCTGTACGGGATGCTGATTGTCGACCCTCCCGGAGGCCGTAAGGCGGCACAAGAGGTTGCGCTGGTTCTCTCCGGGTTCTCGAACGACGCCATTGGTCGCAACGGGATCGTGACCTGGAACGGTGTCGCCGGCTTCTATAAGCACCATCCCATAAAGGTCGTCGTTGGAGAGCCGGTGCGCGCTTACATCGTCAACATGCTGGAATACGAGGCAATCGGGTCCTTTCACCTCCACGCCGAAACATTCGTTGTCTATCCGGGTGGCATGGGTGATTCGCCCGCCTTTCGAGATGACACCCTTGCACTTGCCCAGGGCCAGCGCGCGATCGTCGAGTTCATCTTGCCGACCGTGGGTCGTTACATGTTTCATCCCCATCAGCACTGGCTGGCAGAACGTGGCGCCATGGGATGGTTTGCCGCAGTGTGAAGCAAACGAGCTGCCCGGAGGCGCCGACCTGCGATAGGCGTTCAGTTGGGGTGTTGCCCGCCTCACCCGCCGGTATGTCGCCGGCCTCCGCCGGCGGTCACCCCAACAAATCCGAAACGTGCGAAAGTCATTGCGGTCGTCGCCCAAGAGCAGCTTGTAGCTTTGGCGGCAGGAGCAACCAAATTTGCGCGAGAACCGGCAAACCGAGTGGCCATCACAGCCCCGGCCTTGGCCCTTAGAGGAGGTCGACGTCGACGGGCACACCGCTTTCGAGCCTGAATGCGCGAAGACCCGCCGGGGAGATCAGGAGATGGATCCATCGTTGATCCGTGTTTTCCACGAGGTCCCTGTCCGAAAGGTCGCCCGGTCCCGCGGGGTGGGAGTGGAACACGCCTGAGATGCTCCAACCCCGGCGATCCGCATGCATGAAGGCACCATACGACTCGTTGGGATCGATGAGAAACGCTGTGGCCGAATGCTCAGCGTTGGTGAGTGGATATGCGAACCGGACCTCGCCGATCGGATCGGTAGCTAACAGCCCGCAACATTCTTCAGGGGCGCAGCTGTTGGCATGGGCGCCTATGGCTTCCCGAACCTGGACCGGGAGTCGGATGATTACCGGGCCGGCAGACATGTCACGTCGTAATCGACCAAGCGAGGAGGGGATGACTTGTCACTGCAGGCGGGGCATTCAGGGTCTCTGGCAAACCGAAGTTTCGACGTCTCCTGTTCGAGGGCGTCATAGATCAACAGCAGGCCCACCAGCGGCTCACCGATCCCGAGCAGCACCTTGATGGCCTCGGTCGCCTGGATGCTTCCGACCACCCCGGGCAGAACGCCCAGAACTCCTCCGGTCTCACATGACGGCGCCAGCTCGGGTGGCGGCGGGAATCGAAAAAGGCACCGGTAACACGGCCCTTGATAAGGGTCGAAGACCGAGACCTGGCCTTCAAACCGGTAGATGGAGGCATGGACAACCGGAGTCCCTAGGTGAAGCGACGCATCGTTGATCAGGTATCGCGTCGGAAAATTGTCGGTGGCGTCAACAATCAAGTCGTAACCCGAAAGTGTCTCGACGATGTTCGTCGAGTCGAGACGCCGGTTGTGGGTATCCACCTTGACGTCGGGGTTCAGCCCGATGATACGCTCGCGCGCCGACTCGGTCTTGAGCGAGCCAACGGCATCGACACCATGGAGAATTTGGCGTTGCAGGTTGGACCCGTCCACGGCGTCATGGTCGACTATCCCAATGTTGCCCACCCCTGCCGCGGCGAGATAGAGCGCCACCGGGGAACCGAGGCCGCCTGCCCCGACAATCACAACGGACGAGTTGAGTAGCTTCAACTGCCCGGAGACCCCCACGTGTGGCAGATTGAGATGCCGGCTGTACCTATCGGTTTGCGCGGTGGTCAGACCGGCGGGGGAGACCCAAGGCAAATCTTCTTCTTTCCAACGCTCAAACCCACCTACGAGGTTGAACACCGCCTCGTATCCCATTTCCCTCAGGAACGAGGCGGCCATCGCCGACCTCACACCGGTAGCGCAATAGAGCACAATGTGGGCGCTGCCTTGTGCGACAGTGTTCGCGATTTTCTCCCGGATCACGCCGAGAGGGACCAAAGTGGACGATTCGATGTGCCCGGCGCCGTACTCGGCCGGTTCTCGGACATCGATCAGGGTATAGCCGTCCGCCTTTTGGATCAGCTCTTCAGGCGTGATCTCGAACGGCTCAGGCATCTAATGATCGCTGGCTGGGTCGATCCCTTCGGGATCGATGTTGTAGCGGGCGATGGCATCCTTGACAGCTTCGTTGGAGACCATTCCATCCCGTGCCAGCGCCGACAACGTTGCGACGACGATGTTGCCGGTGTCGATCTCGAAGAAGTCCCTCAGGGCCGCGCGCGCATCTGATCTACCGAACCCATCGGTGCCGAGGATTGCGAAACGCCGGGGAACCCAGCGCGAGATCTGATCGGGGACCATTGTCATGAAATCGGAGACGGCGACGATGGGCCCACGCGAGGCGTTGAGAATCTGGGTCACACGCGGCTCACGGCCAGGCTCGCCGGGGTGCAAGCGGTTCCAGCGCTCGGTGTGAAGGGCTTCGTCCCTCAACTTCTTGTACGACGTCGCCGACCACAATTCGGCCGACACGTTGTAATGCTCGGCCAACTCCCCAACGGCGTTCCTGGCGGCGAGATTCGCGGATCCGGAGAACAGGATTGTGGCGGGAATCTCCCGATCCGGGCCGTCGGACCATTTGTAGAGACCTTCGATGATCCCCTGCGCCGAACCCTCGGGCCGCGGCGGTTGCACGTAGTTCTCGTTGTAAGCGGTTATGTAATAGAAGACGTCCTCGGGCTCAGGCCCGTACATCCTGTTGATCCCGTGTTCGACGATGGTCCCCACCTCGTAAGCGAAAGCCGGGTCGTATGCCTCACATGCCGGAACCGTCGACGCCAATACCAGGCTATGGCCGTCCTGGTGCTGCAGGCCCTCACCCTGGAGCGTGGTGCGCCCGGCTGTCGCACCCATGAGGAATCCCCGGGTGCGCGCATCGGCAGCGGACCAAATGAGGTCGCCAACACGCTGGAAGCCAAACATCGAATAGAAGATGAAGAACGGAACCATGGGCACGCCGCGAGTGCTGTAGGAGGTCCCGGCGGCGATCCACGAGGCCAGCGATCCAGCCTCGGTGATACCCTCCTCGAGGATCTGGCCATCCTGGCTCTCGGAGTAGGACAGCAGCATCGATGCGTCGACCGGTTCGTATAGCTGTCCACGCGACGCATAGATCTTGAGCTCACGGAACAAAGAGTCCATCCCGAACGTTCGAGCCTCGTCGGGCACGATCGGCACGACTCGCTCCCCAAAGCCCTCGGCACGGCTCAGGTTTCTGAGCAGCCGGGTGAAAGCTGTTGTTGTGGAAGCTTCGACCTTGCCCGAGCCGGCATAAATCTCGCTGTAGGTTTCCGGGGGTGGGATCGGCAGCGGTTTTTCGATAGACGTCAACCGCTTCGGAAGGAATCCGCCAAGCTCATCGCGTTTTCTCATGAGGTACGTGTGCTCCGGCGTTCCCGGCTCCGGTCGGAAATACCGGGGAATGGCGTCACCTTCAAGGGACTCCTCGGGAATGTCGTCCTCCAGGTGAAGAGTGGACCGCAACAGTTTGAGTTGTTTGTTGGTCAATTCCTTTATCTGGTGCGTGGCGTTGCGGCCCTCGACGTCCGGGCCGAGAGTCCAACCCTTGATGGTCTTGGCGAGAATGACGGTGGGCTTGCCATTGTCGAGCTCGGTCGCCACCTTGTACGCCGCGTATACCTTGCGAAAGTCGAGTCCTCCGCGACGCAGCGCCCAAATCTCATCGTCGGTCATGTCGGCGACCAGCTCTTTGGTACGGGGGTCCTTGCCAAAGAAGTGATCGCGCACATACCCGCCGTCTTCGGCTTTGTATCGTTGGTATTCGCCGTCGACCGTGCTTCCCATGATGTTGACCAGTGCCCCGTCGGTGTCCCGCGCCAGCAACGGGTCCCACCCTGAGCCCCAGATCACTTTGATGACATTCCAGCCCGCGCCGCGGAAAGTGGCTTCGAGCTCGGTGATTATCTGTCCGTTGCCGCGCACAGGGCCGTCGAGACGCTGCAGGTTGCAATTGATGACCCAGGTCAGATTGTCCAAACCCTCACGTGTCGCCAACGAGATTGCGCCGAGTGTCTCGGGTTCGTCGGTCTCGCCGTCACCGATAAAGCACCAGATTCGGGATTTCGACGTGTCGTCCAGTCCCCGGTTGAGGAGGTATTTGTTGAAGCGGGCGTGATAGATCGAGTTAATGGGCCCGATGCCCATGGAAACGGTGGGGAACTCCCAATAAGTCGGCATCAGACGCGGGTGCGGGTAGGACGAGAGCCCATCCTCTGCCAGTTCGAATCTGAAGTTGTCGAGATGTCTCTCTTCGAGCCGGCCCTCCAGGAATGACCTGGCGTAGATGCCCGGTGCGGCGTGGCCCTGGAAGTACACGTAATCGCCCCGACCCTCGGCGCTGTGACCCTTGAAAAAGTGGTTGAAACCGACCTCGTACAACGTGGCCGATGATGCAAAGGTGGAGAGGTGGCCACCGATGCCCTTCTCGCGGTGGTTGGCCTTGATGACCATGACCGCCGCATTCCAGCGGATGAAGCGGCGGATGCGACGTTCGATGTGCTCATCGCCAGGGAATTCCGGCTCCTCTTCGGACGGAATCGTGTTGATGTACGGGGTGCGCACGGCGCCGGGCACTCCAACCGAAGTCTCGTGGGCCCGTTCGAGGAGTTTGGCGATCAGATAGCGAGCGCGCACCGGCCCGAACTCGGTGACTACCGCGTCGAGAGAATCGAGCCACTCCTGGGTCTCTTGCGGGTCGTTATCTGGAAGTTGATGGACGTACTCGTCGTCGAGTGTCCGACTTAGGTCGCCTGACATGATCTCAAGGTTAGTGATGGCGCCGGACTCAGGATTCGTCACTAACTCCAACCGAGCTTTGCGACAGCCAACGCTGTACTTCTTTGAAGAAGCGAACCGGCGCGTCGAGTTGCGGGGTGTGCCCCGTGTCTTCCATCTGGATCAGGTCCCAGTCGCTGCGCAGGGAGTGCAGCCATTCCACCCAGCCCGGAGAGACGATCTGATCGTCCACTCCGTGGACGATGAGGGTCGGGGCTTGGATGCGACGAATCATTTCGACGAAGTGGCGAGGGCGTCGATAAAGCGTTGCTATGGAGTTTGCAGTGCTGGTCAGTGCGTTTACGGCCCATGGGAAGTCGACCCGGACTCGCGCCAGCTCGACGAAACTCGCAACGACCTCGGGCGGGACGCGGGACGGCTGATGCGTTATCAAACGAAGGCTCAGATCGACTATTTCCTCCGGTGTGTATCTGCGCCGAACGAGACCCCCCAGCGCCCTGCCGACACCGGGCACGGCCTCTGCCAGGAGACGGGCCTGCGTGGGCCAATGAATCCTATCGTCAGGCAATCGCGGCGGAGTCGCAGGGGATACCAGCACCAGACGATCTATCAATTCGGGATGGTCTGCGGCGACCATTTCGGACACGAGGCCGCCCATGGAATTGCCCATTAGCGTGACTGGCCCGCCCACCTCTTTGACAAAATCGACAACGGCCCCGGCATGTGTGCTGAGCGAAAAGTCCGAACGCGGGGTCGAGAGTCCGAATCCAGGAAGATCCAGGGCAACTACCCGTTGGTTTCGGGCAAAGGACGGCCCTACGGCTTCCCAGTTGGCCAGCGAGCCTCCCAGACCGTGAACCATCACAATCGTTTCACCGGTGCCACCGAAATCGTGCCAATTCAGGCCAACAATCAGGTTTTCCGCAGCGAGGGTCATATGTCTGAGGCTACCGGGATCAACTCTTTACACTCGGACCTGATGCACGTCATGCTGATATCGACTTACGAGTTGGGTCACCAGCCAATTCACCTTGCATCGCCGGCCGCAGCGCTCTTTGCGGCCGGGCATTCGGTTACCTGCGTCGATCTCTCGGTTGAGGAGCTCGACCCGGGTGAATTGGAGGCGATTGACGCCGTCGGGTTCTCGGTGCCGATGCACACTGCGATGAGGTTGGCGATCCCAACCGCCAGAAGGATCCGCGAGCTTGATCCCGAGCTTCCGATCGCCTTCTATGGCCTTTACGCCGATGTCGGCAAGGACAGGACCTTCGGCGTCGTGACAGATGCAATCTTCTGTGGAGAGTACGAACCGGATCTGGTCAGCTGGGTTTCGGGATTGCCCGTTTCGATCGGTCGAGAGGTGCACATCAACCTCGGCCGCAGCGATTTCCGGTTGCCCCGCCGCGCAGGTTTACCGCCGCTGGAAGAATACGCGAGACTCGAGCACCAGGGTGTGGCACGGTTGGCGGCCGCTGTGGAGGCGTCGCATGGATGTCGACACCGGTGCCGTCACTGCCCGATCCCAGCTGTTTATGACGGCCGACTTCGCGTCGTGGGCCAGGACCTGGTGGTTGGCGACATAGATCAGCTGGTCCGACTGGGCGCCGAGCACATCACGTTCTCTGATGCCGACTTCCTGAACGCCCCGGCATATTCGATGGACGTTCTTAGGGCCGCGCATCAGCGGCACCCGATGTTGACTTACGACGTGACCGTGAAGGTGGAACATATCCTCCAACATCGGGGTCTTTGGCCGGAGATGGCCGAATTGGGGGTCCTATTCGTCGTAAGCGCGTTTGAGAGCGTCGACGACCGAACCCTCCAGATCCTCGACAAGGGCCATTCGATCGACGACATGGTGGAAGCCATCCAGGTGATACGTTCGGCGGGGATCCATATTCGGCCTACCTGGCTGCCTTTTCTGCCGTGGACCACTCCGGCTGACATCGCAGGGATATTCGGTTTCCTCGATGAACACGATTTGGGCTCGGCTCTCGACCCGGTTCAGCTCGCCATCAAGGTCTTGGTGCCGGAGGGGTCTTTGCTCGTGGACAATTCGGTGATGAAGCCCTATCTCAGCCATTTCGACGGCGATGCACTGACCTGGATGTGGAGCTTCGTACACTCCGATTCGGAGCGCCTCCACAAAGAGCTGGATCGGATTGCCGCCGAGGCTTCTGACTGTGCAGAAGAGTCCGAGGTCACATTGGAGTCGATGCGGGCGGTTGTTTCGCAGATATCGGGTGTTGTTCTCGGCCCTCAGCCATCGCTCGAAAAGGATGTGCCACGGTTGAGCGAGAGTTGGTTCTGCTGCGCCGAGCCCACCGCCGGCCAGGCGATTTCAGTTGATTCCATCACACTGAGTAGGAAACATTGATGGCTGAGAAAGAACCGGCGAGAGGGTGTTTCAATCGGCTAGCCGTCATTTTTGTTCTGTTATGGATCGTGGCGATCGGAATCGCCGTGTTTACCAGGATCGACGGCAATGGCTTCGGCTTTGAGCTCACGGGCTCGTTCCTGCCTTTTTTCATATTCTTCGCTATTTTCAGCCTCATCCGACGGTCGGCGCAATCGCGATCGCGCTCATCGAGGCCGACTCCAAAGAAGCCCACTGGACAAACCTCTCAGATGCCAACTCCGCCCAAGATCCCGGGGAAAAAGAATCCCTCAACGCCTGTCAAGGCTCCTGCTCCAAAACCGCCGCCGCTGAGGGACCCGAGAACGGACGCGGAGAAACTCGAGTTGAATCGCCCCATACCGGAACTGCCACCGTTGGAGCCCGAACCCGAAAGCGGCGAGATAGCGGCCCTCGAGTCCCTCGAACTGGAAGACTTCAAGCCACCCAAGCCGATGAGCTCTGAAGAGATGCTCAAACAGGCGCGCGAGAAGTACCTCAAACACGACTGACAACGGTCACTGCGCAGGGGAGTGGAATTCTTGTGCCTTGCGTCGAGCCTTCCGGATCTCTTCGGCAAAGTCAGCCCGCCGCTCTTTGACTTGGGGGGTCTCCTCGAGAAGCTCGCGATTAGCTGCAAGTGCCAGCGCCGACTTGAAAAGGATCTGGCTGGCGCTCTCTCCGGAGATGGCCTTTCCCTCAATGCGATACATACGGGCCCGATCGAGAGAACCTTTGAGGAGGGCCTTTTCCTCGTAGGGTCGGGTCAGGCTCTCCAGTTCGTCTCCGATGATCTGATATGCGTCGAGAAATGGCAGTAGCGCCCAACCGGCGACCCGCTCGCCCATCTTGGCGATGACCGCCTCCGGGCCGGTCGTGATCAACATGTTCTTCCATCCGTTGACATCCACCTCGAGGTCTTCGCTCACCCGCTGGACGAATTCGTTCTTGTCGGGGAAGAAGAATTCGAACTTGAGCAAGTCGCGTAGTGCCAGGGCCACATCGTGAAAGCGATCCACGGAGACCTCGCCGTCCTCCTTGAGGGTTGCGATGGCAACCTCGGCTATGGATCGGATGATAAAGAAGTGGACGATCACATTGCGGTAGTAGGAGATCCGAATCATCTGTTCGTCAGTAAGCCAGAAAACACGGCGACCCAGAGCTTCGTGGGAGGATACGTTTTCATGCTCTTGAAGCCATTCCAGGATGCTGGCGACCCCGGGCTCACGGATATCCAGATCCTCGGTGGTAGGTAGGCGGCGGGCGTCGATGAAGTGAGCCAGATCACGGCACTGCTCGGCTAACTCCTCTGCTGTTTTCGGTGAGCCCCGGGCAGCGAGCAGGGCGACTGTGACGATGGCAGTCGGAGTGATCGGAGTTACCCGACCGATGCGGTACATGACCTCGAAGGCAAGCTTTTGCACACCGAGAGTTGGTTCCTCGGGGTCGGCATCGTCTGTGATCGAAGCAACAGATAGGGGCTCGGCGAATCGAATGTGGATGTCCCCATAACGGCGCCGCATCGACCTGACTGCCCGAAAGAGCCAGCTCACCGACTCCTTCTGCTTGGCCTGACCCTGGGCTTCACGCGCGTAGTCCGGTACGTCCTGGATCTGGTCATAGGCGATCGATAGCGGCACCAGCATCACATCGTCGGACTTGCCGCGGCGTTGGGCGTCGACCACATAGTTGAGCAAACCCATTCGTGGGGGAAGCAGACGCCCTGAACGGGACCTGCCTCCTTCCATGTACCACTCGAGGCTGAATCGTTTCTCGATCAAGTAGTCGAGATAGTGCTGGAGCACCACTTTGTAGAGCTGGTTGTCGCGGAACGAACGTCTGATGAAGAACACTCCGGACCGGCGCAAGAGCGGCCCTATCGGGAAAAAGTTGAGGTTGATCCCCCCCGCCGTGTGATTCGGTGGTAGATCGTTTTCCCATAAGACGAATTGGAGGCTGAGCCGATCGAGATTGGAGCGGTGTGATGGGAGGAAGACGATCGGATGCTCCTCCCCGAGACTGGCAATTCGCTGAACCTCGTCGGGGTTGTATCGGATTCGCCCGTATCCCTGGCGGTAGAGCTTGTGTATGGCGTTGGCCAGTAGGTCGATCACGAGCGGACTTTGTTTCGCGGCGATCTCATCCAGGTAATGGGCCGCCTTCTTTTCGGCGACCTCGAGCGATAAGCCATCGGTTCGGGCCACGTCCGCTATCGATTCCTTGAATTCCCTTCTGGAGAAGATCGCCTCAGGGATGAATCGCGCGGTCTTGTATCGATTACCCCTGAGACGGCGCTCTTCGAGATCGAGGACCCGCCAGGCACGCCGCGTCACGAATGTGGCGTGACTGTCAAGCGATGAGCGCACGGCGTGATCGGCGAGGATCGCACCCGCTGTAGCACCCGTGCCGGCAATGATCTTCATCCGCTTCCGCCGAAGTCTCCGGATGTACCTGGCCCGGAGCCCGCGCGGGTCACGCGGGTCACCAAGCTTTATCAGATCCGACCAGGTGACCGAACGCTTACCTTCGCGTTCTGGGGGCATCCACAGGACCCGAACCGGGATCAGGAAGGTCCCCGGGTCGGCGATCATCCTCGTTAATGCTTCGGGATCTCCGCCTTTGCCCCTCCGCGACGACCTGATGCGCACCATCGCAGGAGGGCCGTCGACAGCTTTTGTCAGCCATTCCTCGAGAATCGATTCCTCATAATCGTTGGCGGCGTCGAGTAGATAGGTGACGGCTGAATCGTCTGGCCCCTTCAGGTCGTATTCGGGATCGGATTTGGGTTTGGCCACCGGACCACTCTATTGACTGTCACAATTCGAGCGATGAAGACGGTGTTGCAGAGAGTCACGAGGGCCGACGTCACGGTCGATGGCACAGTGGTAGCTGCCATCGGGACTGGTATTTGTCTTTTGGTAGGCGTAGAGGAGGCAGACAGTTTCGAAGATGCCAGGGCCCTTGCCTCAAAGGTCGCAGGGCTGAGGGTCTTTGCTGACGATGCAGGGAAGATGAATCGCTCGCTCGACGACGTCGAGGGGTCGATCCTGGTGATCAGCCAATTCACCCTGCTCGGTGATGTGCGACGGGGGAGGCGCCCTTCTTTCTCAGCGGCCGGGTCCCCCGACATCGCTGCTCCGATCATCAATGAGATCGTCGCGGCTTTCCGAGATCTCGGAGTCGAAACCGATCAGGGAGTGTTCGGCGCCCATATGAAGGTCAGCCTGGTCAACGATGGCCCCGTCACGCTCTGGCTCACGGTTCGGGATGGGAAGGTGCTGTGACATCGTTGCGGATGTCGCGCACATGTTTGGGCATTATCAACACCGCCATGGCGACGGCCAGGTACGGCAAAAGCGAGACATCTCCGACACCCCAAGCATTTTTGTAACCGAAGACCCACCAGCCGAAACCGGCCAATACCAACGCCATGAGTGCGACTACCGAAGCTTTGCCGCTGGACCTGGTGGTTGCGGTCGTGGCCGCTATGAGAAACACAGCCAACCCGAGGGCCGGCGGCCACAAGATGAGAAGCACGCCCCCTCCGATCGCCAAACCCTTCCCTCCCTGGAATCGGTACCACACGTTGTAGACATTTCCGCCAATTGCGGCGATTCCAGCGATCACCGCCGACGTCTCGTCGCCAATCCACAACCCGATCGCGGGTGCAAGTACTCCTTTGGCCACCTCAACGACGAGCACGCTCACTGCCAGGCCGTAGCCTCCGAGTTTGCGCGCGTTGTTGGTCCCGGGATTGCCCGACCCACCTCCGCGAAGGTCGATTCCCCGAAGCCGGGCTAGTGCATTCGCTGTGGGAAGTGACCCGACCAGGTAACCGACGAGTAGGGCCGTTGCCTCGATCACAGCTGCATGTATTCCCTGCCCTCGGGGCAGAATTTTAGAAAGTCACAAGATCCGCAACGAGGGGAGGGGGTAGCCGCGTGCTGCCCACTCGTGATCCCGGCTCCAAGACCCTCCAAATGCGCACGTGCCCGGGTCAGCCAGCCCGGGTCGACCGACGTTCTCTCCTCCGTGAGGCCACCTCCGAGATATGCAAAGGTGACAGACATCTCCTCGGGTGCTGGCAGCCCGAAGTCGATCTCATGGCAGGCGACGGCATAGGCCTCGAGCTGCACCATGCGCGCCCCGTCGGTTTTGGGCTTCCCGCTCTTGAAATCGACGACCTCCCAGACACCCCCATCTACATAGATCGCGTCGATTCGACCCCGGATCCGGATCGCCTCCAGGGCGAGGGTGAAGGGTGCCTCGACTCTCGCCGCCTCTGTTGTCGCGAATCGAGAGGAGAGGAAGGTGTCGTAGGAGCCTGGCCCCGACGCGGCGTCGGGCACGTCGTAGATGTCTTGAGCTATCTCCTCAAAGGGAACCTGTCCCTTTTGGAACAACTCGATGCGCCTGTGTACTTCTGTCCCGCGCACGGCCGCAGGGTTTCGACGCCTGGGAAGACGGTCGACCTCGCTCCAGTAAAACTGTTTGGGGCATCCGGCGTATGTCACGAGGCCGGTGACCGAGACCGCCTCGAGTTTCTCGCTTGTCTCTTCGCTGATGTCGTCGGGCAGGGCGAAAAGACGATCGGACCAGCCTTTCTCGATACGGTCGAACTCGGACAGAACACTTCTCTCCTCTGCTATGCGCCGGGGCAGCGACGTGTCTGCGATCGCATCCCTGAGCGCTTCGGCCCAACCGTCGGGGAAGTCCGGGTCCGGGGCGTTGTCACTCCAGTCCTGCCGGAGGATCTCGGGTCTGGGTGGTTCATCGGCATGGCCCGTGTTGGTTGTGTGCTCGTGACGGTTGATGAGGTCGAACAACTCCGACGGCTCCCTGGCTGTCTTGGACGTCTCCGGGTGCCCATACCAGTAGGCGCCAGACACCATGAGATGAGTTTTGGCCCTCGTCGCCGCGACATAGGCAACCCGCCACTCCTGGTTGAGGTTCAGCGCTTGGAAGTGGGCGAGCCGTTGTTTCGGGTCGGTCGGAAGGTCATCGAAGATCGAGTCGATTCGAAACTGTGTGGGCAGGATGCTTGCCTTCGTATCCGGATCAGGGTGCATTTGCGCTGTCCCGGGGAAGTTTCCTTTCGTCACCGCCGGCACCGCGACGACCTCCCACTCCAGTCCTTTGGCGCGATGGATGGTCACGAGTGAGACGGCGTCTTCACCGCTCAACCGGGCCGCGTCCAACTCCTCAGCGGGCTCCTCCTCCATCGCATCGAGGTAGTCGAGAAACGCAGGAAGAGAGGTTCGCCCCCGCAGTGGGCTCCAATCTTCGGCCATGTCGAGAAACCGGTAGAGGTTGAGTCGGGCCGTCAGCCTGGCCACCGGAGGTAGCGCCTCGACATCGGCCCAGGCACGGGTTTGATCGAGGACCATCCGGGCAACCTCGATCAAGGAGGCGCCCTGGCTCTCGCTAAGAAGGTTCAGGTAGATGTCGAGGAAGTGCCGATATGCCGCACGTGCCCCCTCCCGGAGCCCTTCGATCCCTTCGAGATGTTCCAGAGCCTCGAGCAGGCTGATCCCGATGTAGTACTCATCCACCTCGGACCCCTGCTTCTGGGTACGAATCCACCGTGAGACCGGGGCAATGTCGGCGAGCCCCAAGCGGTATCTGCTGCCAAAAAAGATCTGCAATGCAGCGGCTGGGTCCTCGGGATGCGCCAGCAGCTTGAGCCATGCTCTGAGCTCGGCAATCTCCGGCACGGATAACAGACCGCCGAGGTTGGCCACTTCGAACGGTATGTCGTGTTTGGCAAGCGCCTCCACGACCATCGGAAAGTCCTTGTTTTTCCGGAAGAGGACCGCCATATCCGACCAGGCGAACCCGTCGTCGTGGAGGGATTCAAAACGTCGGGCGATCCACTCCGCCTCACCCATTGCATCACCGGCCCAGTGGGTTTCAATGGTGCCTCCATCGCTCATCCCGATGAGAGGCGATGCTTTGTCGTTGGCCTCGCGCCGAATTTGGTTGGCAATGTCGAGGATCCGTTGTCCCGATCTGTAATTGTCGGTTAGTTCCTCGTCGTAGGGCTCATCACCGTCGGGTCGGGAGAAGTGAAGAGTGAACTGGCGAAAGTTCTCCGCCGACGCGCCCCTCCACTCGTAGATCGTTTGGTCCTCGTCGCCGACGGCAATCACAGGGAACTTGTCACCGAAGAGGGTGGTCAGGAAGATTCGTTGTGCCGGGTTTGTGTCCTGGTACTCATCGAGCACGACAACACGGTACCGCTGGCGGATGGTGTCGGCGACGGCCGGGCTCTCAGCCACCAGCCTCGTCGCCAGAGTTATGAGGTCGGCGTAGTCGACGACGCTCAGTTCGCGCTTGGCTTCCTGATATTGCATCAAAGTCCGCAGCATCTCGACTCTTTCCGGCCAGGGCGGAGTTTCGGGGTGAAGGGACTCCAACAACATCTTCGGGTCCAGGAGATGATCGCCCAATCGGTCGCCGAGCTGTTTGACGCGGTCGACGTTCCCGCCCCAGAGGATGTTGAGGTGCTGGTACTCGGAGTTGTAGAAGGATTCGCTCAACAGTTGTCTGCTGAAGGTGGGCGTGATCACCTCGGGTCGGTTCGAGAGGCCAGCTAGCAGACCGAATTCGTTGAGGGTCTGGCTGGCGAAACCGTGGTAGGTGTGAACTTCGATTTCCCGCCCGGGAATGGCATCCGTACCGAGATGGTCCCGTACTTTGTTAGCGAGTTCGGAAGCCGCCTTGTTGGTGAAAGTGATCCCGAGGATCTGCTCGGGCTCGACTCCGTGAGAGTCGATCAAGTTGGCTATGACCATGGCGACGGTGGTGGTCTTCCCAGTGCCGGCCCCCGCCGAAATCCGCATCGTGGTTGGCCCCCGGTCGAGGATTTTCTGTTGTTCAGAGGTTGGAGTGAGGGGACTCATGCGACGAATGCCCCCCGGCCTTCGGGCCATGCGGGGCACGAGGTCCTGAACGCGCAGGACTTGCAATTGCTCGAGACACGGGGCTCCCAGTTCTCGGCCGATATCTGGTTCGTGACATCGATCATGGTTTGCTCGATCTCCGGGAGGCGGGCCATGTCGAGACTTCTAACGGTGAGCGACTTGCTGTCGTTGGCGGGGAACCAGAGTTCCGCTGCGATCACGTTGGGCCCCTCGGACTCGGCATTGACTGCCATCGCATAGAAGCCGAGCTGAATCGAAGAGCCGACGTCCGCTTTGGTCGGAATGTTCTTTCCCGTCTTGTAGTCGATGACCCTGAGACCATCCGGGCTCGCTTCGAGACGATCGATGTAGCCCTGCCAGGTCACTTCACCGACATCGAGCGTCACCTTCTTCTCGAGGGCGATGGGCACCGCACCCGTGTGGGGCCATGTCTCATAGAGTTTTGTGATGATGGTCTCGGCCTTCGCCAGCCATGCTTTGTTGAGCTGTGGTGTTCCGAAGTCTGAAGTTGCCCACTCCTCCCGGAGAGCCTCGATAGCCACTCCGACGTCGTTGTGCGGGCGGCCGGTCCCGATCACGGAACTTTCTGCCGCCTCCAGAGCATGATGGATCAGATTGCCTTGTTGCATCCACACCGACGTCGGATCCTCGATGCGCAATCGCCGTTCGATGGCATAACGGCGGGGGCACCGCATATAACCATCAGCCCTGCTCGGCGACATAGTCAGCTTCCCTTCGAGGATTGGGGCGTCTGGCCCCTTCGACGGGATCCCTGCGAAACGATCTGCCGACCACGACCCCTTGGGCGATTTGGCCAGAATCGACATGGCTGCGAGGCGGGGCGGTAGACCTCGGGATGGGTCCGAGGCGGTTCGACGAAGGTTCGCCTCCATTTCTCCGATGGTCACCGGTTCGCGGTCATCGTCTTCGGGCCTGCCGATATCAGTCAGCGAATTGGAATTGGAAGCGGCGACAAGGAATCGAGACGGACGCTGCTCGCCCTGGTCCACTCCGGCGTCGGTAGCGGTCCACACGACCCTTCTCCGGGCCCTGGTCATAGCGGTGTATGCCAGCCGCATCTCCTCTTGAACTTGGAATTGTGATTGAGCAGGTGGATTGGTGGTCCGCTCGGGCGACAGGAGCTCTGGTCGAAGCATTCGTCGGCTGCGGCGCAGGTCGGGAAAGACACCCTCGACTGCGTTGGCGATGAAAACCGTCTCGAACTCGAGACCTTTGGCCTGGTGCAAAGTCGTCAGCACGACAGCGGGGGTCGACGACCTGTGGCTGAGCAGGGGAGTGGCTTCAAAAGACTCGTCTTCGGCGAAGCTGAAGAACTCCTCGAGGG
Source organism: Acidimicrobiia bacterium (assembly GCA_041751055.1). Lineage (GTDB taxonomy): Bacteria > Actinomycetota > Acidimicrobiia > Spongiisociales > ZC4RG35 > MA-ANB-1. The sequence goes on along the minus strand of JBGSYD010000015.1, from coordinate 101,988 downwards.
TCAGCGCCGGATTGCGGTCGGCCTGACGGTCGAGAACCTGAGAAAATGAAGCGAGGGCCCTCCGCCAGTCGGCTCGATCGGGATCGTCGACGATGCGTGCCATGGCGGTGAGGGTCGTCCACACATTCCAAAAGCCGTCCCAGGCCGGACGATCGGTCGCCCAAGACTTGTCGGCAAGTAAGGCGGCGACATCGTCAGCACCCATGAACCCGGCAAAAAGGCTTCCCCACTGCGCACCGTGGCGGCGTTCTACCGCCATTTCCCGTTGTAACCCGAGAGTTGCTCCCACCAGGGGGCCTAGAAGTATGCGTCTGGCGGAAGAATCGATCTCCGAGAGCGTCACCTGGTCCATGAAGAGGACGGCGTCCTCGGAGTCTCTCGTGGCGATCATCACCAGATCAGCGACAAGTTGAACCGCTGGGTGATCGATCAGCCGTCGGTCGGGCCGATTGTGTTGGATCCTCCTCCTGGTCAGGGCCCGACTCAACTCGTTGAGCATCTCCCGCTTCGATCTCATCAAGATCGCTATCGCCGAGGGGTTTACACCGTCGTGGCGGATCGAGTGCTCGACTTCGGTGGCAATCCACTCCGCTTCAGCGGTCTCCTGGTCGAAAACGTATGTTTCGACCCTTCCCTGATGTGGTGCGGGGGTAACCGGGCCGGCAGCGCCCGGAAGGTCACCCGAGCTGACAACGCGAAGGGCGGCGTCCATGATGTCGGCGGGTACCCGGAAACTCTTGTCAAGGACGATGCGCCGAACCCCGGCTCTCGCTTTCTGGAAGTCATCGATGTTGCGAAGCTCGGCTCCACGGAAGGAATAGATCGATTGATAAGGATCGCCGGCAACTGTGATGTTCCCGTGAGGTTTGGCGAGCAGACGGGCCATTTCGGCCTGGGCCGACGAGGTGTCCTGGTACTCATCGATAAGGACGTAGCGATACCCGGCTGCAAGCGATTGTCCTTCCTCGGTGGAAAGAGCATTTACCGCTGCCACGAGGAGGGAGCCGTAGTCAATACGCCCCCGGCTGGCCATTTCGGAGATGTACCTCTCGTAGAATGCCGGGATCCCACGCCAGTCCTGTCGGGCCTTTGATCTCTCCGCCAGATCAGCAGGTGACATCAAGCGTTCCGAGCACCGCATCAGAAAATCGGCCACTTCTTCCGCGAATCCGGCTGTAGTCAGCGCGCCTCGATATGTGATCGGCCAACTTTCCGGATCTTCGCCTTGAAGCAGCTCCCGCACGAGGTTTACCTGCTCGGGGGTCGTCAGAGGCGAGGGACGTTCGCCTTGCTCGAGTACCTCCAGGGTCCTGAGGGCAAGGGAATGAAACGTCGTGGCTTCGATAGGGACGGTCGAGCCCCCAACAGCTTGTTCGATTCGCTGCTTGATATCTGCCGCTGCCCGGCGGGAGAAGGTCAACACAAGGATCTCGTCGCGACGCGCGGCACCCGATTCGATCAAAAAAGCGACACGCCTGATCAGAAATTCCGTCTTCCCCGTGCCGGGTCCGGCTACAACCAGCTGCGCCCCATCCACGCGTTGCAGTTCGTCGGTCCAGTCAGCAGGCTCGATCCTTGATTCAGCGATCACCATCACATTGGATCGTAGGGTTTATGCCGCCGTGGCAAGTGGAGCATCGATGCAGTCGACCAGCTCGGAATCAATCCCGAGATGTTCGAGGTAACCCACGGGGTCTTCAAATCTGGCTTCGACCGCCGGGTCGGGCCTTTCTTCTTTGTGATTGAACCTTCTCATACGGTTGAAGCTACGGGTCGGGTGTGACAAAAAAGTTGTGGGGCTGGGATGAAGAGTGGGGTCTGGTGGTTAGATTCAAAGCCAAGAGAAACTTACGGAGGCTCGGGCAATGCCCACTACGCACGAATTCGACTCGCCGATGTACAACGAGGCGGTGAACCAGTTTTCCGCCGTCGCCGAACTCATGGGCCTGGACGCCAACATCGCCGACCGCCTCAAAGTTCCACAAAAATCCACCATCGTCGCCTTCCCATTTCGTCACGACACGTATTCGGAGGTCGAGACCATCTTCGGCTACCGGGTCCAGCATCTGACGACTATGGGCCCAACGAAAGGCGGGATCAGATTCGCTCCCGATGTCGATCTTGGCGAGGTCGCTGCCCTCGCGATGTGGATGACTTGGAAGTGCTCGATCGTCGGAGTCCCATTTGGGGGGGCCAAGGGTGGTGTCCGGATCAACCCGATGGAATTGTCCCGGGCCGAGCTGCAGAGAGTGACGCGCCGATACACGATGGAGATCATCCATGTCATCGGGCCTGAAACCGACATACCTGCACCAGACCTGGGCACCAACGAGCAGGTGATGGCGTGGATGATGGATACCTATTCCCAGCACGTGGGCCATTCGGTCCCGGCTGTCGTCACCGGCAAACCGCCCGCTCTCGGTGGAAGTATCGCCCGTCGAGAAGCAACGGGTCGTGGTCTCATGTTCTTGCTCCCCCAAGCTGCAGCTGCGCGAGAACTGAACCCGGCCGGCATCACTACCGCGATTCACGGTTTCGGGAATGTGGGCCGCTATGCAGCCGTGGCGGGCGAGCAGATGGGCGCCAAGATCGTTGCAGTGTCTGATATCTCCGGGGCGGTTTACAACCCCGATGGGCTGAATGTTGCCGCGGCCACGAAATGGGTTGACGAAAACCGCTTCCTGGAGGGGTTCCCCGATGCCGACTTCATCGATGGGGACAAGATTTTCGAGTTGCCTGTTGATGTATTGGTCCCGGCCGCGATTCAAGGCGTAATAACGGCCGACAACGCCGATGCGATCCAGGCAAAGATCGTTATCGAAGGTGCCAACAACCCCACGACCTTGGTGGCAGATCAGATGCTCCGAGACCATGGAGTCTTCATAGTCCCCGACATCCTGGCCAATGCCGGTGGCGTGACCGTCTCGTATTTCGAGTGGGTCCAAGACGTTCAAAAGTACTTCTGGACTGAGAACGAAACCGTCGGCCGACTACGCGAGATCATGGTCCGCGCTTTCGACGAAGTTCTCTCGATCACTCAGGCCGAAGGTGTCGACATGCGAACCGCCGCCCTGATCAAGGGGATTCGACGTGTGGCCGACGCCAAGCTCGTCAGAGGAGTCTTCCCCTAAGCGACGCTGGCCTCAGGCTCGGCTTCGGTGTCTGCGGTCACAAATGCCGGGCAAATATCCTGATACGAGCACCAGTCGCACAGCCTGCCGGGCCGAGCCGGGTAGTTGTTGCTGCTCATTGCCCGATTAATGGCCGCCCACAACGCTCGCAGCTGGCTATCGATACCGTCGAGCTGGCTGTTGTCGACCTCCAGTCGATAGAGAGTTGGCCCATTGAGATACATCAATCGAACCTCTTTGGGTGTTTCCCCGGTTCGACGCCGGATCAAAAGCGCATAGATCTTCAATGCGAAGAATGCAGGCAAGGCATACCGCTCGGGTGGTGCCTTTCCCGTCTTGTAGTCGGTGATGATCAATCGGCCGTCGACGTCACGGTCGATGCGGTCGAGGATCCCCCTGATGATCATGCCGTCCAGGTCCTCGGTCATGTCGAGCTCGCGGTCGTAAGGGTCTATCAGCTTGGGGTCTTCTATTCCGAAATAGTTGGCGAGGAGCTGCATCGACTCAATGCCCCAGGCAGTCTCCGCTTCGGCGGTGTCGAAGAGTTCCTTGTATTCGTCGGTGCTCCGGATCTCGGTCCAGGCCTCACGGAACAAGTCGAATAAACGGTCGGGCTCGCGTTCGTCGGGTACCAGGTCGTAGAAGCGCTCGAGCGCGAGATGTGCAGTGGTCCCTCGTGCCTGGTACACGGTGGTTGGCTCGGGTAGCCGGTCGATAGCCCGGAACTTGAAGAGCTGCGGACACGTCTTGAAATCGCTGGCGCGACTGGGGGAGAGCGTCTCCAACTTCAAGGTTGATGCGTTTGGCACCGTCTGAACGGTCATAGAACCGATCATAGGAAGGGCCTCTGACAGTTTTGGCCATTGCCGCGAAATTCGGGGCTGCAGGGCGCTCACCGAAGAACCCAACCCCGCAACAGCGTTCTATGAGGGAGTCGGGTCCTCGGACGTCGCAAGGGAGAAACATCAATCCTGAACAGGCGAATCGCGATACCTGATGGCCGCTGGGGCTCGCGAAAACAATACACCACTTTCCCTTGACGGTCCCAGCGCCCGGAAATAACTTCGCTTGTACCAATCCGAGGGAGACCTCGGGGCGGGGATAAGGGAGCTTCGGCTTCTTTGGATCGGGGAGGCTTCGGCTTCTTCGGCCCGCACTGGCTAGGGGCCCGCTTTCCTGGCTAGAGCGGACGAGATCCCCGAGAGGGCTGCGACTTCGGTCAAAGCTTTCTCGGGGTTTCTCGCGTTTAGGGCCGATTCCAACCTGACAAAAGCCCGATGACGCCATCGCGAAAATCAATAAGGCGGTCGCGAAAATCAATCAGCGTCTCAGCTTGTCATGTCATGGGCGACGGTCTACTTTTCCCGTCACGCCGATGAGGTTCGCCTCACCGGCCCGGTTCCCGAAAACCGGAACGGCGAAAGTCGGGCTGAGAGTCGGGAGTCGGTTATCCGGAACGAAAACCGGAGCGACCTTCGGGTCGATCCGAGAGTCGACAACCGGATAAGCCCGAGCGGAAGGGAGACCGGAAGCTCTGGGACGGTTGAAGAACCGGGCGGGGATCCTTCGGGATCGTCGAACGGAACGGAGACCAACGTAGGTCTTCGGACTTGCGGGAGAATTTCACGATTCTCCATAGATGAGCCTTCGGGCTCATCGCCTCCTCGATCTTCGGATCGAGAGTGTGGTCCTCGGATCACACAGCGTGTGATCTTCGGATCACACAAGCTGACGACTTCGGTCGCCAGTTTCCGATCGGAGTTGGGTCCCCGGCCTGACGCCGAACGGACGAGAGTCCCGAGAGGGTTGAGACTTCGGTCGATGCTCCCTCGGGGCCTTCTCGCGTCTGGGGAGGTTGTTGATTCACTTTGAAGAATGGACTTATGGCCAATTCACTCGACAGAATCGGCGCTGTCACGTTGTTTGTGACCGATGCCAAGCAGTCAAGAGACTGGTACCAGAGGGTCTTCGAGCTCCCGGTCATCCATGAAGACGAAGTCTCTGCAGTTGTTGAGATGGATAACACGATCATCAATCTCCTGGAACGCAGCGCAGCACCCGAACTGATCACACCCGCAACTGTTGCGGGACCAGACTCGGGGGCATCGGCTCAATTCACGGTCTGGGTCGATGACGTCGACGCATTATCGAATACCTTGCGAAGCAGGGGGGTCGAGTTTTTGAACGGCCCTATCGACCGCGAATGGGGGCAGCGGACGGCCTGTTTCGCCGATCCCGACGGCCACGTCTGGGAAATAGCGCAAACGCTCGCATAGGCGGGTCTATATAGCCCAGATTTCGGTCTGACGACCGTCGACGAATTCGACCACCCCGTCCTCAAACCACGCATCCTCCTCGAGCATGATGTTGACCGGACCGTCCCATTCGGGAACCTCGCTCCGATTCATCAACTCGATCGACCATGCGCTGGGCTCATCTAGCTCGACCTCACCGGCTCCGGCAACGCCGTCCTGTTGGTCCCAAAGCCCGATAGTCGGCCCTGCTCCATGGCCGTGGTAGCCGATGGGATGGGTGTAGATGCTGGGCTGAAGCCCTCGGGTTCGCCCCTTTTCGAGTGCCGCCAGCAGAACTTCGTTGCCTGAGCGACCCGACTCGTATTCGGCCATCAACAGATCTTGAACCTGATTGGCCCGTTCCAAAGCTTCATTGAGACCGTCCGGCACCACGGTTTCGCCGGCCTTCAGCACATATCCGTGTTGTTGCTGATCGGTGCAGAGATGGTCCCACATAATCCCAAAATCAATGTGAATCAGGTCACCCGCTTCGATGGTGTGGGCCCGCGCGGCAGATGCGAACGAGCCGCGGAGATCCGCGCCGGGTCGCTGGATAGAAACAGTCGGGTGAAACCAAACCGTGACTCCGATGACCTGAGCCTCAGATCTCAGCCACCACTCCAGGTCGGCCGTTGTCGTGGTCCCGGATGTGACCGCCTCTGAAGAGAGGGCTCGACGCAATATCTGATGTGCTTGGCTGCAAGCTTCTTCGAATACGGGTCGCTCCGACTGGATTCGAGTATTGAGCCAACCCACCGCCAGGTTCTCAGCGGATACGATTTTCGACGCCAGATCCGGGCCGAGTGATGAAAGCAGTTGACCGTGCTCGGTCTGGGTCATCCCATCCGCGTGGGCGAATGAGTCCGATGTCGAGATGGCGATCTGATGTGGATCGACCTTGCGAATAATCTCGACGAGCGCTGCCCACTGGTCAGGTTGTGATGCGGGATCCCATGCAGGAGCGAAGAGCCCATCGACCTCGTATCGCGTCACTGCAAGGCGTTCGTGCCCGTCTCTGCCGTTGATAAAGACCAATATCGTCCGACGGCGTGAGGACATCCACGTGGCCGGCAACATGGTCTGGGCGACCGGGTCCTCTGCGTACTCACGGGAGATCAGGATCCAGCAGTCGATGCCATGTCGTGTCATCAAGCGGGGGACAACCTGATCGAGCCTCTCTTCGGTGATGGCATTGCGGCGTCGCGCCGATTCACGTAGATCGAGTTTCGACATGTTTCTATTCCATTTCGGAGGCGGCCGCCGCAATCCTAGGTACCCTCACCGTTATGGGATATCCGAAGAAATTGCTCAGCGCCGACGAGGTCATCGTTTCCGAATTCCGGCCTCATTGGTCTGGAGTTCTCAGCGAAGTTGCTCTCGTTGTCCTCGTGATTGTGTTGATTGTCCTCGTACAGATCCAGGGTTGGTCGGTGTGGATCAGCCTCGGTTTGTTCGTCGCGGGCATAATTATTGCGGCGGAGGGACTCATCAGATGGCTCACCACCTGGCATGTGATAACCAACGAGAGGGTGATTTACCGAGCCGGCCTGATCTCCAAGACAGGCAAAGAGATCCCGCACGAGGTCATCAACGACGTCGCCTTCAACCAAAGTGTCTTTGAGCGGATCTTCGGGGCAGGCGACCTGCTGATCGAGTCTGCCGGAGCGCAGGGCCAGAGCAGATACAGCGATATTCCCAACCCAGAAGGTGTGCAGTCTCTGATCTACGCCGAGCGCGAGAAGCGGATGACCCAGCAGAACATCGCAGGCATGGGGGGTACCACAGGTCATCAGACCGTGGCCCAGCAATTGGAGACCATCTCTCGACTCCACGATGAAGGCAAGCTCTCCGACGCCGAATTCGCCGCCCAAAAGCAAAAGTTGCTCGGTTAGACCCATGCACATGCAGGACGACTTCCCGCTGCTGCTGTCCACCCTGTATGACCGCGCCGTCTGGCTCTACCCCGACCAGGAAATCGTCTCGGTAGAACACGATCTCGCTGTCACCCGCAGCACATATCGCGAGACAGATAGCCGGATCCGGAAACTTGCTTCGGCGTTCGACGCACTCGGTCTCGAGGTAGGTGATGCCGTCGGCACCATGGCGTGGAACAACCGGCGTCATCACGAGTTGTATTGGGCCACCGCCAACACGGGTCGGGTGTGTCACACCTTGAATATTCGGTTGCATCCCGACCAGATCAAGTACATCGTCAACCATGCCGACGACCGCGCCATGTTCGTCGACCCCGACCTGGTACCGCTGCTGGCACCATTGGTCCCACAACTGACGTCGGTCAAGCACTTCGTGGTGATGGGATCAGAGGCCGACGATCGGATTCCCGGTTCGATCGCCTATGAGGACCTGATCGCTGACCAACCAGAACATGGTGCCTGGCCACTGCTCGATGAGCGGTCTCCCATGATGTTCTGTTACACGTCGGGCACAACAGGCAACCCGAAAGGCGTTGCATACACGCAGAGATCGACCTACGTCCACACCATCTCGAACCTGGCCAACTACCCGATATTCGCATCCGACAACGTCCTGCCGGTGGTCCCGATGTTCCATGCATCGGCCTGGGGGTATCCGTTCATGGCAGTCACCGTCGGGGCCAAGCTGACCTATCCCGGCCCGGATCTCTCGCCGGGTGGTCTGGTTCCGTTGCTGCGCGACGAGAAGGTGACGTTCTCGGCTGGCGTTCCGACGGTCTGGCTGGGGATCAAGCAGTATCTCGATGCCAACCCCGAGTTCGAACTTCCCGATATTCGAGCGTTCCTGTGCGGGGGCTCGGCGGTCCCTAGAGCGATGATCGAGTGGTTCCTCGTCGAAAAGGGAATTCAAGTCGTCCAGGGCTGGGGCATGACCGAGACCAACCCGGTGGCTTCTGCGGCGACATTGAAGCCGGGCATGGAGGATTGGGATCTCCAGAGGCAGCTCGACTTCATGGAGACCGCCGGCCTGGTGATCCCCGGTCTCCAGGTCAAGATCGTCGACGAGATCGGAGAGGAACTACCTCACAACGGCGAGGCGTTCGGAGAGCTCCTGATCAGGGGACCCTGGATCGCTGCCGAGTATTACAAGGATGAGCGCTCTCACCTTTCCTTCGAGGATGGGTGGCTGCGGACGGGAGATGTGTGCAAAATCACCCCCGAGGGCTACATCCGGATCACCGACCGCGCCAAAGATGTCATCAAGTCGGGTGGTGAATGGATCTCCTCGATCGACCTCGAAAACGCCATCATGGCCCACCCTGCCGTTACAGAAGCGGCGGTAGTGGGCCTTAAACACGAGAAGTGGCAGGAGAGACCAGCGGCCTTTGTGGTCAAGGCTCCGGGAGCCGACCTCGACGAGAAGTCCCTGGAGGAATTCCTGAGCACGAAAGTTGCGAAGTGGTGGCTCCCGGATCGATACGTGTTCATCGACGAATTACCCAAGACCGGTACCGGAAAATTCGACAAGAAGGTGCTCCGGAAAGCGAATGCCGACCTCCTCTTGGAGTAGAATTCACGGGCCGGTCCACTTCTCTTCCGAGGTCCCCAACTGACTACTTCGCATGCTCCAATTGATGAGGTCGCCGTCCGTCGCGTCATCGCGGACTTTGGCTCCAACCTCACCCTTCCGGCCGCCGCTTACACCGACGACACGGTCCTCGAATGGGAGATGGAGAACGTATTTCGAAAAGGCTGGGTCTGTGTCGGGAGGTCGAACGATCTGCTCAGCGGCGGGCAGATCCGGGCAGTTGAAGTCGGGGGCGAAGGGGTCCTCTTGGTCCGCGACTCCGAAGGTACCTTGACCGCCTTCTCGAATGTATGCCGCCACCGCGGCCACGAACTGGCCCCGATCGGTGTCGCTATCGACGTTCGGTCGATCCGCTGTCCCTATCACTCATGGTCATATCGGTTCGATGGTTCGCTGCGGGCGGCGCCGGAACTGACTCAAACCCCCGGATTCCAGATGGCTGACTATCCGTTGATCTCTATCGCGGTAAGTGAGTATCTCGGCTGGGTGTGGATAGATCTCTCGGGGTCGGCAACGCCAATCGCGGACAATTTCGGGAATCTCGCCGGCATAACCGCACCGTATCAAACGGACAACCTGGTGACAGCAGCCTCACACTCCTATCTAGTCAACGCCAACTGGAAGATCATCGTTGAGAACTACAGCGAGTGTTACCACTGCTCAACCATTCATCCCGAGCTCTGCGAAGTGACTCCACCGGAAAGCGGATTCGACCATCAGGCGACGGGTATGTGGCTCGGTGGCACCATGGACCTGAAGGCTCACGCGGTCACCATGTCACTGGACGGAGCCTCTAACGGAGTCAACTTTGCCGGCGTGACCGAGGTCGCGTGGGACCGCCAGGTGTGGTACTTGACGGTCTTCCCCAACCTGCTGCTCTCGATGCACCCTGATTACGTGATGACCCACCGTCTGACGCCAATCTCCACCGATCAGACCCATGTCGAGTGCTCCTGGCTATTTCCACACGAAGCCTTCGAACTTCCCGGATTCGATCCGTCGTACGCCGTCGACTTCTGGGACATCACCAACCGTGAGGACTGGGCGGCCTGTGAGGGTGTGATGCGTGGTGTTAAGAATCGTGGATACCGACCCGGCCCGTTGAGCTCGTGGGAAGGGACCGTCTATCAGTTTCTCGGCGTCATGGCGCGACTGTATCTGGGGGAGGGGTTGGTGGTCCCCGAGGTGATCGTGCGCGAATTGCGTGGTTCGGGCCAGGGAGTGAGGTCGGCGCAGTGACTACATTGACCGTCCCAGATCGAGGTGTCTCGTGATTCGCACAACCCCTTTCCACGACCGGGCCGAGGCTTTGAACCAAACGGGCCTATGGAGTCATTGGTCGGGTTATCTGGCCACGGAGAAGTATCAAAGCGCGGAAAAGTTCGAGTATTTCGCCATCCGCAATGCTGTCGCTCTCATCGACACCTCGCCTCTCTACAAATACCGCATAGAAGGCAAAGACGCCGAAAGGTTCCTATCCGGTTTGTTGGCACGTGATATTCGCAAGTGCCGGCCGGGCCAGGCCCACTACACCTTGTGGTGTGACGATGACGGTTATGTCGACGAGGACGGGGTGATCCTCCGTCAATCCGACAACGAGTTCTTGCTCACGGTGGCCCGACCCAACCTGGCCCATCTTCAAAACCTCTCAGGTGGGTATTCGCTTGAGATCGAGGATGTCTCCGACGAAGTCGGTGCGCTGGCCGTTCAAGGACCTTTTGCCCGCGAGGTGCTCAAGCAGCTGGCCCCGGAAATGGAGGGCATTGGATACTTCCACCTCACGCCCGCCAAGATCGGCAATGCGCCGGTGACGATCTCGAGGACCGGTTACACCGGTGACCTCGGCTACGAGATCTGGGTCGACAGGGAAGACGCCCTCGGAGTTTGGGATGCCGTGTTCGACGCCGCCCGGCCCTATGGCGTCCAGCCGGCTGGCCAGATCGCCCTCTTGATGACAAGGATCGAGGCCGGTTTGGTGCTGATCGATGTCGATTTCCATTCTGCTCGCTATGCCTGGAACGACGATCAGCGGACGACACCCCACGAATTAGGGATGGGGTGGATGCTCCGTGACCTCGAAACTGACGATCGTTCCTTCATCGGGAAGGGGGCGATCAAGAGAGAGCTCTCCGAGGGCACGTCGCGGTGGAAGACCGTTGGCGTCATGGTCGACTGGCGGGATTGGAACCGCCTGTACAACGAGCGAGGTCTGATACCGCCCAAAGACCACACCCCTCAACATGGTGGGATGATGCTCTACGACGACAAGCTGCAACGCATCGGGTATACCCCGAGCTTCTTCTATTCGCCGATGTTGCAGCGACACATCGGCATCGCCAGGGTTCGCCCCGAGCACGGCGCGCTCGGTAGCCAGGTTGGCCTGGAAGTGACCATCGATCATCGCTACGAGGTCGTCAAAGCCACTGTGGCACGACTTCCATTCTTCAATCCACCACGAAAGACCCAGTGAGGTGATCCATGGCAGATAGCCGAAAATACGACGCAATCGTCATCGGAGGCGGACACAACGGTCTTGTAAATGGTGCCTATCTGGCCAAGTCGGGTTTGAAGACGCTGATCCTGGAACGCCGCCATCTCGTTGGCGGGGCTGCCATAACCGAAGAGCTGTATCCGGGCTTCAGCTTCACGACTTTCTCCTATGCATTGAGCCTGCTCCGCCCCGAGATCATCCATGAGCTGGAGCTGACCAAACACGGATTCATGCCGATTCTGATGCCGAGCACCTTCGCCCCGAAGGAGGATGGCGACTATCTGCTGATGGGTAAAGACAAAGACGAAAATCATCACGAGATCGCACGGCATTCCAAACACGACGCCGATGCCTATGACGCATACGAGCACATGATGGAACAGGTCGTACATGCGATTCGCCCCCTGATGGATTCGATTCCTCCCGACATAACGTCGAAAGACCCACAAGAACGAGCCCGGATGGCAGCCATCGGGTCCTACCTCGCCGATCTGCCTCCGACTGTGCTCCACAACCTCGTGCGGATCCTCACCGGCTCGGCCGCCGACATTCTCGAAGACTATTTCGAGTCCGACATCATGCAGGGCTTGCTGGCTTCGTCAGGAATCATCGGATCAAAAGTCGGCCCCAGGTCGCAGGGCTCGGGGTTGGTGCTGCTCTATCACAACTTCGGCGAGCACGACGGCGCCTATGGCTCGTGGGCCTTTCACAAAGGAGGCAACGGAGGCTTCACCCAGGTGCTTGCCAGGGCTGCGGAGGCCTATGGGGCGGAGATCAGACTGGAATCGCCCGTAGATCACGTTGTGACGAAGAACGGGAAGGCCACCGGTGTGGTTCTCGACAATGGCACCGAGTTCGACGCCGACATCGTGGTCAGCTCGATCGACCCGAGACGCACCTTCATGGAGCTGATCGATCCTTTGGAGTTGCCAACTGACCTGGTCGACAACATCCGCCGATTCCGCTTCCAGGGCACATCGGCAAAAGTGAACTTCGCCCTCGATGCCAACCCTAAGTACCCGGCATTAGGGGATCGCAGTGACCAATACCGTGGGTTCATCAACATCGGGCCATCCCTCGACTACCTCGAACGAGCCTTTGATGACGCCAAATACGGGTCTTATTCCAAGAAGCCCTACATCGACGGTTGCATCCAATCCAATGTCGACCCCGACATGGCCCCGCCAGGGAAGGCTGTCATGTCGTGTTTCATCCAGTACGCCCCATATCACCTGAAGGAAAGCGATTGGGATACCGAGAAAGACGGATTCGGCGACACAGTTCAGGCACAACTGGAGTCGTTTTTCCCCGGATTCGGTGAGTTGGTCCTGCATCGCGAGGTGGTGACCCCCCTCGACATCGAACGGACTGTCGGTCTCACGGAGGGCAACATCTTTGCAGGGGAATTCCTGGCCCCGCAGATGTTCTTCTTTCGACCAGCACCCGGTTGGAACCAGTACCGGACTCCGATCCAGGGTTATTACCAGTGCGGTTCAGGAACCCACCCCGGCGGTTGTGTCATGGGTGCCCCCGGCAGGTTCGCCTCACAGCAGATCCTGTCCGATATCGAGGCCGCCCGCTAAACCCTTCTAGACCTCGACCAGTTGTCCTGACGTGATATCGAGGACAAATTCCTTGTCACTCTTGGAATCGGCGATGAATTCGGCCAGGGTTGCTCCGGTCTTGCGTACCACCCACCAGGCGTAGTTGTTGCCGCCGCCGTCGAGGTACTCCCGGCGGGCTGTTCGGACGGTCTCGACTGCCTTGGCCTCGTCTGGAAACTCCCCGATGAGTCTCTCTTCAGGCTCGGGCTTCCCCCTCAGTTCTTCGAATTCGACTGCTTCGAACATCGCTGCCTCCTTGTGCAAGTATACCGGTTGCGGTGGTCCGCGGGGAGGTTTCTCTATGCTGGCGACGTGAGTTCATTCCACAACTTTTGGGGATACTTCGCCGCCGGTCTGACTGGCCTGGTTGGTCTCTGGGGTGTGGCAATGCCGCGCCGCAACCCGGCGCCACGCGCTTTCATCTGGGCTGTCGGGGCGGCGATAGTGGCCATGCTCATGCAGATCGTCTTCGGGGTGATTCTGTTTTCCGGCGGCACGGACCCGGGCAACCAACATGTGTTCTATGGAGTTGTGATCGCGGTCACACTCTCCTTCGCATATATCTACCGGAGCCAGTTCAGGAAACGACCCACCATGTATCTAGGGCTGTTACTCCTGTTCACGATGGGTCTGTCGATACGCGGGATTCTGACATTCGGAAACAACTTCTAGGAGGAGAGATGCTGCTGCAAGACAAGAAGCTGCTGGTGACGGGGGTGCTGACCGACGACTCGATCGCATGGCATGTGGCCCGCATCGCCCAGGAGGAGGGTGCGGAGATTGTCATCACAGGTTTCGGCCGCGGCATGAGGCTCACCGAACGCTCGGTCCAGAGACTGCCTGAGCCGTGTGATGTCCTCGAACTCGATATCAACGACCCGGCTCATGTTGATGCACTGGTGGCCGACCTCGACAAACGCTGGGGAAAGATCGATGGGGCACTTCACGCTATTGCCTTCGCTCCCGCCGACGCGCTCGGTGGCAACTTCCTCAATACGCCGGTGGAGTCGGCCCAGACGGCCTTCACAACATCAGCCTTCTCCTATAAGACGCTCGCTGTGGCCCTCCTCCCATTGCTACAAAAAGCAGGTGGCGGAGGGCTGGTAACGCTCGATTTCGACAACACCCAGGCGTGGCCGGCGTATGACTGGATGGGTGTCGCCAAGTCGGCACTGCAGAGCGTCACCCGATATCTGGCGCGCGATCTCGGGCAACACAAAGTCCGGGTGAACGCCGTGTCAGCGGGGCCGCTCGGGACCGTTGCGGCTAAGTCGATCCCGGGTTTTGATGCTTTCGACCGGGTGTGGTCCGAACGATCGCCACTGGTGTGGGACGCATCGGATCCCGATCCGGTTGCACGAATGGTCTGTGTCCTGATGAGCGATTGGGCGAAAATGACGAGCGGTGAGATCGTCCATGTGGATGGTGGGTTCCACGCTATTGCGGCCGCTGCTGAGCCCCCTCAGGGCTAGGCTCGGCCACGGCCATCTCCTCGGCACGGGGCAATTCCACGACGAAGGTAGCCCCGCCGCCTTCGGTGTCCTCGACCCGGACCGATCCACGCATGACCTCGGCCAGAGATTTGACGATGCTCAGACCAAGGCCGGTCCCACCCTTGGAACGAGTGTCCGACTGGTCGATCTGGGTGAATCTCTCGAATACGCGCTCGCGGTCGTAAGCAGGGATTCCCGGGCCGTGATCTACCACCGCGATCACACCGGTGGGGCCCTTCTCCCATCCATAGACCTCGACCGGGCTGCCCACCGCATACTTGGCGGCGTTCTCGATCAGGTTGATCATGATGCGGCTCAGGTGGTCGCGGTCGGCCTCGACGGCGAGCTTGTCGGGATCGACCTCAAAAGTGGGTTCGATTGAGACAGTGCGACTGATCTCGGAAAAGAGGTTGTTCAAAAAGATGGGCTCGAGATGCACCGGAATAGCTCCCCGGTCGATTCGAGAAACGACGAGGAGGTCGTCGATGAGCCTTTGCAGACGGCCGGCCTGACGTCGAGCGGTCCCCAACAACTCCTGGGCCGTCGACGATTCCGGCTGAAGCTCAGGTCTGCTCACCGTGTCGAGCGAGCCGATTATCGAGGTCAGCGGCGTGCGCAGCTCGTGACTCACCGTTGAAACGAAGTCAGACTTCATCTGGGCCACCTCTTCGAGACGCTTGGTCATGTCGGCTTGTGCCTCGTATCGCCCGATTTGTGAGAGCACAAGACCCGCCGGAGCGGCCAGCGAGCCGAGCTGGTCGAGTTGGGTCTCGTTGAACTCACCGTCGTACGGGTCTCCGATTATCACCGCGCCGACGCGCATCGACTCAACCTTCAGCGGTGCGACCATCGCCTGCTGCAGCCCCAGTTCCTTTAGGAGAACATGACTGTCGGTGTCGGTGTCGACCCTCTTGACGAAAATTGGCTTTGCCGCCCGGAATGCCTGTGCGACCACGCCGGGCCCGGCCACGTCCATGACCATCGGGTCGGTTTCCAGGGGGTATCCGTTGACCCATATCGGGCTCATCACTTCGAGACGGTGCCGATCGGGGTTGTAAAGGAGGACCACGCCGACCTGGGCGTCGAGGTATTTGCAGATGGTTCCGACCAGGTGTGGGACGATCTCGGACAGAGATTCGGCCCGTGCCAGAGTGGCGCTCACCTCGTACAGATGCTCGAAGTCGAGTCGCTGATGGTCGATCTCGGCCTCGCGCTCGGCCGATCTGGTGGTCTGTCGTTCGAATTCCATGCCCACCAAGGCGGTAGCCGCACCAACTGCCACGACCGTGAGCATCGGGCCGACCACGTCGGCAACCGTCGAGGCATCGATCACCTCGAGGGAGATGTATGCCAGGACGACACCGGTCGAGACGGTAATGATGGCATGTGCCCACCAGGTGAGGAGTAGCCCCGAAACTGCAACCAAACCGAACAGTATTGGCTCGGATGTGGCTGTCATCCCCGACACCAGGGCGACTGCGCCGATCCCCGCAATGAAGAGTGCAAGCCATGCCGCGGCAATCCACGGGGCGGCACGCGTGGCCATAAGCCGGTCCCATCGAATGAAGGTGGAGAACATGAGTGTGGCGCCGACGGTGGCTATCGGGACGAAGAACGTCGGTTCCTGGAACACTTCTTCACGGACCGCCTGGGCGCTGAGAATCAGCGTGACAAACCACCCCACAGCGGAAGCACGCCGGAGCAGGGACGCCCTGAAGGGAGCCATTGCCTGGTTGACCGTGATGTTCTCTGTTGTCATGTGCTCCGGATTCTCAGCCGTCTAACTGTATTCTCGGCATTTCTCCAGCAATGATCGAGGATTGAATTTTGGCTTTGCGTTCTCTGGCCGAGGGCAAACTGTTCGCCGAGGCGATCGGTGTCGTGCCTCCGACCGTCCTGGCCCTCCATGGGTGGGGTCGTCGGGGTAGTGATTTCTCCTCCAGTCTTGTCTCTTTTGGGGCTCTGGCCATTGATCTCCCCGGATTTGGGGCTACTCCGGCACCTGAGGCGGTCATTGGAGCGCGCGAATATGCCGAGCTTTTAGTCCCTGTGCTCGAGGAATTCGACCGCCCACCAATCGTGGTCGGGCACTCATTTGGGGGAAGGGTGGCGGTCTGTCTGGCCGCCAAATACCCGACTCGGGTGGGTGCGATCTTGGTGACAGGTGCCCCGTTGGTCCGTCTGCAGAGCACTCGACAACCGGGCGTGGGATACCGTTTCGCCAGAAGACTCAACCAAATTGGCGTTCTCCCCGACGAACTGATGGAGAAGGTGAAACGCAAGCGCGGTTCGGCTGACTATCGGGCCGCAACTGGAACAATGCGGGACATTCTGGTGAAGGTCGTAAATGAGGAGTACCGGGAGGAACTCGGGAAATTGCGCCAACTCAACTTGATTTGGGGTGAAAACGACGCAGAAGTGCCGTTTGCGGTGGCCGAAGAATCGGCTCGAATTGTGGTGGCCGGCGGGGGAGTGGCGCCAATCGAGATTGTGGAGGGTGTGGGCCATCTGCTCCCGACCCAGGCGCCGGATTCGTTGCGATTTGCCGTCGAGAAGCTGAGACAATGATCTGGGTCCTCGCCGCAGCCGGTGCCTTTGCCACCGTTCCGGTATCGCTTCGCTGGCTCCGGGTGGCCCAACGGGAGCACTATCTGGCACCTTCCACGACACGCTTTGCCCTGCGGTGGTGGAACACCGGATGGGCCAACCGAGTGCTCCTCGTGATCGAGATGGTCGGGCTGGGCGGCGCCTTCTTTGACGTTCGAATGGGATTCCTGGCGGTTCTGGCTCAGGTGGGCCCAATCGGGTTGTCACTCAAAGGGCGGACGTCGAAGCTTGCCTGGACCCTGCGCCTACGTCGAGTGGCAGCAGTATCGGGAACGATCGTCGCGGTGTTGTTTGTGGTTGGAGCTGTCACGGAGCTGGCATGGTTGATCGCTCTCGGTCTAATCGTATTCCCTTCGATAATCGATCTGAGCCTTCTGGCTCTCGCCCCGATCGAGCAGCGCATGGGCAACCGCTGGGTGGAGAAGGCGGCTTCGAAGTTGAAGTCTTCCGGAGCTCAGGTTGTTGCGATCACGGGTTCATATGGAAAAACGACGGCCAAGGTCTACCTCAATCACCTCATCTCCGGATCAGTGAGGACCGTGGCCAGCCCGGCATCGTTCAACAATCGCATGGGGCTGGCCCGCGCTGTGAACGAGCAGCTGGTACCAGGGACCGAGGTATTCATCGCCGAGATGGGCACGTACGGAAAAGGTGAGATCGCCTCCCTTTGCCAGTGGATCGAGCCGAGTATCGCCGCCATCGTGGCCATAGGCCCGGTTCATCTCGAGCGTTTTCGCACCGAAGAGCGTATCGTCGAGGCCAAAGCGGAGATCCTCGATCGTGCCGGTTCTGCAGTGATCGCAGTCGACCATCCGTTGCTGGCCACCCTCGTCGAACAACGCTCGGGCGCACTGCCCATAACAACGGTGGCGACGACCGTCGATGCCGCCGATGTCGTCTATCGGCAAGCCGACCGGATGCTGCTACTTGCCGGCGAGCCACTGGGGCCGGTGCCGGTAACGGTATTCCCGGTGAATCTCGCCGTTGCCGTCGGTATTGCTCATCGGCTCGGCATCGATCCTGATCCCGGTCTGTTCAACTCTCTTCCGTCGGCTGAGCACCGACAGACGATTTCAGTCTCGGAACGGGGCGTGACGATCATCGACGACACCTTCAACTCCAATCCGGCAGGGGCGAGGGCAGGTTTGGACCTGCTATCGGCACACGCCCGCCGCGGGAGAAAGGTCCTGGTCACGCCAGGCATGGTGGAACTGGGGCCTCGCCAGGATTTGGAAAACGAAGAGTTGGCTCGGACGGCGGCCGGAATGTGCGACGACATCGTCGTGATCGGCGCAACCAACAGGCTTGCGCTGTTGAGAGGCTCCGCCGAGGGCCCAGCATCAGTTACCGTCGTGGCGAATCGGGAGGAGGCCGTGAATTGGGTGCGGTCCAACCTCCAGGCCGGGGACGCCGTCCTCTATGAAAACGATTTGCCTGATCACTACCCGTAGGAGCACTCACCATGCCGCAAACGGCGGTTCTTTTCGGAGGCCCTTCCGACGAGCATGACATCTCAATCCTTACCGGTCTTCAGGTTGCCCGAGCCTTGGGTGACGTTGAGAGCATCTATTGGTCCAAGTCCGGTGAGTGGCATCTCCTCCCGGGCAACCTGGAGGCGTTCGACTTTGTCGATGGAGTTCCTCGCGGGTCGAAAGATCTGATCTTTGCGGCGTCGCCTGGCGCCGGGTTCATCATGAAGAAAAAGCCGCTCGGAATCACAACCGTATTCATTGCTTGCCACGGTGGGCCCGGCGAAGACGGGACCGTTCAAGGGCTGTTCGACCTGGCAGGGGTTTCCTACACGGGGCCGGGCCAAGCGTCGTCGGCACTAGGGATGGACAAGCTTGCTTTTGGCTCGTCCATGGCGAGTTCCGGTCTCCGGACCCTGCCGAGGGCACTCGTGGCAGCCGGAGACGAATCGCCTCCCGACTTCGGAGGGCCGTATATCGCCAAGCCCCGCTTCGGGGGGTCTTCGATTGGCATCGAGATAGCTGACGACTGGGAAACGGTCCTGGCCCTCAAGCGGAGTTCTTCATATTTCGACCAGGGAGCTGTCGTCGAGCCTTTCATGGAGTCGAGCCGCGACCTTCAAGTTGCCGTAAGGACCTTTCCCGAGATCCAGGTCTCAGCCATCGAAGAGCCGGCCCGGGCCGCGGACGGTATCTATTCCTACGATCAGAAATACCTGGCCTGGGGCGGAGAAGTAAGCGGTGGACGGGAGTTGCCAGCGCAGTTGGAAGAGGAGATGGAGAGGGAGGTGCGCGAAACGGCTATCCGGGTGGCTTCGGTGGCCGGCCTCCGGGGTATAGCCCGTATCGATTTCCTCGAACGCTATGGCGTGCTCTATGTGAACGAGATAAACACGATCCCGGGATCGATGTCGGCGTATCTCTGGATCGATCCGCCCATTGATCGTCCCACCCTCTTCAACGACATGGTGGAGGAAGCCCGGTCGACCTCAACGCGGGTGTTCTCAGTGGCGGGAAGCGATGGCACCGCACTGCGGAGTGCAGGGACCATCGCCTCGAAGCTTGGATAGTCCGGGCGGATTTCCTACCGGATCAAATTCTTAGAGGTGTACCACCGGGCAGGTGAGGGTGCGGGTGATGCCATCGATTCCTTGAATCTTCGCTACCACAAGCTTGCCCAGTGAGTCGACGTCATCACTCGTCGCCTTGACGATCACGTCGTATGGGCCGGTGACGTCGTCGGCACTGTCAACGCCGATTATTTCCCGAACTGCCTCCGCCACGAGGGCGGCCTTGCCGACCTCCGTCTGGATCAGGACATAAGCCTGGACCAACTGTGTCTCCTATCGCTATGGGTAGGGCGACTCTAGCAACACCGATCGACGGTCCGACAGGGGTTGTTAATACCCGTCCTGGCCGATGCGAACAGAAGCTGCGAAGGCACGGTCGTCCTCTTCGACGACGTCGAAGACGAGGCGCTGGCCCTGGCGGAGAGTTCGGAAGATCGATCCTTTCAACGAGCCAGGCCGCAGGAAGATCTCGGTCTTGTTGTCGTCGCGAACGATGATGCCCGCACCAGTAGTCGGGTCGTAAGTCTTGACGACGCCCTGGGCCATGGTTATGCCTTTTCGACCTTGCCGGCACGAATGCACGATGTGCAGACACGGGCACGTCGCGTGTTCGAACCGTGCTTGACTCTGACCCGCTGGATGTTGGGGAGCCAACGACGGTTGTTGCGTTTGTGGGAGAAGCTAACGCTCTTTCCGTAGCTCGGCTCCTTGCCACAAATCTCACAGCGATAAGACATAAAAACTCCTGGAGTGGTCTGGAAGGCCAACGGACGTTGATCCGTTGCGACCGAGTGGAAGGATAGCGGCGTCCTGAACCAAGTACTAGTTGGCTGTACCGTGGCGTCGTGAATCCTGATAGGAGCATGAGTTGGCCTCTTTGACCCGTCTCGTGGACGTCAAGCCGTCCGCCGTCAAGGGCCTGGCCGGCAAGCGGTCCGAAGCTCTCTATAAGACTGGCATCGGGTCGGTTGCCGACCTGCTTCACCATGTTCCGAGGCGCTACATCGACCGCTCCCGACGGGAAATGATCTCACAACTTCCGGTGGGCCAGGAGGTCACCGTTATTGGTGAGGTTCAATCGGTCTCAACGAGGCGCCCTAAGCGAAACCTCGCCATCATCGAAGCGCGCATCAAAGATGACTCGGCTTCGGTCAAAGCCGTCTGGTTCAACCAGACCTTCCGGGCCCGTCAGCTCACGCAAGGGGCCCAGGTGGCCCTATCTGGCGTGGTCGAGTCATTTCGCGGCAATCTCCAGATGAAGAGCCCGGCAGTTGATGTGCTCGATTCACCGACCGAATCGCTGGTCACCGGTCGGGTCGTGCCGATTCATCCGTCCGTTGGAGATATCACCCCGGGAATCATGCGACGGGCGATGCACAACGCTTTGCTGCGAGCACAGCCCATCGACGATCCGGTACCTCAACGTCTGATCGCCGAACACGACCTCATCTCGCGCGACAAGGCATTTCAGGACATCCATTTTCCGACCTCACTCGATGACGTCGAGCCGGCCCGTAGACGCCTGGTCTACGACGAGCTGTTCCGGCTCGAGTTGGCCCTCGCCCTGCAGAAGCGCCGTCAGATGCACGACGCCAAAGGGGTGGCCCATGAACCAACGGAGGAGCTGACCAGCAGATTTTTCGCCGGGCTCCCGTACCAGCTCACCGGCGCCCAACAACGGGTGCTTGCCGACATCGTGGGTGATCTGAAAGCGCCATACCCGATGCACCGGTTGCTCCAGGGTGAGGTCGGCTCGGGTAAGACGGTTGTTGCCGTGGCGGCCATGCTGGCCGCCATCGAAGGAGGTTGGCAAGGCGCAATCATGGCTCCTACTGAGGTGCTGGCCGAGCAGCATTTTCTGAGCGTTGTGAGCATTCTCGCTGAAGCGGGACTTTCGCCGGACCTGTTGGGGGCAGGTTCTGAGCTGGGAATGGACAGTTTGTTCGGCCAGGAGGGCCCTGCCGTCCACGTCGCGTTGCTCACGGGTTCCAATGCGATCACCAACTACCGGTCGACGTCGACGCGAACGGACTTGCTCGAGGACATCGAGTCCGGGCAGGTGGATCTGGTGGTTGGCACTCACGCCCTGATCCAGGAAGGCGTCGACTTTCACCAACTCGGCGCTGCTGTCGTTGATGAACAGCACCGTTTCGGAGTCGCCCAACGGGTTTTGCTGAAGGAGAAGGCGACCGATGTTGAGCCTGATCTCCTGATCATGACGGCGACCCCGATCCCGCGGACCCTCTCGATGACGATCTACGGCGACCTCGACGTCTCGCTCATCGATGAAATGCCGCCGGGGCGCACTCCGGTGAGGACTGCGGTGCTACCCCGGAGCAGTGAGTCCACAGCATGGGCCACAATTCGAGAGGAGGTGGCAGCGGGGCGGCAAGCGTTTGTGGTTTGCCCACTGGTTGAGGACTCACCGAAGGTGGAGGCGTCGTCGGCGACGGCCGAGCACAAGCGGCTGAGTGGCGTGCTCTCCGATATCAGGGTTGGACTCATCCACGGCCAACTCAAGTCGGCCGACAAGGAGGCAGCGATGGGCGCTTTCCGGGACGGCCAGATCGATGTTCTCGTCGCCACAACTGTCATCGAGGTTGGCATCGACGTCCCGAACGCAACTGTGATGGTGATCGAAGATGCAGACAGATTCGGCCTCAGCCAGCTCCATCAGCTCCGGGGCCGGGTCGGGCGCGGCAAGTATCCAGGGACTTGCATTCTCCTGGCCGACGAGACATCCGAAGAGGGCCAGGCACGATTGACGGCAATGGAGTCCACCACCGACGGCTTCCGACTGGCCGAGGAAGATCTCAGAATACGGGGCCAGGGCACTGTCTTCGGAACCCGACAATCCGGATTGGCTGATCTCAAGCTGGCCAACGTCCTCGAAGACTATGAAATACTCGTAAAGGCGAGACGTGACGCATTTGCTCTGGTGGATGCAGATCCCGACCTATCCCAACATCGCGAACTCGCCGCCGAGGTCCGGGCGATGTTGGGGGACCGCGTGGAGTGGCTCTTTGTCAGCTGAGAAAGTCTGTTCATGAGAATCATCGCCGGGTCGGCAGGAGGTAGGCGGCTGATAGCCCCCGATACCCGCGACACGCGCCCCGTGACCGACCGGGCTCGAGAAGCAGTTTTTTCCTCGCTTGGCAGCCGAGTGGAAGGTGCGATTGTCGCCGACCTCTATGCCGGGTCCGGGTCGTTTGGGCTGGAGTCGTTGTCGCGAGGCGCCGTTTCGGCGACCTTCGTCGAGTCGGGTAGAAAGGCCCTGGCTGCCCTGGCGAAAAATATCGAAGTCCTCGGAATTGGAGGAACAGTGGTAGCCAGCCCGGTGCGACCCTTTCTAGAACGTTGTAAGGAACGTTTCGACCTGGTGTTCATTGATCCCCCATGGCCGCTGGTGACTGAAGAGCTGGAGGCAGACTTTCGCCTCCTCGATGAGCTTTTGAAACCGGAGGGCGAGGTTGTGGCATCACGTCGCCACAGCGACCGGGCACCGCAACCGCCAGAAACTTGGCGGGTTGCCACCGACAAACGTTACGGAGATACCAGAATCTTCAGATACAAAAAGGAAAATGAAGGCCGATGACAACCGCACTATGTCCGGGGAGTTTCGACCCGCCCACATCGGGACACGTGGATGTGATCGAGCGCACGATCGCAGCCTTTGACTCTGTGATTGTTTCCGTGGTCGACAACCCATCCAAGAAGTCTCTCTTTTCCACATCCGAGCGGATCGGGCTGCTGGCAGAACTGTTCGGAGATCGAGTAACCGTCGTCTCCTTTACTGGCCTTCTCGTGACCCACGTTGCCGACCAGGGCGCCGACGTGGTGGTGAAGGGCTTGAGATCTATCGATGATTACGAATACGAAAAGCAGATGTCGCAGATGAACCGCCACCTGACGGGGATGGAGACCGTGTACATGGCTACTGCTGCAGGATTTAGCTTTATCTCGTCGTCGCTCGTCAAAGAAGTTGCCAAACTGGGCGGTGATGTGAGCCAGCTCGTTCCACCACCGGTCGCCAAGGCCCTTAAGGAGAAACTGTCATGACAGACGAGGCGCGAGGCCCGAACCCTGATCTGCAAGGGGATCCAGCCGTTACTGCCGACGTAGGCGAGCTCCAGGACACCGTCGATGATTTGATGGTTCACCTTCACGAGGCGAAAAGCGTTCCGCTCTCCGGCAACGTGTTGGTCGACCGGGATCAATTCTTGGGGATGCTCGAAAAACTTCGAGCCGATCTGCCCGACGAGTTGCGCGCAGCCCGATGGATGGTGCGCGAGCGCGAAGCGTTCATACAGCGAACCAATGAGAAGGCTCGCGAGATCATCGACAAAGCCCGGGCAGAGGCCGACGAATTGGTATCCGACTCGAACATCACCAAGGAGGCGGTTGAAGAAGCCAACATCCTGGTCCGCCGGGCCGAGGGTGAGGCCCGCCGGCTCCGCCTCGAGTCCGAAGATGAGATTGAGAAGAAACTCCAGGACGTAGAGGGATTGCTCTCCCGGTTGCTTGCCGAGGTGCAGGCGGCCCGATCCGAGCTCCACCAGGCCCGGCCCAAACCGCCGGAAGTACCTCTCTGATCGCTATGGCTGATCAGTTGGTCATCCCGGTCGACAAACTTGTCGGTCATGCGGGCAAGAAGAAGGTATTCGACAACGAGAGGTCGGTGTCGCTGCGTCTAGGTGAGTCGCGGATACAGGGGCCTATGACGGTTTCTGGCAAGCTGGTCGGGACAACCGATGGCGTCACCACCCATTTCGAAGCGAGTGCTGATGTCCGGCTGGTCTGCACCCGTTGCCTCAAAGAGTGGACCGAAAGGCTCGAGGTTGAAGGAGACCAGTATTTTCGAATCGAGCCAGATGAGGACGGCTATGCGATAGTCGAGGGAGCGGTTGATGTCGGAGCACCGGCCCAGGACGAGGTGGCGTTGGCAATTCCCGCCACGCCTCTTTGCGAGAAAGGGTGCCTCGGACTTTGCCCAACCTGTGGAACCGACTTGAATAGGGAACCTTGTGACGGTCATGGTGACGATTCCGACTCGCCATTCGCCGTCCTGAAGGATCTGTTCGATTCCTGATTTACCAAGGAGAGCACCTCATGGCGGTGCCTAAGAAAAAAATGTCGCGCTCACGCACCCGTAAGCGCAAGGCTGCATGGAAAGTGGAGAGGCCGACCTCCGTTGCTTGTGAGCAATGCGGTACGCCAAAGCTCCCGCATCGTGCCTGTCGTAACTGCGGCACGTACGCCGGACGCGAAGTTCTAGAAACCAAGTAGGCAATTTGGCCCGTATCGCCCTCGATGCGATGGGGGGCGACAACGCTCCCATCGAAACCGTCGCCGGAGCGGTACTCGCCGCGGCCAGGGGCGTTGAGGTCGTCCTCGTAGGTGACAAAGATCTACTTGGCCGCGAGCTCGCTACCCACGATTCCGATCTTGAGATAGTTCAGGCGGCCGAGATAATCGGAATGGGCGACGATCCTTCGCGTGCTCTGCGGGAGAAGCCAAACGCATCAATCTCCGTCGCTGCCCGTCTCGTGGCCTCGGGCGATGTCCAGGGCATGGTCTCGGCCGGATCGACCGGCGCGGCAATGGCGGCCGCCGCAATCATCGTGGGGAGGATCAAGGGAGTTGCCCGCCCATCGATCGCAACCATTTTCCCGACACCCGGTAGTCCCACCGTCGTACTCGACTCCGGGGCCAATCCGGAGGTCTCGGAAGCACACCTCCTCCAATTCGCCATCATGGGATCGGTCGCCTCGGAGGCCTTGCTCGGGGTCAAATCCCCTCGGATCGCACTGCTTTCGATTGGTGAGGAAAAAGGCAAAGGAAGGGCTATCGAGAAGGCCGCCTACAAGCTTCTCGAAGAGAGCTCCCTGAACTTTGTCGGGAACGTCGAGGGTCGTGACGTCGGTACTGATCGGGCTGACGTGATCGTCACCGACGGCTTTACCGGCAACGTCTTTCTGAAGACCACAGAAGGCGCTGCCCGGCTGATCACCGGATACGTCAAAGAGGCGCTGGACGGATTGTCCGCTGAGGCACGTGACGAGGCCCTTCCGGCCCTAGCCGAGGTGGCGCGACGCCTCGACTACGAGACCTACGGAGGCGGGCACTTGCTGGGCGTGGCAGGCGTAGTTGTGATAGCGCACGGCTCGTCGACACGCATGGCGATTGCCAATGCCCTCGCCATGGCCAGCGAAGGTGCCGAACAGGACATTCCGGCCCGAATCTCGTCGCAAATAGCGGGATGAAACCCGACGGAATCCTCGGGGTCGCTTTTGCCGACGCAACCTTGTTAGAACTGGCGCTCACCCATCGTTCGGTAAGCGCCGACGATCCCACCCGACTCGACAACGAGAGACTCGAGTTTCTGGGAGATGCAGTGCTGCAGCTGGCCGTGACCCGCAAGCTGTATGCCGATTTCCCCGACCTCCCTGAAGGTCAGCTGGCAAAAGTGCGCGCAGCCGTCGTGAGCGGGAGCACGCTCGCCGAGGTCGCCAAGGCCGTGGATTTGGGCCGATATCTAGATCTCTCGCCGTCCGAGGATCGATCGGGTGGCCGCACCAAGAACTCGATCCTCGCCGACACTCTCGAAGCAGTTATCGGAGCCATTTATCTGGACTCGGGGTTCGACGTTGCAGCGGACGTTGTGTTGAGAGTCTGGGGAGATCGCATCGATGAGCGCGCCAAGAATCCTGGGGTGAGGGACTACAAGACCCGACTCCAGGAAGCCCTGGCGGCGGACGGGAAGCGGCCTGTCTACGAGTCGGCTGGTACCGGCCCCGACCATCTCCGGACTTTCCAGGCGACCGTTTCCATCGACGGCACCGTTGTTGGTGCCGGTGAGGGAAAGTCGAAGAAGGCTGCCGAACAAAAGGCTGCCCAGCAGGCGCTCGAGAAACTCAGCTGACCTGAAGGCTGAAGGGACCCTCCGCCCGGGCGCGGAGATTTAAATACCAGATGGCGATGGCGACTGCGATGGCGGCCATTATCAATCCCTGCCCAGCAAGCGAAAGAGCAATCGTCAATCCGAATGCAACAGACGGTGTGCCGATCAGAAACATCGGTAGAGCGAACAGCTGGATGAATTGGGTGGCGGTGCCCCCGATCAGCCCGACGAGGACCAGAAAGCCGAACGTCTCCCACCAATTGCCTTTGACGAGACTGAAGCTTCTTCGGATGGCATTCATGGGCCCCACCTCTTCGATCCCCATGATCGGCGTTGCCATGCTCACGGAGATCGCGATCCAAACGGCAGGGATGACGAAGAAGATGAATCCGATCACGACTGCCCCGTATATGAGGGCTGCCATTCCCAGCCAAGGCAAAAAGAGCCTGAGGCTTGCTGATGTGGTTGACGCCTCGACCGGAGGGTCGGATAGCACTTGGCCCACAGCCCTCGCTGCCACGAGGTAGAGGAATCCGTATAGAAGGACCGAGATGATGGCCACAGCGACGAATCCGGTGCTCATGTCGATCAACAGATCGAACAACACCTCTTCGCTCAACGTCTCGAATCGCTCCGGGTCCGTCGTAATGAGCTCGATGACTTCGAGCGCACCGGTCTGTGCCAGCACGACATAGGAAACCAGCGCAACTACAACGCTCGAGATCAGGGCCGGCAGCAATAGCGGCCTCCAAACCTTGCCCAGAACCGCGATAAGGTCTCCGAGGGTGTCGCCAAGAGATCTGGGATGTATTTCCATGTCGCGGGTACGGTACCGCCACCAACCCGGAAACCCGTCTTGCCCGAATTGCCTGAAGTTGAGATCACCCGGCGTCACCTTGCCCGAGCGTTGCAGGGTCGATCGCTTGTATCCGTTTCGGTCCGTCACCCTCGAACGGCCCGATACAACCATGGCTCGACAACCCTGGTCGAGGACCGGCTCACAGGCCGGAGAGTGCTGGACGTCGGGAGGTTGGGGAAATTCCTGGTGATCTCACTCGACGGTGGTCTCATTCTGGTTGCTCATCTCGGCATGTCCGGCCGATTTGCCGTTGGAAATCCCGACGATCCGGTCGAGTTGCACACCCACTTCATCGCAGAGCTGGATGATGGAACCAGTGTGAGGTTCGTCGATCCCCGGACGTTCGGGTTTGTTGCGGTCTATGACGAGACCGAATTCGAGGAATCCGGGATGTCTCGGATTGGCCCCGATGCATTGGAGGAACCACCTTCTCCGGCGGACCTCGCCGCCAAGCTGGCCGGTCGAACAGCCCCAATCAAAGCGCTTCTCCTCGATCAAGGGGCGATGTCGGGATTGGGGAATATCTATGCCGACGAAGCACTATTCCTAGCCGGCATCGACCCCCGCACGCCGGGCGGCGAGATCGGAGAATCTGGAGCGGCCCGCCTTCTCGATGCGACCCGAATGGTCCTCCTGGCTGCCATCGATCACGGAGGCACCAGCCTCGATGATCTCGCATATCTCTTACCCGATGGTCGTGCCGGCGAAAACCTCCGAGAATTGAAGGTATATGGACGTGATGGTGAGCCCTGTCGCGTCTGTGGCGAGATCATCGATCGAGTCGTGATTCGCTCCCGTTCCACCCACTTCTGCCCGGCGTGTCAACCCGCCCATGTCTGATCGAGCCATCCATGCGATGGTGACCGGGCGGGTACAGCGGGTGGGTTTCCGGCAGGGTTGTCGCCAAGTCGCGCGTTCGATGGACCTCGTCGGCTGGGTTCGGAACCTCCAGGACGGGTCAGTCGAGGTTTTTGCTCAGGGAACGGCAGAGGAATTGGACCGGCTCGTCGCCTGGTTGTGGACCGGGCCGGCGGGTGCCGTTGTCACCGGCGTCGAGTCGGATTCGGTATCGCCGGACAACACTTTGCGCGATTTCTTCATCCATCCGAATCCGACGAAAACCGACTGATACTTGGATCGGTGTTAGCCTGACTGCGATAATCACATTCGTGTTATTCGCCAGGAATCCATTGTGTATCTGAAGTCTTTGAAACTCGTCGGTTTCAAGTCCTTTGCGGACCGAACCCGTCTCGAACTGCGCCCGGGAGTGACAGTGATCGTCGGTCCCAACGGGTCCGGGAAGTCCAATGTCGTCGACGCGGTCTCGTGGGTGATGGGAACCCAATCCGCCAAAGCACTCCGCACCGGGAAGATGGAAGATGTTGTGTTTGCCGGCACCGCCACCCGACCTGCGTTGAATCGTGCCGAAGCTACGGTTGTCATCGACAACACCGAACGCCAGATTGACCTGGACCTCGATGAGGTCGCGATCACACGCCGTCTCTACAGAGACGGGTCGTCTGATTATGAGCTCAACGGAGTGAACTGCCGACTGCTCGATATCCAGGAGCTCCTTTCCGATTCAGGGGTGGGCCGGCATCAGCACGTCATCATCGGCCAGGGCCAGGTCGACGGTGTGCTCAACGCCTCCCCAGAGGATCATCGGGCTGTCATCGAGGAGGCCGCCGGGATCCTCAAACACCGCCGGCGCAAGGAGAAGGCGGAGCGACGCCTCGAGCGCACCGATGAAGACCTGGTACGGCTCACCGATCTGCTCGGGGAGATCACCAGACAGATGCGGCCCTTGAGACGACAGGCACGGGCGGCCGAGCGCTACCAAGGCCTCAAGGATGAGGTCACTGGTTTGACCTTGTATATCTCGGGCGAGACTCTGACTGCCATCCAAACCGAGCTGGAGGAATCTGACTCGGAGCAGAATCGCTTAGAGCTTGCGGTCGCGACCGGGACGGAGCGAATCGGCCAGTTGTCAGCCGATCTGGGCCGCCTTACGTCCGAAGCCGGTTCGATAGGTTTCGACCTGGAGCGGGATAGTGCAGCTGCAGCCGTCCTGGAAACGACGACGGAACGCCTCCGCAGATTGGCGTCGGTGGCCCACGAACGCCGGCGAGCCCTCTCCGGCAGGCACCAGATCGCCGTCGATCGCCGGGCGGATCTCGAAGAGGAGAGGCAGGCTCTGCTCTTGGAGTTGGATCTGATTGTGGCGGACGAGCCCGAAGCCGTCGCCCAGGCAGAAGCATTGGAAGAGAGGTTCCGCCAGCTCGAGGCAGAGCAACAAGCGGTGGCTACCCAAAACGCTCTCTCGCCAGAAGGCGCGGTCGCGGCAGTTCGAGGCGAGCTCAGTGTCCTCGAAGCTGCAAGTGTCCGGGACCATCGTGAATCCGAAACCGTCGCAAAACGAATTGACGTTGTTGTCTCCCAAAGGGAGGCGGAGGTCGGCGAGGTCGGCCGCATTAATGATGAGATCAAGGCGATCGACTCGGAATCACAACGGAGCCAAAAGGAGTACGAGGCCGCAAAGCTGAGACGGGTTGATGACCAGAGCACTTGGACTTCCGCCGAAGAGGTTTATGGCGAGAGTCGTATGACCGTGGCTGCCGGCGAGGCCCGGCTGGAAGCCATCAAATCGGCTTTGGCGGGACGCTTCGATGAGGCGGCGCGTGGAAAGGTGGAGTCTGCAACCGGAGCCATCGGAACCCTGATATCACAGCTCGATGTTCCTGAAGGTCTCGAACGTGCAGTAGAAGCAGCCCTAGGCGTATGGGCGGATGCCATTGCCTTTGAGGGAGTGTCATCGTTGGAAGAGGCAGTCGAGGTCGTCAAGTCGGGGGGTATGGGAGGGGTTCCCGTAGTTTCTGCTGTCACGCCTGGGCCGGCACCGGCTCGTGAGATCGCAACCTCTCTCGGGATCGACGCGATGATCGACCTGCTGGGTGGTGGATCTCATGACGCTCTAGCCACTCGCCTTCTCGGCGATGTGGTGGTCGTAGAGGGCTGGAGCGCAGCATGGCGTTTGATTTCCCGTCATCCTGCCCTTCGCGCAGTGACACCTGAAGGAGATCTCATTTCTGTCTCCGGGATCAGGCTCGCCAACCCTGATGGGGCGGGGGTGGCGATGTTGGAAGCGGCCGAAGTTGCCTTGGAAAAGGCTCGGACCTCGCTGGCCAGGGCGGCATCACAACACACCGCAGCCAAGCGTGGCTTTGAGCTGTCGCGGGAAGCCGAACGTCAGGCCCTCGAAGACCTCGAAAGTCTGGAAGCAAGGCTTGCCGGGCGCACCGAAGCCATGGCCCGCATCCAAAAGTCAGTTGATGTGTTGACGGCGGAGAAGGAGAGGCTGGATTCCCGCCTTGAGCTCATCACCGAGGCGGTTCGAGATCGTGACCGTCAGACCCGGGATCTCAAGGAGCGGTTGTCGTCGCTGGAAGGCGAAGAAGCAGAACGGATGCAGGCCTGGGAAGATCTCGAGTCCCGGCGACTTCAGCTCGCCGCCGATCGCGAAATGGCACGTTCGGCATGGCAAGAGTCTGCGGAAAAGCTGCGGGCAATCAACGAGCGCAAGTCACTCCACACCGAGCGGATTACCCGTATCGACTCCGAGTTGGGCCGACTCGAGCCCGGCGAGGCCGACCCAGCCTCTGGCTCCACACTCGAGCAGGTCGAGTCGGCGGCTCGAACCGCAGTGGCGAAACTCGAAGAACGCCTTGGTGAGCTTCGGGCCCGGCAAAACGAATTGCGAACGGCCAACACACAGACGTTGTCGGCACTCGAAGATGCCCGGGCAGCTCATGAAGGCGCACGCACCACCGTCGAACAAGGGCGGGAAAGGGCTTCGAAGCTGGCGGTCCGGCTGACTGAGCTCAGGATGCAGCGGGAGAGCGTCGCGGAGCGTCTGCGCAGAGATGCCGATGCCGATATCGAGTCAGCGCTCAATGCGACTCGTCCGGACGTGCCCACAACCGTCGACCTCAAGGAGCTACTCGACTCAAAACTCGCCGAGCTGAGACGTCTCGGCCCAGTCAATCCGCTCGCCGCTACCGAGTTCGGCGACCTCGAAGAGCGCCATGACTTTCTTGCCGACCAGATGGCTGACGTCGAGTCGTCGCGTCAGGAGCTCCGCAAGGTCATTTCGGCTCTCGAAGCCGAGATCGAAACCCGATTCCAATCTGCATTCAACGAGGTTGCCGGGGCCTATCAGAAATACTTTTCGTTGCTCTTCCCCGGAGGAAAGGGACGCATATGCCTTGTCGATTCCGATGATGCCCATTCCGGGCTCGAGATTCAGGCCCAACCTCTCGGCAAGAAAGTTTCACAGCTCACGTTGCTCTCAGGTGGAGAGCGCAGCCTTGCCGCCCTGGCCTTCCTCTTCGCCGTATTCGAGGCCCGACCCAGCCCCTTCTATGTTCTGGACGAGGTCGAGGCAGCACTCGACGATGCCAACTTGCGCCGTTTCCTGAAGATCGTCGACGAATTCCGTCAACGTGCCCAATTGATCATCGTCACCCACCAGCAACAGACAATGGAAGCGGCCGATGTCTTGTACGGGGTGACCATGGAACCAGGAGGCTCATCGAAGGTGGTCCGAAAGGCGATGACCGAGCTCAGCAAGGTTCAGATCGCCTGACGCAGGGTTAATCTTCGGCACCCGATGGAACCAATTCACTACATCCTGATCGCGGTCGCCCTGGTTCTGGCGGCTTTTTTGATCTGGTGGCTGCGCCGCGATCGTGGAAATACGGTCCCCCAGACCGTCCCCATGGAGCGCCCTGGATCGCCCCTTGCGTCGGCGTTGCGAAGCCTGTGGAATCGGGGACTCGACGATCACACGTGGGCGGATCTCGAAGATGCCTTGCTTGGAGCTGACGTTGGTGTGGCCGCAACTGAGGCCATCGTCCAATCGGTTCAACGAAGCGGAGTGACCGATGCCGGCTCTGCCCGGGAGGCCGTTGCTCTTGAGATTCGCAGGCAGTTTCGTCCTGACGACCGAGGTCTGAATCTGACAGGTCATCCGGCCATCGTGTTAGTCGTTGGGGTGAACGGGACCGGGAAGACCACCACCATTGCCAAGTTGGCGCGTTGGCTGCAATCCGGTGGAAAGTCAGTGATCCTCGGCGCCGCCGACACCTTCCGGGCCGCGGCTGCCGAGCAGCTGGTCACCTGGGGAGACCGCCTGGGAGTCCAGGTTGTGCGTGGCAATGAGGGTGGCGACCCAGCCTCAGTAGCGTTTGACGCGATGTCGTCAGGTCGATCCAAACAGGTCGATGTGGTGATCATCGACACGGCTGGCCGCCTACACGGAAAGAAGAACCTGATGGCCGAACTCACCAAGATCCATCGGGTGGCATCCGGAGATCGTGGCCTCGTAGATGAGGTTCTGTTGGTCCTCGACGCGACGGCAGGGCAAAACGGGCTGGCCCAGGTGCGAGAATTCGCGTCGGCCGTTCCGCTTACCGGAATCGTCCTCACCAAACTCGACGGCACAGCACGGGGAGGAATCGTGGTGGCAGTGGAGAAGGAATTGGGAGTCCCGGTGAAATTCGTCGGCTTGGGGGAGGGCCTCGACGATTTGGAGCCGTTTGACCCCGACAGGTTTGTGTCCGAACTCATGGAGACCGCATGACCAACGAAGAACTTCTCGAGACGGCTCGCAAGGCCGCAGAAAATGCTTACGCGCCGTACTCAGATTTCCGCGTGGGTGCCGTGGTCGTTGCAGATGACGGTCGGGTTTTCACCGGTGCAAATATCGAAAATGCTGCCTACCCCTCATCTTCGTGTGCGGAGGCCACAGCCATCAACACGGCAGCAGCAGCGGGCGTTCGAAAGATCGAGTCGGTCGCGGTGGCATGCATTGATGCGAAGGATGTCGACGGTGCCTATCCGTGTGGCCGCTGCCGCCAGATCATGTCCGAATTCAACGTCGACAACGTGTTTGTCACGGCTGGGCCCGGTTCGGAGGAACGCGAGCACACCCTCGACGAACTACTGCCGTATCGATTCCAGCTCTAGCCGACTACCCATTCGTCGGGGGACTCCGCAACCTCACCATTTGTGGTCAGGAGCTCGGTGTCGGCTGTCGTGGCGACGAATCCGTCGGCCGGCCAGATTCCGGCGTCGGCAGCGACTGAGCTTCTGCCGTGGCCGCTCCTACCCCATTCGACGTAGCTGAGGATGGACGAGCTGTCATCGAACTGTCCCGAGGAGTAGAGCCCGACCTCACCGGTTTCAGGATCGAAGCCGCCGATCTTGCTGGCTTCGACTTCGATTGATTCACCGGGTTCCAGGGTGACGTCCTCGAAGAACGAGTAATTAGGGCGTTGACAGATGGCGTGGCCTTCGAGGCTAGCGGGCTCCTCGCCGAGATTGGTGACCGTAACCGTGCCGTCGAGCAGGTCGATTTCGGTGATCGCCAGAACCGCAGTCCCTGAAGATGCGTCGTTCGACGTCGTGGACTCAGCCGGCGTCACCGTATCTGTAGACGAGCTCGATGCGCCGGTGGTGGTCGTGTCGAGAGCTGAAGTTGTGGTGGTTGCCGAGTCGCCAGCGCAGGCGGCGATTGTCAATGCCAGTGCCGTGGAAAGAAGAAGTGTTCGTCTCACGAGATGAGGCTACGCCTGATTGGGCGCTATTTGGCGGACACCCACGTAGGCCGATTCTCCGTTCGGACGACGAAGCGAAGACCGGACCATATCTCGTCTATCGCGCAGACTTTGTTGTCGACCATCCCGGTTGGCAGGAACAGCTCGCGCATTCTGTCTTCGGTTAGATCGGTGTCGACACCCGAGCTTCGTTTCGGCCAGGCGACCCAGATCGCCCCATCTGGCGGAATGTTGCCCATCGCTTCGTGGAACTTGCGGTCCATGTCGGCAGCCTGGGTCGAGAAGATCACAAAGACGTCGGCGGCCCCCGGCTTGTCGTTCACTTCGACGCCTTCCGGGAGCTCACCCAATGTCCCATCAAAGCCTGTCGGGGAATCCAGGATCACCACGTCCATTCCTTCTTTGATACCCAGTTTCTTGGGCAGGGGAGTGCCGCTATATCCAGCCATCGTTCGATTATGCCGGAACCAGATTCTTTGGAATGCCTGCTTTGGTTGCTTCCGAGTGAATGTCTGTACCTGCGGGCCCGTGAAATTCGACGGCTTCCCGTCTGAGAGGTTGTTTGCTGGATTGGACGCTGGAGATAGAGCCTGAGATCGGGTGTCGGGGTTCACCCCTTGGGTTGTCTGGGGGGTGGTCTGGTTTTGGTTGGGGGTTTGCGGAATCGGATTCTGCCGTGGTCGGGGTCTGGGTAGATTTCGTAGCCTCGTTCGTGGATGATGATGTGGTGGTGGTACCAGCAGAGGGGTATGAGGTTGTCGGGGTCGGTGCGGCCTCCTTGGGACCAGGGGGTCTTGTGGTGGACTTCTACGCGGTACCTCGAGTTGCATCCGTCAGCCGCGCAGTAGCCACCGGTGGTGGCCAACGTGGCACGTCTGAGTTTGGGGGGTATTGAACTTGTGGTCCTCCCGTAGGCGAGTGGTGTTCCGTCTTTTGTGTTGACGGTGATTTCGGTGACCGCATCGCAGAGGACAGCGGTTAGGGCTTGGGCTCCGACCCGTGGTCCGGCTTGGAGTCGGATTCCGGTCTCGCCGTTGGTTTCGACTGCTTTGTCTCCGTCTACGAACACGGTGATTTGGGCTGGTGGTGGTGTGTCTCCGTTGGCCAGTTCGTACAGGGCGGTCGCTTTACGCCATCCCAACCCTGGTTGGGTGTTGTCGGGTAGTTCGGGGAGGTCGTCGGCTTTTTCGGTTAACACTTTGTCGATTACGGCACCGGCTAGTCCGTCGAGGCCTCCCGAGAGACGCCACCATGATTCGTCGAGTGATGGTTCCAATATCAAGAACCGTTCCGATGTTGTCGTGGTTTCGTCGGCAGTGTTGACCCGGGCCCGGTCCGCGGCGGTGCGGTGCACCCCGGCAACGTCTAAATGGGTCAGGGTTCCAACATCGTCGTGGATCTTCGATAATGCTTCGACCCGGTCGAAAGTCAGGTTTCCGGTGGCTAACGCTTCTCGTAGCCACGGTTTGTCGACGGTGCGGCGGGTGGTCCGCACCACTGCCCGGGCGGTGTCATGGCTGATGTCGGCCCGGGCCGCTAACCATTCGGACAGGTTTCTCGACCCGTCACCGGTGAACACTTGGGCCCGGTCCAACAATTCGAGGTTGCCCATGATCCGAGCTGACAGCATTGCCATCAGCCGATAATCAGAAACCACCCGCTGTTCCAGAGCGTCAACCGAAAAATCTCTCTCCCACTCCATAACCCAAAAGCTACAAGGCGGGTGTGACAAGAAAATGGTCAGGGAGTCAGACCGCCTGGAAAAGTCTGACGTCCCGGGTTCATAACGAGCCCCGGGCAAGTGCCGGGGCTCGCTCGGAGTATCCGTGTCGCTAGTGACAAGTCACTCTTGGGTTCCAATCGCTGAACATCCCCGGCGGGTTGTCGAGCCAGATCCAGGCATGGAGGATGTAGAAGCCCACCGCCGGCACAAGGATGTGCATATCCATTCCAAACACGTTCGGAGGCTCAGACACGCCAGGTGGATTTGAGTTCGCTCCGGGGACAACATACTCCACTGCAACGAGCTTCAACTTGCCACTCGGCGTCGGCGCATATACCAAGCCCTCAGGCCTCAACGGGTCTACCGATAGGTCGTCGACCAGTTCCTTGTTGAAATAGTGGTAGCCCATCGCACCGTCGGTCGGATGAGCGATACAGCCAGTGATAATCCGAACGCCGTCCCCGTTCACGTAGCCGAGTTCGTATCCTGCGGCCTCCGCAGCGGCAACTTCCTGGAACTGCGCTGTCGCATGGCGGACATTGCCGAGCTCCGCGCGTAGATCTGCGTTATCGAGCTGTTGTGCGCCCGCCACAGACGGAATCATGGCTGCCACCATCAGCGTGGCGAGGACAGCCAAAGTGCTGGCCCTATTTGTCGCTATGAATGTCTTCATCATTTCTCCCTGAATAGCCAATCGATTTCGAACCGTGATTTAGTGGCGATGTTCCTCCTCTCGCGAGTCGACCCATATCCGTGAAGGTATGGGTCGACTCTTTAGAGATCCTTGGAAGGTCCAGGCACGGACCGGGTGTCCCCGGAAGATGAGTTCCGGGGACTTCCCGATACCCTGCTATCGGGCTTGAAGTAGTCCGCTGCCGGCGAGTTTCTTCGGGGGAATCAGGCATCTGTCCATGCAGAATTCCTGCTTGTCGAAATGCGTTGTCCAGCCCACGGTCTTGGGAGCGACATCCTCGTTCAGCCCCAGAACCTGGTTCCCGGCCCCGGCTGGTATGGCCGCTGCCAGGACCAACATCGCGGTAGCAATTGTCTTTGCTGCTCTTCTCATCACGGTCCTCCTCATATCCGTTCTTTGAGGATCCGCTTCGGGGTGACCCGAAGCGGATCCTGCCCTGTATCCCCGCCTGGGACGGGGTCCGGTCGGCCTAGATGGCCGGAATTGACGGGGGCTGGTTGCCAACCAATCCTTCGCCTAAAGCGATTAGTCGTTTGCCGATGGCACGGCGCCAGTTCATCCACCTGTCGTTTACCTTGCGGGGTTTGGCTTCCCTCGCTTGGCGGTAGTTGTCGGCGGCGGCACGCCGTTCGTCCATTCGTTGGGCGACTGCGCTCTGGTTCGCCGATGGTTGGTAACGGTTCATGCGTCCTCCTTGTCCCGTTGCCTTCGTGTCTTGGTTACGAGGTCGAAAGTACGGAGGTCCGCTTCAGGACTTCTGGGGAAGCGATTGGATAATGCTTGGAACTCTCCAAGAATTGCTCAAGGGCTGGCCCATACGTTCAGTTCTCAATGACGCGCTCGTCCGATCCTGCAAGAATCTCAACGGTGGAGTTCAGGGTTCTCGGGCCCCTCTCTGCGTTTTCGGAGGGTGAGCCTCGAAAGTTGGGCGGAAGACGCCAACAGATGGTCTTGGCGGTGCTGCTCTCCACCCCAAACGAGGTAATTTCACAGGACGCCCTCATCGATTCTGTCTGGTCAGGATCACCGCCGGAGAGCGCGGTCACGACCCTCCACTCTTACGTGTCCAATCTTCGAAAGATCCTCGGTGGGAGCATTGGTCGTGACGGAACTGGTTACATCGCCCGCCTCGAAGAGAGCGTTCTTGATTCCGTCGAATTCGAACGGCTCTCAATCGAGGCCCGTGAAACGTTAAGCGGAGAACCCCACCGGGGCCCTTGAAGCTTCGAGCGCTGCTCTGGCCCTCTGGCATGGTCGCGCGTTCGGCGACCTGGGTGGTGAGCTTGCACTGATCAATGAGGCGATGCGGCTGGAGGAGCAACGACTCACAATACTCGAGATCCGGATTGAAGCCGACATAGCCCTCGGGAATCATGGGTCCGCGGTCCAGGAGCTGGAGGCTTTGACAAGGGAACATCCTTTCCGCGAGCGTCTGAGCGGCTTCTTGATGGTTTCTCTATATAGGTCGGGGCGACAGGCTGATGCACTTCGCGTCTACCAGCGAGTTCGGGCGTTCCTAGGGGATGAATTGGGGATTGAACCGTCCGTCGACCTGCAACGTCTGGAGGATCAGATCCTGACCCAGGATCCGGTCCTGGATTTCGTGGCATCTGCTACAACGCAGGTCGACCGGGCGGCACGTGGCTATGAGCTTCGTGAAAAGATACGGAATACCCCATTTGGTGTGCTCTATCGCGGCTTCCAGGGGTCCGTAGGCAGAGAGGTTTCTGTTCTGCGACTGGATGAGGCGATCTCAGGAGACCCCAAGTTCGTTCGCCGCTTCGAGACCGAGATGCGATCCACTTCGGAGTTGGAGCACCCGCACCTCGTCCCGATTTATGACTTCTGGCGGGATCCCGACGGTGCATATCTAGTGACCGCTTTCCCACACGGCGGGTCGTTGCGTGATGCCATCGCGATCGAACCGTGGAACGTCTCTGCAGTGGCACGTCTCGTCGACCAGCTGAGTTCGGCGTTGTCATTTATACATCGCAACGGGTTCGTTCACGGAGGACTTGGCATCGACAGCGTGCTGCTCGACGAAGACTCGAATGCATATATATCCGATCTCGGTCTATCGGGCCTCCGTCCCGGGCCGGGGCGTTCTGATTCAACAGTCGACGATGTGATGGCTCTGGCGGATGTCGCCCTTGCACTGCTTTCGGGTGTTGTCTCGGGTTCCCGCTCTTTGCCAAGTGAGCATCGTCCGGATCTCAGCGAGCTTGATGCGACATTCCAGAGAGCCTGGCACCCCGATCGGTCTAGCCGATATCAAAAGCCTGAGGACTTCCGGCGAGCCCTCCTCCAGACCATTGGAGGCGACGTCGTTCCCGCCTTTTCCGAAATGCCCACCGGCTCCCGCCGCAATCCCTATAAGGGTCTGCGCGCTTTCAAGGAATCGGAAGCGGCAGATTTTCACGGACGCGACTCCCTCATCGAGGAACTGACGGAAGCCATTGCATCCAATCGACTCGTCGCAGTGGTTGGTCCGTCCGGATCTGGCAAATCCTCCCTGGTCCGGGCGGGCCTCCTCCCCTCGCTTCGAGCCGGTGCGATTCGGGGATCGGAGAACTGGCTGATCGCCGAGATGTTCCCGGGCACTCATCCCTTTGAGGAACTCGAAGCTGCTTTGGTTCGCGTCGCGTCCGAGCGGCCCAAAGGGTTGATCGATGAGCTCACGGCCGATGATCGGGGCCTGGCCCGAGTGGCAAAGAAGTTGATCGGAAATGATCGCGATGAACTCGTCGTGCTCATCGACCAGTTTGAGGAGTTGTTCTCGTTGGTGTCGTCTGAGACGAATCGACGGCTGTTCCTCGATTCGCTAACCGCGGCGGCGACCGATGAGCGCAGTCGCCTCCGCTTCATCTTGACGCTTCGCGCCGACTTTTTCGACCAGCCACTGCAGTATCCCGAGTTCGGCGATGTATTGAGTCGAGGCCTGGTGGCCATCAGCCCCCCATCTGAGGAAGGATTGACACGCGCAATCGCCCAGCCACCGCGAAATGTCGGAGTTGACCTACAGCCAGGTTTGGTGACTCGGATAATCGACGACGTTCGCAACGAACCCGGTGGCTTGCCGCTGATGCAGTATGCGCTGACCGAGCTGTTCAACAACCGTGTCACCAACACGATGACGCTGGCTGCCTATGAGGAGTCGGGTGGTGTTGCCGGTGCTCTGGCCAATCGCGCCGACGAGATTTACGGAGGTCTATCGAACGAAGGCAAGGCTGCGGCCCGCAACCTCCTTCTCCGCCTGGTCAATGTCGATGAGCTGGCGGACGACACGCGCCGTCGGGTGCGGCAGACCGAGCTGAGGGGACTGAGCCTCAACCAAGGCATCCTGGAAGATGTCATCCAGCAGTTCGGCGCCTTCCGTTTGTTGTCGTTCGACCGGGATGCGGCTACCAGGACTCCGACGGTCGAGGTAGCACATGAGGCGCTGATCCGGGAGTGGGCTCGGCTCCGCACCTGGATTGACGACCGCCGAGAGGATTTGCTGATCCATCGGCGGATGCAGGTGACGGCACGAGATTGGGAGGACTCCGAGAAGGATCCCAGCTATCTGCTGCGAGGGAGCCGACTCGAACAAGCCCTCGTTTGGCAGGAACGGACCGATATTGCCATCACCGATGACGAAATGACGTTTATCGAGGCCAGCATCGAACAGGAGAAACGTGACGTTGCCGAGTACGCCGCCCTCGAGGCCAAGGCGGCGCGAAGGCGTAAGGCTGTTATCGGTGTCCTGGTTGGCGGTCTGGTCGTGGCCGGTTTGCTCACCGCGGTGGCGCTCGACCGGGCTCAGTCCGAGCGAATCACCGCAGCGCAAGCAACGGCGCGGGATCTCTCGGCGGCGGCAATGGATGCAATCGAGGAGGATCCGGAGCTGGGCATACTTCTCGCCCTTGAAGCGATCGATTCCACCGAACAACTCGGCCTCGAAATCGTCCCCGAAGCCGCATCGGCCATTCGCGAAGGAGTGCGCAAACAGAGGGTCACTCGTCGTCTCGGGGATGCATACCTGTCGATTACCTACGGCCGCGGTGGCGAAAGTGTGCTCACAGATGATCAGCAGGCAAATGGCGTTCTGCATTTGTGGCGCAGCGATACCGAGGTGGCGACGTGGGATGCGGCCGCTGAGCCGTCGGTGTCATCTCTGTACAATTATCGATTCGGGTTGGCTCCGGACGGAGGACAGTTTGCGGTATCTTGGGTCGACCCGCGACACCCATCTGCACTCCGTAGCAGCGACACAGCACGAGCTGATTTCGCATCCACGATGGTGGCGGTGACGCTCCACGACGCCGAAGATCTCACTGTGCAAGGAGAGCTGATGGGTGAACCCGGACTGTACGGCTACCCCAGTTTCGGAGCGAACGGCTATTTGGCGTCGATAGTTGACCCTTTGCCTGCTGAAGACCCGGAGAATTCCTTCCAGAGTGCATACCTATGGGAGGTCTCGACGGGAACGGTGGTAGCCCAATTCGAGGACGATCGAGCCGTTGTCATGGCGGAGTTCATTGAGGGCACAGACACCTTGGTTCTCGGCTATGGAGATACGCGCGATGAGAATGGTGACCTGATACTGCCCGTTCTCTTGCGGGCAGTTGACGCTGAGACGCTCGAAGAGGTCTGGAGTCTAGAGATTCCGGATGTCTCGGCGGTCGCCATAAGGATGAGCCCCGATGGCTCTAAGATCGCATTCAGCGATGGCAACCTTGGGGAGTTTCATATCCTGTATATCCGCGACGAAACGGATGTTGTCTCGGTTCCGCATGCCGACGCACAAGAACTGATTTGGAGTGCGGACGGCACACTGCTCGCTGTTAGCGGCAATGACAGCGACATCACGATATACGACGAGGAATTGGGTTGGGCTCGCAGACTCACCCTCAGCGGCCCGGGTGGCTCGGTGTGGGGGACGGCTTTCCATCCCGACAGCGAGCACCTCGCCTCGACATCTCTCGATGGCAATGCCCTCGAATGGGATGTCTCGAACGAGGGTGATCTAGGAGATCGCGCGGTATGGGTGGGAGGAAACGTCGGCCAGTTCTTCCTCGGCCCGGACCCTGACCATGTGCTGCCGGGAGTGGGTGGTCAGAATGTGCGGCTCATCGATATCGACACAGGGTCGGTTGTGGCGGACACGGGTATCACCAGCGCGTTCCTCTTTGATCCAACCGACGACTTCAGATTGGTTTCTGGGCTCGTTCAGGAGGGATTGGACGACGAATGGGGAACCGTGTTCGACTTCGAGACCGGAACCCACGAAAGGCCCAATGACCCATGTCAGCTCCCATTTGCGATATCACCAGACAAGACCCTCGTAGCGATGGGTGTGATCGAGGGATGCGAAACCCCGAGCCAGTTGCTGGATGTCGCGAGTGAGGAGGTTCGTATTGATTGGGGCCCGACGGTTTTGATCGATGCGGTATTCTCGCCTCAGGCTCCACGCGTCGAACCCTTCTTAGCGGTCAATATCAACTTCATGGCGATCGAGATTTTCCGCTTGGATTCATTCGAGCGCGTTGCCTCGTTCACAACAGAAGACCTGGGAGTTCCATTTTTCCTCTCCATAGATGTGGACCCCGAAGGCCTCTACCTCGGCCTAGGTAGCCAATCGGGTCGAGTTTTGGTTCTCGATATGGGATCGGTCATGTCGGGAGATAGTGAAGCAAACCACGTGGCGTTCGACATCGACAGTCACAAAGGGAGTATTCCGCAGGTACGGGTCAGCTCCGACGGTATTGCGCTTAGCGCGGGTTTTGACGGTATCTATAGAGTCTGGAATATCTCTACGAGCGAGCTCTTGTTTGAGATCCGGGAACCTGAACTTGACCAGCAGGGTGCCGGACAGTTCACATGGGATGGAGCAGAAGTCGCATACGAGGATGCTCTCGGCAACATCCGGTTCACCCCGCTCAATACCTACGAAGTGGTCGAACAAGCGAAGGCCGTCCTGACCCGCACACTCACTGACGACGAGTGCACCCAGTATCTCCACACCGACGGGTGCATCGAGAACTAGCCCGCCGCCTTGCCGACGACAACGAGGTACGTGGCACCGGCTGCCTTCATCATCTCCACTTTGGTGGAGACGCCAAACCTCCCGGCAATGTGCTCGGCGGATTTGGCGGCATCAGCCTCAGAGATCCCGTGCCCTGATGTGCCCTTCTTTAGCTGTCGCTCAGCCAGATAGAAGGACCCGGAAGGCTCGAGGACACGCATCATCTCGGCCACTCCGCGGTCCCGATTCGCCCAATGATGGAATGCGGAGACCGACCAAACCTTGGTAAACGATGCATCCTCGAAAGGCAGGTTTTCGGCAGACCCCTCCGCCACTCTGGCCTCGGGAACGTTTTGTGATGCCCGTTTCACCATGGAGGGACTGGGATCAACGCCCGCCGCC
Source organism: Acidimicrobiia bacterium (assembly GCA_041751055.1). Classification (GTDB taxonomy): domain Bacteria; phylum Actinomycetota; class Acidimicrobiia; order Spongiisociales; family ZC4RG35; genus MA-ANB-1. Next base: position 59,110 of record JBGSYD010000015.1, on the reverse strand, counting down.
GAACCTACCCCGGCGTCGAGAGCATGCCGCAACGCCGAACCCGGGCCACATCCAACGTCGAGGACGCGGTCTTGAGGACCAACTCCGGCGAACTGAACGATCGCTTTGGAGCGCTCAGGGTTTCCTTGAAACAGCGAATAGATCCACGACTTGAAACCCGACCATTTCTCCACAGCCCCGTCCGTGGTCATCGCGACTCGAGGGCCTCGATCAGTTTGGGCAGCACCTTGTGCACATCGCCAACGATCCCGAGGTCGGCGACGGAAAAGATCGGTGCGTCAGGGTCTTTGTTGATCGCGATGATCGTCTTGGAATCCTTCATCCCGACCAGGTGTTGCATCGCTCCTGAGATTCCGGCTGCGATGTACACGTCAGGCTTGACCGTCTTCCCGGTCTGGCCGACCTGCTTGGCGTAGGGCACCCACCCTGCGTCGACGATGGCACGGGTCGCACCCGTTGCCGCTTTCAGCTTCTTGCCGAGTTGTTCCACGAGTTCGTATGCCTCCGGCGAGCCCAAGCCTCGTCCGCCAGAAACGACGACTGCGGCATCGGAGAGTTGCGGCCCCTCGCGTTCTTCGACATGGGTCTCGGCGATCCGGGCGGCCGAGCTTCCGACATCGGGAAGTCCGAGCGCCTCGGATGCGGGAGTCAAAGCCTCCCCGGGCTCGGCCGGGAACGACTTGGGTCGGATCAGGACAAGCGATGGCTTGCTGTCGAGGCTCGCGGTCGCAATCTTGGTACCGCCAAAGATTTCATGGTCGGTCTCGACCCCGGCTGCAGTTATCCGCAGATCGGCAGCGTTCGAAAGGACGCCGACGCCCAGTCGCGCAGCGAGCCGACCGGCGACATCGCGGTCTGTGTAGGCCTGGCCGAACAGAATCACATCCGGCTCGTCGCTCTCAGCCTTTGCGGCGATAGCTGCTGCCAGCGGGGCCGAAGGCAGTTGGTCACCCGTATCGGCATGGAGGACGGTTGCGGCGCCGTATGCACCGAGTGTCGCAAGGTTCTCATCATTGGCGTCGCCGAGGAAAATCGCGGTCGTCTCACCCAGACCCCGCGCCTTGGTGAGAAGCTCCAGACCCAGTGTCGAGGGCGCCCCGTTTTCTTCTTGGACGAAGACCCAGATAGAGGACATCACAGCACCTTCCGATTCTCGAGAAGCGAAATGATCGCCAGATGGGCTTCGCCGTCATCGTCGATCTTCTGACCACCGGACCGCTCAGGCGCCGACTCGATTGAAACTACATTCTGGGCGGCAGATGCCTCGACTCCGAGATCGGCCAGGGTTTTGTTCTCAACCGGCTTCTTCTTGGCGTCCATGATCCCTTTGAACGTGGGATAGCGGGGCTCCACGACACCCGCAGTCACGGCGACCACGGCTGGAAGCGATGCTTCGACCACTTCGTACCCGTCGTTGGTCTGGCGGTGGATCGAAACAGTCCCATCGCCGACGTCCACTTTGGTGGCGTAGGTCAGGGCGGGAACATCGAGCAGTTCGGAGATCATCTGGGGGACAACACCGGAGTAGCCGTCGGTTGACTCCGTCCCGGCGATCACAAGGTCGAAGCCTTCTTCCTTGATGGCCGATGCGAGGACACGTGCCGTGGTTAGGGCATCGGACCCGCGCAATTCGGAGTCGTCGATCAGGACTGCTTTGTCAGCACCCATCGCCAGTGCCTGGCGTACCCCCTGATTGTTGCCAGCGGGCCCCATGCTGACCAAGGTCACTGTTCCTTCGTTGGCCTGGGCAATTTGTAGACCCATCTCCACCCCGTACCGGTCACCGTCGTCGAGCACTTGCTCGGTCGGTCGGATCAACCAGTTAGTCCCCTCTTCGAGGGTGTAGGGAGTGGCAGGGTCCGGGATCTGCTTTACGCAGACGACGACCTTCATACCGCATTGCTCCTTGATAATCGTGAACGGGGGATGGTAACTGGTGGCCGATCTTTCAAATCTGACCCTTTTTTAGGGCACTAATCGGCCTCGATACGCTGGAGAACCAGGGGAGTCTTCTCGATAGGCGATGTGCCGATCGTCCACGCCTTTTGTAGGGAGGGTCGGTGTCGCTCCCATAGTTCCGGGTCGTTATAGCGAACGGTTGCCAACACTTCGCCAGGGCTCACGGGATCTCCAACTTTGCGATGGAGGCTTATTCCAACCCCTGGATCGATTTCGTCCTCTTTCTTCTCGCGGCCGGCGCCGAGGCGGGTGGCAGTGATGCCGACCACAAGTGCGTCCAGGTTCGTGACGTAGCCATCCTGATCCGATTTGATTTCCGCCTGAAGCGTGGCCGTGGGGAAAAGCCTGAAGTCATCAATAACCCTCGGATCTCCTTCCTGGGCAACCACAACCTCCCGGAGCTTTTCTAGGGCTTCGCCGGAGTCGATCTTGGATTGCAGGAGATCCCGGCCTCCCTCGACCCCACCCAGCTCCAACATGACCTCCCCGAAAGCCATCGTGAGCTCGGTCACGTCTTCAGGGCCGTGCCCCCGAAGGACGTCGATCGACTCCATCATCTCGTTGGCGTTACCGACCTCGGTCCCGAGTGGCTGGGACATGTCAGTCAGCAACGCGATCGTCCGCACGCCGGCGTCACTGCCGATTCCGACCATCGTCCTGGCCAATTCCTGTGCCGACTCGGTCGACTTCATGAAGGCGCCTGCGCCGGTCTTCACGTCGAGCACCAGACCGTCGAGGCCTTCGGCGAGCTTCTTCGACATTATCGAAGAGGAAATAAGGGGAATCGAGGGGACTGTGGCGCTGGCATCACGGAGCGCGTAGAGCTTGCGGTCTGCCGGTACCAGGGTTTCGGACTGACCGGCCAGCACCAACCCGTGCCACTTCAGGATCGAGTGGAAGCGCGCCGGGTCCAGCCCGGTGAAGAATCCGGGAATGGTCTCTAGTTTGTCCAGGGTTCCACCGGTGTGGCCGAGACCACGCCCTGACATCATCGGGATGGCGATCCCACACGATGCGACGAGGGGAGCGAGCGGAATCGAGATCTTGTCGCCAACGCCCCCGGTGGAATGTTTGTCGATCTTCGGTCTCGGGATGTCGTCGAAATTGAGGACATCGCCGGAGTGGAGCATTGCCTTCGTCCAGGCCGTGAGCTCGTCGGCGTTGAGCCCATTGAAATAGATAGCCATCGCCATGGCAGACATCTGATAATCAGCCACGTGTCCCGATGTGTAAGAGTCAATGAGCCATTCGATGGCATCGGACGGGAGGACCCGGCCGTCGCGTTTGTGCTCGATGAGTTCGACGGCGGTATATGACATACCCTCAAGATATCCGAAGCGCAGCGTCTCGTGTCGCGCTTGATTCCTCGACGAAGGTCGCCCACCCGAGAGGCAAGCGGGCGACCCTGATCGACGTGTCTATCTGAGCCGGACCGTCCCGCCGTCCACCGAGAGGGTGGTGCCTGTGATGAAGTGGGCCGCCGGGCTGCACAGGAACGCAACCGCAGGTCCAATGTCATCTTCGGGATCGCCGAGCCGACCGAGGGGGATCGTTGCGATCAACTGCTCCTCGAACCCCGGCATCTGGTCGAGCGACGCTTGAACGGCAGGGGTACGGGCGATCGGCATGATGGAATTGACCCGGATCCCTTCTGCCGCCCACTCGACCGCCGCGGCGCGGGAGAAGCTGTCGATTGCGCTTTTTGCGGCGCTGTAGGCACCAATGTGGGCGATGTCGTTGTCCACAGCCGCAGATGAAGAGACGTTGACGACAGCGCCTCCGTTCTGGAGATGGGGGTAAGCCGCCCGCATGAACTGCAGGGTTGCCATCGGGCCTGATTTCCATCCCGCCTCGACTACTTCAAGCGGGATATCCAGCAGCGGTCCAAAGCTGAACTCCTGTGCGTTGTTCACCAGTATGTTTAGGGCCCCAAGCGCTCCCACGGTTTCTTCGACTGCTGAGACGACCTGCTCGGCTTCGGTGACGTCGACCACGACCGGGACGGCTTTGCCGCCACGGCGCTCAATTTCGGCGACCGTGTCTTTCAGTTTCGATTCGGTCCTTCCCGCGACGGCCACCGCGGCACCCTGAGCGGACAGGGCATAAGCAATGCCTTGACCAATACCCTGGCCGGCCCCTGTCACCAGCGCTGTCTTGTTCTCGAGTGTTCCCATGCGACTTCCTTTCGATCGGGTTGAGGGGTTCCTCAACAGTTGCACGATTAGCTAATAATAAGCCAAACGGCTAACTATGTCAAGAAAGTGATGGTTGAGCCTGCATTGTCAGTGTTCTCTGCACGATTTTGCGCCAATAGTGGCGCTGTGAGCCTTAGGTAAGGGTTACGAGACGCTCCAACCGGTCCAGGCATGCTTTCCAGCCTGAGTCGTTGTCGGCGACGTCTTCGGGTTTGGTCAACCCATGATGGGTGAGCGAGAGCCTGGTGCCCGATTCGTACGCTTCGAGTTCGAAAACGACTGTCGAGATTTCGTCTTCTCCCTCTAGTGCCCAGCTGTGGACAAGCCGATTGGGTGGCTCGATCACCTCGTAGTAGCCGTAGAGCTTGAATGACAATTCGTATTCGGGGATCGACACCGTGAAGGCGAGGCGTCCACCTATCGCAACGGTCAGTTCCTCGACCGTCACATCTGCATTTTCGGGGCCGATCCATTGGCCGAACAACGCCGGGTCGGTAAGCGCACCGAAAACAACAGGTGGGGGAGCGTGGAGCACCCGGTTGAGTGAAACCAGGAGGTCCTGGGGAGCCATCAGTCGTCCTTGCCGAGCTCTGCCACGAGGCGTTCCAGCCGGTCGATCGATTGAGCCCAGAACTGCTCGTAATGAGTAAACCACTCCGCTGCCGATCGGAAGCCATCGGGCACCAGCATCAGAAAATGTTGGCGACCCTCGACGCGTCGGGTCACCAAACCTGCATTTTCCAGAACCTTGACGTGTTTCGAGATCGATGGGAGCGCCATGTCATGGGGAGCGGCCACGGTGCCCACGGTGGCTTCACCTCTGGCCAGCGTTTCGACAATGGCCCGACGGGTCGGGTCGGACAGAGCGGCGAATACCGCATCCCTCTGCGCAGACTGGTTAGCCATCTAGCGAATAATAAGACACTTGGCTAACAAAGTCAATGTGAAACCGATTCGGGCTTGACCCGATTCTTGTGCACCAAGACGCCTTCCGACCTGAGGATCTGCGCCTGACGCGAGGTTTCGCCGGCTTTGAGGTAGCCACCGGATCCGACCACCCGCCACCAGGGAATGTCGTCATCGCAGGTGCGCAACAGATTCCCGACCGCTCGGGCCGCTCCAGGGAATCCGGCCTCGTCAGCGACTTCGCCATAGGTCAACACCTCGCCGCGTCTCAAACCACGCAGGACTTCGACCACTGAGTCCTCGAAGTCGGTCACAACGTCCCGAAGAGGCGGTCTCCCATATCTCCAAGACCGGGTCGGATGTAGAAGTTGTCGTCGAGCTCACGGTCAAGAGCGGCAGCAACAAGTCTGACATCGGGGTGGTCCTTCTCGATGCGCTCGACGCCCGGTGGGGCAGTCACCACACAGACTGCGGTGATATCGGTGGCTCCATTTTCCTTGACCTTGTCAATCGCCCACGACAATGAGCCGCCTGTGGCGAGCATGGGCTCGAGCACGAGCACTCTTGCATCCTGGAGATTCGGGAACCTCGTGTAGTACTCCATGGGCTCGGCCGTTTCCTCGTTGCGTTGTACCCCCGCGAAGCCGATGGCGGCGTCGGGCACAAGCGTCAACACCGATTCGAGGAGACCGAGCCCGGCCCGCAACACGGCCACGGCGACAATGGGTCGCTTGAGGGCCTCGCCGGTCATGGCCTCCAGAGGCGTGTCGATTGGGTGGCTGCTCGTCGGCATGTCGCTGAGAGCTTCCGCCACGAGCAGGTAACCAAGTCGCTCGGCCGTCTGTCGAAACTCGGGCGGCTCGGTCTCAGCGCTGCGGAGGACGGTAAGAAGATCGAGGGCGAGAGGATGGCTCAACAAAGTCAAAGGCATCTCCTGAGCGTACCGGTAAAGTGCGGTCGATGGCTCTTGACCGGAGAGTGCTCGACTGGCTGCTCGATTCCGACCCGACGTTGCGCTGGCAGGTCGAACGCGACCTCGTGGGTGCCGATCCTGAGATCTGGCAGGCGACGCGGGCACGGATAGCGGCGGAGGGGTTCGGCGCCGAGCTGCTGGCAAAACAGGATGCGGACGGCCGGTGGGCGGGCGGTGCGTTTTTCCCGGCGGGTTTCTTCGATGGTCCCGAGGCCGACCTGCCTGGACAGCCGTGGACGGCAACAACTTGGGTGCTCAAGGACTTGCGGGAGTGGGGATTGGATGCGTCGGTGCTGGCCGGCACGGCGGAGAAAGTCGCGGCGAACAGTCGTTGGGAATACGACTCCCTCCCCTACTGGGGTGGCGAAATCGACGTGTGTATCAACTCGTACACGCTCGCTAGCGGTGCGTGGCTGGGTGCCGATGTGTCTCAGATCAAGGAGTGGTTCCCCGGGCACCGGCTATCCGATGGCGGCTGGAACTGTGAGGCGGAAGAGGGCAACTCGGTCCGGTCGTCGTTTCACTCGACGCTGAACGCCGTGCGCGGCATCCTGCAATACGAGCAGATCACGGGCGACATCGACCTGCGCTCCACCCGCCACGGCGGCGAGGAGTACCTGCTCGAGCGGCGCCTGATGTATCGCGCGTCGACCGGTGAGCTCGTCGGAGACTTCGTGACGCGCTTCGTATATCCGAACCGGCATCGATTCAGCGCCCTGGCTGCACTAGATCACTTCCGAGAGGCGTCGCGTTTCGAGGGTGCCCCGCCGTATCCGCGGCTGGCAGAAGCGATCGAGGTCGTCCGCGACTCTCGTCAGCCAGATGGCACTTGGCTGCAGACCATGCCTCTCGCCGGACGCACGTGGTTCGATGTCGACGTGCCAGAGGGTGAGTCGTCGAAATGGCTCACCCTGGTCGGCACCCGGGTGCTGGAGTGGTGGGATGCCGGCGCATGAAGCTTCGTAGAACAGACTGATTCGGGCCGACCTCACCCATCCGCCTTCGGAACCCATATTGCTCGAGTGGTTGAGCCCGGCACCCCATTCAACGTCGTACCCTGATCATTCATGGACCTTTTCTCCAACCGCGCCGACGAGGTAGCGCTATCGATGGCACCACTGGCCGCCCGGATGCGTCCACGCACTCTCGACGAGGTTGTCGGTCAGAGTGGGCTCCTAAACCCCGGAGCCGCCTTCCGGCGGGTGGTCGAGTCGGGCCGCCCCGTTTCGATGTTGCTCTGGGGTCCTCCCGGCACAGGCAAGACGACTCTGGCCCGTCTCATCGCCGACTATGCCGATGCGGCCTTTGAGTCGCTATCGGCAACGAACGCCGGGGTTCGCGACATCCGCGAGGTCCTTGGCTCAGCACGAGAGCGTCTCGCCACCGACGAACGACGTACCGTCCTCTTCCTCGATGAGATCCACCGTTTTGCCAAGAACCAGCAGGACGCGCTGCTGCCTGGCGTCGAAGACGGCACCATCGTTCTTGTTGGGGCGACTACCGAAAACCCTTTCTTCGAGGTGAATGGTCCGCTCCTCAGCAGAATGACTTTGTTCAAGACCGAGACCATCGCACCTTCAGAGCTTGGTGAACTGGTCAATCGGGCATTGGGGGACAGCGAGCGCGGTCTCGGTGCCTCCGAACTGTCCATTTCCGAGAAGGTCGTAGACGTGTTGGTCAATCGCACCGGTGGCGATGCCAGGCAGACTCTGACGGTCCTCGAAGTAGCGGCAACTCTGGCTTCAGGAAGGGCATCCAAGTCGATCGATGACGTCGACATCGAAGAAGCCCTTCAGAGGCGCATTGTCCGATACGACAAGGCGGGGGATAACCACTACGACGTCATATCTGCGTTCATCAAGAGTGTCCGAGGTTCCGACGTGGATGCCGCGCTGTACTGGCTGCATCTGATGCTTGAAGGTGGCGAGGACCCAGAATTCATCGCCCGCCGTTTGATGGTGTTGGCCTCCGAGGACATCGGTTTGGCCGACCCCAATGCCATCCTGCAGGCAGTTGCCGCTTCGCAGGCCCTCGCCTTCGTCGGCCTGCCCGAGGCGGCTTATCACCTGTCGCAAGCCACGATCTATTTGGCAGCCGCCCCCAAGTCGAATTCGATCGGGGATGCGATGAGCGCGGCTCGCAAGGCGATAACCGATGGACCGTCCCCGACGGTACCGGCACATTTGCGGAGCACCGGCTATCCCGGTGCCGAGAAGTTGGGACACGGGGAGGGATATCGCTACGCCCATGACTATCCCGAGCACGTCGTCAATCAGCAATATTTCCCGGACGAAGTGGACGCCGCTCCGTTCTATAGACCGTCAGAACAGGGACGCGAGTCGCCTATCGCCGAACGGTTGACCTGGCTCGATGCAATCTTCAAGCGGATCGGTCGGAATTGAAGCCCGATTCTGTCGGGACTCTTTCCACTGGTGTATCGGCCGCTACTGGCGGCGTCATCCGATGGGCGAGTAGACCGAACACCGCGGCAGCAGCGACAAAATACATGCCAATCACCCAAGGGCTATCGGTGTCGGTTCCGGCCAGGATCCCGTGCAGCAGGGCCGAGATGAAGAGTCCGAACGACGCGAAATGGATTCCGCGCCAGACCTTTTGACCGATGTGCTTCTTGACGTAGAAGCTGCCGATTACGACGACCAGGGTGTAGAAGGCGACGATTCCGAGCGCCACAGGAAGGGTCTTCCAGGCGGACCGCCCCGGGATGAGGATATCCCCCCATGTGAAGGGTAAAAACTCGTGAATCGACAGAGCGAACATGTGGATCGCCGTTGCTATTAAGGCGCTGATTCCCAGTGACTCATGAAACCACGTGAGAGCTTTGAGTTTGGCCAGCTTGCCCAAGAGCTTGGTGCTGACCAGAAGCCCCCAGATCACCGAGGCGCTCAGGAGTGCAAACGCCACGAGCCCCGACCCGCGGATCGCCAGCCATTCCCAACTCATGACGCAAACTCCAGTTCGTTGGTTCCGTAGGCCGATCCGTCTTGCCAGATCAACAGCGCAGAACTGATCCAGGGGACCGAGTCGGCCCAAGTGAGCCCGGCCTCGCCCCCCAGCATTACAGCTTTGGCGCCCGCCTCGGCCTCAACGGCAGTCAGGGCAACGGCCGAGGCGCTGAGGACAGGAGATGTGGTGGGTTTCATCGTCCGGGGATCGATGATATGGCTCACATCGCGGCCGGCTACCTTCCATCTTCGCTTCGTCTGCGAGCTGGTTGCGAGCGCGCCGACGCCGAGTGAGACACGAGTCACCTCGTCGCCCCATGGATCGATGATGGGAACCGTCGTCTCCGGATGGGCACTACGGATGTCACCACCTGCCGACACGACGATGGCCAGATTCGTTTCCACCGCCCGATCACAGGTCCAACCCTTGGCGACCCCGCCAAGATCGAATTGAACCGCATCTGACCGCTCCACCCACCCGTTCTGGATTCGCCAGAGTGGAGTCTCCATCGAGTCTGGGAATCGATCCAGCTCGAAAGTCCCATCGAAGGAGCGGCGATACCCCCATTCGGTCACCGCCGCGCCAGCGCCGGCATCGACGAGCCCATCAGTTTGTTCTCTGGCGATTTGAGAGGCCTCGAGCACTTCGGCGAGGATGCCGCCCACCAATACATTGGGTTCGGTCGCAGCGTTCAGCTTCGACAATGCGCTGTCGGGTCGGAACCGGCTGCAGTTCGATTCCACCTCTTCGAACCATGACCTGAGCCCGGTGCCGTCGTCGCCCGTTTCGGTCCATGCTTCGATCTCGGTCCCCATTGCGCGGAAATTGATGTGATTCATGAGCCGCTGCTTGGAGGATCTGGCGGGGGGGCGACCGCGGGTGGGGGCGGCGGAGGCTGAGCTGAATTCGATTTGGTCGTGGCCGATGGTTGCGATGCGGTTGACTGGGTGTTGGCCGGCGTGGCAACCGATACATAAACCCTTTGGACCTCCGCAGCAGGTGCTGCCGTTGGCTGGTAGCGGATGATCGACAGTCCACTCGCCGGAGCTTGCGGGATTGCCGCTGCGTCTGCCGTGGTCACCTCGGTCATCGGCTTGGAGTCGGTCTCCTGGGTCCGGACTGGTTCGACCTTGGCGGCAACAAAGGCTGTTCCCCAGGCCAGCGAGGCACCGGTCCAAGCCAGGATTTGATTCCACCGGGTAGGAGTGAACCGGCTCATGAGCCAGGTTCCTTGGTGTCTGGTATCGCAAGGGTCACGCCGTAGAAGGACAGGACTCGCGCTATCACCGGATCCAGATTCGAGACTGCGTTGGGATCGAATGTCTCCAGGTTTCCGTTGCTTTCCAGAACTCTTTGGATCGAAGATTCGACGCCGGCAACTGCCGGGGGTGTCGCCTCAACGACAACTGGCGTCGAATCCACAACCAACAGCGCAACGGTCGAAGGCGCCGATTCGTTGTCGGGCACTCCAAAAGCAATGGCGCCCAGGGTGATCAAACCGGCAACCGTGACCAAGAGACCGGAAGTTGTGGCTGACGAAAGCTTGCTCAATCGTCATCTCCCGGTTCGTCGTCGTCGTCGTCGTCGTCGTCGTGGTCGTCATCTTCATCTTCATCTTCATAATCCGAGTCGTCATCGGATTGATCGTCGTCCCCGGAGCTGGGTGTTGACGTGGTCGAAGCGGGAGGAGCGGTAGTCGCTGATTGAACGATGATCTGCTCAACGATTGGTTCCGGTATCGCCTTGCCAGGCAGAGCGAGGCCCTGGCCCGCGCAGATCTCTCGAAGGGCGTCGAGGGCGGCCTCCTGCACATCGGTGATTGTGCCGTTGTTCTCAGCATCAACCAGTGCCAGACCCGAGGGCCCGCATGCAGCAGCAAGATCCTCCGGCGTTGCGACGCCGGAGTTGAATACCAGGAGCGGCTCGATCGGTGCTGAAGCCTCAGGCGTGTTGGCCGTCTCGTCCACCGATGGACTGGGACTCACAAACGCATAGGCGGCCAGTGCGCTCAGTGGGATCATCAACGTCCCGAGTATGACGGAGAGGGGTCGGGTTCCGGCTTTCCGGGGGGTCTTGGGGGATCCGGGCGTGTTTTCCACCTTAGACCTCCACGAAGATGCATTCGGCCGGGCATTCTTCGGCGGCTTCTACAACCAGGTCGAGGAGGCCATCGGGGATTCGGGCTTTCCCTGCGAAACCCTCAGGGCCATGGCCAGGACCGGTGAGGCCGTCGAATACCACAGTCTCACCGAAGTACTTTTCATCTTCCTTCACGGCCCACGTCCCATCATTTCGCTCCGCGAATACCTGCGGCGCAATCTGTGAGCATGTGCCGGCACCCATGCACTCGTCGCGATCAATCCACACAACTGCCATCTCAAAGTCCTTTCGTAGCTGATGACAGAGTGTCAGGGATCTCCCTAAGGAGACCTCAAGGAACGATCAACAAAACCAAAAAGATCAATGGCGATTCAGCCCGTGTTGCGCATGCCAGCGGCGATGCCGTTGATCGTGAGCAGAAGAGCGCGATCGAGCAAGGGGCTCTTCTCGCCCGACCGCGACCTGTCGAGTAGCGACACCTGCAGGTAGTTGATGGGGTCGAGATACACGTCCCGGACGCCAAGAGTCCGGCGCAACAATGGCACGTCGTCGAGCAGTTCGGTGTGCTCCTGAAGTCCCAGGACTTCTTCGGTGGCCAGAGCAGCCTCAGCCCTGAGCGTGTCGAGCAGGTCTTGTTGCTGGGTCGGCACCAACGCTGAAACGTATCGATGAGCGATCTCGAGATCTGTCTTGGCCAGCGTCATCTCAACGTTCGACAGGAAGGTCTGCATGAAACTCCACTCGGCTGCCATCTCCGACATGACTTTCCCGTAGCCGGCCTCACGCGCCGCTGCCAGGCCACTACCCACCCCAAACCAACCCGGGACGATCTGGCGGCTCTGGGTCCACCCGAACACCCATGGGATCGCGCGCAGGTCTTCGACCCCGCCAACCCCTCCCGGCCGTCGGGATGGCCGGCTCCCCAGGTTCAACTGGCCGAGCTCCTCGACAGGCGTGGACTTGAGAAAATAGGGGACAAGTGAGGGATGTTCGGCAAGCCGGCGGTACGACAGATAGGCGGCATCGGAGAAGCACTCCATGGCTTCAGTCCACCGATCCAGAACGTCCGTGGAGCGTCGGGATTGTCGATGCAAAAGCGACGACTCCAGGACGGAAGCGAGCGTCAACTCCAGGTTGCGCCGCGCAATGCCGGGGTGTCCGTACTTGTCTGAGATGACCTCGCCCTGCTCGGTCACTTTGATCGTGCCGTCGACGGTCCCGAAAGGCTGGGCCAGGATTGCAGCATGGGAGGGCCCGCCACCGCGGCCGATCGTTCCACCACGACCATGAAAAAGCCTTAGATGTACGCCATGCGCCTCGCTGACGTTTCGCATCACCCGCTGGGCTTTATAGATCTCCCACTGAGATGTGGTTATGCCCCCGACCTTGTTGGAGTCCGAGTATCCGAGCATGACTTCCTGGGTATCCCCGTTGAGCGCGACTAATTTTCGATATGTCGAATTCTCCAACAGTCTCGAAAGCAGATCTCCAGCGTTTCGGAGGTCGTCGATAGTCTCGACCAGCGGAACGATCCCGATTCGCGAGATCTGCCGATTCAGGTCCAACAGGCCCACTTCTTTGGCAAGGACCGCAACGTTGAGAACGTCGGCGGTGGTGCGAGTCATCGAAATGACGTAGCTCTCGATTACCTGTTGGCCGTAGCGGTCTTGAGCTTCCCGAATTGCCTCGAATGTGGCGAGAACCTGCTCTGAATCCGGCTGAAGAGAACGGGTTGGCCCTGACAACGGGCGTGGATTTGCCAATTCGGCCTCCAGGAGCTCCTCCATCCCATGATCATCAAGACCGTCGTGAGTGATGGAGGCCCGATCGAGAAGCTCCGCCACCGTCTCGGCGTGTCGCGCCGAGTGCTCGCGGATGTCCATCGTGGCCATCTGAAAGCCAAAGGCCGCCAGAAGACGGATCACCCGGCCCAAAGCACCGTCGGCTATGAGCTGACCCCGCGCCGCCCGGAGCGACCGATCCATGATGAGGAGGTCTTCATTCAGGTGAGACGGCCCGCGGTATCCGTGGTCCGTTTCGTGGCTGGCGCCTGTCTGCAGCCTGGCCAACGTGATATGAAGTCGGGCGTGGATGTAAGAGCACTTCAACCGATAAGGCTCCTCCGCTGTCCGTCTTCCTTCCCGAAGCCACACATCGGGTAGCTCTAGGCGATCCGCATCCAACGACGCCTGCAATTCCCCGCTGATCGGTGCCAGTGTTTCGGAAACAGAGAGCTCCTCGGCGAGATGCTCGATAAGGCCGATCAAATGTCGGAGACCTCGCTCGTGTTGCTGTGCCAGGGCCTCGAGCGTCATCTCGGGCGTAAGGCCCGGGTTTCCATCACGGTCACCGCCGACCCACGTCCCGAACGAAAGAGGAGCAGGGCTTGTTTCGGGGGTGAGCCTCTGAAGTTGACGGGCGATGGTGTCCTCGAGGTCGGGGAGGACGCTTTCGGCAAGTTGAACCAGGTAATAGAGAGCGGAGCGCGCTTCCTCCACAGGAGTCGGTTTTTCCAAACGCAGCTCGTCTGTCTGCCAGATCTGGTCGATGAGCTCGGCTGTCCGGGCGTCCAATTGGTCGAGATCGGCCTTGGGGGAACGCGCCCGTGCCTCGATGAGGTCGGCCAGGTCACGAGTCTTGGTCAGGATCGAGCGCCGGGCCGCTTCAGTCGGATGGGCAGTGAAAACGGGCCTGACCGACAACCTCCCCACAACGTCGTCGATTAGCTCCTGGTCGAGATTCGCCGCCAGAATCCGGTCGACAGTCGCCTCGAGATAACGGTCATCCGCCGCCATCTCGTCGACCCGGTGGACCTGTTCGGCCACATTGGCCAGGTAGAAATAAGTGGTGAATGCCCGCACTACGGGGATGACAGCGTCGATCTCTAGGTCACGGAGAAGCTTGTTCAGCCGTTCCCCGGCATCGTCTGACCCTCCCCTCCGCGACGATTTTCCGAGAGCACGCACCTGCTCGACCAGCTCCAGCAATTCGGGCCCTTGCTGGCGCACGAGGGCCTCGCCGAGTTGGTTGCCCACCCGGCGGATGTCAGTACGGAGAAGGTCATCGCGGTCGTTCAAACGAGGTCTCCCGATTAGATGGCCAGAGCCATACCGTCGACGACGACAAGGGACGGTCCGGTGGAGATCGAGATGGCCTCTTCGAAGGCACCGCGAAGTTGCGACCGTTCACTGACCCGGAAGCCATGGCCGCCGCAGATTCGGGCATATTCGGCGAAATCAGGATTCACGAGGGATGTCTCCCACACGGGCCGTATTGCACCGATCTGCTCACGACTGATTTTGCCGAGCTCGGCGTTGTCGAGGAGGACGTGAGTTATCGGCATCCGGTATTTGACTGCCGTGGTGAACTCAGCCATGTACTGCCCGAACCCGCCGTCACCTGAGATCGAGATAATCTTGCGATTGGAGGCGCGTGTGGCCGCCCACAGCCCCATGGCCGCAGGGAACCCGAACCCAATAGACCCCAGGTATCCGGACATGACCACATCTTGTTTGGCCTTACTTTCGAAATAGTGCCCGAACGAATATGTGTTATTGCCGACGTCGACCGCGATAGCGGCGTCTTCGGGAGCAAGTTCTGATAGGACTTCGAAGACCGCTGCAGGGTGGATCCGGCCAATTTCGTCGGTTTCGGTTGCCCTGCCGGCCTTCTCGATCCTCCAACGTCGCCATCTCAGGTCGATGTCGGAGCGAATCTCGGGACGGTCGACTTCGGGTAGCCGGTCTGCCAATTCTTCTACGGTCACGCCGATATCGCCCCACACAGGGATGTCGATCGGGGAGAACTTGCCCAGCGCCATACGGTCCGAGTCGACTTGGATCGTTGGGACCCAGCTCGCCAGACCCGAGTGGTCGGAGAACGAGGCACCGAACACGAGCATGGCGTCGGCCCTGGCCATCATCGCTGCCGGGATGGGTGTGCCAGAACGGCCCACAACGCCACACGCAAGAGGGTGATCGTCTCCAACCAGTCCTTTGGCTTTGAAGGTGGTGATCATTGGCGTATCGATCTGCTCGGCGAGTCGGATGATCTCGGCCCGAAATTCGGCAGCGCCTCTACCCATGACGATTATGGGATGTTTGGCCCCTTTGAGTAAGGCGACCGCTTCGTCCAATTGTTCCTGGGGTGGCGCGATGCGAGTGGTGGAGATGCGTCCGAGCTTGGGCCTCTCGGGAGGGTCGTCCAGACCGTCGAAGTTCTGAACTTCGTCAGGCAGGATGAGGTGTCCTACATCACGGCGCACAATGGCGTGTTTCAATGCCAGGGCCATCAACTCTGTGGCATTCTCGGCCTTGATGACAGTTTGGCTCCAGGCCGAGACGCTGGCAAAGGCCGACGCGAGGTCGATCTCCTGAAATGCTCCAGGGCCGAGGACCTGTGTTTGGACCTGTCCGGTGAGTGCAAGGATCGGGGTGCGATCAACTTTGGCGTCCCACAGCCCGGTCAGGAGATTCGTCGCCCCGGGACCGGCAATGGAGAAACATGCCGCCGGCCGGCCGGTGAGCTTCCCGTATGCCGACGCTGCAAAGGATGCCGCCCCTTCGTGTCGGATCCCGATGTAGCGGAGTTTTCCCTTTTCCTCGGCCTTCCGCAGGGCATCGGCAAAACCGAGGTTGGAATGTCCGACCATCCCGAAGACCGTGTCGACACCCCATTCGACCATTGTGTCGACCATTTGATCGGAAATCGAAGTTCGGTCTTCGTTATCCGGCAGTTCGACGAAAAGACCGTCGTCTCTGAGTTCAGTCGGATATTTGGTCGCCGAGTCGGTAAAACCAGGAGGTGGTTCGCCGGTGACCGGGTCGTACTCGTAGCCATGCCAGGGACACAGCAGATACCCGTTATCAGGCTCGATCTCTCCATCGCCAAGAGGGCCGCCCTGGTGGGGACAACGATTGTCGAATGCCGACCAACCGGCAGCGGTGCGGGTGAGGGCGAGGGCCCGATCGGCTATCACCACCGTGGTGACATTGCCTGGTGCGATGTCCGGGAGCGGTATCTGGTGCCAGGTCGACGTGGTCATCCCCGCACCTTATAACAACCCCCGGCCGGGGCAATCACCGCAATCGCTGGAGCAATTGGACGTCGTTACCGTCGGGATCTTGGAACGTAGTGAAACGGGCGACACCGGTCTCGGTTATCTCTCGGTCGACAGGTTCTATCCCGATACCAGCGAGACGGGACATCTGGACATCGAGGTCTTCGACGCCAAAGGCGACGCCGCCCGTCGCCGCTCCGGAGAGGCGATTGCCACGGTGAAGGGCAAATGCGGTAGAGCCATCGACTTTCATAGTCTGCCAATCGCCATAGGCCTCTCCGGCATCAACGCCGAATCTGGAATACCAATCAACGGATTTTGACAGATCGGTCACCCAGAGGAAGACAGTGTCAACAGAGAAAGTCATATGGCCAAGGATACGCACCGTCAGGAACCCGAGGTCTCGGAGTTGCTTATGGATATCAGGAGAAACCGCGTAGCGTCACCGCTGAGACCTACATGTTTGACGCACTAACACAACGTTTTGATTCTGCCTTTACTGCTTTGCGGGGCAAGGGAAGGCTCTCTGATAAGGACATCGATAGTGCGCTTCGGGATGTTCGCGTTGCCCTTCTCGAGGCAGACGTCAATGTGACAGTGGTCAAAGCCTTCCTTGGTCGCGTAAAGGAGCGGGCAGCGGGGGAAGACGTCAAAAAGAGCCTTACCCCCGGCCAGCAGGTCATAAATATCGTCCACGAGGAGCTGATCAAGACCCTGGGTTCCGAGACGGTCGGGCTGGTGAAGTCTTCGCCGCCCACGACGATCCTCATGGTCGGCCTACAGGGCTCGGGCAAAACCACGACGTCCGGCAAGCTTGCCGATCTTCTGAAACGGCAAGGAAAGAAGCCGATGTTGGTCGCCGCCGACCTACAACGACCTGCAGCGATAGAGCAACTGGAGACATTGGGTAAACGGCTCGACGTCCCCGTCTTCTCTGATCCCAAGGGTAAAGCAGCCAAACTGGTCAAGGCTGCAGTCAAGGAAGCGCAGCGAACCGGGCGCGATGTGGTCATCATCGACACTGCCGGCCGACTTCAAATAGATGAGCCCCTGATGAGGGAGTTG
Source organism: Acidimicrobiia bacterium (assembly GCA_041751055.1). Lineage (GTDB taxonomy): Bacteria > Actinomycetota > Acidimicrobiia > Spongiisociales > ZC4RG35 > MA-ANB-1. The sequence goes on along the minus strand of JBGSYD010000015.1, from coordinate 41,889 downwards.
GCCGATGTGCGGAAGGCCTCGGATCCAGATGAGGTGCTCCTGGTCGTCGACGCGATGACCGGTCAAGACGCCGTCAACGTCGCCTCCGGCTTCCAGGACCAGGTCGGGATCACCGGGATAATCCTGTCAAAACTCGATGGTGATGCCAGGGGAGGAGCGGCCATTTCGGTCCGGGAAGTGACGGGAGCCCCGGTCAAATTTGCGGGTGTCGGCGAGAACCTTTCCGATCTCGAGGTTTTCCATCCTGAGCGCATGGCTTCGCGCATCCTTGGAATGGGTGACGTTCTCTCGTTGATCGAGAAAGCCGAGGCGACCTTCGACGGTGCTGAGGCCGAACGTGCTGCCCGGAAGATCCAGAAAGGTGATTTCGACCTCGATGACTTCCTCAAGCAGTTCCAGCAGATGAAGCGGATGGGGCCTCTGAAGGACATCCTTGCTATGCTTCCTGGCTCCGGATCGCTGTTGCGAGACGTCGACGTTGATGATCGCGAACTTCGCAGGGTCGAGGCCATCATCCAGTCCATGACACCTGACGAGCGCCGGAACCCCAAGATCATCGGTGGAAGCCGCAAGCGGCGAATCGCGTCTGGCTCGGGCATGAAGCCCCAGGACGTGAATCGCCTGCTCAAGCAGTTCACCGAAGCAAAAAAGATGATGAAGATGCTGGCCGGAGGCCGGGGTGTGCCGAACCTCGGCGACCTGATGGGTGGCCAGCGAACCAAGAGGTGAATTGATGGCAGTAAAGATGAGATTGATGCGCATGGGCAAGAAAAAGCAGCCCATGTACCGCGTCGTGGTGATCGATGGGCGCTCGCCGCGTGACGGTCGCTATATAGAGCAGATCGGCCGATACGCACCCCTCGAAGATCCGTCCCTCGTTGAAATCGACAACGAAAAGGCCGCCGCCTGGCTCTCGAAAGGAGCTCAGCCCACCGAAGCCGTGGAGAAACTCCTGAATATCTCGGGTGCCATGAACACAATGAAGGTCCGCACCGGCCAGATACACACAGTGGGCAGCCCGGCGCCGGTCGCCGATGAGGCGCCGGCCGAAGAGCCGACTGTGGAAGAATTGGCCGCCGATGACGAAGTCGTCGAAGAAGCCGGGGCCGCGCCGGTGTCAGATGCCCCAGAGGCCGTCGAACCCGCTGCCAGCGACGCTGCCGGCGAAGAGGAGTAATTGATGGCCAAAGGTGAAATCGTTGAGAGAGTGGTCTCCTACGTTGTGAAGAGCATCGTTGAACAGCCCGAAGAGGTTGATGTGACCATGGTCGAGCAAGGCCCTGATGAAGTTGTCGCCGAAGTGCGCACGGCTAAGTCCGATATGGGGCGTGTCATTGGTCGGCGCGGCAGAGTTGCCAAAGCCATCCGTGCCGCCGCAGGGGCCGCAGGCGAAGAAGAAGGAATTAGTGCCGGAGTCGAATTCATCGACTGAAAAGGGCTTCGTCGTCGGCCGACTCGGCCGACCTCACGGACTCGACGGATTTCTTGGCTTGTACGCCGACGAGTCCGAAATCGCTCATTTCGATCCGGGCAAGACTGTTTCGATCGAGGACCGCCCGTATCAGGTACGGGCGGTTCGTCGCACTGACCGGGGATTTCAAGTTCAGTTCGAGAACGTCTCCACCAGGGAGGCAGCGGAACAGATCAGGGGTCAGGACATCATCGTCGGCGTGCGCCGCCAGCTTGCCGACGACGAATATTGGCCTGAGCAACTGGCGGGGCTCCTCGTTCGAGATGAAACGGGACGCCAGATTGGTGTTGTGAAGAGATGGGTGCCCGGCTCAGCCCAGGATCGTCTTGCAATCGAGGTGGATGGCTCCGAGTTCGAGGTCCCCTTTGTTGCAGAGTTCGTCCCTTCAGTTGTCGTCGACGAAGGCTATCTGGAGATCCGCCCGATCCCGGGCCTCATTGAACCGTTAGCCTGAGGATCACTCCACGCAGGCTCCCATCCTGAGGCGATTCCTCACCTACAAAAAGACTGGCATCGCCGGGAATAACCGAGATCGCGGCGGCGAATTCGCCCCAGGTGTCGACCCAGTCGGCTGAAGTGGTTGTCTCCATGGTCAAGACCTCGTCACCTCGTGATGCCAGAATGAGCACTGTGGCCTCGAAAGTTCGGGCATACCCCTCGACGGTGAACTCCTCGGGCACGACCGGCTCGCCAGCCGGGGACACCACCACTACCGAGTCGGAGAAGGCGGCTGCCGGGCCGATTTCGCCGTCACGGGGAGCGAGCTCCAAGCTCAACCTGGCAGGGGAGTTGGACACATCGATTCGGGCGTTGGCCGCTGCGGCGAGATGAAGGTCGATGAACATAGACCCGTCCAAAGCTCTCACTACAAAGATTCGGTCCACGAGGCTGGTCTCGACCAATTGGTCGGTGATGACCGTTTGATCGATTTCGATGTGGATCCGAATAATCCGCTCACCACGTAGAAACTCGGCATCGACTGAAGGAGGTGTCGTCGCCGGGGCGTTTTCAGCGGTCTCGAAATCGAATCCAAATGTCTCACAGCCATCGACGACCTGTCTCGAGATCAGGCCCAGCGTCTTGCTGTCAGATGCCGGCTGAGAGATTCGACCGATCCGGCCCACCCCCACGAATTCGCCATCCTGGGGGCAGCCGATGCCTGGCACGACAGTCGTGGTTGTCGTGGTGCTAGGGCCCGGGCGGGACGTCGTCGCAACGGTCGATGAACTGTCAGTCGAGTTGGTGGCACATGCCGTAAGCAAGAGCAGGGTCACCAGCAATGCATGGCGCATCGGCACAGCGTAAGTGCTCAAGTAACCTTGAGTGTTCATTCAATAAGGAGTCACCAATGGCCGAGGCCGTAATCGTCGCTACCGCAAGAAGCCCGATCGGCAGGGCATACAAAGGGTCGTTGGTGGACGTTCGTGCCGACAACCTCGCTGCCCACGCCATCAATGCGGTGATGGACAAGGTTCCCGCGCTGGAACGGTCGTCGGTTGTCGACGTCATGGTGGGCTGTGGTCTCACTCATCACGAGCAAGGGTTCAACCTGGCCCGGCCGGCGTCGCTTCTTGCCGGAATGCCGGCATCTGTCCCTGCGACGACGGTTAATCGCTTCTGCGCATCGTCGTTGCAGACGATCCGGATGGCTTTTCATGCGATCAAGTTGGGAGAGGGCGACGTCTATGTGGCCGCCGGCACTGAGTCCGTCTCTCGCACCTACGGGAAGGCTTTTGATTCCGACGACCTCAATCCACGATTCACGGACAAGTCCCGGGATGACTACATCAATGACGTCTATATCCCCATGGGCAACACCGCCGAGAATGTCGCTGAGAAATACGGCATCACCCGCGAGCGAATGGACGAGTTCGCGAAGCGGTCCCAAGACCGGGCTGTCGAATCGCAAAAGAACGGCTTCTTCGACCGCGAGATCGCACCAATCGAGATTCCTGACGGTCGGACAATCGCGGCCGACGATGGACCAAGGCCCAACACCAGTCTCGAAAAACTCGCCACCCTGCCGCCTGCGTTCAAGCCCGGCGGAAGGGTCACCGCTGGAAACTCATGCCCTTTGAACGACGGAGCCGCGGCGGTCGTCGTGATGTCGGACCAACGCGCCGCCGAGTTAGGCTTGCAACCGCTCGCTCGGATAGTTGCGTCGGCTGTGGTCGGTTTGGAGCCAGAGTTCATGGGCATGGGGCCCGTTGGAGCCGTTCGTAAGGTGCTCGACCAGGCGGGCATGTCCCTAAACGACATCGACGTGATCGAGATCAATGAAGCCTTTGCGGCTCAGGTTCTCGCGAGCGTGGACCAGTTGGGGATAGATATGGACAAACTCAACCCACACGGCGGCGCAATAGCCTTGGGTCACCCATTCGGAATGACCGGTGCCCGCATAATGGGGACATTGATTAACGACTTGCAGACTCTGGATAAGACGATGGGGATCGAGACGATGTGTGTCGGCGGTGGGCAAGGCATGGCCATGATCATCGAACGGATCTGAGACGTAGCGAACCCCTCACCCGCCATGAAAATCAACGTCGTCACTATCTTCCCCGAATCTGAGTTCGGCAAGGGGGGGCGACCCCCCTTGTATCCCCCCGCAAGAATTCGGCCGCGCCTCCCGTCGTCACAGGCAGGAGAAGGGCGATGAAAATCAACGTCGTCACTATCTTCCCCGAATTCTTTGATGGTCTCCTTGGGGTGAGCATCGTGGGTCGCGCCATCGAGTCGGGCGACCTCGTCGTGAATCTGGTCCAGTTGCGTGACGAGGGTCTCGGCAAGCACCTCCAGGTCGACGACTCACCATTTGGTGGGGGGCCGGGAATGGTGATGAGGGTTGAGCCCCTGGCCAACACTCTGCGTCCTCTCGAGCACACCCACCGTGTGCTCTTCACCCCATCGGGACATCCGATGAACCAAGAGACTTTGGACCGTTGGTCCAACCTCGACGAGATCACTCTCGTGTGTGGGCGCTACGAAGGTGTAGATCAGCGGGTAAGCGATCTGTTCATTGAAGAAGAGGTCTCGCTGGGAGATTTCGTCCTCGCCGGGGGCGAGGTCGCGGCGGCAGCCGCAATCGAGGGCATTGCGCGGCTCCTCCCCGGTGTGGTTGGCAACCCGGATTCAACGGTAAGTGAGTCTTTCCGCGAAGGGCTGCTGGAGGAGCCTGTCTACACACGCCCGGCTGACTTTGAGGGCACTATCGTTCCTGAGATTCTGCTCTCGGGTGACCATGCCCGAATCGAGGCCTGGAGGGCTACCGAGAGACTGCGGAGAACACGGGAACGTCGGCCCGACCTGCTCCCGGATGGCGGGAATTCTGATACCTGATACAATTTGGCCGTCGGGCTCTCCGATCCGTATGCCCGTCGATTTCCTAGGAGCCTTCCATGAATGACCTACAGATTGTCGAAAGCGCGCACGTGCGCGACGACATCCCCGATTTCCGCGCCGGAGACACCGTGAAGGTCGATGTCCGGGTCGTCGAGGCAGGGCGGGAGCGCATCCAGGTCTTCGAGGGTGTTGTGATCGCACGCAACGGCGCTGCGCTTCGCGCGTCGTTCACTGTTCGCAAGATCAGTTTCGGAATTGGTGTCGAGCGCGTCTTTCCGGTGAATTCACCAATCATCTCGAAAATCGAAGTTGTCCGCCGCGGAGACGTCCGCCGCTCCAAGCTCTATTACCTGCGGGATCGTGTCGGCAAATCTGCCCGGATCAAGGAACTGAGGGATTGATTACGACCGGGGTCACCGAACAGGTTTCCGAACCAGGCGACCAGACGCCGGCGCCAAAGCGTCGGCGTTCCTTTTGGGCAGAGCTCCCCGGCCTTCTACTCACAGCTCTCATAATCGCCGTGGTGGTCAAGACTTTCTTGCTCCAACCGTTCTGGATTCCGTCCGAGTCGATGGTCCCGACAATTCAGGTGAACGACCGCGTCATGGTCAACAAACTCGCCTTCAGGTTTGGGGATGTCCAACGAGGTGATGTCGTAGTGTTTCGTAACCCCCTTGAGCCCGACACCGAGGAATCGGTGCCCGAGGCTGTGATCCGGTCGGTGCTCGAGGCCGTCGGGATCAGGACCAGGGGACTGGACGACCTCATCAAGCGTGTGATCGGCCTGCCCGGCGACACCATAGAGATCACGGACGGCGAACTGTTGGTGAATGGCGTGGCCCTCGAAGAGCCCTACACCGACGGCAGCTTCATGCCGGATGCAGGCCCGTTTGTCGTGGACGACGGAACGATTTTCGTCATGGGAGACAACCGGGACGAGAGTTTCGACAGTCGTCGTTTTGGCAACATTCCCATCGAAGACGTCATCGGGCGCGCGTTTGTGACCATCTGGCCCGTCTCCCATGTGGGCGGTTTGTAGCCCTTAGACAGAAAACCGCTGATTTCAAACGTATAGAAATCGGGTTGCCATATGATCGCTTTGACGCCGTGTTTTTGAGGAGAACCGTGGAAGAAGATCTGGAGCGGTACGAAACCGAGGTTGAACTCAAGATCTATCAGGAGTACCGCGACGTGCTTCCGATGTTCAAATACGTTGTCGAGACCGAGCGGCGCTTCTACCTGGCCAACGAGGTCAACCTCGTCGTCAAGGACTCCAATGGCTCGATGTACTTCGAGGTCGAGATGAACGATGCTTGGGTATGGGACATGTTTCGTCCGGCCCGGTTTCTGACAACGGTCAAGGTTCTGACCTTCCGGGACGTCAACATCGAAGAAGTCGACCAGCACGAGATCCCGATCCAGTAGACCCCCGGGCGGCGCTGGGACGTCTCGGCGAAGATCTCGCCTGCTGTTTCCTCGAATCACACGGGATCACCGTCGCGTCCCGGAATTTCATTCTCCCCATAGGCGAAATCGATGCGGTCTGTGTTGACCGCGGCACACGGGTGCTTGTCGAAGTGCGTGCCAGCACCTCGAATATGTACCCCCTCGACGCCATAGACCGCGTCAAACACGATCAGCTTCGAAGACTCGCCAACTACGTCGGTATTCGCCGGGTGGATGTGATCGGGGTCGGGGTCTATGCCACCCAAGTCGTGTTCCATTGGATCCCGGACGCCGTTTGACCCTCTCCGACACCACCCATAGTGTCCGCCATCACGTGTCTGGCCAGATCGCAATAGAAGTCAAAGGCCTCGTAAAGGATTACGCGGGAATCCGCGCCGTCGATGGTCTCGATTTCACCGTCGAATCCGGAAAACTGACGGGGTTTTTGGGACCCAACGGCGCCGGCAAGACCACAACATTCCGGGCCATGCTCGGTTTGACCCGAATTACCGCCGGTGAGGTCACAATTCTCGGCAAACCCGTTCCGTCCCGCCTCCGCGACATCGTCAAAGAAGTTGGCGCGATCGTCGAGGAGCCGGGCCTGATCCGATCGATCACCGGGATGCGCAATTTGAAGGTGGCAGCAGACACCCTTGGGGCGGGGCACGACCGCATCGACGAGCTCCTCGAGTTTGTCGAGCTGACCGGAGATGCCGGGCGAAATGTCGAGCAGTACTCGAAGGGGATGCGGCAACGCCTAGCTCTTGCCGCCGCACTGCTCCCTACCCCGAAGATCCTGTTTCTGGACGAACCGCTCGACGGTCTCGACCCAGCCGGGCAACACGCATTCAAGATACGTCTCCGACAACTGGCGGCGACGGGCACAACGGTCATGGTTTCGAGTCATGACCTCGCCGATGTCGAAGCTCTCGCTGACAATGTTGTCGTTATTGACAAAGGCAAACTCATTGCCCAGGGGCCGCTCGAATCGCTGCTCAGCGACTCGATGATGCAGGTCGAGGGCGTTGCGGGGACCGGCGCGGTCGACGTCTTGAGATCCTCCGGATTCGATGTCGAGGAGAGAGAGGGAACCCTGGCCGTGGCGACTGCCGATGGTGCCGGCATCATTCGTGCCCTTGCAGGAGCAGGAATCTATCCGTCTGAAGTGAAAGCCCGTCGGGACAGTCTCGAGTCAGTCTTTCTCGGGATCACAGGTAGCGGCCAGTGATCGGTCTGATCAAGGCAGAGATGGTCAAGCTCACCGGGCGGAGGCTGTATCCGGTGATGGTGTTGATTTTGGCAGCATTTACCGGTCTGGCGGCCTTTTTTCTGATGATCTTCGGCCAGATCAACCCCACAGCCGCCGCCGAAGGTCTTCCAGTTCTCGAGAAACCCGAGGCTTACCTTCTCGGAATTCAGCAGGTCGTGGGTCAGACGTGGTTTCCGCTCATCATGGCGGTTGTGATCCTTGGCGGAGAATTGGCCAGCACGATCTGGGCGACGTCGCTGACCCGAGAATCGAGAAAGGCCTGGCATGTGGGCGCCAGGCTGCTCGTCTTCAGCGTTGCGAGTTGGATCGCCATGTTGGTTGGGATTGCCCTTTGGGCCGCCCTGACAGCCATGTTCGCCGGAGGAGTCGGCGGCCCTTCCTCGAGCGAGTGGCTTGAGATCACTTGGAAAGCAGGCTTCACTCAGATTGCTTGGGTGGCGTTGGGCCTGGGATTCATTTCGGTGTTGCGATCGATCGGCCCGGCCATCGGTGTCGTGCTGGCACTGTCATTTGGTGAAGGCCTGCTCGCCTTGTGGCGTCCCTATGGCGACGTTTCGTTGACCGGTGCCACGACCGGGATCTTTGGTGCGGTGCCGATCCCGGGATTGGGCCAACTCTTCTCAACCCCGAGCAACACCGTCTTGCACTCAGTCGTGATCGTGTTGAGCTGGTCAGCGCTTGGACTCTTGCTGACCGTGTGGGGCCTCAACCGGCGAGATGCCTGACCAACGCACCGCTAGCCGATGATTGGGTTCGAAGACCCGAAGCGCCTCCTCAGCTCTTTATGCCAACAGCCGTGGTGCCAGTGACGCCTAAGGTCAGGTTCATGATCGGGCACGACGACGAGATGAAATGTCCCAACCGGGATCGTCAGATCACAACCCGGGCAAAGGTACTCCTTGCGAGCTGCATATGGCTGGACCGGGCTAACGGTCACCCCGAGAATATCGCCCATACCACCAGGGCGATAGCGGCGCCGATGGCAAGCACGACCATGATCAGATCTACGGCTGTCTTATCCTGCTCGCGAAACGGGTTGAAGCCCATTGTTGAACGGTAACCCTGTCCGAGAGTGTCTACCGTCTTGTCCGTGGATTGGTTGAACGTTGAAGATAGGGAAGAGGTTCGCTGGATAACCCTGAACCGGCCGGAGCGGCGTAACGCCGTGCCCACCGACGGGTGGAGTGACCTAACCGGTGCCTTCGCCGACTTCGAGCAATCATCCTCTCGGATCCTCGTGGTGACCGGTGCTGGTGAGGACTTTTGTGCCGGGGCGGATCTAGACCTGTCGAGAATCGACGAAATCCAGTCGGTCGTTGACCGGCACCGACGCATGAAGCTGGTTGGCGAGGCGGCAATGGCTCTGCACCGGCTGACCAAACCGACAATCGCCGCCGTAGATGGTGTGGCGGTCGGAGCTGGCCTCAACCTTGCCCTCGGATGCGACCTGGTTGTCGCCACCGAACGTGCCCGGCTCTCGGAGATCTTCGTCAAGCGCGGTTTGACCCTCGACTTTGGTGGTAGCTGGTTGCTACCCAGAATCATTGGTCTGCAGAGAGCCAAGGAGCTTGCTCTCACCGGTCGCATTCTGAGTGCCGCCGAGGCAAAGTCGATCGGGCTGGTTACCGATGTCGTGCCGGTGGGCGCCTTGAGGACTCGTGTTGAGGCTTTGACAGAGGAGCTTCTAGGCGGCGCACCCCGTGCCCAAACGTTCATCAAGCAAACACTCAACGCCTCCTTTGGTTCGTCATTGTCGGACGCCCTGAGTTGGGAAGGCCAGTCGCAGGCGATCCTTCTGGGTACCGAGGACGCTGCCGAGGGTGTGTCGTCATTCCTGGAGAAACGCGATCCCTCATGGAAAGGCCGCTAGTCAGTGGCAGAGCGGATGGCCCTGGCTGCTCCGTCGGAATTGGCAACAACCGTCGGCACCCGGATCGTGGATATGGGCGGGGGAGCTGCTGACGTCGTTGTGGGGATGGCACTGGTGGCGATGTGCACCGAGCCAGGAGTATGTGCGCCCGGGGCCGGAGGATTCATCACAGTTGATCCAGTCGACGGCCCACCCATGGTTGTAGACGGGTATATGGCCGTCCCGGGCCTCGGTTTCGCGGGAGACACTGTGACCAAGATGGTCACGATGGACTACGGGGGCGGACTGACCACCGCTGTGGGTCCCGGTTCGATAGCGGTTCCGGGGGGCTTTGCCAGCCTTTCGGAGGTGGCATCGCGCTTCGGACTGGTCCCATGGGACGAAATTCTCGAAGTTGTCGCAGGGTCCCTCGAACATGGCTTCCCGTTGAGCCAGGCGTGTCACATATATCTGGTTGACTCCGGTGTCCCGGTTTTCAGCGACGATGCGGCGAGCAGGGCTGCCCTATTCGATGGAGACAGGCTCAAGGACATCGGCGATTCCGTCTGCTTCGACGACCTGGCCGACACCCTCCGCCAAATTGGCGAGGAAGGCGCCGAAACGTTTTACCGCGGTGACCTTGCCCGGACGATGATTGCCGACCTGGCCAATCGAGGATCTTCGCTGACGACGGTGGACCTGGCGACTTACCGAGCCCTTGATCGGGCGCCGTTGACGGTAGAAATCGGTGCATGGCAGGTCTCATCCAACCCGCCCCCTGCTGTTGGTGGAGTCACGATGTTGTCTGCGGTTCGGGAGATCTCAAGTCAACCTGATCCTCTCGATCACCAAGGCTGGGCAATGGCACTCACCACAGCGTTGCGGCACCGACGTAGGTATGAGGACTCCGAGGGCCGCGACGCCGCAATCGAGGAGTTGATGGTGGTGGCCGGCCTGCGATCGCCGTCGACGGTCAGCGTTGCCGCGGTCGATCAGGAGGCGAATGCCGTTGCAGCCACCTTTTCATCGGGCTATGGGTCCGGTGTTGTGCCGTCCGGCACCGGGCTCTTGATGAACAACTCGATAGGAGAGCTGGAGTTGATGCCGGCCGGTATCGAGGCTCTGGTTCCCGGCGAGCGGATGATGTCGAACATGGCGCCGACAACTTGTCGATCGCCCGGCTCGGTGGTGGCTATTGGCTCTCCTGGTGCTGACCGAATCACCTCCGCCTTGGCGCTGACGCTGGTGAATCTATTGATCGCCGGTGAAGATCTTGTCGGCGCCATCGAGCACCCGAGGGTGCACCCGGAGCACTTAGAACCTGTAGCACTGGCAGCGGAGCGGGGGTTGAACCTGGCTGGGGATGTTCGCTGGTACGACGAGCCTCATATGTTCTTCGGCGGTGTCAATGGAGCGGGTCTCATCGATGGCAAGCTCGTTGCTCATGCCGACTCGCGTCGCGTTGGGTCGGCGATCGTGGTGTGACTTCCCGGGACTGAGGGGCTACGACCAGTCCATGTCGCGTCCCAGCAGCTGATAGAGCTCCTGGTTGAGGGGTGCATAACGTTCGATGAGTTCCGGCCGTAGTGGGTGGTCCCTGGTCTCGTAACCGGCTGAGTTGTGGACCTGATACTCCTCGCGCTCGACGGTCTCTATGTCGAGGAAGTCGAGGACTCCCTTGTGGGCGGTAGCAGCATCGTTGAAGAGATCTTCGCTGCGTAGCACATGGAATTGTTCGGATGGGAAGGCGTCCATCCAACGACGGAGGCCGTTTACGTAGCTGCCCTGATCGAAATAGCAGTCGAGCCGGCCCGCCGTGTGGCCGTTACGTTCGCGCCTCAACTCGATCCTCAGTGGCTCCTCGGAAAGAGCGGTATCGAGGCTGGGGGCCTCCTCCATGCCCCGATTCTTCCGGTATTGGTAGTGCGAAACGGCCCGGTCAGCAGGATTGCGGAGCAGGACGATCAGCTTGACGTCCGGGATCGATGCTGCGACCCGTTCCGGCACGTTCGAATTCATCAGATACGAGGGGCTTGATTCACCGACCAATTCCGGCTGCCCTTTGACCGCCAGAGGAAACCACGACCGGTACCAGGTCTCGCCGCGGTCGTAATGCCAGTCGTAGAAATGCACCTCTTTCGTGGATGCGATTCCGATATCAGGGTGATCACCCAAATACCTGATCATCGACGTCGTGCCACACCGAATGCCACCGATGATGAGGAATCCGGGAAGTGACCTCATGGGGGCACTGGCGCGCTGGACTGTCCGTGCTGCCTTCCGCTTTATTGCCGACACGACCAACGTAGGCCTCCGTGCCTCTCGCTCGCTTTCCTCCCACCGAAGCATTGTGAGTCTAACGAGAATCTACCTGGTGTGATGCCCGGAGTTCCCATTGTGAGGCGCCGCCAAACCTCCTTTACCAGGAATTTCTGTCCATCGAACGTCGCATTACAGCCCTCTAGTTCCCGCTTTCCGTCCCCGGTACTTTCACACCCATGTATGCCGCGACAACTTCGGTGGCGCTGGTCGGGGGCGATGTCCGGGCGGTCCATGTTGAAGCGCACGTTGGGGGTGCCACCAATAGCTTCAAGCTCTCCGGTTTGCCGGACACGGCGTTGCGCGAGGCCAAGGACCGGGTGAGGGCAGCGATCAACTCTTCGGGTATCGAGTTTCCCCACCGTGCCGTCACCGTCAACCTGGCTCCTGCCGACTTGCCCAAACGGGGAAGCGACTACGACCTGCCCATAGCGATCGGGATCCTGGCTGCTTCTCGTCAGGTGCCGGGACCGCCGAAGGTGATCATCGCTGGTGAGTTGGCCCTGGACGGAAAGGTCAGAGGAGGCGGTCATGCGTTAGGCGCCGCCGTTTTGAGTGCCCGGCTCGGCTTGCCGTGTGTGGTCGCTTCGCTCGACGCCGAACAGGCCGCCGTCGTGCCTGGATCTCAGGTGCACTCGGCAAGCACATTGGCCGAGGTTGTCGAGTTGATCAGCAGGGGGCTTTCTGACAGCCCGGTTGCGCCGAGGGCGGCGACCTCTGGATTGGGCCCCGTCCTGGACCTCGCCGACGTAAAGGGACAAAAGCAGGCGAAACGGGCCTTGGAGATTGCTGCCGCCGGTGGTCACCACATCTTCCTTCATGGACCACCCGGGGGAGGAAAGACCATGCTGGCGAGGCGCCTTAACGGTTTGCTTCCACCTCTGGATGACGAGTCCGCCATTTCCGTTGCCCTGATCAGGGCGGGCGCTGGGATGGGCGACGGCGTATCCCGTATGCCGCCGTTTCGCGCCCCTCATCACACTGCAACCCGGGCAGCGTTGGTCGGCGGGGGTAGCGGAATGCCCACCCCGGGTGAGATCTCACTGGCACACAAGGGTGTTCTCTTCCTCGACGAACTCGCCGAGTACCCCCGCTCCCACCTGGACGCGCTACGCCAACCTCTGGAAGAAGGCGAGCTCTCGATTTCACGACAGGGCGCAGCCCTTACGTTTCCAGCCGACTTTCAGATGGTGGGTGCGTCGAATCCATGCCCGTGCGGTTTCTACGGCGACCGGCGGCGACCATGCATATGTGGGGAGGCATCTGTCATGCGTTACCGCCGCAAGGTCTCCGGTCCCCTTTTCGATCGATTCGATATTGCGGTACATGTCGACCGACTCGAGGCGGTGGACTACGACTCACCGAGAGATGAACCATCGGACCAGATCGCCCGCAGAGTGATGCGGGCAAGGGAGGCACAGCGCAGCAGGGGTTCTCTGAACAAGGACCTTTCAGGCAGCGACCTCGCTCACCTCGGTGGGTCGGCCGCGGCGAGTCGCCTCGTGCGTTCGGCACTGGAGACTGGTGGGCTCACAGCGCGCGGGGCGGACAGAGTGCGCCGCGTCGGACAAACCATCGCTGATCTGGACGGATCCGCGGTCGAGGAGGGCCACGTTGCCGAGGCCCTCTCGCTACGAGGGGCGTGGTGATGGACCCAGCTGCCAGGTACCTTCGCCCCGGGTCAGAGGGCTATCCGCCTGGCCTTGACGATCTGGAAGACCCGCCGCCCGTTTACATACACGGCGAGCTGACGAGCCGGCCGCACATCGCGGTGGTAGGCACCCGGAAATGCACTCGGTATGGCATAGATCTGGCCGAGGCTTTCGGTCACCTTCTGGCCACGGTCGGATGGGTCACGGTCTCAGGTCTGGCGCGCGGCATAGATACTGCAGCGCATCGCGGCACCATTGCGGGTGGGGGAGTTGGCTTGGCCGTTCTTGGGTGTGGCATCGATATCGTCTATCCGAAGTCGAACACCAGGATTCTCCACGATGTCCTGGCCCTCGGTGGCGCCGTCGTCTCGGAGTACCCGGGTTCGACGCCGCCGGACCGATGGCGCTTTCCGGCCAGAAATCGACTCATCGCCGCCATGTCTTCGGCGGTGGTGGTCGTCGAGTCGGCGATGACCGGTGGCTCGTTGATCACGGCGACCCTCGCTGCCGAGATCGGTCGCCCCGTATTCGCGGTGCCCGGCGATGTCGACCGCGTCGCGTCTGTCGGCACGAATCGATTGATCCGCGACGGCGCAATCCCTGTGATGAGCCCCGCTGACCTGGTCGAAGCGCTCTCTGTCGAGTTGGGCGTTGCGCCGAGCCCTGCGAATCCGGTTCCAACGCCGGATCGGTAGCCCCCAACCAGGGGCATCCCGCGACCCATTCCCCGGCACTGCACGCCAAGTCCAATACCATCGAAAAAAATGAATCTTCCCAAGATCCCGGCGTGGGCCGAACCGGCCGTCGCGGGTTACCTCGAACGTCTCGACGACCAACGCGGCCTGTCACCGAACACCATCGCTGCCTATCGCCGCGATCTGGGTCAATTCTTCGATTTCTGCGACAGGAACGGAGTCCACTCCATCGGCGACGTTGAGCGGCGCCATGCCCGTCGTTACCTGGCTTTTCTCGACACCCGCGGGTATTCCAAACGATCTGTTGCTCGCAAAGCGTCTGCGGTGACCGCCTTTTATAACGATTCAGGCCGGAGAGGGGACACCGAAAACAACCCATTTGAGCTGGTGGCGCGACCCAAGTTGGACCGGCCGCTACCCCATGCAATTCCAAGTCGTCGGCTTGCCGCCGCCATCGACTCGATCGACACATCCGACCCGTTGGGCCTCCGGGACGCAGCGATCGTAGAGTTGCTCTACGCCACGGGTCTCCGCATCTCAGAGCTTGCCTCACTGAGAGTGAACGACGTCGCTGGAGAAACCATCACCGTTGTGGGTAAAGGCGGCAAGACCAGGATGGTTCCGATCGGGATTCCCGCGCAGAACGCGGTCAAGGAATATCTTTCCAGCGGGCGGGAAACCCTGGTGGTTGAGACCGCTGCCACCTCACTTTTTTTGGGCGCTCGCGGCGGCCCTTTGGACCCCCGGGGTGTGCGGAGGGTGGTGGCAAAGCGACTGGCGACCTTCCCGCACGCCCTGCGTCACAGCTTCGCAACGCACCTGCTCGAAGGTGGTGCTGATCTTCGAGTAGTGCAGGATCTTTTGGGTCATACCGATTTGGCCACCACGCAGATCTACACTGCTGTTACCCGAGAACACCTCAGAGGAACTTATGACCGAAGCCACCCAAGAGCCTGACCAGAGCGTTATCGACGCTCTGTGGGTCTCTTTCAAGGCTGATGGTGAAGCATCGGTCCGCGAACGTCTGATTCTCCACTACTCGCCGCTCGTCAAATACGTTGCCGGCCGAGTAGGTGCCGGGTTGCCCCGTTCGGTCGATCAGAACGATCTCGCATCGTACGGATTGTTTGGGCTGATCGATGCCATAGACAAATTTGAGCCCGAGCGCGGCTTCAAGTTCGAGACGTATGCAATCAACCGGATCAAGGGAGCGATACTCGATGAGTTGCGCGCCCTCGATTGGGTCCCCCGATCAGTTCGGTCGCGTTCGAGGCTCATCGAAACCGGGATCACCGAGCTGGAACATCGCCTGCAACGAGCGCCCACCGAGGAAGAGCTCGCCGAGCACCTCGAGATGAGTGTCGATGATCTCCTCAGCGCCCTGGCCGAGATCGGGCGCACCGGCATCGGTGCTCTCGACGAGTTGGTCGGTTCGGACTCCTCCACGTCGGTTGGAGAGATGCTGGCCGACCCGGGAAGCATCTCCCCCGAGACCGCGGTGCAGGTCGAGGAGACCAGGCAGGGTTTGGTCGAAGCGATCAACAGACTTCCGGAGCGAGACCGGCTGGTGGTGACTCTCTATTACTACGAAGGTATGACGCTTTCCGAGATCGGAGACGTTCTGGGTGTGACCGAATCCCGGGTTTGTCAGATTCATGCCAAGACGATGATGTCGCTTCGCAATCGTCTCGGCGAAGTCGCCTTCGGCTGATCTCGATTACCTAACCGACCCGAGAGCACTTACACTTTCTGCCATCAAGCACGTCTGTTCATCCTCACTGGTCGGCTAGTAGCCGGGAGAGGATCACCCGTTTCGACGGAGTGGGAATACCAGCAGGCGGAAGTTCAACCAGAGAGGAGCTAACCGTGCCCACGGTTACCATGAAGCAGCTGCTGGAGGCGGGCGTCCATTTCGGCCACCAAACCCGGCGCTGGAACCCGAAGATGCGTCCCTACATTTACGGGGAGCGCAACGGCATCCACATCATCGACCTGCGACAGACTGTCGAACAGGTTGCCCTGGCCGGTGACGTCGTCCGGGAGATCGCCCTCAACGGCGGCTCGGTGCTGTTCGTCGGGACCAAGAAGCAAGCCCAGTCAGCCGTTGCCGACAATGCCACGCGCAGTGAGTCGCCCTACGTCAACTACCGCTGGCTCGGCGGAATGCTCACCAACTTCCAGACGATCCAAAAGCGGATCTTCTACATGCGGGAGCTACGCCAGCTGGAAGCCACCGGTGAGATCAACTCCTTGCCAAAGAAAGAGCGCCTCAAGCTGCGTCGCGAACTCACCAAGCTGGAGCAGAACCTCGGTGGTGTCGCGGGAATGGAGCGAGTCCCCGACGCGGTTTTCATCGTCGACGTAAACACCGAGGTGACGGCTGTTTCCGAGGCGGTACGACTCGGCATCCCGGTCATAGCCCTGGTGGACAGCAACTCCGACCCGGACGACATCGAGCACGTCATCGCCGGCAACGACGATGCGATTCGTGCCGCCGATCTAATTGCCGGCGCCCTGGCCGACGCCATCATTGAAGGCCGCCAGGCCCGGTCGAAGAAGAGCAAGAAGGCCGAAGAGCCTGCAGCTTCGTAGTCGAAACTCCAGGGAGAATCATGTCCGAAATTTCAGCGAAGGACATCCAGAAGCTGCGTCAAAGCGCTGGCGTCGGGATGATGGATGCCAAGAAGGCTTTAACCGACGCCGCCGGTGACTTCGACAAGGCCTTCGAACTGCTCCGCGAACGCGGGCAGGCCAAAATGGCCAAGCGGGCGGACCGCGAGGCCAACCAAGGCACGATTGGCACCTACCTCCATATTCAGAATGATCGGCCCATCATGGGTGTGTTGGTCGAGCTTGCCTGCGAGACGGACTTTGTGGCCAAGAGCGAGGAGTTCCGCCAGATTGCCGACGACATCGCCATGCACGTCAGTTGGGGACGGCCCGGCTGGATCACTCGTGATGCCGTGGACGACGAAGCCGTTTCCAAAGAACGCGAGTTGATCGCCCGCCAGGCCGCCGCGGAGGGCAAGCCCGAGCAGGTCGTCGACAAGATCGTGGATGGCAAGATCGAGTCCTGGTACGCAGACAATGTGCTTTATGACCAAAAGTTCGTGAACGCCGAGAAGTTCGACGGGCCCGTCGGTGAGCTAGTTTCCCAGCTGGCCTCAAAGATGGGGGAGAACATCTCGGTCCGTCGGATGGCCCGTATAGCAGTAGGCGAATAGAGAAACCTTGTCTGACACACCCAAGCGGCGCGTAATCCTGAAACTCTCCGGCGAAGCCTTTGCCGACCCCGATATTGGCTACGGCATCGATCCGCTCACAGTGGCACGTGTCGCAACAGAGGTTGCCGAGGCAGTCGCCGCCGGTACGGAAACTGCCGTGGTCGTAGGCGGTGGCAACATCTTCCGTGGTGTGTCCCAGGCTGCCAAGGGCATGGATCCGGCGTCGGCTGATTACATGGGGATGCTGGCCACAGTCATCAATGCCCTCGCCCTTCAGGACGCTCTCGAGAAGCAGGGTGTGGTCACACGGGTACAGAGCGCCATCACAATGCAAGAGTTGGCTGAGCCTTACATTCGGTTGCGGGCAATACGTCACCTCGAAAAGGGGCGTGTGGTGATCTTCGCTGCCGGCACCGGCAACCCGTTCTTCACCACCGATACCACGGCTGCCCTCCGGGCCGTCGAGATGGGAGCCGTCGCCCTCCTAAAGGCCAGCAAAGTCGATGGGATCTACGATTCCGACCCGGCCCTAAATCCCGATGCCACCCGTCTCGGCGAACTCTCGTACATGGATTTCATATCCCAAGAACTCAGGGTCATGGACACCACCGCCGTTACGATGTGCAAGGAGCACGGTGTTCCGATTGTTGTGTTCGACATGACCGAGCCAGGAAACATTCTCAAAGCGGTCCGTGGTGACGTAATCGGTACCGTGGTTCACTAGCTAGGAGTGACGAGATGATCAACGAATTGCTGGCGGACGCCGAGCAGAAAATGGCTCACGCCATTGATCATGTCGGCAATGAATTTTCGACGGTTCGCACCGGCCGGGCCAACCCTCAGTTGCTGCAGCGCATATCTGCTGAGTACTACGGGTCGCCAACACCGCTCCAGCAATTGGCCTCGATCTCGGTTCCCGAGCCCAGGCTTCTCGTCGTGACACCTTTTGACAAGTCATCGTTGGGAGACATCGAGCGGGCGATTCAGATGGCCGATCTGGGGCTCAATCCCTCTAATGACGGTTCCGTTATCAGAATCGCATTCCCACCCCTCACCGAGGAGCGGCGCAAAGACCTGATCCGTATGGTGAAGGGCATGGCCGAGGAGGGACGTGTCGCGATTAGGAATATCCGACGTCATTCCAAATCGGACATGGAGGAATTGCACGGTGAAATCTCCGACGATGACATCCGTCGCGGCGAAGATGATTTGCAGAAGTTGACCGATCGGTTCATCGAACGAATAGATTCTCTGGTCGCCAACAAAGAAGACGAGCTATTAGAGGTTTAAATCGGTGAGTCCCCAGGATCCAAGAGACGAGGACCAGAAGGGTTTTGGCCGACCATGGGAGTCGGAGGACACCGCTGAGACTGGCCTCGAATCGAACGTCGTCCCCCTACCCGGACTGGCAGAGGACGACATCGACGACGGAGACTCGGAGCTGGCCGACTGGGAGGCCATGGCATCCACACAATCGGACCTCCAACAGTTCAGCCCAAGCGAGTACATGTCCTCGTCAACCCAGGAATATGAGGGTTTGGCGGAGGACGTCGCCAGGGCAGCCGGGGAAGAGTGGGAACAACAGGCCGTGTCAGCAGCCATGCCGGGAGTCGGCACCGGCGTTGTCGGCTTTGACGATGTCACAGGCAATCGCTCGCGGGATCATCACGATCATGAGCTGACCTCTCAGGCCGCCGCTTCCGATTTCACACTACGTGCGGGATCTGCCCTGGTGATATTCGGGCTGTTCCTGGGGTCGCTGTTGCTCGGCGGCTGGTGGTTTGCGGGGTTTGTGATCCTGGTTTCGGTGGTAGCCGCCGGCGAGTTGTACGCAACGTTGCGAACACTCGAATACAGGCCGATGGCGCTCATCGGTCTGGTCGGCGTAGCACTTATGGGTATTGGGGCGGCGCAGGTCGGTCCGCTTGCCATAGGTGGTTGGGCGGCCTTGATGGCGTTGCTGACGGTGCTCTTCTTCTCTCTTGCACCGCGTCGTGATCCGTTGGAGAACGCCACCGTGACCGTGATGGGCATGGCTTGGACCGGTCTTCTGTCCTTTGCGATCCTCATCGCTCAGGGCCCCCACCCCGTCGCCTTCATTCTTTTTGTGGTGTTCCTCGTCGCCTTCAACGACATGGGCGCGTATTTCGTTGGCAGGTCGTTCGGCAAGCGCCCGATGGCGCCCGTGGTGTCGCCGAACAAGACTCTCGAAGGATTTTTCGGTGGCATGATCGGATCGTTGGTCGTGGCTTCGATTCTCACCACGTTTCCTGCGTGGGAGTCGATCGGGATTGCCAAAGGCCTTGTTGCCGCAGTTGTGGTGGGAATCATGTCGCCGATAGGCGATCTCGCCGAGTCGATGATCAAACGCACGATCGGTGTCAAGGACATGGGCTCGGTGCTTCCAGGACACGGTGGGATGCTCGACCGTATCGATAGCTTCCTGTTCACCGTTCCGGCGATTTTCTTCCTATTCCGGGGTTTCGGATTGCTGTGAACCGGAGGGTCGTAGTCCTTGGCTCGACAGGGTCGATCGGGACCCAGACGCTCGAAGTCGTAGTTGCGCTTGGCCTCGAAGTTGCGGCTATTGCCGCCCTACGCCCGACGAAGGAACTTGCAGAACAAGCTCGCAGGCATCCAAAGGCCGTTGTGGTTGTGGCAGGGGGCTCGGCCTCAGAACGAGAGCGCTTTCGCTCCTCGGTAGGCCAGGAGGTCTTGTTTGGCGATGGGGCGGTCCTCGACATTGCCGCGTTTCCGAGTTCCATCGTGGTCAACGGGATCGTTGGGGCAGCTGGACTCAAGGCCACGATTGCTGCGTTGGAAGCGGGCAACCGGGTGGGTCTCGCCAACAAGGAAAGCCTGGTCGCCGGGGGACCGGTGGTGAAACGTCTACTGGCGAGTGGGAAGGGGGAGCTGATCCCGGTCGACTCCGAGCACTCAGCCCTGTATCAGTGCCTGGTAGGTGAAGAAATCGGAGACGTCGCCCGGCTCGTTTTGACGGCCTCCGGGGGCCCATTCCGGGGCTGGGACCGAAAATCGCTCGAAACGGTGACACCCGATCAGGCCCTGCAACATCCAACGTGGGACATGGGTCGCCGAATCACGATCGACTCTGCGACCTTGTTCAACAAGGGTCTGGAAGTGATCGAGGCGCATTTCCTCTTTGACGTCGAGTACGACCGAATCGCGGTGGTCGTCCACCCGCAGTCGATCCTGCATTCGGTCGTCGAATTCGTGGACGGATCGTGGAAGGGCCATCTCGGCCACGCCGACATGAGGATCCCGATTCAATACGCCATCACTGCGCCGCACAGGGCGGAGGGGTTGGTGAGTCCTTTCGAATTGGCCGGTTTGACCCTCGATTTCGAACCGCCGGATCGCGAAGCCTTCCCGGCCCTCGATATCGCGTATGACGCGGGCCGACGTGGGGGCTCGGCTCCGGCAGTGCTCAATGCGGCCGACGAGATCGCCGTCGAGGCGTTCCTCGATGGCCGATTGCGATTTGGAGGGATTGCGAAAGTGGTCGAATCGACTCTCAACACGGTGGAATGGCGCGATCTCGCAGGGTTCGAAGATGTTGTAGCGGTTGATTCCGAGGCACGCCGAATCGCCACTTCATTGATCGCCAAAGCGTCGCGATAGCTGCGAGTAGGCAGGTAACTCCGGTACCGTAACGCCCATGCTCGGTGGACTGGCGGCCGCAATGGCCATCATCTTTTTCGTCACCGCCCATGAGGCGGGCCACTTCCTCGCGGCCAAAGCCGTCGGCATGAAGGTGACCCAGTTCTTCTTCGGATTCGGACCGAAAATCTGGTCGACCCAGAAAGGCGAAACCGAATACGGTTTCAAGTGGTTCCCGCTGGGTGGCTTTGTGCGCATCGTTGGGATGAACCCCATGGAAGAGGTCGCTCCCGAAGACATGGGCCGGACCTATCGGGAGAAGAAGTTCTGGGAGAAGAGCCTCGTAGTCCTCGCCGGAGTCGGCATGAACTTCCTGCTCGCGTTTGGGATCTTCTACGGGTTGGCCCTGGCACAGGGTGTGGCCACACCGCAGCCTGAGGTTTCTCAGGTAGTCGAGGTCGTGGAGACCGACGGTGTGGAGACCCCGTCTCCCGCATCAGCCGCCGGTCTGCAGCCGGGGGACAGAATCGTCGCCATCGACGGCGTGAAGGTCTCGACGTGGGAGGAGATCACCGAGGTGCTGGCCGATGCCGGAGCAGGTCCCACCACTCTTGTCGTCGAACGCGGGGGCTCCACTCTCGAGCTGCAAGCCAACCTGATCGAGCAGCCCCGGGCCGACGGGGCCGGGACGACCGGTTATTTGGGGATCGGCCCGGTGATCGACATCGAGAATGTTGGGCTGATCGAAGGCGTTGGGATTGCCGGCCAGACCGTGTGGAATGCCATCAGGCTGACCTTCGAGTCCCTGGGCCAACTGGTCCGGCCTTCGAACCTCGTCCAGTATCTAGGGGTATTCGTGGGCAACACCGATGTCGAGCCTGAGATCAGGCCAGTCAGCCCGATCGGCATTGTCAATCTGGGTTCTCAGGCGCAATCAGCCGGCTCCTTCCTTGCTGTCCTTGCCCTGGTGAATGTGGCCCTGGCCAGTATCAACCTGCTCCCACTATTCCCGCTCGACGGCGGGCACTTCGCCGTGGCATTATACGAGAAGGTGACAAGGCGGGAGGCAAATGTGCAACGCCTCATGCCCGTCGCTGTGGCCGTGATCGGATTGTTCCTTTTCCTCGGGTTTGTCGGCATCGTGCTCGACATCGTCAACCCGATCTCGCTTTGAAGACCGATTCGCGCCTCGCGGTCTACTCTTGAATCTCCATGTTCGAACGTCGTAACACCCGCCAACTCCACGTTGGCAAAGTCCCGGTCGGCGGTCTGGCGCCAGTTTCGGTCCAATCCATGACCACCACTAAAACTGCTGACGTCGATGGGACCCTGGCCCAGGTGTACGCCCTGGCCGGTGCCGGTGCCGACATCGTTCGCATCACTTGTAACGATGTCGAGGCAGCTCAGGGTCTGGCCGAGATCGTGCCACGCAGCCCCGTTCCCATCATCGCGGATATCCATTATCAGTACCGTTTGGCTCTCGCTGCACTCGAGGCCGGCGTCCAAGGTCTGAGGCTCAACCCGGGAAATATCAGAAAAGAAGATCAGATCAAGACCGTTGCCAGGGAGGCGGGTGACCGTGGAGTCCCGATACGCGTCGGGGTGAACGCGGGCTCGCTCGACAAGGATCTGTTGGAGAAGCATGGCTCGGCAGTGCCGGAGGCATTGGTCGAGTCCGCCCAAACCGAAATCCGCTACCTGCAGGAAGTCGGCTTCGAAGACATAAAAATCTCCGTGAAACACTCCCATGTCCCTTCCATGGTGGCGTCGTACCGACTGCTTTCGGAGACAGTTGACTACCCACTGCACCTCGGAGTCACCGAAGCCGGGCCCCCACCGGGTGGCTTGATCAAATCGGTGGCCGGCATAGCGACTTTGCTCAACGAAGGCATCGGCGACACCATTCGTTTCTCATTGACCGCCGACCCGGTCGAAGAAGCCAAAGCCGGGCGTGCCCTACTCGAATACCTTGGACTCAGGGAGAGAAAGGGCCTCGACCTGATCGCGTGCCCATCTTGTGGACGTGCCGAGGTTGACGTGATCGATGTGGCTACGAGGGCACAAGCCGCTCTCGAAGCGGCCAATCTACCGATCCAGGTCGCCGTCATGGGATGTGTCGTCAACGGACCGGGTGAAGCGAGGGAAGCGGACATCGGCATCGCCGCCGGCCGCGGCAAGGGTCACCTCTTCATCAAAGGCCAGGTTGTTCGCGTCGTGCCGGAGTCGGAAATGGTCGAGGCTCTTTTGGACGAAGCTCAGAAGCTCGTCGCCGAAGGTGTTGAGAGTCGTCTCGCTCATGCCGACGCCAACGCCGAGGAGATCGCCAAAGCGACCCGTCAGCAACTAATCGAGATCCAGGGTGACGCCAACCGCTCCCAAGACCGCCGCGCCAAGGTCGCCGAAGTCGCCCAAGCCGATTAGTCCACGCATGTGCCCGGCGGTCCCGGTTACGGTTCTGGGCACCGTTCGATAATTGGATTGATAAATGCGTTGGTCTCAGACCTTCATCCCGACACTTCGAGACTCCCCGGCTGACGCCGAGGCGATAAGTCACAAGTTGCTGGTGCGCGGCGGATTCATCCGCCAGCTTGCAGCCGGCTCTTACACGATGCTGCCGTTGGGACAGCGAGTCCGGCTCAAGGTGGCGGCGATCATTCGCGCGGAGATGAACGCCATCGGTGGCCAGGAGATGGTGCTCCCGACACTGCACCCCGCCGAGATATGGAAGCTCTCAGGTCGATACGACCTAATGGGGGACAACCTCTTCAAATTGAAGGATCGAAAAGGCATCGATCTCGTCCTGGGAATGACTGAGGAAGAGATCTTCGGCATGCTCGCCAGTGAGTTGTTCTCCTATCGCCAGTTGCCCCAGATCTGGTACCAGATGCATACCAAGTTCCGTGACGAGGCCCGGCCCAAGTCGGGCTTGCTCAGGGTGCGTGAGTTCACGATGAAAGATTCCTACAGCCTCGACATCGACGAATCCGGTCTCGACAGCGGGTTCCACAAGCACCACGATGCCTACAAGCGGATTTTCGGTCGAATGGGTGTGATGGCGGTAGACGTTCAGGCCTCGTCCGGGGCAATGGGGGGAACCGAGTCGGTTGAATTCATCGTCCGGAGTGATGCAGGAGAAGACTGGATCGTCACGTGTGATCAGTGTGACTATCGAGCCAACCTCGAAAAAGCCACTTCGGTCGTCGAAGAAATCGAAGACGGGCCGAGTCAGGTTTTGGATCGTTATGCAACCCCGGGTCTGAGGACTATCAAGGCACTCGCTGAAACCCATCCTGAGCTTGCAGAACCTAAGAAACAGATCAAGAGTCTCGTCTATTACCTCGACGGTGAGCCCATTCTGGTGCTGTTGCGAGGAGATCAGGATCTCCAGGAGCAGAAACTGCTTGATGCGCTCGGGGTCGGCGAGGACATGCGATCGGCCCAACCTGATGAGATCTACGAGCTCCTTGGCGCTCATCCGGGCAGCCTTGGAGCCGTCGGCGTTGAGAACCTCAGAGTCGTCGCCGACAACTCCCTCCAGGGTCGAGCCAACATGACCACGGGCGCCAACGAAGACGATTGGCACTATTCCGGCGTGGACGTCGAGCGGGACATCCAGGTCAAGCTCTGGGCCGATCTCCGCGCCGTCGCATCGGGGGAAAAGTGTGTCGAATGCGGCGGAACCCTCGAACTCTGGAAAGGCATCGAAGTTGGTCACATATTCAAACTCGGGATCAAATACTCCGAAGCATTCGGAGCTTATGTCCAGGATGAGTCAGGCGAGAGCCATCCGGTCATCATGGGCTCCTATGGCATAGGATTGGAACGCGCAGTCGCGGCCATCGTGGAGAGTTCCCACGACGACAAAGGCATTATCTGGCCGATCTCAGTTGCACCATTCGAAGTCATCGTCACGGTCCTCCGTGCAGACGACGAAATCACAATGAGTGCCGCGACCCAGCTCTATGACCGATTGGTCCAGCTTGGTGTCGATGTGATCATCGACGACCGTGAAGAACGCCCTGGTGTCAAGTTCGCCGACGCCGAGCTGGTTGGTATCCCCTATCGGGTCACGGTGGGGCCTAGGGGAGTGGGTGACGGCAAGGTCGAGCTGACAACTCGGGTCGATATGGAGACCATCGAAGTCGGAATCGACACTGTTGCCGACGAATTGTCCCAAAGGATCTCGGGCCAGCGCGATGGTATTTAGTCAACCCGCTTCGGGTTTTCCCAGGTGTTGGGGCAGATTCGCTATCCACCTATAATCCACCTTACAACAGGAGGCTTTTCGGTCAGGTGGGCGCCTTCGTGCACCCACCTGTTTGTTGTGGAGAAATGCAAGTGACGACAACGGCTGAGATCTGGACACTGATCGAGCCCTACCTCGCCGCGGAACGACTCGAGCTGGACGATCTTGAGTTCTCCGGGCAGGGGAAAGGGCGAATTTTGCGCGTCGCTGTGGACGGTGAGAACGTCGATATCGAGCGTCTCGCCGATCTCTCCCGAGCGTTATCGAGAATGCTCGATAACGAGACCGATCTCGACGGCCAGTATCAGCTAGAGGTCACGACGCCCGGGCTGGAGCGCAAACTGCGACGCCCGCAGCATTACAAGAAGTCAGTCGGCCGCGAGGTAGTCGCCAAGGTGCAGCGTGGGGACGCCCGCAAAACGGTTCAGGGTGTCCTCACCGGTGCCTCCGAGGACTCATTCACGATCGCGGCTGGTGATGACACCGAGACCGTCAACTACGACGAGGTCATCAAGGCAAAAACAGTTTTTCGATGGGAGAAGGCTCCCAAGCCAGGGCACTCGAAGGAGAACAATGAAGCTTGACACAATGATGGAGGCGATCGAGGTCCTCGCGCGTGAGCGGGGAGTTGCAGTTGACGCCATCCTCGATGCCTTCGCGAATGCGCTGGTCGCTGCCTACAAACGGAGCCCGGGGGCTGCAGAGGAGGCCCGCGTCACCATCGATCCCGACTCGGGGGAAGTCATCGTCTATGCCCAGGTCCTCGACGAGGAAGGAAATGTCGTCGAGGAATGGGAGGACACTCCCGAAGGCGAGGCTTTTGGCCGTATCGCCGCTCAATCTTTCAAACAAGTCATGCAGCACAAACTGCGCGAAGCCAAGCGAGAGCTGGTTTTCGACATGTACGAAGGCCGCGAAGGTGACCTGATCACCGGACTGGTCCAACAAGTCGATTATCGGTCCGTCATCCTCGATCTCGGTGATGCCGAGGCGATCCTTCCCGGTTCCGAACGTATCCCCTTTGAACGTCTCGAACGTGGTAATCGGGTGAAAGCCTTGATCATCGAGGTGCGCAACGAGGGGAAAGGCGCTCAAATCGTTGTCTCTCGCAGCCATCCCGATCTGGTGCGTCGGCTTCTCGAATTGGAAGTACCCGAGCTGACAGACGGAACCGTCGAGATCGTCAACATCGCCCGCGAACCAGGACACCGCACCAAAATCGCTGTGATCTCCCACGACCCCAACGTGGACCCCAAGGGAGCCTGTGTCGGCGCCCGCGGCTCAAGAGTCCGTCAAGTGGTCAACGAGCTTCGTGGTGAGAAAGTCGACGTCGTCCAGTGGCGCGACGATCTTTCCCAGTTCATCGCAGAGGCGTTGGGCCCTGCGAAGGTTCAAGAAGTCCGGATCAACGAAGAGGAGAAGACTGCCGATGTCATCGTCTCGGAGCACCAGCTCTCGTTGGCGATCGGCAAGGAGGGCCAGAACGCCCGTTTGGCGGCCCGTCTCTCCGGTTACAAAGTTGATATCCACTCCGATACACCGGTCGTCGAAGCCACCGACGAGGCGGTCCCGGCTGTGGAGCCGGCGGTCGAGGAAACCGCTGAGGAGCCTGCGGCCGAGGCGGTCGCGGCTGAGGAAACTGCTGTCGAGTCTGAGTCTGAGGAACCCGTTGGGGAGGAGCCTGCTGCTGAGGAACCCTCGAGCGATGAGTCGAGTTCCGACGTCGAAGAGCCGGTAACCGAGGATGTCAACGATGATGGCGACGACGCTTCGAGCGACAAATCCGACGACGAGAGTGAATGAGAGAGTCTGATCTGTGAGGATCTATGAACTGGCCCGCGATCTGGGTCGTGAATCGAAAGATGTGCTGGCCCAGGCTAAGGAATTGGGCCTTGACGTGAAAACGGCGTCGTCCGGTCTGGACGACGAAGGAGCCGACCTGATCCGTCTGGCGTTTGCTCCAGAGGAGGCGTCCCCTTCTGTAGCGGAGCCCGACGCTATGCCGCCGGTCTCAGAGCCCGAACCGGCCTCCCCACCTGCGGACGCCGCGCCTACACCGGAACCGGTTGCGGGATCTGAGGTTGTTTCTGAATCAGAGCCAGAGCCGGCTGCGGAGGTTGAGGCCGAAATCGACATCACGTCGATATCAGATGGTGCTTCGGTATCTGATTTTGCCGAAGCTGTCGGCCAACCGGTCGGCGAAGTTGTCAAGGCTCTCATGGAGAAAGGTATCCCGGCAGGGGCAAACCAGGTCATGCCGGCTGAGCTGATCGAGGAGATCGGTGAATCCTTTGGCTTTATCGTCGAGGTCGAAGCGGCTGCACCCGAGCCGGTGGTCGCACCCCAGCCAATTTTCGACGATGCCGAAGAGGATCTAGTCGGTCGTCCCCCGGTGGTCACCGTCATGGGCCACGTCGACCATGGGAAAACCACACTCCTCGACACGATTCGCGACGCCAAGGTCGTGGACGATGAGCAGGGTGGAATCACCCAGCACATAGGTGCGTATCAGGTCGATGTGAACGGTCACCCCATCACGTTCATCGACACTCCTGGCCATGAAGCTTTCACCGCCCTTCGGGCCCGCGGGGCCAATATCACCGACATCGTCGTCCTGGTGGTCGCGGCCAACGACGGCGTGATGCCGCAGACTGTTGAGGCCATTTCCCACTCTCAGGCGGCAGGTGTGAAGATGATTGTTGCGATCAACAAGATCGACGTGACCGGGGCTGACCCCCTGCGGGTTCGGACCGAGTTGACCGAGCACGGAGTGATCGTCGAGGAGCTTGGGGGCGATGTGCCCTCCGTCGAGGTGTCGGCCCTCACCGGCCAGGGCGTCCCCGATCTCCTCGAAGTCATCGATCTCACCGCCCAGCTCGAGGACTATCGCGCCAACCCGAAGCCGTCGGCTTCCGGTGTGGTTGTGGAAGCCCAACTTGAGAAGGGCCGGGGCCCCGTGGCTTCGGTGATCGTTCAGCGGGGGACTCTCAAAAAGGGCGACACTTTCGTTGCCGGCGCCATTTCAGGGCGAGCACGTGCGCTCCTCAATGACAGCGGTGAGGAGATCGATTCGGCCGGGCCGGCAACTCCGGTCCATATCATGGGGTGGGACGACGTCCCCTCAGCAGGTGACTTCCTCGAAGTGGTGGTCAACGACCGCGAGGCCAGGAAGATTGCTGCCACCAGGCTCGAAGAAATCAAGAACGCCGAGCAGGTCATGCCTAGCGCAGTGGATCGTCTCCAGAGTCTCCTCGAACAGCTTGGAACCGAAGATGCCCAACTCAATGTCATCGTCAAGGCCGATGCCCAGGGTTCGCTCGAAGCGCTTCGTGAGTCGATCCTGAAGATCGAGCGCGAGGGTGGGAAGATTCAGATTGTCCATGGGGCTGTGGGTGGCATCAATGAGAACGATATTTCACTGGCCGAGGTCACAGACTCGGTGATTGTCGGCTTCAACGTCCGTCCCGAGCCCAAAGCCCGGAAGGCCGCTGAGCAGGCCGGCATCGAAGTGCGAACCTACGGGATCATCTACGAGTTGCTGGACGATATCGAGCTATTGCTCGTCGGTCAGCTGGCACCCGAGGAACACGAGCAGGTGTTGGGAACCGCCGAGGTGCGTGCGATCTTCAAGGTCCCGAAGGGCGGGACGATTGCGGGTTGCTACGTCATCGAGGGCACAGTCCAACGTGCCGCCAAAGCCCGACTTCTTCGCGATGGCATTGTCGTCCACGATGGCATCATCTCCTCGCTTCGCCGATTCAAGGACGACGTCCGGGAAGTCGCTTCTGGCTTCGAATGCGGTATGGGTTTCGAAAACTACAACGACATCAAAGAGGGCGACAGCATCGAGGTCTATCTCATCCGCGAGGTGGCCCGAACCTGAGCTGTCCCGAGTTGGGTCGCCAGGTTGAAGGAGTAGAGGATGACAACTCCACGGATGCTCAAGGTGAATTCGACGTTGCGCGAAGTGATTGCCGAGGAGATCGAAAAGCTGAGCGATACTCGCCTCGAAATGGTCTCGATAACCGGGGTGGACACAGCACCGAACCTGAGGCGCGCCGTCGTCTACATCGACGTCCTCGATCTGGATGGCGACGACGCTCTAGAGGCTCTGGAGACGGCGGCCAAGCGGATCCAGGCCGCTATCGGCCGTCAGGTCCGCATGAAGTACACCCCTGTGCTCGAATTCCAGATGGACCGGGGCGTCGTCGCCGGAGAGCGTATCGACGAGATCCTGCGCTTATTGCCGCACTCCGAGGAGGAGTGAGCCACACATGAGTCGCCGAGAACAGTTGGAGGTCGCGGCGAGGGCCATACATGCTGCCGACACAATTGCTATGGCATGCCATGTCGGCCCGGATGGCGACGCCCTGGGATCGATGATGGGTCTCGCTCTGGCAGCATCCGACGCCGGCAAGAAAGTTGTCACATCTTTCGGCTCACCGTTTACGATTCCTCAAAATCTGGCCTTCTTGCCCACAACAGGTCTGATTCCACCAGGTGAGTTTCCTCCCGACCCCGGGCTGATGATTGTTTTCGACGCAGGTTCGAGCGACCGACTCGGCGAGCTGGGCTCGAATGCCGCAGCTGCCGGGAAGTTGATCGTCCTCGATCATCACGTAACAAACACTGGTTTCGGTGATATCGCGGTCATCGACGGTGCGGCGGCCGCAACAGGGGAGATCGTTGCCGAGCTACTTGAGGTCCTGGGCTGGTCCGTTACAGCGGAGATTGCTACCTGCCTCCACACCGCGATCGTCACCGACACCGGTCGCTTCCAGTACACGGCAACCAAGCCGTCGACATTCATGCTGGCCGCCAGGCTGGTGGCGGCCGGCGCCGACACCGACATGATCGGCCAGGAAGTCTATGACCAGGCCCCTTTCGGCTATTTGAAGGTTGCCGCGGCGGCGTTGGCCCGAGCCGAGTTGGACGCGGAGGCCGGAGTCGTGTCGGCAGTCGTAACTCACGAGGATCTGGAAGAAGCCGGGGTGGACTGGGGTGACATTGACAATCTGATAAACACGATCCGACTTCCGATTGAGGCAGATGTCGCTGTCCTGGCCAAAGTTTTCGAGAAAGACCGCATCAAGCTGAGCTTGCGGTCGCGGGGAGGAACGGACGTTGGCCGGATTGCCAGCGAGTTCGGTGGGGGCGGACACCGTTTCGCGGCCGGTGCCACCGTTGAGGGTGATGTGAAGAGCGTTTTGCAAAAGGTGGTCGAACTGGTTCGAGCACAACAGTGACGTCGGGCTTTCTTGTGGTCGACAAGCCGCGAGGCATCACATCGACCGCTGTAGTCACGAATGTGAAACGAGCGACGGGGATCAAAAAAGTCGGCCATGCCGGGACTCTGGACCCGATGGCCACTGGCATGGTCGTGGTAGCCGTCGGCCCTGTGACCCGATTGATCCGATTTATCCAGGACCAGAAGAAGGAGTATTGGGCGATAGCTGAGTTCGGCGTGGCGACCGATACCCTCGACGCCGATGGCGCCGTCCTCGATCGAGAGCCGATGGATGTCTCTATGGAAGATCTCGAAGGTCTGAAGCCGCGATTCACGGGCACCATCCACCAGATCCCTCCGATGGTGTCGGCGTTGAAACATGATGGCAAGAGGCTCCACGAGTTGGCGCGCGCAGGCGTTGTTGTAGAACGAGAGCCCCGACCGGTCGAGGTCGACGAGTTGCAGTTTCTCTCGGTTGGGCCAGGCCCCTATCCCGAGGTGTCGTTTCGAGTGGTATGTGGAAAAGGAACGTATGTGAGATCGCTGGCCAACGATATCGCTACCGCGCTGGGTGGGCTGGCTCACTTGACCAGTCTTCGTCGGACCCGGACCGGGTCGTTGACCGTCGAGGATCACGGTATTGCCGTCGACGACCTGGAGAATTGGGAGTCGAAGTTCCTGACTCCGGCGGTTGCTTTGCAGGACTTACCTGTACTCGTCGTTGATAGCGAGATCGGGCGGGCTATCCACAACGGGATGAAATTCGTTGGAGGAGAATTGGGTGCCATGCCCGAAGACACACCAGTACGCATCCAAACGGCGGACGGCGAGCTTTTGGCGGTGTACCGCCGTCTTGGGGATACTTCGCGGCCAGAGGTGGTGCTGGCGAGATGAGGGTGCTCGATGGCGGGCTGGCAAATTGGGCGGCGATCGATGGGCCCACGACTGTGACGCTCGGCGTTTTTGATGGTGTCCACCTCGGTCACAGGTCCCTCATCGAGCGGGCGTTCAGTCACCCTGGGAAACGGGTGGTGGTGACATTTGAGCCACATCCGGTGGAAGTCCTCGCACCCGGTACCCCGCCGCGGCTCATTACCACTCTCGACGAGCGCCTCAATCTTCTGGAACGTCTCGATGCCGATCTCGTGGCGGTGCTCGATCTAACTGAGATTCGTCACCTGAGCCCGGACCAATTCGTTGAACAGGTCCTCATCGCGAAATTGAAGACCGGTGCGTTCTCCGTCGGCGAGGATTTTCATTTCGGAAGGGATCGGGCGGGAGACGTCTCGTTCTTGCTTCGGTCGGGAGCCGCCAAAGGGTTTGACGTAGATGTTGTCGAACTGCTCGATAGTGGCGAACGCGTGGTTTCGTCTTCTCAGATTCGCGAATTGATTGCCTTAGGAGATGTGGAGACCGCCGCCACCCTGCTTGGTTCGTATTATCGGATGTCTAACACAGTCGTGGACGGAGACAAACGCGGACGGAGTATTGGCTTCCCGACGGCGAATCTGAATCCGGCGCCGCGAAAGGTTCTTCCGGCAGATGGCGTCTATGCCACTCTGGCGACTGTGAAGGGTGTCACCTATTCAGCAGCCACCAACGTCGGAACGCGTCCGACCTTCGGTGGTGGCGCGCGCATGGTGGAGACTTACCTGCTCGACTTCGACGATGACATCTATGGAGAGGACCTGACAGTGGAGTTCGTTTCCCGGCTCCGACCCGAGTTGGAGTTCAAAACTGTTGACGAGCTTGTTGCGCAGATGCATGATGACGTCGACGAATCCCGGCGGATACTGGCTACGGTTACGGGTTGAAATGGTGGTTCTGTTACAGTTACCACTGTTCCCTCAGAACCAATCAGGTTTTACGTGTAATGAAAACACCAACTGAAATTGTTGCCGAGTTCGGCACACACGAAAGCGACACCGGCTCACCCGAAGTCCAGGTGGCGTTGCTCTCAGAGCGGATCAACCATCTGACCGAGCATCTTCGTGAGCACAAGCACGACCACCACAACCGCCGTGGGCTGTTGATGATGGTCGGCAAGCGTCGCCGTCTCCTCGACTACCTGCGGAGACAGGATGTAGAGCGATATCGAGCTCTCATCGCCAAACTAGGCCTTCGTAGATAACACCAAGATTTACATGAGGAGCGTTTCACGCTCTTCATGTTTATGGAGACCTAGCGTCTCCCAGCTTCGACCCCATCACGGCGGTCGAGACCACACAAGTAGAACGAGCCGACCCGGTTGTCAGTGGCGATGTCTCAGAGCCCGAGCTATCAACGCGAGGGCGAAGATGGAGCCCGAGCCATCAAGCCGAGACATGACCACTGCCAACAGGTTGCCGGCTCCTTACAAGCAAGGAGCACTTAGTGCCCGAAAAAATAGTGCGTGGCACTATTGGCGAAAAAGAAGTCTCCCTGAGTACCGGCAAACTTGCCGGCCAGGCAGACGGCGCCGTAGTAGCCACACTCGGCGGTACCCAGATTCTGGTTACTGCCACAGCAAGCAGAAGCGTTCGTGAGGGAGTCGATTTCTTCCCCCTGACGGTCGACTTCGAAGAACGGATGTACTCAGTCGGAAAGATCCCCGGATCCTTCTTCCGTCGTGAAGGACGTCCCAGCGAGCAAGGCATTCTGACTTGCCGTCTTATCGATCGCCCGTTGCGCCCGTCATTTGCCAAAGGTTTCCGTTGTGAAACCCACATTGTTGGGACCAGCCTCGCTGTAGATGGTCAGAACGCTTTCGACGTCGTTGCTCTCAACGGCGCGTCTGCCGCGTTGACAGTCAGCCCAATCCCGTTCGAAGGCCCAATCGGCGCAGTCCGTCTCGGTCTCAAGAAGGGCGAGTGGGTGGCTTTCCCGACAACCGACGAACTCGAAGAGTCGGTGTTCGAACTCGTTGTCGCCGGTCACCGCAACAGTGCGGGACAGGTTGACATCACGATGGTCGAGGCCGGCGCCACACCACATGGTCTGCGACTCGTTGCCGATGGTGATACTCCCTCAGATGAGGACACGGTGGCCAGAGGCCTTGAGGAGTCGAAGGAGTACATCGGTCAGATGATCGACATGCAGCTCGAACTGGCTTCCCAGGTCGAGATACCGCATGTGGAATTCCCGGTGGTCAGCGATTACAGCGACGAGATGTATTCGAAGGTCGAAGCAGCCGCAGCCGGCCCGATTTCCGAAATCGTCAAGATTGCCGGCAAGCAGGAGCGCCAGAGCGCCGAATCGGAGGCACGGGAGTCGGCTATTGCCGGTCTCGGGCTCGAAGAAGACGACGCGGTGGGCCAGCGTGAAGCCAAGGCAGCCTTCAAGTCGGTGTTCAAGAAGTTGGCGCGCCAGCGTGTTATCGACGAGGGCATCAGGCTCGACGGCCGGGGGCTCACCGACGTTCGACCCCTTTCGGTGGAGGTCGACGTCATCGAACGCACCCACGGTTCGGCTCTCTTCTCGCGAGGAGAGACCCAGGTCCTCAACATCACCACACTGGGAATGCTGAAGATGGAGCAGATGCTGGACACCCTCGCCAACGAGGACTCCAAGCGGTACATGCACCACTACAACTTCCCTCCGTTCTCAACGGGTGAGACCGGGTTCATGCGTGGCCCCAAGCGACGTGAGATCGGACATGGGGCACTTGCAGAGAAGGCAGTGCTACCCGTTGTTCCGACTCCTGACGAATTCCCATACGCATTGCGTTTGGTGTCCGAGGTTCTCGCCTCCAATGGTTCGTCATCGATGGCCTCTGTCTGCGGTTCCAGCCTCTCGCTGATGGACGCAGGCGTGCCGATCTCGGCACCAGTAGCCGGCGTTGCGATGGGGCTCATCCACTCGGATGGGAACTTCGTGACTTTGACCGACATTCTGGGGGCCGAAGACGCCCTCGGCGACATGGACTTCAAAGTTGCCGGTACTGCCGATGTGATCACTGCGCTGCAGTTGGACACCAAGATCGAGGGTCTCCCCTCGGAGGTGCTCGCGAGGGCGCTGGATCAGGCCAAGGAAGCCCGTCTCCACATCCTCAAGGCGATGAACGAGATTATCTCCGAGCCGCGTCAGGAAATGAACGCCTGGGCACCACGTATCGAGTCGATTGAGATTCCCAAGGACAAGATCGGTGAGGTCATCGGTCCTAAGGGCGCAGTTATCCGTGAGCTCGAAGAAGTTACCGGCGCTGCAATCGAAATCGAAGAGGCGGATGGCAAGGGAATTGTCCGCATTGCCTCCAACGATGGCGAGGCTCTTGCCGCTGCCATGGAACGCGTGAAGCAAATCGCCTTCCCGCCCGAGGTCGAGGTAGGCGAGGTCTATGAGGGCAAGGTTGTCAACATCACCAAATTCGGTGCTTTTGTCAACATCCTCCCGGGACGCGACGGGCTTCTCCACATCTCGCGGCTCGACGGCTCCAAGCGAGTCGAAGTCGTAGAGGACTACCTCTCTGATGGCGATTCGCTGAAGGTTCGGGTGCGTGACCTGGAACGCGGCAAGGTGAGCCTCGAACTCGTCGATGCCCTTCCCGGGGCCACCCTCCCCGACCCAGAAGCACCATCAGGCGGTGGTGATCGTGGTCGTGGCGGTGACCGTGGTGGTCGCGGTGGAGATCGTGGTCGTGGCGGTGACCGTGGTGGTCGCGGTGGTGATCGTGGTCGTGGCGGTGACCGTGGTGGTGAGCGTGGTGGTGAGCGTGGTGGTGACCGTGGTGGTCGCACCAGCGATCGCGGGAGTAGCAACGGTGGAACCACTCACAGCGACAGCGGTCATTCACGTGACCGGTCGCCGAGTTCAACCACATCGGCGCCAGCAAGCGAGAGTGGCGCCCGACGCGCTGCTCCTAGCTTTGACGATGGATTCAGCTCCGACAACGACTGATTCAGCTCAGCAATAGTTGAGAAGGGATGGCGCTGCGGCGTCATCCCTTTTCTGTTTGTCGACCCGGTCGCATCCCCAGAGTTTCCTTACAATGCCGGTATGAAGCGCAGCCCTGGCACTTATGGCAGGATTCTCGGTGGACTCCTCGTCGCACTTGGTGGCTGGATCTTGCGGCCCGAGCCTGCAACTACCTCGACCGAACTGCTCGAACTCGAGCCTGGATCGCAGTTCTGGTTTGCCTTCGTCGTCGGTGGCCTTCTGATCGGCATTATCGGGGTGGCGGTAAATGTCGCCAACCGAACGGTACGGATGGCGACTCTGGGCTTGCTGGCCGGATTGATAATTCTCGCTCTGGTCGTGCTCGGGGAGATCCGTTTCGATGCGGATGACGTTCTTGGCTACGGATTTGTGGCCGGAGGCCTCATCGTATCGGTGGCAGTCATGTTCACCGACGTCCTTCGGCATCCGAATCGTTGACCAGGTGCCCGAGTTACCCGACATTGTCGTCTATATCGAGTCTCTGGAGAAGCGTGTCATCGGAGAGGCCCTTCGCTCGGTTCGAGTTGCTTCACCGTCAGTTCTGCGCACGTTCGACCCCCCATACGATGCCCCGTCAGGGCTCAAAGTCACGGGAATCAAGAGGGTCGGGAAACGAATTGCCTTCCAATTCGAAGATGACTTGTGGCTTGTAATCCATCTGATGGTGGCGGGCAGGTTGCGCTGGGAAACTCCCCGGAAGGCGATCCCTAAGAAAGTGGGCCTGGCCGCCCTCGACTTCGACCCGGGTACCGTCCTCTTGACCGAGCAAGGCACCAAGAGACGGGCAGGGATATGGCTTTTTCGAGGTTATGAGGGCGTCGACGGCCTCGATCGGGGAGGTGTCGAACCGCTCGAGGTCGATGCACAGCGATTTGGTCAGGCATTGCGCAAGGAGAACCGGACCCTCAAGAGGGCTCTGACGGATCCCAGGATTTTCTCTGGCATAGGAAACTCTTTTTCCGACGAGATCCTCTGGTTGGCGCAGCTGTCCCCGGTCAAACGGACGGGGCAGATGAGTGATGACGAGACCTCGAGGCTTCATCGTGCCGTCGTCGAATCGCTTCAGAGCTGGACCGAGCGTCTACGGGACGAGGTAGGGGATAGGTGGCCGACCAAGGTCACCGCCTTTCGCGATGACATGGCCGTGCACGGCAAGTTCGGCGAACCGTGCCCCAGGTGTGGGTCGAAGGTCCAGCGAATTGTTTACGCGTCCAACGAAACCAATTATTGCGCTACCTGTCAGACGGGAGGGAAATTGCTCGCAGACCGGTCGTTGTCCCGACTCCTCAAGGACGACTGGCCCAAGACCATCGAAGAGCTCGAAGAGGCCTGATGTCATGAACGATCCTGTGGTGACCGACTCTGACAACCGTTCCAAGTCGGCGAAGGCAACGGCCGTGGCAGTCGCCGTGGCGGCGGTATTGCTCGTCGTCGCAGTTGGGGTGCTCATCGCATTCTCCGGCGAGGAACCTCCAAGTGCCTACGAAGCGGTCTTCGATCCATTGGTGGCGCTTGAGGTCTCCGAAGACTGGTGGAGGCACGTGATTGCTGGAAATGATGCCGCTGCCGAGTCACTTAGCCATCCCGATGGCTCCTTCGACTTCGAGGACCTCAGGGCTATGGGCCCCGGTGGGAACACGCTGGTTTCGATCATCATGGACTCTGTGCCGTTCGGAACGACAGACGCCCCCCAACTTTGTTACATATTGCTGACGTCGGAGGATCAGTTCACTGGATCAGTGGCATATCGGATAGACGATGGCGTCTGGCTGCCGTGGGAAGTCCGACCGGACAGCGCCAATTGCTATGTGCCGCCTCGTCCTTAGGGTTAGGGCCTCCGCCTGCTGACACCCTCGGCGATCGGTTCCCCTGAATCCCTCTCTCGGACCGCCTGTTGGAATCCGACCTCTTCTGAGCGCTGCTTGAACCAGAGGCC
Source organism: Acidimicrobiia bacterium (assembly GCA_041751055.1). Classification (GTDB taxonomy): domain Bacteria; phylum Actinomycetota; class Acidimicrobiia; order Spongiisociales; family ZC4RG35; genus MA-ANB-1. The sequence continues at coordinate 4,677 of JBGSYD010000015.1, read as the reverse complement.
CTCGGGGGAGTGACGTGTGATGCCATCGAATAGCGTTGCCATCATCTGGGTCGAGGCGAGGCCCATGTTGTCGTAGGCTTGGTTGACCATCAGTTTCTGCATCATCAGCTGGTTCCGTGGCACGCCCTTGATGCGGTCAGTCAACTGTTGGACACGTTCGTCGAGCTCGCTCTCCGGTACGGCGTCCACCACCAGACCCATTTCCTTCGCTTCGGAGCCGGTGATGAGGTCTCCGGTGAGCAACATTCGTTTGGCCTGTTCAGCCCCGATCCGGTAGACCCACATGGCAGTAGTGGGGCATCCCCATACGCGTGTGGGTGGGTAGCCGACCTTGGCGTCGTCGGCCATGACAATCAGGTCACAACACAACGCCATATCCGACCCACCGGCGACGGCGTACCCCTGGATCCTGGCGACCGTCGGTTTGTAGGACCGCCAGAGACTCATGAAGTCCTGGGTATTCCGATACATGAGGTCGAAGTCGATCATCGGGTCCCATGGCATTGTTTGGGTCAGAGGGTTGTTCGGTTTCTCGGCGTACTCCTTGAGGTCGTAGCCGGCGCAGAAAGCGCGTCCCGCACCGGCGAGCACAATCACGTGCACGTCATCGTCGCGGTTGGCGGCCTCCACCGCTGAACGAATCTCGCCAGGCATCTCGTCGTTGATGGCGTTGAGCCGCTCCGGTCGGTTGAGGGTGATGGTGGCGACCCGGTCTTCGACGCCATAGGTGATCGTGGTGTAGGTCATGTGATGAGACTATTCCTTCTTGCCAGTCGAACGTATGTTCGATAGAGTGAAGTGCCCCATGGGCAGAGAAAACGTCGATCTATCAACACACCGAATCAAAGATTTTGGCGGGCAAACGAACGACTTTCTCACCCTGCAACCGGGTCGGATCACTGAGTTGGTCGGGCTGTCAGGTTCGGGTTTGACCCGCCTCGGCTTGAGTTTGCTGGCCCAGCCATCACAGACCGGGGCGGTTGTCGTCCTCGACACCAAGGGTTGGATCTCGCCAGAGGCTGCATGGGAAGCGGGGGTGGAAGCGGAAAGTTTGGTGATCGTCCGTTGCAGTGAGATCCCGCTCTGGACCAAGGTGACCGCCGCTCTGCTCGAGGGTGTTCCCGCCTTGTATGCCGAAGTTCCGGTTGGTGTCAAAGACCAGGATCTGCGTCGTCTTGCCGCTTTGGCCAGAGCCCGCAAGACGTTGGTGGCATTCCGTCCCATGGGCGCCGGACTTCCTTCCGGGGTTTCCCATCTCCGCTTGAGGGCCCTGGGGGTCACCTGGGAGGGAGCCGATCAGGGTCATGGGCATCTGAAACGTAGACGTCTCCTCCTCGAAGCATCCGGGAAGGGGGCGGCGGGCACCACCCGGCGCTTCGAGCTAGATGATGGGGGCCGGAACATATTCATGAAGGCCGATGATGGAGGCCGGAACATATTCATGAAGGCCGATGGTGGAGGCCGGGGCATGTTGAAAAAGGTGGAAGATGAAGGGACGAACACTGTGCGTGTGGTTTCCGATGTGGTCGCTGACCCGGCCCGACGCGCCGTCGGGTAAGCCCCTTCTCGTTGTCGATGATCGGGTCACCGGAGCCACACCGGAGGTAATCAATGCCGGGGTTGCCCTGGGCATGCCGCGACGTGAGGCCGAAGCGCTGGCGCCGTTTGCCACCATCCTGCAGAGGGACGTCGGTGAGGAAGCCCGACGGTTCGAGTCGGTGGTGGCCGTTATCGAAGACCTGATCCCCAGAGTTGAAGTGGTCAGCCCGGGTCTAATCTTTGTCCCCGTCTCGGGGGCAGTCCGCTTCTATGGCGGCGAGGATTCCCTTGCCGAGCGGGTGGGCAAGGAAATCGACAAGCTGATCGGGGATGTTCGTGGCGGGGAGGCCCTGCTCGGAATCGCCGATGGCCCGTTTGCCGCCAGGTGGGCGGCAGCCCATGCCGGGCTTGGCGAGCCACTGGTAGTCGCTGACACCCACGCTTTTCTCTCCGGTCTCGACCTGGAGACTTTGCGGGAGAGTTTCGCCAGCGATTCTTTGATCGCCACGTTCCGTTGGTTGGGGGTTTCCACTCTTGGTGACCTGTCCCGGTTTCCCCGTGAAGCTTTGGCCACTCGTTTTGGCACAGACGGTGTCGTGGCCCATCGTCTGGCCAGTGGTGAGGATCGACGGGCCGAGCCCCGGGAGATACCTGCTGAGTTGTCGGTCGAGATGGAATTTGAAGACCCGTTGGAGCATCTCGATGCGGTGGCGTTTGCTGCCAAGAATCTCTCCGATCGGATGTTGACCCGGCTCCGGTCTTCTGGAGTCGCCCCACATCAGGTGGCCATCCTTGCCCAACCCGCTCTTGGGGTGGTACGGGAGCGAATATGGCGTTCGGCCGATCCTTTCACCGAACGGGCATTGACCGATCGGGTGTGGTGGCAACTCCGGGCATGGGTCGAGTCCGGTGGGATCCCCGGTGGGATCGTCAGGCTTCGTATCGCCCCGTTCGACCTGTCCGGTGAAGGACGTCAGTTGGGCATTTTCCGTGATGAGACGGCCCAGATCGAAGTAGAACGGGCGCTGGCCCGGGCCCAGGCGATCCTGGGACCTGATGGTGTCCTACAGGGGCGGGTCCAGGGTGGGCGCATGCCGGCGGAACGGGTGTCGTGGTCACGTTGGGGTGAGCCCGAATCCGAGGTCGAGCGCGATCCTGAGGCACCATGGCCCGGGGCAACGCCTCAACCTTCGCCCGCTTTGGTCCCGCCACGTTTGCAGCCGATTGAAGTGGAGTGGGATGAGGGTCTGCCTTCCCGGGTGCGTCTGGGGGCCCGCTGGGAACCTGTTCTCACCTGGAGTGGCCCGTGGCGGCTGAGTGGAAGGTGGTGGGTGGGGGAGCGTGATGCCAATCGCTACCAATTGGTGACTTCGGTGGGAGCCTTCCTTTGTGTGGTCGCTGACGGCAAGGCCTATCTGGCCGGGGTCTATGACTGACGCCCTTATCATCCGGTGATGTTCTCCAGTCCTTCGTTCCGGCAAGGGCTCAGGGATTCGATTCTCATCTTCCTGGCGGTTGGCGCTTTCGGTGTTGCCTATGGAGTTCTCGCATTGGAGGTTGGTTTTGCGCCCTGGCTCGCCATTGTTTCCTCGGCAGTCATCGTGTCCGGCGCCGCGCAGTTCGCCATGGTCGGGCTCCTGGGCTCCGGAGCAGGAGCGATCCCGGTGCTGGTGGCGGCAACGGGGCTGGGTCTACGTCATCTCCCAATGGCTGCCACTCTCAATCGGTTGATCGGACCCCGCCCTGCTCCAACTCGATTACGACTGGCTTTTGTGCTGGTCGATGAGACTTTTGGGCTGACGCTCCGCGCCGCTGATTCCGATGTTGACGACCTGGTTGCCTACAAGACAGCGGCGGACGCCCTTCTCCTCAGCGGGTTGGATTATTGGCACAGCAGTTGGCGTGGCTTTCGGAGCGGCGATCGATCCGGAGGCTGTGGGCATCGGCGTTCTATTCGGTCTTCTGTTCCTGGGCCTGGCTGCTCCGATGGTCCACTCCAGGCGGGATTGGATCGTTGTTGCCGCCAGTGTTGCGGCAACCCTGATTGCCGTCGCAACTGTTCCGCCGGCCTGGCAGGTGACCACAGCGGCGGTCGTGGCAGCTGTTATCGGAGTGCTTGTCAGTGAGTGATCTGTTGTTGGTGATCGGGGTCGGCGTGATCACCTATGCCTCGCGCGTAGCGCTCCTAGCCAAACACCGACCCGTTCCCAAAGGAGGCATCGGTCGCTTCCTCGATGTGTTCCCCCTGGCGCTCTTCGTCGCGATCGCGGCCACTGGGCTACTCGCACCCGAGGGTGACCCGGCGGTGACACCTGGACTGGCCGCGGCCGCAGGTGGCATCATCGGAGCGGCCCTGTTCAGGCGCTCGCTAGTTGGCATTCTGTCATTGGGCGCAGCCGTGTTTCACCTGACCCGGCTTGTGATTAGTTGAATGACTGACGAAATAGTGGAGTTGGAAGAACTGCCCTTCCACTACCCGTGCCCCGGCGGATCCGTCAGGGTGGGGACCGTCCGCTGGTGGTGTATTGGTGGCCGGTGGGGCTGGTCCAAATGTGGTCGCCGTCGGGTAGAGGCTGGTAGGTCCAGTGCCGTGTGTGTCTTTGGGTGTGGTGGTACCGACAGAGTGGTCGGAGGGATCCAGAGCATGTAGGGCCGCCTTTTGAGTACGGGATGCAGTGGTCGAGGTCGCATTGGGTGGATGGCATTCGACAACCAGGGAAAACACAGGTGTCGTGACGAGCCTGCACGTGTCGTGTTTGTCGTGTGTTGGCTGATCTTTTGCGGGTGGTGCCGTTACCGATGACCTGGCCGCTTTCGGGATGATGGACGGTGTACCGCCATACCGATTTGGTTTGTTGTTGTGCGACTTGGCGGGCGATGTCGGCGACTACGGGTCCGTATCCGGCGAGTTCTCCGGGGTTGTTGTCGAGTTCGGTGAGGGTTTTGAGGTCGACGTGGATGTCGACGACGCCCTTTCGGGTGGGTTTGGCGAGGGGGCTGCCGCAGAGCAGGTCGATGGCGATGTCGGCGCGGAGTTGGTCGAGGGTGCGGGTTTCGTCCGGTCCGCGAAGTGATTTGGCCAGGTAGGTGAGATGGTCGGTGGCTGCGGTGGCCCGGTCGGGTGAAACGTTCAACAGG
>JBGSYD010000014.1:0-102591 GCA_041751055.1 Acidimicrobiia bacterium | reverse complement strand
GTGGACGAGATCGAGCCTGGCCGTCGAGCCTGTCGATCAGCGCGTTGACGTGGGAGCCATATTGGGAGCCATCCGTTGTGGACTGCCCTGGAAAGTTGTGGATCGATATCGAGCCAGCGACGTGAGCGACCAGGCCGACTGGACCCTCATGGATGCTCACGTACGCCGCTTGGAGATCTACGGATCAGGGAGAGTAGGTGTTCAAGTCGCCCCGGATTCGCCAGGCGAAACCCCTGCTCAGACCGACCGCTGGATCTCGTCGCTTCGCCGTCCACTCGGACCGTTTGGATGATTCGAACTGCAAATTTCAGCGATCCGAGTGTTGCCCCATGGTCTCGTACAGGTGACTCAGAGCATCGGACGTTTCGGCGACTTCGATTGCCTTTCTGACGTCCCCGTTGGTCAGTTCTAGTCGACGAAGCTGATCTTCGAATTTGGCGATTATCTGAATTCGGCCAAAACGGGCTCGGTGCTTCTCTGCGTATCGGGCCAGTCCTTTCGCTTTAGGCACCGCATCTGATCGTGTCGGGTCGTGGGGGTCGAGGATGTCGACGACGACCTTGCCATCGACCTCGCGAACGAAGATGAAGTCGGGATACATCGGCAGCCATCGGCCTTTCTGCTCATAGGGCACGCGGAGACTGGTCCGCTGCCGATCTCGGTTTCGGAACCAACCGACTACATCGTCCTCGGAGATCTCCTCCGCCAGGAGATCGATCTCCCAGGACGACTTGAAGTCCTCGAAGAATTGTCCAGAGGAGTCGACGAAGACGTGCTTGTCGTATGCCTTGGCGGTCTTGGGCCGACGCCATAGCAGACGCTCGCCGATGCCGAGCCTTACTTCCACTGGAGCTGTCGCCCCACCCAGTACGTCGTTGTAGACGTCGGCCCTTTCTTCAGCCAGGTGCTCGATGGCGTCGATGTGAGGTCTCGATGAAAGGCCAAGCCACGCTTGACTCTTCTGAAGTGGGTCCCCGGGGAATCGAACCCCGAACCTTCGGGTTAAAAGCCCGCTGCTCTGCCAATTGAGCTAGGGACCCACGGGTCGCGAGCGATCAGGATACCGACTGCCATATCCTGTTCACACTGTGATCCGTTTCGGCATTTCCAAGCTCCCCCCGAATGGGCCCGGCGATGCTGCGTTTCTCGACATTCTGGTCGAGGCCGGACACACAGCCTTGGAACTGCCCTTCGTCAAGGATTTCCCCTGGAAGGAGAAGCAGTGCCGCCAGTTCGGTGAACTGGCACGGGAACGAGGTGTTCAACTGTCGATCCACGCCCCCTATTTCGCCGTCCTCACGGTGGTCGAGGACGACCGGGGAAAACAAGCGGTCTCGGCGCTGGAGCACAGCATGAAGATCGGTGATTGGCTCGGTGCCCCGATCATCGTGGCTCATCTCGGCCATACGCATGGTGAGGCGCCGGAAGTGCTGATGGCTAGAGTCACGGACAGGCTGGAGTCGATACGGTCCAAGGTCGAGAACCTCGGTGTTGGCCTGGGTCTGGAAACGGCCGGCAACGATCGGTCGTTTGGCACCCTGGGCGACATTGCCCATGTAGCGGCACGGTTTCCATTTGTCAGGCCGGTGATCGACTGGGCCCACTTACACGCTATGACTGGTGGTGGATTGACCACGGCGGAAGCGTTTGGTGCGATTCTCAAATTTGTATCCGACTCGTTTCCCGGTTGGATGATTCAGCCTCTGCATACCCAATTCACCGACAATGAGTTCGGGCAGGCCGGCGAGATCCGTCACGTCCCATACGGGGACGGATCTCTAAGGATCACTCCGATGCTTCAGGCCTCGGCAGAAGCAGAGATCTCGCTAACGGTTATCTCCGAAGCCCGCGACGATGACAGCCACGAAAGGATTTGGGCTGAGGTGAGAGAGTTCGAAGAGACACAACTCGAAGCAGAGGGTCGCCCGATCTCGTCAGGGTCGATCGACTTCCCCAACCCGATCCAGGCCAACAAAGAAGGCAAGCATTTCATCCCGGTCGGGATTGACAAACCCCTGCGATTGTCCAATCTCGACAAGGTCTTCTTCCCCGGGAGCGAGTACACCAAAGGCGATCTGATCCAGTATTACGGGTCGATTTCAGACGTCTTGCTACCTCACCTCGAAGGCCGTCCTTTATCGATGAACAGGTATCCGGACGGGATCAACGGGTCGTCCTTCTACGAGAAGCGGGCCCCCGGTCACCAGCCGGACTGGATGCGACTCACCCCTGTCGAGTCAGATTCACAGGGCGGGGTAATCGACTTCCTCCTTGCCGACAGTCGCGAAGCAATGATGTGGTTCGCAAACATGGGTTGCATCGAGGTCCATCCTTTCCATTCCCGGGAGGGGCACCTCGAGAAGCCCGACTATGCCATATTCGATTTCGATCCTGCCGAGGGCTCCTCGTGGGATCAGGTGATCGCCGGGGGTCAGCTCCTCAAGGTGGCACTCGAGCAGATCGGATTGGTTGGCTATCCAAAGCTTTCGGGCTCCAAAGGGCTCCACGTCTATGTCCCTCTCGAGCCGGTCCATGACTATGCGAGAGTCCGCAGGTTTGTCGGCGAGGTTGGGTCATATCTCGCCGCAGCCAACCCCGACGACTTCACCATGGAGTGGGACAAGCCAAAGCGAAAAGGGAAGGTTTTCGTCGACCACAACCGAAATGCATCGGGTCAGACTGTGGCAAGTGCGTATTCGGTCCGACCCATCGAAGGTGCCCCGGTTTCCATTCCGCTCACATGGGAAGAGGTGTCCGAGCTGAAGAACGGCGATGTCACCATCGCCAACATGTGGGATCGGGTTCAGAGGTTTGGCGACCTTTTTGCACCCGTGCTCGCAGGTGGCCAGACGCTCGACGATGCGGAGAAGGCACTCGGGCTCGACTGAGATCGGTGTTGGTTGCGATCTGGAGATGGTTCCTGACTCAATGTTGGCGCAGGGTCGCTAGGTTTCAGGCATGGATCTATATGCCCGGGTCAACATATTGGGGGGATTGTCAGTTCGTTTGCCCCACGGTGGCCTCGACGAGGCCATCCCGCTGGACAACGACCCCATTGCCCGGTCGCGCAGTTGGGTCGAGCAGGGAGTAACCCATCTCCACATCGTTGACCTCGATGCAGCGGCATATGGAGATGACCGGAATAGAGCGATGATCCACGAGCTGATCACGTCTGTTGACGCCAACATCCAGGTGGCCGGTGGAATCCGATCCGAAGCCGAGGCCAACCGCTTCATCTCTGAGGGGGCGTGGCGGATCGTCATGGGCACGGCGGCTATCGAGAACCAGAACATGGTTTGGGACCTGTGTCGCCAGAACCCCGACAAGATGGTTGTGGCACTCGACGTGAGATCAGACGAAGAGATCGCGACCAGGGGCTGGACGCAGAACAGCGGCCGGTATATGGAAGAGGTCATGATCGAAATGTCGTCTGCAGGGGTGGTCGCATTCCTGGTTTCCGAGGCAGGCCGGGACGCTCTCAATGATCCTCCAAACTTTCAGATACTTGCCGAAGCCCTGGCGATTATCGAAGAGCCCGTGATTGCATCGGGCGGGGTCCGCGATCTCGAAGACCTCCGACGCCTCGTAGCGCTGGAGTCGGCGGGTCGTCGACTGAGTGGAGTGGTCGTGGGCCGTGAAGTCACCGCCGGTCGGTTCACCATCGAGGAGGCCCACGAAGTTTTGGCCGGGAAAGGTCCAAGTCGCGCCCCAGGAGGGATAGTGGCTACCCGTCAGACCATGCGGGTTGCCTCACTCGAGTCGGCGATCAGTTTCTTGGAGAACACCGTTGGCCTAAGCCGCGTGAGGTCAGCAAGCGGCGGGGTCTCCGGCACAATCCTGCAGGCAGCGGAGGGACATCAACTGCAACTGGTGGAGGCACCTGTCGTCGCAGCCGATCCTTTTGTCTTCATTGTCGAAGACGCCAGCCGTTGGAAAGAGCACTTCAAGACATTGGGCGTCGAAACGGTTGAGACCTCCGAAGGGCTCCAACTCACCGGCCCTGATGGTCTGACTGTCCGATTCGAATAGGACCGCATCGCTCCTGAAACCCCCGGGCCTATTGGACCAGAGTTCTCGACTGCTCCCTGAGAAACTGGCGAAGATACCAGGGCCCACCGCCACCGGTCCCTGACGTGCCGGAGCCCTTCCATCCGCCAAAGGATTGGATGTCCGGCCAAGCACCTGTTGTGGCGCCGGCCGCACGGTTTACATAGGTAACGCCTGCCTCAATGCCGTTGAACCAACGTTCGATCTCGTCTTCGTCGCCGGTGAACAAACCTGCGGTTAGGCCGAATTCTGTATCGTTGGAGCGCTGGAGACCTTCATCCAGGTCTTTTATCTTGGTCACCGCCACGAAAGGCATGAACAGTTCCTCATTCCATACCCAGGAATCGAGAGGCGCGTCCACGACAGTCGGGCTGACATAGTGGCCCCGGGAATAGGCACCTTCGCTGAGGACCTTGCCGCCGGTCAGGACTTTCCCCCCGCTCTCCTCGACCTCATTGACAGCCTTCTGGAACCGATCCACCGCTGCTTGATCGATCACCGGGCCCATGAAAGTCGACTGCTCCAAGGGGTCACCCACTGTCAGCGCCTCGGTGGCATCGACGAGCTTGGCGACGAATTCGTCGTATACCGGCTCTTCGATGTAGACCCGCGACGTTGCCGAGCATTTCTGCCCGCTCAAACCGAAAGCACCGCGCACAACACCCTGGGCCGCCACGTCGAGATCCGCGGTCGCGGTGACAATCGCTGGGTTCTTTCCCCCCATTTCCGCCGCGACCGGCTTGGGCCGTTTCTCGTTGACCGTTCGATAGAGGTACATGCCTACGGGATACGAACCGGTGAATGTGAGCCCATCGAGATCGTCATGATGCGCGAAGTGGTCTCCCACATCATCGCCACCGGTTATTACGTGTAGAGCTTCGGCCGGAAGACCCGCTTCCCTCATTACCCCGTAAAACTCAAGTGCCATGAGCGCGCCCGTGTTCGATGGCTTGAGCACCACCGTGTTGCCGGTGATCAGGGCGCCAATCGAAGGGCCTCCTGATAACGCCAGTGGGAAGTTGAAAGGCGAGATGACGCCCCACACGCCGAACGGCCGTAACACAGAGGTGTTGGTCTCTCGCGAGCTGAGGGTGCTCAAAGGAGTAACAAAGCCATTGTTTTCTGTGATCTGGCGGGCGTAGTAGCGGAGGAATTCTACGGTCTCGGCAACGTCGCCCAGCGACTCCAAGCGGTTCTTGCCGACCTCGTACGACATGAGTGCCGCCAGTTCGAACAATTGCTCGTCCATGGCATCAGCGGCAGTAAGCATCAGATCGCGACGCTTCTCCCAACCCCAAAGCTCCCATTCTCTGGCGAAACCCTTGGCCGAGGCAATGGCGTCGTCCACGTCCAACGTGGTTCCCTGGGCGTATTCACCAACAACAAGATCTAGATTGGCCGGCGAATACTCGACGAACGTCTCACGATTCGTACGTTGCTCGCCGTTGACCCATACACCGTGTTTCTGTCCCAGTCGGCCCTTGACACTCTCCACGGCGGCGTCGAAAGCCTTATTGAGCTCGTCGTTGTCGGCAGACATGGTTGCGTATGTGATCTTGATGGCCACTAGGTCCCTCCGTGGAAAAGGTAAGTCGTGCAGACGATATCAAGATTGTGGGCAGACACTCCAGTCCGGCTCGCAATGGGTCGATAGACCATTAACTCTCCATGCATTTCCTGCCGAAGATCTAATTATGCAATTGCAAATTGCCGAGACCGTCCTCGGTTCCCCCCAGGACATGGCGCGCCTCCACCGTCGAGTGATCAGGGTTGGAGCCGCTGTGGCCTCGATGGTCGTCCTCATCTTTCTGGCTGTTGGGATTGTGACGGCACAAGTTGACCTCATTCTTCGTGCGGTGGGTCCTGCTGCGGTCGCCCTGATCATGATTACGCAAGCGGTGATGGGTAGGGAGAATGCGGGCTTGGCCTTCTCTGCCGCGGGCGTCGCTCTCGTTTCGTCATTCGCCGTATTTGGGACAGAGTCCACAATTCTGCCGGCGGCCCTCGGCGTTGTGGTCACTGGGTCGGTTGCGATGCTCTTTGTCCGACGTCACCAGGTGTTGGTGACCTTCGGGGTGGCCATCATCCTGATCGCGGTGCCGCAGTTATGGGCCGAATCCGCCTCCCGACCGTGGTCGTTGGGACTGGTCATGGCAATCACTTTTGGCGTTTCGGCTTCGATCTTCTACACGGTTGGAAAGGCCGCGTCGGCGCTCAATCACCGCTTTCAAGTCCTCTTCGAGCATTCACCGACAGCCGTCATCGAAACTGACTGGTCTCAAGCACTGACATACCTCCAGTCGGAGTTCTCCGGGCGACGGGACCGGATTCGCGGGTTCCTTGGTGCGTACCCGGAAGTCGTTAGTAGGGCCGCATCGCTCGTAGGGGTTATCCGCGCCAATCAAGCTGCATTCGATCTGCTTGGCCTCCAGGATCCAGACAAACTTCTGGGACCGATCCCAGAGGAGAGACTCCCCAAAGCGTGGGTCGACGCCTACGCCGAGGTGCTCATCGCTCTTTTCGAAGGAAGTCATTTCTCCGACTACGAGTTTCGTGCGCCAGTTTTCGACGGTAGGGAACTCTTCCTCAACGCCCGATTCGTCGATGCTTCGGCAGGGGAAAGGCCCGACGGGGTTCTGGTTGCATTCACAGACATATCCCATCTGAAGGCGAAGGAAGACGCGATGCAGGAGCTGATTAGGTCCAAAGACGAGTTCGTCGCATCCATAAGCCACGAATTGCGCACCCCTTTGACAGCAGTGGTGGGACTTGCTTCTGAGATGATCGGAAGCGACATCGGTGCTGCCGAGAAAGACGAGCTAATCGAGTTGATATCCGACCAAGCTCGAGACATGTCGTACATCATCGACGACCTGTTGGTGGCAGCTCGGGCCGGGATGGGGACGATTGCAGTCGCCATGAGCGATATTGACCTCTTGGAGCAGCTGGCTGAGGCAGTGGAAGGTGTCGGTTTGGATCTCGAAGAAGTGCCGACCCAGCTACCGGTGGCAATCGGCGACGGCTCGAGGGTGCGGCAAATCCTGAGGAACCTCCTGACCAACATGGAACGCTACGGCGGGATCCACCGTCGCGTCCTCGGTGGAGTCGAGCGGTCACGAGTGTGGCTCGAGGTGCGCGACAACGGCTCGGGCGTGCCCGACGACAAAGCTGCCCACATATTCAAGCCCTATGCATCGGCACACGCTGGAGTGGCGGGCTCGGTCGGCCTGGGCCTCACTGTGGCCAAACAACTGGCGGAACTCATGGGCGGCACCCTCACTTATCGCCGTGACGGGACCGAAAGCGTATTCCGGCTCGAATTGGGTCTGGCCGAAGAATCTCTTTTGGTTTGAACTAGCCCCACACGAACCAAGCCACTAGCTTTTTGCCAATGGCCGGGTTTCTCAACTCGTTCTCATGGCCGCTGCTTCTGGTGGGGGCATATCTGGTGGGGTCGATTCCCTTCCCCCAGATTTTGGCGCGTCTTCGCGGGGTCGACCTGCGTGAGGCGGGAACTGGCAATGTCGGGGCGGGCAATCTCACTAAGTCGGTTGGGGTCGGTTGGGGGATTGCCGGCGCCATATTGGACGGGCTAAAGGGTCTCGTCCCCGTCTTGATCTCGAGACTTGTGCTCGATCAGGGGATTGGAGCAAGTGGCATCGCCGGGCTCTCGGCCGTAGTGGGTCACAACTGGTCGATTTTCATGCGTGGTCGGTCAGGCCGTGGATTGGCACCGTCCGCAGGCCTGCTTGTCGGGCTGGACCCTGTTCTCATGGTTTGGGTTGGAGGGTGGGCTGTCGCCGGATGGCGTATTGGCGGCGGCCTGGCTGGATTTCTTGGTTGGGCGCTGCTGCCGTTGACAGCCTTCGCTTTGGGACGAAATGGCCCTGAGGTCCTCTTTCTCATGCTCCTGGCGACCATCCTTGTCAGCCGTCGGATGCAGGGGAATGCCGACGCCGCCCAGGGTGTCAATAATGCACTGCGTAGAGCCCTGTACGACTCCGATCCAATGCCCGACGACTACGGAGCCACAGCTGACGAGGCTTCTCACCCGTGAAGCCAAAACAGGTGATCTGGATAGCCGCTGTGGCGGCTGTTCTCTACATCGTGGTGATGTACATCGTTCTTCAAAACGTCGAGGTACCGCCGATCACACTGTCCGCCGCGATCCTGATAATCATCGCTGCTGTCGCTCAAATTGGGGCGAAGTGGTTCTTCGGGTCCCTATTCCGCGAGTCGGTTGCGCAGACCGGGCACTCCCTGAAGCCCTTCTCGGCTTTTAAAGGCGCCCTGGTGGGGGCAGGTGTTGCCAGGCTCATCCCGGCGGGGGGTGCGATAACTCCAGTGGCGATGTCGTGGACCGTACGGGACGAGGTCGAATCGTCGGCCGGCCCTGCAATTCGGACGGTTCTGCTGAATTATTCGGGACTGCTCATCTTGACCGGTGCCGCCATTCTCCTGGAACGCCCTCCTGGTCAAATCGCCTCGATCAGCCTCACCGTTGCTGCACCCCTGGCGATCATCATCGGGCTCGTCCTGATGTTCGGCTCGGGCAGGCTGGGCTCGTTGAACCGGTTCCTGCCGGCGTCGTTGCGCAAGAAGCTCGAGCCCACGATGGTCAACCACATGCCCGGCATCGAGTCCCAGATCTACATATGGCTCAGGCTCGGCCTCGAAGCTGCAGCCTTGGGACTTGTTTTGTACGCGTTTGGAATCGAGGCGAGCGTTTTCGAGATCCTCGCCGCTTTCGGGTTCTCGTCGCTGGTAGGCGGGCTCCCGGGGACACCCGGAGGTTTAGGTGTCGTCGAGGGAGGTCTCATATTCATCCTCGGAACTTATGGATATTCGGCGGGGGTGACCTTTGCGCCGGTCTTCGTATTCCGCATCGTTTCGTATTGGTTGCCTGCGGCGCTCAGTTTCGTCGCCGGTGGGTCCACCTTCCTGTACTCGCAAGAGGCCGCCGATGCCGCGGCCGATGCTTGACCGTTCGATTGAAGTACCGTTCCCGACATGGCAATCAAGTTCAATCTGAAAAAGCATGACGGAGAACAGGTCTCGGAGGCCAATTACCTGGACAAGAACCTGATCATGTTCTTCTACCCCAAGGCCATGACCAGTGGCTGCACGACCGAGGCCTGTGACTTCAGGGACAACCACGACCAGTTCCTCGAGGCCGGGTACAACGTTGTCGGGGTGAGCCCCGACCCACCCCCGCTCAACGCCAAATTTCGCGAACTGGAGGGCCTCAATTTCGACCTTCTGTCGGACGAAAACCATTCGCTCGCCGAGTCTCTCGGTGCGTGGGGGGAAAAGAAGTCATACGGAAAAACGACGATCGGCTTGATTCGCTCCACTTTTGTGCTCGATACTGGTGGCGAAGTGATTGGGGAATACCGGAACATCAAGGCAACGGGTCACGTCGACCGGTTGGCCAGCGACCTTCTCTAACCGCCTAGCTCGAAATCGGCGAGGGCTTCAAGCGCCTTGACCAGAGCGTGGTTTCCCTCAGATCCGAGCCCTCGTCTCTGCAGCGATCGGTATAGCTGGAATACCAGGGCAACCCCAGGGACGGGGATCCCGAGTTCATCTGCGGCTTCCAGGACCAGCCTGAGGTCTTTCTGCTGGAGGTCGATTGTGAAGCCGGGGCTCCAGTCGCGGTCAATCATTTGTGGCCCGCGATTGGACAACATCCAGGAGCCGGCGGCTCCACCTTCGACTGCCCGCAAGGTGTCCTCGAGGTTTAAACCCGCAGCATCCGCCAGCAGGAGGGCCTCGGAGACCGCCAGTTGGTTCAAAACCACAAGCGTTTGGTTTACGACTTTCGCCATTTGCCCCGACCCCGGGGTATCCCCGACATGGACCACTGAGGTCGCATACGCCTCCATGTAGGGTCGGACCGAGTCGAGAGCAGCACCCTCCCCCCCCGCCATCACCGAGAGGGTTCCGTTCACGGCTCCTTCGCTGCCTCCAGAAACCGGAGCGTCGATCCACGTGATGCCTTTCGCTGCTGCCTCACTTGCAAGTTCTCGTGTGGCCCCTGGCGAGATGGTGGAATGGTCAACGATGGTCCCGCCAGCCTTGCTCGCAATGAGACCCTCAGGCCCTCGCGCCAACTCCTGGACGTCGGGGGTGTCGGATACACACAAGAAAACGACGTCACAGCTCGCCGCTAGTTGAGCCGGGTCCGTGGCCACCTCGGCGCCGGAAACGGCCGTTGCTTTGGAAATAGTCCGATTCCAGACCAACAAATCATGACCGGCCGCAACCAGATTGTTGGCCATGCCAGTCCCCATGATTCCTAGGCCGATGAATCCAAGTTCGGTCATGCTCGCACGATAGAGGTCTGCTAAACCCTGGGTATGCCGCATGAACGACTCGACGCCATTCTGAGTGGCGAGGTTTCCGATTTGAAGAACGCCGGGACCGACAAGGGTGCCGAGTCTGTGATTACTGATGTAATCCCACCGCGTGACGGTCTGGGTCGTCGCTATGTCCTTGCCGGCAGTGAGATCGGTTATTTGAGGATGAATTCCAACAGCTATCTCGGCGTCACCCAGCACCCTGCGGTGGTTGCGGCCGAGGAGGAGGCGACCCGCCGTTTCGGCGTTGGGCCTGGAGCCGTCCGCTTCATCTCTGGTACCTACCAGCCCCACGTTGATCTGGAGGCGACGCTGGCGTGGTTCCACGGTCGGGCCGCTGCCGTCATCTATTCATCCGCTTATGCGGCGGTGGTCTCGACACTTTCTTCCCTCGTCACTCCCGAGACTGTTGTGTTCTCCGATGAGTTGAACCACAACTGCATTATCAACGCACTCCGTATGACCCGACCCACCCGGCGCGAGGTGTACTCCCATCTCGACTACCCCGCCCTCACCGAAGCCCTGGGGCGGGCGCGGGGACAGGGACGCCGCGCTGTAGTGGTCACCGACGGCGTGTTCTCGATGCGTGGCGATTTCGCCGATTTGTCCGAGCTTTCCAGGATCGTCAAAGAGTTCGACCCGGACTTCGAAGAGAACGTCGTGTTGGTTGTCGACGACTCCCATGGAGTAGGCGCCTATGGCCACACCGGGCGAGGCACCGAAGAGCAGACGGAGGGTTCCGCCGACGTCTTGATCGGAACGCTAGGCAAGGCATTTGGTGTCAATGGCGGTTATGTGACTGCAAGTGAGACGACCGGCCAATACCTGAGGGAACGGGGTCCCATGTATATCTATTCGAACCCGATCACGGTCGGCGAGGCCGCCGCCGCGACTGCTGCGATCAATGTCCTGGATTCAACCGAGGGTGCCGAACTGCTCGCGCACCTTCGCGACATGACCGCGAAATTCGAGAACGGCATTGTGGGGCTCGGGATGGAGACCATTCCCGGTCCGCACCCCGTGGTGCCTCTCATGGTCCGTGATACCGACCGGACCCGCCACATCGTCGCCACGTTGCACGAAGCTGGGGTACTCGCCACCGGGCTCAACTTCCCGGTAGTCCCCAAAGGCGACGAAGAGATCCGTTTTCAAGTCAATGCCGACCACACCCCTGCGGACATCGACTACGTGTTGGACGTCCTGGGGAGTGTCTAAGACAGGTTCGGTGAGGACGACGCTGAGGCCCGGTGGACTGCGACTGGGTGTCGCATCCACCGGGTCACAGTTGCTCTACGGAATGGTGAACTCCTGAGTCTGTGGGTTCAGATGACCCAGCGCCATTGCTGAAGTCGTCTGTTTCCCGTTGAATCGGAAGATATTCAGGCCTTCCGTGATATTGGACTCGTAAATCAGACCGTTGTACCAATAACTGGACCACACTCCGCCAATCTCGCAGCCAGTACCCCCGCAGAATGGGCCGCCTGGAGGTGGAATTGGGGGCGGGTCCGAATACGCCAACTCGACCGGATTGCTCGGATCGGTGAAGTCCAGTACGGCTGTCCCCGATTGGTAGCTTCCGTGAACGAGCACGTATTCGCCCGAGCGGAGTGGCACCACATTGAAGTTGTGGAGTGTGCAGTTTTCGATGTCCGATTGGGGTCGAGGCAACGTCCAACTACCAACCTGAGCTCCAGTGCGGGCGTCATAGAAGAACATGGTCTTGTCACTGTCGGGGCTCGACGCTTGACAGTTCGCTCCAACTCCGCCCCCGGGCTCGTGGACGAAAACTATGACTTCGCCGTCCCACGTGAAACCGGCTCCATGTCCGATCCCCACGCCCGGCACCGACACGGAGTACAAGAAAGTCGGGTTTTCGAGGTCTTCGGCGATGCTCCAAGTGGTGAATCCGTTGTCACCTGCGCATGAAGCCATCATCGCATCACCCAGAATGACTCCTGTGTCATGGCACTCCCGGCCGGCATCCTCGGTTCGCAGGTAAGCGGCGGCCGAAGGGTTGGACAATGGGACCTCGACTATGTCGAAGCCCTCGCACTGGCTTCCCGAGTTGTAGACGAGAAGACGACCATTCTCGAGGTCAGGAACTCCCGTAGCAGTATGCGATCCGCAACGACCCGGTATGGCGCCATCGCTGAGGTCGACCGCGGCGACGAGGACCGGATCGGCCCGGTTGCCTGAATCGAAGACATGCAGGCCCTCGAACCCTTCGGGTACCGGTTGCCCATCACATGTTGCGCCGGCTGGAGCAGGCGAGTTCCACGAGCGCACGACAATGTTGTCCCAAACGACTAGGTCCCCTTGATTGCCGGTACAGCTGGTGAATGACAGCTGTTGGGGGTTACGGGGGTCCGAGATGTTCCGGATGTTGAAGCCCAACCAGCTTCCCTGAAACGCATGCCTACCCCAGAAGGCGATGTCGGTATGGATATTGCCTCCGCCGACTCCGGTCAGCAGGCTGGCCGGTTCCTCAATGTGCCCAAGGGGTCGGAGGTTGCCGCCGATTGGATCTGTGTCGTGACTTGCCAAGGCCGATGGCAATGGCGTAACGACCAACAACAAGAGCAAAAAGGCCGGGATCGTTGCGAAACGGCTTCGCTTCTTTCTCATGACCACTCCTCGTTCAGATAGGTCCACCCGTCCGAACCTACTCGTGCTGTTGGGCCAGGACCGCGAAACTTTTCGCGATGACGCGGAGGCGACATTCGGGCGCGACTAGTCAGGTTCAACAACCGCCAGAACGGCTCCCGATTCCACCTGGTCCCCGACGGCGTTGAACACCTGGGTCACGATGCCGGCATAAGGCGCACTGATCGTGTGTTCCATCTTCATCGCCTCCAGGACCATCAAGATGTGTCCGGTGCTCACTTGGTCTCCAGCCTCCACATCAACCCGCAGAATCTTGCCGGGCATGGGCGAGCGCAATGACCCTTCGAGATCGTCCTCGCGGCTGGTCGGGAACCGGGGGATGGCGACGAGCCTTACTGGAGTGAAATCGGTGTCCACGTGCCGCACAGGCCCGTAGCGGGCGACGTCGAATGCGTGAATCGTGCCGCAAAGATCGAAGACAACTCGCTCAGGTGTGCACTCGATCAAGGTGGCCCAATCCTCTCCCTCGAAGCCAACCCGATCACCCTTGATCGAATAGGTGATGTGATGCTCGGAGACTTCCCCCCGGTACACCCGTTGCTGGGGGCCGCCCGGTAGGTTCCGCCAACCCGTCGGGATCGTCCGCAACACCCGGGCGTTGGCCCGCCCCACCGCCTGATCGGCCAAAGCTGCAGCCCGGGCGGCATAAGTCTCGGCGACCTCGTCGGCGAGGGCCGCCGCCAATTCCGTCACCGGGTGCCTGATCAGAAAGTGGGTGTCGGTGTTACCGGCGAGAAACTCTGGATGCTCCAAGATCCTCACCAGTTGTGCCCGATTGGTCTTGGAGCCGTGGATCCGTGCCCGGCGCAATGTGTCTGCCAGAGTGGACACCGATGCCCCTCTGTTGGGCCCATGGGCGATGACCTTCGCCAGCATCGGGTCGTAGTGGACCGAAACCTCGGAGCCGGACTCCACTCCGGAGTCCACGCGAACCAGGCTATCCGATGGGAACTCGAATCTGTCAATCGTTCCGGTGACGGGCAGGTATTCGTTCTCGGGGTCTTCTGCGTACAGTCGGGCCTCGACAGCGTGACCGGTGATGGTTGGTGCGAGGGCCGACGGGGGCAGCTGCTCTCCACTTGCCACCAGAATCTGAAGTTCCACGAGATCGAGGCCGGTGACCATCTCGGTTACCGGGTGTTCGACCTGGAGCCTCGTATTCATCTCCAGGAAGTAGTACTGCCCATTCTGAAAGAGAAATTCAACGGTCCCGACCCCCGTGTAATCAACGGCGTCTGCAGCCTTGACGGCCGCTTCTCCCATCTCGGAGCGCATCCGTTCGTCGATGGCTGGCGACGGGCTCTCCTCGATGATCTTCTGGTGTCGTCGCTGAATCGAGCACTCTCGTTCAAAAAGGGAGACCACGTTTCCATGTGTGTCGGCCAATACCTGGATCTCGATGTGGCGAGGAGAGTGGAGATACTTCTCGAGAAAGACGGTCCCGTCGCCGAAGGCCTTTTCCGACTCACGTACGGCCGCCTCGACCGCTGATGAGAGAGTGGCCTCCTCTCCCACGATTCGCATGCCCTTACCTCCGCCACCGGCACTCGCCTTGACCAGGACCGGATACCCGATCTGTCTGGCGGCGGCCGTGATCTCCTCGGGCTTCTTTCCGGTGAGGTCGATCGCCTCGAGGGTGGCCACTCCCGATTTCTTCATTAGTTTTTTTGACTCGAGCTTGGAACCCATGGCAGCAATGGCGTCGGGGGGCGGACCGATCCAGACCAAGCCGGCCATTATCACGGCCCTTGCGAACCCGGCATTCTCTGCGAGGAATCCATATCCGGGATGAACCGCATCTGCCCCTGATTCTTTGGCGGCGGCCAGGATCAAGTCCTGATTGAGGTATGTTTCGGCAGCGGTGGCACCGGGTAGACGTATGGCAGCGTCCGCCTCGGCTGGATGCGGTTCTGAGGCATCAGGGTCCGAATAGACGGCAACTGTTGCAATACTTAGGCGTCGACATGTCTTGAAGACTCGTCTGGCGATCTCGCCGCGATTGGCTACAAGGACTCTTTGGATCATGGAGAGTCAAAGGCTAAACGCGTGGAACTTTTCCGCCGAGTCCTTCGTCATTATAAGTGTTGTCTCTTCGAGGAGTTCATGTGACCGCCCAAGTTGAAACCCCGACACGTGCCGCCCCCAGGTTTGGCATGACTGTTGGATCCCTGTTGCTCGTAGCTGCGATGGCCGTCGGAGGTCTTGCAGCATTCGGCGTGAGCCGGGTGCTCAGCGCCATCCCCACACCGTCGGACGTGGCCGCCGTCTTTGCCACCAAGCCTTATCTCGAAGTCGGTCCCGTTGTGGTCGAGTCGGTCCAGGACCTGGCGAATCTCACAACGGTCGAGATGGTCGAGTACACGATCGTCGAGAAGGGGACCGATGGTGGGTGGCTCGAATGGGCGCGTGGAGACAGCGTGCGAATGTTCGCCGTGGCCAACATCGGAGCAGGCATCGATCTGGCAGGTTTGACCGAATCCAACTTCGACGTTGCGAAGGACGGCTCGGTGGTGGTGACGGTTCCCCACGCCACCATTCAGTATGTGGCCGTCGACAGCGAGGCGACCACCGTTCTCGACCGTGAGACCGGGCTCTTCACCAAGGGAGATCCCCAACTCGAGACGGAGGCACGACAGATCGCCGAGACCACCCTGGTCGAGGGATCGATAGAAAAAGGGATCCTCATAACCGCCGAAGAGAACGCAACGACGGTTCTGACCGGTTTCCTCTCCAGCCTTGGATATACCGACGTAACGGTGGAATTCTCCGGCTGACCTACATCCGGAACACGCCGAATTGTGACGTGCCCTCGACCGGAGCGGAGTGAACGGCGGAAAGAGCAATTCCCATGACATGGCGGGTGTGCCGTGGGTCGATGAGACCGTCGTCGCGCACCCGCGCCGTGGAGAAATAGGATTGCTCCTCGTATTCGATCTGCGCCTCGACTTCGGCGCGACGCTTTTCATCGGCGGCCTCATCGAATTCGACACCTTTGGCTTCCGCTGAGGCTCTGGCAATGATCGAAAGAACACCGGCAAGTTGCTTCGGTCCCATCACTGCAACTTTGTGATTGGGGTAGCCAAAAACAAACCGAGGGTCATAGGACCTCCCCGACATGCCGTAGTTGCCGGCACCGTAGGAAACACCCGCCATCAGTGTGATGTGGGGGACCTCGGAGTTGGCCACCGCATTCACCATCTTGGCTCCGTCTTTGATGATGCCCCGCTGCTCGTACTCCTTTCCGACCATGTAGCCGGTCGTGTTGTGGATGAAAATGAGAGGAGTGTCGTAGCGATTGCTCAGCTGGATGAACTCCGTGGCCTTCTGGGCCTCCTCTGAGAAGATCACACCCTGTTGGTTGGCGATGATCCCAACGGGATAGCCGTGGATCGAGGCCCAACCGGTGAGAATCGACATCCCGTACAGGGACTTGTACTCCTCGAACCTCGACCCGTCGACGACCCGACCAACGAGTTCTCTTTGATCAAAGGGAACCTTGAGATCCCTGGGAATTACGCCAAGGAGATCCTCGACTTCGTGAACCGGCTCATCGGCCGATTTCGTCGGCCCATAGCCCAGCTTCCGCCAGTTGAAGTGGCTGACTATGTCGCGGCCCATCCGGATCGCTTCGTGCTCGTCCTGGGCGAAATAGTCGGAAAGCCCCGAGACCCTGGAATGCATCTCGGCACCGCCCAGCTCCTCGTCAGTGGACTCCTCACCGGTCGCCATCTTTACCAACGGCGGCCCGCCAAGAAAGACTTTGGCTTGATCCTTCACCATGATCGAGTAGTCGCACATTGCAGGGAAGTAGGCGCCTCCCGCCGTTGAGCTGCCGAAGACGATGGCGACAGTCGGGATTCCGAGCTTCGACAATTGCGTCAGGTTGCGAAACCACTTCCCACCGGTGATGAAGACCTCAGCCTGGTCGGGAAGGTCGGCGCCGCCCGACTCGACGAGATTGATCAGCGGCAGGCGATTTTCGCGAGCGATGTCCATGGCCCGGAGACTTTTGGCCAGTGAATATCGGTTGAATGAACCGGCCTGGCTGGTCGGGTCGTTGGCCAGGATCACGCATTCGACATTCTCGATGACCCCAATACCGGTGACGAGGTTGGCGCCGAGGTTCTTGTCTGTTCCCCACGCCGCAAGCGTGGACAACTCGAGGAAGGGGGAGTCTCGGTCGAGAAGTAATTCGATCCGCTCCCTGGCCAGCAGCTTGCCCCGCTCTCGGTGGCGTTGGATGTATTTCTGACCACCACCCTGCATGGCCTTCTCTACAAGCTGGTCGAACTCCTCCAGACCGCGCAACATCTCGGCGCGGTTGGCGATGAAGTCCTCAGAGTTCTTGTCGACCTTGGTATCGAGAACTGGCACTAGTTGGTGGGCCCGGTGATCCTCAGCCGTCGTAAACGGCGTCGGCCGCGTAGGGCTCGATCATGATGCACTCACCCGGGCACTCTTCGGCAGATTCGATCGTGTCTTCGATCAACGAGTCGGGCACCCGCGCCAAACCTCGTGCGCCGTCGGGAGCGTCCGCGCCATCGAACACCACGGTCTTGTCAAAGTGTTTCGATTCTTCTTTTACAACCCACAGTCCATCGTCGCGACCTACAAACACGTCGGGCGTGATCTCTTCACAGATGCCGTCACCGGTGCATAGGTCCTGATCGATCCAGACCATCAGTTTCGTCTCTTTGGCCATACCCCAAACTTAGCCTTACTCGCGTCCTTGAGTGGTCATGCAACAATCAGACGATGGAAATACTTCAGAATCTCCTTGATCTGGTCGGTTCGGAGATTGGCGTCTCGGAATGGATGACGATCGATCAGGACCGGGTGAATCTCTTTGCCGATGCCACTGACGATCACCAGTGGATCCACACAGATCCCGATAAAGCTGCAGCGGGACCGTTTGGCGGGACAATCGCCCACGGTTTCCTGACCCTGGCACTGGTAGTACCGCTCGGCTCGCAGATAGCGCTCGATGTGGGAGAGCCCAAGATGGCGATCAACTATGGCCTAGAGAAAGTTCGTTTCCCGGCCCCGGTCCCGGTCGGATCGAGGGTGAGGGCGAGCGCCTCATTGGTCTCGGTCAGCGAGGTGGCCGGTGGTCTGCAGGTCAACCGTTCTGTGACGATGCAGATAGAGGGTCAGGAAAAGCCGGCGATGGTCGCAGAGACCGTCTCCCGGTATTACTACTGAGTCGTCCGTGGCTGTCGCAATTTGCCCCTTGACTCTGACCTTGGGTCAGGCTGCATAATCGGCACCAGATGGAATCCAACGGAGCTCACTACTACACGATCGGGGAGTTCGCCCGCCTTACCGGCCTGACCGAGAAGGCTCTGAGGCTTTACGCAGACCGGACTTTGTTGTCCCCGGCGCGTGTGGATCCGGCCAGCGGATACAGGCAGTACTCGCCGCAGCAGATCGATGAGGGTCGCCTGATAGCGATGATGCGAGCTATCGAGATGCCACTAGTCGATATCCGAAGAGTTCTGCGGAGCCCACAGTCAGAGCAACCGGCCTTGATCGGGCGCTATTGGTACGCCGTGGAACGCGAGATCGATGGACACCGTCGGACAGTCCGAGCGTTGAGAGACGCATTCGAAGCAAAGGAGCATGGTGTGACCAATACCGAAACTGTCGTCGAGCAAGGGGACCAGGGCGGAGCATTTGCAGCCATCGCGAGTCTTGCCGAAATCAGCGATCCGATGGACGCAGCCCACGCGTTTGGCGAGTCTATGAAGACGGCTTACTGGACACAGCGAGATTTGGGTTTGGTGACGGCTATTGCATATGCGGGCGCTAGCCGGCTCCTCGCAGAAGCTCAGAACTCGGGAAAGGATGCCGGTTACGAGCTGCGCTGCTCTGCCAAGGCCTTGATGTATGACCTGGCATCGTTTACATGGGCCGGGTGGAATGAGCCCGGGGTGCAGATCAGGGAATCGGATGCTGCCGCAGGGTTGGCGGCAGCACGCTCCAATCTGGTCATGGCGGTAGACCTGGATCGCGGTGATCTGGCAATTTCCCGCGCCCACTGGATGCTTGGTGCACAACAACTGACTTCGGGTGCTCTCGCCGATGCAGCCGCCGAGTTCCAATCAGCGCGCCAGCGAGGCGAAATTGCAGGTAGTGAGGCCGAGGTAGAGCTGGCTGCGGCCTTTCTAGCCCTCACACGCCTCGGTCAGGGAGTCAGCGGGGCCAGGCAAGAACTGGAGAGCAGCTTGAAGCATCTTGCAGAGGTAGAAAATGGCGACATGTTCGTCTCGCAAGTCGAGACAGCCCGGTCGGTTATTGGACTGTGAGGCAGTGCCTCATTGGCTACGTCAGCGATCTGCCACCACCAACCACCACCACATGTCCGGTGATATAAGACGAAATCGGAGACATCAAAAACCACACGGTATCGGCGATCTCGTCCGGCGTGCCCATTCTCTCCAGGGGAATCGCAGCCACCATCTTGTCGCGGATTTCTTCGGGAATCGCCACTGACATCTCCGTGGCGATCAGGCCGGGGGCCACGGCGTTCACCCGAACGTCAGGGGCCAGTGAAATCGCCATTGCCCGGGTCAAGCCGACGACCCCGCCCTTCGACATCGAGTAGTTGTATTGACCGAAGTTGCCCAAATATGCGCGGGAGGCGATGTTAACTATGGCGCCTCCCGGCGCGATCAGAGGGGCAAGAGTGGTCGACAACTTAAACGTCGCACCCAGGTTGACCCCGATCACGGCGTCGAAATCGTCTGGAGAGAGATTGATCAACCGGGAGTCTCTGGTGATTCCGGCATTGTTGACCAGGCCGATCAAGGGCTGTTCGAAGCTTTCGACCGTCTTCCTGACCTCCTCGAGCCCTTCTGGTGTGGTCAGGTCCACTTGCACCGGCATGATGTTTTCGGCAAGTGCGAGTTCAGGGGCGAGATCGACCCCGACAACCGTTAGGGGACCCGTAGCGGACAATTTGTCAGCTATCACCCTCCCGATGCCGCGGGCGGCACCCGTGACGACGACTGTCCCCTTCATATCAGGGCCTTACCGATGTGGCCGGGCCCGAGATGTACCAATTCGCCGGTGATGATCCCATCTTCGAGAATCGTCAATGCTCGCTGCAGCACGGCCCCGTGCGAAACCGCCTCGTCGTACGCAACAACATTGGCGGTCCAACCTCTACGCGCACCTTCCAAAGCTGCGGTGCGTGCTCCGGACACCAACCCGGCAGAGACCATGGCGCGTGCCGGGCCGGATCTCCCCAGAAGATCGTCGTTGCGCACCACGTAGAGGATCGACTCCTCCTGCCGGGCGGCCTCCTGGGAGCCGGCAAACGCCGCATGAAGTTCGGCCGCCACTTGCTCCCACACTTCGTCTATGGCATCCATCCAGAAGAGAAATCCAGCAATGGATGACGGGACCGCTACGTCGATTGCATCAGGGATGCGGTGGGTCATGACGAAACGGCCCGGCCGTCGGCGATCATCGTCGACGCTGTCTCGGTGTCGACGCCCAATTCGATAAGTAGGCCGCGGGTGTGCTGGCCAAGCGTGGGCGGGATCGTTGCCGAGCGCGATGGTTTGTTGTCCAGACGAATCGGGCTGCCGGTGGCTTGAACCAGCCCTGCCAGAGGATGTTCGAATTCGACGAGCATGTCGTGGTGACGCGCTTGTGGATCCTCGAAAGCCTCCGCGATCGTAAGTACATGTCCGCACGGGATTCCTGCGCCTCCAAGCAGATCGACCCAGTAGTCGGCCTCCTCGGTCTCGAATATCTTGTTCAATACCCTGATCAATTTGGGGAGACCCTTCATCCGCAAATCGTTTGTCGGATACTTCTCCACGA
This sequence comes from Acidimicrobiia bacterium, assembly GCA_041751055.1. Lineage (GTDB taxonomy): Bacteria > Actinomycetota > Acidimicrobiia > Spongiisociales > ZC4RG35 > MA-ANB-1. Next base: position 81,691 of record JBGSYD010000014.1, on the reverse strand, counting down.
GGTCGGGTCGCTCCAAAGCGTCGGCCATCAATGCAAAATGGCGGTCGGAGACGACCGCAAGTGTGAACGGGGAGTCGGCCGCCTGGAACACCTGGTTGGGCGCAAGGAAGGGGCTGGCCGTGCCGGTTCGCACCGGCTGTTCCTCGTTGACGAAGTTGATTGCGTTCCAACCCGATTGAACCGCCATCAACCCGTCGCGGAGCGAGACGTCGATTCGGCGGCCCGTTCGCGGTGTCTCAGCGAGGGCAGCAGCAACGGCAAAGGCTGCGTTGGTCCCGGCAACGTAGTCGCCGATGGTTGTCGCAGTCTTGCGCGGCCCGTCCCTGGATTCTCCCGTTATGGAGATCATCCCGGACTCGCCCTGGAAGACGATGTCGATGCCGGGGCGCTCGGCGTAAGGCCCGGTCGAACCGAAGGCCGACACGACCGTGTAGATGACGTTGGCGTTGAGGTCCCTGACTCTCGCCTCCCCAAGTCCGAGACGGTCCATTGCACCGAGGCGAAGGTTGTGGATCAGAACGTCGGCCTTGCGGACGAGATTGTCGAGCACCCGTTTAGCGACCCAATCCTTCGTGTCCAGCGCCAAAGACTCCTTACCCCGGTTGACCGACATGAAGAAGGCTGACTCTCCGTTCTGGAACGGCCCGAATCTCCGTCCCAGGTCACCTCCCGGCGGCTCTACTTTGATAACCCGCGCCCCCATATCTGCCAGGAGCATCCCGGCGTAAGGTGCCGCTATCAGGTTCCCGAATTCAACGACAACGATTCCGTGGAGGGGACCCTCAGGCACGCTCGACGACCAGGCTTATCCCCTGACCGACGCCGATACACATGGTCGCCAGCCCGTATCGCTTGTGCTGCTTTGCCATTTCGTGGACCAAAGTCACGATGATGCGAGTGCCGGATGCGCCGAGTGGATGGCCCAGGGCAATGGCCCCGCCGTTGACGTTTACCCGATCCGGGTCGATTTCTAGCTCTCTCACTGTTGCCACAGCCTGGGCGGCAAACGCCTCATTGACTTCGATGAGATCGACATCGTCAACGGCGAGGGCGGCACGACTCAGGGCTTTGCGAGAAGCAGGAACCGGCCCAATGCCCATGAAGTCGGGGTGGACCCCGGCGGCCGCCGATGAAACCACTCGTGCCATCGGCGTCAGCTTGTGTTGTTTGAGCCCCGTTTCTGTGGCCAGGAGCAAAGCGGCCGCACCGTCGTTCATAGGCGAGGAGTTGCCGGCTGTCACCGAACCCTCCTCTTTGAACACGGGCCGGAGCGCGGCCAGGGCTTCGAGTGACGTATCCGGGCGTGGCCCCTCGTCTGATTCGACCAATCGCGACTGCCTGCCCCTGGCATCCATCTGCGCTTCGATCGGCTCGATTTCCTCCTTGAAACGCTCAGCCCGCGCAGCTTCTACGGCGAGTTGGTGACTGCGCAACGCAAAGGCGTCTTGGTCTTCGCGGCTCACCGAATAGCGGTCCGCGACATTCTCTGCGGTCATTCCGAGGGTGATCGGCGGATAGACCTCGGTCATGTGGTCGTTCACCAGGCGCCATCCGAGGACGGTGTCGACAACTTCCGGCGTCCCGGTCGCAAAGGCCTTCGCCGCTTTCATCATCACATAAGGAGCACGACTCATCGACTCCGAGCCACCGGCGATCATCACGTCGCCCCACCCAGCGGCCAGAGCGTGAGCGGCGGAGACTGCTGCCTGCAAGCCGGAGCCACACAGCCGGTTCACGGTGGCTCCGCTGACTTCGACGGGTAACCCGGCCAGGAGAGCGGCCATCCGTGCCACATTGCGGTTGTCCTCACCCGCTTGATTGGCTGCGCCCCACTGGATGTCCTCGATAGCGGCGGGATCGAGGCCGGGGTTGCGCTCCATGAGTCGCCGCACGGCGTGGGCAGCGAGGTCATCGGGTCGAACATGGGCGAGTTGTCCCCCCAGCCGGCCCATGGGTGTCCGACACGCGTCAACAATGTAAACGTCGGTCATTCAGGCTCCCTTTTTAGCACTACGGTGGCGGGCATGAAACGCCCGGAACAACTTCACTTCACCGAATCCGAAGAAGCCAACCGTCTGCTTGCCACCGACGGGCTGGCCCTGCTCATCGGGATGTTGCTCGACCAACAATTCCCCATGGAGCGTGCCTTCTACGGGCCGCAATTGCTCAAAGAGCGACTCGAAGAGGATCTCGATGAGAGGCGGCTCGCGTCATGGGACCTCTCCGAACTGGAAGAAATCTTCCGCGGGCCACCCGCGATTCACCGCTATCCGGCCGCAATGGCCAAACGCACTCAAGATCTGTGCGGCGTCCTTGTCGACGAATACGACGCAAAGGCGTCAAACCTGTGGGAAACGGCTTCCGACGGGGCCGACTTGCTCAAGCGGCTGAAGGCGTTGCCAGGTTTTGGGCAGGCAAAGTCGAGGATTTTTGTTGGTGTTTTGGGCAAGCGGATGGGTATCGAACTCGGAGGCTGGGAATCGGCGGCCGCCGATTGGCCGAGCATTGCAGACGTGGCGACATTCGACGATGTCTTCACGCTTCGGGAGCAAAAGAAGCTGATGAAACAGAAGAAGGCCGAGTAACCCCGACGGCCCCTCCATTTTCGCTCAACCCGGTTGGTTTTATTGCCGATAATTGACCATATCTGGAAGGAACCAACCACCGATGGACAACAACATGAACTTGTCGGGCCAGTTGTCGGACTGGACCATGCAAGATCTGCTGCAGATCATGCAGGTGACGAAGAAGACAGGTTCCCTCGACATCGTCGGTGGCCAGAAGGGCCGGGTCCACTTTCTTGAAGGGCGAGTCACCGGTGCGGAACTCCACAGCACTCGAGGGGTCTATGCGGGAACAGACCGGGCCGTAATTTCCGACATCATTTTTGTCCTGGGATCGATGGAAACCGGGAACTTCGCCGTTGGCCAGGCTGACGGCCCCGAGCTCGAAGGGTGGAGCGTCGACGAGGTATCGGAAGGGGTCGAGGAGCTCGTACAGCTGGAACAGGAAGCTACCGAGGCCGGCCTCATAGGTTCGGGGGAGATTCGCATGCGACCCAACCTCGAAGAAGATGTCACATTCGCACCCGAGGATTGGAAGGTCATCACAGCGTTGATTCAACCCTTTACATTCGAAGGTCTGGAGCAACGAATCGGACGCGGGGCGGCGGTGCGAATGGTTCACACGTTTCACAGACTCGAGGTCGCGGAGACCAAAGCCGAAGTGGTTGACGATCCAGATAGCGACGGTGAACAGCCCGACGAGGATGCGGCGGCCACCGGTGGCGAGGCCGATTGGTTGGACCGTTTGGCAGACGAGGTCTCAACCCGGGACTCAGCCGATTGGGTCACCAAGGACGCCGACACCTCCTCGGACAAGGCAGCGTCGGACGACGCTCCGAAGACCGAGCGTGCCGACGCACGTGGCGTTTCCGCCGACCCCTCAACGGTTCTGACAGGCGGCGTCTATGACGAGATCCGAAGGTTCCGGAGCAAAGTCGCCGACTGAGGCAACACAACGACTCGAATTACCGCTTGCGCCACTGGGTAACGTCTGCTCATGAGAGACGTGTCCCCCTGGGTACCCGACAGGCCCCTTTTCATCGGCCTGGCCGGAGGCTCAGGCTCGGGGAAGACGACCGTTGCCGAAGATGTCGTTGGCCGGCTCAACGGTCAGGTCTCCCTGGTCCAGCATGATGCCTACTACCGGCATCAGCCTGACCTGTCCTACGAAGAGCGCACCCGAGTCAATTACGACCACCCCTTGTCTTTGGAGACCGAGCTTCTCGTCGAGCATCTGGAAATGCTGCGATCCGGGATCGCCATCGAACGGCCGGTCTATGACTTCGCTGAGCATCTGAGGTCTGAGGAGACCGTCCGCGTCGAGCCCGCTCCTGTGGTCGTGGTCGAAGGGATCCTGGTCCTGGCAGAATCCGGGCTTCGAAGTGAGCTCGACCTGAAGATATTCGTAGACACAGCTTCGGACATCAGGTTGGCCCGACGCATCGAGCGCGATATCACCGAGAGAGGTCGCACCGTGGAAAGTGTGCTTGGGCAATACTTCACGACCGTTCGGCCCATGCACCTCGAGTTCGTCGAAACGTCGAAGCGATACGCCGACCTGATAATCCCTGAGGGCCACAACGCAGCGGCCGTTGCGACGGTGGTCGAACTTATTCGGTCCCGTCTCAAGTAGGTCGCAGATGTATTCATATACTCATGCACATGTCTGACCGTCCATCTGTCGCAGTTCTGGGAGTAGGGGCCATGGGCGAAGCCCTGGTCTCTGGTTTGCTCCGCGCCGGATGGGATAAGTCAGAAGTAGCCCTATGTGTCCGGCGAATGGAACGGGCCGACCTTCTGGCGAATCAGACCGGGTGCCTGGTCTCCCTGAAAGCGGCCGAGGCCGTCGCGGGACGCGACGTCGTCGTTGTTGCAGTCAAGCCACGAGATGTCGCCCAATTGGTCGAGCCGCTTGCGGCTGTTCTTTCGTCCGACCAGTTGGTGATTTCGCTCGCGGCCGGTGTGACCACGGCCACCTATGAGGCAATGCTCCCCGAGAGTCGCGTTGTAAGGGCCATGCCAAATACACCGGCGATCGTGGGGGAAGGCGTGACGGGTCTCTCCGGAGGTATCAGGGCATCGGCACAAGACCTCGATATCGCTCAAAGTGTGCTCGGCGCCGTGGGCAGTGTCAGGATTATGGACGAAAGCTTGCTCGATGCGGTGACCGCGGTCTCCGGCACCGGTCCCGCCTACGTGTTTCTCCTTGCAGAAGCCATGACTGACGCCGCGATCAGAGAGGGTTTGCCCCGCGACATTGCGGAGAGCTTCGTAAATCAGACTGTTCGGGGCTCAGGACACCTCCTGACTGCCACCGGCCGGACTCCATCAGAGCTCAGGGCACAGGTGACATCACCCGGTGGGACCACGGCGGCGGCGGTCCATGTTCTGGAAGAGCGTGGTTTTCGAGCGCTGATCGAGGACGCCGTTCAGGCAGCCACACGCCGGGCGGCAGAACTGGGTTCCAACGATTGAGTCTCTTCTCCCGGTTGGTGGTATCGACAACCCAAGCCAAGCCCGTCGAGACCATGATCACCAAAACCCGCCCGGGAAAGGCACTGGCCGGTCGATTTGTCGCAGGAGACACGCTGGATGAGGCGGTTGTGGTTGCCAGAAAGCTCAATGACAAGGGTCTTTCGATCTCATTGGACCTTCTGGGCGAAGAAGTGCACGACGGCGATTCAGCGCTATCGGCGCTTGCCGAGTATCTCGAGTGCCTCGACCGAATCGAATCGGATGGGCTCGAAGCGAATATCTCAGTGAAATTGACCCAGCTCGGGTTGAGCATCGACCGCGACCTCGCTGAGGACTCGATCAGTCGGCTTGCAAAACGCGCTGCCGAGGTCGGGTCGACCGTAACGATCGACATGGAGGACTCGCGATTTACCGATGCCACGGTCGACATCTACGCGGATGCACAGTCCAATCACGGCAACCTGGGGATCGCTCTGCAGTCCTATATGAAGCGCACACCTGACGATCTCGCCAGATTGATCCCACTCGGCGGTCACATAAGGCTCTGCAAGGGAGCGTACGTCGAGCCGCATGAGATCGCATTGGGCGCCAAGTCGGCCGTAGATGCGGCATATGTGCGCCAATTGAGGACATTGATGGCTGCTGAAACCACCATGCCTGCGATCGCCACCCACGACCTCGATTTGATCGACGAAGCAAGGGGACTGGCACCACAACGTTTGAAACCTTTTGAATTTCAGATGCTCTACGGCGTCCGCACCGGGCTACAGGAGCAACTCGTCGCCGAGGGCTTCGCGTTGCGGGTATATCTGCCGTTCGGTTCCCAGTGGTATCCCTACCTGACCCGACGGATGGCCGAACGTCCCGCCAATGCCCTGTTCTTCGTGAGGTCCCTGTTCGACTGAGGGCATAAGAAAGAGGCAGCGATGGGTACGTTCGCTGCCTCTTTCTGTATCAGTGGGCCGGACTCAGGCAGCCGTATCGAATGAGTTGTGGTCGATAGTGGGAGGAACTTCGACCAGTCTCTCACCGAGGGCGATGAGTCCGTTCCCGAGAGCCTCCTTTATCGGATGGCTCGCCCGGTGCGTGGCTCCAGCCCTTGCGGCTTTAGCCATGCGCCTGTGGTTTGCATTCATTTGAAATCTGTCGATGCGGTCTTTCACAGACGCGTCGTTGATGAATGGTGACATCGTCTTTCTCCTTCTTTATCCAAGAGCTGATTCGTGTTGTGGTCTCATGTAGCTGTCCAGGAATATCGAGGCATCTCCCAAAGCCTGTTCCCGTAGGCCGTAACAATGCGATTCCTTGCCGCTCGCGTTGTGACGAATTTGAACTCTGATCAGGCCCGCTCCGCGCAACACCGAAATGTGGTGGTGGACAGTGGATTTCGAGATATCGAGGAGCTTGGTGAGCTCATCGAGACTGGTCTCGCCTTCCGACAGCCTGCGGAGGATCCGCAACCTCTTCTCGTCGCTCAGTGCCTTATAGGTGCGAACCAGCCACGAAGGCGGAGCCTCGGGGTTGGTGTTGATGAACTCGTCGGCCATCGCGTAGAAGACCATGAGCACACCGCGGTGTTGATCGATGAGAGAGAGAGGCCGGAGTACAACCGAGGGCACCAATACCACCCTCGTCACGCCACGGGGGATCTCGAAGTCGAGGCCATTGGTCACCTGCTCGATGACGGTCTTGGCGTCGTCGCGGGTGGCAACCGCTCGCCTGGCCGCAGCTGCTCTGGCGACTGCAGTCGAGAATTCCTCCTCGTATTCGGCATAGACCTCGGTGCGGAATCGCTTCAGCGTGTTTGCCAGGCGATCGCGAAGGACTTCGGGCTCCATCTCGAAGATGGACAAAAGGTGGCTGCGCTCATCGTCCTTGTAGACGCTGATGATCTCGTGGACTGCATCCATATCACCTTCTGCCGCCTGCTCGATCTGGGCCGATGTTGGGCAGTTGTCCCGGCCCTTCATGGCGAACTGTTCACCTATGTATCCGAGTATCCAGCGGCGAAGTCGCTGCGGGTTGAGCTGACCGATCCAATCGAAAACCGATATGGGATCGTGGGGATGGGGAGCGGACGAAATCAGCCCGAGTACCGTCAGCCAAACGGTGCAATACGGGCCGCCGAGACTTTCGATATCTGCCACGAGGTCGTCAGGAGTGGCCGCGATTACCTCTTTGGCCCATCCCGAGCCGAGGTCGAGATTGGCGCTTTCCTTGGGGTTGAATGCGTTCCACAAGGTGAGGACGATCTCGTAGCTGCCCGCACCGTCGACCTCGATGGGGACCTGACGGGCGGTGACCGTGAGGTCACGTACGTTGTTCTGGGGGTTGATGAGTTCTACCATTTTGAAATCCTTGGCCAAATTCGATGACCTTCGAATGAATTGTATCATGCGTAACGCATGGAATCAAGCGATTATTCGATACTTATCGAATTACATCCACATCGTTGGATGGATGTCGAAGGCAGTCACCGATTTACCGGGTCGCAAATGAGCGGTGGTGTCGATATACACTCCCCGACATGTCGGTGACCAGCGAGGTTGATCCCAAACAGGATACGAAACCTGTAATCAAAGTGTCGGCCATTTTCGAGGCCTTGGGAATCGCCAGCGCCGTCGGGACCCTCGCCCTCGGAGCTCTCGGGACTATCCCGGAGGAACCTCACTTCGAGATCGGGCGTGAGGTGTTCGGCAACATCCCCGACGTCGTCGTCTTCTCTTTCTACGTTGCTATTGCCGGTTTTCTATGGTTGACGTTTCATCTCCTCGCCGAGCGAGCCACGTCATGGATGCAAGGTAAGCCCGAGACCCGGTGGGGTCATTGGAGAGCACGTATCCGTCAGCTGAGCGCAGGGCTCAGCATGAAGACCCTGATGCGAGACCCGCGCTCGGGTGTAATGCATTCGCTGATCTACTACGGGTTCATAATTCTCTTTCTCGGGACGGTCACACTCGAGATCGACCACCTTCTGCCCGGCAACCTCAAATTTCTCGAAGGCGGGGTTTATCAGGGCTATTCAGCCATCCTCGATCTGGCATCCCTCGCCTACCTTGGGGGGTTGGCGATGGCGGCGTCGATTAGATGGGGCCTCCGCCCGTGGAGGTTGCGCTCGAAGACCAAGCCAGAAGACTTCGTCGTCCTCGGCACTCTCGCGATCATCGGTCTGACGGGGCTCCTCACCGAAGCGGCGAGGATCTCGCTGGCTGGACGGCCCGACTTCGAAGTCTGGTCCTTCGTCGGTTACCCGTTGTCGGGCTTGATTTCCCAAACCGCGGCAAGTGACTTCCACCAAGCTATGTGGGTAACGCACGTCGCTGCTTTCGCTCTGTTCCTCGTGGTGCTCCCCGTGACCAAGCTCAGGCATATGGTCACGTCACCGGCCAACATGTTCCTCAGCCCCCACGATCGGCCCAAAGGGGCGATGAGACCGATGCCCAACCTCATGGAGGCCGAGGACATCGAAACAATCGGGGCGTCGCTTGCCTCAGATCTGACTTGGAAGCAGATCTTCGACACCGACGCATGCACGATGTGCGGTCGTTGCACGTCGGTTTGCCCGGCCAACATCACAGGGAAGCCATTGGACCCGAGGGAAATGGTGCTCAAGTCGGGCGAGGTGGCGGCAGCGAATGCCGGAGTTGGGCCACCCCTGGGAACCACGGCTGTCCTCGAAAAGGGCATGGGGTTGTTCGATCGCATCACCAGCGAAGAAGCTTTCGCATGCACCACCTGCCGCGCATGCGACGAGATATGCCCGGTGAACATCGAGATTCTCGATCGGATCCTCGATATGAGACGTCATTTGACGCTCATGGAATCGGATTTTCCCTCCGAGCTGGGCAAGGCGTTCGTCGCGATGGAAAACCAGTCCAATCCTTGGGGAATGAGTCAACAAGCACGTGGCGATTGGAAAAACGAACTCGACTTCGAGGTGCCGGTTTTTGGCGAGAATGGGAAGACCAGTGCGGAATACCTGTGGTTTGTGGGATGCGCCGGCTCCTTCGATGATCGCAACACCGCGGTGTCGGTTGCCCTGGCGAGACTCCTGCGTTCGGCCGGCATCGACTTTGCCATCCTGGGAAAACGTGAGGTCTGTACCGGCGATCCGGCGCGTCGATCCGGAAACGAATTCGTTTTCCAGCAGCTTGCCCTGCAAAACATTGCGACGTTCAGTGAGATCGGGGTCACCAAAGTCATCACCCAATGTGCCCATTGTTTCAACGCCATTGCCAACGAGTACCCGCAGTTTGGCGGTGACTACGAGGTTGTCCATCACAGTCAATTGCTAGCTGAGTTGTTGAGTCAAAAGCGTCTTCCGGAACCGGTCAAGGAAAACGGCGAGCGCAAGAAAATCGCCTATCACGATCCGTGTTATCTGGGTCGACACAACGACATCTACCTGGCTCCGCGCGAGGTGGTTGCCGGTGCGGGCAACATCGACGTGGTCGAGATGCCGCGTCATGGAACCCGGGCCCTGTGTTGTGGCGCCGGAGGAGCGCGCTTTTGGATGGAGGAGCACACAGGCAAGAAGGTCAACATCGAAAGGGCGGAGGAGGCCCTCGCCACCGAAGCCGATGAAATCGCCGTGGCGTGCCCGTTCTGCTTAGTCATGCTCGACGATGGAGTAAAGGAACTGGGCCGTGACGACATCCCCGTCCGGGACATCGCCCTCATCCTGGCCGACGGGCTATTGAAAACGGACGACACCGTCGGTCGATGAGAATCCAGTGGAGGCTGCTGATGGGGATATCCATCCTGCTGGGCGGAGCTTGCACGGTGGATGGTTCGAGCCCGACCACGCCGTCATTCGTTCCGACAACTACCACCACGACCACCACACTGCCCTCAGATGCTGCGACAGAGGCCTACGTCGAATGCCTCAAGGAGAACGGTGTCGAGGTCGACTCGATCCGTCTCGATGCCAACGGAAGACCACAGCTCGACCTGGTGAATGCGCAGCTCGATTATTCGGACCCGGTGACAGTCGAGGCCATGACTGCTTGCGCTGTCTTGCTCGCAAACGGTGCCCTCGACCTGGCCGACGATGAGGCTCTCCGCGATGGCGTGATGGAGCAGTTGACCGCATTCTCCCGTTGCGTGCGAGCCCGCGGCGTTTCGGGATTCCCGGATCCGATCCCCGGTTTCATTGGCATCGGTTCGCCCTACCCGGCCGCCGAGATCCCGTACAACGATCCTGAACTGGCGGCAGCAGCAGACGCCTGCCAGGAGACCGTTTTTGGCGCTTACCCTGGGTCTGGCGGTTAGGAAACCGCCTAGCGTGGTGATGTGATGACCAGCCCGACCCAAGTGATCGTTCCCGATTCGGATGACCTGACAGACCAGGACCGTCCGTGGCAGGTCGTGGTCTGGGACGACCCGGTGAACACAATGTCATATGTGGTGTACGTATTCCGCAAGATGTTCGGATACAACGAGAGCAAAGCCACACGGCTGATGCTGCAGGTCCACAACGAGGGTCGGTCGGCAGTCTCCGACGGTCCCCGCGAGAAGGTCGAGATGGAGTGTTACCAACTTCATTCGTTCGGGCTCTGGGCCACAATCGAGCAGCAGTAATGGGTGAGCGATTCCGACATATCGAGGGCGACCAATACGTGGTGACACTGTCCGAAGGGGAGCGTCAATTCCTCTCCGACGTGACGCTGATGCTCAATTCCGTCGACAGCACCAACCACCACGACGCCGCATCGACTCGTCTCAAACTGCCCGTGTATCTCGACGATCCCGAGTCCACCGATGAGTGGTGGCGACTGATGGGAGACCAGCTCGAGACGTCGAGAGAGTTGGACAGGAGCGTCTTCGACCGGGTTATGGAAGGAAACGAGGAGGTGGTCCTCACCGCCGAGGAAGCTGAGTCGTTGCTGCGGGTGATAAATGAGGGTCGGCTCGTGCTGGCGGCCCGCCTCGGCATCCGCGTTGCTTCTGACTTCGACGACATGGACGATGAACAACGGATGGCACTCGACTTCCTCCACTGGCTCTTAGAGGATCTGACGAGTGAGCTCAGCGGTCGTCTGTAGGGGTTTCTGCCTCCACTCTTCCTGCAGGATCCGGCTTGAGCGTGTAGTTTCGAGACAAGGCTGACATCTGACTCCCCAACGCGGGGACGGGAGGTTCATGGTTACGGATCCGATAGCTGAACTGCGAAGCCCGGCTGGGGCCCTCATCTCGATGTTCATCGAGCGGCCCGCACCAGGAGGTTTCGCAGCCCTTGTCTCAGACCTGGGAAGAATGGTTCGCACCGCCGCTGAGACGAGGACCAGGGATGTGATCAAGAGTGTCGAAGCCGACCTACAACGGATCCGCTCGATGGCCAACGATCTTGAAACCGAGTCGACGCCCGCCTACGCAGTTTTTGCTTCCGATCTCGACAAGATCTTCGCGATCAAGCCATTGACTCATCCGGTGTCGTCGGCGGCGGTGCTCGGCGCAAGGCCCTACATGAGGCCACTTCGGGCAGTTCCTCGCCCAACCCGTGCCGGGATACTTGTCGCCGATCGGGCAGTTGCCCGGATGTTCGTTTCGTTTGATGGCTCGATAGAAGAGCTCGGCGAGCCTCTGGAAGCGTCGATAGGTAAGGCGAACTACGGCGGTTTCGCAGGTTATGACGAACACGTGGTGAGGGGGAAAGCCCAAGAGACGGCCTCCAGGCTATGGAAGGAGGCCGGTCATCGTCTTCTGGAAAGACACTTTGACTCCTCTTTCGACTTCATCTCGATTGGTGGGCATGAGGAGATGTTGGAAGATATCCGGGGTGGCCTGCACCCGTACCTGCTCGATCTGCCCCAGATGACCTTCTTGGCAAGTCCGGGGACTGTCACTCCGGCGGAGTTGCGCGGTCAGTTGGCGATCCAGCGAAAGATGTTGCGCGAGGAGTCGGAACTGGCTCTGGCCCGAGACGTCCTTGCTGCCGCAGCGCGGGCAGAGAAGGGGATAGTCGGAATCAATCCGGTTATCGAGGCAGCCAACGTCCAAGCCATCTCGGAGTTGGTCGTGGCCGGCGAATTCTCCAAAACAGGAGCGATGTGCCGAGAATGTGGCTGGTTGACAAGACAGCCGGAGCAATGTCCCGTCTGCGGGTCGCAGATGCTCGAGGTCGAAGATGTTGTTTCCGCCGTCATGGACTCGACAATCGTCAATGGCGGTCGGGTCCACCAGATCAGCGTCGGCTCACGATTGGACCGGGATGGGATTGGAGCCAGGACTCGCTTCTAGTTTCTGGAAATCGAATATCGCCAGAGCCCATCGCCAGCTAATTTCATCTTGATGTCTGTTGCAGCCCTGATTCTCGCCGCCGGCGAGTCGACCCGTCTCGGGCGTCCCAAGCAACTCGAGCCGTGGGGCGACGAAACGCTTCTCGGGCACGTGGTGGCGCAGACGACTGCCTTCCCTGTCGATGAGGTGTGGGTCGTCCTCGGGGCCAATCTCGAACCGATCCTCGACGCAGTGGATCTCGGTGACGCGGGAGTCATTGAAAACCCGGAATGGCACGAGGGAATCGCTTCATCGATCAGGGTCGGGTTGGATGCTCTTCTGCAACTCTCGCGGTGTGAGACCGCATTGATAGTCATCGGCGATCAGCCCAACGTTTCTCCCGAGGTTGTGGAGGAGCTCCTAATCTCGCATAAACGGTCGACGCATCCGGTGAGTGTGCCGAAGTATCGCTACAGCCGGGGGAACCCGGTGGCCGTCGACCGATCGTTGTGGTCTCGTCTCATGTCATTGGAGGGCGATGATGGAGCGAGCCGGCTCTGGCAGGCCCACCCAGAGTGGGTCAATGAGGTTTGGTTCTCCGACTTGGGACCTCGCGACGTTGATACCGAAATCGATGTCGTCGACCTCCGGCCGAAGAATCTTGCGTAAGTGGCAATCGACAAGTAATGCCACCGGTTTCACCTGTCTAATGTTCAACGAGTCATGCAGCGGAGTGAGTGAATGGCAAGAATCGACGAAGTAGCCGGGGTCGAAATCAAAGCGTCGACCAAGCTACGCAAAGTCGGAGTTCGCACCAGCAAAGGCCTTGCGGAGATGGCGGCAACCCGCCGTGGCCGGACCGAGCTGTCGGCGAAGACGGGCATTCCCCCTCGTGATCTACAAACCTGGGTACATCATGCAGACCTCCTGTTGGTCAAAGGTGTCGGCGCTGAATACGCCGAACTTCTCGTCGAGGCAGGCGTCGAAACGATTCGCGATCTGAGAAGGCGGAACCCGACCGCTCTGGTCGCCAAGATCATTGGAATGAACGGGTCCCACAAGCTGGTACGGCGCCTTCCGACTGAAGCAATGGTCAACGGCTGGATCGAGTCGGCCAAGCAGATAGAGCCCACGATTTCCTGACCTTGGAGCTATCGCCTTCGGCTATCCCTACATCTCGACTTGCAGAGCGTCGGCAATAAGAGCGAGCTCTTTCATCAGATTGCTGAACTCGCCCGGAAGGAGAGCCTGGTCGCCGTCGACCAGCGCCTCATCCGGATTCGGGTGAACATCTACCAACACACCATCTGCTCCGACGGCGATCGCAGCCCTGGCCAACGGCGCAACGAGGTCCCGGCGCCCTGAGGAATGGGAAGGGTCGACCATCACCGGGAGATGTGTGAGCTGCTTGAGTATCGGCACGGCACTGATGTCAAGGGTGTTGCGGGTAGCGGTCTCAAACGTCCGGATACCTCGCTCGACCATTACGATGTCGTGGTTTCCCTCGTTGTAGATGTATTCGGCAGCGTCCAGCCATTCATCGATCGTGGCGGTGCGACCTCGTTTCAACATGACGGGTTTGTCTTGTCGGCCAACCTCTTTGAGGAGCGAATAGTTGGACATATTGCGAGTACCGATCCGGATCAGATCTGCACTGTTACTCACCAGTTCGACGTCCCTGGGATCGACGACTTCGGCGATATACGGCAGGCCCGTTAATGCGCGGGCTTCTGCCAGGTACTCGAGGGCGACCTTGCCGAGTCCTTGAAATGCGTATGGCGACGTTCGAGGCTTGTACGCGTCGCCTCGCAATATGGTGGCCCCAGCCGCTTTGACCGCCCGGGCCATCGCGAGAATCTGGTCACGTGACTCCACGGCACAAGGACCGGCGACGACTGTGAATCCGCCGTTGCCGATTGAGATACCACCAACCTTGACAACCGTGTTCTCTTTCTGAAAACCGCGCTCCACGAATCTCGTGGGGAGGTCGCCAGCGATCACAAGGTCATCCTTTCAGGCAAGGGCTCGAGGCAAATCATGTCGGTACGACTCCTACTGCCCGAACGGTAGCGGCGGCATCCCGGTAGGAACCTTTGGCCGAGCCGGGTACCAGGAGTCGACCAGGTACAATCATCTGTTCATGCCCTCCTCTGAGAACATTGCCGAGCAACCCGTGTACACGCCACACATCGGCGAGTCACGGCAGTATTGGCGGGACATCATCCTCGGGGTCAACGACGGTCTGGTGTCCGTTTTCCTGCTTGTAGTCGGGGTTGTGGGTGGTGGCCTCACCACTGAACAAGTCCTGTTGACTGCCGTGGCGGGAGCAATCGCCGGCGCGGTGTCCATGGCGGCGGGGGAGTACCTGGCCACAAAATCTCAAGACGAGGTACTCGAGGCTGAGTTGGCTCTGGAAAAAGAGCACATTCGCGATCACCGTGGCCAGGAGCTTGACCAGCTTCGAGAGATGTTCGCCGACATGGGATTGCAGACCGACGACGTAGCGACGGTTGTCGCGGCATTTGATAGGTCCGACACTGCACTTCTCAACGCAATGAAAGCCCTCGAGTTTGGTGTAGTCGAATCTGAGCGTCGGTCGCCGATCACAGCGATGTTGGCCTCGGGTGGCCTTTTCCTTGTGGGTTCGATGCCGTCGGTTTTGCCGTTCGTTTTCTTCCAGTCCACAAATGTCGGTTTGATCTGGGCCACCCTCCTCGCGTTGAGCGGCCTCTTCATCGTTGGTGTGGTCAAGGCTCGTGTCGCTCATGTGAACTGGTTCACCTCCGGAGTGGAGAACATGGCTATCGCCGGATTTGGTGGGGTCGCGGCGTGGCTCGTCGGAGACGTCGTCGGGCGCGGTCTGGCCTAGAGCCTCGTCGCCGCTGAACTAGCGATCTGCTTGCAATAGTTAGCAGCTTGCTATATCATGCGGATTGTGAGCGAGAGCAAGCAGTCAGATCTCGGCGAATTCATTCGCCAACAGCGAGAGCGAGCGAATCTGTCTCTACGTCGTTTGGCCGAGTCAGCCGGGATCTCTAATCCCTATCTGAGCCAGATTGAGCGTGGAATTCGCAAGCCTTCGGCTGAGATACTCAAGCGGTTGTCGCGAGCGTTGGAAATATCGGCCAACTCCATGTATTCCAAGGCTGGGTTGATCGATGAGGATTTTGAGTCGCCACCCGTTCTCGAAAGCGTCGAGAGCGACACGCTACTCACGTCAGACCAAAAGAAAGTGCTGCTGGAGCTATACCGAACGATGGTTCGGGCTAACGCCCTGGCAGCCAAAACCACAGACCAATAGGAGAAGAGAATGCAGGCTAAGAACGTCCTGTACGCGGCCGTCGGCGCTCCCGTCGTCGCCGCCCGGAAAGTCAACGACGTAGTCGGAGACCTCCGGACACGAATCACAAAAGAAACGAACGACTACGGCAAAGTCGCCGGGAAGACCATTGACCAGTGGGCATCCGAGGGCGAGAAGGTCGTCACTCGCATGACCGACAACAAGACGGTTGAGGAATTGGCCGCCCGGGTCGACCTCGATCAAGCCAAGGAGCAGGTCGGCAAGTTGCGCACCCAGCTCGAGGACATGCTTGTGACATGGCGCTCATCGTTCCGGCCAGAGAGGGCCGAGACCATGGCGACTGCCGCCACATCAGCACCCGCTGCTAAGCCGGCCACCAAAGCAACGGCTGCCAAGAAGCCTGCTGCGAAGAAGCCTGCTGCGAAGAAGCCTGCTGCCAGGACGAGCTCAGCGAAAGCCCCCGCGGCCAAGACCGCCAAGGCTTCCTGAACCAACGTTTCGGAATGAAAGGGCGGGCCTCATGCAGGCCCGCCCTTTTTGGTGCCGCAAAAGGGAAATGACCGACTTGAGACCTTGCTTTCAGGACCGTGTTTCTTAATGCAATCAAGACCACTATCGGTCCCCAGAGCCTTAGGTATGCGATTTGGGTTGGTCTAACCGGCCAATTCGATGAGGGCAGCGATCCCTGCGGATATTCCATGAGCGATTGCGGCCTCGTCGAGGAGAAAAGCCGACGAGTGCAGGTCGCCACCGTTTGTCGATGCTCCGAGCCGCAGGAGGGCTCCGGGCACGACGTCGAGGTAATTGGCGAAGTCCTCGCCGCCCATGCTGGTCTCGGTATGCCTGATTGTGCCCGGCCCAAAAAACTTGTCGATTCCCGCCGTGGCCACAGAGATCACGCGGTGATCATTTATCACAGGGGGGATCGCCTGCAGATACTCCAGGTCATAGGCCGCCCCGCTCACGGCGACAAGAGCACTCAGTGCCTTCTCCATCAGACCGGGGAGCTCGTTCCAGAGGTCGCGGTCGAGACTGCGGACAGTGCCTTTCATCTCGATCTTCGTCGGAATCACATTCTCTGTCTGCCCTCCGTTGATGGCGCCGAAGGCAACTACGAGAGGTTTGCGGGCATCGATCTCATCGCGGAGCATGGTTGGAAGGTCGACCACTATCCGCGCCGCGGCCGTGATCAGATCGACGGTTTGGTGGGGGCGCGCGGTGTGGCCGCCCGGTCCGCGCAAGGTTATGAAGAACTTGTCGGCGCTGGCGGTGATAGCCCCGACCCGGGCTCCGATGAGACCTGCTTCGAGCATCGGGTCGATGTGGAATGCCAGGAGGGATGTCAACCCGGCAGCCAGACCCTCACCCACCATCTCCACCGCTCCGCCCGGGTAGGACTCTTCGGCAGGCTGGAACAAGACCCGAACTGATGGGGCGTCGTGTAACTTCGCCAGGACCAGGCAAATCCCGAAAGCTATGGCCGCGTGTGCATCGTGGCCACATGCATGCATCCATCCGGGGTTGAGAGAAGTCGGTGTGTTCTCTTCAGGCTCGTCTATCGGGAGAGCGTCGATATCGGCACGGAAGCCGACTCTGGGGTTTTCGCCGATATCAATGGAGAGACCGGTCTTGGGAGCGCGAGATCTAGCGGCTAACCCATGCCTGCTGAGGGCGTCGATGATGAAAGCGGTTGTCTCATGTTCTTCGTAAGACGGCTCAGGATGCGCGTGTAGGTGCCTCCTGAGTTCCAGAGCATGAGGAACAACCTTCTCCACCAGGCTGGACAGGTTTTCCCGACTGGTCATGCCAAGAGCCTAACCCGGCGAGTTAGTCAAAGAAATGCTGAACAAATACGCGTCGGGCCCGGCGTGTCACCTGTCGATACCGTTCACGAAGCTCGAATGTCCTGTCGAATCCGAGGGAGGAGGCCAGACTGGAGAGATGTTGATGGTCGGTTGGCAGGGAGTTGACGAGCCTTCCTCTCTGTAAGTGCAACCGCAGCCGCACTTTGGTGCAAAACTCGTATGAAACGCTCAGAGCCTCGAAGTCCGAAAGCGAAATGTGGCCGGTGTCGCGCAGAGCCTCGAGCGCGGGCACTGTGGCCGGCGTCCTCAGATTTGGCTCCCTGCCTCCGTGCTGGAGCTGTAAGAGCTGGGTGACGAATTCGATATCGCTCAACGAACCCGGGCCGAGTTTGAGGTGAAAGTCCGGGTCTTCATCAGGGCCGATTCTCTCGGTCTCAACCCTGGCCTTGATGGCCCGAATGGCCTGGACGACATCTGCCGGAAGCCGGTCCCTCCATAGGAACGACTCCAACTGCTCCTGGAACTTGACTCCGACCTCGTTGTCTCCTGCGACGGGACGAGCGCGGGTCAGGGCCAGGAATTCCCAGGCCTCAGCCCACTCCTGGTAATACCTCGCGTAGCTGTCGATGGAGCGGGCGATCGCGCCGTTCTTCCCCTCAGGGCGGAGACCTGCATCCAGCTCATATCCATCGCCATGCCTTCCAGGTTCGGAGAGGATCCGGGCCAGGTCACCCGGTATCGCCAAACCTCGTTCCCGCTCGAGGCCATCGAATACGTACATCAGATCGAGGTCGGACCCGTACGAAAGCTCGCCGCCTCCCCAACGGCCCATGGCTATGACCGCAAAGCCGGAGGGGTCGTCGTCCATGGCAACCCGGAGCGCACCAAGGATTGCTGCGTCGGCAGTATCCGACAGCGCTTCGATGCTCCCGGTGACCGGGTGGTCTTGGAGGATATCGCGGGCGGCAATCCTCAAACGACGCCTGCGGGCAAAACGCCTGATCGTCCCGATCCGGTCGTCGAGGCCGGGGCGAGAGTCCAATAAGCCCATGAGGCGCTGGATCGATTCATCGCGAGATCGGATGTCATCGATCAGCGCTTCTTCCCGGAGGCGTGGGATGAACTCGGGGATTCGATCGATGAGGTCTCCTATGAGCCGTGCCGTGCCCAGAAGCATGCTGAGTCGTTCTCCGGCGTTGGGATCGTTCAGCAGCATCGTGACCAACTGGGAATGATCGGGTGTGTTGGCCAATAGCAGCCTGAGCTGCATCAGCCCGAGGTCAGGGTCGGGCGACAGTGACAGCCAGTCGAGCATCAGCGGCAGCATCTGTTGCATCGCCCGCGACCTACGGCTCAATCCCCGGGTCAGGTCCTCGAGAGCGGTGGCGGCGCTGACGGGATCGCCGAAGCCGAGGGCTTTGAGCCTTTCGGCGGCGAGTTGCGGTCCCAGCCTGGCGCTTGCGGAGCCAACCATCGACTCCAAGACCGGGCGGAAATAGATCCTCTCATGCAGAGTCCGTGTGGCACTCCTGGTTTCTTTGAGCTTTTCGGTCAGGGCCTCCCCGTCTTGGAGATTCATGGCGAGGCCGAGGCGGTGTCGATCGTCGGAATTGGCCGGGTATCGATGGGTCTGGCGTAGATCCCAGAGTTGGATCCTGTGTTCCAGTGCTCGCAGGAACTCATATGCCCCTGCCAGCTCGTTGTGTTCTTCCTGAGCGAGGTAGCCGCCCTCGGTGAGCACGCTCAATGCACCGAGCGTCGAGCGCACTCGAAGGCTCGTGTCGTGTCGCCCGTGCACGAGTTGCAGCATTTGCACTGTGAATTCGATGTCCCTGATCCCCCCGGGGGCCCGCTTGATATCGGCGGGTGAGGCGTTGGACTCCGAAGTCGCCTTCAGCCTCCGCAAACCTCGGAGTGCTTCGACGTCCAGACCGGTGTCCCATATCACTCGGTTGGCGAGATCCATGAATCTTTCGCCCAGTGCGGGATGGCCCGCCGCCGGCCTGGCCTTGATCAGTGCCTGAAGCTCCCACGGCTCGGCCCACTTCTGGTAATAGCTCTGGTACGCATCGAGTCCGCGGCTGAGAGGGCCCATCGTCCCTTCGGGCCGGAGGTCGGCATCGACCACAAGGCCGGGTCCGTCGAAAGTCTGTGACGACAGGTCGGCCACCAGCCTGCTCGCCAGGGCCAGGGCTGCAGCTCTCCCTGCCTCGAGATCGGGGCCACGCACATCATGAACGAAGATGAGGTCCACGTCGGATGCGTAGTTGAGCTCCTCGGCCCCCCACTTTCCCATCGCGATGACAGCGAAGGCGATGTTCGCTACATATGGGTTGCGGAGACTGACGGCTTCGCGGCTGCTCGACAGGGCGCTTTCCACGATCCGGTCAATGGTCTGTGAAAAGGCTCGGGTGGCTGACGCCAGGTCGGACCGCCCCTGTAACTCATCGCCGGCGATGTGTAGCAAGGCCTGGCGGACCTGAAGAGTTATCGACTGCTGTTCGACCATTGGGCCAACGGCAAGATGCGGATTC
Organism: Acidimicrobiia bacterium; assembly: GCA_041751055.1. Lineage (GTDB taxonomy): Bacteria > Actinomycetota > Acidimicrobiia > Spongiisociales > ZC4RG35 > MA-ANB-1. Next base: position 61,794 of record JBGSYD010000014.1, on the reverse strand, counting down.
GCCAGCAAGGTGGTGCTGATTGCATTGCTGACGGCTCCGATGGCACAGACGCGGGAGAGTTCCACCTCGGAAATGCCGGAGTCAGCGAGTTGTGTGAGAAGCGGGGAGATGCGCGCGATCACAGACTCAGCCCCGGGTGCCCCACTCATCACGGTTGTCGCCCTTTGGAAGATGTCGGGCCGTAGCTCAGACATGAGTGACTAATGATGGTTTGTGGACCGGGCTCACGCCAACAGGCTAAGTCGATGAATAACGTGAGCTGATGCCGTTACGTATCGCTGGTGCTCAATTCAATCTCAAAGTTGGCGACATTCCGGCCAATGAAGCCCGAATCCAGGAGGCCATCGGGCGGGCGACTGCGGCCGGAGCCGATGTGTTGCTTCTGCCGGAACTTGCGATAAACGGCTACCCCCCGGAGGATCTCGTGTTGAGAACCGACTTCGTCGATGCAGGCGTCGCTGCATTACGAAGATTGGCCCGAACGACGACGACCACCGATGTGGTTGTCGGATACGTCAGCCATTCGCCAGGGCCTTCCGCAGGGGCCCTGGACGCGATTGGTCGAACGGTAGGGAATTCCGCGGCAATTCTCGGCAACGGAGAGATCAAAGGCACGTATCAAAAGATCCTGCTCCCCAATTACGGAGTATTCGATGAGGACCGTTACTTCTCGGTGGGTGCCGATCCGGACATCACCTGGGAGGTAGCGGGTGTTCCGGTGGGGGTATCGATCTGTGAGGATATCTGGCTCCCCGATGGGCCACCGGTCCAACAGGCCCGAGCCGGAGCGAAGGTCTTGCTGAATATCAACGCCTCGCCCTTCCACGCGGGAAAGGCGGGTGATCGCGAGGAGATGCTCATTTCGAGAGCGCGCGCCTCCGGTGTGCCTGTCGTGTATCTCAATCTCGTCGGTGGGCAGGACGAGCTGGTATTCGACGGTGCCTCGATTGTGATTGAAGCTTCCGGGTCGGTGATCCATCGATCTCCTCAGTTCGAAGAGGACTTTTTCGTAGTCGATTGCCCTCTTCCTGGTGAAGAGGTATTTCCCGGCTCGATACAGCCGATCCTGGGCCCACTGGAGGAGATCTATCGGGCTCTGACCGTTGGGCTGTCCGACTATCTGTCCAAGAACAGCTTCACCAGCGCGGTGCTTGGCCTGTCCGGTGGGATCGACTCAGCGCTAACTGCGACCATCGCCAGCGATGCGCTCGGGCCGGAGAATGTTTGGGGTGTTGCGATGCCATCGCCGTTCTCCTCGAAGCATTCGATCGACGACGCCCGCCAACTCGCCGAGAATCTGGGAATTCGGTTCACGGTCATACCGATTGATGACTTGTTTTCGTCGTTCCTCGAGACGCTGGCGCCGGTCTTCGAGGATGATGGCCTTGGGCTGGCCGAGGAGAATCTCCAAGCCCGGGCCCGCGGAGCGATCTTGATGGCGCTATCGAACAAGTTCGGCCCGATGGTGCTCGCCACCGGGAACAAATCGGAGATGGCTGCCGGATATGCCACTCTCTATGGAGATATGGTTGGTGGGTATGCGGTGCTGAAAGATGTCTTCAAGACGGTCGTCTATCAGCTAGCCAATTGGCGGAACCGGAATGGGATCGTTATTCCGGAAAACACAATCTCCAAGCCGCCTTCCGCCGAGCTCAGACCCAACCAAAAGGACTCGGATTCCCTTCCGCCGTATGACGTGCTCGACGCCATCCTGGAGCGTTACATCGAGAAGGACATGGGAGTGACCGAGATCATCGATGACGGGTTGGATGAGGAGACGGTTCTCAAGGTCGCAGCCATGGTGGATCGCAACGAATTCAAGAGACGTCAGGCCGCACCGGGAGTGAAGATCACGACCAAGGCATTTGGCAAAGATCGCCGGCTTCCGATCACAAACGGCTACGACCCGGCGCGCTCATGATCGGGCCGGTCCTGATAAATGGCGTGGACACCGACGGGATGGTCCCAGTGGTCGATTCCTCTGTTATCCGGGGTGATGGGTGCTTCGAGGTGATCAGGTTTTACCGGAATCGTCGTCCATTCGCCCTGGATCGGCATCTCGACCGGTTGGAGATGAGTGCCAAGAAGATGTCTCTGGAAATGCCAGCTCGCAACCTCCTCGAGATGTGGGTTCGGCGGGCCGTCGTCGACGATGCGGACTGCGTTGTGAGAGTTGTCGTCACCCGGGGAGCAGCCGTTCATGGCAGCGATTCGGAGCCACTTGTCGTGGTGTTTTCTCATACCTTCCCCACTGTCGATCCGACGGCGCGTCTAATGACGGTTCCGGCACCATGGCATGCCGCCGGCCACGATTGGGCACTGGCGGGAGCAAAGATCCTTAGCTATGCGCCCAATATGTCAGCTTCCAGAATTGCCACGGCCGCCGGCTACGACGATGCTCTCCTGACCACCGTGGATGGAATCATTTTGGAAGGTTCGACCTTCAGTGTTGCCTGGGTGGTGGACGGTGTTCTGGAGACGCCGACACTTGAGTTGGGAATCCTGAGCTCGATAACGCGAGCAACTGTCCTCGACCTGGCCTCAGAGCTCGATATACCGACCAGAGTTGGACATTTTCATAGCGACCGGGTCACAAATGCCTCCGAAGTCATGGCGTGGTCGACGATTCGTGAGGTGCAGGCGGTGTCCGCAGTGAACGAGACCACCTACCGGCCCGGCGAGATCACGTCAGCTCTGGCAGTGGCTTTTGATCAGCTTCTCGGGTCGAGCGGGTCATAACACGCGGTTCTGCCGATTCCCCAGACCCACCACAAAAGATTCTCAGCTGCTTCGGCGCGGTTGATGAGCCGGGTGTTGTCGACCTTCGGATCGCAGTATTGGATCAGCCCCCGGAAGCGCAGGTTATTCTCGGCCGACCTGGCATCTCCCAATGGAATGGTGCTCAAGGGTATCGACCCGATGTCGTCAGTGGTGTCCAACAGGACTAGCTGCTGTGCCGTGCCGAGCCAGTCGGCCAATCGAGCTACATCCCCCGACGTGATTCCGATCTGAAAACATGTCTCGATGGGATCGCAACCGAGGACCAGCGGCAACTCATAGTCAGGTAGAAATTCTTGGAAGCTCAGATGTTGCTGTCTCGCGACGATTTCTGGAGTTACCAGCCCGGTCATAGCGTTGAGGGCAACTGCGATGTCAACGGGCTGGGTCAACCGGTCCGGACAGGCCTCCAGGCCCAACTCGTCACACGACCAGAGGATCCCGTAGGAAGCGAGAAGACCGGCCCCATATTCGGACACCCGACCCTCATCGTCCCGATACGGTCCGGAGAAACTCTCTAACTCGGCTTTGCTCTTGGCCGATTGGAGGCTGGGGACGGCATCAACGGCCACGCCCGAGGGGTTGCGCAATTCGAAATGGAGGTGGGGCACCGACCCTTCGGCGTTGCCCGAATCTCCAACCCACCCAATCACTTCTCCCGCTGTCACAACGGAGCCTTCCGTCAAATCAGCCCTGACCCCCAGTCCGAGACCATCGTCCGTGAGGTAAGTGTCGTTGTTCAAATGGATGTACCAACTCTGCCAGCCATCGGGGTGTTTGATGGTTACCCAGCAACAGTCATCGCCGGGGACATTGTGGATTATGGAAACGGTGCCGTCGGCGACCGCAACGACTGGCGCCATTTTGGGAGCCATTATGTCGGCGCCTTTGTGCTTGCGTTCGCCGCCATCCCTGTCGACGCCAAATCCTGAGAAAACCCGGCCTTCCCCGCCGAGGGGCCAGGTCATGCTGTAGACCCAGGACCTGCAAACCGCAACGGGAGTCGTTACGTCGAGGGTGGTAGTGGTCTCAGAATCCTGATCTGAGGTCGTGGTTGATTCCGGGTGTGTGGTCGATGAGTCCGATTCGGGTGTTGTTGTGGAAGTCGTGTCGTCGTCGGGAGGTGGAGTGCTCTCCGGAGGAGGCTCAGTGTCTGCAGGTTGGGGATCTCCGTTCGAATCCAATCCGGGGAACAGCATGTCGAGGGTGACCGGCCCGCAGCCCCCTTCGGCGGCCGCCGACGTTTGGGACACCATTAACAACGCCCCAACCATGGCCAGGGCAGTGATAACTCCAGCAACTCGTCCCACCATCAGATTCCCAGGCTACACGAACATCGAATCGTGGAACCCTGGAAACGTGTATTACGTTGTCAACTTATGAAGCGACACCGGAACTTCGAACTGGGTGCCCTGGCGGTTGCCCTCGTTCTGGCCCTAACGGCCTGTGACAACAGCGGCGAAGCCGATTTGACGACGACATCGACGGTCGTCGGTTCCACAACGGCCCCCGGCTCCGACACGTCGAGCACAACCAGCCCGACCGATGCCAGCTCGACCACCCTGGTCGGCCAGCCGGTGACTTCCTCTGAAATCATTCTTCGTGAAAGCACCGACGAAGGTGAGACCCTCTACATCTTGATCCCGCCCGGTGCCTACACCGATGTCGACCTCGAGAATTTCATCGGCGACCTGGTCGAGAGTGACGAAACGGTCGAAAATGCTGAAGTTTTTGACGACGAGGCCGCATTGCAAGCGTTCTTGCTGGACCCGGATCAGCAAACGGCGGCCGACCTCGTATTGATCGACGAACACCATCTGGTGAGTCTGATTGACCGCAGCCGCATCAGGTTCCAAGGACCGTTTGCGGAGTTCGGCGAATACAGCATCGGTAGCTGACGCGGTAGACGATCCGGCTAGAGCAAAATCGATGCGATGAAGAGAAACCCGCCAAAACCGACAGTGTCGGTGAGCAGCGTGAGGAAGATCGCCGAGGCCAGAGCAGGATCTTGACCCAGCTTCCTGAGCAATAGCGGTATCCCCGCGCCCGCCAACGACGCAATGGTCAGGTTGACGAATAGTGCGACTGCGATAGTGACGGCAACCCCGACATGGTTCTCGGTTGAGCCGAAGATGTCGATTGTCAGCAGACCGAGAGTCATGGCACCACTGAACAATGCCAACAAGGCGCCATTAAGAATCCCGACGCCGGTCTGTCTAATGAGTATCCCTGGGACCTGAGCACTCGGAACATCGTCCGACGCCAGGGACCTGATCATCACCGCAAGGCTTTGGTTTCCGCTGTTACCGCCGAGCAGCGCCACGACCGGCATCAGGGCAGCCAGGACGGGTTCTTCGCTTATGATCCCGGTCTGTCTCTCGATCACAAATGCCACTACGAAGGCGAGACCCAGATTGAGCACCAACCATGGTGATCTCATCCGGAACGAATGGGTGACGTTGGTGTAGACGTTTTCGCCGACACCGGCTCCAACTGCAGCCGCGAAGTCCTCTGTGGCCTCATCCTGGATGGCCTCGATGACTGCGTCATTGGTCACCATTCCCAGCAGCCGGGACTGATCGTCGACGACGGGAACTCCCAATAAGTGGTATTGCTGGCAAACGGCAGCTACCTCTTCGCGGTCCGTCAGCGGACCTACTGCCACGGGATTCTCAACCATGACGTCGCCGAGAGCGGCACCGGGACGTTTGAACATGAGCTGGCGGAATGGCACCACACCAACGAGGCGCTGGTCTTCGTCGACCACGTATACATATGAAAGGTCGTCGTATAGCTCATCGAGCTGTCGGATCCTTTCCACGGCCTCGCCTGTGGTGAGGCCAACGGGCAATGAGGCGATGTCTGTAGTCATCAATCCGCCCGCCGCGTCGGGCGGGTAGTCCATGAGGTTTCGAACGGCCGCCTCGGTCGTGTCATCGATGAGTGACAGCACGTCTTCAGAGGTCTCATCGTCGAGCTCTGAGATCAGGTCCGCTGCGGCCTCGTCCGGCATTGCCGCCAGCGCAGCCGTGAGGTTCGCGAGAGGAACGTTCTCGACCAGCTCAGCCGCCAGCTCGGGGGCGATCTCCTCCAGAACGTCAGCGGCGTCTTCGGGGCTGAGTCGTGCGAGAAGGTCGGCGGCGTCTTCTTCCCTCAGCTCCTCGAGGACGTCGGCGGCATCGCTCGGCGACGAGTCGACCAGGGCTACCCACTCCTCCGGATTGAGCTCGAGGTATTCGGCGACCTCTTCGCGATCACGGCGAGCAGCATCAACCAGAGTTCTGGCAAGCTCACGCGGTTTTCTGAGTCGGAATCTCAAATGGACGGCTCTCGGATGCGAACAGTCGTCAGGCTAACGGCCGGGCTAGGCCTCGTATGGTTCGACGGTTTTGACCGTGACGGCCAGAACGCCCACAGGTGCCTCGTACTCCACCCGGTCACCAACAGCAGCCCCCAACAAAGCCGAACCAAGCGGGCTAGTGGGGGAGGCGAGAAGCATGCCCGCCACCTTGTTCTCCTGAGGTGCGACGAAATACTGCATCTCGTCGCCGTCGTCGTGGACGACTGTCACGACACTCCCCACTTCGACTTTGCCCGAATCGACGACCTCGCGGACCTCTGCTGTATGGAGCAAATGCTCCAACTTGCGGATTCGTGCCTCCATGAGCCCCTGTTCGTTTTTTGCAGCGTCATAGTCGGCGTTCTCACGAAGATCTCCGTGTGAGCGCGCTTCAGCAATGCGATCCTCGATTTCGGCGCGGCCTGCTGTTTTGAGATGTTCCAGTTCCGCCTGCATCTTCTTATGGGCAGCTGGGGTCAGAAATGTTGCTTCTTCGACCATGCAACCCGGAACAGTAACTAACGGAGGACAGTTAGAGGCAGTTCAGTGAGCGGCTTTCGCTGTGGCCGAGCTCTTATCGGCAAAGGATCGGGCAGCTAACTTGGAACGGTGTCAGACATTCGACTCACCAAGTACAGCCACGGAGCGGGCTGAGCCTGCAAACTCGGCCCCGCCGAGCTGGCGCAGGTCCTGCGCCCCGTACAAGACCACCCGGCCCTGGACCATGCAGATCTCTTGATCGGCGTGGCCCGTGCCGACGATGCCGGCGTATTCGCGCTGGGGGACGGTCGCGCCCTTATTCAGACAGTGGACATCTTCACCCCTGTGGTCGATGGGGCATACGATTGGGGACGTATCGCCGCGGCCAACGCCCTCAGTGATGTGTACGCAATGGGCGGTACCCCTGTCACCGCTCTCAGTTACCTGGCGTGGCCGCGAGACGAGTTGCCGTTTGATCTGGCGTCCGAGGTTCTGCGTGGCGGCTTCGATGTCATGGCGGGCGCCGGATGCACAGTTGTGGGTGGGCACTCGATAGACGGCCCCGAGCCTACCTTCGGATTTGCGGTCACCGGTCTGGCGCAGACTTCGGGGGTTTTGTCCACCAGAGGAGCAGTCGTGGGCGACGACCTCGTCTTGACCAAGCCGCTAGGCATCGGAATCGTGACCACGGCGATAAAGCGCGGCTTTTGTCCACCCCAAATTGCGGTGGCGGCCATTGATCAGATGGTGATGCTGAACGACGTGGCCGGATGGGCGGCGGTCGCCCATGGTGCTCACGCTGCGACAGACGTCACCGGATTCGGGCTGCTCGGCCATCTGCGCGAGTTGTGCGAAGCATCCGGAGTGGGCGCTTCGATCGATGCCTCATCTGTCCCCGTGATCGACGGCGTCCGCCAGTTGCTCGCCGCCGGGGCCTGGGCCGGCGGATCGCAGCGAAATCTGGCCTCAATCCTTGACGTCGTCGAAACGGTCCTGGATGAGTCGGACCTGCGCATTCTCGCGGACGCTCAGACGTCAGGCGGATTGCTGATAGCACTCGACCCCGAGACCACCTCGAACTTCATAAGCGACATGTCCGCTGCAGTCCGCATCGGCGAGATCGTCGATGGTGGCGGATTGATCGTTCAGTGAAGCTCGGGGTGTGTCTGCGGACAATGCATGACTCCAAGCTGTCGGTTGGCGTATCAATAGTTCCCGGCTACCAATGAGAGCCAATGGATAAGCAGCAACGCCTCGAAGCCATCGCAGACGCCCTCTCCATCCCAGGCGCGGAACGACATATCTTTTTATGCGCCGACCAGACGACCCCGAAATGCGCTCCCCGCGAAGTCACAAATACCTTGTGGAAACACCTGAAGCAGCGGACCAAAGAACTCGGTCTAAATACGCCGCCCCCCATTTGGTATGGAAAGCCCGACGCCGGGGCCACGCCGCAGCCTCGAGGTGATGGCACAGTTCTCAGAAACAAAGTCGACTGCCTCAGAATCTGCGAGTCGGGGCCGATCGCCGTTGTTTACCCCGAAGGCACGTGGTATTCGGATCTCACAGTGGAAAGACTCGATCGGATCATTGACGAGCACCTGGTTGGCGGGGTTCCGGTTGCCGAATTCGTTTTTGCAGTGGGCGGTCTGGGTTAGTGCGCGTCTGGAAGAAGGCCGCTTTCGGAGCATTGGCGCTCAGGGCGTTGGCACCCGTCGTCGCACCTCGTTTTCGGGCTCCCCAAGAGCACCCCTGGCGTCAACCGGGTCGGACAGTTTTTGTAGGCGACAGTGAGTACCTGGTGAGAGAGGCCGGACCTGAGACCGGTAGCCCGATTCTGTTGATCCACGGCCTGGCCGGCTCATCTCTGGCCGAGTGGTACCAGATCGCACCAAAGCTGGCCACAACCCACCGTGTCATCATGGTTGATCACCGCGGTCACGGTTTATCTGCCCTGAGCAGGGGACGTTACGAAGTCTCTGATGCCGCCGACGATATCGCTGGAGTACTCGACCAAATCGGTGTTGGTTCAACTGCGGTCGTCGGATACTCACTCGGGGGTACCATCGCCCAGTCGCTCGCACACCGCAATCCCGGCCGTGTGAGCAAGCTGATTCTGATCGCGACGTTTGCCTACAACCCCGAGCCCATGAAGACGCTGCGATCGGTCGGGGCTGTGACCGTCCGAGCACTGGAGAGGCTGACAGGAATCGGGACATCCGATGTGCGCGCCGTCTACCTCCTGGCAACGGGTGCCGTCGAAAAGCGACACGGCCGTTGGCTTTGGGAAGAGACCCACCGCCGTGACGTGGATGCCGGGGCCCAGGCGACACTCGCCATGCTCCGCTTCGACTCCCGAGCTTGGATCGGCGGAGTCGAAACAGATTCTCTCGTGATCATCCCGACGAAGGACCAACTCGTCCCAATCGCCTGGCAATACGAGTTGGCGTCAATGTTGAAGGATGTATCCGTTGTCGAGTTGCATGGTGCATTTCATGAGGCGCCGTGGGTTTACCCGGATCGACTCACCGATGTGATCGAAGGCTTCATCGAGGGCTGAGGATCGTTCACCAGAAAGGGTCAGCTCGAATGATGTCCAGCCTTTCAACCTCCGATAAACGAGGTCGCCGATGCCTCACTGTGTCAGAAAAGATTGCTGAGGGCGCCGAGTCGGGCCAGGACCAGCAGGTCCATGGTCAACGCGACAGCAACGTGGAGGAATATCCCCGGCACGAAACTTCGTGACTTGACCGCCAGCGTCCCCAGGATCAGCCCGGCAATTATCGCAGCAACGGCCTCAGGCATCGGCTTGGCAAAGTGGATCATGGTGTAGGGGACAGTCATGACGACTACTGATAGCGCGCCAAAACGCGGCAGGAGGCCGAACGTCATGAACCCTCTGAAGAACGCCTCCACCCCCACGAATTGAAAGCCGTAGCCGAGTTCGTACAGCCAAAAGGCGGCGCCCCCTTCGGTCGCCCTCGAAAAGAACGGGTAGTAGCTGAGGAACGACTCAAAACTCGATACCCAGACAAGTATCGGAAGCATGACTAGGTACATCAACCCATAGAGGGGGAGGTGGGCGCCGATTCCCCGTATTCGAAAACCGAAGTCGCCAGGTGACTGGCGCAGCCACCACACGATGACCATTAGAGGAATCGCGAATCGAAGGACCATCGAAGTCGCTCCCCACCACAGGTATCCGCCAACCTCTTCGATTTCTTCGAGCGGTCCGCCGGGGGAGTCCGCGACGGTGCTCACGATATTGTTGAAGTAGAAGTTGGGTCGGCCCCAATAGAAAAAGATCAGCAGAAGGACCGTGGAGGTGAGGAGCACGATCAGGGCCTGACGGTCCTTCTCCTCCCAGAGGAAATCGGGATGGTCGGGCCAGAGGAAGCGCTTCACTGGGCGGCAGTCTAAGTACGGCTCGGACCGGCTCCGGCTCAGCCCGTGTCGGGAATCAGGACCATGGTGTTTCGGGCGGCCGCTTCGACGTCGGCTGGCAGCCACAACATCGGATGTTGCCGACCTTCGGTCCAGAGACCGATCATGTCGGCGTAGTTCCCATGAAATGCATGCCCCGACTGACCGGTCGTGTGAACCGAGGTCGAAGCCGTCAGATCTCCCAAATCGACGATCATCCTCATCGACGGAACCCAGTCGACCTGAAAACCCTCGGTGACGGTCCAACCGGTTGCATTTACTATCGACGGCCCCCCATCGACATCGTGGGCAGCCCGTCGATTGAACAACCATTCCACGGGACCGATTCCGGATTGGCCCAAGGTCTGATTCTCGAACTCCGCGGTATGGAGGTCGCCCCACCTCCATGCTTCTGGATTCGAACCGAGCAGGGCTCTCAATTCTGAGTGTCCTGCCAACATGGCCTTCGCGAGAATGTCTGACATCTCCTCGGTGACTTCCGTTCTCTTGTCGTCCCAGAATGAGTCGTCCGGTCGTGTCAGGAGATTGGCAATTATCTCGAACCAGCGGCTGCCACCAGTGGGCCGATAGTCCAGAGGAAGATCGTCTTCGAATGTCATGAGGAGAACGTGGCGCCACGTGGCTTGGTACGCGGCCGCACCGGCCGAATCGGCGCGAGCCTGGAATCCCTCTAGACCCAAAGTCCAGTCCTCGAGCAGTCCCTTGATCTCACGTACCTCTGGACGATCGGCTTCAACGGCCAAGAGCGCCGGAACCAGGTCAATGGCACCTCCGTCCTTGCTGTCCAGTTGCATGGAGCGAAAGGTCTCGGCCGTGTGAGGGGCATTGGCGACAATCATCTCCTCGATGCGCGCCGCTCGATAGCCGTATGCCCCATCGATGCCGATGAGCGGTGATGCCCCTCGGTCCAGCACCGGCTGATTGGCGGTCTCGATGAAACCGCGCTCTGGGTTGAAGATGAATGGCATATCATCGAACGGGACGATCCCGTCCCAATCGTTGGAGGAAGCCCACCCACTAACCGGCCACAAACCGTTGGAGTCGGTCCGTATCGGGATTTCCCCGGTCGACTGGTATCCGATATTTCCCTCGACATCGGCATATACAAGATTTTGCGCGGCGATATCCCACTTTGATGCTGCTTCGCGGAATTCTTCCCAAGAACCTGCACGATTGATTCCGAGAATCGCTTCCACCAGGGTTGAGGGTTGGAGAGACTGCCAGGAGAGCGAAACGGCGAATGCGTCCGGGTAGCCCGTTTCCACTGTCTCAAAATCGTCGAGCGAGCCGAACAAGCCGGAAATGATCGGACCATGTTTGGTAGTTCTGACCTCGTAACTCACCGGTTCGACACCGGCAATGTCGATCGTCTCGGTGCGAACATCCATGTCGACCCACTGACCGTCAACTTCGTATTGGAGATCGTTGTCGGGATTGATCTTTTCGATGAAGAGGTCCTGGGTGTCTGCGGCCTCTGTCGTGACACCCCAGGCAATGGTCGCGTTGTGCCCGATGACCACTCCTGGGGTGCCCGGAAACGAGAACCCGACCACATCGAAAGGGCAGTCCACTGGCTGATTGCAGTGAATTCCAATTTCGTACCATATCGAGGGCATCTGAATGGCGAGATGGGGGTCATTGGCGAGCAAGGGCATCCCGCTGACCGTCAGCGAACCGTCGACTACCCAGTTGTTGGACCCGATTCCTTCAAAGCCGCCCCCGGTCAGCGAGTCAACCAGTCGTGAACCCTTCGCCACGGACAAGAGTGCCTCCAAGGCCCCGGTCGGAATGTCGCCGGAAGGCCAGGCCCGGGCTGTTTCCAAGTCAGCCGGCACGATCACAGGGTGGTCTGGCGGGTACGGGGGATACAGCTGGTCCATCTGCGCTGCGGTAAGTGAGTCGGACAGAACCACTCGGGCGATCTCGTCGCGAAAGTTGCCGCTGAGGTCCCATGACATGATCTTGGCCCACGTCAGTGTGTGGATCGGAGTCCACGGCTCGGGTTCGTACCCTGGTGCCTGCAGCGGGAGGATCGCATACTCCAAGCTCATCCCCGCCCCTGACTGGGTGGCCAGGTAATCGTTCACCCCTTCGGCATACCACTCCAGAATGCGACGGGCTCCGGCCGGCATGGTCTCGAGCTCATCTGCGGCGATATCGGCAAAGCCAAGCGCCCGGAGGAATTGGTCGGTCTCGAATTGGGATTCGCCAAACATCTCCGAGAGTCGGGCCGAACCGATGTGCCTCCAGAAGTCCATTTGGTAGAAACGGTCCTGAGCTTGGACAAATCCTTGGGCCCGAAAGAGGTCCGCCTGAGTGTCGGCATAGATATGTGGGACCCCCAATTCGTCACGCAAGACCTTTACGGGACTATCCAGACTCTGGACTGTGAGCTCCCCATTGAGCTGGGGAAATGAGGCCCGGACTATGAAGAATCCTTAGATGCCGAGGCCAACGACCACCACCAACAGGAATATCCCGATCCGCTTCAACCAACGCATTCGCAGACAGTAATAAGAGGCTATCCGTGGCTTCGGTTAGGGAAAACAGGCTAAGTACGGTTGGGCCGATGAAACGCTGTCTACCAGGGGTAGGAATCCTCCTACTTGCCATTTCTGCATGCGGTGGCACCGTCGTAGGAGAGACCACCACGACGGGTGTCATGACGGCCACGACCCCATCGACGACAGCCACAACGACACTGGCGGAGACCACATCTACCGTCGAGTCCAGCACTACGACTGTCACTGAATACGACATCACAATCACCGGTGGCACGGACGAAAGTCCGGAGCTGACCGTGATCGGGCCGGATCGGTTCGAGTTTCAGCTGGGAGCCCCTGTCGTGATCACGGTTCTCTCATCTGTCGATGACGAATTACATCTTCACGGATACGACATCTTCTTCGATGTCGCCGCCGGGTCCGTGACCACAGTGGAGTTCGTGGCTTCGATTCCCGGGATTTTCGAAGCAGAGTTGGAGGATTCACACACCTTGCTGTTTGAGGTCGAGGTAAGCCCATGAAATCGCGGGTCGTGGGCACCGTGACCACGGTCTTTCTCTTCTTCTTCACGATCCCGGGGATCGCCTCTGCTCATGGGATCGGGGGACGACTGGACCTTCCCGTGCCGGTCACGTATTTCGTCGTGGCGGCAGGCATCGTCGTTGTCGTCTCGTTTGTGGCTCTGGCAGTTCTTTGGCCGGACCCGCGGTTCCAAGATGGTCCGATGGCCAATCGGGTCGGTGGGTCCTTGCGGGGCCCTGGAAAGGTTGTGCGGGTTCTCAGCATCCTCGCTCTGGTACTGGTAGTGGGCCAGATTGTCCCGGCCCTGGTCGGCATAGACCAGGTTCGTGGAAGGCCCACCATTGCTCCGGTACTGGTTTGGGTGGTCATGTGGCTGATGGTCCCATTTGGGGCGGCCGCGATCGGCAACTGGTATGCGCTGATGAATCCATGGTCTCTCCTGGCCGACTGGTCGGGCCTGGGCCAAGCTGAACAGCCCGATCGCATCGAGAGGCTGGGAGTGTGGCCCGCGTCCGTTGCCCTCTTGGTGTTCACCTGGTTCGAGCTCATCAGCCCCGACTCGGGGAGCCCGGTAGCACTGGGTTGGACTGCGCTGATATACAGCGGCTACCTATTTGTGGCGATGTCGGTTTGGGGCAGGAGCACGGGTCTCCTGGTTGCCGATTTCTTCACAACCTACAACCGCATGTTTTCAGCCATCTCGCCGGTGGGCCGGTCCGACGACGGTCGACTGGTGTGGCGAGGGTGGCTCCGCTCATTGACGGTGCTCCCCGAATGGCGGGGCTTCTCATTTTTCGTTTTGGCGGCAATAGGCACTGTCTCATATGACGGTGCTAGCGGCACCACCTGGTTTCGTGACGCGACCGGGGACTTGAGCACGACGACCCTCGGTCAGACGATTCTCTTGCTGGCTGTTGTGGGTGCTGTTACGGCTGCCTATTGGCTGGCGGCATGGGTGGCGGCACGGATGGTTGGCGGCGTCGACACCGCTGCGGTCGCCCGGAGGTTTGCCCACACCCTCGTGCCAATAGCATTGGCTTACGCCGTTGCTCACTACATAACGCTGATCCTTTTCGAGGGGCAACAACTGATTTCGGCGATATCGGACCCATTTGGCATCGGCTGGAACCTGTTCGGCACCGCCGATCGAGCCGTCGACTTCTTCATCACTGCCCCTGAGCCTGTCTGGTACTTCCAACTGGTGGCGATCGTCACCGGTCATGTGCTCGGTGTCATACTTGCGCACGACCGGGCGCTGACTGACTTCGGAAAAGGCGCAGTGCGGTCCCAGTACGCGATGTTGTTGCTGATGGTCAGCCTCACATCGCTCGGATTGTTGATCCTGGCAGGATGATGAACGTTTTTGCCCACTACGGCGGTATCGATGAGATTGGGATTTTTGTGGTCCCGGTCATCCTCGCCCTCGTCGCTCTCCGCTGGGCGGAGCGCCGGGCGCGGAATAAGGCTGGCGGCGATGAGGAGGAATAGTGGTTCGAATCGACGCCCGTTACCGTCTCCGGGGTGACTGCGGAATTGGTCGCTGAAGTCAAACTCGAATCATCGAACCGGTCGAAGTTCGCGGCTTACCTGGCGCTTACCAAGCCCCGGATAATCGAGTTGCTCCTCATCACCACCGTGCCCTCGATGGTATTGGCCGCCGGTGGGTGGCCAGACGTGTGGCTCGTGGCGTCGACCCTTGTCGGCGGGACCCTCTCCGCCGGAGGCGCCAACGCCCTGAACTGTTATTACGACCGCGACATAGACACGCTCATGCGTCGCACCAAAGGTCGCCCGCTTGCCCGCCATGAAGTACCGCCCCATCACGCTCTCATCCTCGGTGTCACGTTGGGGGTTGCAGGGTTCCTGGTCTTGTGGGCTACTTCGAATGTTCTCGCTGGAATTATCAGTACGGCTGCGGTGCTCTTCTACGTATTCGTCTACACCATCGGTCTCAAGCGCCGGACGCCACAAAACATCGTGATCGGTGGCGCCGCTGGTGCGGCGCCGGCTCTCGTGGGCTGGGCCGCGGTAACCAGTTCTCTCGCATTGCCGGCGTGGGTCCTGTTCTTTGTTGTGTTCTACTGGACTCCGCCACACTTCTGGGCGCTGGCCCTTCGCTACAAGGATGACTACGGCCGTGCCGGTGTCCCCATGCTCCCGGTCGTTGCCGGGATCGAGGCGACAACCAGGAAGATGCTGCTCTACACGGGGCTCATGGTCGGGGTATCACTGCTCCTCGTACCCGTAGCGGGACTTCGGTGGGTATATCTGACAGCGGCGCTGACGCTCGGGGGTTGGTTTCTGTGGGATACGTGGAGGGTGTATCGCCAGCCGTCTGACGCCATGAGGCTCTTCACCACATCCACGGTCTATCTGGCTGCCTTGTTTGGCGCGGTGCTCGTCGACGTCGTGGTGCGATGAGGCGGCTATTGGCCCTCGCCGGGTTGGTTTTCCTACTGGCAACGGCCTGTAGTTCGGCCACGACGCCCGCAGCGGTAATCGGCTCTGCAGACGGGACCATCGGCGTTGGCGAGCAACGAGTCCTGATCGCACTAATTGACTTGAGCACAAGCGAGTTTGTGGCTTCAGCCGAAGATGAAGCCGAGGCCATCCTGCGTGATGAGGACGGCACACCTCTGGGGACCTACGACCTCGAGTTTGTTTGGACGGTGCCTGATGTGCGCGGCCTATATGCCGCATATTTCGACATCCCCGAGCCAGGCGTCTACCAGCTGAGTGTCAAGGCCGGATCATTCAACGAGACCGGTCCGGTGGGTTTTCAAGCAGTGGCCGACCCGGTAATTGTGACAGTCGGTGATAAGGCACCGGCTTCGGAGACGCGCACGTCTGCAGATTTCCCTGACCTTTCGGTCATCTCGTCAGACCCCAACCCCGATCCTTCTTTCTACGACACCTCGGTCGCCACGGCCGTCACCAGCGGCTCACCTTCAGTCATCGTTTTTGCGACGCCGGCTCTCTGCGAGACCGCTGCATGTGGGCCGATGCTCGACCAGGCCAAGGAGATCAGCGCCGACTTCCCGGGGGTCGACTTCGTGCATGTTGAGGTCTTCGAGGATCTCCAGGTTCAGTCTCGGCTCGATGCGACGCCAGTCGACGCAGTCGACGAGTGGCGTCTCCCCAGTGAGCCCTGGCTGTATGTAGTTGATGGCGACGGCATAGTCGTCGCGGCCCTCGATGGGGCCTTCAACAACTCCGAGTTGGTGGATGTATTGACCGGATTGTCCCCCTGAATGCCCGATTTCGGATGAAGTTGGTTGGGAATCAAAAGTGCACGTATGATGCCGATTCGATGGCATCCACCCGTCACCGTGTGAAACAGCTGCTCGCTCTGATCGGGGCGACGCTGCTGCTTGCTTCATGCGCTGGCAGGGAAGACCAGCCCCTGACCACATTTGACCCTGCAGGACCGTTCGCAGAACGCATCGATGGCTTGTTCTGGCCGGTTTTCTGGATTGCGACTGTTGTCTTCATTCTGGTCCAGGGGGCCATCATCGTGGCGGTGATCCTGTTTCGTGACAAGAAGGGTCGCAAAGAGCCGAAACAACTTCACGGAAACGCCAAGCTCGAGGTTCTATGGACCATCATCCCTGCAGTGATCCTGGCCGGGATCGCCGTGCCGTCGGTATCTGCAATCTTCGAACTGACGGAGTGTGGTGCCGACGCGATGGAGGTCGAAATCATCGGTCATCAGTGGTGGTTCGAATTTCGATACCCGGATGAGGGAATCGAAACCGCCAACGTGATGGTGGTCCCGGTGGGTCAGGAAATCTGCGCACAAATGACGTCCGAAGACGTGGTGCACAACTTCTGGATCCCGTCTTTGAACGGCAAGAGGTACATGATTCCTGGACAGACCACTGAGTTGCGACTCCAGGCCGACGAGGCCGGGGAGTTCTGGGGCCACTGTGCCGAGTTCTGCGGGCTTTCGCACTCATTGATGCGCGCTCGGGTGGTCGCACTCGAAGACGCCGACTATGACGCATGGGTCGCCAACCAGCAGGTACCGACCGCAGTTCCCCTCGATGGAACGCCCGAATGGGATGGCCTCCAGGTTTATCTGGGCAAGCAATGCACCTTATGTCATACCGTCGACTTCGCCGACAATGACGCCGGCGTTATGGACAACATCGTCGCCGAGGGAGCTTTTCAAGGCCCCAACCTGACTCACTTTGCGTCTCGGGACGTCTTTGCCGGAGCTTTGCTCCCCGAAGACGGCGAAACCTATGAGCAGGCACTCAAGCGATGGCTGGCCAACCCGCCCCATGTCAAGCCGGGGAGCTTCATGCCCAACCTCGCCCTCACCGAGCAGGAGATCGACCAATTGATAAGTTGGTTGGGGAGCAACAAATGACTGCCACAGCCGAGCGCCCGACAACAACGATTTTCAAGCGACCCAGTTCGACAACGGGGCTTTGGTCGTGGATAACGACTGTTGACCACAAACGCATCGGGATCATGTACGGGTACGCCGCGTTCTTCTTTTTCATCATCGGCGGCGTCGAAGCGCTTCTCTTGCGGGTTCACCTGGCTCAGGCCAACTCGGAGTTTTTGACCGCAGGCGCCTACAACGCTCTGTTCACTATGCACGGGACGACGATGATTTTCCTCTTCGTCATGCCTGTGTCGTCTGCGTTCATAAACTACCTGCTGCCGCTCCTCATTGGAGCGAGAGACGTCGCCTTCCCCAGGCTCAACGCCCTGTCCTGGTGGATCTTTTTCTTTGGCGGGATCTTCCTCTACTCGACATTCCTCTTTGGCACTGCATTGGCGCCTATCGGCATCGATGGAATCGGCGGGATAGACGGCAATCTGGCAACAGGGGGCGGACCCGGAGGCCTCGATTTCCTCAGCGGGTCACCAAATGGGGGTTGGTTCGGATACCAACCCAATGCCGGCCCGTTGTACTCGTCGGGCACAGCAATGGACTTCTGGGCTCTAGGGCTTCAGATATTGGGACTGGCTTCGCTGGTGTCTTCGGTGAACTTCATCGTGACCGTCTTCAACATGCGCGCCAAGGGTATGAGGCTGCTCCGGATGCCCGTCTTTGCCTGGATGGCGACTGTGACGTCCTTCCTTCTGTTGTTCTCGCTCCCCATCATCGCGGTGGCCCTTTTCATGGTCACCTTTGACCGGCAATTCGGAACATTGTTCTTCGCTCCCGTGGGCGGGGGCGATCCCATCCTGTGGCAACACCTCTTCTGGCTCTTCGGACATCCCGAGGTCTACATCCTCATCCTCCCGGCGATGGGAATGGTCTCGGAGATTCTCCCGGTCTTCTCCAAGAAGCCTTTGTTCGGATATTCGGCAGTCGTATTTGCCGGTGCGGCCATTGCATTCCTCGGTTTCGGAGTATGGGCCCACCACATGTTTGCCTCTGGAATCACGCCCGTGGCCCAAGCTGCGTTCGGCCTGGCGACGATGACGATCGCCATTCCCACGGGGATCAAGATCTTCAACTGGTTGGGAACGATCTGGATGGGCAAGATCAGGCTCTCAACGCCAATGCTCTTCGCCATCGGTTTTGTGGCGATGTTCACAATCGGCGGGCTTTCCGGCGTGACTCACGCCGTCGTCCCCTCAGACTGGCAGCAGACCGATACCTACTACATCGTGGCCCACTTCCACTACGTGTTGTTTGGTGGTGCCATCTTTGGCCTTTTCGGTGGCCTCTATTACTGGTTCCCCAAACTCACGGGCCGTGTCATGTCCGAGAAACTGGGGAAGACCCACTTCTGGCTGCAGTTCATCGGGTTCAACCTGACTTTTGCCCCCATGCACTGGCTGGGCCTGCAGGGAATGGTGCGAAGAACGTGGAGGTACGCCCCTGAAGCCGGTCTTGGCCCATGGAACTTCGTGGTGACGATCGGGGCATTCATAATCGCCCTTGCCGTGGCGGTTTTCATGTACAACTGGTACGTATCGAAGCGCCGCGGTGAGTTGTCCGGTCTTGACCCATGGGATGCGCGCACGATCGAATGGACCAGCCCTAATCCGACTCCCGAATACAACTTCGCCACAGCACCGGTTGTCTCGAAGTTGGACCACTTCTGGCATCTCAAATACGACGAGGATGAGGAAGGCCGCGCCATACGCAAGCCAGACGCAGATCGGGTAATCGCTGAACTGGAGCACGACGGTCTCAACCCGAAGTCCCCAATTCACCTTCCGGCACCGTCTTACTTCCCCTTCGTGATGGCGGTGGGTCTGCCAATAGCGTTCTACGGCGTCATCTATCACACCGCCCTGTGGGGCAAACTCGCAATCGGTCTCGGGGCATTCATCATGTTGTCGGCGCTGATCGGCTGGGGTATCGAACCTCTCGAAGAACCGATGCCTGGCCACGACGATCAGATTGACGATGGGGCTCAGGCCACAACCTCAGGGGAAGAGGATGCCGGTGACTGATCTCGTCCACCAACCCGATACCGGCCATCACGAGGAGCATGAGGGCACCGGAATCGAAAACCGAAAACTCGGGATGTGGGTCTTCCTCAGTTCCGAGTTCCTGTTTTTTGGCGCTCTCATCTCGAACTACCTCCTCTTCTCGTCTCGGGGTGGTTTCGAAGGCACCTATCCCGCGTCCATATACGACATCCCATTCACATCGGTTAGCTCATTTGTCCTTCTGATGAGCTCTTTGACGATGGTTCTGGCTCACAACGCACTGACGAGAAGCGACCAGAACGGCGCGAGGACCTGGCTATTCGCTACGGCTGCTCTGGGATCCATTTTCCTCGCCGGCCAGGTTTTCGAGTTCACCGAGTTCGTCGTCGAACAAGGCATGACGATCTCCACCAATCCCGCCGCTTCGGCCTTTTATGTTCTGACGGGCTTCCACGGCGCCCACGTCGCCATCGGTGTGATCATGCTCCTGTCGCTGTGGGGGATATCACGTCGTGAGGGCAGTCTCAGCGAGAAGCACGGATTGAACCTGGAATTGGTTGGCCTCTATTGGCACTTTGTCGACATCATCTGGATCGTGATCTTCACCGTCGTCTATCTACTCTCGACACCGCCCGCATGAGCACAGACTCGCATCCGACTCCGGCCTCGTATTGGAAGATCGCTGTTGTGCTCGCGGTCCTCACCGCCATTGAGGTCGCGCTGTACTACATAGATCGTGAGCTCGAACTCGGATCACTGAACGCAGTGATCCTGATCCTCCTGGCATTGGCAAAATTCGTCATCGTCGTGGGTTGGTACATGCATCTCAAGTACGAGAAACGGATCGCCAACAGTTTCTTCGTGGCAGGCTTCGGCCTGGCAATTTCGCTGTACACAGTGGTCCTGGCCGCGCTCGGCGCACTGGTCCTTCGGGGGGGGTAATGCCACTACCAAGCTGGCATCCCCATTTCGATGTGTGGGCCGTGGTCTTCATCCTTGCCTTCGGATACTGGTTCGCCAATGCCCGGATCCGACCACTGGTCGCTCCATCTAAGCCGGGGCCGACGCGTCGCCAGCAGACGCAATGGTACGGAGGGGTAGCACTCATCATCGGAGTCTCGGGATGGCCCGTGCATGATCTTGGAGATGCGCTTTTCAGCGTTCATATGGTCGAGCACATGGTTCTTTCGTTGGTAGTGCCCCCTCTCTTGCTCATGGGTATTCCCCGTTGGCTCGCCGATGCCACGATCGGCCATCCTCGTATCGCGCCCTTGATCCGCCCGATCGCCAAACCAGTCGTCGCTTTCACCCTTTTCAACGCGACGTTCATCGCCATTCACTGGCCAGAGCTGGTGGAGGCGATGCTGACAAACTCCCTTGCCCACTTCGGGGTCCACACCTGGCTCTTCGGGATCTCGTTCCTGATGTGGATGCCGGTCGTGTCGCCGACGGCTGCGATTCCCAAGCTTCGTCCGCCGGGAAGGATGCTGTATCTGTTCGCGCAATCGCTGCTACCAACCATCCCCGCCTCATTTCTCACATTCTCCAACAGCCCCATGTACCCGATCTACGGCGACGCTTCGCTGGCGTATGGGTTGACCCCACTGGCAGATCAGACAATCGCTGGAGTTGTGATGAAGCTGGGTGGCGGCTTCTTGTTCTGGATAGCGATAGCGGTGATCTGGTTCCGATGGACATCCCAGGAAAGAGAATGGGATCAGCTCGAATCGTCTCTACAGTCTCAGTGAGCAGGCTGGCGGCAATCGCCATCCTCATGATTCTTCTCACGTCGTGCACCCAGTTATCCGGCACGTCGAAGGGTCTGGTCACGGCCGTCGACGGTTCCCTGACCGACGTGGCTTCATTCAGCGTTCTCAGCGGTGGCGCCGAGCTGGAATTTCTCCCGCTACCCGATCAGATCTATGAGTTTCCGCTCCAACACCTCCGCGAACATCTGAGAACCGGTGAGCAAGTGATCGTCGAGTGGGAACTGAGGGACGATCTACGGTATGCGTTGTCGATAAGCGATGGCTAAGAAAGAAAGTGAAACATGACGTCCTCCGAAACCTTCGGAAGATTCTTCCTCCCGGGCCCGACAGAGGTTCATCCAGACGTGCTCGCGGCCCAGACCCAAGCGATGATCGGTCATCGCGGCCCCGAGATCGTGGAACTCATGAAGGACATCGAGCCGGGTCTGCAGGACCTCTTCGTCACCACACGCCCGGTAGTCGTATCCACATCGTCGGCCAGCGGGCTCATGGAGGCTGCCATAAGGAATGGGGTTGTCGGCGGCAGGGTCCTCAGCCTGGTAAACGGCGCGTTCTCGAGCCGTTTCGCCAAAATCGCCGTCGCATGTGGCCATGACGTCGAACGCTGGGACGTCGAGTGGGGGACCGTTCACTCGCCTGAGGAGGTGGCCGCCCGGTTGTCGACCGGGAAATATGACGCCGTCACCGTTTCCCAGTCGGAGACTTCAACCGGTGCGCTTCAAGATCTACAGGCCATAGCGGGGATAGTGGAGGGGTACGAGGACACATTGCTGCTCGTCGACTCGGTCACCGGGATCGGTGGTGTGGAAACCCGCACCGATGAATGGGGCCCTGACTTCATTCTCACAGGATCGCAAAAAGCGCTGGCGCTGCCTCCAGGCCTTGCGTTTGGTGTCGCTTCTGATGCCCTGCTCGAGCGATCGGCTACAGCCGCGCAAAAGGGTTGGTATTTCGACCTGGTCGACCTCGTTGATCAGGCGGCCCAGTATCAATCACCGGCAACGCCTGCTGTCTCGCTTCTCTACTCGGTTCAAGCTCAGATGCGCCGGATCGGGGCCGAGGGGGTGCCGAACAGGTGGCAGCGTCACCTTGACATGCAAAAGCGTGTCTTCGATTGGGTCACGTCGATGAACGACGACGGTGTCGATGTCAAGGTCTTCGCCGCCGAGGGGCATCGCTCGCCCACCGTGAGCTGTATCGAGATGCCCGACAAAAGCGGCGCTCCCGAGGTGGTGGAGAAGGTGGCAGCGGCCGGCTGGGTCGTCGGAGGGGGATACGGGAAGCTGTCTGAGTCCACCATTCGCATCGGGCATATGGGCGACCACACAGTCGCAGAGGTGGATGAGTTGCTCGACGTCATGAGCGGTGTGCTTCGGTGAGTCACCGGGTCCTGGCCACCGACAAGATTTCAGAAGCCGGCCTCGCCGAGCTGAATGCTGATTCCCGTTTCGAATTGGTCTTCCAGCACGATTCCACATCGGAAGCGTTTGCCCGGGAATTGGAATCAGCACAAGCTCTTATCGTTCGGAGCGCCACGACCGTGGGCAAGGATCTGTTGGCTGGTAGCTCCGATCTCAGAGTTATCGGCAGAGCAGGAGTGGGTGTCGACAATATCGACATAGCTGCGGCGACGGCTCGAGGCATCGCAGTTGTCAATGCTCCGTCAGGAAACACCATTGCTGCGGCGGAGCTCACCATGGCCCTGATTCTCTCCGCGATGCGTCACGTCGCCGCCGCCGACGCATCGATACGGGAGGGCAAGTGGGACCGGGCCCGATTCAAGGGATCCGAGTTGCGAGGGAGAAGGCTTGGCCTGATCGGAGCCGGCCGAATAGGTGCAGAAGTGGCGATACGGTGCATGGCGTTCGGGATGGAAGTGATCATCTATGACCCTTACCTCCCCCGTGAGCGAGCTGATGAGATTGGTTGCCGTCTGACCTCACTCGACGAAGTGGTTGAGACCGGAGATGTGATCTCGACACATGTGCCTCTAAATGAGGAAACCCGCGGTCTCATAAATTCAGCGACTCTGAGCCGTATGAAACAGGGGACCTATGTTGTCAACGCTTCGCGCGGCGGGGTTGTGAACGAGCACGATCTCGCTGCGGCTTTGGTTTCGGGGCAGCTCGCCGGTGCCGGCATCGACGTCTATGAAGAAGAGCCCCTCTCTCCGGAGAGCCCCCTCCTGTCGGCCCCGAATCTGACGTTGACTCCTCATCTCGGTGCATCGACGGTAGAAGCTCAGGAGCATGTGGCGGTAGAAGTTGCTCAGAATGTCATGAAGGTGCTCATCGACGGCGACACATCGATGGCCCTCAATCGGATGGATCTACCCTAAGCCCGGTACAGCTGGACAGTCGCCTCACCTTGTGACACGTCCTCTTCGTGGGTCTCTTCGCCACCGGTGTTGTTGAGGACTGCGAAAACCAGGATGATGATGACCCCGATACCGGCTAGGGCTACCAGGAACTCCCCGAAGCTGATCTTCATGTTGGGCTTGCTTCCGGCAAGAGATGCGAAGCCGAGTACGCCGGCCGACGCGAGGATGGCGATGATCGCCGCCCCGCCGGACGTGAGGTGATTGGACTCGATCAGGGTCACTGCAAAAGGAAGAACCAGCAAGAGGAGGATCAGCAGACCTGCCATCGGGATTCCGATAGCACCGCCCAAGCGGCGTTTTACTGCACCGATCTCATCACGATCCTCGTCTTGAACGGCGACGGGTACAGCGAAGAACTGCGTCGCCAGAGTTGTGAATCCCCCGAGGACCGCTCCTCCGATCAGCATCACCAGGAGCGTCGGAAGCACCGGCAACTGGACCAAGCCTTCACTGCCTTCGATGGGTATGCCAAAACCACTGCCGAGGACAGCCCCTCCTGCTATCCCTAGCACCAGCCCCAACGCTCCGCCGATCCACGCAGTCGAACTCTTCGACGAGGCGAGTTGCATCGATGGATTGGTCCATCCGGCGGCCGCCCGGGCCAGCGACGCCACGACAGCACCGAAGACGACGCTCACCAATGCTGCACCTATCAGGAGGGTGGTCGCATCAGAAATGAGGATCGGGCGGAACTGCTCCTCGCCGGTCACAGAGGCGGTTTCGGACCAAGATGACGTCGCGATCACAAATGCAAACAGACCGAGGACGGCACCGGCCCAGACGCCAACCCTCCCAGAGGTCCTAATGCGATCACGCAATTCCGCCGGTTCCATTGGCTTATCCGGTTCTACCTCGGCGACAATCAACTGTGCCGCGGCCGGCTCCGGAGTGACGGAGGGCATCGGGGGAGTGACCGACTCGGCCGCAGGTGCAGGATCGCCCGATGTGGCGGGAGCTTCATCAGCTTCTTCTACCGCGGCCGTCGGAGAGGGTTGGGCGGCGGCGACAGGGGCTCCGCCTGCCCAGGCACCCAGGATGTCATCGATCGATACACCGTTGGCGCCGGCACGAGCCTCGGCAGATCTCCGCACCAATTCGGCGGGCGTACCCAAGGCGTCGGCTGCGGCATTCAGTAGATCGCTCACGGGCGTGGACTTTAGCCTCCCAGATTCGTTTCCCCGGCGGGGGTGGGTCCAAAACATCTCCTGCTGGTTAGCCTGAGCTGATGCTTGCGGCGATCTCGTATCCACCGATTCCCATCTTCGAAGTCGGACCGGTGAATCTCTCTCTTCATGGTGTGTTTGCCGCCCTCGGGTTTATCGCCGGGGCGTGGTTCACGACTCGTGAGCTGGGTCGTCGTGGCTACGACACCGAAAAGTACCAATCCGCTCTCACGTGGGGCTTGATAGGAGCACTCCTCGGAGCACGCTATTTAACATCACCGGCTCAACTGATGGGTGGCGCATCTCTTGTCGATGCCCTCAACCCCGTATCAGGCAACTTCTCGATAATGGGAGGCTTCGCCGGTGGCATTCTCGGCGGCGCCTACAAGATGCGAAAAGTGGGGCTGCCGGTTATTCCGACTCTCGACAACGCGTCTTTCGGTCTCGCTATTGGAACCATCGTGGGCCGAATTGGCGACCTGGCGATTGTCGAACATCTCGGCACGGCGACGACAGTGCCCTGGGGCTACGGAATCAAGCCCGGCTACGACGTGGCGCCACAACACAATGCCCTTGAATGCACCGATGCCACCGCCGCGGCCGACGGCCTCTGTGGGATCTACCACCACGTCGCCGCGTATGACCTGATAGGCGCGGTGATCCTCCTCGGCTTCCTCTTCTACGTTTACCGGCGAATCCCGGTGCGATACGGCCAGATGTTTTTTCTCTGGGTTTCCTGGTACGGATTCCAGCGCTTCGCCCTCGATGCGCTGCGCATCGACAGTGGGGATGCCGTTGTAGGGGCCTTCACATGGAATCAGCTCAGCGGTCTGGTCGCGGGTCTGGCCGGTCTCGTTTTGGTCTCGTGGATGGGTCGGACCCAGGAGAAGGTGACGCGGGAAGGGGATCTAGTGCTGGCAGCCTGAGGACTATGCGTTCTTCTGGTCCCGCCAGGCCACCCAGTCGGCCACTGAATTCATGTCGTAGCCGGTCCGTCCATCGAAGCTGAGCGTGATCAACGTGCAACCGGAGTCATAAAACTCGTCAGCGGAATCGACCTTTGACGGGTTGGCGCCACACGAACGCTCGATCTCGGTCGAATCCCTGCCGATCTCCTTACACCAGTTGTCGAGGACCGAGTTCTTGTGCTTCAACACGTCGGGTCTCCCGAATCCGTGCCAGATGTTGGCGAATTCTGCGGTATAGCGCAATGTCTTCTTCTCGCCCCCACCTCCGATCAGGATCGGGATATCCCGGGTAGGTTCGGGGTTGCCCGTTGCCAGTCTCTTCTTGATCCTGGGTAGCGCCTGCTTGAGGTCGGCGAGCCGATAACCGGCGGTCCCGAACTCGTATCCGAACTCGTCGTAGTCCTTTTCGAACCAGCCAGCGCCGATCCCGAGGATCAATCGACCGTTCGAGGCATGGTCGACAGTGCGCGCCATGTCGGCGAGGAGCTCGGCGTTCCGGTAGCTGTTGCACGTGACGAGGGCGCCGATCTCGACCCGCTCGGTGATCTCCGCCCACGAGCCCAACATGGTCCAACATTCGAAGTGCCTACCGTCGGGTTCTCCCGAAAGCGGGAAGAAATGGTCCCAGTTGAAGATCACGTCGACTCCTAGATCCTCAGCCTGTAAGACGGCCTGGCGGATCTCGTCGTATTCGGCGTGTTGTGGCTGGAGCTGTATTCCGATGCGGACTGGGTGTGGCAACTTCTCTCCTGTCGGGACGGAGCCGGATTTCGGCCTATTCCAGACCGTAGAGCGTGTCGACGATTAGCTCGTCGACCACGGCGTTCAATGCTTCCCGCTGCGACGACCCATCCGCCATTGCGGACTCATAGACATTGATTTGACGATGGGCGCTCGTCCCATTGGAGACGATGTTACGGGCATGCCGCACTTCCTCCCGGACGTCGAACTCGATGGCGTCCTGGGCGAGGATCTCTATGAATTCCTCGACCAGCTCGGCGTATGGGACCAGCGTCCCTTTGCCAAAGTCGACCAGGGATCCTTCGACCCCGTATCGCTGGGCCCTCCACATGTTCTCCTCGATCATCATGCCCGAATAAGTTCGCCAGCGTTGATTGTTGCGACGAAGCCGATAGAGGTAACCGAGCAAACACTGATACAGCGCAGCCACGGTCATAGCGTCTTCCAACCGCGTGCAGACATCGCTGACCCGCATCTCCAGAGTTGGGTACCGGCTCGAAGGACGGATGTCCCACCAGAGTTTTGTCCCATCCTCGATGAGTCCCGCTTCGACCAGGACCTCAACTGTTCTCTCGAATTCGTTCCAGGAGCCGAACTCCTGAGGGATGCCGGTCCGGGGAAGGTTCTGGAATATGACCAACCGGTATGCGAGAAGACCTGTCGGCTCCCCGGCCCAAAATGGGGACGAAGTGCTCAGAGTCAAGAGATGGGGAAGCATGTAACGCATCTGGTTCATGAGATCGATTCGGAGGTGGGGGTCTTCGATTCCCACATGGACGTGCATCCCGCAGATCACGAGCTGGCGCGCCACCTGTTGATAGTCCTTGGCCAGGGTGTTGTAGCGCGGGTCGTCCGTGGTTTCCTGCTCGGACCAGTTGGCGAATGGATGCGTTGACGACGCGATGATCGCACCGCCGTAGTTGTCGACGACCTTGGAGAGCTCCAGGCGCATGTTGGCGAGTTGCTGTCCCGCTTCCTTGACCGAAGTGCAGACCGTTGTCCCCACCTCGATCTGGGCTTTGAGAAACTCGTGCATTACCTGTGTGCCGAGAATCTCACGTAGGGAAGTCCACATCTCGGGAGGCGGGCTCTTGAGCAGATCGCGTGTTTCGCGGTCTACCACCAGATATTCCTCTTCGATCCCAATCGTGAATGCTGGTCTTTCGATCACAGCCGAAACCATAGGGCGATGCAACCGGTCGTGTCACAAGAGATGCGGATCAGATCGCTCCGAATATCTATCGTCGAGCTTATGTCTGAAATCGTAGAAGCGCCGGACGGGCTGGCGAGATGCAGTTGGGCCACTTCGGCTCCGGAATACGTTCGGTATCACGATACGGAATGGGGATTCCCGGTTGCCGACGACGTTCGTCTCTTTGAGAAGCTGTGCCTCGAGGGATTCCAGAGTGGTCTTTCCTGGCTGACGATCTTGCGGAAACGTGAGGCCTTTCGGCGAGCTTTTCAACATTTCGACATGGCCACGGTTGCGGCCATGGGCGTCGAAGACGTCGATCTGCTGCTTGGCGACACCTCCATTATCCGGCATCGGGGCAAGATCGAGGCCACCGTCAACAATGCCGCTCGCGCGTTGGAGGTCGTCGATGAGTGGGGGTCATTGGCAGCCCTGGTTTGGAGCTACGAGGCGGAATCGTCAAATCCCGATCGGGCCACGAGCCCCGAATCGGTGGCGCTGGCCAAAGATTTGAAGCGGCGGGGATTCAAGTTCGTGGGGCCAACAACGGCTTATGCGTTCATGCAGGCCATGGGTTTGGTGAACGATCACGTTGAGGGTTGCGTAGTAAGGGACCTGGCCGATCACTCTCGCAGAGGTTTTCATCCTCCATTTAGGTCGAATTAGCAGACCGGTGCATAACGTGGAGGTTGTGAAGTCCACGAGAATCAGGAGTGGGATCGCCGGCGCCGTTTCTGCCGCTTTGGCGCTTGGCCTATCCGAATTCGTGGCGGGCCTGGTCTCGAGCCTTCCTTCTCTGGTGGAGAGCCTCGGGAACTGGATGATCGACATCGTGCCCAAATCGGTCAAGGACTTTGCGATCAGTGTCTTCGGGACCAATGACAAACTGGCCCTTCTCATCGGCATCGGGATTGTCACCCTGCTGATCGGAGCCGGCACAGGAATCCTCGCCCGCCGGCATAGCTGGGTCGCAATAGTCGTCTTCCTCGGTTTTGGAGTGTTGGCGTCGTTAGCCGCGGCGCGCGAACCTGATACCTCGCTTGGCATTGCGATCATCCCTGGTGGCCTGGCTGCCTTTGCGGGGCTGGCGTCGTTGCAATGGCTCTTCTCGCTCGATGAAGATACGGCTTCGAGGGATGAGGATCCCTCGCGTGAGAACACCTCGCGTCGGTCGTTTCTGGTCGGCGCAGGGGCAGTGGTTGGTGTAGCAGCTCTCGGAGCAGGCTTTGGCCGCGCCCTGCTCGTGCGAGGCAATAAAGCAGCTGCGGGGCGTTTCGACGTGGTACTCCCCACCGCCACGGAGCTGGCAGCACCGGTCCCGGCCGCAGCGGAGTTTGCCATCGAGGACCTGGCTCCTGTTGTCGTGCCGAATGTGGACTTCTACCGAATCGACACAGCATTTGCAGTTCCGCGGGTCAGCCTTCCAGACTGGTCCTTGAAGGTTACAGGCCAGGTCGATCGACCTCTGGAGATCAACTACCAGCAGCTACTCGACATGGACATGGTCGAGCGTTACATCACACTCTCTTGTGTGTCCAACCAGGTTGGCGGTGGCCTTGTCGGCAACGCAAAATGGCTGGGGGTTCCCCTGGTCGACGTCCTAAATCGCGCTGGGGTCCAGGCAGGGGCGGAGCAGTTGGTTGGCCGATCAGAACCCAACAATGGCTTCACCGTTGGGTTCCCCGTGGAGGCCGCATTCGATGGTCGTGAAGCCCTGATTGCTGTGGGTATGAACGGTGAACCGTTGCCGTTCGAGCATGGTTTCCCGGCAAGACTCGTTGTGGCCGGTCTGTACGGATATGTCTCGGCAACCAAATGGCTCACCGAAATCGAACTGACCGGCTGGGACGATTTTGATGCATATTGGGTCCCGCGCGGATGGTCGAAAGAGGCACCGATCAAGACACAGAGTCGGATCGATACGCCAAATAGTGGGGGATCGGTGGCGGCAGGTCCTCGAACGGTCGCCGGTGTCGCCTGGGCGCCACATCGCGGTATCTCCGAGGTCGAGGTTCAACTCGGAGAAGGAAAGGACTGGGTCGTCGCCGAGTTGTCCGAGTCGCTTTCTGACGATTCATGGCTGCAGTGGAAGGTCGAATGGGAGGCCCCAGTCGGGCGTCAGAAGCTCCGGGTCCGGGCAGCGGACGGCGATGGGAACGTGCAGACTGAAGAGATTCGCCCACCAGCACCCGATGGCGCCACCGGCTATCACACGATCGCAGTGACGGTCGTCTGAACCGCGATCAGTCGGCGATGTCCGTTGCGCTTATCGCCCAGGCCAACCCGAGTTCGGGGTCTTCTATCGCCAGACGGAGGGCCCATCCACCTTCGGGGCTGTTGTCGTCGAACCAGTACCAACGCATCCGCTTTAGGGCTGTCTCAATTTGATCTGCCGGACAGGGCCATTCCAGGTCGGCCAGAGTCGAGACCACCCACCACGATGTGTATCGGCCAGCCGCAGCACCCCTTCTCTGACCGTGAGCGCCTCCCGAGGCCGCTGCCCAGGCCATGTGGGCCAGGGCCTCTGCCGGGCTTAGTTCGGTGACCAGGGCCCGGCGCAAGCCGAGGGCAGATATAGCTGATAGTGCGTCACCTTCTACAGAGACGGTCTGGCTGCGACCGTTGGATTGCACCACCCACGGATCGACGAGGTCGTTGAGGGCTGCTTCTGAATCCAAGTCGTCGAAGCGTCTGTACTCGGAGGGAAGATCGACCGTGTGAAGGGGAGGGAGTTTCGGAGCCGGCGTGTCGATCTTGTTGCTCTTGTATGTGGCAACGGAATACACCGGCTCCCATGGCTGGAGCGGTGGAAGGTCGAAGTCCTCTGTCACCGTGTCCCCTCGAATTGTCCGCTCCGCGGCAACCGTCTTGCGTTCGGGACCATGGCCGAGATAGGGGACCAGCTCTTCCCAGGATTTCGTGCTGGCAGCGACCTCGGGCAAGGGGCCGAGGGTGAATCTGGTTCGACCCTCGTCGAGGACTTTGGCTGCCCATTCCGCCGGAGCTTCAAGCGCAAGGCGATAACGCACGTGCTCGTCCACTCCCCAGAGTTGTTTGCCGCGTCCGAGCGCCTCCCGGCAGCGGTCCCGGAGATCTCCAAGAGCGGGCCAATCTCGTGACTTGCAATAACCGTCGACGATTCGGAGCAACTCGTCGGTGTCCGACGACTCGATGGCCTCGATAGTCCTCTTGTCGGTCATGGGTGGGCTCCGGTCGCAATTGGGCGGTCCGAGTTCGACCATTCCGAGAACGATCCGACATAGATGTCGGGCATGTCTCGACCGGCCACCACCATCGCAAGAGCCGTATGACATGCCACCACCCCGGACCCACAGGACAGCACGGGGTCATCCAGGCCCCGGTACAGTCGCGCCAGTCGCTTGCCTTCGGTGAATCTCCCCTCCTGGAGGTTCAGGGTCGCTGGCAGGTTGATTGCGCCGGGTATGTGCCCTGGCCTGGGATCTACAGGCTCCGAAGCCCCTGTGTACCGATCGCTCGCCCGGACATCGACAACCTGCCGCCCGCTCAGATCATCGGCTGTGACAACACCTGTATATGCGCGAGCGGGGGCGTAGTCGGTTGGTGTGGGTTTCACCCCCCCGATTTCAAGCGGTTGTCCGGCGCGTTTCCACGAATCCAGACCGCCGTCGAGCAGGCTCACGCGATCGTGGCCGATCGAGGTCAACATCCACCACATTCGAGCGGCCACCATGCCAGACACATCGTCGTAGACCACCACCGGATCGGTCGACAGGAGTCCAAGCCGCCCCAACGTTGCTCCAAAATCGGCGAGGTCTGGCAGAGGGTGGCGGGCGCCCGATGGTGGCCCGCTGAGATCGGAATCGAGATCGACAAAGATGGCACCGGGAATGTGGCCTTCTTCGTACGTCCGCAGTCCATGGCCCGGCTGCCCGAGCTTCCAACGGATGTCGTAGACACGAACAGATTCCAGGTTGGCCCCCAATTGATCCGCGGAGACCAGGTGGGCCATCACCACGGCCTCGATGGCTTTCGGCGCGTTCGGGCGACAGTTCCTAACATCGGCGCATCACAACAGCACGAATTCGAATTGGCAAACCCGTGTCTAACCACCTGGCTCGACCGGAGACCCCGTGAACTGGATGGACCGATACTCATGAGGTCGTTTTACCGCCTCTTTGGTTGGGGGGCCTTCTGGTTTGCACTCGCAGCCATGGTATTTCTCGTCGCCCAGTCCAATCTCCCGGAAACTGTGGCCATTCACTGGAATGGGGCTGGCGTGGCCGACGGCTCGGCCGGAAAAGTTCTACTACTGCTGGCACCCGCCGCGGCCTTGCTCATTGGTCTACTGATTGCCCTGCCGTTCCGGATTGGCGGTGAGCCAACCATGGAGTCATTCGCTCTCGTGGGGATGACCGGTGGACTCGGTCTCTCGGTTGTAGCGATGACAGCCACCGCCAACTGGGGAATATCAGACTGGCGGGATGCAGGCGAGTTGACGCTCTGGTCCTTTCTGCTGCTTTTCGGTTTTCCGATTCTCGGCCTTGCCATCGGGATCTTCGTGGGGCGGGCTTGGTACCCGCTCAAGGAGATTGCTCCGACCGAGGAGCCTGCCATCGACATTTCGCCAGGGGAGCGGGTCAGCTGGGTAGGAAGGGCCAGGGTCAAATGGGTGGCGCTCGTAACTTTTGGAGTTGCGGTCTTGCTTGTCGTGACTATCCCTGATCTACCGCTCTGGGTTTTTCTCCCTCTGGTGGGCCTGGGTCTGGTCCTGTCCCAGGTGGAGGCGAACGTCACTAACGATGGCATGCGGATCAGGCTTGGCGGAATCCTGTCAGGACTTATCGGATTGGCCGGATTTCAAGCGCAAGAGTCATCGATTTGGATCCATTGCAGTGGGGTGGGTGGGGATGGCGTTTCATGCCGAATCGCTCAGGCATCGTCTTGAGAAGAGGCCCCGCGGTTGAGATCACTTTCAAGTCCGGCCGCCTGTTCGCTGTCACCGTCGACGACGCGGCAACAGGAGCGGCATTGCTGAACGGATTGGTCTCGCTGGCCGCGCGAGAAGGAGCGTGACCTTACTGCGAAGGGCGAGGGGGCGAAAAGAGAGAGGGGGGGATATCATAATTACCGCTAATTCGGTAGGATTAGCGGAGTATGTCGGACTTCGTAATCGTCGCCCTTGTTGGATTCTTCGCCTCAACTATTGATGGCGCCCTTGGGATGGGATTTGGCCCTACCTCCTCAAGCTTGCTCTTGGCCAGCGGTTTTAGCCCGATTTCTACGTCCGTGATGGTCAATTTCGCCAAGGTTGTAACCGGCGTCGCCTCTGCAATATCGCATTGGCGGCTCGGGAATATAGAACGTCGCTTGGTGCTGTGGCTAGCCGGCCCAGGAGCCTTGGGAGCAATTTTTGGCACGACGGTGCTGGTGGCCGTTGACGGTGATTCCCTGAGACCCATTATGGCTTTGATACTTTTTGCTGTCGGACTGAGGCTCTTCATTCGATTCGTCAAACGGCCCGCAATTGAAAAGGGCTTGAGTTCTCAAACACATAATGCAAGCCGGACTTTGCGGAGCGCTGGACTCGCCGGAGTTGCAGGAGGGGTCACCAACGGTCTCGTCGGGGCGTGGGGACCGGTCGTCACACCCTGGCTTATGCATCGAGGTGTTGAGCCCCGGTTCGCCATAGGGTCCACGAATACAGCAGAGGTCTTTGTAGCAGTTGTCTCAGTCGGCTCCCTTTTCAGAACCGCAGGCGACAGTGGCTTGAGCGTGGGCGTCCTCGCGGCGATGATCCTCGGCGGAGTGGTGGCCGCACCGTTAGGTGCGGTCACAGTGCGGATTCTGCCAGCCCGGGCGTTGGGTATCGGCGTCGGATTGCTTCTCATGCTGACCCAGGGATGGGCATTGGCAGGTTTATTGGACACATGGCTGGTCGTCATCGCTGCTGCTGGTGCCGGCGTGACGCTCACCCTCTTGTTACTGCTGATCACGAGACGACGCCAGGCTTCGGGAGATTCACCTGACGCATCCGCCCTGGGCTCCTACGAATCAGCGGGGTCGCCAGGCGTCGGGGTTGTCAACCAATGAACGAACAGATGGCGGTAACTCGCCGGAAACCAAGTCGGCGATCGTAACTTGCTCCAAGACAGCGCGGACCGCAGCCCTCAGGCCGATCCAAACCTCGTGCAGGTTGGCGCTCGAACCCGAATAGGTCACATCTTCTGGCCGCTGACCTTGAACCAGGGCGAGTGGACCGTCAACCGCGCGAACGACATCTGCAATCGTGATTGCCGAAGGCGATTTGCCAAGGGAGTATCCGCCAGCTGACCCGCGGTATCCGATGAGCAGGCCGGATCGTCTTAGCTCTAGCAACACTGCCTCTAGATAGCGTGGTGGGATATCTTGTGCTACCGCGAGGTCGTCTCGTGTGACCCGGTCAGTTTCATGAGATGAGATCTCCAACAGGGCTCTGACTGCGTAGTCAACTTTTGCGGTGATCTGCATTTACACATGATGGCATTCCGATTCTTGAACCAATGGAGGAGTCGGCAGCGGTCTATAGGAGAGAACCAGGCCGTCCACTATTCCTCTTCGGAATCATCCTTCTCGCGTTGTGGAGAGAACTCAGCGCCGAGGTCAGCGATCGTTGTCCCGAGAGCCGAAGCGAGCGAGCTTGCTACCGACTTCAGGTGTTCTCGGGTCTCGGGATCTCGGAGGGCGTCTGCGAAAGAACCTGCAATCCGATCCCAAGCACCGAGGAGCGTAGAGAACGCTTCCTTGACTTCTTCCTCGGTCGGCCCACCTTCATCCGCGGCCTTGCGGTATGTGGCCTTGATTCGCTCGCCCAAAGCCCCGAATTGGGAAGAGGCCCGATCCCAGGGATCATCGGGCTGATCTGTCGTAGGATCTGAATCGTGAATCTGCACCTACTAGATGGTACTTACGAGTTGTTCCGCGCCCACTTCGGGAGGAAGGACACGCTCGTCGCTGCCGATGGCTCCGACATCCGGGCGACAATCGGCGTTATCGACTCGACCCTGCAACTCCTGCGCGAACCTGGAGTTACCCACCTCGCGGCGAGCTTCGACACGGTCATCGAGTCTTTTCGGAACGACATGTTCGACGCTTACAAGAGCTCTATAGGAATGGAGCAGATACTGCTCGATCAATTCCCTCTGGTGGAAGAGGGTCTCGAAGCGATAGGAGTTGTGGTCTGGCGCAATTACGAGTTTGAAGCAGACGACACTCTCGCTGCGGCGGCCGTGAAGTGGGTCGAGGATGTCGATCAGGTTGTGATTCTCACTCCTGACAAGGATCTGTGCCAGGCCGTTATTGGTACTCGCATCGTCACCTACAACCGCCGCGAGCAGAAGATGGTCGACGAGGAAGGGGTAATGGAGAAGTTCGGCATCCGCCCCGAATCGATCCCGGACTACCTCGCCCTCGTCGGTGACACCGCTGACGGGGTGCCGGGTCTGCCGGGATGGGGTGCCAAATCGAGCTCGACCGTCCTTGCGAAGTTTCCCCGCCTAGAGCTGATTCCTCCAGATTCTTCAGATTGGGGATTGAACGTGCGTAGCGCCGACAAACTCGCGGCCACGCTCCGCTCCTACATGACCGATGCTCTTTTGTTCCGTGAGTTGACAACCCTACGACTCGATGTGCCTATCGAGGAAACTCTGCAGGATCTCGAATGGCAGGGAGTGCCCCGGGGGCCATTTGAGGACTTCTGCTCCAAATTGGGAATTGAGCCCGATTCGATCCGGGTCCATCGCTGGCAGTCGCCCTAATTGGTGTCGCCCGGCTCCCAGATGACGTCGAAGCGATCGTGGCAGCCGGAACAGCGGTAGGCCAACGAGGTCCCGTCTTCGATATCGACGTCGTCCGGCACCTGGGTCAGCAGGTGGGCAATACCACCGCACTCGACGCACGTGAACTCCGTCGGCGGGTTGTTCACGCTGCCTTCCGCTTGCGGCGTGGGGATCGAGCCCTCAAGAGAAGGGTCGCGCCCAGGATCCCGGAGGCGAGGGAACCGACGAAGATGCCGACCTTGGCCAGGTCTATCGTTTGAGCGTCGGAGAAGGCGAGCCCAGCGACGAACAACGCCACCGTGAACCCGACCCCGGCCACCGCGGCCAGTCCAACAACATGAGTCCAACTTGTCCCAGCAGGAAGCTTGCCCATGCCGAGGCGCACCGCGAGATAGGTAAAGAGGCTTATCCCAACGGTCTTGCCGACGAGGAGCCCGAGAGCGACACCCAGGGCGACCATCGAGGTCGCCGTAACGCTCAGCGAAGTTCCTCGAAAGTCAACTCCGGCGTTCGCCAAGGCGAAGACAGGGACGATGAAATAGGAGCTCCATCCGACCAAGTTGTTCTCCAGTCGATTCAGTGGGGATATCGACTCCTGGGCCGTTTGGATCATCGAGACCACCTCGTGGTCGGCACGTTCCTGAGCAGCGGTTGAATCAGGCTCGAGGGGGAACTGGTCGAGGATCGCCCTTGCCCGTTGGTCGAATTCTTTTGGCTTGAAATAGGGTCGGGCGGGCGTCAGGAATCCAAGGGCGACCCCGGCCAGTGTGGCGTGCACGCCGGACTCCAGAGTGAAGTACCAGATGAGGAATGCCATCGGGATATAGAAGACAAGTGCTCGGATGCGCACCCGGCGGGCAAGCCACACCAACACCAGACCGCCAACGGCGAGGGCCAGGTACCCCATGCTGAGATCAGCTGTGTAGAAGATGGCGATCACAGCGATGGCCCCGATGTCGTCAGCGATTGCAAGGGCCAGCAAGAAGAGTTTGGCACCCGGCGGGACCCGCGACCCCAGGAGGGCCACTACGCCGACGGCAAAAGCAATGTCGGTGGCCATCGGGATTCCCCAGCCATGGGCTGCGTCCGTTCCGATGTTGATGAAGAAGTAGATGAGGGCCGGAAAGATCATCCCACCCAACGCTGCCATTACAGGCAGGGCCGCCGCTTTTCGATCTCGCAAATCTCCGAGGACCAATTCGCGTTTGATCTCGAGTCCAACCACGAAAAAGAAGATCGCCATCAGTCCGTCGTTGATGATCTCGAGAATCGACTCCTCCAGGTGGAAACCGCCAACGGTTACCGACAGGTGTTCTTCGAGAATCGAGAAATAGGACTCCGAGGCGCCGGAGTTGGCCCAAATTATTGCGGCAACGGCCGCGACGAGTAGGACGATCCCTGACGATGCTTCCACCCGGGTGAAGCGGACGAATGGGCGGACGAAGTTCTTAGCCAGGAATCGGTCAGATGTGACCCAGGTGTCGTAACTCGGTTCCATTTGTCAGTGAATGGAATTTCCGGCCGACCGAAGACCCACACAGGCCTCGACCACACGAGTGGTCATACCCGTCTCGGCCTTTCGCAAGTACACCCTGGGGTCGTATGTCTTTTTGTCGCCAACCTCACCGTCGACCTTCAACACGCCGGAATAGTTGGTCATCATGTGGTCGACGATCGGTCGGGTGTAGGCGTACTGACAGTCGGTGTCGACATTCATCTTGATTACGCCATAGCTCAAACTCTCATCGATTTCGTCTTTGGTCGAGCCGCTTCCGCCATGAAAGACGAGATAGTGCCGAGCCGCCTCACCAAATCGCTCCTCCACTGCTTTCTGCCCGTCGCGGAGGATTGTGGGGTCGAGGCTCACCGCACCCGGCTTGTAGACCCCGTGGACATTCCCGAACACGGCGGCAAGCAGGTAAGTGCCACGATCGAAAGTGCCCAGGACCTCTGACACCCGAACCATGTCCTCCGGAGACGTATAGAGCTTGGATCGGTCGACATCACTGTGGTCAGTGGCATCCTCGACACCGCCGACTATCCCGATCTCGAGCTCCAGGATGATCTCGAGCTCGGCGCATTGCTCCAACAACTCCGAGGCGAGGGCGAGGTTTTCCTCCATGGGCAAGTCCGAGGCATCGAGCATGTGACTCCGGAAGAGCGGCTCCCCCTTTTCGCTCATTCTCCTCCGGCTCACCTCTAGGAGGGGCCGGATGAAGCCATCGACGCGATCAGCGGGGCAGTGGTCTGTATGGGGGGCAAAGTTCACCGGGTATTGATCGGCGACGACGTACATGTATTCGGCCAGAGCGTGGGCCCCGACAGCCATGTCCTTGTTGGACTGGCCCGAGGCGAACTCACCGCCTCCGTAGGAGATCTGAAGGATCCCATCAGAGTCCGCCTCAGCGAACCCTTCCATAGCGGCGAGGATTGTGCTCGAAGAGGTCACATTTATTGCCGGTAGGGCGTAGCCGCCGGTCCGGGCCGCCTCGAGCATCTGACGATATTGGTCTGGGGAAGCAATTGGCACGAGCAGATACTACGTGGCATCGGTCCCGAATCTGAAGGTCAGCGAAGAACATGGTTTTACCTTTTGGACGGCACTTTGCCGACTCGCTGTCGGATGCGGGCCGGAATAGCTTGATGCAGGTTTATGGCTGTATCCGTCGAGTCGACCATGTCTAGAAAGCCCCGCAGTCTCTTTCTCCGAGGCATCTATCTGATACTCGGGTTGATTTGTCTGTTTTTCGCCGCGATCAGCTTCATCCCGGGAATCCCCACCTTCGACTTCGTGATCCTTGCCGCGTTCTTCTTCGCGAGGTCCTCCGAAACCCTGCACAACTGGCTCCTCAACCACAAGTATTTCGGCAGGGTCGTCAACGCTTATCGCGACGGATTGACGATTGGGATGAAATGGTGGGCCGCCAGCGCGATAACGATTTCGCTTGGAGCCTCGGTGTTCTTCCTGATCAGCAATTCGGTGATTCGCACCCTCCTGGGGGCAGTCTGGTTGTACGCCATCTGGTTCGTGTTCAGTCGGCCTGTGAAAAGTGTAAGGGGGGACGACCCCCCTTACATCCACCCGACGGGGTGAGCCTTCTGCGCACCGACCATTGATCAGTGTTGGACCGCATCGGCCGGTAGCTTCACTGGCTCAAAGCGGTACGACCCTCGTGTCGCACACCACACCTGTTAGAAACCAACCCGATGCGCCTTGTCATTGCCCGTTGCACCGTCGACTACACCGGACGACTCACCGCCCATCTCCCTGAGGCTGTTCGACTCATCATGCTGAAGGCGGATGGGACACTCGCTATTCATTCCGATGGCAACGCGTCGAAACCACTCAACTGGATGGTGGCGCCTAACTCGCTCGAAATCAGTGAAAGCAAGTGGATCGTGTCGAATTCCAAAGGAGAGCAACTCACGATTTCCATCGATCAGATTCTCGAGGACGTCACTCACGATTTAGGGGAGGATCCCGGTCTTCAGAAAGACGGTGTGGAGGCCCACCTCCAGGTGCTACTGGCCAAATCACCATCGGTGCTCGAAGAGGGTTTGATATTGGTTCGTCGTGAGTTTCCCACCGACATCGGACCGGTTGATCTCCTGTGTGCCGCCGCCGATGGGCAGATGGTCGCCGTCGAGATCAAGAGGCGGGGCGATATCGACGGAGTGGAGCAACTGGTTCGCTACCTGGAACGGCTCAACCTGGACCCGAGGCTGGCGCCGGTACGCGGTATCTTTGCCGCCCAGCAAATCACGCCACAGGCCACGGTCCTGGCGGAGGCCAGAGGGATGGACACAATCGAGGTCGACTACGACGGTCTGCGTGACATCGAGGACACCGAGCTGCGGCTGTTTGATCTTCGCTGATGTTTTCCATCGTCTTCTATCACCCGGAGATTCCTCCCAACACCGGAAACGCCATGAGGCTGGCGGCAGTGTCCGGCTGCCAACTCCATCTAATAGAGCCGCTCGGCTTCGAGATGGACGACGCCCGGCTGCGGAGGGCCGGGATGGATTATCGGGACAAGGCAACCGTTCAGGTGCACTCGGACCTGGAAACCTGGCGATCTCAGGCCAAGCCGGGACGGGTGTTCGCGTTCACCGTCGACGCGGAGGTGTTGTATACCGACGTCTCCTACAGCCGCGGAGACTCGTTGCTGTTTGGTCCTGAATCGGTTGGCTTGCCCGATGTGGTCAAAGACGGCCCGTGGATCACACAACGATTGAGAATCCCGATGGTCCCGGACGTTCGATCGATCAATCTCTCCAATTCCGCAGCCATTGCCGTCTACGAGGCCTGGCGTCAATTGGGATTCGCTTTGAGCGAGTCGCCGAGGGTCTAGGAGCTACCCAGCAGCGAAAAGGCGATAGCCTCGGCAAGAATCGACTTCTCGAGATCTCCGAGGTCCTGGCTCTCGTTTGGTGCGTGATATGCCGAAGTTGGGTCGCCACAGCCGGTCACGAGGATCGGCGCATCCGGGAAGAGCTCGGCAAAAGTTGCGATGAATGGGATCGAGCCGCCGGCACCCATGTAAACGGTCTCGTTGCCAAAGGCTTCACCGAAAGCTTCTTCCCATGCCCTGACCGCGAAGTTGTCCGTCTCGAGGGTCGAGGCCTCTCCGGATTCCTCGTGAAGGAATCTCAGCTGTGCGCCCCAAGGGACATTTGCGGTCAGATGACTCTTGAGCTTCGAAAGGGCCTCCTTCGAATTCTCACCCGGAGCTATGCGGAGGCTCACCTTTGCCCGGCTCACCGGGACCAACTGGTTTATGGCACCGTTTACCGAAGGTGCGTCGATGGCAAGAACCGAGACCGACGGC
The DNA here is from genome assembly GCA_041751055.1 of Acidimicrobiia bacterium. Lineage (GTDB taxonomy): Bacteria > Actinomycetota > Acidimicrobiia > Spongiisociales > ZC4RG35 > MA-ANB-1. The sequence goes on along the minus strand of JBGSYD010000014.1, from coordinate 21,483 downwards.
TTGGTCCACAAACGCGATGGCACCGAGCCTGTACCGATCTCTTCCACGCCTTCGACGACACCCGTCAGAGCTCTAGCCAGGTCGTCGGGGATGTCCAGACTTTCCGTGTCGTTGGAGACCAGACCCTCGATAGCGACGTTTCCCACATCGTCGTAGAGGCTGGCCAGCAAGCGGCTCATCGCCGACAGTGCGTCGGGGAACACCCCTCCAAATTGTCCGGAATGCACCGCTGCCTTGAGGGTGCGTATTTCAATCGTGACGGCCGCAAGGCCACGCAGCGATGTGAGGAGCGCTGGCACACCCACTGCCCAGTTACCGCCATCACCTATGACGATCACGTCCGGGTGGAGCAAATGCGAGAATTTCTTGAGTATCTCCTCGAGTGAGATCGACCCGGCTTCCTCTTCGCCCTCTAGGAAGATCTGGACGCCGACCGGGAGGTTGTCCCGATGGGCGGCAACGGCTCCGAGATGCATCACAACCCCGGCCTTGTCGTCGCTGGCCCCGCGACCATACAACCGGCCGTCTCTCTCGAATGGCTCAAATGGGCCGGTCTCCCATTCCTCGGTCGGACCCGGAGGCTGGACGTCGTAGTGGGCGTAGAGAAGAATGGTTGGCGCCCCTTCTGGCCCCGGAATCTCTGCGAATACGGCAGGATTGCCGTCGTCGACTTCGAGCAGTTGGGCGTTGCGGAAACCTTCTGACTCGAGCAACTTGACGATGTGGCCGGCCGTGGACCGAACATCAGACGGGTCGTAGCCTGGTGCGCTGATCGAGGGCATTCGGACCAGGTCCGAAAGTATTGCCTTCAGCCTCGGCATCTCCTCGGCGACGGATGCTTTCAAGTGATCATGCATGATCGAAACCATAAACCATGCACGGACGGATCACATGTGCGCCAACTCCGACCAAGATGGTGTTGTTTTGAGATTCCGGATCCTGCGAATACCTGTGGAAGTGAGACCCTCCTTCCTGGCGATCGCGGTGCTCCTGGGGTTGGGAACCGGGCGGGCCGATCTCGTGATCGGCTGGGTGGCGGTCATATTCGTGTCGATCCTCGTCCACGAACTTGGCCACGCGCTCACGGCGCGCTCGTTTGGATCGGAGGTCGCCATCGAGTTGAACGCCATTGGCGGGCTCACCAGCTGGACTGTTCCCGACCGAGATATCGGCCCGGGTCGTAGGGCTCTGGTTGCAGCGGCGGGATCGGCGACGGGGCTTCTGTTCGGGGGGCTGGTTTGGTTGGCCGCACTGCCATTTGGCCCGTATGGCGAGCTCACCGGCTTCGTTCTCAGAAACCTTGTGTTTGTCAACGTTTACTGGGGATTGCTCAACTGGCTTCCGATACGCCCGCTGGACGGGGGCCACCTCCTGGCATCCCTTCTCGAGAAGTTCGCCCCGCGCCAGGGGGAGAGAATCGCAAATCTCGTCTTCTTCATCACAGCGGCCGCAGCTCTTGCCGCAGCGGTGATCTTCGAGTTGATCTTCGTCGGGCTGATTGCGGCATGGCTCCTCTGGGGCGAGATCACCAGAGGACGACCCCGAACGCCTCCCAGTCCGATACCGGTCCTCGATTTCAACAGTCCAACCAGCGACGAGGAAGGCGAGATCGATGCAGTCGGAGATACACCGCCTGTCAGCGATCATTGACGCCAGCTAACTTCCGTCTAGATGGACTTCTCATACGGCGACAAGGTCGACGGGTTGCGCACCCGCCTGACAGATTTCATGGAAAACGAGATCTACCCGGCTGAACCGATCTATCGACAACAAATGGCAGATGCCGACGACCCGCACCATTATCCGGCGGTCCTCGACGAGCTGAAGGAGAAGGCCCGATCTCTCGGCTTGTGGAACCTCTTCTTGCCAGACGACCAGCTCGGTGCCGGGCTCAGCGTCTTGGAATATGCGCCACTCGCCGAGATCACCGGGTGGAGCCCGGCTTTGGCCCCGGAGGCGATCAATTGCTCTGCTCCGGACACAGGCAATATGGAGATTCTGCATATGTTCGGTACCCCTGAGCAGAAAGACCGATGGTTGATGCCGTTGCTGGATGCCGAATTCAGGTCATGCTTTTCGATGACGGAACCGGCAGTGGCGAGTTCCGATGCCACGAATATCCAGACCGAGATCACACGAGATGGGGACTCGTACGTGATCAACGGGCGCAAATGGTTCAGCTCGGGAGCAGCGTCGCCTCGTTGTCGGTTTTCGATCGTCATGGGAGTGACCGATCCCGACAATGATCCTCACCGACGGCAATCGATGGTGATCGTGCCTCTTGCGACACCGGGCGTGGTCATCGAGCGCGAGCCAACCGTCTTCGGCTATCAGGACAGGGGAGGCCATCCACAACTGCTGTTCAGCGATGTCAGAGTTCCCGTATCCAACCTCCTGGGCGAACAAGGTGGTGGGTTCGCCATCGCCCAGGCTCGACTCGGCCCGGGACGTATTCACCACTGCATGCGGGCAATAGGTGCCTCAGAGCGTTGTCTCGACCTGATGGTCGAGAGGGCCCAGAACCGGGTCGCCTTTGGGAAGCCCCTCTCGGACCAGGGTGTCATCCAGGAATGGGTCGCGGAGTGCCGGATCAGGATCGAACAGACACGTCTACTGGTGCTCAAGACTGCATGGATGATCGACAAGATGGGCACCAAAGCCGCACGCACCGAAATTGCGGCGATCAAAGTTGCGGCCCCAGCCCTGCTCACATATGTCGCCGACAGGGCCATCCAGCTGTTTGGCGCGGCAGGGTTTACCGAGGATTTTCCACTTGCGGAGCTGTACGCGATGGGGCGCTGGTTGCAGATTGCAGATGGCCCTGATGAAGTACATCGGCGATCGGTCGCCCGCGCCGAGTTTCGCCGCAACTGATCGCTGGCACTCGACTTACAAGGTCAGAAATCGGGAACGAAACTCCTTAATCCTGCGTTTACCTGGTTCACCTCATGATTGGTGAATACATGATCGATTTAACAGTTACACCATGGCGGGAAGCCGCTGCTTGTGTACCCGTGTCTCAAGAAGTTTCGTTTTTCCCGGACCCGGAGGACCTGACCGGGATCGCACGCGCCAAGGCGGTGTGTGCTACCTGCCCGGTGGCCGCTGAGTGTTTGAGTTGGGCTATCGAGACCAACCAGGGAGACGGTATCTGGGGCGGTCACACGGCCAAGGAGAGGCGCACGATTCGGCGACGCTGGCTCGAGGAGTTCAAGAGGGCGTCTTAAGCCTCGATCGGCTCTTGATGGTTGGCGTCGACACCGATGTTGACCAATGCGTCGCCCGGGTTGACCTGAGGACTCTGGGTCTTGCCGATTACCCAGCCAGTCTCACTGGCGCGAACCGCTGCCGGGCGGTAGCCGAATGCGTCCGATATCTCGGCAATCGTGTCCCCTTCCTCGATGCGCTCGCCGAGCTTCGGGAATACGGTGACCAGCCCACCGCGCCTCGCTCGGACCCATCTGGTCTTCCTGATGACCTCGGACTTCTGGCCGCGGGGGAGTCTGCCGTCGATCATCGTGAGTGATCGGAGGGTGCGCATTACCCCATTCACGCCGACCTTTATCGCACTCTCGTCGAACCTGTGTGCCTGACCGGCTTCGAGGAGCAGGACTTTGATACCTCTTGAAGTGGCGGCCTCCCGCAGTGACCCGTCTCGCAAACGGGCATGGATGATGAATTGGGCACCAAAGGCCTTGGCGAGCTGCAGCGTGTCGGGGTCATCGGTATCAGTTCGAATCTGGGGCACATTGATGCGATTGCCGGTCGCCGTATGACAGTCGATTCCGACAGCGCATTGATCGACGATTTCGGTCATGAACAGATGGGCCAGCCGGGAGGCGGATGATCCCCGTTGCGACCCGGGAAACGATCGATTCAGGTCACGCCGGTCGGGCAGGTATCGCGACTCGTGGATAAAGCCGAGAGGGTTGACTATCGGCACTGCGATGACGGCGCCTCGCAGGCTCTTTGCGTCGAGTTGTTTCATTACCCGGCGCACGATTTCAACCCCGTTGAGCTCGTCACCGTGGATTGCCCCTGAGATCCAGACGTTCGGGCCGGTGCTACGCCCGTTGATCACAGCCACCGGAAGGGAGGCGACCGAGCCGGTCGACAGCGTTGCGAATGGGAGCTCGAGGCGGATTTTGCGACCAGGCGGGATGGTTTTCTCGCCGACCGTGATCGGATCGTTGCGAACTTCAAGCATCGGCGCGCCTTCGAGGGCGCTTCTTGGTGGCATTTTCCTCGATGTACTGGATCACGCGTCCGGCCACGTCGAGGCCGCTTGCCCCCTCTATTCCTTCGAGTCCCGGGGAGGAGTTGACTTCGAGGATCATTGGCCCGCTATCCGACTGAATCATGTCGACACCTGCGATGTCGAGGTCCATTGTCTTGGCTGCCCGAACGGCCGTGGCCCTCTCTTTTGGCGTCAACTTCCACACCGACGCCGAGCCACCCTGATGAAGGTTGGACCGGAACTCCCCTGGTGCACCCTGGCGTTTCATCGCTGCTACCACCTTGCCGCCCACGACAAACGCTCGGATGTCGGCGCCCCGGGCTTCCTTGATGAATTCTTGGACGAGGATGTTGGCGTCCAACTGGCGAAAGGCTCCGATCACTGATTCAGCGGCCTTCTTGGTCTCCGCGAGGACGACTCCGAGACCCTGGGTCCCCTCAAGGAGCTTCACGACAACCGGTGCCCCGCCAACGACGTCGAGCACACCCTGTATGTCCTGGGTGGCATGGGCGAAACTGGTGGTCGGCAGACCGACACCGGCACGGGAGAGCAGTTGCATCGAGGCCAGTTTGTCCCTTGACCTGCTGATGCCCTGCGAACTCACCGCCGTAAAGACGTCGGCCATCTCGAACTGTCTGACCACAGCGGTTCCGTAGAAGGTGTATGACGCAGCGATCCGAGGGATCACGGCGTCGGGACGGACCTCCTCGCCTCTGAAGAGAATTCTCGGGCGCCGTGCCGTGATGTCCATGTAACACCGGAGGTAATCGACAACGGCAACCTCGTGCCCCCGTTCCTGTGCTGCTTTTTTGAGCCTCTTTGTCGAGTACAGGGTCGGGTTCCGGGAGAGTATGGCGATTTTCATTTGCGTCTCAGTTCTGGCTTAGCGCCCAGGTAGCTTCTCCCGGGGTTCACCAGGAATTTCCCCCGCAACGTCCGGCGACCTATCAGCATTCGAAAGCTCATCTCGTCGCGTTCGGTCAGATTGATCAACGACCTGATCAGTACGCCGTTCAGAACGACCGCAGTCGAAATGACGGGGCGGAGCTCGCTCCGACCTCCAGGGTTTCGAACCTTGCGTTCCATCGCTATCGGGGCTTCACAGCTTACCGGCGCGCCTTTGGAGCCCCGGCGTGGGTGAATCTCGAACCTGATCCACTCGACGCCGTCGCGGGCAAAGCGCTCCTGATTGAATGCGTGAAGGGATGAGCTGTTGGCTCCGGTGTCGACTTTGGCCTGAAGCGCATCGACCCCCAACTCCGGTAGACCCACCCACTCGCGCCATCCGATTTCAGTTGGTTTTCGCTTCTTCATTCGGCGTGCACATTAGGGGTCGTTCCCGTCCTCCTCCGTCCGGGGAGAGAAATAGTGCCAATGGCTATTAGGTTGCCCCGAACATGGCCGAAGAGACTCACGATGCAAAGAAGCGACCGCCATGGTTGGTCGGTCTCGTCATTGCGCTGATCCTTTTCGTGATTCTGCTGATCGTGGCGAATCTCCTGGGGTACGGTGATGAGCCGGCCGTGGGCGCAACGGGGGCCACCGGGTTGCTGACTCTTTTCTAGGGCCATGAGATCGGGGCAGCCGGATATTTCCATTGAGCAGAAAAGGGCGCTGTGGCTGATTGCGGTCAGCCAGCTCATGGCAATGAGTCTCTGGTTCAGCGCAACGGCGGTGTCGACCCAGCTCGTTGGCGAATGGGGGTTGCGTCCCTCGGGGGAGTCGGGTCTCACACTTGCCGTCCAGATGGGCTTTGTGGCAGGGGCACTGGCACTTGCCATCTTGAATATCGCTGACATCGTCCCCAGCCGCAGGCTGTTCTTGATCAGTTCTCTGGTCGGCGCAATGGCCAACCTGGCCCTGCTCTCGGTGACGTCGGACACCGCCTGGTTGGCGTTCGTGTTGCGCTTTCTCACCGGTTTCGCACTGGCGGGGGTTTACCCGTCCGGTCTGAAGGTGATGTCCGGATGGTTCAGGTCAGGCCGTGGCCTGGCATTGGGGGTGTTGGTGGGAGCGTTGACGATCGGGTCGGCATCACCCCATCTCATACGCGGCCTCGGAATCGATTGGCAGGGTGTGATCGTCGCTGCTTCGGGTCTCACGCTGCTCGCTGGCATCATGATGTCCCGCATCTCCGACGGCCCGTATGAGGTGCCGACTCAACGCTTCCGTTGGGGCCAGGTCGCCGATGTAGTTCGCAACAAAGGCGTGCGTTTGAGCACCTACGGGTATCTGGGCCACATGTGGGAGCTGTATGCGATGTGGGCATGGCTGGCGACGTTCATCGCGGCATCTGCCGAGCAGTCCGCATCGAGCTACGGGTCAGTTCCTGTCCTCACCTTCATCATCATCGGCTTAGGGGGAATCTCGTCATGGTGGGCCGGCGCCCTGGCTGATCGACTGGGACGCACCCGGGTGGCAGGCGGTGCCATGGCCATCTCCGGTGTGTGCGCTCTGGCTACACCATTGGTATTCGGAGCATCACCCCTCTTGGCCATTCCGGTTCTGGCGGTTTGGGGTATGTCCGTGATTGCGGACAGTGCCCAATTCTCCGCGATGGTGACAGAAACCGCGCAGGACAACATCCGCGGCACGGCTCTGACGCTGCAGACCGCCGCCGGCTTCTTGTTGACCCTGGTGACGATCTCGATCGTGCCACTGCTCGCGGACGCCCTCACCTGGCGATGGGCGTTTCCCATACTGGCTTTAGGACCGCTTTTCGGCATGATGGCGATGCGCTCGCTTGGTCGAAGTCGGCTGCTGCCGGCGTAGGACATTCCCAAACCCTTGCTTGCGGGAGGGAGGAGGGAACGATCCCGCGAGCGTGGCAGGGGAGCCAATTCGTCGAAGTCGGCCAGTGATGAGACCGCTTGGTGATCTATCCGAATAGTTGTCCGTTGAGCGGCAGCCCTGGCCGACCGGCGTCTGTTCGACGGGGGTCACCCCTTTGATGTCCACGCACTTCGACGTTTTCCCGATAGCGCGAGAAGTACTAACGCCGTGGAGCCAGTTCGTCGAAGTCGGCCAGCGATCAAGTCGGTATCTGGTTCCCGTTGCAGTCGATCCCGTCGGCGGGGCGGTAGAGAGCGAAGAAGGTGTCGATGACCTCGCGACCATCGGAGTAGGTCCTCAATCGGTCCGTCTCAACGTAGGTGCATTGGTTTCGCTTAGAGCTTCTGGTGGCAATCTGCTCAGCTTCGACGTTCTTGGTCGAGTACATGCTCACAGTGATCGACGTCGAGGTGTATGAGGTCCAGATGAGTACCGGGTATTCGGTGGTGTTATCGATCACCAGGTCAGGAGCAGGACTCGAGATGGTCGCTTCTCGCCCAAACGGATATCGGGAGAAATACAGAGAATGAGCTTGGTATTCGACGAAGTCGAGCCCTGCGAAGTAGGCGGCGTTGAAAATCGTCGTGGCAAATTGGGAAACCCCTCCACCGATCTCAGGTGTGAGCCTTCCGGACCGGATCGCCCCGGCGGGGACGAAACCTTTTGCGCTTGTCCTGGGGCCGATGTAGTCGTTGAGGGAGAGGACCTCACCAGGCAGCAGGTAATAGCCACGCACCAGATCGGCCATCAGTTGGATATTGATGACACGGTTCTCACAACAGCCGTGTGGGGTGGTGAATGTCGATACCCGTTCCACGATGAGGCTTCCGTCGAACCAGGCGGTCAGCTTCGGATCGTCGGGCGGCCGGGCACCCACCACGAACGGGCCTGTGCCCCCGGCAAAAACGGCGCCGGCGATCTTGCTAGAGGTATCCGGTGTGCAACAAATAGTGGAGGGGAATCCCGGCACGAGAAGATCGACCTCTTCGCCATCTACTTCGAACGTCGGCACTACCTGACCTCCGATTGGGTCCGGAAATAGCGCCTCGATCTCACTCTGCAATCCCTCATAGTCGACGGTTGTGATCAGCTCGCCTTCGGATGTTTGGGCGGACAGGTTTTGCCTGATGGCCCGTGAGCTCAGCTGGCGTACGTCGCCTCCGGCGCTGAGACTCACCCCTCCACGAGTCAGCTCGTTCAGCTCTTCGGCTAGCTCGGACGTTTCCTGATCGCCGACATCGGGGCGGATGGCCTGGGTGGCTGGCTCGATCACGAGCTCATCCCCCGTGATATCCAACCGGGCTAGTTGGCGAACCAAGTCAGCGATGTCCGCTGCACTTCCTGCCACTCCGGGCACCACCACCAGCACGCCCTCGAAGTCGACTTCGACACCGGGCTCGGTTGGCGCCGTGTAGAGCAGCTCCGGCACCGCCTCCAACCTTGATCGTGCTGTGTCAGGATCGAAATCGATGACCTCGCTGATCTGTTGCGGAGTGGTGAGGGTTGACACCCATGACCGGAACTGTGTGATGACCCCTCCCTGATGCCGGGTTGTAAAAGCGTTCTCGGTGGTCTGGTCGATGTTGTAACCAAAGCCCAACTCGCTGGCACGCAGTTCGACGCTGCCTGTCGGGGTTTCCACGGTCACCGGCTTCTTCGACACCTCGATGCCCCGGGCTACAACGACCTCTCGCACCTGATCTTCTGTCATCCCGTCCAGGCGCTGGTCCACGTACATGACGTTGCCGGCCACGGTCTCTCCACCGGCTTCCAGGTGGTCGTACCAGGCGTATGCGCTCGCTCCGAGGGAGATAGCGATTCCCAGGCCTATGTAGAGGAGGGGTGAACGGAGGGAGATGTACCGGGCCAACCGGTGACATGGTATGCGAGTTGGAATCATTTGCGTATAGGGAAGTTTGAGGCGGCGGTGACCGTTTACATGGATGCAGTGACAGATCAGGCTGACCAACAGCACATGGCTTGGCTCGCCCGCTCGTTTGGGCGGCCTGAGTACGCGCCCCTTTCGGCGGCTGACCTGGAGACTCTCATCGGATCGGCAGAGATGGTTTCCAAATATCCGGGCACTCACCTCTTCAAACAGGACGAGCAAGCGGTTGCTGCATACCTGATCGAGTCCGGAGAGGTCGAGGTGTACCGGGGGTCAGGAAACACGAGAAGGGTGGTGTCACGTGTAGGCCCCGGTTCGGTGCTCGGAGACATCGCGATGTTCCGGAACACGGGCTACATCTCGTCAGCGCAAGCCGTGAACAGGGTTCGGGTCTTCAGGTTCGACCGCGACAGGCTCCTCCCTGAGTTGGGAAGGCATCCTGCCATTTGTATGAGGTGGCTTGTTGCCGGCCTCTCCCAACTCGAGGAGACTCAGCGGCGTGTCATCCATTTGATGCACAAGACGGTGCTGGGACAGGTGTCTGATCTCCTGTTGGAGGAGGCCGACACCCGCGGCGAAGTCCATTTCTCGCAGTCCACTATCGCCACACTTCTCGGAGTGAGCCGGCAATCGGTCAACGAAGCATTGGGCCGACTCCGCGATCAGGGTGTCGCCGAGACCGGCTATCGGTATATACGGGTCCTCGATCGGGACCGCCTCGGGGTTGTCGCTTCGGGTTGAGGTGCATCGGCCCCTTGTGGATACCCTTGACTCAAAATGATCCGCTGCGATAGGATGGCGTCAGGCCACGGGGCCTTGAATCCAGCTGCTCCGATTTGATCGCACAGCCGGTTTCAACAATTTCAGATTTCGATTGGAGTCATGCTGACGCGTCTGTTAGTGTGCCTTTTTCTGCGTTATTTCCATCCATCCCGCATTCGCAAGGAGGCGCCTCTTGGCTTCGCGCGTGGCTGAGCGTTTCTCTTTCGGAAAAATTCCGGAAGTATTGGAACTCCCCGACCTATTGGCTGTTCAACACGAATCTTTCCGCTGGTTCCTCGATGAGGGACTTCGCGAGATTTTCGAGGAGCTCAGCCCCATCGAAGACTTCACCGGCTCGTTAGCCCTGGAGTTGACCGACCACCGATTTGGTGAACCGCAAATGAGTCTCGAAGAGGCCAAGGAGCGGGACTCCAACTTCGCACAACCTCTGTTCGTCACTGCTCGTTTCATGAACAAGCAGACCGGTGAGATCAAAGAACAGCAAGTGTTTCTGGGTGACTTCCCGATCATGACCGACAAGGGGGTGTTCATCATCAACGGCACCGAGCGAGTGATCGTTTCGCAACTGGTGCGTTCGCCGGGCATATATTTCGACAAGAACCCAGACAAGACGTCAGACCGCGATATCTACTCATCGAAGATCATCCCGGGGCGCGGGGCCTGGCTCGAATTCGATACCGATAAGAAGGACACCATCGGTGTCCGTGTCGATCGCAAACGTCGGCAATATGTGTCTTCGTTCCTTAAGGCGTTGGGAATAGCCGAGACCGATGAAGAGATCCTCGCCATCTTTGGCAACAGCAAGTCGATCCAGAACACAGTTGAGAAGGACACCAACGAGACCAAAGAAGAGGCACTTCTCGACCTCTACCGCAAGCTTCGTCCCGGTGAGCCCACCACTGTGGAGTCGGCACGCGGTCTGATCCAGACGATGTTCCGTAACCCCAAGCGATACGACCTGACTCGAGTAGGTCGATACAAGGTCGGGCAGAAGTTCCGCGAGGAGAACACGAAGGACTACCGATCCGAAGGCCTCCAGATGCTCCGCGACGAGGACATCATTGACGCCATCAAGTATCTGGTCGCTTTGCACGCCGGCGAGAAGACTCTGGTCACCCATGCCGGGAATGAGATCAGCGTTGCCACCGATGACATCGATCACTTTGGGAACCGGCGTATCCGAACTGTCGGCGAACTGGTCCAGAACCAGGTGCGGGTCGGCCTTTCTCGTCTCGAGCGTGTCGTCCGGGAGCGGATGACCACGCAGGATCCGGACTCGATCACGCCTCAGAGCCTGATCAATATCCGTCCCGTCACCGCCGCCATCAAGGAGTTCTTCGGGACCAGCCAGCTGAGTCAGTTCATGGACCAGCCCAACCCTCTTGCAGGGTTGACTCATCGTCGTCGTCTTTCTGCACTAGGCCCCGGTGGGCTTTCCAGGGAGCGGGCCGGGTTCGAAGTCCGTGATGTCCACTCGTCTCACTACGGGCGCATGTGTCCAATCGAGACCCCAGAAGGCCCGAACATCGGGCTCATCGGGTCTCTGGCTTCCTACGCCCGGGTTAATGAGTTCGGTTTCATCGAGACCCCCTATCGCAAGGTCGAGGGCGGAGTTGTTACCGCAAAGGTCGAGTATCTGACTGCGACTGAAGAGGAGCGATACGTCATTGCTCAGGCCAACGCGCCACTGAAAGACACAGGTGCCTTCGCAAAGGACCGTGTACTGGTGCGACGTGCCGGTGGGGAAGTCGAGTACGTGAGCCCGAAGAACGTCGACTACATGGACGTTTCGCCGAAGCAGATTGTCTCAGTCTCGACTTCGCTGATCCCGTTCCTGGAGCATGACGACGCCAACCGTGCCCTCATGGGATCGAACATGCAACGTCAGGCTGTCCCTCTGCTCACACCCGACGCCCCGTTGGTGGGCACCGGTGTTGAGCACCGAGTGGCCAAGGACTCCGGCGACATGGTGATCTCCACCATCGACGGCGAAGTTGTTGAAGTCACCGGCGAGTACATCGTTGTCAAGGAGAAGGAAGCGAACAAGAAGCACACGTTTGTGCTCGACAAGTTCCGCCGCTCCAATCAGGGAACGTGTATGAACCAAAAGCCGCTCGTTCGCGAGGGCGACAAGGTCAAGGCCGGCGACGTGCTGGCCGATGGCCCGTCGACCGAACAGGGTGAGCTGGCCTTGGGTCGCAACCTTCTCGTGGCCTTCATGCCATGGCAGGGACACAACTACGAAGACGCCATCATCATCTCCGAGCGTCTCGTCAAGGACGACGTCCTCACCTCAATACACATCGAGGAGCATGAGCTGGACGCCCGCGACACCAAGCTTGGTGCTGAGGAGATCACTCGTGACATCCCCAACGTCCCCGAGGAGGTTCTCGCGAACCTCGATGAGGACGGGATCATTAGGGTCGGCGCAGAAGTCGGCCCAGGTGACTACCTGGTTGGAAAGGTCACACCAAAGGGTGAGACCGAACTGACCCCTGAGGAGAGACTGCTCCGGGCGATCTTCGGTGAGAAGGCTCGCGAGGTCCGAGACACCTCCCTCAAGGTCCCTCATGGTGAGACCGGGAAGGTCATCGCTGTGAAGGTCTTCCGTCGCTCCGAAGGGTTCGACTTGCCACCTGGTGTCAACGAATTGGTCCGTATCTACGTTGCCCAGCAACGAAAGATCTCAGAGGGCGACAAGCTCGCCGGACGTCACGGGAACAAGGGAGTTATCTCCAAAGTCCTACCCGTTGAAGAGATGCCGTTCATGGCAGACGGGACGCCTGTCGACATCATTCTGTCGCCTCTCGGTGTTCCCAGCCGTATGAACTTGGGCCAGGTGCTCGAGACTCACCTTGGATGGGCAGCTGCACAGGGTTGGGAGGCGTTCGACGGCGATAGCCCGGCTCGCATAGGTGCCAAGCCCTGGACCAAAACCGCAACCCCGGTTTTCGACGGTGCACGCGAGGACGAGATCATGAAAGTGATCGAAATGGCCCTCCCTAACCGTGACGGCGATCAGCTCGTGGCGGCCGATGGAAAAGCCCAGCTTTATGACGGTCGAACCGGAGAGCCTTTCGACACACCGATCACCGTTGGATTCATCTACATGCTGAAGCTGGTTCACCTGGTGGACGAGAAGATCCACGCCCGGTCAACCGGTCCTTACAGCATGATTACCCAGCAGCCACTTGGCGGTAAAGCGCAGTTTGGTGGCCAGCGATTCGGTGAGATGGAAGTCTGGGCCCTTGAGGCCTATGGAGCAGCCTATGCCCTACAGGAGCTCCTGACGATCAAGTCCGACGACGTCCAGGGCCGGGTCAAGGTCTATGAGGCAATCGTAAAAGGCGACAACATTCCCGAGCCAGGCATACCGGAGTCGTTCCGGGTGTTGATCAAGGAGATGCAGAGTCTGTGCCTCAACGTTGAGATGCTCTCGGCCGGCGAGGAAGTTGAGCTCAAAGAGCTCGAAGAAGACAGTTATCGCTCTGTCGAATCTCTAGGAATCGATTTGAGCCGCCCCGAGCGGCCCGATTCCGAATAACGAGTTGTCGGAGATAGTGCACGCGAAAACAACCCAAGAACTCATTGCGGGGCTGCAGCCCCGGCGGACCGGCATCTGTTTGGCCGATGGATCAACCGGAAACCGCAAAAAGATGGAAGTGACCCCCTGAAGGAGACAACGGTGGACGAGAGGAAACTCTCGGCCAAAGTCCGCCGGCGATAAATATGGCGCAACAACTATTCGATGAGCTAAAGATCGGGCTTGCTTCCAGTGACCAGATTCGCACGTGGTCATATGGAGAAGTCAAGAAGCCTGAAACGATCAACTACCGAACGCTTCGACCCGAGAAAGAGGGTCTGTTCGACGAGCGCATTTTTGGTCCACAGAGGGACTGGGAGTGCTATTGCGGCAAGTACAAGCGCATTCGCTACAAGGGCATCATATGTGAGCGTTGTGGCGTCGAGGTAACGAGGTCGAAGGTCCGTCGTGAGCGGATGGGACACATCGAACTGGCTGCTCCTGTCACCCATATCTGGTTCTTCAAGGGCGTACCCAGCCGTCTCGGCTATCTGCTCGACATGTCGCCCAAGGAGTTGGAGAAGGTCATCTACTTCGCCGCCTACATCATCACTTCTGTCGATGATGAGAAAAGGCAGAAGGACCTCCCGGAATTGGAGGCTGCACGCGACGACGAGATCGAAGTAGTCAAGTCAGAGTTCGCTGAATGGCATGAGGTTCGCCTCGAGGCCCTCGAGGACGAGCTCGAACGCATGCAGGAGGGCGGGGCCAAGAGCCAGGAAATCAACGCCCGGCGCAAGGAAGTGGAAAAGGAGATAAAGGAACGTCAGGAGCGCACCAACCGCGAGGTTGAGCTCGTTGAGGATTCTTTCGACACCTTCCGCACCTTCAAGCCAAAAGACCTCGTCGAGTCTGAGCAGTTGTGGCGGGAGATCTACTTTCGATACGACGACTACTTCACCGGTGGCATGGGTGCCGAGGCGGTCAAAGAGCTTCTGCTCAACCTCGACCTCGATGCCGAAATGGAGCTGTTGAACGAGAATCTGGATGCCAAGTCGGCCCAGAAGCGCCAGCGCGCCACCCAGCGAATGAAGGTGGTCAAGCCGTTCTGGGAGGGCCAGAACCGTCCTGAGGACATGATCCTCGAGACCGTCCCGGTGATTCCCCCCGACCTGCGTCCGATGGTCCAGCTTGACGGTGGCCGTTTTGCCACGTCCGACCTCAACGATCTGTATCGCAGGGTCATCAACCGCAACAACCGTCTCAAGCGACTCCTCGACCTCGGTGCGCCCGAGATCATCGTCAACAACGAGAAGAGGATGCTCCAGGAGTCCGTCGACGCATTGTTCGACAACGGGCGGCGTGGGCGCGCTGTGACGGGCCCGGGCAACCGGCCCCTGAAATCTCTATCTGACATGTTGAAGGGAAAGCAGGGTCGATTCCGCCAGAACCTTCTTGGTAAGCGGGTCGACTACTCAGGTCGTTCCGTGATCGTCGTAGGCCCCCAGCTCAAGCTGCACCAATGCGGTCTCCCCAAGATCATGGCCCTGGAGCTTTTCAAGCCGTTCGTGATGAAGCGACTTGTCGACCTGGGCCTGGCCCAGAACATCAAAGCCGCCAAGCGGATGGTGGAGCGCCAGCGCCCGCAGGTTTGGGATGTTCTATCCGATGTGATCCAAGAGCACCCTGTCTTGCTCAACCGTGCCCCAACATTGCACCGGCTCGGCATCCAGGCCTTTGAGCCTGTGCTTGTCGAGGGCAAGGCGATCCAGATCCACCCGATGGTATGTGAGGCCTTCAACGCCGACTTCGACGGTGACCAAATGGCCGTCCATCTCCCGTTGTCGTCTGAAGCTCAGGCTGAGGCCCGCATCCTGATGTTGTCTTCGAACAACGTTCTTTCTCCTGCATCGGGCCGACCGATCGTCACGCCCGGCCAGGACATGGTCATCGGCGTGTTCTATCTGACGGAGTTTGTGGAAGACGCCATCGGCGCCGGCCGCCGTTTCTCCGACGTCGACGAGGCGATGATGGCCTACGAGATCCAAGAGCTTGCGTTGCATGCTCCGATCAAGATCCGCCTCGGCGAGATCGCCGGCGACCCCTCGCGGCATGCCGACCTAAAGACGACACTGGGGGATCTCCTCGCGGACGAATCTCCAGACCCGAAAGGCCTGACGGATACAACGCTGGGCCGGGTCCTGCTCAACCAGGTGTTCCCCGACGATTTCCCCTACATCGAGTCGAAGATCATCAAGTCCGACATTCGGCGATTGATCGAGACGGTTATCGAGCTCTATCCGAGATCGGCTGTCGCAGTCACACTCGACGGGATCAAAGACCTCGGGTTCACCTACGCCACCAAGGCGGGGTTGAGCATCGGGCTCGAAGATGTCCGCACGCCGGCGAACAAGGCTGAGATCCTCGCCGAGTACGAGGAGCGCGCCGACAAGGTGCAGAACCTCTTCCAAAAGGGTGTCGTGACTGACGATGAGCGTCGTCAGGAGCTGATCGAGATTTGGACGGAGGCCACGGAGAAAGTCACCGACGCGATGAAGCTCGGGTTGAAGACCGAGAAGTTCAACTCGCTGGACATGATGGTTGGGTCCGGGGCCCGTGGAAACATGATGCAGGTGCGGCAGATCGCGGGTATGCGTGGTTTGGTTGCCAACCCCAAGGGTGACATCATTCCCAGGCCGATCATCTCCAACTTCCGTGAGGGCCTTTCCGTATTGGAGTACTTCATCTCCACTCACGGTGCCCGAAAGGGACTTGCAGACACTGCACTTCGAACGGCAGACTCCGGCTATCTGACCCGCCGCTTGGTTGACGTCTCCCAGGAGATGATTGTTCTCGAAGAGGACTGTGAAACCGACAAGGGAATCCTGATCAAGGTCACGGATGATCGTGGCGCCAAGATCCGGAACCTGCGATCACGTTTGTTCACTCGGACCCTGGCCGACGACCTCAAAGAAGGTCGGACACTCGTCGCCACCCAAGATGACGAAAAGCTTCGGTCCGGAACCGTTGTCGGCACCAAGGAACTGCACGCCATCGAGCAAGCCGATGTCGAGTCGGTTCGAGTCCGCTCGCCGTTGACCTGCGACACCCGCAATGGTGTCTGCCAGGCCTGTTATGGGATCTCCCTCGCCACCGGGCGAACAGTGGAGATCGGCGAAGCCGTTGGCATCATGGCCGCGCAGTCGATCGGTGAGCCGGGTACCCAGCTGACCATGCGTACGTTCCACACAGGTGGAGTTGCAGGTGAGGACATCACTCACGGTCTTCCACGAGTCGTCGAGCTCTTCGAGGCCCGTACGCCAAAGGGTAAGGCTGTACTGTCCGACATGAAGGGGACTGTGCGTGTCTTCGACGACGAAGAGGGGCGTCGCCTGGTTGTCACCAACGGCGACGATGAAGCGGTGTACCCGATATCGAGGTACGCCAAGCTTCGGCCCGGAACCACAGATGGAGCTGACGTTGAAGCCGGCACGCAGTTGACAGAGGGACCGCTCGACCCGAAAGAGGTTCTTGAGATCAGGGGTGTCCGCGCCTCGCAGCAGTACCTCGTCGATCAGGTCCAGGAGGTCTACAAGTCACAGGGCGTCGAGATCCACGACAAGCACATCGAGATGATCGTTCGTCAGATGTTGCGTCGTGTGTTCGTGATTTCGCCGAATGACTCCGACTTCCTTCCGGCCGCACTCATCGACGATCAGCTGTTCCGGGACACCAACCGGACCCTGGTCGGAGAGGGCAAGCAACCAGCGCAGGGCCGTCCCCAACTCATGGGGATCACCAAGGCATCGTTGGCCACGGATTCGTGGCTGTCGGCGGCCTCCTTCCAGGAGACCACCAAGGTTCTGACGGACGCGGCCATTCAAAGTCGCTCGGACTTCATGAGGGGCCTCAAGGAAAATGTCATCATCGGGAAGCTGATCCCGGCGGGTACGGGCTCAGCCCGTTACCAGTCGCTTCAACCGACGCTGCCCGGGGCAACTACTGTCGAGAGCCTGGGCTTCCTCGGTGAGGGTGGCGGCGGGACTGATTCAAGTGAGGAAGGTCTACCCGACAACCCGGCCGAATGGCTGGCGTCGATTGGTGGAACCTACAAAGCACAACCCGACGCTGAAGAGGTCGAGGAGGAGTAATCCGGGCGTGTCGAGCTTGGTAGAAGAACCGCCCTAATCGGGCGGTTCTTCATTTTCCAGGGCGTGTGCGGAACTGTAGTTGCGCGGCACTCTCAGTGAAGAATGGTCCTTGCGACCCATTAAGTTCCTCAGGGTTTTCAGGAACAATTGCATCACAGAACCGGACCGCGTCTTCCGCATCTTTTGGCGGTTGGACTGCCGGGGGCAAGCAACGAAAAGGGTCGCTACCGCGGCCCTTTTCTTGATCTCCGCAAACCTAAGGCTGTGAGGACCGGATACGGGTCCACCAACCTAAGGTTGCAGTCTTAATCGGACGAGGCTTGCTTCCGTCCTGTGTTATGGTCGGGACTTCGAAGGGGATCGGCCCTTTCGATTTGGTACGCGCGTCGACAGGTACATAGAATCTGTCTTGCCCGACTCCTCCCCCAGCGTGAGGGTGGCCGGGCCAGCCGGGTGCATGTGCACCCGGTACGCAAAGTTTCACAACAGGATCGGTGCCTGGTGCGCCCAAACCGCTTCCTCGCGTAAGGAGAAAAATGCCGACTATTGAGCAGCTTGTCCGTTCGGGCAGGAAGCCCAAGACCAAGAAGAGCAAGGCCATCGGTCTTGGCGGTGCGCCGCAGCGTCGTGGTGTCTGCACCCGCGTCTACACCGTCACGCCGAAGAAGCCGAACTCTGCACTGCGAAAAGTCTGCCGTGTCCGTCTCAGCTCGGGTGTTGAGATCACCGCATACATCCCCGGTGAAGGTCACAACCTCCAAGAGCACAGCATGGTGCTGGTCCGTGGTGGACGCGTACGCGATCTCCCCGGTGTCCGTTACAAGGTCATCCGCGGGGCTCTCGATGCATCCGGTGTCAACGACCGCAAGCAGGCCCGCTCCCGGTATGGATCGAAGAAGGACTGAGCGATGCGTAGAGCCCCAGCCCAGGTACGAAAGATTGAGCCCGACCCCGTCTTTCGCAGTGTCCTCGTCAGCAAGGTCATCAACAAGGTCCTGCTGCAGGGGAAGAAAGACACCGCCCGCACCATCGTCTACGAAGCTCTGGAGACCGTGGAGAAGCGAACCGGTCAGGATCCGAGCGTTGTTCTCAAACGTGGCATCGACAATATCCGCCCCCACCTCGAGGTGCGGTCCCGTCGCGTAGGTGGCTCGAACTACCAGGTGCCTGTCGAGGTTCCCACCCGTCGTCAGGAGACTCTCGCCGTCAGATGGTTGGTGAGTTTCGCCCGCAAACGTCGCGAGCCGACCATGTCATTGCGACTTGCCAACGAGATTTTGGATGCCTCCAACAACACAGGAGCGGCCATAAAGCGCCGCGAAGATGTGCACAAGATGGCCGAGTCCAACAAGGCCTTTGCCCACTACAGATGGTAGCTGCGAACCACTTTGTGGCTCGTAGGAGTTTGCATGCAGGCTCCAGCTAGCGATTAACAAGTCAGATTTAGACCCCGAACGTTCCAGTAGGCGGACTCCCTTCCGAAGGTGTCCGAACCGCAGGACGAGGGACGTTCACAACCGCATAACGAGTCGGAGCAGTAGAGAAAAGTATGAGCAACGGAAACGCGCTGTCGCACCTCCGCGAGGTGCCTCTGAGCCGGACCCGAAACATCGGGATCATGGCCCATATCGACGCGGGCAAGACCACTCTTACCGAGAGAATCCTCTATTACACCGGCCGTAATTACAAGATCGGTGAAGTCCACGAAGGTGCCGCCACCATGGACTGGATGGAGCAAGAGCAGGAGCGGGGCATCACCATCACCTCCGCCGCCACCACTTGCGTCTGGCACGAGCACCTGATCAACATCATCGACACCCCGGGCCACGTCGACTTCACTGTCGAGGTCGAGAGGTCTTTGCGTGTGCTCGACGGTGCCGTGGCCGTTTTCGACGGTGTCGCCGGCGTCGAGCCTCAGTCCGAAACCGTATGGCGCCAAGCCGACCGATATGGCGTCCCCCGGATCTGTTTCATCAACAAACTCGACCGTACCGGAGCCGACTTCTACTTCGACGTCGATTCGATCGTCGAGCGTCTTGGCGCAACTCCATTGGTCATGCAGCTCCCGATCGGAACAGAAGCCGACTTCATCGGGGTCGTCGATCTCGTCGAGATGGAAGCACACATCTGGAAGGGCGACGACGGGAAGCACTGGGACACGGCCGAAGTCCCGGCCGACATGGCGGACCTTGCCGTTAAGTACCGCGAGCAGCTCCTCGAAGCAGTCGCTGAGACATCAGAGGAGCTTCTCAACGCCTACCTTGAGAACGGCGACCTCACCCCGGCCGAGCTCAAATCAGGTGTTCGGGCTGGGACCCTTGGTGGCCAGTTCACGCCCGTCTTCTGCGGGTCGGCATTCAAGAACAAAGGTGTCCAGCTTCTTCTGGACGCAGTCGTCGCCTACCTGCCCAGCCCGATAGATCTTCCGCCCATCGATGGTTTCAAGCCTGGGGATGAAGAAACCGTCATGCACCGGAAAGCCGATGACAGCGAGCCTTTCTCGGCGCTCGCCTTCAAGATCATGACCGACCCCCACGTCGGGAAACTCACGTACTTTCGGGTCTATTCGGGGCACGCCTCACAGGGCGACACAATTCTCAATTCGACCACCGGCAAGAAGGAGCGCTTGGGTCGCATCCTTCGCATGCACGCCAACAGCCGCGAAGACATCGATGACATATTCTCAGGCGACATCGTCGCCGGGATCGGTTTCAAGAATACGACCACAGGGGACACCCTTTCCGCTCAGGACGCTCCGATTCAGCTCGAATCAATGGAATTCCCGGCACCGGTCATCTCAGTTGCCATCGAGCCCAAGACCCGTACCGACGAGGAGAGGCTTTCGGAGTCCCTGCACCGGCTGTCCGAAGAGGACCCGACATTCCTGGTCCGAACGGATGAGGAAACCGGCCAAACGATTATCTCCGGCATGGGCGAGCTCCACCTCGAGATCCTGGTCGACAGGCTTCTCAGAGAGTTCAAGGTTGACGCCACAGTCGGCACGCCACAAGTCGCATACCGGGAGACCATTCGCCGCTCAATCGAGAAGGTGGCGTACAAACACGTCAAGCAAACCGGCGGTAAAGGTCAATATGGACACGTCGTTATCTCCCTGGAGCCGACCGGCCCGGGCGGCGGATACGAGTTTGTCGACAAGATAAGCGGCGGCAAGATTCCACGGGAATACATCCCTTCGGTCGACTCGGGTATCGAAGAGGCGCTCGAACAGGGGATTCTCGCCGGTTACCCGCTCGTCGACGTGAGGGCCATACTTCTCGATGGTTCCTATCACGATGTCGACTCCTCGGAGATGGCTTTCAAAATCGCCGGGTCGATGGCTCTGCAAGACGCAGCCCGTAAGGCCGGCATCAAGCTCCTCGAGCCGGTGATGGATGTGGAAGTCACTACACCCGAGGATTACATGGGCGACGTGATCGGCGACTTGAACAGCCGACGCGGCAAGGTGGAAGGTATGACCCAGCGCGGCAACAGCCAGGTCATCAAGGCCCAGGTACCCATGTCCGAGATGTTTGGCTACGCCACGGATCTGCGGTCCAAGACCCAGGGGCGTGCCACCTATTCAATGCAATTCAATTCGTATCAGGACGTGCCTGAGTCAATCGCCACCGAGATCGTGGCCGTGCGACGTGGCGAGGCGTGATGAGATCACGTTGCGCCTGATGAGATCAGGCGGGCCTGACCAGTAAGTAAGCAAACAAGGATCAAGAGAGAAGAGGGAGCCGAGGATGGCTAAGGCGAAGTTTGAGCGGAATAAGCCGCATGTGAATGTTGGGACTATGGGTCATATTGATCATGGGAAGACGACGTTGACTGCTGCGATTACGAGGGTTTTGGCGGATCGTGTTGGTGGGATGAACACGATGACTGAGTTTGCGATGATTGATAAGGCTCCTGAGGAGCGGGAGCGTGGGATCACGATTCAGATTGCTCATGTGGAGTATGAGACTGAGGCTCGTCATTATGCGCATGTGGATATGCCGGGTCATGCTGATTACATCAAGAACATGATTACGGGTGCGGCTCAGGTTGATGGTGCGATTTTGGTGGT
>JBGSYD010000013.1:0-4204 GCA_041751055.1 Acidimicrobiia bacterium | reverse complement strand
AAAGGCGATCGCAGTTTGTAACCACCGTGTATGTAGGTGACCTGAAACGGGGAGAGACTTGTGCCGGACCACGCCGAGTTGCCGGTGATCGCCACCGTCGAATGCGACTTGCCGTGGTAGCTCCCTCGAATCGCGAGGATTTCGTTGGATTTTCGGTAGGTGGTCGCCAGCATCAGAGCGGCGTCATTGGCTTCCGTGCCGGAATTCGTGAAGAAGACCTTCGCGTCCGGGATCCCTGACAGTTCTGCGACACGTTCGGCCAACTCGATCTGCGACTCGATCAGATAAAGAGTCGATGTGTGCAGCATGCGATCCGCCTGCTGTTTGACGGCTTCGATCACTTCGGGAAGCCGATAACCCGACATGGTGACGAGGATCCCGCCGAAGAAGTCGAGATAACGATTCCCCTCGGCGTCGATTACGTGACGTCCTTCGCCGTCGACGATTGCTATCGGCTGTTTGTAGTAGAGAGGTGCCCAGCCTGGCAGCACCTTTTGGTGGCGGCGGTATAACTCTTCATGCTTCCCCATGTTGGTGGCCTCCGGGTCAGTTCTTGAGATAACGAAGAATCAGCATACGTTCGCCTTGGAGAGCTCTGTCGAGTTTCATGTCGGCGGGGGGAGTGATCGCGGCCATACCGACCAAACGGTCCGATGCGCCGCCGACCAGAACCGGAGCGATCGTGACGTTTAGCTCATCTACCAGTCCAGCGGCCACAAATTGACCGGCCAATGAGGGTCCGCCTTCGATCAAAACGACTTTGGCCGATGACAATCTGTCGAGAATCGTGCGGGCGTTGAGATCTTCGAGTATTGCAACGTCGGCGGCGTCACCAATCAATGCCAATCGGCCCGAGTTGGCATTGATCCCGGTGATGATCAGTGGTTTGTGGTCCTGATCGGAGAAGACTCTCTGCTCGACATCCAGGGACATCGTGCCGGAGACAATGGCTAGCTTGGGAGCAGCATCCTGCCCTCGCTCCACCCGACGGCTCTGCCTCTGCTGGTCGAGCACAACCGGCCTGTAATTCTCGACTTTGACCGTGGTGGCACCTACCAAGATGACATCGGGCACGGCGCGGAGGGCCTGAAACATGGCAAGGTCATCTTCATCACCGAGTTTGGTCGACTGCCCGTCCAGCGCTGTTGCCCCGTCGATCGAAATCACAAAGTTCAGCAGCACCCAAGGACGATCGGGATGAGATCTCTCATCTTCCATCACCAGATCAAGCGGAACAATACGGTCCTGTCCTTCGAGTGTTAGTCGTCGCAGCATGGGGCGGAAACTAACACCGATCGGAGGCGATGGGCCGAGACGATATCCGTCGTGGCAGAAGAGCCCCGGGATTACCCGGGGCTCTTCAAACCTGAATCGCTGCTTTCTACGTGGCGTCCGCCTCGACCAACCCGACCATGTTCCCGGCAGGATCGTTGAACAAAGCAAAAGTCACAGTGTCAGGGATGACCGTCCTGGGCAGGACCGTTGTGCCCCCGTTGGCGTTGATTTTGCCGAGACTCTCGTCGATGTCGGCCACCTGGACATAGAAGACCGAGTAATTCGGCATATTCTCATTGCCCTGGCCGACTGCGCCTCCGACCCCGGTTTCTTCAGCGTTGACCATGTAGTAGCTGTCGAAGCCGTCGACTGCTGTGAGGTTCCAGTCGAACAGGCCCGAATAGAACTCACGCAGCGAGTCGCCGTCTGCGCTCATCAACTCCCAGTGAACGATGGGATTGGCTGACATAACTTCCTCCTTCTTGACAGGTGACCGTGAGGGTCTTTCCGTCTATGTCGAACACAAGGCCGTCAAATCGACCTACGGCTCAGAATTTGTCTTGCCAATCGCTAAATCGAGAGCGCGTCTCGAATCTGCTGGGTGTTTCCCTGCCACAGGATCTGCTCGATTGCGGGCTTGAATCCCATTTCGATGTTGATGTTGAGCATCGGGGCGTTGGACCCGGCGTTTTCGGTCTCCACGACCGCTACGTCCGGATAGTTGGTGAGGATTTCTTTCATCATTGCTGCTTTCAACCATCGACCCAGGCCCAGGTTCCGGTGCTCGGGGTCAACTCCGGTGTCCCATTGATGGGCCTTGGCCGGGAACAGCGATTGGTAGACGACGTTGGTATAACCGGCGAAAACCCCTGTCGGTTTGTGGACGGCAGCGAACGTCAGAATGGTCCGTTTTCGCAACGCCTCGCTCTTCTCAGCATCCGCCAACAGCTCAAGAGACCAATGGAAAGGCTCCTCCTCGAAGTCTTCCATCGGCGCGGTGTTCATGACTTCGGTCACTGCGACGAAGCGCTCGCGATATTCATCCGGGATCGGAGAGCCCAGATTCACAATCTCGTAATCAGTGGCTCGCTCGCCAGCCCGAGCAATCCACTCATCGAGCTGATGCTCGTCGACATCTGCGGTGCGAAGCTGACTGATGCGCTCTCTATACGCATCTTTCATCCCCGCCCGTCTGGCGAGATCCTCCGAAGGGAATTCGACCGGGATCGCCACGGCGAAACGCTTGCGAGAATCGGCTGCGACGTAATCGAAAACCGGCCCGGCCACCTGACGTCCCAGCCCACGTTTCCGGTGATCGGGGTGCACGTAAATGAACCCGAAACTGTTGTCGAGATCCTGCTCGACCATAAGAAAGCATCCGGCGGTCGCGACGATCTCCCCGTCCTCCCATGCAACCCAACGAGGAATGTCCTCATCGGAGCGCAGGTATCTCCAGTCCACCAACCGCTGCGGCCATGGCATCTCCGGATCGTTCGGGTAATACTCGCGGTCGTGCAGGCGGTAAAGGTCGTGCAAAGCGCGCAAAGTCGCCTCCGGGGCGCTTGGCGTATCTATCTGCTCGATCTGTGTGGACATCGTCCACCGAGGCTACGACCTACGTGGGTTGAATTGTCGGCGAATTACCGGGACGGTTATTCGTCCGAATCGGTGTCCGAGCCTCCGCCGGCTTTCAGATCATCGACGTCGTCGATATCGGCCGGTGCCGGATCTTCAACAACCAGGCCCCGTTCCTTCAGTCGAGGGATTACTTGGTCTGCGACTTCGTTTGCTCGGTCCTCCCCGATTTTGGGCCCAAGCTTCTCGGCGAATTTCTTTCTGGCCTGACTCTCGTTCAGACCGTGAAACTCTTTCTTCTTGGCGCTCACCGTCTTCACGGCAAAACCGATCAATCCAGCGAGAACGAGTATTCGGATCATGAACCGTATCGGGTGACGGTCCTCGTGTGTCTTATTCGACATGACTACCTCCAAAGGTCACGATAACCCTCGCTGCAACCCAGAAATCCGTGGGGCCCGGAGAATGCCGATATTCGCGACCTCGACGGCATCATCTTCCCTCCGCGTGGCATTTGGCGTAGGTTGGCCGTAGATATGTTTGGACGGTTAGCCGCTGGCTTGATCGTGATCGGGCTGGCCATTGGTGTCTGGGCCTTATGGCCCGAGAGCAAAGCCAATCCGACGACCGCGCCGACAACACTTGGCCCGACAGTCCTTCCGTCGACCACAGTCACGACGACGCCGACCTCCTCCGCAGCTACGACCCAGGTCGATGATGGCTTGATCACCACCGAAGCCGAGGCAGAAGAGCTACTCCGCACCCTCTGGTTTGGGTGGTTCGAAGGAATCTACAACCAGGACGAGAATCGAATCCGGGAAGTGGTTGTGACCGAAAAGCAAGTCGCAGCGGCTGTAGCTCAGTTCGGAGCCATGACGTTCTTAGACGAACCGTCGACCGTCGGTATATCAGTTGAAAACGTTGATGTGATGAAAAGTGATGAGACGTGCACGGCTATTTGGGCAGAAATTCAAATCTCTCAATTCAACGAGGCATCGTTCTCAGGCGTACACGTGTTCCGATACGCTGGTAATAGATGGCTTTTCGCCTCGATCTGGGAGTTCAGAAACGACCTTTGGGAGTCCGACTGCGGCGCTTCACTTGGCTGATTGCTAGCTGCCTCCTATTGATCCCCGCGGTGGCATCGGCCGACGAGTTCATATCGTGCTGGGTTAGCAGCGAACCCATCCCCGGCGTCGGGGCAGAACGCACTGTCACGCGTTGTCGGCTTGCTGGTGGCGAGTTGGTTGATTACGCCTCAGACACCTCCATTCCGGTGAAACTGTCCCCTGCCGCCGGTACCGATCTGGGTGGTGACTGCTGGTACCTGACATCCCTGGCTACCAACTGGGTC
>JBGSYD010000012.1:0-48329 GCA_041751055.1 Acidimicrobiia bacterium | reverse complement strand
AGGCCATTTGGGGTGGATTGGCTATGGAGGCCGTCATTTGTCACTTTTGCCGTCGCCGTTGCGGACATCGACTTGGCGTCGGAGCGGGTGGCCGAACATGGGATCGATCCGGGAGAAATCAGATCGATGACCCGGATCCGGCCCGATGGAGTGGAGCTTTCATGGCGTTTGGCAATACCGCCGGATCCAACCCTCGGTGGTGTCATGCCCTTTCTCATCGAGTGGGCGCCGGAATCGCATCACCCCTGTGACTCGCTGGTCCAGTATCTCGACTTGGTCGATCTGATACTCCACCACCCGGATCCGGTTCCGATCGGAAATGCGATCGCTGCGGCTACGGACACCAAGATCACGGTCTCTGAGGGGCCGATACAGCTGTCCGCCCGATTCCACACCGATGACGGGATAGTGGACATTTCCTCGCACGACTGAGGCTCACATGCCCGCCAATGGGCACTATGTTCGATTCGAGTGGTTCGAGATCTTGCATACTTCATCCAAAACATCGGAGGCCCGGGTTCAGGGGTGCTCGTCCTTCATTCCTTCTGGGGTCTGACCGCGTCGGTCAAGTCCCTCGCCGATGGGCTAGCTGACGAGGGCTACACGGTTCTCGCGCCTGATCTCAACTTTGGGGAGCTGCCCGATTCCGAACAGGATGCACTGGACCATCTTGGTGAGGCCAGCCCCGATCGGCTGGCGTCGCTGGTCCTTTCCTCTGCTCAACTCTTGGCCGAAAAGGCCAGCAACCCGGAGATTTCCATTGTCGGTTTTGGGATGGGCGGCTCGCTGGCCTTGTGGGCCTCGGTTCGCCTACATTCGATCGTGACCCGGACTGTGTCGTTTTACGGGACTCAGCAGATCGACTTTGCCGGTTCACAGTCGAAATATCTGATTCACCTTGCCGAGGCTGACGAGTACATCTCAGACGACGAAGCTGCGTTTATGGAGGCAACCATGGGCCTGGAGTCACTGGACGTAACGATCCACCGTTACGCCGGCACTCAGCATGGATTTGGTGAACCCGACGGTGAGACATTCGACCCGGAGAGCTTCGACACCGCGTGGGCCCGCACCTTGGGGTTTCTGGCTTCTTAAACCTTGCTGACGTCGTCACCGCTCTTGACGCTCCCGGGTTGGAGCACCTTGGCATACATCCTGGAGAACCCGGGGTGGAGATCATCCGACATTCGCCGGAAATTCCGATCCACGAACCATTCCGCGTTTTTGGAGCAGGGTGCGGTCGGAAAAGTGATTTCGATCAATAGGTCATCGCCGACCTTGAGCTGATCGCCGGCAGTGAGTTGGGCCCAGTCGAGGCCCGAGATTGTGAGATTTTCCCCGGCGGCACCTGGAAAAATCGGATGTCCTTCGCTTTGGAGGGCTTCGATGACCTCCAGGGAGTACAGGCAAACAGCCTGATCAGGGCTTCCGTGGTGAACCAGGTCATTCTGTTTGTCGTTGGTCAGCCCCCGGAGGCCGATTTCGACCGAGTCCACAGGCAATTTGGGGACTCCACCGTCGGATACGCTGATCTGATGGACGTTGGGCACGTCGCCAGGTTAACGATTCGTCCCTGATCCCATTGCGCCCTTTGTAGGCGGGTCGTTACAGCGTTGCCAGTGTCACGTTGGGCAACGAAGCTCCGTAGGCGTCCCGCAACACAACCTTGTGCTCCAGAGCATCGATGATCGCAGCGGCGAAGTCTGTGTCGTGGAGGTGCCCGGCGCTGCCCAAGCCGCCCGGGCTGAACACGTTCACTTCCATGATGACCTCACCCACGATGTCGAGGCCTACCAGGAACATTCCGTCCTTGACCAGCTTGGGCTTCACCATCTCCACCAGGCCGAGCATCCCGTCGGTGATCTTGGCCTTCTTCGCTTCGCCGCCGACATGCATGTTGGAGCGGACGTCGCCACCGTTGTTCACCCGCCGGAAGGCGGCATACTCACCATTTACCCGGAGCGGTTCACCGTTCATGACGAACATCCGAACGTCGCCGTCTTTGGCGGCTTCCAGGTACTCCTGGGCCACCACATAACCGTCGCGAACGATCGTCTCGATGATCTGGTTGACGTTTTGCTCGCCACCTTCATCGACCAAGAAGACACCCTGCCCACCAGACCCCTGCAGGGGCTTGAGCACGGCCCTACCGCCGCAGTCGTTGATGAACTCCTTGATATCCCCATCGGATCTCGAAATCAGAGTGCGGGGACGGACTTCCTCCGGGAAGTGCTGGAAGTAGGTCTTGTTCACCGCATCGGCAAGGTGCATCGGATCGTTGACGACGATGACGCCGTTGGCTACCGCGACCTGTCCGAACAAGACGCCCGACGTCTGCGCCCAGGGCCGGTCGAGCGCGTCGTCGGAAGGGTCGTTGCGAAGCATCAGGACGTCCAGCTCGTCGACCGAGATCTTCTCGCTCTTGCCGTCTTTATCACTTTGGACCGAGTCAAGGAACGCCTCCAACGAGCGGTAAGTCTTGTCCTCGGGCCCTCGCGCATGCGCCACCACATTTCCCTGGGAGTTCTGGGCGAGATCTCCGACGCCCATCAGCCACACCTCGTGGTCGCGATTTCGCGCCGACATCGCCAGCCGGGTGGTGCTGTATTGCGGTTTCTCGGTTATCACGTCGTTGACGACAAATCCGATTTTCATGATGCTTTCACTCCTATTTCCGGGATCACGAGGCCGTTCCTGGCCTCATCCAAACGTTGCGACGCTCCAGCCATATCCAGAAACCGCGGTCTTAAGGGCGGTACGGAGAGGACACCACGCTCCATCAGTTCGGCGACCAACGGGATGCTTTCGAAGGAGATCTTGCCGACGAACAGTTCCTCGACCGAACCCCCCTCTTTCAGGTAGTTCAGGAGGCGGACGAGCCCCCTCAGATAGATGGCATCTTTTGTCATGCCACCGGATCGATACGCCCGCATGGTTGTTGAGAATGCAATGCGTCGGGAACAGCCGAACTCTGTGAGTCGGTGGAAAGTCTCCGAAAAACTTGCGTTCTGGCCACGCATGTGAGCCGCCACCACCCGGTAGGCGAGAACACGGAGGCGGTCCGGGGGCAATCGCCCCGACAGATGCTCGGCGAGTACGCCAAGAGCTTCTTGAAGTTCGTCGTATCCAGCCAGCCCTACGGACAACATGTGTAGCGGCTGCGAACGGCCATTCTCGTAGGTGAGGATGTGCGTGCCTACTTCATGTTGGATCAGTGGTCCCACTCGACTCCTTGCGATCCTGGTGTCCCGTCCGATATAGAGATCGCCCGTTTCAACCATTACCCCGCTCGTGGTATCGCTGATCCGGATATCGGCCTGTAGCTCAGGAAAGTCCCTTCGGTACAGGTCCAACTCTTGGTTGGCACTGGACGCGAACTCCTCCGCTGAGACGGTTTCGCGGTTTTTCGGAGGTACATCGCTGTTCGCCAATATCTCATCGGCGAGTTGGAGGGTTGATGCTTCGACATGGCCGAACATCTCCACCGAGATGAGAAAGAAATCTTCCGTGTCTCGTTTTCTCAACATCTCGAGTCGGAGCTTCAGGTCTTTGATCAGGCCTTCGGCCATGTGGGCAATAACCGCATCGTCGGCCGATTCAGAACTGAGTTGGCCAAGTCTGGCTTCGATCTCATCGAGATCTGGAAGTTGGCGGTATTCGAATATGGGATCGATTCCCTCCAGGAAATCCTCTCGGGCTTCGGCGGTGTTGACCGGAGTGACCAGTCGCAGAAGGGGTATCAAGCCACAGATCTGGGACAACTCACGGTCGAGGAGAAGGTCGCGATCGGTTACTGACACGCTGATCTCCAAGCTGAGAGGACCGGTTCCACGGACTCGGTAAGCGCATTTGTCAAACGCTCCTGCATTCTCTCGTTGACGGTTCCGGTCCACTCGTCCATATAGGTTTTCTTGAACTCAATTGCGAGGGCGCACCCGACGTCGCCGTAACGCTCGTGAACCCAAGAGGCCACGTATCGCCCCTTGAACTTGACGTTTTCCCGGACATCGATACCGACCTCTCCCGGTTGGTGTCGCCCCATAGCGTCGATGAATTTCTCGCCAACAGGACGCCATTTGACAGGCAACGAACCGGTTCCCACGTTGACATCAGGATTTTCCGACTGCGGATCGGGCTCCACGTCCGGGCCGCTGCGGCGGTGGTTGTAGGAATGGACGTCGTAGAGAACGAAGCCTCCGAAACGGTCGACCATTCGATCCAGGGAACGAGAAAGACGTTCGTAGAACTTGTCGTGTAGCGACAGTGAGTGGGCAACAGAGCGCCCGTCAGGCTCCTCCTTCCACAATTCGAGCCCCCAGGCGTCAGCTGGACCGAGATACACGGCCTCCTCGGGCGGCCGGTTCAAATCGACCTCGAAGCGCGACCTGTGGACAATCACCCGATTGGGTAAGCCAGAAATGAAAGCCGAGGTGTGGGCATCCTCTTCCATGAGCCGGGTCTGATCATCGAGGACCATTAAGTCGGCCATACCCGGTCTCAGATCGTGGCCGTTGTGCACCGCCGTTGCCACGAGCGGGATTTCCATGTTGTTTTTGAAAGTCGCAAAACGCATCGACCCGATTACCCAATATCGGGCTGGCGAAACGGGAAAATCTGCGGACAAGATCGGAGTCGGGGGCCAGGCATTTCCCTCCGGAGGTACAATCGTCGCCATGGCACAGATGGGTCATTGGCCTGGAGATGTGACACCGGACCTCCTCCGCCGACTCGAAGGGCGCATCGACGTTCACGGAGATCGGGAGCAGATGCCCATCATCGCCCCTTTCACCGGCGAGCAGATCGGCTCGGTTCCGGAAGCCACCCGCGAAGACGTAACAAACGCCGTCGCTGCGTCCCGGAGGGTGCAGGAGCAATGGCGCCGGCTCTCGATGAAGACCCGGGTGCGGATATTCACGAAGTTCCACGACCTTCTCATCGAACGTGCCGAGCAGGCGATGGATTTGGTGCAGCTCGAGGCGGGGAAGTCGCGGATCCCGGCGTTCGAAGAGGTGTTCGATGTCGTTGGAGCGACCCGTTACTACTTCAATACGGCTCCCAAAACCCTCAAACGGAAGCGACGCGCGGTGTCCGTCCCGCTGATCAGCAAGGCCTACGAGTACCACCACCCCGTCGGCGTGGTCGGGTTCATCGTCCCATGGAACTTCCCGTTCACACTGGGAATCTCAGATGCCGTGCCCGCCCTCCTGGCTGGAAACGGTGTGGTCATCAAACCCGATGAGAAGACCCCGTACTCGACTCTTTTCTCCGTTGAACTGCTCGAGGGAGCCGGACTTCCCAAGGGGTTGATCCAGGTCGTCACCGGGCACGGCGAGAAAATCGGTTCTTCCCTAATCGACAACGTGGACTTTGTGATGTTCACCGGTTCAACCGAGGTCGGGAGGATGGTCGCCGAACGGGCTGCCAGCCGCCTCATCGGATCGTCGCTTGAGTTAGGCGGCAAAAACGCCGCCCTCGTCCTCGAGGACGCCGACCTGGACCAAGCCATTCCAGGCATTGCCCGTGCGTTCTACGCCAACGGAGGACAGCTCTGCCTCGCCGCCGAGCGGATCTACGTCGACGAGAATATCCGAGAAGAGTTCACGAAACGGTTCGTCGATTATGTGAAAGATCTCAGCCTGACCACGGGGTACGACTTCTCGAGTGACATGAGCTCGTTGATCACACCTGAGCACCTCAACAACGTCCACGCCCATGTCGAAGATGCGGTGGAGAAAGGCGCCGAGCTTCTCACCGGCGGCAAACCCCGTCCCGATGTCGGTCCGGCCTTTTACGAGCCGACGGTTTTGACCAATGTCGATGAGTCGATGGAGTTGTGCAGATCGGAGACTTTCGGGCCGGTGGCGACGATTTATGGCGTTGCTGACCAGGAGGAGGCTATATCCAGGGCCAATGACTCCGATCTCGGTCTCAACTTCAGTGTGTGGACAACCAACGCGAAGCGCGGCGTTGATGTGGCATCACAATTGCACGCAGGCACGGTGGGGGTCAACGACGGATACGCCGCTGCCTGGTCGTCATATGACGCGCCGATGGGTGGATTCAAGAACTCTGGTCTCTCCCGTCGCCACGGCGCGATCGGAATCCTCAAATACACAGAAGCTCAGACAGTTGCGGTGCAGCGATGGGTTCCGGCGTTTGCACCACCGGCGGCTGGAATCAGCTACCACACCTATCACAAAGTCCTGGCGCCTGCCCTCAAAGTGCTGCGGCGACTGCCGTTTTACAAGTAAAGGGCTAGCTGAACTGGTTGAGGTCGGACTCGAGGACGGCCCGGTCCTCGGAGTCTTCGATCAGAGCGAGCTGTGACTTGGCTGCGGAGAAGTGCTCCCCGAAAGTTGCCAGGTCGTCGACTTCAGCGGCGGCCCTTGCGATGGCTTCATGGCCAAATCCGACAACGAAGGCGTCGAGGTCGTTGTCCTTGGCCACAGCCAAAGATCTTTCCCCGAACCGTCGCGCCAACTCGGCATATCCCAGCACCGAGAAAACCCGCGAAACCTGCCAATCGGCGATGGCCTTATGTCTCGCTGTCCCGACGGCATACCAATGGTGTCGCTGCGCAAACGTGGAGGCCATCATCTCTTCCTCCTGCTCCCACGTGAGCTCATCGAGGTCGAGGAGGCCCCAGGTTTCGTTGAAGGCCCTGGGGGCAAACGTTCGGTGCCACTGAGCGAGTTGTTCCGCGGTCGGGTTTTCCACAGGTTCGGTCATCGGGCTGCCTCTACAGGGTTGGGGAACCACCGCAACTTTTCTGCCTCGACTGAAAGCGGTGATGGTGGCGACGGCAGCTCAAATTCGGAGGCGAGGATGTCGGCCGCCGCCGACATGTGGTCGTCGAGGACGTCGATCGGTAGCGTTGAAGGCATCTCACGGGCCACTCCGAACTCGACGTCTCGTAAGGAGGCCGGGGGCTTGGGCAACCCGTCGCGGTGACGCCATAAGGCAGTCGCTGAGTCGTATTCGTACATGGGTAGAAGGCGCCAACCTTCGTTGGCGATCATGTGGACGGCATTGAGGATGTACTCGAACTCTGCCTCCGGGATGAAGTAGTTGAAATTGACCCGAACCCAGCCCGGCTTGATCACTTCGCAGCCCTCCGCCACTACTGCTTCGAATCGACTGCTCGTCTCCAGGTCGATTCCCAGCAGACGATGCCCATATGGGCCGGCGCAGCTGCATCCACCTCGCGCCTGAATCCCGAACAGATCGTTGAGGACGGCGACCACGAAGTTGTAGTGCAACATCTTGTCTTGGTGTTTGACGACGAAACTGACGATCGACAGCCGATCCGCTGTCGGGTTTCCAAGGATCTGGATATTGGGATTGGCTCTCCATGACTCGATTGCCCTCGTGATGAAGTGGTGCTCGAGCTTGCGAATCATGTCAGTGCCCACCTGGCCCTTCAGCTGGAATACCAGGCCGGCCCGGATCGACTCAACTATTGCCGGCGTTCCACCCTCTTCACGATGTTCGGGATCGGATAGGTAAGTGTGGCGGTCGGGCGATACGTACTGCACGGTGCCGCCGCCAGGAACGGCGGGCACCGGGTTGGACAACAGCTCCTTGCGGGCGACCAGGACCCCAGGGGTGCCCGGCCCGCCGACAAGCTTGTGCGGCGAGATGAAGATGGCATCCTTGTAATCGTCCGAATCGGTGTTCGATCGCATCTCGATCCCGACATACGGCGCTGACGCGGCGAAGTCCCAAAAGGAGAGTGCGTCGTGCTTGTGGAGGAGAGCTGCGATCGCCGAAGTGTCGGAGATGATGCCGGTGACATTGGAGGCGGCCGAGAAGCTTCCGATTTTGAGGGGCCGAGTTGCGTATTCGATCAGACGGCGTTCCAGGTCTTCGAGATCAACGTGCCCGTCGGCATCTTCTGCGATCTCCACCACCTCGGCGATGGTCTCCCGCCAGGGAAGCTCATTCGAATGGTGCTCGAATGGTCCGACAAAGACGATCGGACGCATCTCGACGGGGATCTTTTCGTCCAAACCGAATTGTGAGTTCATGCTTGCCGGTATCCGTAGGCCCAGGATCCCGATGAGACGATCGACGGCCCCGGTGGCGCCACTTCCTGCGAAAATCACCGCATGTTCTGAAGCGTTTGCACCCACGGCTTCCCTGATGATCGAACGGGCATCCTCGCGGAATTTCGTCGTCTGCCGTCCGGTGCCCGACGTTTCGGTATGTGTGTTGGCGTAGAGGGGGAGGACCTGGTCCCTGATGAAGTCTTCGATAAAAGACAAGGACCGGCCCGAGGCGGTGTAGTCGGCATAGGTGAGGCGGCGCAGGCCAAACGGGGTCTCCACAGCGGTGTCCCTACCGATTATCGAATTGCGAACGTCCTCAACGAGGCCCATCTGTGCTCTTTCCGTCTCTAAGGTTCCAGGATATGAGCTGCGTCACCGGTAACAGGTAAGCATGGCCGACCATGTCATGGTGCGTGTCGGAGACGATGAGGTCCGTATCTCCAGCCCCGACCGTGTGGTGTTTCCGGTGAGGGGTTGGACGAAGCTCGACGTCATCAATCACTTTGTGACCGTTGGCCCCGGTGCCATTCGTGGGATCAAAGACCGACCCACGATGCTGAAGCGATACATGTCGGGGATCGGCGAGCCGCCGATCTATCACAAGAGGGCTTCGAAAAACACCCCGTTTGACACCGTTCAAATCAGATTTCCGTCACAACGTCCCGGTCGGATGAATGTTCCGAGGACCGAGGCGGATG
Organism: Acidimicrobiia bacterium; assembly: GCA_041751055.1. Lineage (GTDB taxonomy): Bacteria > Actinomycetota > Acidimicrobiia > Spongiisociales > ZC4RG35 > MA-ANB-1. Next base: position 39,583 of record JBGSYD010000012.1, on the reverse strand, counting down.
TGGTGCGGTTGGCTCAGCTGGGTTGTCTCGATTTTCACCCCTGGCCAGTCCGCGACGGTGACACCGACCATCCCGACGAACTCCGCTTCGATTTCGACCCCACACCGGGGATCACCTTTGCCCAGGTCAAAGAGGCTGCCCTTGGCGCAAAGGATCTTCTCGACGAACTGGGATATGTGGGTTGGCCCAAGACCAGCGGAAGCCGCGGAGTCCATATGTACATTCGGATCGAGCCGATTTGGGATTTCTTTCAGACCCGCCGTGCGGTCCTGGCATTTGCCCGGGAGTTGGAGCGTCGCATGGAGGGTTTGGTCACAACCAAGTGGTGGAAGGAGGAGCGGCAGGGAGTCTTCATCGATTACAACCAGAACGCTCGTGACAAGTCGGTGTCGTCGGCCTACGGAGTCCGCCCGACCGGGTACGTATCCACCCCTGTTACCTGGGACGAACTTCCCGATGTCGAGATCGAGGATTTCCCGATGAGCACCTTTTCTGAACGATATGACGCCGTGGGAGATCTGACCGACGGAATCGATGAATCGGTTGCCAAGATCGACACTCTGTTGGAGTGGGTGGCCCGTGATGAGGAGAACGGCATTGGCGAGGCGCCCTGGCCCCCCAATTATCCGAAGATGCCCGGAGAGCCACCCCGGGTGCAGCCGTCCAAACAACGTAGACCGGATGACGAGTATTGATTACGTCTGAGGGTCGAAATCCGGGATTGCGGAGGCTGGCCTGGGTCTCGGCATATTTCCTGATCGTGGTGGTGATGGTCTTCTTCGTGATGCGCGTGCTCGAAGACTCGGCCAATCTCTCATCGGGCGTGGCACCACCAAGTGATGATTTCGCCCGTCGCTATTTCGACAACCCGATCATCGCCTACGCACACATCCTGCCCGGGGTGCTGTACCTCCTCGGGGCGCCCTTCCAGCTGTCCTCCCGCTTCCGTGAAAAGAACTTTGCCAGGCATCGTCGATTGGGAAAATGGGTTCTTGTCTTCGGAGTGGTATCCGGGGTGCTGGCCCTGGTAGTTGGGACGGTCATGCCGTTCGGAGGTTTCACTGAAGGTTCGGCAAGTGTGGTGTTCGGCATCTACTTCCTAACGGCACTTGGGGTTGCCTATAAGTCGATCCGGAGCGGCGATGTCACCAGCCATCGGCGATGGATGATTCGTGCCTTCTCAATCGGCCTAGCGGTGGGCACGATCAGGATCTGGGTCGGTCTCTTCGAGGGGTTCGGCATCATCTCATTCGACGACGCGTTCGGTCCGGCCTTCTGGATCGCCTTCTCGATGCACGCCCTCGCAGCCGAACTGTGGCTCCGCCGGCGCCCAGCACCGTACAGCTAGCTCCGGCCGTCCCCCCGGGGGCCGGAGTACTCCCTCCACAAGCTGAGGGAGAGTTGGGCCAAGGGGGGAAGAGTTAGGCCAAGCGGTGGGGAGTTAGAACTAGCGGGGGCGCTTTATAGGGCGTCGCGTTTTTGCATCGCCCAGGTGAGGAGTAGCCAACCGAGTATCAAAACGACAATCAACTTGGCGATCCCGCCGCCTGCTCCCGCGACGATCGGGCCCAATCCCTCGCGGGCTACATCCCCGAAGTCTTCGTAGCTCCCATAGATCGAAAGACCGATGCGCCAGATCGAGAGTTGGGCGATTCCGGTTATGGCAAAGGCGAGGATGCTTTCGAGGACGATGATGTAGCCGAGACCGATCAGCAACGATCTCGAAAAGAGGTAGCCGAGCGGGACGAAGATGGCTCCGTAACCGAACGAGGCGGCGACGAACAACCCCAAACCGGGAAGTGTGGTTGATAGCGGTGCTCCGATGACGAGTCCGGCTATCGCAGAGGCCGTCCACCCGAGAATGCCGATCGTGAGCGCTCCGGCGATGCCCGCGGTGAGGCTTGCCAATGCCAAGACCGAACGTCGGATCGGTCGCATGTAGATGTACGGGAGGGTTCCACCGTCGCGTTCTTCGCGGAGCGTGGCACCTGCGATCACCAGGCTGGCGATGGCGAATGTGTAACCGGCCGAAGTGACGGTGTCGACATACAGCTCGTCGATTCGCGAGGTGGACTCGTCGAACCCGGCCAACATGAACACCAGGGCAGGAACCGATGCCAGGGCTGTAAGGCCGATCAGGCGCCCGCGACTGAGAAGTCGGCGATATAGATGAGCGACGAGGTGGGTCATTCGCCTTCCACGAGGTAACGGAAAACCGACTCAAGGGATTCGTCGACCGGCTCAACTCTGGTGATTTCGAACCCTCCCCGGACAGCGACGGACGGCAGCCGGCTGGCCAACTCTCTGGCGTCGGCCGTCTGCAAAGTCAGCCTTCCCCGGTCGATTTGAAGCCCGACCACCCCATCAACACCCAGCAACGCAGCGGCGAGGCCACGCGGATCGTCGGCGTCGACGATGACCTGGCGAGGTTTGTCACTCATCGCAGATCGGATGTCTCCGACGTCCCCAACAGCTGCGAGGCGTCCATCGACCATCGCCACGACCTTGTCGGTCATCCGCTCCACCTCTATGAGCACGTGGGACGAGACGATGACGGTGCGGCCCTCTGAGCCGAGACGCCGGAAAAGAGCGATGAGGCTGGCGCGCTGGACCGGATCGGCGCCATTGAGTGGCTCGTCGAGCAGGAGGATCTCGGGGTCGGAGACCAGCGCTGCGGCGACCTTGGTCCGCTGCCTCATTCCCTTTGAGAAGCCCTCCAGTTTCCGTTCGGCAGCGTCAACCAGTTCGACCTTTTCGAGGACCCTTTGGGTTCGACCCTCGACATCGTCGGACCCCGATAGCCGGGCCGCAAGCCCGATAAACTGGCGCGCTGTGAGGTGGCCGTAAATCGCTTCGTCCTCGGGAACCAATGCCATCTTGGCGTAAATGTCGGTGTTCACCCGTGGGTCCTCGCCCAGGACAGACACTGAGCCCTGGGACGGCACTTGCAGGCCGGCAACGATCCGCATCAACGTGGTCTTACCGGCTCCGTTGGGTCCAAGCAGTCCCGTGACGCCGGGGGAGAAGCCGACGGTGACCTCTGACACTGCGACCTTGTTGCCGAACCATTTCGAAAGATTGGTGATCGTTACCGAATGATTCATGCCAGCTTCCGATAACGCTGTCTGACTGCCCACGCTGCAGCGACGACCGCAACCCCGATGACGATCACGGATGTCCAAACACCGAATCCCGCGGCCTCGGCGGGGTATTGGACGGTATTGCCGAGGAGATAATCGCGAATGATCCGGGGATGGTGGTCGATGGCAAGCAGCGAGGCATATCGTGAACCGGAGAAGCCCGCTTCGGCCACCCGCGCCGCGATTGCACCTCCGGCCGTGAGAATCCCAAGGAAGGCAGCGGCAGCAATTCCGGTTCGATTGATCCATGCCGAGAGCAAGAAGATCAGGGCAGCGTGAAGCAGGACGAACCCGGCAGTTACCACTGGAACCTTCCAGAGAATGTCGAGGTTTTCCGTCATGTAGGTCAGGAAGCCGTCCGAAGAAATCAGGCCGAGACCGAGGTGTAGGACCACCTGGGGCACGATGTAGATGGCGGCGACCACTGTGGCAAACGCCCGAAACTTGGCAATCAGGTATCCGTCGACGGTCAAGGGTCGGGAAAAATAGACCGCGAGAACACCTTCGGTCCGGTCCGGGATCAGCAGCAAGGGACCCGAGAAGGCAATGAACAACAAGGAGATTCCCGAATAGAAGTCGAACAACCCTCCATAGGTCGGAACCTGCTGGCGAAGGCTTTCCTGGATGTCCCCGATGATCCAATGGGTTCCAATGATGATCGCCGCAGCGATGAGGGCAACGGCGATCAGGGCCCACGGGAAGATCTTCCGTCGAGCCTTCCGACCCAACCCGAGGACCCGCCTGACCCCGTCTCTATATACGGCTGCGCGCGCTCCGGCGGCACCGAGACGGGGGCCGTCGTACTCGCGATACCCGCGGTCGAAAATGACTTGGTCACTCATGGGTGCTACCAGCAAGGAACAATGATTCGAGCGACGCTGATGCCCTGAGCATGCGGACCAACCCGGCATCGGTGGCAGCGACCGCGGCGAGAATGGCGTTCTCGAGTTCCTGGCCTCCCGGTCCCACATACAACTGCCGACCGTCGACCCGGACTTCCATGCCCGCTTCTCGCAGCCGCAATCCCACCTTCTCCGCGTTGGCCAAAACCTCGACATGGACCGTCGTGTCGAGGTCGAACTCTCCAAGGGGACCCGACCGGAGGAGATTTCCGCCGTCGAGCATTACGACCCATGAACAGGTCTGCTCGATGTCGGTGAGGACGTGCGACGACATGATCACATTGATGTCGAACTCACCCAATCGTCTGATCAAAGCCAACATCTGCTCGCGGCCTTTCGGGTCTAACCCCGACGCCGGTTCGTCGAGCAACACGAGATCGGGATCGTGAACGAGGGCTTGGGCTAGCTTTACCCGCTGCTTCATTCCGGTTGAGAAATCGCCGAGGAAACGGAATCGTTCTTCGGCAAGTCCGACGAGGAAGAGCGTCTCCGACGCCCGTCGCTTCGACTCGTCTTTGGGGATACCGGCCAATTGGGCCGTGTAGGCGACAAACTCGGCGGCGGTCAGATCCTCAGGGATGCAGGAGCCTTCCGGCATGTAACCGACCCGTGTCCGTACTTCAACCGCCTCTTTCTCGCTGTCGTGGCCGAGTACCTTCACCGATCCTGCGGTCGGGTGCAGTAATCCAAGGAAGATGCGGAGCATCGTGGTCTTCCCTGCCCCATTGGCACCGACTAAGCCGGTAATGCCTGGCGGTATCGCCAAATCCAGGTTTTTGAGGGCTACTACCTCTCCGTAGTCGTGGGTGAGGTTTGAGACCTCGACAACGGGAGAGGTCACATATGCCCCTTTGGGCCATCGAGGGTGGATGAGGAATTGCTGTTTCGGTTCACGGAAAGGCCATCTTGGGCCATAGCTGCCGTTATCGATATAGGGGAAGCCCCTGGTGCTGCCCTTAGGCCCATCGTCCGCCTGTGCATCAGGTCGACACCACTTCTGTGAACTCTGGACCTTCGGGTAATTCCAATTGTTCGGTGGTGCAGTCCTGGGCATCCTTGTCGGGGCGCCACCTGTGGAAGCGGGTGGCGTGGCGGAGTCGGTCGCCTTCCAATTGGTCGTAGCTCACCTCGATCACCACGCCCGGTTGCACCGGTGTCCATGACAGGTCCTTGTCGCCGGACCACCGGCTCTGTCCCCCCGGCATTCGGGCTTCCTCACCAAAGCTGTCGTCGGATATCAATTCGCTGAATCGTTCAAAGATCTCCGCTCGATCGACATCGGGAAACCCGGAGCAATGACCGATGAAATGGAGGTCGCCGGACTCGTTATAGAGACCGAGGAGCAACGATCCGATCTTGCCGCCGTCCTTGTGCTCTCGGAATCCGCCAACCACGACGTCGACTGTGCGCCGGTGTTTGATCTTGATCATCGCCCGTTTGCCGTGTTGGTAGGTCAGATCGGGCTTTTTAGCGATGATGCCGTCACAACCCGCAGATTCGAAGTCGACAAACCACGCTTTGGCCTCGTCCTCGCTCTCGGTTTGTGGGGTCAGATGCCATGGATGGGCAAGGTTTTGGGCCAGCTCAACCAAGCGTTTGCGGCGTTCGGTGAATGGTGCCGCTCGGAGGTCTTCACCGGGGTCGGCCAGCAGGTCGAAGGCAACAAGTTCGGCCGGCGTCTCCTCCGACAGTCGGTTGATCCGGGACTCCGCGGGGTGAATTCGCTGTTGCAGGGTGTCGAAGTCGGTGGCTCCATCGCGAACCACCACAATCTCCCCGTCGACAACCGTTCCATCGGGCAATTGTTCCAGGGCCGACAACAGCTCAGGAAAGTACCTGAGCAGGGGACGTTCATTCCGTGAATCGATGCGTAAATCGGGAGTGGACCAGGAAAGTGAGCGGAACCCGTCCCACTTCGGCTCGTAGAGAAAATCGCCTTTGGGCCACTTCTCCGATGTCTTGGCCTCCATGGTCGGGACCGGGGCTGGGAATGGATGACTCACGGCTGGCAGTGTATGCGCCGTAACCTGTAACCAATGAAGGTTGAGCTAGGACAGCGGATGCGGGTCGTTTGGGCGGTCTTGAAGCGTTCCGGGAAGGAATACGGACAGGACAAAGTTTCCCGGATGGCAGCAGCCGTTTCGTACAGAACTGTGTTTGCAGTCGTGCCGATGCTTGTTGTCGTTCTCGCTGTGGCGGGTCTGGTCGTTGGTGATGACGCCGAGGTCAAACAAAGATTGGCCGGGAGTATCTCCGAGCTCGCCGGTCAGAATCTTGCCACCAGCGTCGATGGGATTCTGGATACGGCACTGGAACAGGCTGACGGCCTGGCCCTGTTTGGTTTCCTCGTGCTGCTTTGGTCGGGTTCAACTCTTTTCCTCGAATTGCAGCGGGACCTAAATGAGATCTTCGAGGTCGATGCACCTGTCGAGAAGCGGTTCCTACGTGTTCTTCTCCAGCGCGGCATTGGCTTCATGTGGACGATCGGTATCGGGGTCTCCCTGCTGGTCCTATTTGCATTCAATGCGTTGTGGCAAACAGTGGCCGATGTGATACTCGACAAGACAACCGAAGATCTGCGTGGTTTGATCAGCATCGGAGGTTCGGTTATTGCATTCGTCTTCATGGTCGGAATCTTCGGTCTGGTATTCCAGACGTTGACTATTGGAAAACTGGCCTGGAAACCGGTATGGGTAGGAGCCTTGTTCACAGCGATCATCTTCACGATCACAGGCTTTCTCACCGGGCTCTATATCCAGATCTTGGGGGCACCGAGTCCGGCAGGTTTTGCGAGTTCTCTTGTTGTCGTGCTCTTTCTCGCTTATCTGCTCTCGTCGGCGTTCCTTTTTGGGGCGCAGGTGACTCAGAGTTATTCGGTGCTCGTCTATTCGGCGGGTCGCGACCGACATATGTTTTCTGAACCCGGGCCTGTCGATGGAGATGAACAGCAGTCCGTTGTGAGTCTCTCCCTGTCGGCCATCGCCGCCTTTTTTATCGGTCTGGTTTTGGGGTGGAGAAACCGGGACCGGTGACAAACGGGTGTCCTTTGCCGGCGACATCCAATATCCTCCAGTCTGAATGGCTATCGACATTGCGGGCTTCATCGCCGATTTCAAAGAGCATGCAACTGAACACGGATTTCACGTCCACGACGAACGACACATAGTCGAGACGTATTCGCTTCGTCAGTCCTGGGAGGTGGACCTACATCCTGAGGCCGGTTGTGGTGGGCCGATCGACCTCCATCTTGCTTTGGACGTCGACCCCAGGGTACTGATTTCACTGATCGAGACAGTTGATGCGATGGGAGACGACTTCGAGGAGCCTGAGGGGGAGTACACCCTCGATTTGTTCTTCAATTGGGCTGTGCCACCGCTCGATCATCCCCCGGATCTGCTGATTCTGGCCACCGACCTTGCCGGACTTGGCGGGCTCGATCTGGTGATCGAGGTTTCGGCAATTGACTCCTATGGCGCCGTTGCCGACGCTCCAGAGCGGAGGCTCAACCTGATAGGCCGGAGCACTGTCAATCTCGTGGAGATACTGATGGGCCGCGAACAGCTCTGTGAGGTGCTCGACAGGTCTCATGAAGTGTCGGAGTACTTACTCGACCGAGTTGGAGAGTGGCTCGACTCGCCGATCTGATCAAAAGACCAACGTCCAGACGGCCCAGATACCCAAGCCAGCCGTGACCGCGGAGAGCCCGTAGAACAACGCCACTGTGATCGGGCGAGGTGGTGCCACGTCTGCAGGGGAAATCGGTGTCCTATATGCGGCACGAGACTTTTGCGGGATCGTCGCAGTCAAAACCCTTGCAAACCCGTCAGGGTCACGTGGGATGAATGGGAGGGAGTCGTTCTCTGCCTCGATCAGAAAGGTGCCGGAATCGCCGGCGACGATCTGGCACTCGGTGTGGCTCCATTTGCCTACGCGTGTGTCGTCAGCAACCAGGTGGACCTCCACCTCGTTGATACCCAGTGTCACTTGGATTGTGTGATCTCCCAGGGAGATCACACCCTGATGTTCGGACAACTCCATGGACCCCTTTGCGCTGAGCCCAATCTACTCCAGTACGGGTTGTCGTCGAACACGCCTAGTAGGGGACCCCGATCGCTTCGCACAAGAAGGCGTTGAAAGTGCTGGCTTTCTTCAACTCCTTCAGGTACCGACTGGTGAAATCCGGAGATGTGACCATCTGCTGGCTGAGGCGTTGACCCGCGGTGAAAGACTTTCGCCTGATGTCATCGGCATATGGATGGTCGGCTTCGTACTCCTTGGGAACTTTCTTCAATGCGTCTTCGGGATGCCCGAGACTCCATGAGTCCGCAAACGATTTCGAGTAGACGGCCTTTTTCCACCGATCAGGTTGATCGTTGATCTTGCGACGGATGGCGTGGGCCACCTTGGTCTCAGGACTCCACAGTCCGACGCCGGCGAAGTTCTCGCCCGGCTCCAGATGCAAGTAATAGCCGGGTGCGTGGACATCCTTGCCCGATTCGTGGCGAAATTGGATACCGACGTTGGTCTTGTACGGCGTCTTGTCTTTGGAGAACCGCACGTCGCGGAACGGCCGCATCAGTGAACCTCCTTGTGTCTTGGCATCTGCTTTGAAGTGAGGCGACAGTTTCTCCAATTCAGGTCCAAAATCAGCAATGAACTCGAGGGCCGGTTCGCGGATCACCTCGACATAGCGATCCTTGTTGTCCTCCCACCAATCCTTGTTGTTGTTCGCTTCGAGCTCTTTGAGAAACTTGAAGAGCGCCGGTGTGAAGTATTTCTTACCCATGGTCATCCTTTCAATCCCGAACCTACGTTATTGGAACGACAGATTCCCCCCTTCAGGTATGCCGGACTGGTTGCGACGGGTCAATAGGTTCGAACCAACCACGATGTGCGACAAGCCGGGAACTGGAGCGCTACATCGGTTTACCCTCGACTCATGACCGAACAACCCTCCAGTGACGAGACGACCCTCCGCCACTTCAAGACCGTGCTCTGGCAGCAGGCTTACCGAAACGGGGACGTTGATCTACTCGAGCGGTTGCTCCACGACAGCTTCGAGATGATCGACGCGGATGGAAATCGCTCTGACAAGCAGGATGAGTTGGATTACGTCAGGGACAACACCTGGGATCCTGGAGCTTTCGAATATCAGATCGAAAGGCTGCAGATTTTCAACGACAATTACGCCATCGTCGCCGGTCGGGGACTCGCGACGGAGTTTTCATATCGGTCCAGCAACGTTCTGGTCAAAGAAGAAGGGGAGTGGCGTGCAGTGATGTCCCACGTATCCGGGGTGACTTCGTATGACGATGAAGAATAGGCGCCGGTCGTGTAGGTCGGATCGGCTCACGATTTGATGAACGTCACTCCGCCGCCGCGGGGACTCGCCAGCGCATGGGAGTGGTCGGGCTTGATCGGCATGGTGACGGCAGCGACCTCGGCCATCTTTTTTCTCCTCGCTGTCAGTTCTTGGTTTCAAACACTCGAAGACAGCTTTGTTGTGACCGGCCAAGTGCTCGATGCGGCCGACAAGACCATTGAAGTAGTCGATGAAGCCCTCGTGGTGTTGTCAGAAACACTCGGAGGGGTCGATGGTGTGTTTGCCCAGACCGAAGCCACGTTGACCGATGTGTCAACCGTCGTTCTCTCGACTGGGACCCTTCTGAAAGACGAGATCCCTGCCCAGGTCGAGGCGATCCAGGACGCCATGGACGGGCTGATCGGAACCGCCAACGTGGTTGACGGGATCTTGTCGGCCCTCTCTTTCGTCGGGGTGGATTACGACCCTGAGGTTCCATTGGATGATGCGTTGATTGCCGTGAATGTGCAGCTGGGTGAGCTGTCGACTTCGTTTGACGGCGACGCCGCGAAGCTGTTCTCGCTCGCCGTGTCGATCAATCGCCTCAACGAAGAGGTCGTCGAAGTCGGGGGAGCAATCGCAGAGCTGGATACGCAGATCGCCGCTTCCAGCGCGCTGATCACCGAATACCAGGAAGCAGCCGCAGATGCGCGTGAAGTGATCAAGGCTGCCCAGGAGCGGTTGGACGGCCAGATATGGCCGGTGAGGATCCTCGGCTTGGCCCTTTTGTCGGCGCTGGCAGTCGGTTTTAGCCTGGTGTGGTGGGTTGGTAGAGCCCAACGGCGTCAGACGTGATCCATATCTTCTTTGGCCAGCTCGCTCCACGGTGCCCGGAACCCATCCTTGAGGATGGTTCCCATCTGCCGTAAATGGCCCTTCAACACCCAGGCTGCTGCCACGACGAAGGCCACTGCCACCAGTTCGCGGGCACGCAGCGATGCAGCCTCGTCGAGATGGCCCAGCTCTGAAAACAAGGACTCGAGGATCTGGGCGATGAACAACCCGAGCATCATCAGTGCTTCCTTGATGCTCATTGATCGGCTCGCAAGAATCGCCACCGCGAACACCGACTGAGCCGCGGTCACCACTAGCTCGACCCGTTGGACATCATCGAGAGGCAGTCCGTGCCACGTCCGGGAGAAGATGGCAAAGACAATGGGAAGTGTTCCGACCAGAAGTGTCCACTGATTCACTTTCGATGACACCAGGGCACCGAGCCCGGTCCTGGCGGAAAGACGCCACGCGAACAAAGCAGCCACGAGCAGCTCGGGAGCTTCCGAAGCGGTGGGAGCAATCCATTTCACCAATAGGAATTCGCTTACGCCGATGGCCTCACCCAACTCGATGATGGATTCGGCGAAGGGCTCGGCACAGATCAGGATCACACCACCCGCGATCACAAACCCGGAGTAGTTGATGAGCCGTCTGGTCCGTCGCGGCAGGCTTCCGATGTATGCCGAAGGGCCGACGAGGTGGGGTTGGCCGGGTGGCGCCCCGCTGAGCCGAACGAGATACAGGACATAGATTCCGACGAGTACGCCGGCGTCGATCAGCGTCAAAGACTCTTTGAAACCGAGGGTGATCCCGTAAAGCGACGCCACGACAAGGAAGGCGATGTCGACGGACTGAGATCGCGCCAGGCGGATTTCGCTTGTTGTGGTTCCTTCGGCGAGGTCCGGCGAAGTCTTCAATCGGCGTACGCGCCACGTTCCCAGAATGACAACCAGGGGCCAACCGAGACCGATCAGCAACTGGTTTCCGCCGGTCATGTTGGCGAGAGCCAGTGGTCCGTACTGGGTCGCCGCGCCGGTGTCGAGAAACTCGGTCCCGGCCTTCGACGTGAAGACGAAGTCGACGGCATATTCGGGCAATACGGCGATTAAGGCCAGCAAAGCGAGGGCCAGGCCGGCGGCAATGTCGAGCTGAACAACCTCTGCGGCCCAGGCCAGGATAAAGGCGGCACCGACGATGGCCACTCCGAAGAGGATCGCGGCTATTATTGGGTCAATGTGAGCATCGGCCAGTCGTAGATAGACACCTGGCAACGTCGCGATCAGCGCGAGGGCGATGTACCCGATCTGACGGGCTGATTTGAGTCGGGAAACTTGCATCAAGCGGAGGATTCTACGGGCCGGTGAAACAAAGGCCTGGCGTCAGTCCAGCACCCACTTGCAGCTCCAGGCTGTCCAGAAATACTGGCCTTGGTCCTCGTAGACGTTTGCGAGCCAGGCGGCAGATCCGATATTGGCCGTGGGGTCGAAAACGCTAGCCCCGGGGAAACCCGCCGGACCGGCGGTCGTGGTCCAGGTCGACGGTATGAATTGGAATAGTCCTGAGGCGCCCGAGTAGGGGTTATAGGCGTCAGGGTCGCCGTTGCTCTCACAGGAAATTATCTGAAGCGCCTCATCGACCCGGTTGGATGGGAAGTATTGCGAAACGAGCACCCGCCATTGCTCGACCTCCGGTGGTGGCGTCCAAGTGCTGCCTCCACCTGAGGTGGTGGTGGTCGCTGCAACGGAGGTAGTGGTCGCAACCGATCCTGGCGTGGTAGTGGACGTGGTGCTCGAAGTAACGGCTAATTGGTCTTCTTTTGCTGCTTTTGCGGCCGCCGCCTCAACTCCTTGGAGGGCGGCACGGTGTTGCGCATCTGCTGCGTTGGCCTCGCGGATCGCCTGCGCCACCGCCTCGTTGGCGGAGTCGTACAGCTCGGCAAGAAGCTCGGTCTCACGATCGAACTCTGTCTGCTTCGCCGCAACCTCTTCTTGTTGGGAAACGAAAAGCGAACGCAGTTTCTCGAGATCACGCTTCTTGACGAGGAGGGCGTCGAATTCTGTTTGATCGGACCCGATTACCTCCCCGGCTACGAGACCAGTGACCATGGCTTCCTCGACGTTGTTCGAGTTGACGACGATCACCGATGTCGACGAAACGGCGTTCATGTATGCGTCAACAGCTCGAAGGGCGATGTCGTCTTCGATGCCGGCCAACTCGACGTCGGCATACCCGAGTTGCTCGCTGATTCGATCGAGGCCGATCGACAGTCTCGAGAGCTCATCGGCCAGCTCATTGATCCGGGTGATGGTGTTGAGGAGGTCGAGCTGGATCTGGGCACGCTCGGCTACTGCCTCGTCGACCAGGCCTGAAGCAACGGCCGCCCTATCTTTGGCATCGTCAGCGGTGGCCTGGGCGTCGTCGACGCTCTGGGCGCGGGCCGATAGACCGTCGGTGAGAGTGACAGACAACGCCAAGACAATGGCGAGTACGAGGGAAATGGCGCGTAGCGGCCTCATCGTGTGATCCAAGCGTAACCAAACCTCCACCCGAGGAGAACTGGAAAGTGACCATCTCTTCTTTCCTTCAGTGGAGCCGGGTCTCGAAGGAATGTCTCAATGGCGCATGGCGTTGCTTTTTGAGCACCATTTGAAAGGCCAAATTGAATGATCCCCCATACACATGCCGACCTCCTCGCTTGGGACACGAAGTCGTTTGCTCATCTCGCCACCATTGGCACTGACGGTGAGCCACAGTCGAGCCCCGTCTGGTTCGAATGGGACGGCACACACATCAAGTTCAGTCTCACCAAGACCAGACAGAAATATCGGAACCTGCAACGGGACAAACGTATAGCGATGTCGGTGATGGATCCTGAGGACGCATACCGTTACCTCGAGATCCGGGGGGAGCTCGATGAGATCGAAGAGGATCCCGACATCGACTTCATCTCGAGGATGGCCAAGAAGTACATCGGCAAAGATCGTTATCCCTGGCACCGGGCGGGTGACGAGCGGGTCATCATGAAGATAAGGCCGGTAAAAGTGTCCGGGATGGGATAGGCATTTAGGCAGATTTGACGATCTGTCGTGTTGAATAGCAATAGGAGGTTAGAAATGTTCGGACGCAACAAACAAGAGATGCCGGAGCCCGACGCAGCTTTGCCGGGTCGCGCACAACAAGTCGATGTGCCTGAGTCGCATTTCGTGAATGGCAACACCTTGGAGAGCCCGTATCCGTCGGACACCGAGGTTGCAGTTTTCGGTATGGGCTGCTTTTGGGGTGCCGAGAGGCGCTTCTGGCAGCTTCCCGGGGTTTTCACGACAAGTGCCGGCTACGCGGGTGGTTACACGCCCAACCCGAGCTATGAAGAGGTCTGCACCGGCAAGACCGGGCATACCGAGGCAGTGATGGTGGTCTACCGACCTGCTGAGGTCTCTTTCGATCAGCTGCTCAAGGTCTTCTGGGAGACCCACGACCCCACACAGGGGATGCAGCAGGGCAACGACATCGGCAGCCAGTATCGATCTGCGATCTACACCACAACCGATGAACAGCTCGATCAGGCCAAGCGGTCACAGGATGTCTACCAAGAGGTCGTTTCCGCCGACGGTTTCGGGTCGGTCACCACCGAAATCGCACCACTGGGCGATTACTACTTCGCCGAGGAATACCACCAGCAATACCTCGCCAAGAACCCCCACGGCTACGACTGTCACGCCAACACGGGTTTGGCGTACCCGGGGCTGGGCTAAATCCGCGTACCTAAGGTTTGCGGCGTCATATATGGCGCCGAAACGTGCATAGAATGCACAGGAGCCCGAGCTACAGACTGCCGCGCCTGCAGTGATTTTCGTGACTTGTTAGAAATTTGCCATGCCCGAAGGTGACAGTGTCGCCAACGATGCTCGGAGGCTGAGGCCGGCTCTCGATGGCCAACACATCACGTCCGTCTACGGGACCTCGGGCTCGCTTCGCTCCCATTCTCGGTGGATTCTGGGGTCGACCGTTGCCGGGATCAGGACGCGTGGCAAACATTTGCTCATTGATTTCTCCACGGGATATTCGTTGCACGTCCACCTCGGCATGACGGGACGATGGACGATCCTGAATGCGGATAGACCCGTTCCCGGGCCGGCGCGGGTCGCTCTGACGACCGAAGGCCACCACGCTGTCTGCTTCGGTGCGCCAACCGTTGAAGTGGATAGGACCAAGGCGATTGACCTTGCTCTGGGACGACTGGGCTCCGATGTTTTGACCGACGACTTCGACATCGTCGATGTGGTGCGTCGTGCCCGGACCATGAATACTGAGCCGATTGCCCGTGTCCTCCTGGATCAACGGGTGGCAGCGGGAATCGGCAACGTCTACAAATCGGAGCTGGCTTTCCTCGCCGGCATCAATCCTTTTACGCCAGTGGGCGAGCTGAGTGACTCCCAGCTGGAGAGAATCTTCACAGACGCACAGCAGCTGTTGGCTGCCAATGTCGGGCCGGGCCAGAGGACAACTACGGGTAACACCACCACGGATCGCACATTGTGGGTCTATGGACGGGATGGGCGCCCCTGTCGCCGGTGCTCGTCACGGATCGCCGAGAGGCGTCTCGACGATCGTGTCACATACTGGTGTGTGGGGTGCCAGCCGGGCTAGTTCGCCGCCGCGGCGAGGTTGGCCGCCGCCTCGAGGTCGAGGTCGGTGAAGTCCAGAGCAACGTCGGGGGCCAGACCGTCGCCGCCAAAATCGAGCCCTCCGGGTGTCACCCACCTTGCGATCGTGAGTTTGAACGCCCCTCCGTTGGAAAGGGAGAAACGCTGCTGAACAGTGTTCTTCCCAAAGGAGTTCTCTCCGACGATGAGCGCTCGGCCTCTCTCCTGCAGAACCGCCGAAACCACTTCAGAAGCAGACGCCGATCCCTTGTTGATGATGACGACGACCGGGAGGTCTTGGGGGACGATCGGGTTGCCCGACACAGCGTATGCGCGGTCGTTGTCCGGGCTCTGGGTGATCACAACGTCGCCATCGGGAAGGAAGAGGGAAGTAACTTCGATCGCCGTGTCGAGGAGACCCCCAGGATCGTTGCGGAGGTCGAGAACGAGTTCGTCGACGCCAGTAGCCAGCAGACCTTCGATTGCTTCCTTGAGTTGCTCGTCAGCGGTCTCGGTGAATAGGTTGAGCGACACATAACCGACGTCACCGAAGGTCGAGCTGCTGACGACGGGGATGACAACCGCGGCGCGGGTAATCAAGATTTCGAGCGTGGTTCCGGCCCGGGCGATCGTCAACGAAACGTCGGTTCCGGCCGGCCCCCGTACGGTGGCAGTGACTTGATCGAGGCTCCATCCCGCAATGTCCTCACCATTGACCCCGATGATCATGTCGTCCTCTTGGATGCCGCCAGCTTCGGCGGGGCTGGATTCGATGACAGATACGATTATCAGCTGGCATGTTTCGGAAATGACAGAGCATTGGGGATTGCCTTCTGTAATCGTTGAGTCCTCAGCGGTGACGAGGGCTCCGATGCCTTCGATCTGACCTTCCTGCTCCTCTTCGATCAGGGCCAACGCATCGCTGTCGAGATAGATCGAGTTCGCGTCGAGCGCATTGGCCAGGCCCCGAACTATCGCTTCGGCGGCCTCAGTGTTGTTCTCGGCTTCATCGGCCAGGGCGTCGCAGGTTTCTTTGAAAGCCGTTGTGGGAACAGGGCACACCAAATCCGTAGTCGCGGTAGATCCGTCGAGATCCACAACCGCTTGCGTAGCCGCTTCGACGAGAAGCGCGTCGGGAACCTCGTCGACGTACAGCCTTTGGATGAGGTCGTAGGCCTCGCAAACGATCGCTACCTCGTCAGGGGCGTCAGCACAACTGACCACCGTGGTGACTCTTCCGTTCTCAGCGACACTGCTGCCGGTCTCCGGTGGAACTGCCGTTGTTGTCGGCGATTCTGGTGCGGTTGTGCTCGTGGACGTCGTGGTTGTGCATGCAGAAAGGGCGAGCACGAACGCAAAAAGGAGGGGAAGGGAGCGTTTCATATGTCTAACCCGCGTTCTGGAGGGCGAATCTCACTAACTCTTCGATGCTGACCTGGGTAGGGAATTCGACCAGGCGATCGGGGATCAGGCCCCCGTCGACGACCGTTCGTCCGTCAGGGGTGAACCAATGAGCGATCGCAACGTGGAATTCTCCGCCGTTTCTCAGCTCAAATGGTATCTGCACAGCGTTCTTACCGAACGTGGGTTGGCCGATAACCGTTGCGTTGCGCTGGTCTTGCAAGGCGCCCGCCAGGACCTCGGCCGCGGAAGCGGTTCCCTCGTTGACCAGGACAATGAGGCGCTGGCTGGTGACCCGGGCTCCGCCGAGAGCGTCGTAGGAGAACGATTCGTCCGGGCCCTCGGTACTCAGGACCACACCGCTCGCAATGAACTCAGAAGCGACGAGCAATACAGAATCGAGACGTCCACCGGGATTGTCTCGTAGGTCGATGACGATCGTGGCCGGGCCGGCATCGAGGAGGGCGTCCAACGAGTCATTCACCAGTCGGGGTATGTCGAATTCGAAATCTGGGATGCGAAGGTACCCAACACCGGCGACGGGCACGTCTACCTCGATATTCGGAAAGTTCAACTCTTCACGCTCGATCGCGAGTTCAAATGTCTCCTCATCACGCAGCACAGATAGCTCGACCAACCCGGTCTCGTCTCCAGAGATCGTCGATGCCATATCGACAAAACCCTTCCCGTCGACTGACTCGCCATCGATAGCCGTGATGATGTCGCCTGGCATTAGACCGGCGTCGTATCCGGCGTTGTCCTCGAGGACAAAGACGATTCGAAGCTGGCACACGTTGTTGATGAGAGTGCACTTGGAACCCACCGCGTCGGTCGCATCGAGCAGGATCCCGAGCCCGCCAACAATTCCATTGAGGCGGAAACCCTTGGCCTGCTCCGGGTTGATGTACCAGGTGAAGGGGTCCAGGCCCAGGTCCACCATCGAGGAAACAGCCGACTCCACTGCGAGTCCCACAGGAAGACTCTCATTCTGTACCCGGTTCGCCAGGACGTCGCACAGGCTGAGGAAGGCCTCGTCGGGGATTGCGCAGAAGAACGTCCTTGGCGGCGCTTCGGTATCCACCGTCGTGTACTCAGATGCCGCCGTGGTGGCGATGAGCGCCAGGTTTGCCATGTCCACAGGTCGATCGACGTGCCATTCATTGAGTAGTTCGATGGTTTCGCACAGGGATGAAAAGGTGACGGGCGGAGTGTCGCAATCCTGCACTTCGACCTCTATCGGAGGAACTGTCGTACTTGCCAGGGTTGGTAGAGGTCCTCCTGTAGTGGTGGCGTCTGTAGGCGGCGTGCCAGTAGTGGTGCCACCGGTGCAGGCGGCCACGAGCAGGGTGAAGACAGCCAAAAGAGTCCGCATCGATTTGCATTGTCGGTCGTTCCACCGGTTAGCGTCCGTCTTGTGAAGACCAGGGTTCATCTCCGCACGCCGTACGACATGGAGGTCGTACGCGACATCCACGACGGTGCCTGGGCCGAGCCGTCCGGTGACCCCGACGTCACCCTCGGAGCTGGCTTGTTCGCACTTCCCGGCCTCGTCGACGGCCATGCCCACTTCGGAGCGCCGATAGGCGCTGACTGGAAGTCCGACACACTCGAGAACGCCAAGCACAGGGTCAACCAGGCCCTGAGCGCGGGCGTTCTCCTCGCTCTCGACAAGGGTTGGTCGGATCTGCATACCGTTGAAATAATCGACACCGTGGCGCCCGACCTGAGGCCCGAAATCGAGGCGGCAGGAATCATCAACGCCGTCAAAGAGGGGTATTGGCCGAAATTTGCACGCGAATTGGACGAGTCGAACTTCGAAGAAGGCGTCCAGAAGTCGCTGACGGATGCGAGGGGTTGGATAAAGTTTGTCGGCGATTGGCCGCGGCGAGGTCGGGGTCCGGTCGCCAACTTCACCGAAGAGCAGCTGAGGTCGGCTGTGCATGCCGCTGAGGCGGTAGGTAGCCGGGTCGCGATCCACACCATGGCCCGCGAAGCTCCGTCGATGGCGGTGAATGCGGGCGTCCACTCCATAGAGCACGGGCTGTTTCTGGATGAGTCGGATCTGGAACGCCTCGGTTCCCGGTCCGGGATGTGGGTTCCGACGATTCTCAGGATGGAGGCAGTCGTGGACCAGATCGGGGCTGAATCCACCGGCGGCAAATTGTTGCTGGAAGGGCTGGAGAATGTGCGACGTCTCCTCCCCCTTGCTGCCGAAGCGGGTGTATGGCTACTGGCTGGAACCGATGTCACTGTTGGGGCCCACGACGTCGCTCAGGAAGCGCAGCGACTCGTCGATTACGGGCTAGCGATAGACAAGGCCCTCGATGCGGTTTCAATCAACGGATACGCCGCGGTCGATCGTCCGCAGGGGTTCGAGGTGGGATCGTCAGCGGACGCCGTGTTGTTTGGGGCCAATCCAAGAGATGAATTCGGTGTTTTGACCCATCCGGAAGTGATTATTCGCCGGGGCCGTCTCGTCGCATGAAGCTGGTCCTCGCTTCGAGTTCTCCCCGTCGTAGGGAGGTGTTGGAAAAACTCGGTCTCTCATTCGACGTCCAGGCTCCCAACGTCGACGAGACCCGGTTTCCTGATGAATCCCCTGGTGCCTACGTCGAGCGAGTCGCCCGATCCAAGGCTTCGGCGGTGGTCGCGACGGACCTGGTGGTCGTAGCGGCCGATACCACCGTGGTTGTGGACGGAAGGGTGCTGGGCAAACCCGGTCATCCCGAGGAGGGGCGTTCGATGCTCCGTCGACTTCAGGGTAGGAAGCACGAAGTGTTCACCGGTCTGGCTTTGTCGGTCGGCCCACCCGATGAACATCTGGGTTCGATCGTCGCAGCCACCGAGGTGGAAATGGTTCCGATGACCGACGAGGAGGTTGTTCGCTACGTCGCTAGTGGCGAACCGATGGACAAGGCAGGTGCCTACGCCCTCCAGGGATATGGAGGTGTGTTTGTTGCGGGTGTGGTCGGCTCGCCGTCGAACGTGATCGGGCTCCCCGTTCACCTATTACCCATGCTCTTCCACCAAGCTGGATTGGAACTCGACCAATTCCTCAATCGTTGAAGGGTTACCATCGCCGCCACCGAGAGGACCTGATGCGACGGACCACAGTTGGAATCGCCATGCTCGTGATCGTCACGGCATGTGGAGATGGCGACGTCGTCGAGACGAGCACCTCAATCGCCACGACCACTACTGATGGCGGGGCTACAACGACAACAAGTGCGTCGTCAACGACGACTCTTCCAGAGACCACGACGACCGCGGGAACTACGACAACGACCGAGCCTGCGGGCAATTGGGCCAATGAGCCTCTTGTGACCTCGGAATTCGGCGCCCTCGGATGGTGGGATGGAGGCAACTGGGTGCAGGTGGACGAGCTGACCTCGTTGCCGGTTGCAGGTGGCGAGGACTACCAGGTGGTCCGCCTCGGAGTGGAGGCAATGATCACAGGCGGGCCTGAACAGATCCTTTGCGAACCCCTTTTCAATCCGGGCGTCGAGCTGAGCAACACCGAAGCGCTTGGAGTCTGGCCGGGACCATTGGGAGTGGCCATCTCCGCACCATGGGACCTGACCCCCCATTTCGTCCAGCCCGAGGATGACGACGGTAGCTACGCCGGATTCGCCAAGCCGCTTCTTGCCGCGCGGGGTCTGGATGTCGCCAGCCCGGTGATAAAGCAGATCGTCAGAGCTGACATCGAAGGTGACGGGGTGAATGAGGTGATTGTTGTCACCGAGGACATCGAAGACCCTTCTCTGTTTGCTCAGTTGGGTGATTACTCCTTGGTGTTCATGAGGAAAGTCGTCGACGGTGAGGTGCAGACAGCGGTGCTCGACGAGTCTGTCGTCGATGAGGTTGGTGAAGGCGAGACACCCTTTGTCCTCTCATTCGACATTTCAGCCGTGGCCGATCTCAGTGGCGATTCCAAGATGGAGATCCTGATCAACTCGAAATACTACGAGGGCCTTGGGTTTGGGGTTTGGGAGTACGTCAACGACGACCTGGGGCCGGTGCTCCAGATTCAGAGCGGATGTGGTGCCTGATGGAGAATCCTTTTACGGACCGTGTCACTTACGTGGGGCACACCAGGATCGAGCTGACCGATGCCTCTTCTGATCGGGCTACTGGCCGGATTGAGATCGAGGACATTCATCATCAGCCCTATGGGGTTGTCCATGGCGGGGTCTACGCGACATTTGTCGAGACCCTGGCATCGACCGGGGCTGCTATTTGGGCCTTGGAGAACGGCATGGCCGGCGCGATGGGCCTTTCGAACAGCACGGACTTCATCAGGGCGACCCGGGATGGCGCATTGATAGGCGTGGCGACCCCAATCCATCGGGGCCGCAACCAACAGATCTGGGAAGTGACGATCACACGTGAGACCGACAGCAAGCTTGCGGCCCACGGCCAGGTCCGCCTCCAGAACATCCACGACACCGAATCAGTCGGCACCTAACCGCGTACCTAAGGTTGGCAGGACCGTATATGGTGGATTTGGCCCAAAGTATGCGGGACAGATCACCGATAGTGACGATTGAAAACGGTGAGTGACCGAAGCTTCTCCCGCCATCTGGCCGTCGAGCAATGGCAACGTCAACTACTGCACCGGGAACTTCCCCTGTCTATCGAGGATGCCGTGGTCGAGTCCGGCGGTCTCTACAGCACCGCGCCAACGAGCTATCTGTCGTTGGTGGCTCGCGTGCCCGGGTTCAGGCGCAGTGATCTCGATCGCGCGCTTTACGAGGAGCGGACGCTGGTCCGTATGTCCGCGCTGCGCGGATCTGCATTCCTGATCCCGGTCGGGATGATCGATGTGGTGATGTGCGGGTCCGATCGCAAAGACGTCTTCTCGGATTGGGTGGAGAAGCTTGTCGGAGCAGAGCAGAGGGAGCAATGGCGAGCGGACATCCTCGAGTTGCTCGATGGTCAGATCATGCCGGCTCGGGAAATCCGAAAGCACTTTGGCGTCGCCGGTAAGTCAGCTGAGGCCCTTCGATACGTGCTCTCATCTATGACGGTGCGCCAGGAGTTGGCTGCGGCTTCGGGTCCGAAGAGCTGGCGAGATAACCAATACGGCTATGCCCTCTGGAGTCAGTGGTTTCCAGAGCACCCGCCACATGTCGTTGACCCGGCGGAGGCGCGCGTCCTTCTGGCGACTTGGTACCTGCGTGGCCATGGCCCGGCCGCTGTCGGCGACTTCGCCTGGTGGGCAGGTCTAAAGAAGGCCAATGCAGCTGGCGCGTTCGCGGATGCTGGGTTTGGTGAGGTCGGGGATGGTCTTTTTGATCTCCCGGACCGGCCGCGGCCTCCCGAGCCATCGGGCCTTCGGCTTCTTCCGGTTTGGGATACCGCGTTGGTGCGGCAAAAGCAGTGGCGGAGAATGATGCCCGAACACCTCTACCCATTCGTCTACGACACCGGCGGCAACCTCACTTCCACGATCGTCCGCGACGGCGAAGTGGTAGGCATCTGGGACAGAAGCGGTGACCTCGACCGGTTGGAGATAAGCGCCGCCTTTTTCAGCGCGCGTGGTCGAAGCGACGAAGTCGCAGTCGAGGAGGAAGCGGCCGTTGTGGCCGCAGCTCTCGGGGTGCCCGAACTCCAGGTCACCTTTACTTCTGAAGTAGTCGATCTCCACCAGGCGAGCCGCAATCGGTTCCTCTCGCCGCTGTCAGGCTCGTGACTGTGATCACGTCGGTCTGGTTGTGGGTGGTTGCGATCCCGGTCATCGCCGGGCTCATCGTCCATGGCCGCCGGAAAAGGGGTTGGACCCGGCCACGTTCAATCTTCGTTGGCGTGTTCTCCTTCTACTTGATTGTTGTGGCTGCGGTGACTCTCTTTCCCATTCCTGTCGAGCACGTGCTGAGACCCCAGTTTGGGGCCGTCCCGTACTCGGATTGGTTCGAGTTGCGGCCATTCACAATTTCTTTCCAACCTTCGATCATGCGGATCCAGACGCTGCCGAATGTTGCCTTGGGTATCCCGTTCGGTTTCGGCGCTTGGTTCGTGTTGAACAACCCGAGTATGGGGAAAGTCGTCGCCCTTGGCGTGGCCGGGGCCGCCGGGATCGAGATCGTGCAACACTTGATCAGCCTGGTATTCGTTGGATTCCCATATCGCGTTTCAGATATCAGCGACTTGATCTTCAATTCAATCGGAGTTGTGATCGGTGTGGTGATCTACTCCCTCTTCGCGTGGATATGGCGGGCCATGGATACGGGAACGTCGAATAACGGTCTGATCGGCCACATCAGAACCACTGTGTCCTGGCGGTGAATCGTGGCTGGTTCCTCTCACTTCTGTGAGTTTCGTAACCTGTAGGGGTAATGCTCCAGATTGGCAATCTCTCAGTCGACCTTCCGGTTGTGCTCGCCCCGATGGCGGGTGTCACCAACGCGCCATTCCGACGTCTGTGCCGAGAATTCGGGGCTGGCCTCTACGTGTCTGAGATGATCGGTGCCCGTGGTCTGGTCGAACAAAACGAAAAGACGCTCGAGTTAGCCCGATTTACTCCTGATGAGACTCCGCGGTCGATCCAGCTTTATGGCACAGACCCCGGTGCGCTGGGCGAGGCCGTCGCCTATCTCGTCGATGTTAAGGGAGTCGACCACATCGACATGAACTTCGGATGCCCTATGGGCAAGGTCACCCGACACGGAGGGGGAGCGGCCCTCCCATGGAAGAAGGATCTCTTTCGGTCGATTGTGCGTGCCGCCGTTAGGGATGCTGGAACGGTGCCAATCACGGTGAAGTTTCGCAAGGGGATTGACGACGATCACCTCACATATCTCGAGACCGGGGCGACCGCGGCAGAGGAAGGTGTAGCTGCCGTCGCGCTACATGCACGGACGGCGCGACAGCTCTATTCGGGTGAGGCCGATTGGTCGGCGATCCGAAACTTGAAGGAAGTGTTGCCCGATCTTCCTGTCTTGGGCAACGGGGACATCTGGACCGCCGACGACGCCAAGCGGATGATGGCCGAGACTGGATGTGACGGAGTAGTCGTGGGGCGAGGATGTCTCGGCAGGCCGTGGCTGTTCAGAGATCTCGCTGATGTGCTTTCCGGAAACGAGCCGTCGACGCCTCCGAATCTTGGTGAAGTTGGTCGGATAATGGTCCGTCATGCCCAACTCTTGGTCGACCATTTCGGGGACCACATGGGCATCCGCTCATTCCGCAAACACACCTCGTGGTACTTGAAAGGGTTCCCCGCTGGACCAATGATCCGCGATGGTCTCGCCCACGCCGAGTCGGTGCATCAAGTACAGGGTTGGGTCAACCAACTCGATCCAACAGTTCCTTTTCCCGACGAGGCCAACACGATGGTGCGGGGCCATTCCCACGGACCACGCCCCGTCCGCCTACCTCGCGGCTTCCTCGACTCACGGGACGGCGATCGGTTGGGCCGGGAGGCCGAACAGGTGGTCAGCGGGGGGTAAACCCGCAACCTAAGGCTGCTGGGGTCGTTTACGGGTCTATGTGCATTCAGAAGAAGAATCAGGACACTTGGTCGAGGGCGACGCCAAAGACCGCGGTGCGGTTCCGCGTGGTGTAGTAACGCAAGAGCATCAATGTGCTGGCTGTGACGCCGACAACCATGAAGGTGATGATCCCCCGATCCGAGTGGTACCAGCCGAAGGATCCCCAAAGGAGGGCCTCGACGGCCCCTATCCACCAGGTGAGCGGGGCGATTCCGCTGGGGTCGGCGGTTCGATAGGCGGTCCAGACCGATGGGGCCACCATGACGCCGTACGAAAGACCAAGGGCGATCCCGAGAACAGTCCAACCGCCAACGAACGCTATTGCCACCAATACGACGGCCGCTGCCATGCCTCTGAAGTAAGACGGCGCGATATCTCGCCCGGCGCGGCGCAGCGCCCACAGGGTTACTCCATACGCGACGAGTGAAATGAATGGGGGAGCGATCGAGACCCAGAGTTGCTGGCTGATCATGTAGGAGAACCACCCGACGTTGATGACGAATCCCAGGGCCGGCCACGTCGTAGATACTCCCGCTGTATTGCGGGTGCGTACCAGCTTGACGATTTGCGGCAGCAGGAAGGCAGCGGTGGAAATCGTCGCCAGGACGACAGCGATGTTGGCGAGCGTCTCAGTCATCAGGAATAACAACACCATCGTCGGCCATTTTGTTGCATCGAATTGACTCGAAACCAGATTCTTAATGCAACCAGACCCGTATACGGTTCTCTCAACCTTAGGTTGCGGTTTTCGGCCGCTCGGTGAACCCGGCTGCTGCCGTGAGGACGAGGTGGGCCATCGCGTCGAGGGTGAGGCCGTCCCGGTCCGCTTGGGCATCGACTTCGACGAAGTCGATGGCCCGGACCATGGAGCTTGCCGCTGCCACTCTGACGCCAGCGGCAAGCTCCCTCACAGTCAATCCCCCGGGGCGCGCCCCGGGGCATCCTGGTGCAAAAGCTGCATCCAAGACGTCGACGTCGACATCGACATAGATCTCGGTGCAATAAGTGGCCAGTCGTTTCAGCTCTTGGGAAACCACATCGGAGATTCCCGTGCTCCGAACCTGGTCAACGGTGAATACAGCAACTCCAACCTCATCGCAATACTTCCGGTATGCCGCCGAATTGGCGAAGGAGTGAATCCCAATCTGGGACACATTGACACCTGGCAACCCGTCCTCGTCGATCAGACCCCGGATTGGCGAGCCGTTGGTCGGCCCTAACTCGAGGGTGCGAACGTCGTGGTGCGCGTCGAATGTGAGGACGCCGGTCCGCTCGATGTCTTCTCCGACGGAGCGGGCCAGGGGACGAGTGATAGCGTTGTCCCCACCGAGGTAGAGAACCAGGGTCGTTGGCGGCAGCAGCGTGGCGTAAGCCTCCACCGCATCGGGCATCTCTTCCATCGTGAGATGGGTGACCGGCCAGTTGCCTTCGTCGTACACCCGCACAGAGTCGAAGTCGATGCCCCACTCGCCATGGAAAGTGGAAAATCGGGAGAGTCGGTCCCGGACCGCGGCCGGGGTCAGGTCCGCCCCACACGGCGAGAGAGATGCCGACGACGATGGAACTCCGACGACTCTGATCTCCGGATCGTCCGACTCCCGGCCCAGCCAGGTGTCCGCGCGGGGCCAATGCGGATCCTTGATAGCCACTTCAGTCCTCGTCGAGCATCGGGATGTCGACTCCCCGTTCCCGAGCGACACGTTTGGCGATGTCGTAGCCGGCGTCGGCATGCCGCATTACACCTGTGCCAGGGTCGTTGGTGAGGACCCGCTCGACACGAAGCGCCCCCTGGGCAGTCCCGTCTGCAACCACCTGGGCGCCCGAGTGAATCGAGTTGCCGATGCCAACGCCGCCACCGTGGTGGACGGCCACCCATGCCGCTCCCGATGACACATTCAGCATGGCGTTGAGGATTGGCCAATCGGCCACGGCGTCAGAGCCGTCCAGCATCGCCTCGGTCTCCCGGTACGGCGACGCCACCGAGCCCGAATCGAGGTGGTCCCGACCGATCACTATCGGGGCTGAAACCTCACCGGAGGCAACCAGCTCATTGAACCGAAGTCCGGCGAGATGCCGCTCACCATATGAGAGCCAGCAAATCCGGGCCGGAAGCCCCTGGTAGTGAACCTTCTCCTGGGCCATTTTGATCCAACGATGAAGAGGCTCGTTGTCAGGAAACAGGTCGAGAAGGGCGCGGTCGGTAGTCGCGATGTCGGCCGGGTCGCCACTCAAGGCAACCCACCGGAAGGGTCCGGATCCTTCAGAGAAGAGATCCCGGATATAGGCGGGGACAAAGCCGGGGTAGGCGAAAGCGTTCGTGTAGCCCGCGGTTTGTGCTTCGCCGCGCAGGTTGTTCCCGTAGTCGAAGACCTCGGCTCCGGCGTCCTGAAACCCAACCATCGCCTCGCATTGGGTCGCCATGGACTCCCGCGATGCCTTGATGTAGGTGTCGGGGTCATCCTTGCGAAGGTCGAGCGCGTCCTCGAGGGAATACCCGTGGGGGATATAGCCGTAGAGCGGGTCATGCGCCGACGTTTGGTCCGTGACGATATCAACATCGAGTTCCAACTCCAGGAGGGCAGGGAACAGATCCGCAGCGTTGCCAAGCAGCCCAATCGAGACAGCCTCCTTCCCCGCCTTCGCCTGCAGCGCCCTCGCTACAGCACCATCGATATCGGTGAAACTTTCGTTCAGATAACCGGTTTCGAGCCGTCGTCGGATTCGATGCGGATCCACATCAATGCACAAGGCAACTCCGCCATTCATGGTGATGGCGAGGGGTTGTGCTCCCCCCATTCCCCCGAGCCCGCCGGTAAGGGTGAGTGTGCCCGCCAGGGTCCCGCCGAACTTCTTCTCGGCGATGGCGGCAAAAGTTTGATACGTGCCCTGGAGAATTCCCTGGGTTCCGATGTAGATCCAGGATCCGGCGGTCATCTGGCCGTACATCATCAGCCCTGCAGCTTCGAGTTCCCAGAACTTTTCGAGTGTTGCCCATTTGGGGACCAGGAGGCTGTTGGCGATCAGGACACGCGGTGCCATGTCGTGCGTGCGGAATACGCCTACCGGCTTTCCTGACTGCACCAGCAGGGTCTGATCGTTCTCGAGACGCTGCAGTGTCGCCACTATGGCGTGCAGCGATTTCAGATTGCGCGCCGCCTTGCCGCGGCCGCCGTAGACGATCAGGTTCTCCGGGTCTTCCGCCACATCGGGATCGAGGTTGTTGAGCAAGCACCTGAGCACGGCTTCTTGGAGCCAGCCCTTGGTGTTTAGTTCGGACCCTCGTGGGGCGTGGAGTGGGAAGGTCAGATCAAGCATCGAAATCGGAGCCTAGATGGTCGGGCTGGCACTTTCTGTGCGGCTGGAGCGCCATATCCGACCCTACAAGCCTTAGGTTTGGGGTTTTACTTCCGCAGCAACCCGTCCAGCCGGCGGTTTGCGACAATTGCGCCGAGAATTCCCATAATGACGAGGAAGGCGACGTGGCCGATCATGGTCCAGTCCAGTGCACCGAGACTCAGGCCTCGAAGGAGCTCGGTCCCGTGATATAGGGGTGAGATCTTGGCTACTTGCTGCATTAGGGGCGGGTAGACGTCGAGGGGGTAGAACGTCGCCGAGAAGAGGAACAACGGCATCGTGACCAGCGTCACCAGATCGAAGTCCTGCCACGAGCGCATGAACGTGCAGGCCGACAACCCGACGGAACCGAAAGCGAAGCCGACGAGGATCGAGGCTGGAATCGTCAGGATCGCCGTCCAGGATTCGGTGAGCCCCATCACGAACATCACAATCAGAAATGCGGTCGAGTAGAGGCCCCCACGCAAAAGTGCCCAACCGATCTCGCCGATGGCGATATCCATCGGTTTCATCGGTGTGGTCAGGATCCCCTCGTAAATGTTGCCGAACTTGAGCTTGAAGAAGATGTTGAAGGTGGTCTCGAGGACAGCACCGTTCATTGCTGAAGCGGCCATCAGCGCAGGAGCGACAAATGCGGTGTAAGAGACGGGGATCCCACCGGGGCCGGTGACGTCTCCGATCAAGGCCCCCAGCCCGATCCCCATCGAGAAGAGGTAGAAGACAGGCTCGAAGAACCCGGTGAAGATGACCTTCCAGAGCCGCCTGTTAACGAGGTAGTTCCGTTCCCAAATCCGCTGGGCGCGGAAAGGAGTCATCCGACCGACAGGGGTGATCCTCGTTGGTGCCGAGACGCTCACTTGCGGAGCCTCCGGTCGAGCCAGCGTGATGCCAAAAAGAGTCCCAGGGCTGTCATGGTCACCAGATAGGCGACATGAACCCAGATCGACAGCGAAGTGATCACGGAGCCATCCAGGCCGGGAAGCGCCACTTTTCGCACTAGTTCGACACCGTGAAATAGTGGCGTCACGTAGGCCAGCGGTTGGAGAAAGTCAGGTAGCTGGCTGATAGGGAAGAAGGTTCCGGAGAACAGGAATAGCGGAATGATGCCGAAGCGGAACAACGTCGAGAGGCTGGTGTCGTTTTCGCGAGTAACCGTGAAGGCGGTGACGGAAGTGGTGAAGGCCAAACCGGTGAGCACCCCCGGCGGCACCGCCTTCAGCGCCTGGGTGAACTCCATTGCTCCGAGGATTGTGGCGATCGCACCGAACACGACCAGGACGAATGTGAGCCGAACGACCGACCACAGGAACCTCCCGACCACGATGTCGGCAGGACTGATTGGGGTCGAGATCGCACCTTCGAAACTCTTGCGCCACATGATCCCCGCCATCACCGGAAAAGCACCATCTGCGGCGCCGTTTTGCATCGCAGACGCAGCAATCATTCCGGTCGCGATGAAGGTGAGATAGGGGATGGCGAGCTCGCCGCTCCCTGAATCCACCAACGAACCCAACCCAAGACCCATCGCGGTCAGGTAGAGCAGAGGGTTGACGAATGAGCTGATAGCCGTCCCTCTCCAGGTTCGCTTGTATCCGAGAAGCTCGGACTCCACAACCCGGATTGGTCCGCTTAGAACTGTCATCAGTCGATCAATCCTCTGCCGGTCAGACGTAGGAAGACGTCTTCCAACGTTGAGCGGCGGACCAGCACCTGTTCGGGGTGTATCCCGCGGCTTTCTACGGCTCGCTGTGTCTCCTCGGCGTCGTCGGTGTAGAGCAACACCCGGTCCGCGAGGATCTCCGAGCGTTGGCTAATGCCTTCGAGATTCAGCACATGATCGTCTTGAGTGCCGGCTTCGAACCGGAGCTCGACTACTTCTCTCGGAGCATGCGTCTCGATGAGTTTTCTGGGGGAGTCCTCGGCGACGATCTTCCCCTTGTCCATCACGACGAGGCGGTCACAGAGTTGTTCCGCCTCGTCCATGTAATGAGTGGTGATGATTAGCGTCGCACCCTGTTGCTTGAGTCGATATAGCCGGTCCCAGAGGACGTGGCGCGCTTGTGGGTCGAGTCCCGTCGTTGGTTCGTCCAGGATGACCAGCTCAGGGTCGTTAATGAGAGCACGGGCAATCGTCAGTCGGCGTTTCATGCCGCCGGACAGAGATTCCACTTTGGCCTTGGCTCGGTCTGATAGCTGGGCGAAATCGAGCAACTCGGTGATCCGCTCCCTGATCTCGGCCCGGTGCATGTCGTGGTAGCGGCCGTATATGTAGAGGTTCTCGGAGACCGTCAGTTCGAGATCCAGGTTGTCTTCCTGGGGCACGACCCCAATCCGCTGTCTGATGGCCCGGCCGTTTTCGTTCGGGTCGATTCCGAACACGCGGAGCTTTCCCTCCGTAATCGGACTCACGGTTGTGATCATCTTCATCGTTGATGTCTTGCCGGCTCCGTTGGGACCGAGGAATCCGAAAGCCTCGCCCTTGGTGATGTCGAAATCGATGTTGTCCACAGCGACGAATTCATCGAACTTCTTGGTGAGGCCACGTGCCTCGACTAATGACTCTGTCATGCGGTGAGCCACCTTAATGGGAACCCCAAGCGTTGCCTCCGCCCCTCCCCGCAATCCCTCCGCTTGGTTTGCCTCTCCACCCGTTTCTTCAACGCTCGCCCCTCCTGCTTCAACTCTCCCTCCGCTTGCGGAGGGAGTACCCGAGCGCCAGCGAGGGGGAGGGCGGCAAGATCCCCACCGAGAATACCAACCCGAGGCCAAACCCGCGGGACCTTGCCCTGGAGTTGCGGAGCAACTCCCAAGCAACCCGGAGGGTTGCCTCCTACCTCCTCTCGCTGACGCTCGTGCAGGGACCAACCTCGGCGCAAGCGGGAGGACAGCCAAGAGGCGGCTCCTCTCCTTGGCTTTTGGGTTAGTTGATGGTTCAAGTAAGTTGGGCTCGGACCGATCGTCCACTTTGAGGAAACCGATGAATATTGCACTTTGGATCGCACAGGGAATCCTGGCCGCCGTCTTTCTCATGGCTGGCGGAATGAAACTGATGAAATCCAAGGAGGAGCTGGCCGGACAGATGGGCTGGGTCGAGCACTTCTCGGAGAGGGCTATCAAGGGCATCGGCGTCGTGGAGATCCTCGGAGCGATCGGACTGATCCTCCCCGGCATCACCGGCGTCGCTCCCGTGTTGGTCCCACTGGCGGCCGTCGGTCTCGGATTGGCTCAGTTGGGAGCGGCCTCATTGCACATGCGCAGAGGGGGGGAAGGTCAGATGATCGTGATGAACGCGATGTTCATTGCGCTGGCCGTCTTCGTCGCCTGGGGTCGGTTTGGTGACTACGCCTTTTAGGATGGGCTACATCCACCTGACCAGTCGCTCGGAGTCTTTGCGACCGCCGAACTGGGCTGGCTTGGACTCAACAGTGGGGTAGCCGAGGGCGACCGCGTAGCGTGCGATCTGACCGTTCTTCAACCCGAGAAACTCCGTCGTAATCGCCTTTTTGTGCAGTGTGATTGGGCAGCTTGCGACACCTATGGCCTTGGCAGCAAGCATGATGTTCTGTGCCGCCCGTCCGATGTCGAACATGTTGCCGTCCGGTTCTTGAACAAGGACGACGGCCGCGGTGGCATTGCGGAGAGGATCGGTAAAACTCCCTCCCTTGGCCAGACCATCGAGACCTTCCCGATCGGTGAACACGACGAACGACCAGTTCTGGCGATTCTTGGAGCTGCCGGTCCAGCGAGCGGCTTCCAAGATCTGCTCGAGATCCTCGCGAGAAACCGATTCGTCGCTGTATTGGCGGATCGCCCGCAGCTTGATGATGAAGTCGTAGATATCGGACATGACCCGATCCTAGAAGCCCCGTTCGGTATGTCGTTGAGGCTGTAACGTCTTCGTGTGCTTGGTGATGTTGCCCTTGACGGTTCTCGGTGGCGGATCGGCCCAGCCTTTTTCCGTAATCCCTGCCGGACCCTGACAGCCGCGGGACTTGCCGATGTCGAGATTTGCATTCGAACCGCCGAGGACGAAGCGCGGGCCGGCGCCTGGGTGGTTGGATACATCTCTTACGACGCCGCCCCTGGATTCAACCCGAGGCTTCGAACTCCCGGGATTTCGGACCTTCCACTCGTGTGGTTCGGTGTCTACGACGCGCCGTCCCATGGTGAATATGCGCGGTCGAATCCCATCGTTGGCCACTGGGAGGCGTCAATGTCACTCTCCGAACATGCCGATGCCGTGGAGTCGATTCGTCGATCCATCGAAGCGGGTGATACCTATCAGGCGAACCTCACCTTTGCGATGACGGCGGGATTCATCGGTGATGCAGGCGCCCTCTACCGCCGTATGGTCGACGCCCAAGAGAAGAGTTATTCCGCCTTTGTCGACCTTGGCTCCAAACAGGTGCTTTCTGTGTCACCAGAGCTTTTCCTCGCCCGTTCCGGTCGGCTCGTGGAGACCCGTCCCATGAAGGGGACTGCGGAACGGGGTCGGTCCTCCGCTGAAGACCGTGTCCAGCGGGCCGGGCTCATCGAGTCAGAAAAGGAACAAGCCGGGAATGTGATGGTCGTCGACCTGCTGCGGAACGATCTCGGTCGTGTTTCTGAAACCGGATCGATAGATGTTCCTTCATTGTTCGTGGCTGAACGCCACCCGACCGTCTGGCAGTTGACGTCGACGATCACCAGCCGGCTCCGTCCAGATGTTGACCTTTTCCAACTGTTCCAGGCGACCTTTCCGTCAGGTTCTGTGACCGGAGCCCCGAAGGTTTCGACCATGGACATCATCGCCGCGATTGAAACCGTGCCCCGTGGGGTCTACTGCGGTGCGATCGGGTACATACAGCCGGGCGGTGAACAGTTCGAGTTCTCCGTGGCGATCCGGACAGGTGTCGTACGGGATAGCTCGATCACCTATCACGTTGGTGGTGGGATCACCTACGACTCGATGGCTGGGGCCGAGTACGACGAATGCCTGTGGAAAGCCCTGGTGGTCACGTCCGAGAAGCAGTCGCATGGCTTGCTGGAGACGATGCTCTACACGCCAGAGCAGGGAATAGCTCTGTTGCCCGGTCATCTCCGCCGGCTCACCGAGTCGGCGTCCTATTGGGATATCCCCCTGGACCTGGAGTCTGTCGGAGAGGCACTATCGGGGGTTGGAGGGCATCGCCCTCAGAAGGTTCGGCTCATGTTGCGGCCCGGGGGAGAGGTAGAGATTGAAGTTCATGACCTGGATGAGACGATTGACCCGGTGCAGTTGAGAGTGTCGGACATCCGGGTCGACCCATCCGAACCTACCTGGTTTCACAAGACCCTGGACCGTTCGCGCTACCCCGAAGCCGAGGAAGAAGGCTTCGAGATGCTGTTGGTCAACATCGAGGGCGACGTGACTGAAACGGACATTTCTAACGTCATGGTTCGATTCGGGGATGAGTGGGTTACTCCACCCGTCGAGTCGGGTTGTCTTCCCGGAGTCTTCCGACAATCCCTCATCGACCGAGGATCGGTTGTCGAACGTCGCGTGAGCCTCCAGGACTTGTTCGATGCCGACGAGGCCGCCGTGACAAATGCGGTCAGAGGTTCTCGCAAGGCGATCATTTTGGGATAGGTTGGATTCGACCAGAATTTGAAAGAGGAGAGCTATCCATGGCCACCCCCCATATCAGCGCGGAGAAAGGCGACTTCGCCCCATCGATCTTGTTACCCGGGGATCCTTTGCGGGCCCAGCACATCGCTGACAACTTCCTCGAGGAGGTCAAGCAGGTCAACGAGGTCAGAAACATGTTGGGCTTCACCGGGACCTACCAGGGCACTCCGGTATCGGTCATGGGCACCGGGATGGGTATTCCGTCGGCTTCGATCTATGCAACTGAGTTGGTCACCGAATATGGCGTCGAGCGGCTGGTCCGGGTCGGGTCGTGCGGGGCAGTCACCACGAAGGTCGACGTCCGCGATGTCATCCTTGCTATCGGCGCCTGCACCGACTCCGGCGTGAACCGGGTTCGCTATGGCGGCGATGATTTCGCTGCGACCGCCGACTACTGGCTGCTCAAGGCGGCCGAGCAGGCGGCGAAGGCCAAGGGCATCGACGTCAAGGTCGGCAACGTCCACTCGGCGGACCTCTTCTACAACCCAGATGCAGATGCCTTCGATCGTATGGAGGCAATGGGCGTGCTCGCCGTCGAGATGGAAGCGGCGGGGCTCTACGGAGTTGCAGCTGAGAAAGGTGCCCGTGCCCTGACGATCTGCACAGTCTCAGACCACATCCGCACTGGCGCCGCCACTTCATCCGACGAACGCCAACAAACCTTCGACGAGATGGTCGAGATAGCCCTCGACGCCATCAAGATCGACGTCGAATCGCGTACCTAAGGCTGTCAGCGCCAATACTGGCGTAGGTCCTGCAAAGAACAAGTAGGGGGGACACCCTCTGTTTTCCTCGCGGTAGGACCTATGTCTTTGCCCGACATCGCCAAAAGCGAAAAAGTGTATGGTTCGCCCGGGTAGACAGTCGAGAGAACAACGTAAGGAGATGGGAGAATGTCCAGACCAACGAGAACAGTTGCGTTGATAACGGTAATGCTGACGCTTTCTCTGTTTACCCCGGCGGCGGGTGCCAACCCCGACGGCCCGGATCCGTCGGATCTACAAGGACCTGCTGAGGAGTTCATGAGGCCGCTGGAGCAGCTTGACGCACGTACCGCGACCAGTTCGCACAACGTCGCTGTCAGCAAGAACCTCGACCCGATTGGCAGGGGAATTCGAAACGAGCTCGGCGTGACCACCGACGTGTGGGCTCATAGGAAATTTGCGTACACGGGAACTTTTAGCACTCTCTGCTCCACGGGGGACAACGACTCAGGAATCTGGGTATGGAACGTCAGAAACCCGACGAAGCCCAGCTTGAGCACCGTGATCGACAGCGCAGCTGGTTCGAAGGCAAATGACGTGAAGGTAGCCACGATGAATTCTGGCGAAATCCTCGTGATGTCGAACGAGTCGTGTAATGGGGGTCCGGGCGGCTTCGACATCTACGACATGGCCAATCCAGCAAACCCCGTGTTCCTATCCAGGGTGCAGACCGACGACATCAACACACTCTTGAAGGAAGACCTTGGATTCGTCGACTTCGGCGTCCACAACCTGTTCCTTTTCACTCAAGGTGACAAGGACTATGTGGCCGCAGTGGTCGAGTCAGAGTTTGGCAACTTCCAGATCTTCGACATCACTGATCCGGCCAACCCTGAGCTGGCCGGATTCTGGGGTGCCGAGCAGCTGGCTTTCCCCGGCATCGACTGGGTCAATCTCGATGACTTCGACAAGATCCTCGAGGTCGACGCCTATTTGGCGAGTGGGTTTGGGGCCTCGGCCAACCGATTCCTGCACGACATCACGATTACCACCGACGGCGACAGCGCCTATCTGGCCAATTGGGATGCCGGATTGGTCCTTCTTGACATAAGCGACGTGTCCGACCCACAGCTCGTGTCGGTTGCCATCGATCCCACCAGTGAAGACGGAGAGGTCAACAGCCATTCGGTCTGGCCGAGTGAGGATGGCTCAATCGTTGTGGAAGGCGAAGAGGACTTTGCGCCATTCGCCACGGTGTTCGAAGTGACCACAGGTCCTGGGGCCGGAGAGTATCCGGCTTCCGAGGGAGGGATCACGACGCCCATTTTCTCCCTACCAGGGTCGACTATGGCTGGGGCGACGGTCTACGCGGGCTATGCCTGCAGCGCACCGAATCCGGGTTTCGATGACCCGGTTCCGCCGGCAACGGATTCCGGACAGATTGCGCTGATTCAGAGAGGGGCTTGCGCCTTCACCGAAAAGATCGACAACGCTGAAGCGGCTGGCTATGAGGGCGTTGTCGTGTTCAACGATGCAGACCGCGGCGATGCCTTAGTCGTGATGGGCGGAGACCCTGTCAACCTCCCTGGCGTGTTTGTCGGCCATTCGACTGGTCTGCTCATTGCCGGCGTGGCGAGCGCTGACGACTTAGTAATTGGGGCTGCCGGGGAAAGCGTCAACGTCACGGTTATACCGGACGGCTGGTCCGGGCTCCGGATATGGGACTATTCGGATCCGACGAATCCGGTGCTGGCGAGCACCTTTAACACGGTGTGCAGCGCGAATCCGATAGATCCGAGCTGCGACCCTGCAGGCACCTACTCGTCACACAATGTGATTGTGGAAACGGTGAACAACAAAGTGAGGGCAATGGTGTCGTGGTACAGCGATGGCATGTTTGTCTTCGACGTCACCGACCCGTATGACCCGATCGAAGAGGCGCGGTTCTCGGGCACAAACGAGTTGGGTGACCCTACCGATTTCTGGGGTGTGTACAAGATTCCCGGGAAACCCTACATATACGGTTCCGACCGCAATGGGGGTCTGTGGATCTTCAGGGTGAACTGATAGCAAACGCCACTTAGATGAACCTGGTGATATCGGAGGAGGGTGACCTTGGGGTCACCCTCCTCCCACTTGATCGGCCGTCTTGACCGCATGGAACGATCGGCGTAGACCCGCAGAGGACGGCCCGACGAACCGGGTCGCAGCGAATCGCGTACCTAAGGTTGCGGGGACCGGATACGGTTCTGCCTGCATTCGGTTTCAGCAGGCCTTCCGGCCTCATTCATTCTCAATGCAGTCGCGCCCGGATACGGTGCTACAAGCCTTAGGTTGCGGGGGGATTAACGGAGCCCCTACTCGGCTTCGAGCAGTTCCTTGAGACGGTCGTAATCGGCGTCGATGGATTTCTGGGCCTTGCCCTTCATCAGCGGGGCCAGCAGCTTGAAGATGCCCCTTGGGCCGCCCCCGATCTCAGCGTGCACGATGCAGGCGTCGGTACCGGTGGACTCCACTGACCTCTGCACTTTGATCGGGAAGGTCGACTCGATGGTGGCGATCCTGATCGACCGGCCCGGGTTGAACGCCTTGACCTCGAAAACCGACTTCACGTCTTTTCCCATGAATCGGGCGTGCTGTTCGTAAATCGATCCGACTGCGACGGGAGGTGGTGTTGTCCACGAACACGACACCATCCCGGTTTGCCACTTCGGGTTGTTGGACGCGTCGGCAAGGAACTCGAACACTTCATCTGCCGGTCGGTTGATTTCTCGAGTCGCGGACATACGCATACCTCGGAATCTACACGAATAGCGTTACCCGTTCTCCCATTCTGCCTGGGTTGCCTCCCACTCTGCCCTGGTCACGGTATGACACTCGGGGCCGGCCTGGACGAACACCCATATCGCAGCGCAGTCACCGTTGACCAGATAGTCCACGCTATCCACGTCCGCAAAGGCGAAGGCATTTGCGTTGAGTTCGGCAAGGTAGAAGAGGCTTCCGGTCGAGGTGCTGGCGTTGTTTACGAAGATGGCCTCTGTGACGTCGA
Source organism: Acidimicrobiia bacterium (assembly GCA_041751055.1). Taxonomy (GTDB): domain Bacteria; phylum Actinomycetota; class Acidimicrobiia; order Spongiisociales; family ZC4RG35; genus MA-ANB-1. The sequence goes on along the minus strand of JBGSYD010000012.1, from coordinate 3,117 downwards.
GGGTGAGGTGGCCGGCTTCGAATTTGGCCGAGATGAGTGCGTCGGCTGACGCTTCGTTGAAGAAGGAGCCAAAGCCGCTGCCGATCTCTTTCTCACTGGGCCCGGCGAGGAGTTGTTCAAAAGCCGTGCCGATCGCAAAACTGGTCGCGCCAGATGTAACCGGCGGCAGCTCCCTCACCACGGCCGTCGGATTGGGGTATTCCCCGCTCCCGCAATCGAAATAGACCACAAACTTCCCCGGCCCGGGCTCGGCATCGGTACAAATGGCGACGGGTGGCGTGGGGTCACCAAAGATCTCGTCGCAAAGCTGGTCCGGAGAGGCGGTGCGCATGTGGACGATCTCTCCCGGGGCCAATTCAGTCCCTCGAATTGGTTCTTGGGAGCATACGATGTATTCCAGATTCCCCGAATCGAACACGGAGTGATAGAACCGGAGGGACAGCAACTCCTCGGCCTCGGCAATCGTCAGCCCAGCCACCTCGGGGACATATCCGATCTCAGACGGATCATCTCCTCGCGGGTTGTAGTACACGTAAGTCAGACTGGCGTCCTTGTAGAAAGCCGTGACCTCCCAGCAACCGGTGACGTTCGGGTCGAAGCCCGCGATGATGAAGTCGCCGTCCGCCGCGGTGTAGGCATTGGTGCCGTCGGTGAGGGGGATGACCAGATCACGAGCGATATTGAGGAGGCGGTATTCGACCCTGATGTCCGGCACCTCTTCGACACCACCACCGGGGAAGTTCGCACTCCACCACACGCTCTTCCGCGGCAGATACTTGCCACTGACCGGAAGCGAAGTCCACAGGTCATCAGTGCCATGCCAAACGCTGCCACTGTCGGCAGGGGCAGCCGCGTGTGTATCCGGCGGTGTGAAGTTTCCACTCGGAATAGTGACCGGACAATCTCCTGGGATGATCCAATCGTCGGACAATATCGTGGTATTTCCGAGCGGGGGAGCGACGTCGCCTGGTCCAGACGCCAGCAGACCGACAGCACCCACAACCACCAGCACGAGTGCCGCCGCGCCTGCCACTGCCATCCACGGTTTGAAGATCGAGGGCAGTGTCGGACTCGCCCGGTGCATTTCCAGATCGGAAAACGAAGGCGCCTCCGGAGTATCGGAGACAATCCTGCGAAAGATGTCTTTGAAGCGTTCGTCACTCATCGAGGGCCTCTTGGAGTTTGCGCCGGGCCAGGTGGAGATACCGACGCACGGTCCCAGGTCTGGTGCCCATCAACTCGGCCGCCTCGGTCGGAGTGTGCTCGAGGAAGAACACCAGATACGCCGCCGCCCTTTGCTGGGGCGGCAGGTCCATGACGAGGTCTTCCACATTTCCCACCTGGACTTCCGACAGGCCGACGTCGGGCACCGTTGCCATCGGGTAGGTCTGGCGACGAGCACGTTGCCTCTTCATCCCGATCGCCTGGTTGAGGACGGCTTTCATGAGGTAGGTCTTCGGGGCATCGAGCCCCGCCAGGCCTCCGCTGTGGCCCAGAGCGCGCACCATCACGGTGGATACGACATCGTGGGAGTGGTCCGGACCTACTAATGCTGTGGCGTATCTCATAAGGGCTGGAGCGATCTCCTCATAGATCTCCCGATCGTTCACACCCATATCACGCTCCACACCTGCTCAGCGTTGCACCGCTATTCGACCAGATATTGAACTCGCGTCATATCACCGAGGATTGGCTTGATCGCTTTCGCGCTCATGGCGGTGTGCTCGGGATGGTTCGAATAGGTGCGCCAGTCCTCCTCGGAAGCGAAGTCTGCGACGAGAACCAGATCCGGGTTCTCCGGACTGATACCCAAGTCGAGACCGAACTCATAGCGAAGTATTCCGGGCACGACTCCGGGCATCGTCGCTAACCCATCGAGAGCGCCCTGCGCCTGATCAGGAGTAGTACCGGGCATGAACGTCATCATCATCACGTGGCGGAAAATGCTCATGGCAAGAGTCAAACAGGTAGCGAAATCTCAGGGAGCGATGTAAGGTACGTAAGCCGTATTGACCGCTACATAGAAGAAACGACCATCTCTCTCACAACCGCCGATAAAGCTCTATCCCGTCAGGCCATGGCAGACGCCTTGCCCCTGTTTGTGCCGGCCATTCCCTTCGGGCTGGTTCTCGGGTTGGCCATCACCGAATCCGGCATCGGAAACTTCGTAGGATGGACGAGTTCTCCGCTCGTGTTCGGCGGAGCGGCCCAACTGACCCTCATATCCCTTCTGGGGGCGGGCACGGCATTCATAGCTGCCATCAGTGCTGCTCTCGTAGTGAATGCACGGCACCTGATGTACTCGGCAGCCATGGCACCTGTATTCCAGAAGCAACCAAGATGGTTTCGATGGTTTGGTCCCTACTTTCTGATCGACCAGTTGTTTGCATTGATGACGCTGCGTCTCGATGACGAGCCAGCCATATTTCGCCGCTATTACCTGTCGGCGGCCTCCGTTTTCGTAGTCGGGTGGAACATCACCACTGCCTTGGGCCTAATCATCGGTCCTGTGGTCCCGCAAAGCTGGCAGCTCGAGTTTGCGATCCCGGTGATGTTCGTCGGGTTGGTGGTGATGGGGATCAACAGGTATCCCAAGGCTGTGGCTGCGATTGTTGGCGCGGCAACCACCTATCTGCTCGCGGGGATGCCAAACCGATCCGGCCTGCTCGTCGGCGCATTTGTCGGCGTCGTCGCTGGAGTCATTAGCGAGAGGCGGGCGGTTTGAGCCCGTTAGTTGCCATCCTGATCGTGGGTATCGGGACGTATGCGAGCCGTGCGGTCTTCATCGTCGCTCTCGCCGATAGGGCTATTCCGCCTCGGGTCTTGCAGGCCCTCGAATATGTGGGACCGGCAGTGCTCTCAGCGTTGGTGGTGGCATTGATGATCGACGGTGATGGCCAGGTCGATATCGGCGTTCCAGAGCTGGCCGCGTTCGTAGTCGGAGCGTTTGAGGCGTGGAAGGCCCGCAATCTCGTATACACCCTGCTGGCCGGCATGGCCGCATTCTGGCTCCTCGGGATCTGGTTCTAGCCAACCGCCCAGGAGCCCGACAACCAACGCACGGCTTCGCTTCTACTCTCCCTCCGCCTCTTACTCTCCCTCCGCCTGCGGCAAGGA
>JBGSYD010000011.1:0-67124 GCA_041751055.1 Acidimicrobiia bacterium | reverse complement strand
ATTGTTGCCCATGATCCATGCTGCGATCCCGAGGGGCCCACAGCAGATAATGCCGAGAATTCCCAGGACGAGGATCGTGGTCGACTGGCTTTGTTCGGGATAGGCGGAGCTTTGCGGGAAAGTCATGGCGAAACCTTACATACCGACTCTGTCCAGGACCCGGTACAGGACCGATGCCGGACCGAGGAACCACGGTTTCCCCTGGTAGTAGAAGCGGCCCCGGTGGGGGATCTTGGCGAATGGGCTTGTCGGATTCCCACCAAGGAGCATTCCGGCCAGGTCGTGGCCCAGCAACGTGGAAAGCCCGACGCCGTGGCCGGCGTAACCCATCGCATACCAAACCCCCTCGATGCGCCCCATATGGGGTATCAGGTCGAAGGGAACTGCGAGCTTTCCACCCCATACATGAGTGATTTCGGCTGAAGCGAGCTGGGGGAAGTATCGGACCAGGCTGGAACGCAGGTCTGCGGCACTTTCCTCCAACGGGAGGCCGGTCTTCAGGTTGCGCCGTCCCCCGATCAGGATTCTGTTGTCCGGCGTGCGCCGCATGTAGTGGAGCAGTCGGCGCTTGGTGTATGTCATGCTGTTGCCGGGGAACACCGCAGCAGCGTTTTCTTCGGTCAGAGGTTCTGTGACGACGATGTACGAGCCGATCGGGACGATCTTCTTCTTCAGTTGCGGAAGTGGCCTGGCATTGGTGTATCCGTTGGTCGCAACGATGATTTCCCCTGCGCTCACCGTGCCTTGCGGTGTCGAGACCTCAAACCCGTCGCGAGTGGGGGATATCCGGCTTGCCTCAGTCCGGGCGACCATCAGCGCGCCCGCTGTAGCGGCGGCCGTCGCCAGGCCAAAGGCGAACCGAGCGGGGTGAATGCCGAACCCCTCCGGCTCGAACAAGGCAGATGTGAAGGACTCAGACCTGGCGACCTCGCTCACTCTGGTCTTGTCGAGAACTTCCCAGTTCACGCCAAATTTCTCCCGGTACCATTTCGCCGTTGCGGAGAACTTGGCCAGATCGCGGTCGTCGAGCCCCAGGGCGGACAATCCGCCTTGGTTGATCCTGGCGTCGATCTCGTGGAGCCTTGCCAGGTCTTTGACGATCTCGACGGACCGAACTGAGGCATTCCAGATCTCGTTGGCCAGGTCCGGGCCGTGGCTGGACATCACCGCCCTCATTCCCGCCTTGACGTCCGGGGAGACCATTCCTCCGTTGATCGACGACGCTCCACCGGCAATCTCACCGCGATCGAGGACCGTCACCGTCCTGCCGGCGCCGACAAGGCGGAGTGCTGCCGATATGCCGGTCAGCCCCGATCCCACCACGAGAACATCGGTTTCTGTTGGAAGGCTGTCAGTTCCGAGATCTGCCGGTCTTGGGTGGTCCTCCACCCAGAAAGGCTCATGGTTCACAGACCAGCCAACCCGGCGTGGAAGAGATCTGCCATCTCCGTGACCTGATCTGGCGTCATGATCAGCGGCGGCGACACCTGCAGTCCTCCACCACCCACGGCCCGGCTCAGTACTCCTGCCTCGCGACAGGCTGCCGCCGCCCGAGCCGGCAAAGTCTCGTCTTCGCCAACCTTGAGCTGAATGGCTGCCAGGGCTCCGACGCCACGTCTGATGTGGTCCACGACGTCGAGATCTTCAAGAGGCAACAGGGCGTCGTAGATTTCTCCCTCCAACGCCGCGGCTCGACCCACCAGGCCCTCTCGCTCGATGATGTCCATCACTTTCAGGCCTGCCACACACGCTGTCGAGTGACCCGAATATGTGTACCCATGGCGGAAGATCAATCCGGGAGTCGAGAAGAATGGCTCGGCGATCCTCGGGCTTGCAATCACGCCGCCCAGCGGGGCGTACCCACACGTGACACCCTTCGCAAACGTGATGAGATCAGGATCGAGGTCGTAGAGATTCGCCGCGAACCAGTCGCCGACACGGCCGAACCCGGTGATCACCTCGTCGGAGATGTAGAGCCCGCCGGCGGCTCTCACCAGATCTCTCACCTTGGTGAGGTATTCGTTGCTGACCGGCCTGATTCCACCCGCTCCGATCACCGCTTCCACAAAAATGCCCGCGAGCCTGTCTGGCCCCACATGATCGATGGCCTTCTCCACGGCCTCGGAGTCGTCGTGGGGGACGATGACTACATCCGAGACGAGATCGCCACCGTATCCAAGTCGATTGGGCTCCATCCCTCCGAGCGACGTTCCATAGGTGTGCATGCCGTGATACGCCCACTCCCGAGCGATGAAAACGGTGCGATCGGGCTCTCCGATAGCCGAGAAGTAGCGACGCGCCAACTTGGCGGCAGTGTCAACTGCATCTGAGCCGCCGGACCCGAAGAACACCTTGGAATCTTTGTCTGGTGACACTGCGGCGATTCGCTCCGCAAGTTCGATCGGGGGCCGGGTCGCGTAATCGATGAATGAGTGAAACGCCGGCATCTTGCGAGCTTGCTCGTTCATTGCATCGACGATTTCGTCACGCCCGTATCCCACGTTCATGTACCAGAGGGATGCGGCCGCGTCGAGATATCGCGTGCCATCTTCGTCGAACACGTATATTCCTTCGCCGTGATCGACGACGAATGGGTGATCCTTGACTTTGTTCATCTCGGCAAATGGGTGCCAGTAAGCAGACATGACGGTGAGGCTAGTGCTCGGATCGCTTGGTTGTGAACGCCTCATTGCAACGTTGTGGAAGTTCTCCAGATGCCTGCCGATCCGGTCGACGCGTCATCGCCTATTCCTCTAGATTCGCGACTCTATGACCCAGCCTGCAGTCGAACTCACCGGAATCACGAAGTCTTTTGGTGACGATGTAGTCGCCGTAGACGGTCTCGATCTCATTATCGAGGATGGAGAGTTTTTCTCCCTCCTCGGTCCCTCGGGGTGCGGCAAGACGACCACCCTGCGAATGATTGCCGGCTTCGAGTACCCGACTTCGGGGAATCTCAGGATCCATGGTGAGGAGATGGGCTTGCGCCCGCCAAATCAGCGCCCGGTCAACACGGTCTTTCAGTCGTATGCACTGTTTCCTCACATGACAGTCGCCGAGAATGTTGCCTTTGGATTGCAGATGAAAAAGGTTGCCAAGAACGAGATTGGCGACCGGGTGAAACGAGTCCTCGATCAGGTCCAACTGAGTCGCCGCGCCGACGCCAAGCCCAAACAGCTTTCAGGAGGCATGCAGCAACGGGTGGCGCTGGCCCGGGCCCTTGTCAACGAGCCTGAGGTCTTGCTTCTCGACGAGCCACTAGGAGCCCTCGACCTCAAGCTTCGCCAGACGATGCAGGTCGAATTGAAGGAACTGCAGACCAGGGTCGGCATCACCTTCATCTATGTGACACACGATCAGGAGGAAGCTCTCACGATGTCTGATCGAATCGGTGTCATGAACGAGGGAAAGCTGCTTCAGATTGGAAAGTCTGAGGACATCTACGAACACCCCACCTCCCGCTTCGTTGCAGACTTCATCGGAGATATCAACCTCATTCCGGTGACGGTGACCGGAGTCGACCGGGTGAAGTTCCAGGGAGGGCAGGAATTTCCGATCTCGACTGCCGGCGTAAGTTCGGGGGAAGCGACGATGGCGATCCGGCCGGAGAGATTGTCTCTGTATGACCTCGACGAGCCCATCCCCGATGGGTTGAACCGCCTCCAGGTCAAGGTGACGAGAAGGGTCTACTACGGAGACGTCTACTACTACGGAGTCGTGGGGGGCACGGGGGAGTTGGTTGAGGTCAAAGAGGAGAACCGGCCTTCGGTGGAGCGATACGAGATCGATGAGGACGCCTATCTGGTGTGGCATCCGGAGGCCGCCGGTCTGGTCGTCATTTGATGGTTGCGGCACCTGCCAACCCCGAACTCGAGAAGGCAGCTGAGCGAGCCAAATCCCGACGTGGATTCCGTATCGCACTGCCGCCGTACGCGTATTTGGTCGTCTTCTTCGTCGTCCCGCTCCTCCTGGTATTTGTCTACTCTTTCGCCAGCCGCTCTTCGACAGGTCTGACGGTCCTCGAGGATTGGAATCTCGATTCATACGCCCGGCTTTTTAGCGAGCAAGTCGCCCAGATCTTCCTCCGGTCATTACTGCTTGCAGTGTCGACTACGGCGATCTGTCTTGTCGTTTGCTACCCATTCGCGTATTACATCGCCACCCGCGGCCCGACGCTGCGGAACATCCTCCTCGTGCTGGTAATGATCCCGTTCTGGTCCAATTTCCTGGTCAGGACCTACGCATGGAGGTTCATCCTCGGCTCCGATGGCCTCGTCAGCCAGATCAGCCAGTGGTTCGGTGGAGGGGAAATCCGCTTGCTGTTCACCAACACTGCCGTATTGATCGGAATGGTCTACGGCTTCATGCCATTCATGGTGTTGCCGCTGTACGCCGCTCTGGAACGGCTCGACTGGAGCCTCGTCGACGCCGCCCGCGACCTCTATGCGTCGGGCTTTACCGCTTTCCGCAAAGTCACGTTGCCGCTGTCGATGCCCGGTGTCATCGCAGGATCGATCCTCGTCTTCATCCCCGCACTCGGTGCCTACGTGACTCCCGCGATTCTGGGTGGCGCCAGGACCGTGTTGATCGGCGACTACATCGTCAGCCAGTTCCTCACGGCCCGCAACTGGCCGTTTGGCTCAGCCTTGTCCATCGGGATCATGTCGCTGATGCTCATCGCGACATTGATCTACTTCAGAAGCGGGGCGAGGAACGTATGAGCGAGAACCGGGCTCCGCGCGGGGCGATAGACCGATTGCTCGCGACCAATGCATGGCTGGTCTACATCTTTTTCTATGCGCCGATCGCCCTGCTGATCGTCTTCAGCTTCAACGACAACGCCAATGTCTCAATCTGGACTGAGCCCTCTTTGCGCTGGTACCGAGAGATTCTCCAGGACGACCGGATTCTCAGCGCATTGCGGAATTCGCTCATCGTTGCTTTCGTGTCGACGATCGTGGCGACGGTTATGGGCACGATGCTGGCCCTGGCCCTCGAGCGCTACAAGTTCCGTGGTCGGGGTTTGCTCGATGGCATTGCCTACATGCCGATCATCATCCCCGACGTAACCATGGGCGTCATGCTCCTTATTTTCTTCTTTCAGGCGATCGGTGTCATGGAGAACGTGTTTGGCCTCGACTTGAAGACGGGTCTGGGGACCATAACGCTGGCTCATATTGCATTCAATATCTCGTTTGTCGCGATTGTGGTCAGGGCGCGCCTCGCTCAGTTCGACGATTCCTTGGAGGAGGCGGCGGCGGATCTCTATGCATCGCGTTGGGCCACATTTCGCAGAGTGACGCTTCCTTTGATTGCGCCCGGTGTCGCCGGTGGGGCCCTTCTGGCCCTCACACTCTCGCTCGACGACGTCGTCGTGACCCAATTCGTCTCCGGACAGGGTTCGACGACCTTACCCGTCTACGTTTTTGGGCTTGTTCGCAGGGGTGTCACCCCTTTGATCAACGCCGTGAGCACCGTGATGCTCCTCGCATCGATGATCCTCGTGGCCATTTCCCTCGGATTGCAACGGACAAGAGGAGGGCGAAGCGAAATCCCCGATGATGAGGTGTTGGGACTCGAGACCGGCGCCTAAATATTGCCAATCGGGTTACCCTGAGGCTTGTCGCTTGTGTTGCATAGAGCAACAACCACGGAGGAATAAGACAAATGAACAGACTGAAGAGACTCGTGGCGCTGCTTGGCGTCATGACACTGGTGCTCGCAGCTTGCGGAGATTCGGGTTCGGATAGCTCCACCACCGCAGGTGCAGGTGGCGCCACAACCACTCAGGATGGGGAACCGGGCACCGCTTGCGCTCCTGACCAGGTCGATGGAGACCTCAACTTCTACAACTGGTCCGAATACATCGATCCCGAGCTGATAGCTGCCTTCGAGACCGAATTTGAAGTCGATGTAGTGGAAGACTTCTACGACTCCAACGAGGCAATGCTCGCCCAACTCCAGGCTGGCGCGGTCTACGACCTCATCGTCCCCTCCGACTACATGGTTGGGATCATGATCGAGGAAAGCCTCCTGGCATCGCTTCAGAAGGATGCATTGACCAACCTCGGCAATCTGGACCCGCAGTTCGTCAACCCCCCGTATGACTCCACCGGCGAATTCTCGGTGGCTTATCAGTGGGGCACCACTGGACTCGGTGTCAACCTATCGGTGGTTGGTGAGGACTTCGAGCCGAGTTGGGCGCTGGTGTTCGACCCGGAACTGACAGCGACCTTCCCGGGTGGGGTCTCGATGTTGAATGACCCCAGGGAGACAATGGGTGCTGCTTTGAAGTACCTCGGTTACTCGTTGAATTCGACAAGTGAAGCCGAGCTCCAAGAAGCGGCCGACCTCATCGCCGACGCCAAAATAAACATCACCGCATTCGATTCCGACCAGTACGACGAGAATCTGGTCAACGGCGAGACGGCCGTTGCTCACGGGTACTCCGGCAACTTCTTCACAGCGTTTGCCGATACCGACGACGTGGACAACTGGGCGTACGTCATTCCAGAGGAGGGTGGCACCGTGTGGATCGACAACATGGCCATCCCGACGGTGTCGGAGCACCCATGCACCGCCCACACGTTCATCAACTATCTCCTCGACGCCGAGAACGGGGCAGCTTTGACCAACTGGAACTATTACGCCAGCCCCAATGCTGCAGCGGAGCCTTTCATCCTCGAGGAAGTGCTCACCGACGAGACGATCTACCCCTCGGACGAGTTACAGCAGAAACTGGAGATCATCACCGACACCGGTGACTTCGAGATCCAGTACAACGACTTCTATCAGTTGGCACGAAGCTAGACCGCTTGGAGGAGGGTGGGAGCACGTGCTCCCACCCTCTTAGGTTTCACTCGGCGGGTGATGGCAAAAGCGCTGCCGAATTTGGCTGATGACGCTTCCTCCATGCCCGAAAGGTCAGGATCAGCAACAAACCCGGGACACCGATGACGATCAGCAGGATCGGAAGGGTTCCAATCGTGAAGCGAATCGCCGTGTCCGTGATCGCCTGAAGCCCGGCGACCAGGCTGCGCAAAGCATCGCGCACGGACTCGACCGGCGCCCATGACTCCTCGACAATTGGCAATGCCCCGGCCGTCGGATCGATCGTGATGGTCACTGTCGACAGGTCGACGACGTCGTTTAGATAATTGAGCTGGCCTTGAATCTGCTCGATCTGGCCACGCGTGGTCGATATCTCCGTGAAGACACGCAGGAGCTTGTCAGGGTCGGCGTCGGGCTGCATTCGAACCTCTTCAAGGAGTGCCCTCAACTCGATCTCGAGCGCTTCGAGGTTGGTCAGCTGTGCCTCGAGGTCGATGAATGTCGCTGTGACGTCTTGTGCACCCTGGGATTCGGCCAGCACTTCGTCCGCCGCGTTCTTGATTGCTGTCAGCGAGGTGGTCAGCCCGGCCGCCGGAACTCGAACCGTCAGTGTGATCCGGGGTTCTTCGTCGTCGCCGGTGGGATTGACCTGCGCCTCGGCGACAAAACCTCCTGCATCCTCGGCAACTCTGACGATCTCGTCATATGCGGCGCGGGTATCGTCAGCGGCCAGCGATAGCGAGACCTGACGGATCACCTTGCGGTTGTCAGCGAAGACGACATCGAGGTTCACCGCGTTCTTTCCATCCTCGAGGGCGCGGGCCACATCTTCGGGAGGAGCCTCCTCGCCGTAGTAGACCGGGCCATCTCCTCCTAGCGCAGACCCGATCTCGCTGAACGATTCCGACGCTTGGGCGCCGCAGGCCGCCAAAACGAGCACAAGAGCCGCTGCCGTTGCAAAAGTTCGTTTCATGATCTCTCCTTCTCATTCCGGGATGGTCACGGCAAAGGTTGGACGGCCACGGACATGCGAACAGTTCCTGTAGCGTTGTCCGGATGTATGGCGGACCTTTGCGAATCATCGAAATGTCGGGTTCGGCAGCGGTCCTAGGGACGACACACGGATCGCGGCTGGCGGAGCCGATTCGGGCCTACTTGGCGGATCGTTTGGAACTCTCGGGGGATCCTTATTGGTCGGGGCGCACGGCCGGGGCCAGCACCATTTTGTCTCTTGCTTCGAGAACCCTGGACCATCATGAGGCGTTCGATTCCGCGCTCTATGCCGAGATGTCCGCCATGGCTTCTGCTGCTGGAATCACCGACGCCGAAGCCGTTGTCGTCGGCGGTTTCACCGATCTCATCGATGTGGTGCGTGCGGAGGGAGGTCCGGCCATCGAAGAAGATGACTGCACGGCCGTGATCGATGCTGACCGGGGAATACTGGCCCAAACCTGGGACATGCATGCATCGGCCGGGGAATTCGTCACTTTGCTCAAGATCGCCCCTGACCATGGACCTCGCGCAATGGTGCAGACAACCGCGGGATGCCTGGGTCAGATCGGACTGAACGAGGCGGGCGTCGCCGTCGGAATCAACAACTTGACTTCCATCGGCAAGCCTGGCGTAACTTGGCCTTTCGTCGTACGACGGGTGCTGAGCCAGACGTCGTTGGACGATGCAGTGAAAGTCGTCCTGGATGCCGACCTGGCCGGCGGCCACAACTTCCTTTTGATGGGGCCGGACGGAGCAGGATGCAATATTGAGGCGATGCCCGGCTCGCGCCATGTGACCCGTGTAGACACAGGAGTGTTTGTCCATAGCAATCACTGTCTGGATCCGAGGACGGCATTGGAAGAGGGAAGCCGGAACCCTGGCAACGTCGAGAGCTCAGAACGTCGGCTCAATAACGGTCTGACATTGGGAACAAACCTGGACTTGTTCTTCTCGGACCCTGATATCAACAGGAGGGCGGAGACCCGCCACGATGTCGCAACCTGTGGTGCGGTTTCGATGAGCCCGGCCAAACGATCGATGGATGCAGTTTGGGGATTGCCCGGCGATTTGCCCTGGGAGCATTTCGACTTTGGGTGAAATCCATGTCGTCAATCTCGAGCCGGGCATGGCCCGGGAGCTCGCGAGTATCGAATTGGCCTGTTTTCCGATGGCGAACCCGGACGACCTCCTGAGTGAGGAAGATATTCTTGCTTACGCTTCCACTTTCCCTGAGGGGTATTTTGTGGCCATGGACGGGGACAAGCCCGTTGGGATGGGGGCCGGAATCTTTCTCGACTTCGACTTCGACAGACCCCAGCACACCATCGCCGAGATCACCGGTGAGCACCAATGTGGCAATCACGATCCCGATGGAGCCTGGTACTACGGAACCGACATGACGGTGCTTCCCGGGTATCGGGGCCGGGGCATCGGTGGGATGCTGTACGAGGTGAGGAAAGACCTGGTGCGTCGCTCCGGCAAACGAGGAATCGTGGCCGGGGGATCGCTTCCCGGATACTTCGACCATAAGTCGACCATGTCGGCACAGGATTATGTAGCGGCCGTGGTCTCAAAGCAACTAAGCGACCCGACGCTCACATTCCAGATGAGCCAGGGGTTTGAGGTGCGGGGTCTTCTCGAGAACTACATCGAGAGTGAAGCCGATGACGGCTGGGCGGCGTTGATCGTCTGGGAGGTCGACTAAGCCCTGTCCGACTATTCGTAGATTGTGGCGCCCGGCCAAATTGTGAGGATGTCCTTGGGTAGGACCGTTGAGGCCGGGATCGGTTCGAGCCTCCGGCCCGCAAGCGGACCTTCTGTCCCGACTCCGCTCCAGGGATTCCAGACAGTGCCACCGGTCGTATCCACAATCTGGTTATCCCTTACCTCGAATTTCAGGAGAGTGTCGTCCAGGAGAGGTGAGAAGACGCTCCATGAATCACGGTCGGCTGGGTCGACCATCACGGCTATTGATGACCCACCGATTTCATCATTGATCACGCCGCGGTCGCGAACCAGATCGACGTCGTAAGCGGTGGTAGTCCCGAGCACGGTGACGGCGATTGAGAGGTCCGACATCGTGTGATGGCCCGGACGCCGCTTCACACGCAGGGCCCTGGTGTCCGGATAGTGATCTACCCAGCTCTGCCAGGTCGTGACTGTCGACCGGAGAAGCTCGAGTTGCTTGCCCACAAGGGGCCCCGCAATTGCGGTCCCGGTCGGCTGACTCCACACGCTCCCGGTTTCGTGATCCCAAAAAGTCATGGCGTCCGCACACAAGGCACCTTGGTTGCCAAAGACGAGTTCGCGCCCTTCAAGGATGCGGCTGTGGACCAGGCCGGTCCCGCATCGGGGGCACCAGCTGACAACGATTGGGATTTCACCGATACGATCGAGGACCATCTCGCGTTTGTTCAGGGGGCCGACTGGATAGGCTCTTGCCTCGCCGGCAAGTGAGATCCCAATGACCATATCGCTCGGGGACCAATCCGCCTCGTGGGCGGGAGTGAACAACGGGTCATATACCGGCAGAATCTCGTCGCGCGGCTTGACCTGGACACAGCCTTCTGGCAATCGTTCCCCGGTGAAAGGGTCCGGTATTTTCGCTGGATCGGCCAGCTCGCCGAGCAGCTTGGAATGGTCGCCTCGTCTCGGGCCGGTGAGGTCTCGGTAGCGGCGCTCGCCCAACACCTTTCTCGCAACGCGTGCGATCAGGATTTTGGTTCGGATCATCAGAGCAAGCTAGCCCGATTCCGTGATTAGCTACCGCCCGCGAACGCGGTCGAGACGACCACATCGAGGTCCTCTATGAGGCGAACCTTCTTCCCCTCTTCGAGGAACGAGGACGTTATCGACATGCGAGCCAGGTCGGCCAGGGCTTCGAATCCAAGCCCGAGATGTTCGGCGGCAGCAACGTAGTTGTCGCCCACATATCCACCGAAGTAGGCGGGATCATCGGAGTTGACAGAAACGTGCAATCCCGATTCGACCATCTTGGGCAGCGGGTGGTCTTCGAGCCGCTCCACGACCTTGAGCGCGAGGTTGGAGAGAGGGCAGACCGTCAGGGGAGTCTGGTCCCGGCGAAGCCGATCGATGAGATCGGCGCTCTCGAGGCTGCGCACCCCGTGGTCGATGCGCTCGGCGCCGAGCACATCAAGGGCGGATATCACGTATTCAGGTGGTCCTTCTTCCCCGGCGTGAGCGACAGTGCGCAAACCCAGATGCCGAGCCAGATTGAAGGCTTCCTCGAACAGATGTGGGGGGCGGCCTTTTTCGGACGAGTCGAGCCCCACTCCAATCACGCCCTCGAGGTGGTCTTCGGCGCTCCGCAGCGTCTCAATCGCAGACTCACCGCTGAGATGTCTCAGGAAGCAGAGGATCAGGTCCGCTGTCATGCCATGGCTGGATCTGGCGTCGGAGATGGCCGAGCGAAAACCTTCCATGAAGACCGGGAATCCGACGTCTCGCCCGGTGTGGGTCTGCGGGTCGAAGAATATCTCGGCGTGGCGGACACCTTCGGCAGCCGCCCTATCGAGGTACTGGGTCATGAGTTGGTAGAAATCATCGGGCGTCGAAAGGACGGCTGCTCCCTGGTAGTAGATGTCGAGGAACGACTGGAGATCGGTGAATTGGTACGCATCTTTTACCTCGTCAATCGTCCCGAACGGCAGCTCATGGCCGTTGCGCTTGGCGAGGGCGAACATAAGCTCGGGCTCCAGAGTGCCTTCGATGTGGATGTGCAATTCCGCCTTGGGTAAGCGTGTTATCAGCTGGCGAATGTTGTCGGTCATAACACTCCGCTCAGGCGAGGGCAATGTCCTGGGGCCGCACCGGAACTCGATTGATGGGCTTTCCGGTGGCGTCGCGTATGGCGGCAGCTATGGCTGCTGTCGATGAGATAGTGGGCGGTTCTCCGACACCTTTGGCCCCGAACGGGCCCCATGAGCCGTCCTCTTCGATCAAGAGGCTTTCAACGTCGGGGGCGTCGAGGATCGTGGGGAGCAAATAGTCGGTGAAGTTCGGATTTCGGATTACCCCATCGGTGACGATCAACTCTTCCATCACCGCCAATCCCACACCCTGCATGATCCCACCTTCGATCTGGCCCCGCACCGACTCGGGATTCAAAGCCCTTCCCACATCCTGGGCGGTGTCTATGCGGACGACTCGCACGAGTCCGAGTTCTTGATCGACATCAACCACAGCGCGGTGACCGGCGAGGGCGAAATCGGCATGGATCGTCCCGCGGCCGTTTTCGTCAGGCGGCTGGGTAGGGGGATGGCGAAAAGTGACTGTTTCTTCAAAATTCTGGTCGACGATCTGCGCCATGGGCACTATCAGGGTTCCATCTCTCCAAACGCCTTCGTCGTCGAGTTCGTCACCGGAATGCAGCGAAAGTATCCGATCGCGGAGCTTGGTTGCTGCTTCGAGTGTCGCCCCGCCCGTTATCTGGGTTTGGCGGGAGGCTGAAGTCGATCCGGCGCTGTCGATTCTCGATGTGTCCACAAACCGCACTTCGGCCCTCGAAACACCCAGGGCCGTTCGTGCGATCTGGGCCATGACCGTCACGAGCCCCTGTCCGACTTCGATGGCAGCAGTCTCAACGATCGCGCCCTCGTTCGTCAGTTTCACCCTCGCTTGGGCATAGTCATCGAAACCCTCGCTGAATCCGAGATTCTTGATACCGACCGCATACCCGACACCTCGCACCACTTCGCTCGGACTGGTGGTCAGGCCAGTCCCACCGGGCAACGACAGGGCATCATCGGGGATCCGATCGTCTGGCATCGGCATCGCAACCAGCGAATCGAGGATCTCGTGTATCGGGAGCGGGGTATCGATGGGCTGTCCTGTGGTCGCCAGAGGTGAGCCCTTCGTCAATACATTGAGGCGGCGTAACTCGATCGGGTCAATGCCGAGCCGGGCGGCAAGTTTGTCCATTTGGGCCTCGTGGGCAAAACACACCTGGACGGCACCAAATCCCCGCATCGCACCGCACGGTGGGTTGTTGGTCCGGGTGCCGATGCCGACAACTTTCACCGACTCGCACGTATATGGCCCCACAGCGAAATAGCATGCGTTTGCCAGTACCGCTGACGTCGTGGACGCATATGCCCCGCCATCGAGCAGGATCCTGGCTTCGACCCGTACCAGTTTCCCGTCCCGGTTCGCCTCATGGCGGTACCACATGCGTGCGGGGTGACGGTGAACGTGACCTGTGAAGGACTCCGAACGGTGGTAGACCATTTTCACGGGCTGACCTGTGTGCAGTGCCAAGAGGCATAGGTGGATGTGAAGGTTGACATCCTCACGTGCGCCAAAAGCCCCGCCCACTCCAGTCGGGTGTGAACGGACCTGGTCGGGTCGCAGGCCCAGGGACGCAACAACCTGTTCCTGGTCCACGTGCACGAACTGGCTCGTTGCGTAGAGATCGACCCCACCCTGAGCGTCGGGCACCGCCAGACCTGCCTCCATCCCCAGCGGTGCCTGGTCCTGCATGCCAACCTCGTAATAGCCCTCGACTACAACGTCTCCTGACGCCTTCTGATCTCCGTTCTTGATGAGCATCCGCCGAAAGACCTCGTCACGCTCGTCGGCAGCCTGAGGATCAACCAACGGGTCCAGCACCTCGTATTCGACCACCACGGCCCGTGCAGCGCTTCTGGCCGTGGCTTCGTCTTCGGCGGCGACGATGGCAACCGGCTCACCCCAAAATTTGACTTCTGTGCCGGCGAGCACCGGCTGATCCGGATGTTCCAGGCCAAATGTGGCGCGGCCGGGAACGTCATCGGCGGTCAGGACAGCGTGGACTCCGCCGATAGCGAGCGCGGGTGCGATGTCGATCGAGACGATCCTGGCATGTGGATGTGGGCTGCGGACGGTAGCCGCCCAAAGCATGTTCTCGGCCGTCAGGTCCTGGGCATACTCGAACTCTCCTTTGAGTTTTGCGATCCCATCCGGACGTAGGGGGGAATCACCAACCCGGCCCTCGATGTTCCGTGATCTCGTAGTCGTATCGATCGTCATGATGTCTGGTCCGAAAGTCCCTGGAACGCTCTGATGATCGCGCCGTAACCGGTGCACCGGCAAATGTTTCCTGCGAGCGCTTCCTTGATCTCAGCCGACGTCGGGTGGGCATTGGCAGCAAAGAGGTTTGCGGCCGCCACCACGAACCCCGGTGTGCAGAATCCGCATTGGACCGCTCCTGCCTCGTGCATTGCTTGCTGCACCGGGTGGATGGCGCCTTCACCAAGACCTTCCACGGTGACTACCTCCGACCCTTCGGCATCTGCTGCCATGACGAGACAGGAGCAAACCAACTCTCCATCGAGAATCACCGAGCAGGAGCCACATTCACCCTGTTCACAGGCGCTTTTTGAACCAGGCAGATTTAGCTCATCACGTAATACGTCGAGAAGGCTGGTCGGCGCGGAGACCCGCGGGGCAACTTCCTCTCCATTGACGATGAAGGAGACAATCATTTGAGGCACCTCTCGAGCAGACGACGCGCCAGAACACCGGAGGCATGTCGCCGATATTCCTCGGTGGAGCGATGGTCGGTTATCGGCTTGACCTCGGAGCCGACCAGCCGCGCAAACTCGGTCATATCGGAGTCGGTAGGGCTGGAGATTGATGAGATCATTTCCTCGGCTTGCGTGGCGCGCATCGTCGTAGGCGCGACCGACCCAAGGGCTACGTGCGTTGCTCCGTCGGTGTCCCGGGTCACGACACAACACACCGTGGCGATGACCATGGCGTTGCGGACACCAACCTTTCCGAAGGCCTGCCGGTCGGGCAAAGCTTCGGGAAGTGTCACCGAAATGATCAACTCATCGTGTCGTCTGGCGGTCTTTTTGACGCCAAGAAAGAATTGGTGCCAGGGGAGCGAACGCGTGCCGGATGAAGATCGAAGCTCTATCGAAGCGTCTACGGCCGCAAGAAACGGGAGACCGTCACCTGCAGGGCTCGCCGTTGCGACGTTTCCTCCGATGGTCCCGGCGTTGCGAATCTGTGGGGAGCCCACCGTGCGGGCAGCCTCGGCCAACCCCTTGGGCCCGTCTCGCTCGATCCGACGCCAAGTGACTCCTGAGCCAATCCGATTTCCCTCCCACGTATGTAGCTCCTCGATCCGGCGCAATGCCATGACATCTGTGGGGTCACGATGCCCGAGGTTGACCTCGACCATCAGGTCGGTCCCGCCAGCCAGGAATTGCGTCTCATCGGTAACCGTGGCGAGGGCATCGTCGACGGTTGTGGGGTGGCTGATTCTCATCTGGGGAGAAACTACCCAATCAGCGATGCGCTGAGCGCGTTATGGGCGGCGATTGTGGATTCCAGGTCCAGGTCTGCCAGATTCCCGTTCTGGACTAGGGGGCGCCCACCGACCCAGGAGTGGTCGATCTTCATCGGACCGCACATCACCACGGCTGCGGTCGGATCGTGTCGACCTCCGGCGAACTCGATGCGATTGAGGTCGAAAGCGATCAGATCGGCGGCGTAGCCGGGGGCCAACTTGCCAATGTCGTCACGTCCGAGGACCAGCGCTCCACCGGTGGTGGCGAGTTCGATCACGTCACGGACAGTGATCTGGGGGCCTGTCCCTAACCCGGGCGAGACCGCGAGGCGGTTGAGAAGCAGGGCCTGTCTCACCTCGTTGAGCATGTGGGAACCGTCGTTTGATGCCGAGCCGTCGACACCGAGGCCAACATTGACCCCGTTCGAAAGATACCTGTTGACCGGGGCCAGGCCACTTGCCAGTCTCATGTTGGATGTCGGGCAGTGGGCCACCCCGGTACCGGCTGCCGCCATCCGGGCGATTTCGTCGTCTCCCACGTGGACGGCGTGGGCGTACCAGACATCGGGGCCCGACCAGCCCAAAGACTCCATATACTCGACCGGGCGCATCCCGAAACTGTCCAAACAGAACTGCTCTTCGTCGTAAGTTTCGGCGAGATGAGTATGGAGCCCCACACCGAGGTCCCGCGCCATGGCGGCCGTCGAAGCCATCAGTTCGCCAGTCACCGAGAAAGGGGAGCAGGGAGCGAGAACGATCCGCCGCATGGCCCCGGGGTCGGCGTCGTGATAAGTCGAGACGACACGGTGGCTGTCTTCGAGGATCGATCCCTCGCTTTCGACGACCGAATCGGGAGGAAGACCCCCCGAGGACTCGCCCAGGCTCATCGACCCCCGGGAGATGTGAAACCGGATGTTCAACTTTTCGGCACCCTCGATCTGATCGTCGAGTCTCGAGCCGCCCGGCCAGAGGTAGTGGTGGTCGAATGCGGTGGTGCATCCGCTGAGTGCGAGCTCGGCGAGCCCGAGCGTTGTCGAGACCCGGACGTGGTCAGGGGTCAGTTTCGACCAGATGGGATAGAGCGTGCGTAGCCAATCGAACAAACCCGCATTTTGGGCATCCGGGATCACTCTCGTCAGCGTTTGATAGAGGTGGTGGTGGGTGTTGACGAGGCCCGGCAGAACGACATGGTCGGCAAGGTCGACGACCTCGTCTGCCGTTTCCGGCAGCTGCCCCTTCGGCCCCACTTCTTCGATCCAGCCGTCTCGCACAAATATGGCACCATCCTTGATGTCGGCACCGTTCATCGTCGCCAGCGTGTCGATGTTCTTGAACAGCAACGTGGTCATTAGAGGATGGACGGTACCTACCCACCTAGAGTCTGCGCCACGATGACCTTGAAATCCGCCTCGATGTCCGGATGGACCGACCGCCTTATTGCCGCGTCAAAAGATGTATCCCGCGATTTCCCCGGCGAGGGGCCGGAGCGACAACCAGTGCACACCGTGTACGGGGGAGCCCATCTGTTCTCATCGGGGTCGGCGCAACGACTCGGCGAACTGGCCCTGGGCGCACTCGAGCAATGGGCGTCGGAGCCCGACGATTTCGCGAGAATTCTCGGGATCCCCGAGAGACTTACCGGGATAGTCCATGCCCAGGTGAGGGAGAAGCTCGAGCGGGAGCCTGTGGAGGACTTCCGGCTCGATTTCGAAGATGGGTACGGCAACCGACCCGACGACGAAGAAGATGGGCATGCGAGGACTTCGGCCGGCGAAGTCGCCGAAGGTATGGAGGCCGGGACACTTCCACCATTCATCGGAATTCGCATCAAGACTTTGACCGGTGAGCTACACAGACGGTCACTGAGGACGCTCGACACCTTCGTAACCTCGCTGGTTGAAGCGACGACCACTTTGCCCGATGGGTTTGTGGTGACACTGCCGAAAATCCAGGAGGTCGACCAGGTGGTCGTACTCGACGAAGTCCTGGGAGAGCTGGAGGCGAGTTTGGGGTTGGCTCGAATCGCGATCGAGTTGATGATGGAAACCCCGCAAATGGTCATCGACCGCGATGGCTCTGCCGGCGTGAGGAAATTCGTCGAGGCCGGCAATGGGAGGGTACGGGGCGTCCACTTTGGCACCTACGACTACACGGCGTCGATGAACATCACAGCCGCCCATCAAACGATGACCCACCCGGCCTGCGACTTTGCCAGGCATGCCATGCAAGTGAGCTTGGCCGGAACCGGCGTGTGGCTCTCGGACGGTGCAACCAATGTGATGCCTGTTGCGATCCATAAGGGGGAGGATCTCGCCGCCCCGCTGTTGGACGAGAATCGGAGGTCTATCGAGGAGACCATGCGTCTCCACTACGACCATATCCGACACTCGCTGAGCCATGCCTATTACCAGGGCTGGGACCTCCACCCGGCACAACTGCCAACGCGGTATGCCGCCGTGTACTCGTTCTTTGTGGAGGGTTTGGATCAAGCGGGAGAGCGGCTAGCCAACTTCGTCGACTCCGCGGCAAAGGCAACTCTCGTGGGTGAAGTCTTCGATGACGCCGCCACCGGTCAAGGTTTGCTCAACTATTTCCTACGTGCGATCAACTGTGGGGCGATCGATGAGGATGAGGCGACCAAGCGCACCGGATTAACGGTGGACGAACTGCGAACCCGGTCGTTCCTGACGATTCTCAAGGGGCGTACGGGCGGAAGCCAATAGCGAGCTACCGCGTCATGGTGAATTGGATGTCGCCATAGGGCTCAGAAACAGGGTGAAATACATTTGCGTTGTTTTCCTTACCGAATCGAGAGAGGTCGAAGGGAAGGTGGTGTTGGTTGGGGAGATGGAACGAGATCTCATCGATTTGAGGTATCGACGCGAGCACTGCTTCGCCCATCAAGAAACCCTGATGTTGCACTGAGGCCGACCAATCGGTGAAGAATCGGTCGAGGAGGACCGCCCGGATTCTCTCCCAGGTGGCTGTCGTATCGTCAGGCACCGCCGTATATTTCCAGGTCGCAGTCACCGACGTGGCGAGGAGTCGGTCCTCGGCTTCGGGCAGGATTGTGTATTCGTCGCCGGGAAAGCCCGAGAATGCTGAGCCCCTGGTTTTGAGGACCACGAGCCCTTCGATGCCTGCTTCGGTCGCCACACTCACAGCGTTTGTGGTCACGATGGCCACCCGGCGCTCAGAGCCTCCACCGGTGAAGCCGGTATTGGTATGCCGGGTCCAGCGGTTCTCCTTCACTTCGACCCGCGCCGATTCGATCCCGGGTTTGTTCAGGAAATGCTTGGCGACAACGGCACCAAATGCCTCGAGGTCATGGCCAAGATGGTCCTGCGCCAGACCGTAAACCGTGTTGCGCATGGTGTCAGTCGGCACGACTCCCGCATTGTCGCCAACGGTATGCGCACGTTCGACGTCTCCGGTCAGGAGGATCTGCATTATGAGGTCGGAGAATGTGTCAGCTTCGGGCCCGCGATGGACCTTGGAGACTCTGACTTCTGACTTTCCCCAGCGATTCTCACCGAGCTTTGCCATCTCAACTTCCTCGATACGTTGTGAAGCCGAATGGGCTGAGGAGAAGGGGGATGTGGTAGTGATCCTGGTCGTCAAACAAGGTCACCACGATTTGCACCTTCGAGAAAAGCGAGTTGCCGTAGGTTCCGGTATCAAATGTGACTCGGTAGGTCCCTGAGCCGAGAGCGGTTCCCAAATCTGCGACACGACCGTCGGCATCAGTGTGGGCCGTGTGCAGCGGGAGCCATTGTGTGTTGTCTTCGCGCTCGAGCGTGACTTCGACCCCCGCACCGGGTTTCCCGGCTCCTACATCGAGCACGTGGGTTGAGAGGCGGGTCACTCTTGACCCGATTGACACATCATCTTGTGCAGTCTGGTCGCTGTGATCTGTCGCTGCTGAATGGAGGCATTCTCGACCTCCTCCAATCGGGTATTCGCCAACCTGCGCGTGGCGATATCCAGCATCTCGGCGGCAGTCTTACCCGTGGCATAGACGATGTACCTGAATCCGAATTTTGCTTCGTATTGGTTATTCACCTCGGCAAGGGACAGAAGTGTCCCTGAATCCGCCCCAGATGCAGATTCTTGCTCCTGATTCGCCATCGAGTCGCCGCTCTGACCGATTCGGGGATGACCCGAAAACGCTTCCTGCCAGTCGTCCTCGGTGAGTTTGTCGAAAGAAGTTTCCGCCGTCTGATAAACGACATCAAGACTCGTAAAGGGCCGACTCCGGTTCATGGCCGCTGCCCAGGTTCTCGCCGCACAAGCTGTTTGAAAAAAGACAAGGGCCTGCTGGTCAAAAAGCGAGTTGAGATACTCGAGGCGTTTCCGGCCCGCCGCACTTCGCTGTGCTCTCCCGAGGACTCGGAAACGGGCCACACCGCCGTCGGGGTGGATCTCCAGCTTCACACTTTTTGCCGATGTCTTGCTTTCTGGCGTGATCCGATTTTCAAAGTCCGGCCGGATGGGTGCCTTGGTCACTATCTCGGACCAGCCGCCACCGTCGTCGACGAGGATCGAAACCCATCCCGGTGCATTTCCCTTGAAGTGGCGGGTGTCCACCACGAAGCTCTCAACGGAGCCGGGTAGACCCAGGTCGAAGATCGCCCAGTCGAAACCGGGGCCACGGCGCCGTTTGGTCTCCCAGCCGTCCCACATGCCTTGAGGTTCGGTGTGACGGGTCATGTTGGACGGAGGGGAGTAATGGGCATCGGACGCGTCGCGGGCGGTGCCTCCGACGATCTGGGAAAGGAGGTCCACGCCGTGGTCATCGGGGCACACGTCATCCCGTGCGGGAATTGGTGACCCGTCAACCTTGAATCTGGCGACACCGCCGTCGGGAAAGATATTGAGCCGGAGGTAGGTCACTCGTTGCACGGCATCAACCACGAAATCAGCTGTGGAGTCACCTTTGAGTCGTGTCCGGGGTATCAATTCGGCCCATTCGGCATTCCCGAGGTCGTCGTCAGCAGCGGCACCGCATCCTTCGAGGCTGAACTCCTCGGCGTAGTTGCCGGTGAAGAAGGAAGTGTCGACTGTCACCGACTCCACTTTCCCGGGTGTCCCCAATGCGAGGATGCACCAGTCGTAACCGGGCTCGCGCCGTCTCCTCGTCTCCCAGCCGTCCATCCACTTCCCTCTGTCGGTGAATCGACTCTCATCCCAAACCGGCGGGGCGGGGTTGAGGAGGTTGGCTGCCTCGGCGAAAAACTCGTCATTGAAGGTCACTACCCGGCCCCCGACGGCCGAGCTGATCATGTCACCCATCTCTAACCAACATCCTTCCCGACCGCAGCACGATATTGCCGTCTTCGTAAATCGTTTTGCCACCTAGAATCGTGGTGATGACCTTGCCCCTGAGCTGCATTCCATCGTAGGGGGTGACCGGGTGACGGTGCTCGAGATCACGTCCGCTCACTGTCATTGAGCCATCGGGATCGAACACCACGAAATCGGCATCTTTATCTTCGGAGATTCGGCCCTTGGATCTGAGCCCGGCCAATTCGGCAGGTTTGGTTGCCAACCATCGGGCCAATCGCTCAATACCGATTCCACGCTGTTGCGCGCCTGTCCACACGGACTGGAGCCTCAGTTGTAGCGAGCCCACACCGCCCCAGGCACGTCCAAAGTCGCCGGATTCGATCTCTTTGAGGTCGGCCGGGGCGGGCGAATGGTCGGAGACCACCATGTCCAGCGTTCCCGAGAGGAGGGCGTCCCAGAGCCGATGACGGTGTTGGGCCTCCCGAATTGGAGGGGCACACTTGAAGGCCGTCGAGCCATCGGCAATCTCCTCGGCGCAAAAAATCAGGTAGTGAGGGCAAGTCTCGCCCGAGAGGTTCGCCGGGCCCCTCGCCAACGCGTCTACAGCGTCAGCTGACGAGACGTGGAGGATGTGGACGTTGGCCCCGGTCTCTTCGGCCAAAGCGGCCGCAGACTCCACCGCCCGGCCTTCTCCATCCGACGGCCGGGACTCGAGATACGACCGGTATGCCCGCACGTCTTCGCGAACAAGTTGTAGCGACGCCGGGTCTTCGGCATGTAGGAGCGAAGGTACGTCGAGTTCCGCCATCCGGGCGAGGCCCGCTTTCAGTTCCGGGATCGAGATGGCCGGGAATTCCTCTACTCCGGAGTCGACCAGAAACGACTTGAACCCACATGCGCCCTCGGCGACTAGCTGGTCGATCTCATCGATCGACCCCGGGATGAGTCCTCCCCAAAAAGCGACATCGACATGCAACTTGTTAGCGGCAGCGGAGCGCTTGACCCTCAATGCCTCCGCCGTGACGGTGGGCGGGATCGAGTTGAGGGGCATGTCGACGATGGTGGTGGTTCCTCCTGCGGCAGCGGCTCGGGTCGCAGTATCGAAGCCCTCCCATTCGGTCCGGCCGGGCTCGTTGACATGAACGTGAGAATCGACCAATCCGGGAAGGATCACGTTGTCGCCGAAGTCGAAGTCGGGAGAGTGGTTGGACAGCTCCGTAATCACACCGTCTTCGAAGCCGATGGTCGCCGGTCGGATCTCGTCCTCGATGACGACGCGGGTGCTGCGAATCCTGACCATCGCAGAAACTATATGCTCAGCCCTGTTCGATGTTGACCGGAAGGGGCTGAACGAACTTGCCGAGCGGGACCGGAGATTCGGTGCGTAGGAGGGCGAGATGCCATGTTGGTGAAAATCCCAACGCCCAACGCAGTCCCCGGATCGCAGCTTGCCCCGCGGCTATCGCACCCGGAGTGGTCTCCAGGCCGAGGATCGATCTTATACGTGCCGGAAGGGTGGCCACTGCCGCGGCCTGCAGGACCTTGTAGCCGAGGCGTACACCGGTAGTCAACGGAGGATGTCGCAGGAACTCGACCGCTTCTTCTGTGGCCTTGCTGGCAGCCAAATCCGGGTGGTTGACAATCCAATCCTCGAGAGCCCCGGCATTGTCAGGCATCGGGTTGGCATTCAGAAGAGCGCCAACACTGGTTTGTTCCAAGACAAACCGGTCGGCGTCGGATGGTCCCAGCTTGGTTGCGCCATAGACCTGATTCGCAACTAAAAATGAGTCCGTCAGGGCGTTGTGAACCCACGCTGAAAAGCCGGGGTCGTCGGCGTTATAGGGGACCCCGCGCTCGGACACGCCATTCACTCTCTGATGAATCCTTCTGACGGTTGCCACGGCACGCGCGACTTCAGGCATCGCACCATATGAGGTGGCGGTGACATACGCAGATGTGCGAGAGAGGCGCCCAAGCGGATCCTCTCTGTAGCGGGAGTGATCCCCGACACCGGCAACGACTTCGGGATGGGCCGCCTGGATCAAGAGGCCGCGTATTCCGCCGACAAATGTCGCAACATCTCCCATTACCGACCAAGTCACCGACCCCGGGCCATGGAGTCCAGGGTCGCCGGGATAGTCGAGACTGTTGCTCAGTGGGTACTCCGTGTGACGAAAGGGCCCGGCCGCGCCATCGATGATCCGGGAGCGAACCCGGTTCGCAAGTTGGCTACCGATTTTCAAGGAGATCTCCCAGGATGCCCAAGAAATGAGACCACCCCTCGAGGTAGGAATCTCGCTCCTCGGGGGAGCCTGCTTCATGAATGATTTCGATCTCGGTGGTGTCGACTCTGCCTGTGATGGTGATCGCGACCTCACGGGGTGGGAGCTCATCGTGGTCCCATTTCCAGGTCCATCGCACATTGTTAGGAGGATCAATCTCCAGGTACTCACCGCGGAGGTGCCAATCGGGCCCCTCCCACCAAAGGTGATATGTGCCACCAACCCGGAGATCCGTCTCGGCTCCCGACGGCCACCATTTGCTGAGCAGAGCAGGGTCCGTCATATGGGTAAAAACGGTGTCGGCGTCTGCCTCTACCGTGATTTTGTAGGTGGCCTCCATGGGTCGAGTCTATTTGTACCGAGAACTTTCCCAACGCCGGTCGACCGGGGCTGCCGCCCTACGCTGCGGTCTTTCGTTCGGCCATGCCTGTTTGATTGCCGGCCGACTTTGACCGATTGCCTCCGACACTTGTAGTCGTCGCGGTGCCGGGGACCACACTCAGTCACACACCCACAGAGGTTTGTGACCCGGTCAAACAGACGCCGGTCGGTCGGGGCTGCCGCCTTACGTTGCGGTCTTTCGTTCGGCCATGCCGTTTAGGAGTTCCATGACGATGCGGTTGGCCAGGAATGCGGTTTGCCGGCCCGGGCCGTCGTACGGTGGGGACAGTTCCACCACATCTGCTCCCAGCACATTGAGGTCCCTGGCCAATCGTCGCACTGTGTCCAGAATCTCGCGCGAGTTGAGGCCACCTGGCTCCGGTGTCCCGGTTCCGGGAGCAAGGCCAGGGTCGACGACGTCGATGTCGACGGAGATGAAGACCCCTTTAGCGCCGCCGGCGAGGCTGTATTCAACAGCTTCATCGACAATCGTGCCCAGGCCGCGTTCGACGATGTCGCTCATCAGATAAGAACGCATTTTCTGCTCGCTCATCCACTGCAGAACCGGCGGACCAGGCCAATAGCCACGGAGGCCGATCTGCACGAAACGGTGGCCAGGAACCGCCCCGGATTCGATCAGGCGTCGCATTGGCGTCCCATGGCCCACGAGCGGGCCGTCATCGGACCCGGTGTCGGCGTGAGCGTCGAAGTGGATCAGGGCGACTTCTCCGAAACCGTGGACCCGGGCCACACCCAGGGCATTTGGCCAGGTTATCGAATGATCGCCTCCCAAAACGATCGGCACTTTGCCCGCGACGGCGATTCCTTCGACGGCGTCGGCGATCCTGAATATCGATTCTTCGAGCTGCCCGGGATGCAGGTAGACGTCTCCGATGTCCACAACGCCAAGGATTTCCAGAGGATCCAAACCAGTCGGCAGGTGCGGGCGCGAACCATCCATCGACAGATAGTCAGCTTCGCGAATGGCTTGTGGACCAAAGCGCGCCCCGGGCCGGTAGGACGTGCCCCAATCGAACGGAGCCCCCATGATCACAACGTCTCCATCTCCCAAATCGCCGGGCGTCACCGCAGGGCAGCCCAGGAAGGAATTTCTCGAGGCGAATGACATGTATTCGGCCGATGCGAACGGGACTTCGTCCCGGCGATCTTCGTAAGGGGTGAACATTGCGAGGCTACGCTAACTAGCCGACGGAAAAGAGCGGACCATGACTCCAGAAGAGATTAAAAGGACCTATGTCACCCTGGTCCTGCTTCAGACTCTGGCTGCGTCGCTTATCTGGGGCATCAACACGCTGTTCCTCCTGGACGCCGGGCTGTCGATCACCGAAGCCTTCGTCGCTAACGCTGCCTTCACTGCTGGCATGGTCCTGTTCGAGGTTCCAACGGGCGTCGTCGCTGACGCGGCCGGTCGTCGGATTTCGTTCATCCTCGGGGCGGCGACGCTTCTCGTCACGACGCTCGCCTATCTCGCGCTTTGGAACTACGAGGCCGGAATCTGGTGGTGGATCCTGGTTTCGGCGCTCATCGGGTTGGGCTTCACGTTCTTCTCCGGGGCAACTGAGGCCTGGTTGGTCGATGCTCTGGATGCAACCGGTTACGACAAGCCAATCGAGACCGTGTTCGGCCGGGGACAAACCACCGCAGGTGCCGCAACTCTGATCGGGACCATCTCGGGGGGTTTTCTCGGATCAATCAATCTCGGAGTTCCCTATGCGGTGCGCTCGCTCCTCCTGATATTCGTGATTTTCGCTGCATACCGTGCCATGCACGACATCGGGTACGAGCCGAGTCGCGAAGGCTCGATACGAGATCAGGTCACCGGAATCCTCAAGGCATCTATGACCCACGGGTTTCGCAACCCCGCTGTGAGAATGTTCCTGCTGGCGGCCCCGTTCTCCTTCGGGATCGGAATATGGGTGTTCTACGCCTTCCAGCCCTATCTGCTCGAGCTGTTTGGTGATCCCGACGCGACCTACCTCGCCGGCATTGCCGCCGCAGTCTTCGCCCTCGCGCAGATGGTCGGAGGCTCGACAGTTGGCCTCGTAAGACGCTGGTTCAAGACCCGGACATCGGTTTTGGTCGGTTCGATTGTGATCGGCTGTGTCGCCCTGGTTGGTGTGGGTCTGGCGGAGTTCCTATCCATACCCATCGGCTTCTGGTTTGCAATCGCCCTCCTCACCCTCACCGCTCTGCTGTGGGCTCTGGCCGGGCCCATGCAGCAGGCCTATCTCAATGCAATCATCCCCTCCCACCAGCGGGCGACAGTGCTCTCCTTAGTCTCCCTCACAGGATCGGCCGGGGGTGTGGTGTCTCAGCCGCTGTTGGGGCGAGTTGCTGACATCTACTCGTTGGGAACCGGCTATATCGTCGCCGGGGTCCTCTATATCGCTCAACTCCCGTTCATCCTCAAAGTGAAACGGATGAACCTTCCAGCTGACCGGACTTCGATGCCCGTCGATTCGGAGACCGGCGAGCTGCCTTTGATCTGATGCCACCGCGCGACGAATTGTTACGACTGCAACGACGTTGGCGAGAGCGTCGCTTCCTGCCAATATGGGCACATGACGGATTCCGATCACGCCAATGAGCGTATGGGCAAGGCGATAGTCCGCGGAGTGATGATCGGGCTACCGATCGGAATCGTCGGACTGACGCTGGTCGTCCTCCTGATAACAAACATTTCCCTTGCGGATTCGTTTGCCACGGCCATTCTCCCCGGGGTGATGCTCGGAGTGTTTGCCGGCGGTTTCGCCGGCATGGCCATGACCATGGAGTAGATCGTTATAACTCTTCGCGCAGGCTGAAAACGATCGTCTGCAGATCTGTGAACTCGTCGATTCTCAGTCGCCCCCAGCCGGTGTCGGTGCCGGCGGCCCCGCCAAAGGGCTGAAAGGTCTCCCAGAAGTCGGTTGAATCGTTCACGACGACCGTTCCAGAGCGAATCCGGTCGGCGTACCAGAACGCCTTGGTGAGGTCGTTGGTGAACACAGCTGCCTGGAGGCCGAGGTGAGTGCGGTTTGCCAACCCGATGGCATCCGCGTCGTCGCGGGCGGTGAGGATGGGAAGAATCGGGCCAAACGACTCCTCCTGAGACACGGCAGCTTCTTCCGGCACGCGGTCGATCACCGTGAACTCGTAATACAGGTTGGTGGGGTGGCCACCGGCGCGATTGCCCCCAGCGAGCACTTCGGCGCCGCGATCCCTTGCGTCTGCGATGTGGCGGTCCATTTTCTCTGCCGTCGGCGCGTTGTTGAGCGGGCCCATGTTGGTTTGGGCGTCGAATGGGTCGCCGAGGCGGACGTCGGCGGCAGCTTTCAGTGCGGCTTCGACGAATTGGTCATGGACCTCCTCGACTACGATTACCCGCTCTGTGGCACAACACACCTGGCCGGCGTTGTAGTAGGCGCCATAAACGGCTGCCTTGGCTGCCTTGTCGACATCGGCATCGTTGGTGACAATTGTCGGTCCGTTTCCTGACATCTCCATGATCGACCGCTTCAGGCCCATCTGCGATACGATCCTCTTCCCGGTTGCTGACGAGCCGGTGAAGCCGATGGCGTCGATGCCGTCGTGAGTGACCAACGCCTCTCCGATGTCACCCGCGCCGGGGATCACCGATATGGCTCCCTTGGGTACTCCCGCCTCCTCGAAGACCTTGGCCATTTCGAGTAAGGCCCATGACGTGAATTCGGGTGGCTTGATTATCACCGAATTGCCGGTGGCCAGCCCCGGACCGACGTACTCCATCGGGATCATCACCGGGAAGTTCCAGGGAGTAATGGCAGCCCAAACCCCGACCGGTCTCCGGACGGTGAACATCCTCCGATGGCGTTCGGTCGTTGGTATCAGCTCTCCTGTCATTCGCTTGACATCTTCGGCCGCTATCTGGAAATAGTCACCCGACTCGGCAATGTCGTCGATCGACTCTTCCTGATATGGCTTTCCCTGTTCGAGTGTCAGAATTCGGGCCACGTCGTCGATGCGGGTCTGCCATAGGTCATAGATACGGAGGCAAAGGTCCGCCCGCTCGAACGCCGTCCACTGTCTGAGCTCATCCGTAGCCTCGCGCGCGGCAATGACTGCCCGGTCGATGTCTCCTTGGCTGGCCTTGGGCACGTTGTAGATGTGCTCTCCTGTCACCGGGGACCTGACCTGGTAGTTGTCGTCTCCGGTGCCTTCGGTCCATTCTCCGGCGATGAAAAGCTTGAGATCAGTAGGCATGACACGAATCTACATGTTTGGTGCCGCTGATCCCGCCGGTCACAGTTAATGTTCGCTACTACATAACCCGTCCGCCCGGGTACCCGGATTACTTGTGACATCAGGTATTTGTGGACGGTCTGAGAGGAGTGAAAACATGGGTCTCCAGGGAACAGAAACCAAAGGTTGGTTCGATCGAGCCAATAAAGCTCTGGTCAATGGCGTCTCCAGCCAATTCCGTTACTGGGGTGATGACGACACGATCGTCATAGACCACGGTGAGGGTGGCCATCTCTATGACATGGATGGCAAGCGCTACATAGATTTCCAACTGGGATTCGGCCCCGTCATTCTCGGGCACGGTGACCCGGCCGTTTCCGCGGCTGTGGCAGACGCCGTTGCCGAAGCCACAAGTTTTGCCATGACCCAACGACGCGAAGTCGAGGCGGCCGAGAGGGTGCTCGGTGCATTGAAGTGGCCGGAACGGATGAGGTTCACCAATACGGGGACCGAAGCAACGATGCACGCAATCCGCCTGGCGCGCGGTGTCACCGGCCGCGACCTCGTACTCAAGTTCGAAGGCCAGTACCACGGGGTCCACGACTATGTCATGTTCTCGACCGCCAGCGCACCCTATGGAGCTCTGGGCTCGAGGTTCCGACCGGTCCCGGTCCAATCCAGCTCCGGAATACCCGACTCGATCAGGACCTACATTCGCACTCTTCCGTTCAACGATCTGGACCTGGTAGAAAGCCTGTTCAAGAGTGAGGGCCATCGGATAGCTGCGGTGATCGTCGAACCCGTTCTGGGTAATGCCTTCGGCCTGATGCCAAAAGACGGTTTTCTCGAGGGTCTGCGGAAGTTGACTGAGGATTCTGGCTCAGCCCTCATTTTCGACGAGGTCAAGACCGGGTTTCGCATCGCTGTCGGAGGTGCCAATGAGTACTTCGGAGTGACTCCCGACATCGGTACGTATGCCAAGGCCATGGGCAACGGCGTACCGGTTGCGGCCATCGCGACCCGGGGCGCCTATGTTGACGGGTGGAGCAAGGGTGGAATCGCCCAGGCCGGCACCTATTCGGGTAACGGAATCGCTGCTGCTGCTGCGTCGGCAACCGTCGACCGTCTCATGACCGGCGAGCCACTCGCCGCGATTGAGAAGACCGGTACGGCGTTGATGGAGGGTATCGAGAAGGTCCTGGCCGACCGGGGAGTCGAGAGCGCCGTGATCGGTGTGCCCGCAATGTTCTCGATTTACATCGGTGAAGGCGAGTTGGTGGATTATCGCGATATCGCCCGACACGACGAAGACCTCTATGAGCGTCTGACAATGAACATGATCGGCAAGGGTGTGATGCCCTGTCCGGATGCCAAAGAGCCTTGGTTCGTCTGCGCGGCACACACCGCTGAAGATGTAGCTACATCGCTGCAGGTATTCGAGGAGTCGCTCGGGGAGACGTTGGAGGGCCATTGACGAAGCTGAAGATCGTCGTGTCCGGAGCCGGGGGAAACCTGGCTTCACCGATCATCGACGCCGTGGACGCATCCGAAGATCTCGAGATCTCCGCCCTTTACAACCCGAATCGCTCTGGCATACAGGTCCAGGGCCATCAGGTAACAGGGTCACCCGACGAAGTTTCCGGGGATGTGGTCATAGAAACGGTGCACCCGGACCATGTCTTCGAGAATCTCGCAGCGTGGAAGAGCGCCGGTATGTCGGCCGTAGTCGGAACGTCGGGCTTCACGGAGGAGCGCTTGGAAACGCTTCGAGAGCTCTGGGGTGATGAAGGCCCAGCCTGTCTTGTCGTCCCGAATTTCTCAATTGGCGCAGTGCTGATGATGGAATACGCAGCTGCAGCGGCCCGTCATTTCGAGGCTGTCGAGGTGATCGAGCGTCATCATTCCACCAAGCCAGACGCACCCTCGGGGACAGCGCTTGCCACCGCCCAAGGCATATCGCGGGCCGGCGGCGTCTCCGCTGAGGGCTCGAACGAGTTGGTGGATGGGGCTCGCGGTGCTTCCGTGGGAGGGGTACGTGTCCACGCGCTGCGACTCCCCGGTCTGATCTCCCATCAGGAAGTTGCACTGTCCAACCCTGGCGAGCTGTTTTCGATTGTGCACATGTCGACGTCGTACGATTCTTTTGCCCGTGGTGCCTTGCTGGCGATCCGCAACGTGGGGAGCCTCGAACCGGGGGTGCACTTGGGTTTGGCTGCTCTTCTCGAATAGCTTCGCCTATGGCACAAATCCACGGTGGTCAAATAGTTGCGCGTGCCCTGAAACGGGAGGGCGTTGAAGCGATCTTCACTTTGACAGGTGGCCACATCGTCCCGGTGCTGGATGGGTGTGTTCAGGAGGGGATCAAAGTCGTCGATGTTCGCCATGAGCAGTCGGCCGCCCATGCCGCAGACGCCTACACCCGATTGACAGGTCACCTCGGCGTTGCTGTTGTCACGGCCGGGCCGGGAGTCACCGACACCATCACTGCTGTGGCGACGGCGTTTTACGCCAACACCCCAATGCTGGTGATTGGCGGCAGGCACATGATACGCCAGGAGCTGAGGGGCGGTCTGCAGGAAATGGACCACACGAGTTTGTTTCATTCCATTACCCGGTGGGCGGCAACGGCCTGGCAGGTCGACAGGCTTGCCGACTACATAGCCACTGCGGCCCGGCACGCGTTTGGCGGACGTGGTGGCCCGGTCTTTCTCGACATTCCGATGGACGTCCAGTTCGACATGGTGGAGGAAACTGCGGTCCGCACCCCGGTCGACTACCGGGACAACGCTTCCAGGGGAGCAGATGATCTGACGCTGTCCCGCATTGCGGACCGGCTTGCGGGCAGCGAAAAGGTAATGGTTTTCGCCGGCACCGGCGCCCGACACGGCGAAGTCAACCGTGTTCGAGAGCTTGCCGAACTGTTGCATGCACCCACGTATGTCAATAGCCGCGCACGTGGCTCCCTGCCCCACGGCCATCCCTATCTGGGGAATCATGCAAGGTCGCAGGCCATGGCGACAGCTGATGTCGTGCTGGCGCTCGGGGTTGATTGGGATTTTCGAACCTCGTACGGCGAGAAGATAAGCCGCGATGCCACCGTTATCCAGGTCGATGCGGACCCTTCGAAAATCGGGTGGAATCGTGACGCCGAAATCGGCGTTGTCGCCGACCCGATGACTGTGGTTGCCCAGCTGGTCGACCTCGGGGACGAGATCGGGAGGTCCAACCCATCTTCGTGGACGGCCGAAATCCTGGTTCGCGAGGCGGAGAGAGCTGAAGAGTTGGCCCGCGAATCCGATGACAACTCCTCGCCGGTGATGCCCCAGAGGTTCGGCCGGGAGGTGGCCGAGTTCTTCGGGCCCGACTCAATTGTTGCGGTCGACGGTGGAGACATCGTCTCCACAACGGCACGGTGGCTCCAGGTCTCGACTCCAGGCCATGTCCTCGATCCCGGGCCATTCGGCACCCTCGGAACCGGTGCCCCGTATGCGATCGCCGCCGCTATTGCCTGCCCGGACAAGACGGTTGGAATCGTTTTCGGTGATGGTGCCTTCGGTTTCAATGCGATGGAGTACGACACCATGGTTCGCCTCGGACTCCCCATTATCGGCGTTGTCGGCAACGATGGGGTGTGGAGCAATATCAAGACATTTCACCGAATGGCGTTTCCGGATCGGTTGGTTGCCACCGATCTCGGTGTTCGCCCGTATCACGAAATGGTCAAAGGCTTGGGTGCCTACGGGGAGTTCGTGGATCGACCCGAGGAGATCAGGCCCGCATTGGAGCGAGCCCGGCGGTCGGGACTGCCCGCACTGATCAACGTTTACATCGCGGAGACGATGCGGATGTCGAGTAACTATTCGCAGTGACGGCTACAACCAGGTAATGGCTACCGCGCCTATTGCAAAGCAGTAAGCGGCAAACGGCAGGAGTCCTACCCGGCGCAACGCACTGAGCAGCAAGGCGATGGCTCCATACCCGGAGACGGCGGCGACAACCGTTCCGACAACCAGCTCAGGGCCGAGTTCAGGGCTCCCACTGAGATCGAGCAACTGACTCAGTCCACCGCCGGCGATGGCTGGTATGCCGAGAAGGAATGAGAAGCGCGCCGCCTCGATCGGACTGAATTGGCGCCCGTTTCCGGCGCTGATCGTGCTTCCCGAACGAGAGATTCCCGGCACCAGGGCGAACATCTGGGCGATGCCGATCACGACGGCATCGGGGACACGGCCCTCGGCGAGAACTCTGCTACCCGTGGCGAGGCGCTGACCGACGATGAGGATCACCCCTGTGGCGACAAGAGCCCAACCTACCGCTGAGACATTGTCTTGAAACCGGTCGAGTGAGTCGCGCAAGGGAAGACCGATCAATGCCGGAATGGTCCCGATCGCCACGAGCACGGCGATCTTCTTGCCTTCAGGATCGCTTCTAAACCTCAGGACCTTCAACAGGTCGGATCGAAAATAGACAAGCACGGCCATCAGGGTTCCCAAGTGGAGGACTGCTGAGACAGCGAGACTGGGCTGTGAGATCTCGTAGCCCAACTTGTCGATAAGCGCCGGCACAACGACGAGATGACCTGAAGATGACACCGGTAAGAATTCGGTGAGCCCCTGGATTAGACCCCATATGATGGCAGCAACCACGACGGCACAGTAGTGATCATCCTGTTCTGACGAGGACTGCCACTCTGCCGTTGAGCAGAGCCGCGGCCACCGCCGCTGCACTTTCAGGGGGTATTGCCACCGATCCTTCATTGCTGGAAAGCGGGTCGTCGTATGGAACTGATGTGACCCGTCCAGGGACGACCAAACCACTGTCGATCAGCACCAATTGCACGTCGCTGCCCACAGTGATGCCAGGAGGCAACGCCACTGCAATCGACCACCAGCCGTCCGGTACGACGATTGGCCTCTCGCTCAGACCTCCTGTGGTGATCGGCTCGCCAGGCTCGTATCCATGGGTGGCAAAACCGACATCGGGCACTGGTTCGAGTAGGCCCGATGGGATGTCCCTGTTTTCGGTGTTGGTCGGCCCGATTGGCTCGCCGACTCCGATCGGGCTGATTGCGAAGGGGTGTTCGACGGATGGGTCGGGTCGGAACTCAGTCCAGATGGCAGCGGCGGTGATGACGATGGCGAGACCCCACCGGGCCCACTGCGGGCTTTGCAACCACAACATGGTCCCAACGTATTGAAGCGGTGGTCACGTAGCCAGTGGTTTGTTGGTCAGTCGGTGGCGGGTTTGGAGGCTTCGGCTTCCTTCTTGGCCGCGGGCTTTTGTTTGGCACCGTTTGACTTCGAGGCGGCTTCCTTGTTTTTGGATTCTTTGGTGTCGAGCTCTTTGCCAGAAGAGTCCTTGTCCGCTTTTCTGGAGTCGGTGGCGTAGAAACCTGAACCCTTGAAAAGCACCCCTCGTGCGTGAAAGACCTTTTGCAACTCACCACCACATTCCTGATGCTTTTTGAGAGGCTTGGCGCTGAACGGCTGAAAGACCTCGATGTTCTCGTGGCATTTCTTACAGGTGTATTCGTAGGTAGGCATCAGTTGATCAAGAGGTAATGGGGGACGACCGCAGCCGAATTGTACCAACCCTGGGTACCAACTTTGAGCGGGCTATTTGTGGTGCCGTCGCCTCTCACCGTCGGTCAGGAACTTCTTTCTGACCCGTATCGCATCAGGAGTCACTTCCACGAGCTCGTCGTCAGCTATCCACTCGATCGCAAGCTCGAGAGTGAGATGCCGTGCGGGCTTGAGCTTTATGGCGTCGTCGCTCGAATGGGTGCGGATGTTGGTCAGCTGTTTGCCTTTAGTGACATTTACGACCATCTCTTCGGGACGTGACGCCTCCCCAATGATCATTCCCTCGTAAACCTCCACTCCGGGCTCGACAAACATCTCGCCGCGTTTCTGCAGGTTGTCCAGGGCGAAGCCCGTGACCGATCCGGCGCGGTCCGAGATCATGGCGCCTCCAATTCGATGGGGTAGTTCACCTGCCCACGGCATCCAGCCGGCGTGGTGTTGATGGACGAGTGCAGTGCCTCTCGTCGATGTCATCAAGAGCGACCGGAAGCCGAGCAGACCTCGGGCCGGCGCCTCCAGGGTCACTATTGTCCTGCCCGCATCGCCCGGCCGGAGATCAGTGATCTTTCCCTTGCGCGGTGCCGCACCTTGGGTCACGGTTCCGACATGTTCGTCCGGCACATCGACGACTGCTCGCTCCACTGGTTCGTGGGGCTTGCCATCGATCTCTCTGATGATCACTTCGGGACGGCTCACCTGGATCTCATATCCCTCCCGACGCATGGTCTCGATGAGCACAGCCAGCTGAAGTTCGCCACGGCCGGCAACCTCGATGACTTCGGGGGAGGATGTCGCACCAATCCTGATGGAAACGTTGCCGAGCACCTCGCGGTCGAGACGATCCCGAATCTGGCGGGATGTCAGGAATTTCCCGGAGCGTCCGGACAATGTGGACGTGTTCACACCAAAAGTCATGCGGAGCACGGGCTCGTCGACTTCCAGGCGGGGCATAGGTTTGGGGTCATTGGGGTCGGCGAGCGTGTCCCCGATCTCCACTTCTGGGAACCCTGCAACGACAAAGAGGTCTCCGGCGGTGCGGTCCTCGACATCCAGCCTGCCCAATCCGGCAAATCCCATCAGCTGCGTGAGTCGACGCTTGAGGGGCGGTTCCTCCTCGTTGGAATGGCACAGCGCCACATGCTCTCCGCTGCGTAACGTGCCTTCGGACACCCGACCGATGGCGAGACGACCGAGGTAGTCGGAGGCATCGAGGTTGGTAACCATGGCCTGTAGCGGTGCGTCAGGATCGCCAGATGGCGCCGGGATTGTCTCCACGATGGCGTCGAGCAAAGCACTGAGGTCGGCGTCTACTGCCGGAATCCCGATGCCCGCCATGGCCCTGCCTTCGCGGGCAACAGTCGAGATGATCCTGAAGTCGATGTGCTCGTCGGATGCGCCCAGGTCGAAGAACAGTTCGTAGACCTCATCGACGACCTCAGCCATACGTGAGTCAGGTCGGTCGACTTTGTTGATCACCACGACCGCGGGCAAATGCAATGCGAGCGCCTTGGAGAGGACGTATCGGGTTTGGGGCATCGGGCCTTCAGATGCATCAACAAGCAGCAGGACACCGTCGACCATGGCGAGAGCCCGCTCGACCTCCCCGCCAAAGTCGGCGTGGCCGGGGGTGTCGACCAGGTTGATCTTGGTCCCTTTCCATTCAACGGAAGCGGCCTTGGCGAGAATCGTGATGCCGCGCTCGCGTTCTTGGTCACTGGAGTCCATGATGCGGTCGACGTGCTCCTCATGCGAAGCGAACACGCCGGTTGCGGACAACATGGCATCGACAAGGGTTGTTTTGCCATGGTCTACGTGCGCGATCAAAGCGACATTGCGAAAGGGGGTGCGGGACATCGAAGGGGCCATGGTACTTGGAACCAGGTACGTATGATTGCGGCGATGTCCCTCGCCCTCGCCATCGTTGCCGCTTACGCCATCGGCAGCATCGACTTCGCGGTCATCGTCGGACGCCTGCACGGCATCGATATCCGCGTCGAGGGAAGCGGGAATCCAGGTGCTTCCAACGTCCTACGCACGCTGGGCCGACTTCCGGCGGCAATGGTCTTTGTCGGCGATCTCCTGAAAGGCACAATCGGAGCTGCGATGGGGATGGTCGCTTCCGGGACAGCAGATCCCACGATCCATTGGGCTTTCCTGGCAGGTTTGGCGGCGATCGTCGGCCACTGTTACCCGATCTTCCACCGCTTCAAAGGCGGCAAAGGCGTGGCGACGGCGGGCGGCGTGATGCTCTTCACGGTGCCGCTAGTGGCGCTGATCAGTACCGCGGTGTGGGCGGTCACGGTGAAACTCACGAAAACGGCCTCGATCGGGTCACTCGTCGTTCTGGCGATAGCAGTACCGCTTGCTCTGTGGAGGGGCGTGATGGGGCTGTCGCTGCTATGGCTTGGATTGATCGTCCTTTTGATTCTCTGGCGTCATCGTTCCAATATCTCCAGGATGTTCTCAGGCAACGAGCAAAGGGTCCCGGCATGACAATCGACGTAGCGGTGATACCCGCAGCAGGACGAGGGACCAGGATGCGCCCGGCGACGAGGGTGGTTCCGAAAGCCCTCTTAACCGTGGTCGACCGGCCAGCCATCCAGTATTCGGTTGAGGAAGCGGCCCGAGCTGGCGCCAAAGAAGCAGTTGTGGTCGTAGATCTCGACACCGGGCACCTGATCTCCCAGCACTTCAGCCTCGAGGGGGCGTTGCCCGGCTTGGAGGAGATACGTCTCCGTCCTGCCGTCCAAGAAGAGCCGTTGGGTCTTGGCCACGCGGTTTTCGAGGCCAGGGAAATGGTTGGCGATCGGCCCTTCTTCTGCCTGCTGTCAGACAACATCGTGCGGCCCGGACATGACGTCCTCGGATCGCTCGCGGCGGGTTCAAACGGCGGCTCCACGTCGGTCATGTGTCTCAAGGAGTACCCGGACGAGTACCTCGACAAATACGGATTCGTGGTCCCCGACTCCGAGGTGGTCGACGGCTATCTGGATTTGAACGGTGCCGTGGAGAAACCCGGGATCGACAACGCCCCGTCGCGCCTGGGGCTGGTGGGCCGGTATTTGTTCACTCCGGAGATCTTTCCGATACTCGAAAAGACCGAACCCGGAGCGTTGGGAGAGATCCAGCTGACAGATGCAATCG
The DNA here is from genome assembly GCA_041751055.1 of Acidimicrobiia bacterium. Classification (GTDB taxonomy): domain Bacteria; phylum Actinomycetota; class Acidimicrobiia; order Spongiisociales; family ZC4RG35; genus MA-ANB-1. The sequence continues at coordinate 31,110 of JBGSYD010000011.1, read as the reverse complement.
ACGAATTGGGTCGAACCGGGGACATGCGCGGCTTTGTCACCCAAACCGACCTGCTCGACGTGGGCACTCCAAAGGGTTTGCTGGAAGCAACGGTCGAGTTGGGGCTCCACCGGTTCGGGACTGATTTCGCTGACTTCCTCCGGCGGCTAACCAAGCCGTGATCTCGCTCGAGGAAGCCCAGGCAGCCGTCCTCGGTTCAATCCGCCACCTCGGGGAGGAGACTGTTGAACTTGCCTCCGCCCTGGGCCGTGTCGTATCCCAGGACGTAGTGGCCAGGGAGCCGATTCCAGCGTTCCCCAACTCGGCGATGGATGGCTATGCCGTGCGGGCATCCGATGTTGGCTCACCGGGCGCCCTACTTCGCGTGATCGGTGAGATCTCTGCGGGTCACGCGACCACCCAGGTCGTGGAACCAGGAACGGCCATGAAGATCATGACGGGGGCGCCGATGCCGGCAGGGGCCGACACTGTCGTTCGAATCGAAGACACAGAGCGTTTGGACGATGTCGTGAAAATCAGCCCTATCGTCGACGAGGGGACCTCGGTACGATCTGCCGGCAGCGACATACCCAAGGGGGCAATCGTTTTCGCTCGGGGCACGCGGATCCATTCCACTCACCTGGGTGTACTTGCCGCCATTGGCGCCGCACAACCACTCGTCTCGCGGCGCCCGCGTGTGGCTTTGTTCAGCACCGGCGACGAACTTGCGCCCGCGTCGGCCGCAGTCCTCCGTCCGGGTCAAATCCGGGATTCCAACAGGGTTTTGCTCCACTCGTTTCTGTCCGAAGTGGCGACCGTGCTCGACCAGGGAATCGTTCGCGATGATCCGGTCGACCTGCACGCCGCGTTTGCCAGAGCGGCCGCAGGATCTGATGCGATTGTCACCTCCGGTGGTGTGTCGATGGGTGACCATGATTATGTGAGATCGGTTCTGGGCGACCTCGGGGAGATCGATTTCTGGAAGGTCGCGATCAAGCCGGCCAAGCCGTTTGCTTTTGGAACTGTCGGAGGGGTCCCCTTCTTCGGTCTACCGGGAAATCCGGTGTCGGCGGTGGTTGCATACGAACAGCTGGTCCGGCCGGCATTGCTCGCCATGCAATCGGCCACGAGCGTTTTCCGCCCCCGGGTTCGGGCGGTCGCAGGAGAAAAGATCCGCTCCGACCCCGATCGTCTGGAATTCCTGAGAGTCGGCCTGAAGCTGGAGGCCAATGGGAAGTTGATTGCAAGATCGTCCGGGGGGCAGGGCTCCCACGTGCTGTCCGGTCTGGCCGCATCCGATGCGTTCGGGTTGATCGCCGTGGGCATAGCCGAGATCAAGGCCGGTCAGAGTTTCGAGGTGGAACTCTTTCGCTCACCGGAGACGAGGAGTTGGATAGATGCCTGAGGATAAGCCCATGACCCATCTGACCGAGGATGGCGCGGTCCACATGGTGGACGTTGGAGCCAAAGAGGAAACGGCCCGGAAAGCGATCGCAGAAGCCGAGGTCGTCATGAGCCCTGGATTAACCGACCGATTCTTCCAGAACGATCTTCCCAAGGGGGATGCGGCTGCTGCAGCCCGGATCGCCGGGATCAATGCTGCCAAGAAAACAGCAGATCTCATCCCTTTATGTCATCCGATCGCTCTCACCGGGGCTGAGGTGACGTTGACCCGAACTGGGCATGGAATCCATGTGCTTGCTATAGTTAGCACGACCGGTCGTACCGGTGTCGAGATGGAGGCCTTGACCGCAGCATCTGTGGCAGCTTTGACCATTTATGACATGGTGAAGAGTGTGGAAAGGGATGTCGAGATCAGGCACGTGCGGCTGCTGGAAAAGTCCGGTGGACGTTCTGGTTTATGGTCGAGATCTTGAGTCGTTGGCTTGTGAGCCTTCGTTAGCTACGCTCTCAATCGGACGGAGAACTAGGAGTAATGGAAACCCCAGTCATTGTCGGCTTGCTGGTAATAGCCGCAGTGTGGAGCATCTACTTGCTACCCACCGTCTTCGGTGACCGTAGGGAGGCTTCGTTGCAGTCCGCTGAGGAATTCGACCGTTTCACCCACCTCATGGCAGACGTTCAGAAGCGCCCCCGCAATACAATTGTCTCCCCTGAGCGGTATTCGGTACGTAATCGCCGCCGGGCGGTTTTGAGCGTACTTGTCCTTCTCGCCTTGGCCACAGCAGGGCTGGCCTTGTTGAAGATGTCGATGAGTTATCTCCTCATCCACCTGTTCACTGACTCTCTGCTTTTCCTCTACGTTGCGGCTCTCGCCCAGGTGAAGCAACGACGCGAATACCGGCTGAAGATCAGTCATGTCTCTGCGCAGCGGCCGGCTTTCGAAGAGCCGCAGATCAAGGTCGTCGCCAACTAACTCGACTGGCTGATAGACCGAGCAGGGATACAATCACCGTCCCACAACGATTGGGGCTGTAGCTCAGCCTGGCAGAGCACCTGGTTCGCAATCAGGGGGTCAGGGGTTCAAATCCCCTCAGCTCCACCCAACTATCGAATACGGCGAATCCGCCCGGCTGTGTCATTGACCCATTGGTCGACCTCGGCCCAGACCTGGTACAGCCACAGCTGTTGTGAATCCCGATCAGAGGGAATTTGCGATTTCGGGATCCGGCGAAACAGGACTTCCACAGTTGACCCCACCAGACCGCCGTCCCACATGTCCGCAAGGGTCGCGAAGCCTTCCAATCCACGGTGTGCCAGGATCACCACGTCGGCCTCCGATACGTCGAGAATCGCAAGCGTCCCGGCCGGGCGCGGCGGCAGCACGTGCCGGTAGGTGGAGGCGACGTCAGCGGCGGGTCCACCCCGCCGGGTGATTCGGTCGACGTATTTTTTGCGTTTTGCGTCTGAATAGCGTGTCCCCTCTGGATATATCAGTACGGCGTCTCGGGTTCCCAATCCGGAAGCGAGGTGACGGATACCATCGAGTTCCTGCGCCGCGCTGCCTCCCCTGTCAATGAAGTAGTTGGGGAGGCGGTTGCCGCCTATGTCGAGAGCTGGGTCGATCAGCAGCTCCTTTTTCAACACATAGCGAAGTCTCAGGCCGTGGGGCCCGACGACGTATCGGCCAGGGAGCATCGTGTCGATGAGTGAGGCGTGGCGGGAGAGCAGCACAAATGGCGCTGGGGTGATCTCCGTGGTTCCTTCGACCTCGAAATTCAGACTGAAGGCCAGACTGAGCATATCGAAGTTCCAGTTGAGCCAGACCTGCTGCAATCGGTAGGTGGCTTTGATTGATAGGTCGCGCCCCAACAACGCTGCCAGGGCCATGGCGGCCACCGCACACGTTTCACCCAAGAGGTAACACCAGCCGAACACCGTAATGCGCATGGCAATGGCTGGCTTACGCCGTCTGAACCACCTGCCGAGATCGGTAACTGCCGCCACCGTCATCACTATGGGCATGGCAAGAGTCAGGGCTGCAAAGCTGAGATAAACGGCTGGAACCGTTATCAGACGACGGCTCCATGCGTTCTCCATCATGGTGTGGCTGGCCCCGGAGTGGTCAGGATTTGGCCCGGATTGTCGCCTGCATGAACTCAGCAGCCAGGGGCGATTCCAACTCCAGAGCGGCGACCATCGCCTCGACAATTTGATCCGAGTCGGTTCTGCTGTGAGCAGCGAGCATCGCTTGTTGCCATTTGATTTCGGCCGACAACAGAGCCGAATCGCCAACAAACATCGCCGCTCCCACAGCACTCAGAAGATGATCGATCTCGTCGGTGGTTTCCCGATCGGGGTATTGATTGCCTCCGGCCGCGACGTGGTCCTGGGCGGATGACACGATTCTCATCCGGCGATTGATGAGTGCGGCGACGTCGGAAGTCATATCAACTGCTCGGGCTTCCGAAGTCGCGGGGTCCGGATTCCACGATTCCAGAGTCTCTGACACCTGCCGGGGAGTCGGAACCCATACGTCTGCCCCCAACGGCGTGGCCCAGACCCCACCCGGGCCAAACCCATTGCCCCCGGCGACAACAGGGACCCCTGCATGATGGCTTACCTGGATCGACGAACGCGCACCAATCAGATGTGTGGGCAGGGCGCAAGAGAGAACAACTGCATCAGCCGGTTCGCCCTGGAGATATTCCGCCAGATCTGAGGCCTTGACGTTGCCACCCAGGTATGCCGTCCGGTAGCCGAGGAAAAGCAGGTGGGCCGCAATCAGGCGCCCCGGAAGAGAATGGTCATCTCCTTCGGCTGCCGCAATCACTATTCGGGGACCGTTATCCGATGGATCGAAGGATCCCGCGATCAGGGAGACAACCGTCTCCATGGTCGCTGTGGCGGCATGTTCCTCCGAGATGAGCACGTCACCCTGCTGCCAGCGCTGGCCCACATCTCTTTCGGTGGGAATGAGAATGTCGAAGAGAATGACGTCGAGGGGCACGCCGTCGTCCAACAGCCTTGCAACCAGTTGATAGAGCCCGCCCGAGTCACCCGCAATCGCAGCCGCCATCACGCCGAGGCGTGCGGCGAGGCGATCCGGTGTGTCGTTGCCGATCATGGATTGGTCACGATATTGAACAAGCGGGAGTATCGCTTCATGGTCGGGAGAAACTCCACTGTTCTACATTTATCCGGCCCAGCCGGAACCCAGCCTCGCACAGAGAAAGGCTTGCCCCGTATTCGAAGTCGCCGTCAACTGAATATGAGAAGGACATGTCGCTGGGCTCGGTCGCGACTTCGAGTTTGGCAAATAGCCGGGAAAGATTTGGGTAGGTCTCATTGTTATAGACAATGAAACCGGTATCGACGGACGTTTCTCCCAGAGGCGTGTCGACCTTGATGGTGTTGGAGTGCCCGCCCAAACGATCGGCCGCTTCATAAACGGTGATTTCGTTATCTGCATGGAGCCCCCAGGCTGCCCCGAGGCCGGAAATACCGGTGCCGATGATTGCGATTCTGTTACCCATCATGTCTGGTTCGGCGCCGCCCAGTGCGTCGGATGGGAAATAAATTGGTGCCTCCAAACACAAGCCCGTTAATCGTGCCCTAGTCGGTACCGCCAAAATGCTGGTCCCGGCCCTCCACCATTAGCATCGGTGGGTCTCGATTCGAGGTTTGATGGTCGGAGTTGATGAACGCGACAAGGCGCTAGCCGACCTTGTCTTGAGGGGCGATGAGGCCGCAATGGAGACCGTGATGGGAGAACACGGAGGAGCGGTCAGATCGGTTGCTCGAAGGGTGCTTCACAATCCAACGCTCGCCGAAGACGTGGTTCAGGACACGTTCTTTCGATTTTGGGACGCACCGGAAAGATTTGATGCCAGACGCGGATCGCTTCGCAACTTCCTGGTGACTATTGCCCATCGCAGGGCGGTCGACGCCGTCCGCTCCGAAGTCGCTCGGTCCCGGCGGGAGCTTAAACCACCTGACCGGGATCATTCTGACGTCGTCGACGACGTTTGGGCCCTTACGATCTCCGAGAATGTGCGAGCCGCTCTGAACGACCTCCCGGACGGCGAGAGGGAGGCAATTTCCCTGGCCTACCTCGAGGGCCTGAGCTACGTCGAGGTTGCTCGTCGGTTAGGAGCACCCGAAGGTACGGTGAAAAGCCGAATTCGCACTGGAATGAAAAGACTTGCAGTCTCGATGTCCGACCTTGCAGCAGGTTGAGGGGATAAACCTCATTCACAGTCAGGGTGCGATCGGTGACAGTCGCATGCCGCCGCCCCGAACTCCTCTCGGCGGTTGCATACACTGGCCCCGGGAAGATCGCCGCTGAAACCTTTTGCCCGCGGTCCGCAATCCTCACGCATGTCCGGGGCCCCTTGCCATGGGGCACCAGGCCAGGGTATTTAAAGGCCGTCGGTACAGTGACTTTTTATGGTCTTAGATGGGGCAGCCGCCTTCGTAATATCGATCGATCTCGAGATGTCGTGGGGCGCAGTTCACCATGGTTCACCACATGACAGGTCGCCCTATCTCGAAGAGCGGCGGGTGGTGGCCGAATTGCTCGAGGTGATGGAAGAGTACGAGATTTCGGCGACTTGGGCCGTGGTAGGCCATCTCTTCTTGCCCCGATGTGGACAATCCACCGGAATGAAACATCCGGAAATAGTGCGGCCCGATTATTCGTGGTTCGCCGGTGACTGGTACGACCTCGACCCCGGCACGTCGCTCACCGACGACCCCACCTGGTATGGCCCTGATCTGGTCGCGAGGATCAGAGAGAGCCACATACCACACGAGCTCGCCTCGCACTCGTTCGGGCATGTCATCGCCGGCGACGAGGGTTGCACTGAGGAGGCCTTTCGCTCCGATCTCGAGGCTTGCTTGAGCGCTGCCGCGGAGAGCGGTCTGAACCTGATGTCATACGTGTTTCCGCGCAACTCGATAGGGCATCTGGGACTTCTCGCCGAAGCGGGATTCTTGGCTTATCGGAGTCACACACCCGATCGTTTCACACAGATGTCGCCCCCACTGAAGAAGATGGCCCTAGCTATGGATCGGGTTCGCCCCCTTCGTTCCGGCGCATTCCGCCCCGAGATCAAGGGCGATCTGGTGGCGATCCCTCAGACGTACCTCTTCAATCCCGGTTCGAAAACCGCCGACCGGCTGGGCGATGAACTCTGGGGTCGGGTCGTGCGCCGACGCCTCCGTGGCGCAGTTCGGACGTCTTCGCTCTTCCACATGTGGTTCCACAGCCACAATCTCGCGGGGCACCCGCGGAGATCGCGCCGAGCCTTCGAAGTTCTGTTTGAGGAAGCCCGCAAGGGCATCGACGAGGGCCTCCTCGAAAACCTGACCATGTCCGATCTAGCTCAACGAGTCCGAAGGCATGAGCACCAGGCGTGAAACGTTCGATAAATGCTCGGCTCAGAATATTGATCGTCATCGATAGCCTTGCTGTTGGCGGTGCCGAACAGTCTCTGGCGATGGTGGCTCCCTACCTGGTCAAGGACGGCATCGATCTCCACGTGGCCTACCTGGTGGACCGTGTGGGGGTGGGCGGAAGCCTCGACGCTAGTGGAGTTTCATTGCACAGCATCGCAGGTGGCGGGGGTCGCATCATGGCCGTATTTCGAGGACTCAAATTGCTCAGGTCGCTGCGTCCGGACCTTGTTCACACGATATTGTTCGAAGCCGATGTGACCGCCCGGGTCGCAGCGCGACTCGCTCGAATACCTGTGGTTTCCAGCTTCGTCACCGAGTTATACGGCCCCGAACACCTGTCCAACCCTGAGTACCGGCGCTGGAAAGTACGAGCCGCGCACTTGACGGACGCAATAACGGCCAGGTTGGTCCGTAGGTTTCATGCCGTGTCGGCAAGCAGCGCCGATCTAATGGCCACGCGACTGCGAGTTCCCCGGGACCGCGTCGAGGTGATTCCGCGGGGTCGGGACCTTGGCATGCTCGGCGCTAACTCTCCGGGAAGACGGGCCGACGTGCGGCGTTCGCTCGGACTAGGCGATCAAGTGCCACTTGTTATGGCAGCTGGCAGGCATTACCACATGAAAGGTCTCGATCTTCTGTTATCAGCCTTTGCCGGTGTGAGGGAGTGCGTCCCCGAAGCCCACCTCTTGATTGCGGGCAGGGAGGGTCCGGCCTCAGCCAACCTTCGACGGACCGCGGCCACCGGCGGGCTCGACGAAGCCGTGACATTCGCGGGTCACAGGACCGACGTGCCCGACTTGATGTGTGCTGCCGATGTTGTGGTGGTTCCGTCGAGAACAGAGGGGTCTCCTGGCGTATTGATCGAGGCAATGGCCCTCGAAGTCCCTGTCGTTGCGAGTGATATCCCGTCAGTTCGCGAAGTGGCTGGCGGCGAGACACCGGTGGTCATGCTGGTGTCGTTGGAGGCTCCGGACGAAATGGCTGCCGCCATCTCGCGCGTGCTTGTGGACAAAGACCTCGCGAAGTCTTTGGTTGACTCTGCCAAGGACAGGTTCACCGAGTTCTACACAATCGAGGCGGTCGCCGACAAGACAATTGAGTTCTACAGGAGGGCGCTGCGCAATTGAGCCAGCTCAGGATTCAGCTGCGCCGATCGTCCAGGTTATGCCCGAGGATCTCCGCCGTTTCGGTCATGGATCCTTGTTCAAAGTGACCGGGTCCGGTACGTTGGAAGAGTCGATTGTCAGACGAGGCCCCGAATACGGGGACTACCTGTATCGAACCAACACACTCTTCCCCGACCCTCCGGAGCGCGGTTAGGAAGTGGGGAGGTCCGTGGTTTGGTTTCGTCGGGATGCCCGACTGGAAGACAATCCTGCTTGGGCGGCGGGCACGCAAGCCGATGAGGTATGTGCCCTATTCGTAATCGATCCCGACCTCTACGACGCGGTTTCGAACCGCCGCCGTTCCTACCTGATCGCAGGGCTCAAATCGCTCGATACCAGGCTGTCCGATCAAGGAGGCCGACTCCTGGTCCTTCGGGGAGACCCCACCAGGGTGGTGCCTGACGTCGTGGCACGGGTAGGGGCCGATATCGTCCATGCCAATCGTGACGTCACTCCATTTGGCTCGAGTCGGGATGACCGCATCAGCCGGCTTGTCGACCTCGATCTCCATGACGGCAACTACATCCATCCACCGGGATCCATCCTGACCGGTAGCGGAAACACCTATCGGGTGTTCACACCCTTCTTCCGCTCATGGTCCGATCGGCCAGTAGTCCCGGTCGGAGATCCTGGCAAAGCGCGGGTGCTCGCCGATGTGGGTGATGGTTTGCCGGACGTTCCAGAAGTTGAGCACGCCGGTGAAGACGGTGCATCAACTCGTTTCATCGACTTCCTGAACAAGATTGATTCCTACCACAAGGAACGGGATCGGCCGGACCTCGATTCGACGAGCCATATGTCAATTGACCTCAAGTACGGGTGGATCGGCCCCCGGCTGGTTTTCGACCGGACGTCAGGGAGTACCCCGGGTCGGATTGCCTTTCGACGACAGCTGGCCTGGCGTGACTTCTACGCCCACGTTTTGGCCAGATGGCCACACAGCGTGGACAAGCCAATGCGCTTCGACTACGAATCCATGCTGTGGATCAACGACCCTGATCAGATCGCGGCGTGGCAATCAGGTCGAACCGGATATCCGATCGTTGACGCCGGAATGAGGCAGTTGCAGGGGGAGGGTTGGATTCACAATCGCATCCGTATGGTCGTGGCTTCGTTTCTGGTCAAGGATCTTCTTGTCGACTGGAGGATCGGTGAACGGTTTTTGCGTCACCACCTGCTCGATGGCGACACTCCGCAGAACGTGGGCAACTGGCAATGGGTGGCCGGTGTGGGCACCGATGCAGCCCCTTACTTCCGCGTCTTCAATCCAATGACCCAATCCAAGAAGTTCGATCCAGACGGTGCATATATCAGACGATGGGTGCCTGAGCTCGCCGGGTTACCCGCTCCCCAAATCCACTCACCCGCCGGATGGGGAAGCGACGAGCTGGCGCGCTACAACTTTGTTCTCGGCAAGGACTACCCCGAGCCGATGGTCGATCATGCCATGGCCCGCCTCCGCGCCATTGAGGCTTACGAGGCTGCTCGAGGGGAATGAGTCACGCAGCTAGGGTGCCGCCGAACACCTGCCAGGCGAGGGCGGACTTCGCCAGCAAGCTCAGCAGCACATACGTCGACTCACCAAATTCGTAGTTGGCCCATCTACCGACCTTCTTGTATTGCAGCACCATGACGATTGCGAAGATGTTGAAGAACACGAACAGCGAAACGAATATCCCGTAGACGAATCCGGGAGGGTTGGCGTCGAATCCAGGGCTGAACAAGTACCACGCTATTGCCAGCCACGGTACGGCACCGGCCAAAACGCCAAACCAATATGAAATCCAACTGACGTCCCGGCCCGGGTTTTCGTACTTCTCCTGGAGCAAGCCGAACAGGATCATGGAGGCATTGACGCCGGCGAGAGCAATGAGAGCCGCGATATCGGCGATGCCGACGAGCATCGCGATCAAGATGATCATGATCGAGGACGACAGCGAGTATTCGATCCATCGCGCGTAGTTGCGGTTGTTCTCCAGGTTGCGGCGATACCAGGTGTAGACGCCCGGAGACGCAATAACGATGTGCGCGATTGCGGACAGGAAGAGGAAAGCCGCGACGCCCCATGCGATCCTTAGATCGAAAACCGGCTCCACCGATGGCGTTCCGGCTCCGGGAGGCCCATCCATGTAGGTCGCAATTACCGGGAGTGTGAAGTCGTTGGCCAAAGCCAAAACAGCGAAGCCTTGGGCGGCATGAAGCAAACCCATAAGCAGGTTGTACCAGCGGAGACGTGATGTTCTTGGCTGTGTTTGAGGTGGAACTGTGCTCGATGTCATAACTTCTCTTCGTCGCCGCCCCTCGATCCGGATGATCTGGAACGATGGTCCACCTGACCTACAGAGTTATTACCGACCTCGCCGGTAACCTGTTGTCCGATGCTGTTTCTTCGTCGCTTCTCTCTTCTTGTCGCCCTCATACTGATCGTGAGCGGGTGTGAGTCCAACACGTCGAACACAACGCTCGCCGGAGCTACGACTTCGACAACGACCGCAAACCAGACCGACCCGACCGCATCGACCACAACGAGCCCGCCACCCATCACCGAGCTGCCTGGCACGGAGGGTCTTCCGCAGGAAGTCCGAGACGAGTTGCTTGCCCTGGTAAACCTGACGCAGGACCTTCGTGAGCTCAGTTTCATCGAGCCACCCCTGATCTCTGTTGTCACCGAAGCCGAACTGGAGGCGCGGGTCAGGGCCCAGATCGAAGAGGAAGCCGAGGATTTTCCGGTTGACGAGGCCCTCTATCAATTGCTTGGCCTTCTCAGCAAGACTGCAGACCTGGCAACCCTCCTGTCGGATCTCTACGGCGAGCAGGTAGCGGGTTTCTATGACGGCGAGACGGGGGAGCTGGTAGTGCCAATCCGGGATGACGGCTTCAGCCCAGTTCAGAAAGCGACCATGGTCCACGAGTTGACCCACTCCCTTACTGACCAGAATTTTGATTTCCACGCTGGGTACCAGGCAATGTTCGATGAGCAGAGATATGACGAAGCTTCGGCGTATCAGGCACTGATCGAGGGCGACGCCAGCCTCAACGAGGTCCTGTATCTGCAGACCCTGAGCCAGACCGAGCTGGGCGAGTTCTTTGCGGAGGCCCTCCAGGCAGGCACCGGTCAGCTCGACGCTGCACCACGGTTTCTCCAGGAGACGCTGATTTTCCCATATGACACCGGGCTTGCTTTTGTTCAGGGTTTATACCTCAGCGATGGCTGGGACAGTGTCGACGAGGCATACGGTCGGCTGCTGGACCTTCCTGGCTCGACCGAGCAGATAATCACTCCAGATGACTACGGGCGAGATTTGCCAATAGATGTTCGAATGCCGGACATCACAGTTCCCGGATACACCCTCGAGGAAAACTCGGTCTGGGGTGAGTTTGGTCTAAGAGTCATGTTTGGGGGAGTCATGGACGAAGAGGCGACTCTCACTGCCGCCGATGGCTGGGGAGGGGACCGTTATTCCCTCTGGTACGACGGAACCAATGCGGCGTTCTTGATTCTCTATGAGGGCGACACCGGCCAGGATCTAGAAGAAACCCGGATTGCGTTTTTGGAGTACGCAACCACCAATATCCCCGATGCCGCTTTTGCCTGGGTTGAGGTCATCAACGACCAGTTGGCCTTCATCGCCTCGGACATTCCGGCAGTGGGCGAAGGCATCCGCGATTCGCTGAAAAGCTAGGCCCATGTCAGACCACCGAAGGTCTGTTTTACGGCCCTCCCTACCGCTAGCTTTGTTGCGGTGAGGCTTGTGAAATTGCGGTCGCCGGGATGGGACGGTGCCACCGTGGCAAAAGCGGAAACCTTTGCGGATCGTTTCCTCGGAATGCGTTCCCCTAGTGCAAAAAACGGCCTTTTGATCCGGACCAGGAGCATCCACACCATCGGCTTCAGTAGACATATCAGAGCCGTATCGACGTCCCCATCCGGAGAAGTCTTGGAGATACGTGATCTGCGCCCGAACCGGATCGCTTTCTTCCCCGAAGCCTGGGACGTCATCGAGTTCCCAGCGGGACGTCTGGTCCCAGGCCTCGGTGCGATAGTGACGTTTGATGAGTGATCCGGGTCAATTGTTTGTTTGTGCCACGCCGATCGGGAACCTCGGCGATATTTCGCATCGTTTGGCGAAGACACTGTCATTGGTTGATGTCGTTTATGCCGAAGACACGAGGAGGGTGGCCAAGCTCTTGAACCACCTCGATTTGAAGGTGAAAACCAGGTCCCTATTCGCTGGCAATGAGTCGGAACGTACCGAAATGCTCGTCGATGATCTTCGGGCCGGCATGAAAGTGGCGCTGGTCTCCGATGCCGGTATGCCAACAATCTCCGACCCTGGATCTGTGGCGGTTCGATTGGCACGACAAGCCGGGATGAAAGTTACGGTCATTCCCGGTCCGAGCTCGGTGACCATGTCCGTGGCGTTATCCGGGTTCCAAGGCGGACGTTTTGTGTTCGAGGGCTTCTTGCCCAAGAAGGCCAAGGAGAGGCGCACACGGATCGAGGCCACCGCCATGGAAAACCGGCCAGTCGTTTGGTTTGTCACGCCACATCGCCTGATCGGCGACCTCGAGGAATTTCTCGAGGTGCTCGGGGCTGACAGGCAGATCTCGATAAACCGGGAACTGACCAAGTTGCATGAAGAGGTTTGGGTCGGGACCCTCGGCGAAGCAGTCGAGCAATGGCGACCGCGTCAGGTCAAAGGCGAACTCACACTCGTCATCGGGCCAGCGAATACGGTCGGAGCAGACCTGGGCGTTGCAGTGGAGGCGGCGAAGCGGCTGGTTGCCTCCGGGACGTCTCTATCCGAAGCCGCCAGAATGGTTGCAGGAGACCTGGGAACGGGCCGTCGCGACATTTATCAGGCTCTGCTTGACGATCAGGGGATGAGTTGATTTCTGCAACCCGCGCAGATCCCCTTGCCCTTGAATTGCTTGACGCCATCGTCGGTGCCGCAGAAAGTGCAGGTGTCAGTCATCTTCCGCATGACTATGGAACCCCCCTCTACGGCGATGAACAGATGATCCCCTTCTCTGATGTTGAACAGCTTTCGTGTCTCGGCGGGAATGACGATCCGACCAAGGTCGTCAATCTTGCGTGCGATTCCACTGTCCATGCAGAGATTCCTCCTTCCCGTCGAGCCTACAACGCCGGTAGTGGGTGATGCGTCGGTGACTTGGGTCGACACACATTGCCATCTGCAGCTCGACGAACGAGACGCTGAGGAACTTTTGAGTCGAGCCGATGCCGTCGACTGGGTGGTCGCACCTGGCGTGGACGCCGCCTCATCGGCAGCTGCTGTCGAACTGAGTGAGCGCTTCCCTGGAAGAGTCCTTGCGACGGCAGGGCTGCACCCTCATGAGGCCGAGCGATGGGACTCCGAGCGGTCCCGGATCGAGTCTTTGGCCCCACTGGTTTCTGCGATCGGGGAGACGGGATTGGACTTCTACCGCAATCTCGCGCCACGCGAAGCCCAGATCCGATCGTTCTCAGAGCAGGTCGATCTTGCAATCGAGCACGACCTGCCCGTGGTGGTCCACTGCCGCGATGCATTCTCAGAAGTGTTCGAGATCCTCCAGGAGAAAGAAGCGGGCAGCAGAAGCGTGCTCCATTGTTGGACAGGCGGGACGCGATGGACCAAGCGGTTCCTCGAACTCGGAGTCATGTTCTCGTACGCCGGGCCGGTGGCCTTCGAGACAGGTGAGACGATCCGCCTCGGGGCATCCCTGGTCCCACCGGAACGGGCCTTGATCGAGACGGATACGCCATATCTGGCTCCGCCGCCATATCGCGGTCGGCCCAACGAGCCGGCGTGGGTCGCCCTGGTCGGCAAGGCACTTTCTGACGTCTGGGGTCTTCCGGTAACCGATGTGGCCGCGTTTACCTCGGAGAATGCCACCAAGGTCTTCGCGCCTTGAGCGCCCAGACCAGATCCGAGATCGCGGACCTTCTCGATCGATATGGTCTCTCACCGAACCGGCGGCTCGGGCAGCACTTTCTCGCCGATGGGAACATCACCCGCAAGATCGTCACTACGGCCGGTGTGGGTCCGGGCGATCGAATCGTGGAAGTTGGCGCTGGAACCGGCACGTTGACTCTGGCCCTGGCAGCGGCGGGTGGCGATGTTGTTGCCTACGAGGTTGATGCAGGATTGGGACGGTTGCTGACGGAAGTCCTGGATGGAACGGGTGTGGAGCTCCGTATCGAGGACATCACCGATGTCGACCTCGGTCTGGCGCTGGGAACAGGGCCATGGAAGATGGTGGCGAACCTTCCCTACAACGTTGGCACGCCGTTGGTGCTCGATGCCATGCGAAATCACATGAATATCGAGCTGTTTGTGGTGCTGGTGCAGAAGGAAGTGGCAGATCGGTTCGTGGCCGCTCCTGGCGGCAAGGAGTACGGCCTACCCTCGATCATCGCACAGATATACACCAAGCCGACTGTCGCATTTCGAGTCCCCCCGCAGGTCTTCTTCCCGCCGCCGACTGTCGAGTCATCAGTTGTAGTCATGCCCAGGATCGAATTCCCCCAGACAGCCGATCGGGCCATTCAGCTGGCGCAGGCTGCCTTCGGACAACGTCGCAAGATGTTGCGCCGCTCACTCGACGGAGTTCTGGACGATCCAACGCAGATCCTCGAGAGCGTTGGAATTGCCCCGACCCGCAGGGCCGAAGACCTTTCTCCGGCGGAGTTCCTCGCCCTGGCTGGTGTGGAGACATGAGGTACGAGGCACCGGCGAAGATCAACCTGAACCTGCTTGTTCGCAGTCGCGACGAACGTGGATATCACCCTTTGCGATCGGTCGTTCAAACCATCGAGTGGTGCGATCTGATCGACTTCGCCGTCGCGGACGAGGACGAGCTGGAAGTCAGTGGCGCAGATGTTTCCGACGGTGCCGACAATCTCGTGGTCAGGGCCATCGAGGAGTTCCGAAAGTCGGTAGCAGTGCCCCCGGTCTCGGTTCTACTACAGAAGGAGATCGCAGTTTCGGCCGGGCTGGGTGGCGGCTCTTCCGACGCCGCAGCCGCCCTCCTGGCCTGCTGTGAGCTGGCTAAACGCCCGCCATCATTTGCGGTGGACATTGCCCCGCGGATCGGCGCCGATGTCCCGGTTCTCCTTTCCGGGGGGACAGTGGAGATGACGGGGTATGGAGAGAAGCTGGAGAAGATGACTGGCCTCGAAGGGTTTGCTGTTGCTGTTGTCGTGCCGAACTTCGAACTGTCGACAGCCGATGTGTATCAGAGATGGGACGACCTGGGTGAGCCCGGGGGATTTGAACTCCCGGATCGCTTTCTGCCGCCTGCTCTCCGTGACACCTTCCCCTTCCAAAACGACCTCTACCGGGCAGCCGTTGATCTTCAACCAGCCCTCGGCGACTTCGTGCACGATGTTGGCCTGCTTTGGGACTCGGCAGTGCTACTCACGGGCACCGGCCCTGCTTGTTATGGGTTCTTCAGCGATCGAGCCGAAGCCGCAGAGGCTGCAGGCTCGGTATCTGGCACACGGGCAGCTGTTGGTGTTGATCTCCGACCCAAAGGGGTGGAGCGGGTCGAGAACGCCGAGGACTGACGTGGAAGCCCTTTTGACCGGTTTGCTGGCCGGCTACGGAATCGCAATTCCCGTCGGTGCGATTTCAGTGCTTATCGTCGAATCCGGATTGAGAAATGGCTTCGCCCAGTCCTTCGCGGCCGGCGCCGGGGCAGCAACTGCCGACTTGATGTACGCAAGCCTTGCAGTGATTGGTGGGGTTGCTCTCAGCGAGACGGTCAACTCGGTCGGTGACGAATTTCGCGTCGCCAGTGCAGTCTTGCTGATTCTCATCGCCGTCAGGGGGCTCCTGCGAATCCGATCTGGTCCGGCCCAGTTTGTCAAGCGGAGCGGCCCCAACATCGGAGAACTGGGCCGGACCTATGTTCGATTTGTCGGGCTGACGATCATCAATCCGACGACGATCATCTATTTCGCAGCCGTGATAATCGGGCTTGGGATCGCCGAAGAGTTCTCGGCAACAGAGGGGTTCCTATTCGCAGGCGGCGCTTTTCTGGCTTCGCTGTCCTGGCAAACACTCCTCGCTGGTGTCGGATCCTTCGCCGGTCAACGGCTCGGGCCAACTGCCCGAGCGGTCGCGGCGATCCTGGGGAACTCGTTGGTTCTGACGTTCGCCGCGGTGATCCTCTTGCAAAGCTAGGGAGTTGCAGCTCCTTTTCGGACTTGGACTCGGGAGCACAACGCCGACTCTCCCGCGCTTGCTTCGCCTCTCCCTCCGCTTGCTCTTACTCTCCCTCCGCTTGCGGCAAGGAACCCCCTTGGGGCTCCCGAGTACCCGAGCGCCAGCGAGGGGGGAGGGTGGCTAGTTCCCAACGGCAAGGCTCGGCGTGGGACGCGACCCGATCTCAACGCGGGCGGGATCATGCCCTGGAGTTGCGGAGCAACCCCCAAGCAACCCGCCAGGGTTGCCTCCTACCTCCACTCGCTGACGCTCGTGCAGGGACCAACCTCGGCGCAAGCGGGAGGACAACGCGCAGCGAGGGGGAGGGCGGGGTGGTCCCGACCGTGCAGTTCAACAGGGTGGGAGCACCTTGGGTCGCTCAGCTGTTTCCTTCAGTTATTCTGTCAGCGCTCTCTCATTTTATGGGGGGTGGTGTAATCGGTAGCACGGCAGGTTTTGGACCTGTAAGAGCGGGTTCGAGCCCTGCCCCCCCAGCGCACACAACCCGAAAGGCTGAATTGCCAATCCATGTGCTCATCCTGGCCGCGGGCCAGGGGAAGAGGATGAAATCCGAGTTGCCAAAGGTGGCGCATACTGCCGCCGGGCGGTCGCTGATCGGATGGGTGATGGAGGCGGTGTTACCGGCGAAACCCGACTCGATAGCTGTTGTTGTGGGGCATGGGGCCGATCAGGTCACACCATTACTTCCGGAGATGGCATCAGTCGCCGTCCAGGAGGTACAACTTGGCACTGGCCACGCAACCGAAGTCGGGCTGTCTGCCCTCGACGGCGTCGCCGACGACGACACCATCGTCGTTCTGTATGGGGATATGCCTCTCCTAACCGACGACCTGGTCGGTTCCCTTGCCACCAGGCCTCCGGATGTGAGCGTCGTGATGGTCACGGCGAATGTCGACGATCCATCGGGTTATGGTCGCGTGGTTCGTCTTGGCGGACAGGTCGTGGCAATTGTCGAAGATGGTGATTGTACCGATGAGCAGAAAGCCATCACTGAGATCAACGCCGGTGTCTATTCGTTTCGTGCCGCTGACCTCGTGTCGAGTTTGAAATCGATAGAAAGCGACAATGCGCAAGGTGAGCGATATCTGACCGATGTAATTGGGATTCTGTATGAACGAGGTGCCAAACTGTCCACTGTCACCGCCGATGCCCAGGAGGTGGTCGGAATAAACTCGCAAGACCAATTGAGCGATGCACGGGAACTGCTTCAGCAGCGAATCAATCGCGAACACATGGAGCGAGGCGTATCGATTATCGACCCCCGATCGACCTATATCGACGACACGGTGACCATCGAGCCTGGCGCCTCCATCTACCCCGGTGTCCATCTGGAGGGCAAGACGACAGTTGGAGCCGATTCCCAGGTCGGGCCGGATGTTTTTGCTGTCGACTCTTCTATCGGTAAAGGTGCCCTTGTCTGGTATTCGGTGCTGCGCTCAGCGAGTGTTGGCGAGGATTGTCAGGTTGGGCCGTACGCATCGTTGCGTCCGGGGACTGTTCTCGAGCGCGGGTCAAAGGCTGGCACGTTCGTCGAGACCAAGAACACGACGTTTCGAGAGGGGGCCAAGGCACCTCATCTCAGTTACCTTGGAGATGCCACGGTCGGTCGTCGCGCCAACATCGGGGCCGGCACGATTACCTGCAACTTCGACGGATACGAAAAGCACGCGACCGTTATCGGCGATGAGGCCTTCATCGGATCGGACACGATGCTCGTGGCTCCGATCTCCGTCGGCGATCGCGCCATCACCGGCGCAGGTTCGGTCATCACCAAAGACATCGAGGCTGATGCTCTCGCTGTCGAGAGAAATGAGCAGCGGATTATCCCTGGGTACGCTCAAAGACGCGCCGAAAGACAGGCCGCAAAGAAGGACGAGGAGTCGTAGTCCAGTTGAAGATCGCGGTACAATCGACATACACCGACGACCCGGGAGCCCAGTGGACATAGTCTCTCGCAACCGGATGATGCTTTTCTCCGGAAGCGCCAATCTGCCGCTTGCTGACGAGGTAGCCGAGGTCATCGGTACCGCACTGGGCAAGCTGGAGCGTTCCCAATTCGCAAACGGCGAGCTCTACACCCGACCGATGGAAAGTGTCCGTGGTGCCGATTGTTACGTGCTGCAGAGTCATTGCGCACCGGTCAACGACCACATCATGGAGCAGCTCATCACGATCGATGCCCTGCGTAGGGCGTCGGCTCGTCGTATCACAGCGGTCATGCCCTTCTACGGGTATTCCCGGCAGGACAAGAAGGTGTTGCCTCGAGAGCCCATTTCAGCCCGTCTCGTCGGCGACTTGTTCATGACTGCCGGTGCCGACCGGCTGGTCTCCGTCGATCTGCACACCGGTCAGCTCCAGGGTTTCATCCAGAAGCCTTTTGATCACCTCACTGCCATTCCGATGATCGCCGACTACGTGGCGGAGCAAATCGAAGGCCGGATCGCGGTGCTTTCGCCGGACGCCGGGGGAGTGAAGCGTGCCGAGCGATATGCCAGACGCCTGGGTGATGCATCTGTCGCCTTTATTTACAAGCGTCGCGATCCCAACGAGCACAACGTGTCACACGCTCTATCCATGGCTGGCCGCGTGAAGGGCAAACACGTCGTCATCGTGGACGACATGATCGACACCGCGGGGACCGTCTGCAATGCGGCCGAGATGATGAGGGAGTACGGAGCCCTCAGCGTTCGGATCGCCGCTACCCATGCCATTCTTTCCGATCCGGCCATTGACCGCTTGAAAAACGCTCCCATCGATGAGGTGATCGTCACCAACACCCTGCCGGTAAGCGACGACGCTCTAAAGCTGGACAAGCTGAAGGTGCTGTCGATAGCGCCGATCCTCGCCGAGGCTTTGCAGGCAATTTTCATGGACTCCTCAGTCTCGGAGATATTCCTGGGCGACAACGTCTGACGAATTCGGAGTAGCGCTTACACTCCTGCGACGTGAGTGCTCGTCATCGACAGCCGGTTTCGCCGGCACAGGCCAGAGTCAGGGCATTGGTTCTCGGTCTCATCGCAATATTCCTTGTTGCATTCGTGTTCTTGCGCGGAGATGGCAGTGAGGACTCTCCCGGCTCCACTAATCCCATTGCAGGGGAAACCACGACCACCGGACCCGATGGTGGGACAACCCCCGGTACCGATGGGACCAACCCCGGAACAGATCCGTCGGGAACATCAACGCCTACGGGTCCGTCCTTGCCTGAGCTGCAGAGCGTGAGCCTGGATGTCGTGTACGAAGGCTTTCAGCAGCCGACTGTCCTGACGGCCCCACCCGGCGACACTCGACTGTTCGTTGCCCAGCGTGTCGGCGTGATCCGCATTCTCGACGAGGATTACGAAGTAGTTGATCCGGCGTTCCTCGCCATCGACGACCGGGTGTTGGCCGGCGGAATCGAGCAAGGGCTCCTGGGACTGGCGTTTCATCCTGATTACGCCAACAACGGGAAGTTCTACGTCTACTACACCGATAAAGGCGGTCGCCGCCAACTCTCCGAGTTCACCGTTTCGGCGACCAATCCGAACCGGGCTGACCCCGATTCTGAGCGGGTTCTCTTCGAGTTCGACCAGCCCGAGGGATCCACCGACATCAGGCACTATGCGGGACAGCTGGCATTTGGCCCCGACGGCTACCTATACACATCGCAAGGCGACGGTGCCGACTCCCGTGACCAGGGCCAGAACCCCGACACTATGTTTGCAGCAGTGTCGCGGCTCGATGTCGACAGTGGTGACCCGTACGGCATACCACCGGAAAACCCATTCGTCGACGGTGGTGGGGCCGGAGAGGTCTGGGCCTACGGGCTGCGCAATCCGTGGCGATTCAGCATCGATCCCGTCGACGGCCTCATATACATCGCCGACGTCGGACACGCCGATCAAGAGGAGATAGACATCCTTCCGATCTCAAAAGGCGGGTTCAACCTGGGTTGGTCCGACGTAGAAGGGACCCGGTGCTTTCACGTCCAGGACTGTGATCTGTCCAAATACACAGCCCCTGTGCTGACGTACCTGCATGGGTCCGAGAGCGACCAGGGATGTTCGGTCACCGGTGGTTATGTGTATCGCGGCAGTGAGATTCCCGAACTGGATGGAACCTACTTCTACAGCGATTGGTGCAACCAGTGGATCAGGTCTTTCAAATACGTGAACGGCGAGGTCACCGAAGAAAAGGATTGGACTCCTGACCTGGGGACCATCGGCCAGATTAATTCCTTTGGGTTAGGTGGCACTGGCGAGCTGTTTGCTGTGACCTACGACGGAAAAGTCGCCAAGTTCACGGCCAATCGCTGATTGCGGGAACGATCACCTTCTCACCGGGATAGATGAGGTCGGGGTCGCGTGATGTCAAGCTCTCTGCGTTCTCGTCGATGACCAGTAGCCAGTAAGGGGCGATCTCTGATGGCGTGGTCATGCGTTCCAGCTGGGAATCGAGATGGGTCGCAGCGATGCTCCACAGACTGTCTCCAGTCTCGACGATCACGTGATCGGCCGTCCTGGCGGCCAGGTCTACAGGGAGGTATGAGTCGTCGCTCCGACTTCCGGCGTTGGCGTTGCCCATGAAGATGAAAGCGAGTGCGGCCAACATGACCAGGGTGATCGGTCGAGACATATCCCCAAAGTACGACACCGTACGCACCGGTGAAAGAGGGTTACGATCACATCAACCAAAATCGTGGAAAGTCATATGAATGTCAAAATCGGGGTTGCCGACTCCAGCAAGCTGATCGAACTCGAGGTCGATGACCACAAGAAGTTCCGTCAATCGGTGGAAGACGCAGTCAAGGCCGGGGGAATTGCCTGGTTCACCGACACCAAGGGCCGGGAGATCGGAATCCCGGCAGCGCGTATCGCCTACGTCGAGGTGGACTCACCCGATGGCGGCCATGCCGTAGGTTTCGGACCTGCTGTTTAGGGCGGGGCGCGCAAAAGCCCTCCATCTGGAGGGCTCTTGGATCGAAGGGCGCGGGGGCCCGGTGTGATTCAGACCGAGCGGCGACGTCGGTCGGCAAGCCACCTCTTGCGAAGGCGGCGGCGGTCGTCCTCTGCATATCCACCCCATACGCCGGATTCCTGGTTGGTCTCCAGAGCGTATTGCAGGCAGTCCTCTTGGACCATGCAGGTCGAACATATCTCGATGGCGGCCTCGATCTGGTCGATGGCCGGCCCGGTAGTCCCTACCGGGAAGAATAGATTTGGCTCTGAGTCCTTACATGAAGCAAGGTCTCGCCAGTCGGTCGTAACAGTTGTAAGCACAAAATTTCCTTGGGTTTGTGATCTTTTTCACAAGGGTCGGCATGATTATCCGCTGTGCGCGGAGGGATTCCATATCGAATTTAACAAATCAGACCCGTCTTGTAAACGAGTTTCTCGGAATTCTTCGCCATGACGGTCGCCATCGAGGTCGTGGGACACCGTGGTTGGCCCGCGCGGTATCCCGATAATACGTTGTCGGGTTTCCTCGCGGTAGCCCCTTTCTGCGAAGGTATCGAGGTCGATGTTCGCAGATCCCTCGACGGAAAGCTCGTACTTGCCCATGACGAACATCTCGGAGAGCACCAGGTGGCTGAAACATCCTGGCCGATGCTTGGTGAGGTCGATCTGGGGGGAGGGTACCGGCCCTGCCTGCTCGATGAGGCCCTTGCCGCGGTGCCCGACCGTGCCCTCATGATCGAGATCAAGAACAATCCGTGGGGCGCCGGTTTCGAGCCCGATCATCGATTGGCTCTCGAGGCAGCCTCTCGGGCGCGGGAGGGCGACGTGGTCACGTCTTTCAATTGGGCCACGGCCGACCGGGTAAGAAAGACGTTCGACAATGTCAGGACGGGGCTGATCGTCGGGGTGCTCGGCAACCTTGCTGAAGCGCGCGAACACGCCGTGCGAGAAGGTCATGACCTGGTAATACCCAATATCAGAATATTGGAATCCCCCGGGGCGGCTGTTGAGTCAGTAGGTGGCGGACCCAAGGTTTTTGTGTGGGCGTCGGACGAAATGGACCTGATCGCTATCGAGCTGGACGAGTTGGTATCTATGGGTGTGTCCGGCATCATTACCGACGATCCAGTAGCCACACGCCACCGGTTGGAGAACCCTTCATGACGATAAAAGAGGAGCTCGCCGCAGAGCTCAAAGACGCAATGCTTTCCAGGGACGCCCCGCGACGTGATGTGATCCGCCAGATTGAAACCGAGGTGTCAATGGCACGCAGTCACCCTGACTTCACTGGCGAAGTGGACGACTCTCTATACGAGAAGGTGATTGCGTCGTATGTCAAGAAGATGGACAAATCTCGCTCGGAGTACCTCGAATTGGGCGACCGCGGGGCCGCCATGGCGGAAAAGCTGGCGTTCGAGGTCGATTATCTCGGCCGATGGCTTCCGACGAAGTTGGACGAGGCGACGACGCGGGAATTGGTGCGTGAGGCAATCTTGGAGTTGGGAGTAGCGGGTGACGAGAAAGCGGCGGGCCGGGTGACCGGCCAACTCATGAAGACTCGAGGCGGCGATCTCGATGGCGGACTTGTCAACAGAGTCGTGCGTGAGGAGTTGGTCGGCGGCTGATGCTGCCCTCATTCGAGCCGATGCTTGCCACCAAATGGGCCCATCCATTTGACAGCGATGATTGGTGGTTCGAGGTCAAATGGGATGGCTACCGCGCCATCGTTTCGAACGACGACGGGATTCGAGTCCGTTCTCGTCGCGGCATCGACCTTCTGAGCGGATTTCCCGAACTGGCCGATCTGCCCATCCCCGGAGGCGTCGTTGTGGATGGCGAGATCGTGGCCTTTGACAGCGAAGGACGACCTAGTTTCTCTCTGATTCAGCGTCGCACGGGGTTTGGAGGAGCGGGCACCGACGCACGGGTCTCGGTCAACTTCGTAGTCTTCGACCTCCTCTATCGCAATGGCGAGAGCTTGGTCGATCGTCCCTATGAGGATCGGCGAGCTGCTCTGGATGACATGGAGATCCCGTCACCGGTGGTAAGCGCCTCGCCGACCCGTGGTTCGGGGAAAGCGCTGTTCGATGCGGTTAAGGAACGGGGGGTCGAGGGGATCGTTGGCAAGAGGTCGGGTTCGCGCTACCTCTCCGGGAAGCGGTCGCCTGATTGGCGCAAGGTGTCGGTTCGTCGACAAATGCGGGCCGTTGTTGGGGGTTGGGTCGAGGGCGAGGGCAGCAGATCGACGACCTTTGGCTCTCTCCTTCTCGGACTGTGGGATAGCGGTAGTCTCAGGTTCGTGGGCGCCGTCGGTTCGGGGTTCGATGAACAGACCCTCAGCGCCATAACCCCGGCCCTTTCAGAAATCGGTCGTGACTCGACGCCGTTCGACCCGCCCGTCAGGTATCCGGGTCGTCTTCATTGGGTCGAGCCTGGCGTCGTCGTGAACGTCGAATTCAAGGAGTGGACTCACGAAGGGCACCTCCGGGCGCCGGTCTACAAAGGCATCGAGGTAGCTGAGCCGGGTTCTATCGATTGGATAACCGAAGGTCCCGACAGCTAGCTGGCGGCCTTTTTGGTTGCTTCGACCGACGCTTTGAGAGCGTCGAGCAGGTCGATGACTTTGGTGGGCTCGGGTGAGCTGTCGACTGCAACGATCTCCTCGCCGGCGACCTTCTTCGCAGCCAGCTCCTCGATTTGTTCCCGGGTTCGGTCGACGTAGTCGTCCTCGGCAAACGGTCGAGTGAGGTTGTCGATCAGAGAAGCAGCCATTTCGACCTCTTCCTTTCTGATCTCGAATTCGCTGTCCAGCTCCTCGAATTCGGCGGCGCGGATCTCATCGGGCCAATACATGGTCTCCATCACGATGACCCCATCTTTGGCCCGGATCGTTGCCAGTTGTTGCTTCTCTCTGATGGAGACTTTGGCGATCCCAACCCGGCCCTTGGACTCCAGAGCCTGCTCGAGGATCTGATAGGCCTTGATTCCGGTCTTCTCCGGAGCGAGGTAATAGGTCTTCTTGAAAAGGATTGGGTCGATCTCGTCCTCTTCGACGAACTGGACCACGTCTACCAGCTTGTTTCCCTGGGTGCTCGCTGATTCCAACTCGTCGTCGGTGAAGACGACATACCGGCCCTTTTCGAACTCATAGCCCCTGACGATGTCGTCCCAGCCCACTTCTTTGCCGTCGGCTTCGGCGACACGCTTGTATTTGATCGCTGAATGGTCGTCTTTGCGCAACTGCTTGAACTTGGGAGATTTCTCGTCGGTAGCGCTGTAAAGCCCCACCGGGATCGTCACCAAGCCAAAATTGATTGCGCCTTTCCAGATAGCTCGTGCCATGGGTTGATTCTAAATGAGTCCCGAGACAGAAAGTTGACGACTTCCTGCGTGCATCACGGGGTAGGTTTTGATCGATGCCACGAGTGCATGTCGTCGACGTGACTCCCGTGGAGCCGGAACGGGTGATGGAGGCGGCCCGTGACTTCACTGACCGCAGGGCAGACATGTGGCCCGACGTCCATGCCGAATTCCTCGAGGTTCACGAAAAGGGCGAGCATTTCGCCGAAGTAACCGAGGGGAATCCTTGGCCGATCGGTTACGTATGGGAGAGGCTTCGATACGACTGGTCCCAACCGGGAGCGGTGGTCGGAGTTGTCATCGACTCCAACATCTTCAAACCGGGAAGTTCGTGGGAGATACGGGTCACTCCGATAGAGCACGGGAGTCGTGTCGAGGTGATCGCCGTCCGTATTCTCAAAGGGTTCAAAGGTCGAATCCTCTACCCGTTTTTCCCACTTGGACTCGCCAGGGCAAACGTCGCCCAGCATCTCCGTCACTTCCTCTCGAAGCTGGAAGAGGAGCCATCATGAGTAGCAGCGAAGAGTGACCGGGCGGACCAGGCGGAATCTGGCTAGGGCGGTGTTATTGCTGCGCACTTGATCGGATCAGGAATCCCGGGTTCTGGAAAAGAGATATTCCAACATCCTTCGTACGTTGCCCATCCCCGGTCCAGCTCATGGAAATAGTTCACCGTCGAGTCGTCCAGAACCTGGATGATTGCTCGATACTGCTGCCCTTCCGCACCCATCAGCGTGAAGTTGAGCTCAGCAGCATCCCCCGACTTCCAGGCCGACGTCAGACATTCGATTGCCAGCGATGCTGCTCCGGCGTCGTCGTCCGGACCCGGTCCTTGCCCGGGTGGCAAGAAGATTTTCTCGTTCGGTGAACAGGATGGGAGGTCTGGCCGCTCGGAGACGGTGTCTGGTACGGGTGTGCAACTGCCAACCACCAAGGCAGCCACAGCCATCGAGACAACTCTCATGCCGCGGATGCTACTGGTCGACTCTTCCCGTTCAGTGGTAGCGGTTTGTAAACGGCGACCGAACCCTGGACCCGTAGACTTGTTGGAATGGCGTCAAACACCGAACTGCGCGTCGATGCGACCCTCCGAAGGATTATTGTCGGATTTCGCCTGGTCTCGGCTGTGTGGATCACGGTGCTCGGGATCATCGCGATCGTCGCATGGGATGCCCGCCCGGGTGTTGTCGTCGGATCGGTAGCTGCTGTATGGATATGGACCGCGGTCACCTTCTGGCTCGCCGCATCGGACCGTTTCGAAAACCCGGTATGGCTTGTCATCGACCTGGTCGTGGCGGTGGCCATCGTCGCATCCGACGCCGCAGACGGGGCAACCCAAGGTGGGTTTGTCGGTGGCTATCCGATGTCGTCGGTTTTGCTGTGGGGTTACGCCTATCGAATGCCCGGTGGACTAAGTTCTGCGGCGGTCGTCTCGGCCGGCTTGGTCTCTGCCGGAGTTTTCAATCTTGCTGGAAACATTGCTACGGCAATTCTCTACCTCGCAGTTGGCGGAGTCGCAGCTTGGGCCTTCGACGTGCTCCGGAGCAGCGAGCGGCGCCGGGTGCGTGCCGAAGCCGAACTCGAAGCAGAACGGGCGGCGCGGATCAGGAGCGAGGAGCGTGCTGGGGTGGCTGCGCACCTCCACGATTCGGTTCTCCAAACGTTGGCATTGATACAGACCGGTGCCTCAGACGAGGCCGAGGTGCGAAGTCTCGCCAGGGTTCAGGAGCGTGAGCTTCGCAACTGGCTGCTCGGCGCCCCAGACGGGGTGGGAACTCTGGTGAGGGCTCTCGAATCGGTGTGTTCAGAGATCGAGAAACGCCACGGAGTGGCCGTGGAATTGGTATCAGTTGGCGATCGAAACATGGACGATGCCCTCGCCGCTCTTGTCGGCGCAACACGCGAATCGGTGATCAATGCAGCCAAACATGCCGGCGTTGAGAAAATATCAGTGTTTGCGGAGGCATCCGAATCGATGGTCGAGGTCTTCGTGAGGGATCGAGGAATCGGCTTCGACCCGGACGCAGTGGAGTCGGACCGGAGGGGCCTTTCGGAATCGATCCGGGGTCGAATGGATCGCCACAGCGGTTCAGCCGAGATCAACAGCAGCATCGGCTCTGGAACCGAGGTTCGATTGGCAATGCCGGTCCCGGTGGAGCGCGGAGTCAAGGCATGAGTGGGAAGACCACAGTTTTTCTCGTTGACGATCACGACCTCTTTCGCGCCGGAGTGCAGGCCGCGCTTGGTGGACGGTTCGATTTGGTCGGCGAAGCCGATGAGGTTTCTGCGGCCATCGAGCTCATCCGTGAGCGAAGTCCCGACATTGTGTTGATCGACGTTCACATGCCGGCGGGTGGGGGCCGGGCTGTGATCACGGCGGTGAAAGAGACACATCCCGATGTGAGGTTCCTCGCCCTCTCCGTTTCCGACGCCCCTCAAGACGTGGTTGATGTCGTTCATGCCGGTGCCAGGGGATACGTGACCAAGTCCATCACCTCCGATGAACTGATTGCAGCAATCGAGAAGGTGGCGAATGACGATGTCGTGTTCTCTCCCAAACTTGCCGGCTTCGTCCTCGATGCCTTTACGGCACTCATGCCAAGCGATGTTGACGATGAGCTTGCCTCCCTGACGGCGAGGGAGAAGGAAGTCCTCCAGTACATCGCTCGGGGCTATACCTACCGTGAGACAGGGGAGGCATTGTTCATATCCGTAAAGACCGTGGAGTCTCATGTAGGATCGGTTCTCCGCAAGTTGCAGTTGACCAACCGCAATGAGCTGACCCGATGGGCGGCGAAACGGGAGCTGATATAGGACCGATTCAGATCCTCGTCAACTCCTGTGCAAGTGGCGTGCAGGTCTGGCGACACGGCTTGGCCGCTGCCGCGTGATGAAGCAACCTGGCATGGGCGTATTCGTGGATCACAGCATGGGCGAAGAGGTCGCGAGGGACGTCGCGATTGGTTCGAACTATCGGGACGAATCCAGACGGCTTCCAGCTGCGGAACACCTCGTCGCCGGTTAGCTCGGCAAGACAGGCGACAATCGACTCGTCGAACTGGAGTGAGTGGACGGCCCTACGGTATTCATACGATGTCGTCAATAGAGCGAAGGCCATGTTCATCAACGACATGCCGGTCTCGAGATCGAGGTGGAGCCATCGGCGCCTGGTGCTGACGTTGATCTCACCAACCTCCAACATCGAGAAGTCAAGTGGTCTTGTCCGGGTATGAGGACGGGGGAGTGATCGGCCGTCCAGTCCGGCGAGTACTTCGTACAGGTTGATGTCGTGGACGATGACGGCGTTTTCATCGAGCTGGTCTAATCGGGCCGGTCGTAAGACCGGCTCGTCCATCCCGCTGTTCCTGGCGATGAAGGCCAGAACATTTGTTTCGAGCACGAAGTGCCGGAGGAGCAGCTCGCCCCCCTCTTTCGAGACGAATCGAGATAGGAAGAAGA
This sequence comes from Acidimicrobiia bacterium, assembly GCA_041751055.1. GTDB lineage: Bacteria > Actinomycetota > Acidimicrobiia > Spongiisociales > ZC4RG35 > MA-ANB-1. Next base: position 3,117 of record JBGSYD010000011.1, on the reverse strand, counting down.
TCCCAAGACGATCGAGGAGGTCGTGAGAGGAGAACTCGAACGGGAGGACTCGTTTCGCCAGGACGATGAATGAGACGACAACCCTGCTCAGGACCCTGGCCGGCGGCCTCACAAACCTGTTGGACCACCGGCTCTGGTCAACCTCCAACAGCCGTAGCGCCCGACGATCGAAGCTGAGAGTCGGATCACCCTGGAGCGCATCCCAGATTCCCGGCCCGGGGCCATCGATCATCAGGCTGGGCCTCGCGTCAAACATTCTCGATCTCCTCGAGTTGGAGGGCGTACAGCCGGCCGACGACACGTGCGGTATGGATGATCGAGCGGGCAATGTCCGGGGTGATCAGATCAGACCGGAGGATCTCGAACATCTTCGCCGTGTGCTCCTCATCGGCGCCGCCGTGATACTCGATAAACGAGACCTGCTCTGAGCTGAGGTCGAGTTGCTCCTTGATCAGTTCCACCCACCGAGTCGCTTTGTTGGCTCCAAGTCCCTCGATGATGTACATGGCACCAAGGAGGTCGAACGGATTCTCCTGATTCGCCTGATTGAACATGAAGGCCGAAAGCGCCTCCGACCCTGGGTTCTTGGTTCCTGACTGGATTTTCGAGAGAGATCCCCCGACCGAGACAAAGTCTGTTTCGAGCATCCGGAAATCACGTTGTTCTTCCGCCGCGTGCTCGATGAACTCGGCACGCAGGTCGGTGTATTCCACGGTCAGGTTGGAGGCCGCCCTGGTGATCCAGCGCGCCCCCTCTATGACCTGCTGACGCAAGTTCAGGAGGAGGGCTCTGTAGTCGCCCATGGTTGCCTTCCGGTTCTCGATACGGGCCACGATCGGGACCTGGGAGAGTTGGTTCTCAAATCCTGCCCAGACCAGAGCGAGCTCTTCGAACAGCCAGCCTTCGTGGTCGTCGTTGACGATGTGAGGCACACTGGGAGCCCGGGCCGCATGGCTCGGTTCGCTGGTGTCTTGCTGAGAATCCCGCACCTCGACACATGTCAGGTGAACAAAGGAAACCGAGAATCGACCCGACTCGGGGACCATCAGCAAAATCCGATCGCCGGGCCGGAACTTCCCGGAATTGAACGCTTCTTCCAACATGATGAAGATGCTCGCTGCCCCGGTATTCCCCTTGGTTCGCAGGTTGGTGAACCACCTGTCTTCGGGAATCATCAAACCGGCCTCGCTCATCAACTTCACGATGTCAGAACGGAAGTATTCCGAGCTGTAGTGAACCAGGAGGTGGTCGATCTTCGCGGGGTCGATCCGCCCATTGCGAGCAAGCCCGATGTACTCCTCGACGCCCAAAGCGACGATGTTGTTGAGGGTGGAGGTGTCCTGGCGAAGGTTGAGCATTCCTGCGCCGTGTGCCGCTGCTGGGGTGGCCTGGTCCTGCCATGTGGAGCCGGGTACGACCTCGTCGGGCGCAGCTGCGCCGGCGTACATGCAGACCGGGAAGCGGTGGGCATGTGAGACCAGGTGTGACCAGTCAATGCGCAGGGAGATTCCCTCAGACCGCGGCCGGGACTCCACCACCACGGCCCCCGCCCCGTCGGAGAGCATGTATCTGAGGAATTCGGCATCGAATCCGGGTGCTTCTGCCTGGTTGAAACGATCGGAGCGCAAGGTTCGGCTGACCAATTCGGATCCGACGACTACAGCGATTTCGTGATTTCCGACCCGGACCGAAGTTTCGGCCGCCCGCAGAGCGGCGATGCCCGAGCAGCACACGCCTCCCGCGGACAGGATCTCTGCCGGGCCGCCGCCAAGACGCCCGTGCACCATAGAAGCAAATCCAGGGACGGCGAGGTCGCCCTGGGTTGTGCCAGTGGCCAGCATGCCGATATCTCGCGTGCTGAGCCCGCGTCCGTCCAGTGCTGCCAGAACAGCGCGCTCGGCCAACTCCTCGTTGAGCATCAAAGTGTCGCCATTGCGGTCGATGGCGTAGTGACGCTTCTCGATACCGTTGGCTTCCAGCATCCGTTTACGGATCCGATCCGACCCTCCTGGGAGTTTCCCCAGATAGCTCTCGATGTCGTCGTTGCCGATCGGCTCTCCGGGAAGGAAAGCGCCGACACCGGTGATGTATGCGTTCATGACCTCTCCTTGTGTTTGGTCTACGCACACTTTCGGCCACAGGAGGGGAGTGGGCTATGGGGGAGCCCCCCGATTCCAGTCTGGGGGTACCCCTAGGTGCGCATTCGGCGACGCGATGGCAACGATCGTTGGCGTCTGCCTATGAAGTGGAGATGACTATCCACACGGCGATGAAATGGAGCACACTTGCGATGATGACGACCACGTGAAAAAACTCGTGATGTGAGAAGTATTTCGGCGCCAGGAGGGGCCGGTCGTTGACGAATAGAAGCACTCCGACCAGGTAGAGGCCGCCTCCGACGCCAGTCAGAACTGCAGCTGCGGTGTCGATTCTGCCAAGAGTGACCCACAACGGTGCGAGAGTCGCGCCTACGGCGAGGAATTGGAGGGGGAGGAGCCTTCGTCGCAAAGGGGTATGAACGAGCTCCTTGCTCAAACCCAGCGCTGCCAGGGCCCAGATCCCCGAAAGTCCAAGCACCATCCAAATTGTCTCACCGGTTCCGACCAGGAGAGGTGTGAAGGTGGCAGCGACAAGTACATAGATGAATGTGTGATCGAGTCTCTGAAGCCGGGACTTCCAAGTCGGCTCCCATGGCACCGAGTGATACAAGGCACTGGTGGAAAACATGCCAATCAGCCCCACGCCGTAGACAGCGCTCGCCGAAGTCATGCCGACTCCGTTGGAGTGGACGATGAGAGCGATGAGACCGACCACTGAGACCAAGGCTGCGGTCCCATGCAGAAACCCCCGGACTGGGTTCTGCATCCGTCCAAGCTCAAACCGGTTCACGGCGGAAACGGTACCTCCAAAACCGAATCGGATGTTGCATCCAGGCGACCGACGGGACCGTTTAGCTCGAGCCAGAGCGGTCACTTGCATCGGATGCCAAATCAACGGAGACCCCAATGAACGTCTACCGATGAATTCCCCACCGGCAATATCGAGTGGAACGAGGGGCGGAAGGGTTTGCGCCCCCGGCAGGATTCGAACCTGCGCACCCGGCTCCGGAGGCCGGTG
>JBGSYD010000010.1:0-9754 GCA_041751055.1 Acidimicrobiia bacterium | reverse complement strand
CGGTCATCGACTGCCCGGTTTGAAGAGTTTCCAGGAGGCCAAAGTGCCATCTCTGTTGGATAGGACCGTGATCGACGACTCGTTTGTGGTCAGCGACGCCGATGCCTATCGGGTTACCAAAGACTTGTGGCGAACCGAGGCCTTGATGGTGGGTCCATCGACTGGAGCCGTGGTCCACGCGGCCTCACAGATCGGAGCGCAACCGGATGAAGTCGTGGTCGCCATCTCCGCGGACTCTGGAATGAAATACACCACCTACTTCGAGGACATCCTCGGAGACGAAGGGAGACCAACAATATGACCGATATAGCAACTCACTCCGAGCCGAAAACCGTTGACCTCGAGGCGTTCGATCTCGACTGCACCGGGCTGCTGTGCCCACTGCCGGTCTACAAGGCAGCGTTGGTCCTCAACCAGTTGAACGATGGAGATTTGCTGCGTCTCGTGACGACTGACCCCGGGGCGTTGCGTGACATCCCGGCCATGGCCAAACAGCGCGGCGACACCCTTCTCGAGGTCGTCGAGGCGGATGGCAGGCAATCGTTCCTGATCTCAAAGGGAGTAGTGGAATGACCCAGACGCTCACAGCACCTGCGGCCCAGGCGGTCGGCGAAAAGCCACGACAGAAGCGCCTGGCGTTGGTTGCATCCAAAGGCACCTTGGACCAGGCGTATCCCCCTTTGATCCTGGCCTCGACAGCTGTCAGCCTGGGTTGGGAAGCAGGGATCTACTTCACCTTCTACGGCCTCGATATCCTCCACAAGGAGCGTTTCGAGCACCTCAAGGTGGCGTCGTTGGCTAATCCGTCAGGCCCGATCCAGCTCCCCAACATCCTGGGGGCCATCCCTGGAGCGACCGCCGCTGCCACCAGAGTGATGAAGAAGTGGATGTCCGACGCTCGGATGCCGACGGTCCCTGAGTTTCTCGATATGACCCGGGACCTCGGCGTCCACTTCTTTGCGTGCGCCACGACGATGGGAGTGATGGGTGTCGAGGAGAGCGACCTCATCGAAGGCGCCGACATCGCCGGTGCTGCCGCTTTCCTTGATTATGCGGCCGATGCCGACGTATCGATGTTCGTCTAGCCCTTGCTGGTCACGGGAATCCGGTCAGTCACACCCAGGAAATGGATCAGCTGACGGTTCATAGATGACAGTCACACCGTTGGCCACTGCTTCGATTGTCGGCGGGGCTCCAGGGAGGATGGTGATCTGCATCTCCAGGGATTCGTCGATCGCCGATGTGGTCCACTCCGGCGGGGTCGGCGCTTCCGTGCGCCAGACCAAATCGTTGAACTCGCCCAGCCATTCAATTCCGCAGTGAATGTAGAAGAGGAATGGCTGCGGGAATTCTGTCTCGATGATCTGGCCGGACTGCACGTAGTAGGGCTCGGGAAGATTTGGGTCGCTCCCGATCTGGCCAGGGGAGGCCACTGCTCCGGGTAAAGAGAGATCCGCATCGACAACCGTCCTCTCCTCCGGTGCGCCCGATGGTGGTCCTTCGGCGTCGAGCTGAATAACGAAAGGCCCCGCAGGCAGCTTCGATCTTTCAACAGCAACCACGTAGGCGTGGGGGTTGGCGTCGGCTGTGCAAGCTATTGGCTTGTCGGGCAGGACGATGAGAGCATGAACGGTTGACCCGTCGACTACGACGTCATCGAGTCGGGTATTGGGACAACTGCTGCCGTAAACGGCGCCAAACCAGATAACGACCTCGTTGATGAAATCCACATCCGGGAGCGGATCGTCCACCCCGATCGTGGTCCAAAGCGCTGCGAGGCTCGCGACGTCGTACGCAATCCCGGTTCGATACGGCTCTCCTAGAGGTGCCTCGTCGACCAATAGTCGCCAGCCGTCGCCACCATCAGGTTGCGGTCCCGGCGCTGGAAGGGTCGAAGGGTCAGGTGCGTCGACACAAAGTGGCTCCCCGTGAAACTCAGCCAGGACCGCTTCGACTTCGGGTGTCAACTCTCCAACGGTGACACTGACAACTCCCTGGGAAACGAAAGTTCCGATCGAGTAGGAGTCGGTGACTTCACTCAATTCGTTGGAAACCATCGACTGCAGGTCTTGAAGCTCAGCGGCACTTGCCTCGACCTCCACCGCGACTACACCCACGCCGGGAAACTCGACGAGGAGGTCTTGCTGCCGCTGGTCGGCATCTTGAGTGAATGCCACGGTTATCCAACCGTTGTGCTCGCGATCGATCCAGATTTCCTGATAGTGGGGCTGACTTTGAGCCCATTCCAGAACTTCGTCGATTGGCATCTCGTTGCCGACATAGAGCGGTTCGTCACGGTATGAGTCGGATTGAGCAAAGAGAGAGGGGACGTCATCACATTTGGGGAATCCGTTGGACTCCGGCCCGGCCAGTGGCCCTGGCGAAGCGCCTTCGACTCCGCAGGCCGCGGCGAAAAGCGCAATAGCCATGATCAGCGAGAACCGGGCTCTTCTCATGCTCCTCCAACCAGATCTTACGATTGGACGGACTCGGGGGTTGCTTTAGTTCCTGAGAAGATACCCAAACCTCGACGGCTTTCCGCCAGTGACCCTATTGCGGTTTTAGCTAGATGGCGGGGTCCAGCTTGTCGCCGGGCGGATTGCCGGAATTCGCCGTACGCCGATCGCCAGCGCTGCTCCACCGGCGATGGCTGTCATTACCAGCCACAGGCCGAGGTTGGATTGAGCTGTCTGCTCGGTTGCGATCCCCGGATTCTTGGCTGCCGGAGGGACCGAAGCGGCCGACTTCGTGCTCTCATCGACGATGAGCACCCCCGCCATACCGTTCCCTTCGGCGGAGCCGTGGAGTGTGCAAAACACCTTGTATACCCCGGGTTCGAGGTTCAGTTCATAGCTGGCACCGGCCTGTAACTGCCCACTGTCGAACGAGCCGTCGACAGCAGTGATCGTGTGGGGCAGTTGGCCATCGTTCTGCACCGTTATCGGCGCACCTGATGGAGCGAAGTGGGCAGTTCCCGCAGAACAGGAGTCGAGCATCGAGACCGTGTCCCCGGTGGCGAAACCGGGACATAGAGATCCGCCGCCGCCACCACCTGCAGATGCCACACCGGGGATCAGTGCCACCAGAAACAGCGCCAACAACATTCGTCTCATCGAGACCACTCCTTTGTAATTGTGGTTTGGGGAGCCCACTACCTTCACACCGATCCGTACACCGACTGAGGCCGAAGGGTTCCAGCCAATTTGATGGAACGTCTCATGGGCAAGCGGTGTAGTAGCGGTTGAGGAGTCTCCGTGGAGGGCCGTCCACCCGATGAACAGGAACTGATTGCGAGGTCTCGTGAAGGTGATACCCGCGCCTTCGATGAGTTGGTTCGAATGCATCAGAAGTTGGCGCTGCGCGTGGCGTTCCTTGTGGTACGAGACCGAACGGAGGCAGAAGACGTGACTCAGGATGCCTTCGTCAAGGCCTACCGGGCTTTCGGACGCTTCCACCCGGATTCACCCTTCCGTCCGTGGCTGATGCGGATCGTCCGCAACGAGGCACTGAACCGGGTGCGGGGTCTGCGTCGACGACATCTCGCCTCGCAGCGACTCATCGATGATCCAGGGTCGGGGGGTGCGGCCCCATCCCCCGAAACCCTGGTTGTTGCTGACCTCACCAGGCTCGAGGTCGTACGCGCGATGGAATCCCTATCGCCGAAGTATCGAACAGTGCTCTACCACCGTTACCTCCTTGGTCTCTCAGAGAGGGAGGTCGCAATCGTGCTGGGAGTCCCGGTCGGAACCGTGAAATCGCGCACTTCTCGGGGATTGGACCTCATGCGTCCTGTGCTCGAATCCGGGATGTGGGAGCGGGGCGAATGACCGATCGACTGACCTCACTTCTCAGCGATCTGCACAATGGCGTCGCCTGGCCCGTTGACGATGTCGAATTCGAGTGGTCGGCAGCCCGGTCGGCATCCCGGAAAAGGGAACGTTCGCCGATCTTTCGCCGTGTCGGTATCGCCGCCGCTGCGGTAGCCGTGTTTGCGTTGGTGTTGATCGTTTCACCGCAAGCCCGCCAGGCCATGGCCAATCTTCTCGAAGCGGCCGGAATCAAGATCACTTTCTCTGAAGATCTGCCGCTGCCGCTGCCGGGTGCCGACCTGGATCTGGGCGATCCGATTGATCTGGAGGATGCCATCAGCCTGGTCGACTTCCCCATTCGGGTTCCGGGCTTGGAGTCTGGAGCCCCCGATCAGGCCTACCTGGACGAAGCCGGGGTTCTGAGCATGGTTTGGGCCGGTGGCGACCTGCTTCCGAGCGCCGGGTCGATCGATGTCGGGATGCTATTCAGCCAGTGGTCAGACGATTCCAGTCCACTCGAAGGAGTCAAGTCACTGAATCCTGAGTCCACAACCGTTACCCCGGTTCTGGTGGACGGATCGTCGGGCCTGTGGATCGAAGGGGCCGAACACACCTTGAGAATTTTCGACGAAAGTGGCGGTGAGAGACGGGAGATCGTCCGATTGGCCGCAAGTGTCCTCATCTGGGACGCCATAGGGGTCAACTACCGGATCGAGACCACAGGAGATCTCGACCAGGCGCTTGCTCTCGCGGAGTCGCTTCAGCCGTTGTCTAAGTAGGGACCGCGGCGGCGGTGAGTTTCCCGGCAACGATGTCGAGAGGCGGCACGATTCTCAGGTTGGAGCGGTTGAGCTCCTCTCCACAGTGGGCGCACGAGGCCACGATATGAGTGGGCTTTTCACAGTCGAGGTGTATCAACTCGCGTAGTTCGACGTCTTGCGGCGCCTGCCACCGGTCACCCCAACGCCACAGCGCGAGGAGCACATCAAGGAGGTCCTTGCCCATTGGAGTGAGTTTGTACTCGGACCGCGGGGGATTGTCCTGATAGGGGACGGCTTCGAATATTCCAGCGTCCACAAGTCGGTTCAACCGATTGGAGAGGATGTTGCGGGCGATGCCGAGATCCCTCTGAAAATCCTCGAACCTCCTTACTCCCATGAACGCATCGCGCAGAAGCAGGATGTTCCAACGATCGCCGATCACGTCGAGAGTGTTGGCGACGGAACAGTCGAGATAATCGAGGTCTTTGGGGAGAGCCTCGACGGAGTCGAGCGGATGGCGATCGAGGTCGCCGGTGCCGAACTGGCCGGATTCACGATTGGCGATGGGCCGTTGACATTCCTGGTCCATGGTTGGGGCGGGCGCGCCTCGCAGATGGGCCTGCTGGCGAAAGCGATCGCTGAGCGCGGCTTCAAAGTTGTGAGTGTTGATGCCCCGGGCCACGGTGACGGCCGGACGACATCGGATATCTTCCAGATGACCGAAGCCGTCGAGGCGCTCGTGGAGCGTTTCGGAGTACCTGATGCCGTCGTCGCTCACTCGCTCGGGTCTATGGCGACCGTGCGTGCATTTCGAAATCAGATGCCTCCCTCCATCGTGTTGATGTCGCCCCTCCTAGACGTCGAAGTTGCTCTTCAAAAGTTCATCGAACGTGCCCAACTTTCCCCGTGGACGGCGCGAGCTCTGGTTCGTCGGATCCGAAAGTTTGTCGGTGACGAGTGGGACAGCTTCGTCGAGGGTCATGAAACAGATTTCGGTGACTCGAGACTGCTCATCGTCCACGATCCGAAAGACCCCGATGCCCCATTTGAGACTTCAGCTGTCCTATCGGCAACGCGGGTCAAGACCGATCTGTGGGTGAGTGATTCCACTGGCCACACAGGTGTTCTCCAGGACGCGAAGGCGCTGGGTCGGGTCGCCGACTTCCTGGTGGCCGCCCACGCTGTCACGGGGTCGTCGGCCTGACTGCGATCAGCATCACGATTTCCCGCATGTTTGATATAACCCGGGCCGTGGTACAAGTCTGAGTACATGAGTAACACATCAGGTGTAGTCGAGCGGGTAGTCGACTACGACTCGAACGGTCGCAGCAACACTCACTTCGGAGTCCCGATATGTAAGGGGCCGGGCATGTACCGAATGATGGTCACATGGCCGACCACCGAAGAAGGAAGAATCATCGAGATTCCTCGGGCTCAGATCCAGGACATCTCACCGGCCCAAACCGGAGCCCGCGGCGATATGCCGAGGGTCCTGGAAACCACCAGCGTCTAAGGCGGGCCGCTCTACATTCAGGTTTCGATCTTCCGAGGGTCGGTCGCGCCCCTTTCCGCACTTGTATCGTCGGGTCGTGACGACCATTGGATCACTCAACGAAAAGCCGCTTCACGCTGCCCTCAAGGAGTGGTATCGCCAGGACGGCGATGGGGTGGAGGTCCCGACCGACGGCTTTGTAGTCGACCTGGTCCGCGATGGGCTCTTGATAGAGATTCAGACCCGAGGGTTCGCTGCGATGCACCGAAAGCTCGATCGGTTGCTCGACTCCAATCAGATGCTGATCGTGCATCCGCTTGCGGCCGAGAAGTGGATTCTCAAGCTCGATGAGGACGGCAACCAGATCTCGAGGAGGCGATCGCCGAAGCGAGGTATCGCCGCCGACGTCTGCCAGGAGCTGGTCTCGTTTCCGTCTTTGTTGAGCCACCCCAACCTGACACTCGAGCTCGTGCTCATTGAAGAAGAAGAGGTATGGCACCCCGACAGGAGGGGATGGCGACGGGGAGGATTCGGCATCAAGGAGCGGCGTTTGGTGCGGGTGATCGAGACCCTGGAGCTGGCTGAGCCCGGAGACCTGCTGCAGTTGTTGCCCGACGATCTTCCTGACCCTTTTACGACGGCTGATGTTGCTCATCGGCTGGGTAGGTCGCGCCATGCGGCGCAAGAAGTGGCGTATTGCCTCCGGGAGGGAGGCGTCATTGCGGTCCTGGGCAAGGACAAGCGGGGAATTCTGTACAAACGCCCTTGACCTGAGAGCGGAAAAAGCGACTCAGTTTGTGGTCAGGGACGGCGTCGATCCGTCGACCTCCGGTTTTTCAGACCGGCGCTCTACCGACTGAGCTACCTGACCTCCCATCCAGATCGTTTCACGGATCCAGCTGGCGGGAACGACGGGATTTGAACCCGCGACCTCCGGCTTGACAGGCCAGCGAACACTCCAGACTGTTCTACGTCCCCAAAGTTGAGCCAACCCTACGGGTTGGGACCCTAGAAGTATATCTGGCGCGGCTTTCTGCTCAACATCGCAGGGGGTTGACGGAGAATGGACCTACTGGCGCTGCAAGGTCGTGACTGCCACCTAGCGGGTAAGTGCGTGCCGAGGCCCGCTCGATATTCGGCTTTGTTGACTATCCGGTGCGTGCAGGGGCTGAGCCCCTACGTCCAACTCCGTGGCAAACGCCACTTGGGGTCGCCGGAACTTTCGTCTCCCGAATCACCGACGACCCAGGTCAGCTGATCCCGGACGACACCGCACATTTCTGACACCTTCCGGGATAAGCAGATCCGGACCTCGAGGTGCCCGCATGGGAATTGGATGCCGAAGCTCTAGCGAACTCTGCTGTGGATGCCGCCATTGAGTCAGAAGACCGGCATGGAAGCCCATTGGTTGGCGCTCAACCTTGCACCGGACCAATTTGGGATTCTCTGTAGGACAACGTCTAGCGGCCGTGGTGAGCGCTGGTGTCATGCCGGTCTTGCTGATCGTGGGGTTCGATGTGAATGGTGACAACAACGGGCATATTGAATTGGTGGTGTAGGGCGTGTTCGACATTGTGGGCAATTTCGTGTCCCTGTTTGACGCTCAGGTGCGGGTCGACTGAAACCGATGCCGCAATGCGGAGTTGATGTCCGTTCCATCGCATTCGTAGGGCGTCGACGGCCTTGACCCCCTCGACATTGTGGATGGAGGTCGCTGCCATATCGACAACTTCGGGTTCAATGCCATCGAGGAGTCGTCGGGCAACTCGACGCGCTGACTTTCCTAGGAGCCAAACGATCGGCACGGCCACGATAAGTCCGGCGACAGGATCGATCCATGCCAATCCGATGCCTGCTCCAACCCCAGCTGCCACAACTGCAACAGAGGTGAGGGCATCGGTGCGGGCATGATGACCGTCGCTCACCAATGCTTGTGAGCCAATAGATTCTCCGACTCGTATCCGGTAGCGGGCAACCGCCTCGTTTCCGAACGCTCCGATCACCCCGGCTGTGATCACCCACGGGATCTGACTCATCAAACGTGGTTCGACCAACCGCTGAACGGACTCCCAAACCACCATCACGGCAGAAAACCCGATCGCCAAAACGATAGCCAATCCCGCCCAGTCCTCTGCCCTGTTGAAGCCGTACGTATAGCGGCGGCTCGCCGGACGCCGACCTAGCGAAAATGCAATCCACAAAGGGATCGCAGTCAAAGCGTCGGTGACGTTGTGGAGTGTGTCCGACAACAACGCCACTGATCCGCTGAAGACGAAAATCATGGCCTGAAGTACGGCCGTAATTCCGAGGCCAACCAGCGATACCTTGGTCGCACGAATTCCGATTGTTCCGGTGTCCAAGATCCTGGAATCCGGCTCGTGGTCGTGGGCGAGCAAGTGCCTCAGCCGATGCCGCACTCCGGCCAGGCGTGAGCCCGTGGAGAGAGCGTCGTCGTTGTGCTCGTGGGGACTACTCACTCGCATAAAGATATGAAGTTTTCGCGCAGCAGGCGATTCGCCAATCGGTCGCAATAGCAATGGCTGCGTGGCGAGAAAGTTGGTCGCGGGATAGCGTGTTCGGATGAGTAGGGATCGACGCCGCGCTCAATTCTGAGGTGACCATTGTGAGGATGCCAAGGGTCGCGCTGCTCTGGCGAGGTGGTGCGAATGATCGTGCCACCGCCACGATCGAAGGGAGTCGCCTGGAATCAGTTGGCGCCGCCCTGTCTGGCCTGAATATCCGCATCGAACCGGCGGTCTACGACCACGAACGCAACGAGGAGTTGCGGGATCAACTGGCTGCGGTTGACGCTGTGTTGGTTTGGGTGAATCCAGTAGACGAAGGCCTCGATCGTTCCTCCCTAGATGCACTTCTGCGTGAAGTGGCCTCAGGAGGGGTGACGGTGAGCGCCCACCCTGATGTGATCGACGCAATAGGCACCAAGGAAGTCCTCTATCGAATTCGCGACCTCAGCTTTGGGTCAGACACCCGGTTGTATTCGTCGTGGTTGGAGATGCAAGAACAACTTCCGTCATGTCTGGCCGAAGGGCAAGCTCGCGTCCTGAAACGCTCCCGAGGGAACGGCGGGATCGGGGTCTGGAGGGTTGAGTTGGCCGACGAAAACGCCGGAGATGCCCCGAATTCGGACACGTTGATAGTCGTCCGACAGGCAACACGAGGATCCGTCGAACAAGAGGTTCCTTTGGGAGAGTTCCTGGCTCGTTTAACCCCTGTCTTTACATACGGTGGGACAATCGTGGACCAGGTGTTCCAACCCGGTCTTGTTGACGGCATGATCCGCTGTTATCTCGTTGGAGAGAGAGTCGCCGGATTTGGTGAGCAGCTAGTCAACGCTCTGTACCCAGCACCGAAAGGCGCATCGCCCGATGGCGCGCCCGAGCCGGGGCCGCGCCTCTATTACCCGCCAACTCGAGCAGACCTCCAAGATCTGAAGGCGAAGCTGGAGCGGATCTGGTTACAGGAACTCTGCGCCGTCGTGGGTCTGCGACCGGACGACCTTCCCGTCATTTGGGACGCCGACTTCCTCCGCAGGGCGACGGCCAAAGCCGGCGAGGCCGACTACGTTCTGTGCGAAATCAACGTCAGCTCTGTGTACCCCTTTCCAGACGAAGCGCTACAGCCACTCGCCCAAGAGGTGCTGCGACGGCTCAAAACGCGTGCTCGGAACATCC
>JBGSYD010000009.1:0-44244 GCA_041751055.1 Acidimicrobiia bacterium | reverse complement strand
GGACAAAGGCGGCCGAGCCACGAAAAAGGTTGGCAAGAACCTCAAAGAGAAGCGCCAAGACAAGAAGGCCAAACGAGTCGAGTCTGACGCCAAACGCAGTCGCGCCACCTGACCGACCGGTCGACTAAGCACAACTGAAGAGTCATTCATGAAAGTGGCCATGCTGGCGCCTATCTCATGGCGCGTCCCGCCTCGCCACTACGGGCCCTGGGAACTCTTCGTATCGCTCCTCACGGAGGGTCTGGTTGCGCGCGGTGTCGATGTGACACTTTTTGCGACAGCGGATTCCCTAACCGGTGGGCAATTAGTTGGTACTAGCCCGACGGGGTACTCGGAGGATCTCGAGTTGGATCCGAAGGTAGAAGAGTCCTTGCACATTTCGGCAGTGTTCGAGCGCTCCGAGGAATTCGACTTGATCCACAACAGCTTCGACTTCCTCCCGCTCACCTTTAGCCGACTCGTCAAGACCCCCGTCGTGACCACGGTTCACGGCTTCTCGTCCGACAAAATCGTTCCGGTTTTCGAGAAGTACAACGACGATGGCTATTACGTGGCTATCAGCGATGCCGACCGACACGAAGGTCTTGATTACATAGCGACAATCCACCATGGAATTGACATGGGCGAGTTTGAAGTCGGATCGGGGGCGGGTGATTACCTCCTCTATTTCGGAAGGATCCACCCCGACAAGGGAACCGCAGAGGCGATTGAGGTTGCCCAGAGGGTCGGGATGCCCCTAACGATTGCAGGAATCGTCCAGGATCAGGATTATTTTCAGGAGCAGATCGAACCGCACCTCGATGGTGACCGAATCCGCTATATCGGACCTGTGCTCGCGGCTGATCGAAACGTGCTGCTTGGCAATGCGAGTGCGCTGTTGCATCTCATCAACTTCGACGAACCCTTCGGGTTTAGCGTCGTTGAGGCGATGGCCTGTGGGACACCTGTGATCGCTCGTTCGAGGGGATCCATGGCAGAGCTCATTGACTCTGGCCGGAATGGATTCTTGGTCGATTCGGTCGACGAAGCCGCAGCCGTCGTCGACAAAGCGGCCGCGGTAGATCGATTGGCTGTTCGCAATTCGGTTGAAAGCAGATTCAGCGTCGATCGAATGGTCGACGAATATCTCGACGTCTACCACCGGATTGTCGAACTCCACGGGGAGAAAAGCGGCAGCGACGCCAGATGAGTGGAGACGTTGTGGCATCGGTACGAACCGACAGTTTCCTACTTGGTATCAACTACTGGCCGGCCCGAACGGCGATGGGTTGGTGGTCGGATTTCGACGCCACCGAGATCAAGAGCGACTTTTTACGGATTGCCGCGGGTGGCTTCGATTCTGTGAGGCTGTTTCTCACCTGGGAGGAGTTCCAGCCCGACCCTCACAATGTCGATCCCATGATGTTGCGCCACCTGGTCGCTGTCGCCGATCATGCTCTCGACAACGGCCTCAAGATCATGCCGACGCTTTTCACCGGTCATATGAGTGGAGTCAACTGGATACCCGGTTGGGCGCTGGGTGGGTCGGGAGGGGATGGTCGATTCCGAGTTGTATCCGGCGGAAAAGTATCGACTGCCGGGCTTCGCAACTGGTATGGCGATACTGAAGTTCTCAAAGCCCAGATGCTGATGGCCGGCCGGGCTGCTGGGGCATTGGCCGGTCATCAGGCGTTATGGGCCTGGGATCTCGGCAACGAAAACTCCAACTGCGTGGTGCCGGCCAATCGTACCGATGGTCGGCGTTGGTTGCACGAGATCTCGAATGCGATCAGACGAGAGGACGGTGAGGCGACCATCACCCTTGGTCTTCATATGGAGGATCTCGAAGAGGATCGGAACATTGGACCGGCTGAGGCCGCGGAAATATGTGACTTTCTCACAATGCATGGTTATCCGATTTACGCCGATTGGGCGAAGAACGCGACCGACGAGCACATATTGCCTTTTCTGGCTCACATAACGCGCTGGCTCAGCGGAACTTGCGACGTGCTCTTTTCGGAGTTCGGTGCTCCAACGTTCCGGGAAAGCAGTTCCTTGGAAGGAAAGCGATCGGTTCTTGTCGAGGAGCAAGAAGCCGCTGGCTATTTCAAGCGCGCCCTCGGGGTTCTTCGAGAAGCCGGTTGTCTTGGTGCGATGGTCTGGTGTTACACGGATTACCAAGAGGATATTTGGGGCAGACCGCCATTGGATGAGGCGGCCCACGAGCGGTACTTCGGTGTCTGGCGAGCCGACGGGTCACCTAAGCCGTCTCTCAGCGCTATTGGGGAATCCGCAGGCATGCCACGCATCGATGTGCCAGATGTGCTGAATTGGATCGACATCGAATCCGACGAGTTCTACCTGAATCCGCGCATCCAGTTGGGGCGTCTATATCGGCGATATCGAGAATCGGATAGCTCTACTTCTCAGTGAGTTGTCCGAGGAGGTCATCTAGGGAAACCAGAGCGATACGTGTGGCCACGTCCGAGAACCCGTAGGGAAGCACCAGTTGGTTCCCGTGGATCATACTCCCGCAGGAGTACACGACGTTGGGCACGTACCCATCTCTTTCATCTTCATCGGGACTGAGCAAGGGTTCTTTGAGATGTCCGATGACCCTCCAGGGGTCGTCCAAATCCAGGAGAATCGCGCCAAGGCTGTACTGGCGCATCGGACCAACGCCGTGGGTGATCACCAGCCATCCGGCCTCGGTCTCGAGAGGAGAGCCGCAGTTTCCAATCTGCATGAGCTCCCAGGGCTTGTCCGGGACCTGGATTTTTTCGGTCTCGTTCCAGTATCGAACGTGATCGGACAGCATGATGTAGTTGTTTTCGTTGTCGTTGCGCGACAGCGCCGCGTAACGACCGTCGATCATTCTGGGGAACAGAGCCATACCCTTGTTCTCGGCCCGCTCTCCATTGAGGGTTGAGATTCGAAAAGACAAAAAGTCCGTGGTTTCGATGAGTTGGGGGAGAATCTTGAAACCGTCGAAAGCGGTATACGTGGCGTAGAAGGTCACTGATTCGTCGTCATGGGTGAATCTGACGAAACGTGCATCTTCCATTCCATGGCTTTCGGTCGGTCCGACCGGATAGATCACCCGATCTGACAGCACCGAGTCCTCGTCAAAGGTGGTCTCATAGTTAGAGGATGCGAGCCAGTGAATGGTCCTCGCCGTTTGCGCCCCGGTTGGCCATCGATCGTGGTGCAGGTCGGCGTCACCGAGGCCAGCCTCCAGCTGATTTATCGTGAAACGGTCCGGAAGCAGCTCCAGGACCAAGGTCGCCAACTCATTCCATGCGCCCAGCTCCTTGAGCTTGGTCGTGAACGCGGTTTTGTCGTAAAGGGGAGATCGGCGCTTGGGTGACGAGAGGTGGGCGGTCGGCGAGTCCATGACGATCTGCGACTTCGAGTCGATGACGCCGGATCGGAACTCGATCGAGGAGATGTGTCCCTCGCCGATCGCACGCAGGCTCATGACAAATCTCGTGTCGCCAGGGTTGACCCCGGTTTGATCGGGGTGAGGAACCATCGACGGGTTGCTGAGAGCCGCAGCTTCGATCGAGTATTCGTGGGTGAAGTAGGACCCGACCAGCAACCTCCGATCGAACGATAGAAGATCTGAGCCCGTGATCCTGTCGGCCACGATTTGAAAGCTGGCTTCGAGTGATGCGTCCAGGTCGTGATGTCGGTCTTCGAACCGCTCACGCACCGACTCCAGCGTTGCTGTCACTGACTCATCTGACATCGCCAGAATACGACCCACGACATGTTGAATCCGGGAGTGACCATCCGGGTGAATCTCCTCACCAGGCAAATATGGCTTGGTAATGACTCGATTCGGGTTTGGAATGAGTCGAACGTCCGTTCGGATGATCTTGACTGGATTCATACGTCAGGGCACTTGTCTACAGCCGGTTGGGACAGGACTCGAAAGGGAGCGGACCTAGGCGGCGTCTCCTGGATTCTGGGCATAATTGCTTGAGTTTCCCCTCGTCTATTGCGTTGACTCACCCTCCAACCGATCAAGCTACCCCGGGTTCGGTGATACGATGGGCGTTCGAAGCGAGCTCATCGCAAAAACTTCTCCGGTTTCATCAGAGGCTGTTGCGGGTAAGCCCTCTATGAACAACCACTGCGGTGGGTCCCGCCGCTGGCACATTGTCCAGCCGCCCAATCGAGGCATTTGATGAACAGTTATAGCCGGAAAACGGTTCCATCCGTTGGATTCGTGAGTACGTATCCGCCAACCGAATGTGGTCTGGCCACATTCACTTCCGCTTTGCTCAACGCAATCGGTGAAGTACGGGGTTCTAAAGATGGCCTGGGAGTCGTATCTCTGGTGGACGAACCTATCAGTGGCTCGGGATCTGAAGTCGGTTTTGAACACATCAACAACGATCCAGCTTCGGTTAGCCGCACAGTTGAAGTGCTGAATACCTTTGACGTTGCGGTCTTCGAACATGAGTACGGGATCTACGGTGGACCTGATGGAGATGAGATTCTCGACATCGTCGCCGGGGTCAATGTGCCGACTCTCGTCACTCTCCACACCATCCCCACCAAACCCACAGGGAATCAACAGAGGATCCTCGAGTCGCTTGTCGCCGAGACGGATCAGACGGTCGTCATGACAGATGCGGCCGCCAGGAGACTGAAGAGCCAATACGACCTCGACGACAAAAAGGTGCGGGTTGTCCCTCATGGCGCAACTCCGGAATTGGCCGGCGACCGTATCGTTTCGGGGGAGCGACCGATTGTGCTGACCTGGGGATTGATTGGGCCGGGTAAGGGTCTGGAGAGAGCTATCGAAGGTTTCGCAGGCCTCCAGGATCTCAATCCGCAGCCACGCTACATAATTCTGGGCCGGACGCATCCGAAAGTGCGCGCAACTCAGGGCGATTCGTATCTCGGGGGCCTTAAGAACCTCGTCGAAGAGTTAGGAATCAGCGATATCGTCGAATTCGATGGGCGCTATGTGGATATCGACTCGCTGATCGAGACGATCCGGAGCGTCGACATTATCCTGATTCCGTACGACTCCAAGGAGCAGGCTACCTCCGGGGTGCTCGTCGAGGCCATCGCCGCGGGCAAACCAGTCATCGCTACAGCATTCCCTCACGCCATAGAGCTTTTGAGTACCGGTGCTGGAATTGTCGTCCCGCATGACGATCCAGAGGCGATGAAGTCGGCGCTGCGGAGTTTGCTCACAGATTCGGCGCTGGCAGAACAGATGGCTGATATCGCGGAATCGATCGGTTCCACTCTGTTCTGGCCAGTGGTGGCGACCAGCTACGAAGCAATATTTGCTGAAATCATTGAGGATGCGACGGAAGAAATGGCGAGGGTCAGCTGAGGACCTCCATGGCGGAGAGCATGCGATCGGGCACGGGTCAGTTGGCTGAGATGCTTGATGGACCACCCCCGTGGGTCTTGCCAGAGCCGAATTTCGGTCATTTACTTCGGATGACGAGTTCGATCGGGCTTTGGGAACATGCTCTGTATTCGACACCACGCATCGAGCACGGCTTCTGCACCGACGACAACGCCAGGGCCGTGATTCTCCTGAACCGCGAATCCGAACTTTCATCTGTAATGCTTGAGAAATATCGCATCTATCTGCAGTTTCTCCAGGCTGCGGCACTCGAGGACAGCGGCTTCCACAACAGACGTCGGGCAGACGGGACTTGGGGCGACACAGTTGGTTCCGACGACTCACAGGGCCGAGCGATCTGGGCTCTGGGGTCGATCGCGGGTTCTGGGTCGCAGCCGTGGATTCGTGAAGCAGGGACCGCGCTGTTCAGTCGGCAGACGTTGGTTTCGCCGTCGCCGAGAGCGAATGCGCTTGCCGTTCTCGGTGCCACCGAAATCCTTGCAGCGGATCCAGCTAATCGCATCGCGAGGAAACGGACCGAGGAATGGGTAGCCCACCTCAGAATCCTCGATGACGCCCAATGGCCATGGCCCGAAAGGCGGCTTGCATACGACAACCCTCGCATTCCCGAAGCTCTGATGGCTGCGGGAACCGCCCTTGGCGTCGACCAGATGGTTCAAAACGGTTTACGCCTGCTCGAATGGCTCACCGCGAAGGAGACCCGTGATGGTCATTTCAGTTTCACACCGGTCGGGGGCTGGGCGTTGGGCGAGCAGCGGCCCGGATTCGACCAACAGCCCATTGAGGCTGCAGCTTTTGCCGACGCATGTGCTCGGGCGTGGGTGGTTACCGGCGATTCCAAGTGGAGGGACAGTGTCATGCAGGCGGCTCAGTGGTTCATGGGAGACAACGATCGGTTCGTACAAATCTACGACCCTGAAACCGGCGGAGGCTACGACGGGCTTACGTCGCAGGGCATCAACCTCAATCAAGGTGCCGAGTCGACTATCGCCGCGCTAAGCACGCTGCAACAAGCCGCCAAATTCTCATGAATCGACGCGTCATCGCATTCGACCTGGACGGGACCTTGGCCGTGACCAAGTCAGCGATATCAGAAGTCATGGCTGTGGCCATCGGACGGCTGTTGTCCCTTTATGAGGTGTGCGTGATCTCGGGTGGCAAGTTCCAACAGTTCAAGGTGCAACTGATCGATCGTCTGAATGTGACTGGAGAGCAGTTGGCCAAGCTCCACATCATGCCGACCTCGGGGACCAGCTATTTGCGCTTCGACCCGCAAAGCTCTGAATGGGTGACGCAGTATTCGGAAGACCTAGCTGCCCACGTGCGCTCCGAGATCATCTCCGTCCTCACAAAGGGTGCAAATGAGTTGGGCCTTTGGGAGTCATCGCCCAATGGTGACATCATCGAGGATCGGGGCAGCCAGATCACCTTCTCGGCACTCGGCCAGCATGCATCACCGGAGAAAAAGCAGGCTTGGGATCCCGACGGGCTCAAGAAGGGCGCGCTTCGTGACTATGCATCCCAGAGATTGCCCGACCTCGAGGTCCACGTCGGCGGAACCACATCGGTGGATGTGACCGCGGCGGGCATCGACAAGGCGTATGGCATGCGAAAGCTGATGGATGCGCTCGGGTTGGACCGGGAGGACATTCTGTTTTTCGGAGATAAGCTCGACGACGGTGGAAATGACCACCCGGTCAAGACAATGGGGATAGACACCATCGCCGTGAGAAGTTGGGAAGAAACCGCCATAGCCATTCAAGCAATCGTCGAAGTCTCAGGCATAACCCAGTTGGCCGGAAGATGACACGGGAACATGATGAGCGCCCCTGGGGCTCCTACACCGTTTTGGGCAGCGATGAGGGCTACCAGGTAAAAGAAATCGCCGTTCATCCTGGAAAGCGGCTCAGCTACCAGCGACACGCCCAACGATCAGAACATTGGTATGTCGTTCAAGGTTCAGGCCTGGTGACGCTCGACGGGGAGCAGCGTGTTTTGGGCGTCGGCGATGCGGTAGACGTCCCGATAGGGCAGTTGCACAGAATCGAAAACAACGGCTCGGGACCCCTGATTTTCATCGAAGTCCAGATGGGGTCGTATCTGGGCGAGGACGACATCGAGCGTGTTGAGGACGACTTCGGACGTAGCTAATTCGCCGAATCGCGGATTGAGCCATGTCGTCGCTAGACTCGAACACATGTTCGATGCCACAGGTACTCAAACCAGCCTTTTCGGCGCCGCTCCTATTTCGTTTGATTCTGACTTTTCCAATATGGAGAGAGTTCAACTCGATCGCGACGCCTGGCTTGACTACTGCCCGACTTGGTTCTCTGGCCACGAAACTCTTCTCGATTTTCTGGTTGAAATCGCCGAATGGTCCCAGCCGATCGTGAAGATGTTCGATCGGGAGGTGCTCACCCCTCGTCTCGTGGCGCAGATCGATCACATCATCCATCCCGTAATCCCGGAACTAATCGATGCCCTTTCGGCTAAGTATGGCAAGCGCCTCGACCGGGTCAGTGCGGGCCTCTACCGCGACGCCAAGGACTCCGTGGCATTCCACGGCGATCGTATCGCGAGGGAACGAGAAGCCGCCACCGTGGCCACGATCTCACTCGGCGCCGCGCGGCGGTTCCTTATTCGCCCCAAAGCCGGTGGCCAGTCCATTTCGTTTTCACTGGGTCATGGAGATCTCGTCGTGATGGGCGGTAGCTGCCAACGGACCTGGGAACATGCCGTCCCCAAATCTGTTACAGCCGATCCGAGGATCGCCCTGATGTTTCGTCACTCGTACGACTGAGGGAGCGGCACGCCGGTCTGTGTTCCCAGTCCTTTCAGCCAACTCGACGCTCGGCAAGCGCCCGAGACCCAAAACAATATTTCGCCCGAATCGCGAGTCTCGACTTGGTCCGGCCACTGCTATAAGCGGAGGGTCCTGTGATCGCTATGGACTGGTCGAACGGAGCTCGGGTGCCGTCCATGATTGAGTTGCCCGTTCGTCCTTGTGTCGCACAAAGTACATTTTTAGCTCGCCTTTACCTTTCACTTCGATGGTGCCACGCGGCGTGAAACTCAGTCGTGGTTCATTCCTGACCAGCTGGTAGGTGGCCTCGCTAATATTCACTTGACCTACCTCCCCTGAAGACTCCATTCGTGATGCTGTGTTCACGGTGTCGCCCCATACGTCGTACTGGAACTTCTTCACACCAACAATGCCCGCAACCACTGGACCAGTATGGATGCCGACACGCATCACAAATGAAGGTCGTCCTTCGGCCTTCCGGATCTGCTTGTGCCGTGCCAGGAACAGTTGCATCTCCAATCCGGCGAGAATCATATCGACCGGCTGAGATCCCAGCTCGTGGGGTAGGCCGGCCGCCGCCATATAGGCGTCCCCTATCGTCTTTATCTTCTCCAGGTGGTGGGTATCCATGATCGCGTCGAATGCGTAGAAGCAGACGTTGAGCTCCGAGACCAGATCCTGTGGCGTCATTCCAGCGCTGATCTCGGTGAAGTTCTGGAAATCGCTGAAGAGGATGGTGACAGCGTCGAACTCCTGAGCCGCGGCTGCACCCGTAGCCTTCAGCTCGTCTGCAACCTCCGCAGGCAAGATGTTCAATAGGAGCCCCTCGGTTTTCTCCTGTTCCTCTTCCACTTGCCGCAGAGCCCGCTGCGCGGTGTTGTCGAAGTTCCGGACAATGAAGAAGACGATCACAACCATTCCGAGAAACGCGGCGAGTTCGAAGATGGCATCGAGACCTGGTTCATACAGAGTTGGAAAGTCGACGCCTGATACTTCGAGCAAGCCCAACACAAGGAGTTCAGCAATTGCCACGAAGAACCAGATGAAGCCCGTCTTCTGGTTGATCAACATCACTGCGAGCATCGGCACAATCGGGATGTATGTCGCCGTGATGGATTGGCTGATGCCTCCGCTGAGAGAGGTCACGACGACTGTGTCGATGAAGATCGTCGCGATGTAGGCATTGGCAACGACCTGCCGGTTGGCACCAGCCCGGAGGGCAAAGGGCATAACGACCATCAGAGCGCTGCTTAACGCCATCGCAATAGCGCCTGCAGCGAACCCAATGATCCATGAGATGAAAAAAAAGGAAAAGGCCAGAAAACTTGTCAATAAGCAAACGAAAATCAGGATTCTGGTTTTCTTCAGACCATCTGCAGACGATTCCTTGTCTGCAGGCACGAAGTAGTCGGTCCGTTGTTTAGTGGCTGGTTGCGAATGCACGCTGGATTCCAGGCTTCACGCTGTCAAGCAAATAGATGTAATACATGTCCAAGAGTGCGCACCCGACATACAGACTGGTAAGGGCGTTGTTGTCGGGATACTTGGTATAGAACATCACACCAATAATCCCCGTACCCAGAAACTTGCACCAACCGATGATTGGGGAATTCGTCGATTTTCCTGGCACAAATACCAGAAAGATGAAGGCTGCACTCATCACGAGATTGATCATGAACGAATCGAGCGGGGCCATCGGAACGTCGTATCTGAGGATGAAGAAGTACTGGATAACGAACACCAGTGGTATCCATCCCGCCAAGAGCACGGGGAGGTGTTTCTTCAGATATGGATTGGCTATCTGCTTACGGCCGTATCTGAATAATCCGATCACGATGAATAGATCGAGTATCAGCCAGGCCCAATAGGCCAGTACTAGCACTAATCCCATGTCAGGGACGAAGAAGAAAGCCGTCGTTATCTCACAGCCGAAATTCAACGTGACCGCAACAATTGGTATGTCTAGTTCCTTGAACTTGACCAGGCTGTGGATGGTCACCAAATAAACGACAACCCACAGCAAAGCACCGATTGTGAACAGCGTTATTTGAGTTGGTGTGTAATTACTGGTTTCGAACCAGGGATGATTCGGCTGAGCTATGTACTCCCAGATGGTCATGTCGCGTTCACGCTTTGATGCGTTTGGAGTCGATGTAGGCGCGTGCGGCGAACACGGCGGCGAAGGACAGACTCCAAGGCACCATGAACGCCTTCATCCATAGTGGTAGTTCCTGATTCCAGGGGAGACCCAAGTCGAAGCGGCGCTGGTCCAGCCACTTCAAAGGAGCGAAGAAGAGGGGTTCTTCGAACGGCCACACTCCACAAAGCGGAGCCTTTGATTTCGAGGCCACGATTATCCCGTTGACCGCACGTCGTGCCGCCTCGTTTGCTCCCTCCATGGTTGCCAGATCGGTGTAGGTACGCACATAGTCACTGGCCAGAAAGAGGTTGGGGATCCTGGTGACGGCTTCTGGCCGCAGCGCCCAACTGTTCACGGTGTTGACCAGCAGTGGCTCGTAGTCCTGGTCATGGCTTTCAACCGGATTCCACTGAATGTCACGATCCAAATACCAATGCTCGATCATTCCCTCGTGGAGAAGAGTCGTCCCCTCGACATTCAGGCTCTTCTCGAGTTGCGCCCAGACCTTTTCCGTCACCTCAACGGCCGTGCAGTCATCGGCGAGTTTTCCCTCGTATTCGGTGTGCAGCCAATCGCTGATGTCGACGCTCAACACCCCTTTGACCTTGCCGTTGAAACGATCGGTCAAGTCGTAGTCCTTCCAGAACTGGAATTGTGAGATCCCGGTCAGCGCCCATTCGCTGTCGCTGAATACGATGTGGCCTTTGGTGATCCCCGGGTCTTCATTGAGATAGAACTGCATTCCGTTCATCCAGCTCACGGATTCGGCGAGCTTCGCGAGATCGCCAAGGGTCGAGTCTGCCTTCACCATTTCCGGGGTAACCAGCTCGGTGGCCCGCTCTACCGGGGTGGCCAAAATGAAGTGATCGGCCGTTACTTGACGACCAACGCCACCCTCCCCGGTGACATTGACGTGGGTGACACGACCGTCGTTCATCGCGATTTGGGTAACTCGTGCTCCGCGGTGATAAACCACGCCGAGTTCTTTCAAATACGCCGACCACGGTTTCAACCAAACGTCGTTCGTAGGCCCGTCGAGCACTTGGTCCGTATTCTTGCCAGGGCTCATCATCGTGTAGATCAATTGCAGCAAGATGTTGCCGCCCGTCTTGGTGCTCGCCGAACGAGCTTGTGCCGCGACCAGAGTTCGGGTTAAGCCGGCGACGAGCAGACTGCGGTATGCATCGCTGAATCGATCGGCCTCGAGGTAATCCCACCAACTGAGTCGTTCGTAATCGCTGCTTCGACGATCCATGCAACTGGTCATCAGCTGCCACATTCGGGCAGCGAAGAACTCTTCCTCGTTGTTGGTGAGGCCTACGTCCAGCCTTCCATGCATGTCTTTTATGATCAGTTCGAGGTCGGCCAACGATCGGGGAAAAGAAGCAATGGCGAGTATCGCCGGCTTCCCATATCGAGCAATCATGATGCGCTCTGTGCTGGTCAGGTTGTCAAAACACCCTTCCGGGTTCAATGCACCGTCCGGCTGCCGGTAAGGAATTCGCTTCATCGTGTCCGTCACGTGCTTGTAGAACCCCGGAAAGAAGCGGAATCCGTGTTCCCCGGGTAGGAAATTGTCTTCACCGGGAGTGTTCGTCCCCGGCACTTCAACTGAGCGGGCCTTGCCCCCGACGTAGCGCTGGTCGCGCTCGAAAACCTCGACGGCAAAGTCGCGCTCGGCTAATTCTTGGGCGGCGCTCATACCGGCGACGCCACCGCCGATGATCACCACACGAGTACCCGCATCGTTCACCATCCGGCGAACCTACACATTCCAGGTCGAGTTTGGCGTCCTAAGCAGCAGGTCCAGACTCCGACTCATCAGGTTCAGTCCTAGCTGGGGTCTACAAGTTGACGCGACGCCAGTCGCGCATATAGACCTTCCTGAGCAATCAACTCGTCGTGCGTGCCCTCCTCGACAATCTGCCCTTCGGAGAGCACAAGCAAACGGTTTGCGGCACGAACGGTGCTGAGCCGATGAGCAATAACCAGAGTGGTTCGCCCGACCATGAGGCGTTGAAGTGCTTCCTGGACGAGTCCCTCCGATTCGGCGTCGAGCGAGCTTGTCGCTTCGTCCAGGATGAGAATCCTCGGGTTGGCCAGAAGCGCTCGGGCGATGGCCACTCTTTGTCGTTGCCCGCCGGAAAGCTGGATTCCCTTTTCGCCGACCACCGTGTCATATCCATCGGGGAAGTCCGTTATGAATTGGTGGGCGTTGGCCGCCACCGCCGCTCGGATGATCTCCTCCATCGAAGCCCCTGGCTCGGCGACCAGGAGGTTTTCGCTGATGCTGCCAGAAAAAAGCTCCACTTCCTGCGGCACGGCGGCCATCTGATTTCGAAGGTCCTGTAAAGCCTGCTTTCTGACATCCAACCCGTCAACAAACACCGTGCCAGAGGTGGCGTCATAGAACCGGGGGATGAGTTGGGTGATCGTGGACTTGCCCGAGCCCGACGGGCCTACCAATGCCACGACCTCACCGGAGTCGATGGAGAAAGAGATGTCGCGGAGCACCTCGATGTCGCGGCCGGAATAATTGAATGACACGCCATCGAACTGCACGGAGCCATCTCGGCTGGATGGCGATAGCTGGAGGTCCTCCTCGTGGAGCTCAACGGGCTCCCCGAGCATTTCGAAAATCCTGCGTGAAGCACCCAGTGCCTCCTGCAGCTCCGAGTAGAGGCCAGTGAAGGCGCCGATGGCGCCGGCGACTGTCAACGTATACAGCAGGAATGAGACCAACTCACCAGCCGTCATTGTCCCGGCCAACACCTGGCGGCCACCGACCCAGAGCACCAGTGCCAGGGTTCCGAAGGCGACAAAGGTGACACTCGGGACGAACAGGGCGCGCAGGCGAGCACGCCGTAGGGCCACGTCATAGGACCGTTTGATGCCCGCTCCATATCTTTCGGCCCCTTCCTCTTCTGCCGTGAACCACTTGATGACGCGGATCGAGGCAATCGCCTCGTCCGCGAATGCGTTGGCGGTGGCGATCTCATCCTGAAACTGGGTGGATATGCGATTGAGCCGCCGACCAAAAAAGGCCGCCGCAATGATCGCGATGGGCAGAAATGCGAGCACGGTCAATGTGAGTCGCGGGCTGAGGACCAGCATCAGGGAGATGCCGCCAATGAGCGTGATTCCTTGGGAGAGAGTCTGGGCAACCGATGTCGAAACAGTGGATTGAATGACCGCGGCGTCCGATGTGAGCCGTGAGGTGATCTCGCCGGTGAGTGTCCTGTCAAAGAACGGCACTGGGAGTAGGATGATCCTTTCGAATACGGAGCGGCGCAGATCCGCGACAACGCCTTCCCCAACAACAGAGAGCGAATAGGACCGCAGGTAGTTGAATCCGGCCTGGAAGAGAAAGACCCCAACCAGGAGGAGGGCGAGGCGGTTCAATTCGGAGACGGTTCCGTCGACGCCGATAGCTGTATCCACCAGGCCGCCCATGATCATCGGAAAAACCAATCCAAGCCCTGATGCCACCGTTACCGCAACGATGGCCAACGCCAGCCACCACCGGGATGGGTGCAAGAAGCCGAACAGGTCCTTGAGCTGACCGAGTTGTGTGCCCAGGGGCACGTCGGAAGGCGTGTAGTCGAGGTCAGGTCCTCGGCGTCGTCTTCCTCTCATTGGCTTCATCAGCCGATGCTACGGGTCGGGCCGTCCAATCAGGCACGTTACTGCCGTGCCGACGAGTGGCGCGTCTAGTCTCGACCGGGTGAACCAGGCGAAACGCCCGACCTTCACAGCGCTTGCCGTGCTGGCCATATTCGGAGCACTGTTTGCAATCGGAGGGACCACGGGATGGTGGACCTCTGCAAGCAACGAGCAGGCGATTGGGGAAGCATCTCGCTGGTGCGAACGCGTCGCAGGAGGCTTCCTTCAGCGGCCTACGCCAACGCAGGAACCTCAGTCAACCAGAGCGTGCGGTCCCACAAAGTGGGCGGAAATGGTTCGATTCACCAAGCTGCTTATTCGTCGCTGACGCTACTTGTTCTTCCCGGAAGCATTGCCGGAGTTGCCTGGATTCGCTGGCTTAGGGGCCTTGTCCTTGCTCTTGGCCTTGCCGTCCTTGCCTTTGGCCTTGCCGTGGCTCGACCCGCTGGACCCGTCATCATCTTTGTCCTTCTTGCCATGGACACAATCCGCTTCAAACGAACTAAAACTGATCTGCCCAGATTCTAAAACTTCGAAGTCGGGATCGACGTCGGATGTTTTGATCTTGGCGGAACCGGTCTTGCCGAGGTCGGATTGCGCCAGATATCGGTTGATGCAGCCGCGTCCCTTCATATCGATAAGACTCTTGAAAGCTTTCATGAACTGCCCGTGATTTATCTGACCGTTAGGGCCTGCAACAACGACCCCATTGACCCGACATTCCCCGTCGGCGCCCGCATAGGCGAACGGCTCACTGGCCTCTTCGAGACCCGAAGCAAGCTCATGCCTCAATCGGGGGTTGAATTCCTTGACGCCATCCTGATCCTCGAGGCTGTCAACCGGAATGGTGCCGGCATCGTCTGCACTTCCGTATTGGGCTGTAAGCGCACCGTCCTCAAAGTCACAAACGTACAAGCTGTCATTGGGGCCTGAATTGACTGCCAGGACGTGGTTCTGCTCGTCGTAGCCGAAACTAAATAGTGTGTCCGCCGGGTCATCCTCATGCTCGGCAAGAGCGATGCCTGAGAAGGAGATGAGGGCCACGGCGGCAATAAGGGCTGCCCACTTTGTTCTGTTCCAGCGCATCGTGATCTTTCGAGTTGGGAGGTGCTCCCGAATTCTAAGCGCCCACGGAGAGTGGTCAAGAGTTACTGTGCCCTTAGCTGCCTTTTTGGTGCGGGCTATCTCAGCCCGGTGCGATGGTCGGCGTCGCGCCCCACGACAAACCAAATTGCACGGACTGGTTCATCGCCGTCGTTGAACAACCGATGGGGCTCGGTGGAATCAAATGCAATCGAGTCGCCCGGCTCCAGGTCGTAGCGTTTGAACCCGATCTGAATGCTCAAGGTTCCCGAGACTATGTAGCCGTATTCGCGACCGTGATGACGCATGAGCGACTCTTCGGGTGTCGAGGTTCCACCCACCTCGTAGAAGGCTTCGAGGAAATCGACATTGTCCTCAGAGGTTGCGGTGAGCTCTTCCCAGCGGACGCCGGAGTCGAGGTCTATCGACTTACGCTGCTCGCGGTGTACCAGGGGCTCCGGTTGAGAATCAGCGTCGCCATTGCCGACGTGGGCGTAGGAATCTCCGCGGATCATCCTGTCGAGGGACAGTCCGAGCTCGGTCACGATCGCATACAAGGTGCCGACTGACGGCTTCGAAAGCCCACTTTCGATTTGAGATATCAGGCTCGGTGACAGCCCGAGTCGTCTGGCGAGCTCCCTCTGGCTGATGCCGGCTTTGGTGCGCTCCAATCGGAGCCGATCCCCGATCCCGTCAAGTTCCTGTTTCAAGTCCGCGTTCCCCCTGGGTTGCCTCACATCAGCATCCAACCGCCATCGACGTAAAGGTTCACGCCGTTTACCGACCTGTTTTCGAGGAGGAATACCGTAGCGGAGACAACGTCTTCCATTGTGACGAGCCGACCTGTGGGAGTCCTTTGCAAAACGGCTTCGAGGGGCTTCTCCTCCCAGAAAGGAGAATCGCCCACAATTCCAGGGTGAATCGCATTGAACCGAATCGGAGCCAGTTCGATTGCGAACGTCCGGATCATGCTCGACACCCCACCGTTTACCGCAGTAACCGTTGTGGACCCCGGATAGGGTCGATCCTTGGCCCGACCTCCGAATAGCACGACCGAGGTCTCGTCGTCCATTTTCCCCAGCAGCGAATGGATGGTCTCGGTGTATCCGACCAGCTTCATTGTGGCGAGGTAGGCGGCCGACTCGTAGTTGTAGTCCCGCACCGGATTGTTGTCCCGTGCGATCGCGGCGAGGACTAGGCGGGAGACGGGGCCAACGGCCTCGAGGGCCGGCGCAATCGAGGAGGGCACTCCGAGATCGAATCCGATGCCGCTGGCACCTTCGCCAATCTCTGAGGCAGCCGACTCGGCGCGGTCTTGATCCCGGCCTGTGATGACTACCGGATAACCGTTCGAGATGTAGCTAGCCGCGAGCTCCCGGCCGATACCCCCGGTGCCACCAACGATTACGACTGATCCCTTGTCCATTGTGAATACGCTCCTTCGGGGCCGACAAATGTTGGCGGGTTCGACTGTGATTGAGGATATACGGATCGTATGGTGTTGTGCAGCGTGACTGAGCAGTTTGACCGAGCCATGAGACGGCGATGACCGGACCATCCCAATACGACGTTGTGATCGTCGGGGCCGGTCTGATCGGTCTCTCGGTGGCGCGCGCCCTGATCGAAAGGCGCCCGGACCTGCGACTGCTAGTCGTTGAGAAGGAAGAGCACGTTGCACTCCATCAGAGCAGTCATAACAGCGGGGTTGTCCATTCGGGCCTGTACTACAAACCGGGATCTCTAAAAGCCCGACTTTCAGGGCAGGGGCGCGTCGAGATGTATCAGCTCTGTGCCGAAGCCGGCATCCCTTTCCGAAAATCCGGAAAGCTCGTAGTCGCCACGAAAGAGTCCGAGATCCAGGCCCTCGTCGAGTTGGAACGGAGAGGCCGGGCCAACGGCCTTAGTGACATCGTGCGACTGCAACCCGATGGGTTGAAGGTCCACGAGCCGGCCGTGTCTGGAATCGAGGGGCTATTCGTTCCCGAGGCCGGAGTCGCCGACTTTCCGAAAGTAGCGGGATACATCGCTGATCGACTGACAGAATCAGGTGTCGAAATCAGGACAGGGTTTGAGGTCAAGGCGGTCGCGGCCCGGGCCGGCTCGGTGGTAGTCCAGTCGACGGAATCCCAAGTCGATGCTGGCTATCTCGTCAATTGCGGTGGTTTGCAATCGGATCGAATTGCCAACGCCTCTGGAATTGATCCCGGCGTCAGAATTGTCCCGTTTCGAGGTGAGTACTACCAGTTGGATGAGCGAGCTCGACAATTGGTGAAGGGACTCATATACCCGGTTCCCGACCCAAGATTTCCTTTTCTCGGTGTCCACTTCACGAGGCGCATCGATGGGTCGGTAGAAGTCGGGCCCAATGCAGTGCTAGCGCTCGGAAGAGAGCACTATCGGGGAACGTCGCCCGATTGGGGAGATGTCCGTGAGACGTTGCGATATCCCGGCTTTGTGAAACTGGCGTCCCGCCACCTCTGGTCCGGGGCCAGTGAGTTGGTCCACTCAAGGTTCAAGTCGCTGTATGCCAGATTGGCCCGTCAACTGATTCCTGAGGTGACAGCCGACGACTTCATACCTGGTGGGGCCGGCGTCAGGGCCCAGGCTGTTGATCGCGCCGGAAATCTCGTCGACGACTTTGTGATCCATGAGTCCGAATCGATGATGCATGTCTTAAATGCTCCGTCGCCTGGGGCCACGGCAAGCCTCGCCATCGGCCGCTATGTGGCCGCGCGGGCAGTGCCCAGTTTGAACGCACGACCCTAAGCAAAATGTGTAGTCTCACTAATCGTGAGTCGGGACAAGCAATCAGTATCTGTGATTGGGACGGGTCGAATGGGATCGGCTATGGCCCGGGTGCTGAGCAGTGCCGGACACCGTATGACGTTGTGGAACCGGAACGCGGAGAAGGTGCGGTCGTTGGCTGCCGAGTTAGGCGCGGACGTCGCGGCCACTCCAGCGCAGGCCGCTGCGGCATCTGATTTCATCGTCTCGAGCCTCGCCGATGACCACGCCTTGAGCGAGGTGTATCTCGGACCAGATGGTGTTGCCGTCGGTATGAGGACCGGCGGGTTCGCTATAGATACCAGCACAGTCGACCCCGACACTGTCAAAGTCGTGGGCCGTGCTGTCGACGAGGCCGGAGGGCATTTCCTCGACGCCCCTGTTTCGGGGAGCGTCTCGACAGTCGAGCAGGGCTCACTCACGATCATGGTCGGTGGGGATTCCGCATTGCTCCCAGCTGTCGCGCCCGTCCTCGAGCCACTGTCCAGCCGGATCATCCATGTCGGGCCCAGGGGTGCGGGATCGGCCACCAAACTCGCCGTCAACGCATTGGTCCACGGTCTCAACGTTGCACTTTCGGAGGCCCTGGTCCTTGCCGAGAAGGCAGGTGTTTCTCGAAGCGTCGCTTATGAGGTGTTTGCGAGCGGAGCGGGCGGTGCTCCCTTCGTGCACTACAAGAGAGATGCCTACGAACAACCTGACAGAGCCACGGTTGCGTTCAGTCTGAACCTGGTTGCCAAGGACCTCGAACTGATCACCGGCTTGGCCCGACGTGTCGGTGCCCCGATGGCGCAGGCCGAGGCGAGCCTTGGCGTTGTCGAGTCGGCGATTGAGGTTGGGATGGGCGAGCGCGACCTGAGCGCGATTGCGGTGATGCTTCGAGGGGCGACTTGATGGCCCGCCATATTGTGAAGAAGTCTTCTGATCTCGAGTTCAAGATTCCGGGTGAATTCGAGGGTCGGAGTTCGGGGTATTGGGCCGACACGGTGGTGGACGAACCCGGGGGAGCTGTCCAGATGGGATTCCGTGTCTCCCAGCTCGAGCCCGATGGAGAGGTTTCGGCCCACGTCCATTCCTTCGAGGAATCGATCTATGTAATCGATGGATCGCTCACCGTCGACACTGTCGAAGGCAGCTTCCTGCTCGAGACAGGCGATTATGGGCTCTTACCGGTCGGTGTCACGCACGGCTTTCGCAACCGGTCTGGAAAGGGTGTCTCCTTTGCCGAAATGAAGGCACCTTTGCCGAGGCAGCGTCACGAATACGACACGCAGTTCCCCGGGGCTCTTCCTGACGTCCATCCAGCTCCATTCGACGTCCGCGACCCGAGGAACCGCCATTTCGGTCACATCTCTCCGGAATCGATGAACCCCGCGCTACAAACACAGGATCGACTGGCGCTCAGCGCAAGTATGCGAACGGCGCTGCTGGTCTACAGCGGAATAAGCGTGAAGATGATGGTCGACTCCGATCTTGGCGCCGATCTGTCCACCATGTTCATGGTCCAATACGAACAGGGTGGCTTTGCTGGTGCCCACGATCATCCGCTCGAAGAGGCGTATCTCATTCTCGACGGTGAGGTCGAAGCCCACTTCGATGGCGAACCATACGAGTTGGGACCTGGAGACGTGGCCTGGGCCGGCGTGGGATGCGTGCACGAGTTTCGCAATATCGGGGACGGGATCGTGCGCTGGCTCGAGACCCAGGCACCTCAACCACCGACGCGGCACTCGTACCGGTTTGCGCGCGACTGGATCTACCTCTCCGATGTCCTATCGGCGGACGCCTCAACCGAGCTTTGATAAAACGAAGGAGCTGACCATGGCCGAATTTCCAGT
Organism: Acidimicrobiia bacterium; assembly: GCA_041751055.1. Taxonomy (GTDB): domain Bacteria; phylum Actinomycetota; class Acidimicrobiia; order Spongiisociales; family ZC4RG35; genus MA-ANB-1. The sequence continues at coordinate 24,559 of JBGSYD010000009.1, read as the reverse complement.
TGCTACCAGCCCTGCTCCCGGCATCATGGGAGTGGATTGGGAGAACCGCGTCGACTTCGAGGGTCTGCGCCAATACCGCCTGGGACGGGTGCGGAAAATGCTCGAGGAACACGAGCTCGGGGCTGTCCTTCTGTTCGAAACTTCAAATATCCGCTACGCCACGGCGACTCAGATCGGCTATTGGGCCTTCAATAAAGGCGAGCGGTGGGCACTCGTTACGCGCGAAGGAAGACCCAAGATCTGGGATTTTGGCTCTGCAGCCAAGGCCCACCGGTTGCAGTTGCCTCACATGTACGACACTGAGAATTCGATTGGAGGCAACACCGGTCTGCAAGGAGCGATCGGGCCTGAGACTGGTCTTCACGCCCGAGCGGTTCGAGAGATCAAAGGTGCCCTGGAAGATGCCGGAGTCGCCGGTGAGAAGCTCGGAGTAGATCTCGCTGAGACAGCCGTCTTTCTCGCATTGCAGGATGCTGGCCTAAATATCGTCGATGGGCAGCAGGCGATGATGAAGGCCAGGGAGATCAAGAGCAAAGACGAAATAACCCTGCTGACCCAGGCGTGTGCCATGGTCGACGGTGTCTACCAGGACATCTTCGAAATGCTGAAGCCAGGGATTCGCGAGTCGGATGTCGTTGGCATGGCGCATGCCCGGCTGTTTTCTATGGGTTCCGAATTCGTCGAGGCGATCAACTCCATCGCCGGTGAGCGGTGTAGCCCTCACCCTCACGTCTTCTCCGACCGGCTCATCCGACCCGGCGACCAGGCCTACTTCGACATTATTCACGTTTTCAACGGATATCGCACTTGTTACTACCGGACCTTTGTCGTCGGCCGTGCCACACAGGCTCAGCGCGACGCCTTCAAGCAGTCACGGGAATGGATGGATGCAGCTATCGATCTGGTCAAGCCGGGTGCGACAACAGATCAAATAGCAAAAGTCTGGCCCCGCGCCGAGGAATTCGGTTTCGACGATGAGATGGACGCCTTTGGTCTGCAATTCGGGCACGGAGTAGGAGTCGGCCTTCACGAGCGCCCGATTATCAGCAGGCTGAACTCTCTGGAAACTCCCGTGGAGATCCAGGAAGGGATGGTCTTTGCCTTGGAGACCTACGCACCGGCAGCTGACGGCAGGTCGGCAGCGCGCATCGAGGAGGAAGTCGTGGTCACCGCTGACGGGGCCAAGGTCATCACCCTCTTCCCCTGCGAGGAACTGATGGTTGCCAATGCCTACTGATCCAAGATACGACTACGCATTACGCGAGCCCCGGCTCCCCAAACCGGTGAACCATGCGCTGGCCCAGGCAGACATCGAACTCGACACCAGGCTCGGGATGTATCGAAAACTCCAGGAGCTACGCCAATTCGGGAAAAGAGCGCACGACCTGTTCCTCCAGAACCTCGTCAAGGGAACGACTCATCTCTCGCTCGGAATGGAGGCCGTCGCCGCGGGATTTGGTGCCGCCATGCGGCCAGACGACTACACCTTTGCCACTTATCGAGGACACGCTCACTCCTTGGCCCGGGGGATGGAGCTCGGCCCGGCGATGGCGGAGCTACTCGGTCGCGAAAACGGGATTCTCGGTGGCAAAGGCGGGTCGATGCATCTCACGGACGTGTCCAAAGGGATGATGGGCTCTTACGCCATCATCGGTGCTCATCTTTGTGTGGCCAACGGCGCTGCATGGTCTGCACAAATGCGCGGCACCGACCAGGTTGCAGTTGCATTCTTCGGTGATGGCACGACCAACATCGGGGCATTCCACGAGGCGTTGAATATGGCCAAGATCTGGGATCTCCCGGTTGTTTTCGTTTGTGAGAACAACCTCTACATGGAATACACACCAATTGACCTGATCACGGCCGTTGCCCATCCGGCGGCCGATCGCGCCGCGGCGTACGGCCTCGAGTCGATCGTCATCGACGGCAACGATCCTGACGACGTGTATCTGACTGCCAAAAAGGCTCTCGCCCGGGCTCGTACCGGTGGCGGCCCAACCTTGATCGAGGCCGTTACATACCGATCCGGAGGGCACTCCCGGGCCGACCCCGGCAAGTACCGCCCAACCGAAGAGGTCGAAGCCTGGAAACAACGCGATCCGATCCCTGTTTATCACGATCGACTGCTCTCCTTGGGAACGCCGGAAGCACAACTCAGCACGATCGAGCGAGAAGTAGCGCAGGCAGTCGACAGTGCAACTGAGTTTGCCAAGTCGGGCCGGGAGCCGGGTGAGGAATCCCTTATGGCCGACGTCTATGCGGATGGGGGATCGCGATGGCGGAACTGAGCTACCGCGAGGCGGTCGCATACGGCATTGCCCAGGAGATGCGACGCGATTCGAGTCTGGTGATGTTGGGTGAGGATATTGCTGCAGCGGGTGGCGTCTTCAAGACAACGGTGGGCCTCCTCGACGAGTTCGGCCCCGAGCGAATCCGTGACACGCCAATATCGGAGCAGGCGATTCTTGGCGCCGCGATGGGTGCAGCGATGACAGGCGTACCGGTTATCGCCGAGATCATGTTCTCAGACTTCATCGCCGTGTGCTTCGACATGCTCGCCAACGAGATCGCCAAGAGTCGATACATGACCGCCGGCCAATTGAGCTTCCCACTGGTGGTTCGGACGGCGAACGGCGGCGGCAGCCGATTTGGCGCCCAGCACTCCCAATCTGTTGAAAACTGGTGCATGATGATCCCGGGTCTGAAAGTGGTGGCGCCCTCGACACCTCGCGACGTCGTCGGGTTGATGTCAGCATCCATACTAGACCCCGACCCCGTGGTCTTCTTCGAGCACAAATCGCTCATGTCCGTGAAGGGCGAAGTTCCCGATGGTGAGATCACCGACGATCTGGGGAGTGCAAGGGTCGTCCGGGAGGGGACTGATGCCACCATCGCCGCCCTTGCCCTCATGGTGCCGAGGGCACTGGAGGCAGCCGAGCAACTCGACCACGACGGGATTTCTGTTGAAGTAATCGACGTGCGCTCCCTGGTGCCCCTCGACACAAACACCCTTCTCGAATCGGTGGTGAAGACCGGTCGGTTCTTCACAGTCGAGGAGAATCCCCGTCTCTGTGGTTGGGGCGCCGAGCTGGTCTCGATTGTCGGCGAAGAGGCCTTCTGGGATCTCGACGGCCCGAGCATCCGTATCACAACGCCCCATATTCCCCTCCCTGCTGCTGCATCACTCGAAGATCTCGCTATCCCATCGGTTGACCGTATTTACGAAACCGTCCTCAAGTCCGTCGATTCAGCGGTGATGCGTTGAGCGAGAAGACGCTGATCCGAGGGGGGTGGGTTCTGACGCTCGGAGCCCGGACTCCAAACTATTCCGAAGCAGACGTGCTGATCGACGACGGCCGGATCGCCGAGGTAGGTCCGGGGCTTCGCTCGAGGGACGCCGAATTGGTCGACGCCACCAACTCGATTGTGATGCCCGGCTTCGTGGATAGCCACAGGCATGCGTGGAAGTCAGCGTTCCGTAATTATGGCCGAGGTGACTATCCCGTCGATGGCGTTGAAGACTCGGTATATGGGCCAAAGTTCCAACCCGACGACGTCTATGCCTCAACGCTGATCGGCCTTCTAGGCGCCGTGGAGGCCGGGATCACGACGGTGGTCGATTGGTCAGACATCCAGGTTGACGACGAATACACGACAGCTGCTCTCCAGGCCCATCAGGACGCGGGCGTGCGGACGGTGTTTGTATACGCCAAGCCGACGTGGTCTCCGGATTCGCCCGGTCTCGTCTCCGGTGTGCGGCGGCTTTTGACGGAACGTCCCGTAAAGACAATGGCCACCACCAACATCGCTTTCGGATCCTCCAACGCCGGCGGATCAGGCCTTGACCGGTTGTCGTCAGAATGGGAGGCCGCCAGAGAATCCAGTTTACGAATTCATGTTCATGCAGGCATGGCGCTGGATGACACAGGCGCGCTGGTGGGCCTAGCCGGGTTGGGTCTCCTTGGCGCGGATGTCACGCTGATCCACTGCGCTCACCTCAATGATGCCGATCTCGACACCATCGTTTCCAGCGGTGCCTCGGTGGTGTTGACCCCCTCAACGGAGATGACCGGAAAATTGGGCATGCCACCGCTCCAGAAGCTGCTCGACCGACGGATACGACCGGGCCTTGGAGTAGATAACGAGGGGGAGGCACCCGGTGACATATTTGCCCAAATGAGGGCAACGAACTCGGTACAGCACGCGGCATACTTCGACTTGAAACTGGCCGGAAAGGCCGGATTACCCAACTTGCTGACTACTCGAGATGTGATTCGCTATGCGACTCTCGACGGTGCTCGCGCCGTTGGACTCGGGGACGTCACTGGGTCTCTCGAGTCTGGTAAACGCGCTGACGTCATAGTGCTTCGTACTGACCGGCCCAACGTCTTCCCGATCAATGACCCAATCGGAGCGGTGGTGTGGGGAATGGACACGTCCAACCTCGATTGGGTGTTCGTCGACGGCAAGGCATTGATGCGCAATGGAGCGCTGGAGGGAGATGTTGCAAACGTTCGAGAGATGGCCACCACGGCACAGACCAGGGTGGCCGTGGCATCAGGACTGATGGCCGGAACCGGTCTGAGTGACAAACCATGACAACGACGCGCTCGCCTTCGTCAGCACTGACGTCTTTCATTGTCGCCTCCAGGTATATGCCTGTATATCTAGCGCTCGCCGTTCTCGTGATAGTGGCGACGATCTGGGCCCCGGCGACTTTGACGGGCGCCGGACTCAGCGCAATCGCATTGTTTGGCACGTTTCTCGCCATCACCGCCCTTGGGCAGATGCTGGTCATTATGACCGGAGGTATCGACCTCAGCGTTCCCGGAACCTTCACACTCGGTGCGATCATCATGGTGGGCGTAGGCCAACAAGCGAACGATCGGATCTGGGTCGCCATATTGAGTGCGTTGGGACTTGCCGCACTGGTCGGCTTGGTGAATGGGGTCATCATCGGCGGGCTCAAGCTCAACCCACTGATCGTCACTTTGGCTGTAGGTCAGGTCGTTACGGGGCTAGTCAACCGTTACCACAAGAGCTTCGCGATCCAGAGCTCGGTCCCCTCCGGGCTGTCCGATTGGATGACGGTTCGGTTCCTCGGGATAGCTCGCACCTTTTGGATCGGTGTCGCAGTAATGGTCGTTCTGATTATCGGTTTCAGGTACACCGCTGTAGGTAGGAGATTCCAAGTGGTTGGAGCGAACCCGGTGGCCGCTCTCGTAAGTGGCCTCAGGGTGAATCTCAACCAGATATCCGCCTACGTCGCTGCAGCGATCCTCTATGCGATCGCAGGTGTGCTGTTTGCAGCTCTTTTGCGCAATCCGGGCGTCACGATCGGCGCGCCCTATTTGCTCGGGCCCATCGCTGCTGTGGTCATCGGCGGGGCCTCGCTGACTGGTGGGCTGGCTAGCCCGCTGTCGACGTGGTCAGCCGCCTTCTTTCTTGCAGGGCTCAATCAGATGATGAGAGTGATGGGATTGCCGACCGCGCTTCAGTTTGTTGTGTTCGGCCTCGTGATTATCGGTGGGATGTTGGTTTCGGGCGATCGAATCATCAAAGCCGTGGAGCAGGTGCTTCGCGAGCGACGACGACCAATGCGCATCGAGAGAAAGCAAACGAACAGCTCAATCGATGGGTCCGGTTGAGAAAGGAGCTTCACCAAAAGTGGTGCACAAACGACACAGCGAAACATGCAGATTGGGCAACAAAGCCCGGATGGAGGAGTAAATGAAACGAAGAAAGATCATCTGGCTCATCGCCATTATGGCGATGGTCGCGGCCGCGTGCTCCGGAGACTCCGGGACAACCACCACAACGGGTGACGGCGAAACGACAACAACTGGCGTGGACGTCACGACGACCACGTCGGGCGAGACAACCACCACAGGCGACGTCGTCGACGACCCGCTGGCTGAGTTTGGGGAGAGCACCGACGCCGACCCTGCCCTGGTGGCACGAGCGATGGGGCCTATCGAGGAACCCACAGGTGATCCTGCATGGGACATCATTCTGGCTGCGATTGCCAGAGCAGATCAGGACCTCGATCAAGCCACGATCGACAAGGCGCTTGAATGTTGGAATGCTCCGGAGTGCGACACCGGTAGCGGTGGCGATCTCATCATGGGCTTTGCCGATGGCGGGGGTCACCTCAACGTCTGGCGTGGAGTTACCCACATGGAGGCAATTCTCCAGGCCCTGACCTACCCCGAGATCGGAACCATTGTCTCGACAGAGGCTCTCTGGAACGCTGATACATCTGTTGCCGCCAACGACATCGACTTCCTCGTACAACGGGGAGCCGACTTCATAACCGGCTATCCAGACGCCGGAGTGGCCATCGGAGATGCGATCAAGGCGGCTACCGCTGCGGGCGTTCCGTACATCCCGTGGTCCGCGGGCTGGGTGGGACTACCGGGTCAGGACGGCGCGCTGGTTCCCGGCGAAGACTATTTGACCGTCGTAGGGGAAAACCTCTGTGACCTGGGAGAGAGCCTCGCTGGAATCCTCAATGAAAACGTCGGTGAGGGAAAGGTTGGAGTCCTGGGAGGGACACCCGGCAATGCCCTTTCGCTCGGATGGCAGCAATGTCTGGCCCCGGCACTTAATGACGGAATCGATCCGGTCGGTGAGCCGGCGGACACCTTCTGGGTGAATGACATCGCGTTGCAAGTCGTGCTCGGCTGGCTGTCCACCGATCCAGACATCAAGGGATATGCGTACGAATACTCCGACGGTATGAATACTGCTTTGCAGGCATACGATCAGTTGGGGATTCCGGTGCAGAATCTAACGCTCGCGATGCGCACAGATGAGCAGACGTTGTTCTGCGATTGGGTGGAACGCAACGAGCCGACCTACAACATCTGGTACTCGGCGGGTGGAAACTTCCAGTCCCGTGTAGCTGTTACGGCAGCCATGATGTACCTCAAAGGTGCTGAGATCCCAGCCCAAATCGACGTGCCGCATGTCATGCGTCAAGTCACCGCAGCTGACTGCAACCCGGACCGGGCAACTCCGGCAGTGTCAGGCACCTCGTTGGTGCCCGACGAAGTGCTGGGGTTGATGTTCGGTAGCTAATGAGCGAACGCAATCCCACAGGAGAATCGATGCAGGGGAACGTTGTCCTCGAGCTGAATGGTGTATCACGCCAGTTTGGGGCGGTCCGAGCGCTGAGCAATGTCAGCTTCGACTGCCGCGCCGGTGAAGTACACGCGCTCGTTGGAGAAAACGGCTCAGGCAAGTCGACTCTCCTCGGGGTTGCCAGTGGGTTTGTTGACCCCGATCTGGGCTGGATCCAGATCGGGGGCAAACCCTTACGTCGGGATTCCCCAGCCTTGGCTCGAAAACTTGGACTGGCCATGGCCTATCAGGACACGTCATTGATTCAGGCCGAACCGGTCAAGAACAATCTATTTCTTGCCGCACCGCCGGAAAAACGACCGCCGTTCTGGAAACGGAAGAGGTGGGCCCGACAGCTTCTCGGCGAATTCGATCTTGACATGGAACTGTTTCCGGACTCGCCAGCGGGACTTCTGACACTCGCCGAACGGCAGTTGTTCGAGGTGGCCAAAGCTTTGGTCTCCGACCCGCAGGTCATTCTCCTCGACGAGCCGACCACCGCGCTCGGGCCAGACGAGGTGGAATCACTTCATCGGACGATTACGGCATGCCGCCAACGTGGGATCGGTGTTGTCTACGTCAGTCACAGACTGCCCGAGGTTCTGGAGATCGCAGACAGGATCACGGTGTTGCGAGATGGCGTTATCCAGGGCACATTCAATGCCAGAGAGACCACGGAGCGAGAACTGGTGGATCTCATTGTTGGTCGGCCATTCGAAGCGGCATTCCCTCAAGCGATGATCGCCGAGGAAGACCGGCGCGACGTCCTCGTTGTCGAGGCTCTGCAGGGCCAGTCTTTCGGTCCGCTCAGCTTCACACTCGAAAGCGGAGAGGTCGTCGGGATCGCAGGGGCCGAAGGCAACGGGCAGCCGCAACTGTTCGACACTTTGTCAGGCCGGACGCCTCCGCGCGCAGGCCGGGTCGTGTGTAATGGCACGGAGTTGACATTGGTCTCAACACACGAAGCAATTGAGGCGGGGGTCATGCTGCTCCCCGGTGACCGCAAGCGTGAGGCTCTCATGACCGTGCTCGGTGTCAGAGTCAACTCGACCGTCCAGTCGATTCGTCAGTTCAGCAGTTTCTTCTTTCTTCGCAGGCGCACTGAACGAAACGCAGTGCGCGGTCTCATTTATGAGCTCGAGATTCGTACGCCGTCTTTGGAACAGCCGGTTGAATTCCTATCCGGTGGCAACCAACAAAAGGTCGCCGTTTCACGCACGTTTCTAAAAAAGCCTTCGGTGATTCTTGCCTATGAGCCCACTCAAGGTGTTGACGTCGGCTCCCGCTTTGACATCTACAAGGCGCTTCGGGCACGGACGAATGAGGGAGCGGCCCTGCTTGTCAAGTCAAGTGACCCACTTGAGCTAGCGGGCCTGTGTGATCGAGTACTGGTTTTGTCCCGGGGTCAAATTATCGAGGAGATTCCTGGTGATGAGCTTGACGAAGTCCGGATAGTCGAGGCAATTGTCCGTGGGCCCGGAATGTCGAGGTCCGGGCATTCGCCTCTGGGGGTGGCCATGCCCAAGGCTCCAACCACCGGGGATGTGCAATGACGAGCGAGTACAAGGCGACAGGCGCCGTCGATACGGCCCGTCAGCTGGTTCGGAAAGCTCTTCGCAATGCACGGGACAAAAACAAGTGGCGGAAGGTCGTCAAGGTGCGGCTGTGGATGCCGATCGCCCTTCAACTAGTTCTGATCGGTGCCCTCCTCTGGTACACGAATTCTCGATTTGACGGCTTCCTGAACGCTACAAATGTCACGAATGTGGCGATCATCGCGATCCCATTGGCAATCGCAGCTATGGCACAAACTCATGCTCTCCTCGCTGGATACCTGGACCTATCGGTGGGAGCCATGATCAGCCTTGGTGTGGTGGTGGCCTCATTCCTTATCGGTCCTGAAGCCTCCACGACCCAAATCGTCACCGGGATAGGGGCGATTCTCCTATGTGGGGTTGGGGTCGGTCTCTTCAATGCGGGCCTTGTTCGCGGAATTCGGATCCCATCCATCATCGCGACGCTGGCGACGTTGAGCATTCTCGATGGCATTTCGCTGACGCTGAGAGAAACTCCGAGCGGAACAATCAGTCCTGAGCTCATCTCTGCACTCAAAACAAGTGTGGGGCCGGTCCCAGTCGCCTTTATTGTCGTGGCTCTAGGAGCCGTGCTACTTGACTATTGGCTTCACGCCACCGGTTCGGGTCTCAAGCTCCGGGCAACTGGATTCGACGAGAGGTCGGCCAAACGAAGCGGAATCCGCACCAATTGGATGAGGGTGCGTGCCCTGCTGCTTTCCGCCGTATTCGCCGCGGTTGCTTCTTTCTTCGTTATGTCCCGTTCGCCGATCGGAAACGCCCAGATCGGGTCGAGCTTCGCTCTCAACAGCATCACCGCGGCAGTTCTCGGCGGTGCATCACTTGCCGGAGGGCGTGCCACATTCGTGGGGGGCTTGATTGCATCAGTACTCCTCGCGCTGATCATCACCGTGCTCCCTTTCTTAGGGCTTACTCCAGACCACGGTTTGATGATTATCGGAGTTCTGGTCCTGGTCGGAATCATCCTCTTCCAGGTAGGTGATATCAAGGAACTGGTGAAGAGAAACTTCCGACGTGTCAGACGGCTGGTGTTGGGCAGCAACGTCGGCGCTGAAACGCAGCTTCCTCAACTTTACCCGGCGGGTGTGGATTTCACGGTTGTCCCCACAGGTAGAAAGCTGATAAAGGGTGGGATCGTGCTCTCTATGGACTCGAGGGTCGGTGAAATGGCCAACGGTGATGTCCTCGTCGAGGGGGACACGATCGTCGCAGTTGGTATGAATCTCGCCGCAGATGGCGCCGAGGTAATCGATGCTTCGGGAATGATCGTGATGCCCGGTTTTGTGGACAGCCACCGCCATATTTGGGAAGGCGTTCTGCGCAACATCGGGACCGATGTCCCTCTGGAAGGTCGGGTTAGCTATATCTCGTTCATATTGCGGACGTTGGCGCCTGCGTATCGGCCTGAGGACGTTTACGCCGGAAACCTGGTCTCAGCGATCGGGGCGATCGATGCCGGGGTCACCACCCTCCTAGATTGGTCGCACATTCAAGTTTCCCCCGCCCACACGGACGCGGGCGTCCAGGCACTCAAGGATTCAGGTCTCAGGGCTGTTTTCGCGTACGGCTTCCCCTGGTGGGGCAAGTGGGAGGAACGTCAGCCGAGTTGGTTCGTTCGCGCCGCCAGCGAACACTTCTCCACCAATGATCAACTGCTCACAATTGCGCTTGCCCCGCCTGGCCCTGAGTTCGTGGACTTCGAAGTCGCCCGTGATCATTGGAAGCTGGCTCGGGAGACAAATGCACGAATAACAGCCCATGTCGGTGTTGGAACTTATGGGCTTGACAGCAAGATCCAGAGATTTGGCGAGGCCGGACTTCTCGGGCCCGATACCACTTACATCCATTGCACCAGTCTCAATGACACGGAAATACAGATGATCGTCGACACGGGTGGAACGGTTTCGCTGGCGTCACCGGTAGAGATGATGATGGGCCACGGAATGCCGCCGATCCAGAAATTCCTCGACCGCGGATTGGCGCCAAGCCTCAGCATCGACGTTGAGACCAACGTACCGAACGACATGTTCAACCAGATGCGATCTGTGCTGGCGTTACAGCGGGCGGTGGCCACAGCCCAGGGCAAGTCGGCGGTCACGACTCGAGATGTCCTCGAATGGGCCACCGTCGAAGGGGCTCGTGCGAACGGCCTAAGCTCGAAAGTGGGCAGTCTTACCGTGGGAAAGAAGGCCGACCTGATAATGCTCCGTACCGATCGCCTCAATGTCACACCACTCAATGACCCGGCCACCGCCGTCGTTGCCGGCATGGACACAGGCAACGTCGACACCGTGCTCATAGGGGGGCGGATCATGAAACGTCACGGAAAAGTTCTGGACGTTGATTGGCCGGCAGTGATGCGCATGGCGGCCGAGTCCCGCGACTTCTTGATCGAGAAGTCGGGCTTTAAGCTCCCCAAGATCTGAGGCCGCCCTACTCGTCGGTAACCGTATGGACTCAGAGCGTGTCGGATTGCAAACCCCATTAAGGAGCGACTTGATGTCCGATGATTCGGTAGCCACCCAAACCGGTTCCCCGTGGTTGATTCACGATGTTCTCATCGGGCTATTGGCCGGCGCCGGAGTTGGTTCTCTGGTCGGTGTTTTCATTGCAGTCAGGTGGTTCGACACCAATATCCCGACTCTGGTTGGTGCCCTGGTCGGTGCGGCCATTGGTATCTTGATCCTGCTCAAGTCCCATCAAAGGAACGAAAAGTTCCTCACTGCTTCGGTAGTCCTCTCCTGGGTATTGCTGGTCGCCTCAGGCTCGTTTATCGCAGCACTCGCATTCGCAATCGCTACCTTCGAATAGGGATCAGACCCGGCAAAGGCCGGTAGAGTGCCGCAGTCCGGCTGGACCAACCCTGGAGGAAACCGGTGTGGACAGCACCAAGCTGACGTCTCTGGCGGAAGCGATCGATTTATTGGTCCCCGACGGGTCGACGGTCGCTATCGAAGGATTCACCCATCTCATCTGTTTTGCCGCGGGCCATGAGCTGATCCGTCAGGAAAAAAGTGACCTGACACTTTGCCGGCTAACCCCTGACCTTCTCGCCGACCAATTGGCAGCCGCAGGAGTGATCTCGGGGTTGGTTTTCTCGTGGTTGGGCAACCCCGGCGTTGGATCCCTCCACGCCGTTCGCCGGCGAATCGAGGGCGTCGATCCTCGTCCGCTACGCATAGAGGAGTACAGCCACTTTGGAATGGTGGCGCGCTACTCGGCAGGAGCTTCGGGTCTGCCTTTTTTCCCGCTGCGGAGTTACGCAGGAAGCGATTTGCCCCGGGTCAATCCCAACATCGTGGAGATGCAAAGCCCGTACGGTGCGGACCCCGTCTACGTGGTGCCCCCGCTGAATCCCGACGTGGCGATTGTCCACGTGCAGCGGGCGAGCGTGGAGGGGGATGCTCAGATATGGGGAATTCCGGGATGTCAGAAGGAAGTGGCCTTTGCTTCAAAAACCGTCATCGTGGTTTGTGAGGAGATAGTGGATGACGACATCATCCGCTCGGACCCCAACAGAACGTTGATCCCCGGCCGCATCGTTGACGCCGTGGTGCATGTCCCGGGTGGGTGCCATCCATCATTTGCCCAGGGCTACTACGACCGGGATAACGAGTTCTACCTGGCCTGGGATGCCATCAGCAGAGATCAAGACCGAATAGAGAGCTGGATCGACGAATGGGTGCGCAACACCTCCGATCATGCCGGCTATCTGGAGAAGCTTGGCGCCGCACGGTGGGCTGCGTTGGCACCTGGCGAAGGGCTGTCCAGACCGGTCAATTACGGGGAGTACCAATGACATGGAGCCAGACCGAGTTGATGGTTGTGGCCGCTGCCCGACAGCTTGGTGGAGTCAGAAGCTGCTTCGTGGGAATCGGTATCCCGAATCTGGCCTGCAGTCTGGCAAAGCGAACCGTGGCCCCAGACCTGGAGCTCATCTACGAGAGCGGAGTGGTTGGCGCAGACCCGGTCCGCCTGCCCCTGTCGATCGGGGATCCAGGGCTGGTGGTCGGGTCTCGTTCTGTCACCTCGATGTTCGATCTTTTCTCGTTCTATCTACAGGGAGGATTGATCGATGTGGCGTTCCTGGGCGCAGCCCAGGTCGACCGTCGCGGATCGATCAACACAACCGTCGTCGGACCCTATGCAAGTCCCAAGGTGCGACTCCCGGGGTCCGGTGGTGCATGTGAAATTGCGCTGAACGCAGGTCGGGTCTTCATAATTGTCAAGCAGAGCCCCAGGACGTTCGTCGACCGGCTCGATTTCGTGACCAGTCCCGGCCATATCGATCCGAAACCTGGCCGTGGTGGTGGCCCCGCCGTCGTGGTGACCCAACTCGGAACCTACGAATTCGTCGGTGGCGAGATGACTCTCAGCCATATCCACCCCGGTGTCTCGCTTGACGAGGTGAGGTTGGCGACAGGTTGGGCAGACCTCGCAGTATCCGAGAACCTTGCCGAGACACCGGCACCCGAACCCGATGAGCTTGGCGTTCTGCAGGCCCTGGACCCCGATGGGGTGTATCTCCGATGAGTCACGTATTTCACCGGGCCACGAACCCCATAACCGCAGTTAGGGCTGAAGGCTGCTGGATCACAGACAAAGACGGGAACCGCTATCTCGATGCTGCAGGCGGGGCCATCGTCACAAATATCGGGCATGGTTCCCGCCGGGTGCGAGAGGTGATCACACAAGGGATGGATCTGGATTACATCCATCCGTCCGTCTTCACATCGGACGCGTTGGAGGCCTACGCGAGCGATTTGGCGAAAGTTGTGCCTATCCCCGACGTTCGGATCTTTCCCACGAGCGGCGGGGCCGAATCGGTCGAGACTGCCATCAAGCTGGCGCGGTCGTATCATCTTGCGAGGGGAGACTCCGACCGTTCGATCGTGATATCGCGCCGGCAGTCCTATCACGGCAACACTCTTGGGGCTCTCGGAGTGTCCGGTCGGGTTCCGTTGCGGGCCCCCTATGAACCATGGTTGGGCACACCCGTCCAGGCCCCCGAGGTATGCGAATACCGCTGCCCGAATCCGGACCACCCATCCGAGTGTGCGGCCTGGCATGCGAGAGAACTCGATGCACTTATTGGCTCACTCGGCCCCCACCGGGTGGCAGCGTTCATTGGGGAGGCCGTCGGTGGCGCCACCCTGGGGGTCGCAGCTCCACCAGCAGGCTATTGGGAGAAGATTGCCGAAGTTTGCCGCCGCTACGGCCTACTTCTGATCGTGGACGAGATCATGACCGGCTTCGGTCGTACCGGTCATTGGTTTGGCATCGGCATGGCTGACATATCCCCTGACATCATCGTCTCGGGAAAGGGTGCGGCGGGCGGCTATTGGCCGTTGGGAATCTGCATGGCGTCCGGTAGCGTCCAGCAAGCGGTGATGCAAGCAGGCGGGTTCGTTCACGGTTACACGTTTTCGCACTCACCCACCGGGGCTGCGGTCGCTCATGCAGTGCTCGAGGAGATCATTGAGTCCAACCTCGTCGAGGCCGCCGCCACCAAAGGCAAACGCTTGTTGAGCGATTTGAAGGCCTCCATTGGTGAGTCCCCTGTGGTCGGCGATGTCAGAGGAGTCGGACTACTGATCGGAATAGAATTCGTGGTCGATCGAGAGACGAAACAGCCGTTTGCCAGGTCCGAGCGTTTCGCGGAGAGCGTCGCCGGAATGGCCCGCCAGTCCGGTCTTCTGGTTTATCCGTCGAGTGGCTGTGCAGATGGCATTACAGGTGATTGCATTCTGCTCGGGCCTCCGCTCACGATTACAGATCACGAGCTCGACCTCGTCGTTGAACAGCTCTCCACCGTCATCACGAAAGCCGCAACGTGAGAACACCCGTTGTCTACAGCGCCAAACACGTGTTGCATGCTGCCGACACCGGCACCTGGGTCGGAGTGAACATCCCCAGTGAAGAAGTCCCGGCGAGAGTCGAAGCCATAGTGTCAGCGCTGCGGTCGGCCGGCCACGAGATATTACCTGCGGTCAGCCACGATGATCAGATACTGATGTCGGTCCACGATCCCGAGATGGTGGAGTACATGCGTGGGGCCTTTGAGGCCTGGAAGGCGTGGGGTTACCTCGAGGACCCGGGCCAACCCCAGGTCGCGGCATACGCCTTTCCGACTGCGCGGTTCCTGGGTCGTAACCAATTTCGTCTCCCAAAGTCACCAGGTGCCCTGGCCGGGGTCTATGCCATGGACACGATGACCCAGATCGGTGATGGCACCTTCGAAGGTGCCCGCTCAGCGGTTGACATGGCCCAGACCGCCGCTGTGCTGGTTGCCGATGGGTCCGATTCTGCATATGCGGCATGCCGTCCCCCGGGCCACCATGCCGGCTCGTCATATTTCGGCGGGTCTTGTTACCTCAACAACGCTGCGGTTGCCGCTCAGACACTGCGCGATACTGGTTTCGAACGGGTATCGATCATTGACATCGATGCCCATCACGGCAATGGGACCCAGGAGATTTTCTACGAACGACCCGACGTGACCTATGGATCGGTCCACGTCGACCCGGCTGAGGGGTGGTTTCCGCACTTCGTGGGCCATGCCGATGAGTTCGGCTACGGACCGGGAATGCAAGCGAACCTAAATGTGCCGGTCCCGCCTGGTTCTGACGACAGGGTGTGGCTCGAGGTCGTTGATTCGCTGGTGGCGTTCACTCGGGGGGCGGGTTCTTCGGCGCTGGTGGTCTCCCTCGGCGTCGATGCGGCCGTATCGGATCCCGAGAGCCCGCTCGAAATCACGGAATCTGGATACTCAGGAGCCGGAAAGCGGATAGCGTCTCTGAATCTGCCGACCGTGTTCGTGCAGGAGGGTGGCTACGACCTTTCGACAATCGGTGACCTGGTCCGAGCCACCCTGCAGGGCTTCGATAGCGAAAGGGAGACTTCGGGTTGATGGGCGACAAGAACAGTATTTGGGTGGGGACCGACGAGAGTTCACGGCCCGCCAGCATGGACCGACCCGATGCACCAAAGGCAAACCAGTGGAGCCTCGAGGCGATTGCTTCGGTCGGACGACCACACGACCCGGTTTTATCCTCTGACGGTCAATTCGTGTCAGTCGTCTTCGATCGCGATACGTCCGATATCTGGGTCGTTCCCGTTTCGGGTGGGCGCCCCCTCCAGGTGACGACCGGTCGGGACCTCGCCCCATATTGGGCGGACGATCCTGCGGCCTGGTCGCCCAATGGGAAGAAACTTACGTATTCAGCGGAAGGTTCGGTGTGGGTCGTCGACGTCGCCGGTGCGCCTCCCAAAAAGATCACGGCCGGGTCCACACCCATTTGGATCAGTGATCGAGAACTGGTGGTAAGCATCGACCGGGACGACAAGACCAGGCTGGGTCGGGTCCGGATCGAGGACTCGTGGCCCGTTGCTGTGACCGCTCCAGGGCAGAATGTGTCTGGAGTCTCGGTCTCGGTTGATCACCAGGTAATCCTGTATGTGGATTATCCCAAAGACGACCGCCAGAGCAGCAACATATGGCTCCACGATCTCGGCACGGGCAAATCGGAACGCCTCACCGATGAGCCCGGGATGCACGACCTCGGGCCGAAGCTCTCTCCCGATGGCAAGTTGGTGGCATTCACTTCTGAGCGCAGCGGGTGGTATGAGATCTATGGCGTCGCCCGCGATGGGTCGACCCTCACCAGGATCACCTCTGACGATGCTGATTTCTCCGAACTGGCATGGCATCCCGCGGGGCGAAAGCTGGCTGCCATCCGTAGCCGGTACGGCAGGAGCGATCTGGTCACGGTTGACTCCGTGTCAGGTGAAGTCATTGTCGTCACCACGGGTGGCACCTGGTCCGCTCCGGGTTGGACGGGCGATGATCTGGTCGCGCTTCATGAGAGCCACAACACACCACCGAGGCTCGTTGTGGCCAGTCAAGGTGGAGACGTGACGGTGCTCCTGGACTCGGTTCCACTCTCTGTCAGCGTTGCGCCTCATAAGTCCTTCGAAGAGATCCGATACGAGTCGTTCGACGGAGCCGAGATACACGGGTTTCTATTCCGTCCCGAAACCGCGTTGGAGGCCAGGGTCCCCGTTGTTGTTTACCCACACGGCGGACCCACCTCTGCCTACACCGACGGCTGGGATGGGCATGCCCAGTACTTCGTCGAAAAAGGGTACGCCTGGCTGGCGATCAATTTTCGGGGGAGCACCGGATATGGGCGAGAATTCGAGCGCGCAAACCACGGTGTCTGGGGTGTGGCCGACACCGAGGACTGTTTGGCGGCTGCCGACTACCTGGCAGGGCTGGATTGGGTAGATAGCTCGAGGATCGCCATCTTTGGAGCCAGTTATGGCGCCTATATGGCGCTTGCCAGTCTGGCACGTGACCCCCAACAGCGATTTGCGTGTGGCGTTGCCAAATACGGCGATTCGGACATCGCAACATCGTGGTCTCAATGCGATCGCGGCGGTCGCGAAGACCTTGAGCGGATGATGGGGCGTCCGGCTGAAAACCGTGAGGCTTACAGACAGGGCTCTCCACTTTGGATGGTGGAGAACATCCAGCGACCAATTCTGATCGCCCATGGTGAGAAGGACGAAGTAGTGCACCCGGACCAATCGGAGCAGCTGGTTGCCGAGCTTCGAAGGCTGGAAAAAACGTACGAATATGTCACCTACCCGACCGAGGGTCATGGCTTGCTCCGGACGGGCCCACAGGTTCATTTCTACAAGAGGCTCGAGCGTTTTCTCGATTGGTATTTGATGTGAAGGCGCGCCTTCGGGACATCGGAGTCTCGATCGGTACTTCGCCGACGGGGGCCAACAACGCCATCACCGACGTCCCCGGGGTATGGGTCGGGCACCAGACGGTGATCCGTGACACCCCGAGTGTCGTCCGATCGGGTGTGACCATGATCGTCCCCCGTGAAGGCGGGATCTGGTCGGACTTCGCATATTGTGGTGTGGCGGTCCTCAATGGCAACGGGGAGATGACGGGGATTCCGTGGATGGACGAGTCGGGGATGCTCGGGACGCCAATCGGTTTGACCAACACCCACCAGGTGGGGATGGTCCGTGACTCCTTGGTCCGCTACCTCGCGGAGAACGACCTGGAGAGGAGTTTCTTTCTCCCTGTGGTGGCCGAGACCGACGACAGTCATCTCAACGATTCCGACTCATTCCCGCTCACCCAGTCTGACGCTCTCGCCGCACTCGAAGCGGCTACGTCAGGCGCCGTCGAAGAGGGAAATGTCGGTGGCGGCACTGGAATGATCTGCCACGAGTTCAAGGGAGGAATCGGAACATCATCGC
Source organism: Acidimicrobiia bacterium (assembly GCA_041751055.1). Classification (GTDB taxonomy): domain Bacteria; phylum Actinomycetota; class Acidimicrobiia; order Spongiisociales; family ZC4RG35; genus MA-ANB-1. Next base: position 6,560 of record JBGSYD010000009.1, on the reverse strand, counting down.
GGATCGTCGAGGCGGGTGGGGAGAGTTTCACAGTGGGTGCCTTGGTACAGGCAAACTATGGGATCCGAGCGGACCTCAGAGTCGACGGCTTCCCGTTGGGACGTCATCTTGGGTTCGACTCGGTGCCGTCCCCCTGGGAGGGCGAAGATGAACTGGAGAGCGACGGATCGATAATCGCGATAATCGCCACCGACGCCCCCCTTGTTGCCGATCAATGCCGCCGATTGGCACGGCGAGCCACCGTGGGCCTTGCCCGGGCAGGAGGCTACGGCCACGATTCATCCGGCGACATTTTCATGGCTTTCGCAACGGGGAATCACGTAGCCGTCAACGAGAAGATCCACCAAATCCGTACCCTCCACCATGACCAGATGACACCACTGATGCGCGCCAGCGCCGACGCTGTCGAAGAGTCAATCTTGAATGCACTGTTCGCAGCGGAGACCATGACCGGCTTCGCCGGTCGTACCGCCCACTCATTGCCGCACGATTCGATAAGGAAACTCCTGGTCAATTGGGTGTGATCGGCGTCAGGTCGCGCCAGGGTGCACGGAAATTGACACCTGTTATCGGCGCACCGGGCGGATTGAGGTAATACATTCCGGTTCACATTTCAACGGAGGTCCCATTCCTATGAGACGCATGGTCGTGTTGCTTGTTTTCGCGGTTATGGCGGCGATGCTCGCCCCGACGGCATTTGCCCAGGATGATTCCGAAGTCATTCTTCGCATCGGCCTCACCCAAGACTGGGAGACTCTCAATCCGACCGCAGGATTTGCTGTGAGCGAGTACGAAATCTGGAACGTTCACTATGCGACACTTACCAACAAGGCTGCTGTCGACTTCGACACGACGCCAGGTCTTGCCGAGTCCTGGACCGCCTCCGACGACGGTCTCACTTACACATATACTCTCCGTGAAGGCCTGCTTTGGTCTGATGGGGAGCCAATCACTGCCGAGGATGTTGCCTGGAACATAAATACCGGGCGCGACCAGGAATGGGACAACATGATCTCGACGGTGGCCAATCTGGACGCCACTGTCATCGACGATCGGACTATTCAAGTCACGTCCTCAATGCCCGATCCCAAGCTTCCAACTCTTGATGTATATCTCGTGCCGAAGCACATCTGGGAGCCGATCGCCACCGACTACGACTCCACCACTCAATACGATGGTTTGGACGGCGTGGGGAGTGGGCCCTTCGTTATCACGGAGTTCAACAAAGGCCAGTCGGTGGTGATGGTGGCCAACCCGAACCACTACGGGTGGGAGGGGCAGGAGCCACCGATCGACCGGGTTATCTTCCAGCTTTTCGAGAACCCGGATGCGATGGTCGCCGCGTTGCAGCAGGGCCAATTGGATGCCATCCATGGGTTCCCCGCTGGATCCGCTGAGGCGCTTGAACGTGACCCGAATATCGTGGTCGTAGCCGGGCAACAAGGTGGATTCGACGAGATTGCGATCAATGGCGGGGCCGCCGAGGGTCAGCCCCATCCCGCGTTGCTTGATCTCGAGGTTCGTCGCGCCATCAGCTTCGGCATCGACAAAGAAGCTGTGATCGAGGACCTATGGTTCGACTTGGCGTCTCCCGTTGAGACGATGAGCCCATCGGCCGACCCCAAATGGCTACCCGACATCCCCGATGACAGCGCTTTCACCTACGACCCCGATCGAGCGAATGAGATACTCGATGACGCCGGATACCTCGACAGCGACGGTGACGGGATCCGGGAAATGCCGGATGGGACAAACCCGCTTGTCCTCAATCATGCAGTTAACACTGATGGGGACCTCGCAGCACCAATTGCCGAGCTTTTCAGCGGCTGGATGGACGCGATCGGTATCGGGGTCGAACTGCAGTCCTACGACCAGGATGCCCTGTATGGCGCGATAGTCGAAGGGAGCTATGACACCTTTTTCTGGGGATGGGTTCCTTTTGTCGATCCCGACACGATGCTGTTCAACTTCACTGAGGCCGAGCTTGGGGCTTGCAATGACGCCAACTGGACCGACCCACGGTACGAAGAGCTGTACCTGGAGCAGAACGCCGAACTCGATCCAGAACGACGGATCGAGATCGTCCATGAGATGTTGACCATCCTCCACGACGCGGCGGTCTACATCCCGCTCTACCTTGGTCCGGACCTCCAGGCCTACCGAACCGATACCTTTGAGGGTTGGGTCAGACAACCAGCCGAAATCGGACCCGTGTTCTTCTCCAACTCGTCGCCCAGCTATGTGCTGTTGCACCCGGTGGGCGCTGAACCTGGATCAACGACAACCACAGGCGAAACCGATGGGACCACTGCTCCAGGGGCCACAACCACGACCGGTGCGACCGGAACTCCTGGCGATGACGACGGTGGGGCAAACTGGCTCTTGATTCTCGGCGGAGCGGCGGTGGTACTGGTTGGTGGGGGTGCGCTGGTCGCTCGGAGGAGATCATCAGCCGACGAGCGGGAATAGGTGCTGACAACCCGACAACCTGAGACCAGAGGTCGAGCCCGGTTCATCCTGCGCAAGGTGCTGGGCTCGGTCCTTACCCTTGCCTTTGTACTTGTCTTCAACTTCTTCCTGTTTCGAATCGTCCAGAACGATCCGATCGGATCGCTGTTCCGCGGTCGGAATGTTCCCCAGGCCACGGTGGAGAACCTACGAATTGCATTTGGGCTGGACCAGCCGCTGTGGGCCCAGTTCGTCTACTACATCCGGGAAACCTTCCAGCTCAATTTCGGTATCTCTTATCAGAGCCGGCAGCCAGTCTGGAGTGAGATCACGTCGGCGCTCCCGGCCACTGTCGCCCTGGTCGGGGTCTCCGCGATCCTGTCCGCCGTGATCGGGACTGTGGGCGGGGTCATCGCAGCCTGGCGCCGAAACAGCTGGAAGGATCACACCATCACCTCGGGAACCATGGTCTTCTACTCAATGCCTGATTTCTGGCTGGGGATGCTCCTGCTGGTGCTCTTTGCTGTAGTCCTGGGGTGGTTTCCAGTCGGGGGGATAACCGATGCCGGAACGACTGAGACGGGCATGGCGCTACTGCTCGATCAAATCCATCACATGTTCCTTCCGGCACTCACATTGACGCTTGCTTACCTCGGCGAGTATGCCCTTGTGACCAGAAGTTCGCTCCTCGACGTCATGGGAGAGGACTATCTGATCGTGGCCCGTGCCAAGGGCCTCCGGGACTCGGTGGTCCGACGCAAGCACGCCGTCCCCAACGCGCTACTGCCAGTCGTGACGCTGACCGCCATCAACCTCGGATTTGTCCTGTCAGGAGCCATCGCCGTGGAAGCGGTGTTTTCGTGGCCGGGACTTGGGAAGGCAACGGCTGATGCCATTCGAGGTCCTGATCTTCCCATGCTTCAGGGCCTGTTCCTCGTGTTTTCGGCGGCCGTAATCGTGTTCAACCTGTTGGCCGATCTTGCGTATGCCTGGTTGGATCCGCGCGTGGAGGGTGCATGACGAGCCTGGCCAACAAGCGTCGCCGCGAAACCGTGGCGCGGGCGTGGAAGCAGTTCCGGAGCTCCCGACCAGGGATGATCGGCCTTTCAGTTCTGGTTCTGTTCGTGCTATTGGCGTTGGCGGCACCATTCATCGTCGATCTCGATGAGCTGAACCCTGTGATGGCCCGCGCTGCGGGAAATCCCCAATGGGGTTCACCATCTGAGTTCTGGCCATTGGGCACCGATCACCTCCGTAGGTCGGTGTGGGCGCAGTTCGTCTGGGGATCGCGAGTCAGCCTGTTTGTAGGCCTGGCGGCAACCGTTTTGACGATTCTCATCGGCTCGGTTGTCGGAGTGGTGTCCGGTTTCTTCGGGGGTAAGGCAGATGCGATCCTGATGCGGTTGACCGAATGGTTCCTTGTTATCCCCTTCCTGCCATTGGCGATTGTGCTGGCTTCGATCCTGGGTCGGAATGTCTGGAACATCATCTTCGTCATCGGGGTCACCTCCTGGCCGTCCACGGCACGATTGGTCAGAGCCCAGGTTCTCACTGTCAAACAGCGGCTGTTCGTAGATCGATCTCGATCGTTGGGGGCGGGCGGCGTACACCTGGTCGGGCGGCACATCCTTCCCAACGTAAGTGGTCTGATTCTCGCCAATGCCACGTTGGCGGTCCCCATCTCCATTCTCACCGAGACCACACTTTCATTCCTGGGCCTGGGCGATGTTTCGTCGGCGTCCTGGGGAAAGACCCTGGAGGAGGCATTCGTCAACGGGGCGATGATTCGCAACGCCTGGTGGTACTTCTTGCCGGCTGGATTGGGGATCTTGATCGTCGTGCTCGCGTTCACCCTCATCGGAAGGACTCTCGAAGAAGTTACCGACCCGCGCCTCGGGCAAGGCCGATGACAGAGCCGATCCTTTCGCTGCGCGACGTCTCCATTACCTATAACACCGGATCCGGCTCTGTTCCCGCGGTGCGTGGAGTCTCCTTTGATCTGGCCCGCGGGGGTTCGTTGGGGCTTGCAGGAGAATCGGGCTGCGGGAAGTCGACGCTGGCGAATTCGCTTCTCCGTTTGCTGCCGGCAGGCACTGACGTGACCGGGGAGATCCTGATCGACGGCCAGGACTTGCTGTCTCTTTCCCCTGGCGGCCTCCGCGCCGTGCGCTGGACGACGGGGGCGATCATATTTCAGGGCGCTTTGCATGCCCTGAATCCGGTGCAAACGGTTGGGCGCCAGGTGACGGAACCGATGTTGGTTCACTCGACCGTTGCCTCGGAATCGGATGCGAAAAGGCGAAGCAGGGAACTCTTTGAGAAGGTGGGCCTGCCTGTCGACCGTGTCGATGCCTATCCACATCAGTTGTCAGGCGGGCAGCGCCAACGAGTCCTGATCGCGATGGCGCTTGCTTGCGACCCGCAGCTGCTGATTGCCGATGAGCCGACCACCGCCTTGGACCTTATGGTCCAGGCCCAAGTTCTATCTCTGATCGACGAGCTGAAAAAAGAGAGCTCGCTCAGCCTCATCTTCATCACCCATGACCTGTCTGTCTTGACTTATGTCTGTGAGCGTCTGGCAATCATGTATGCCGGACGAATCGTCGAACAGGGCCTCAGCGTCGATGTCTTCGGAAAACCTTCGCATCCATACACGCAGGCTTTGGCAGCGGCATTTCCGATCATAGGTGACACCTCTTCACGGATGGCGCCTTCCGGACTCCCAGGAGACCCGCCGACGCCGGGCAACCTTCCGGCCGGTTGCCCATTCCATCCCCGTTGCCCGTTGGCCGAAGAACGGTGCACGGAGGCCGAACCCGCTCTCAGGGCCATCGACCCTGCCCGGGAAGCAGCGTGTGTCGTTATATGAGACCAATCGTAGAACTCGAAGACATCGCAGTTCGGTTCGGCGAGGCGCGCGCTGTAGATGGGGTGTCCCTAGCCGTCATGCCCGGAGAGGTTTTGGCACTGGTAGGGGAGTCTGGATCCGGGAAAACTACTTTGATCCGAGCCATCCAGGGTCTCCAGCCCATATCCGAGGGAGAAATTACCTTTCACGACGAAGCGGGAGGCAAGGGAGCAACTTTTGACGCCAGGGTCCGACGCCAATCAGCCGTTCAGATGATTTTTCAAGACCCGACCGGTGCCCTGAACCCCCGCCAGACGATCTATGAGATCGTTGCCGAGGGACTCCGGATCCGGAAGCGTCAGGAGAACGAACTGGAGCGTGTTTCAGACGCACTATCCAGAGCCGGCCTACGGCCCCCCGAACGGTTTTTTCCGATATACCCACATCAGATCTCCGGGGGGCAGCGTCAGCGGGTGGTGATTGCTGGTGCCATGGTGATGGAGCCCGACTTATTGTTGGCAGATGAGCCTGTTGCGAGCCTCGACGCGTCGATTCGTGGTGAAATCCTGGCCCTGATGCGAACGCTGGTCGACGAGACGGGTCTTTCGATTCTGGTAGTGACCCACGACCTGGGACTCGCCTGGAACATTGCCGACCGGGTTGCAGTTATGTACCTGGGCCGTGTTGTCGAGATGGGCCCTACCGAGGAGATCCTGAAATCCCCGAAGCATCCTTACACCAAGGCGCTTCTGTCCGTCGTTCCCGAGACCCAACGGATGGAGCAACAGATTCTCATTGGTGAGATCCCTGACTCAAAACGCATTCCTCCGGGTTGTCGTTTCCATCCGAGGTGTCCGCTGCTGCAATCAGGCACCCTGCCCGTCGAGATATCCGATCGGTGTATAAAAGACGACCCGGTGCTCGCGGCAAAGGTCGGATCATGGTCGGCGGCGTGTTGGGCGGTTGTTAGTTCACCACCCGAGCCCAGGATGGGCGAGTCAAACTCTGACTATTGAGAATCCCAGCGATGCTTCGGCAGCGAGAACCGGAGCATGGAACCGAGGGGGTGCGGTTGCGTTTGGAATGGAAAGGGATTCGCGCGACCTGGGCTATGGCTCTTGTGTTCTTGGGAGTTGCTTACGTCCCGTCGCTCCTTCCGCGTTCTTGGGTACACCAGGGAAGCGTGGCGGGCCTGAGTTTTGCTTTCGGGTATGCAGTGGGTTCTGTGTTTCGAGCACTTTCATCACTGCTGGCTCGCGGTTGG
>JBGSYD010000008.1:0-157718 GCA_041751055.1 Acidimicrobiia bacterium | reverse complement strand
GTGGAGACGGCCTTGCGGAATCTTGACCGATAGCCAGTGGTTGTTGGTAGGGTTCCTGTCCTTTTCGAGAGGCAAAAGGTGGCGAGAAAACTAGCCAAGTCAACGGTTGAGAAATTCAAGAAGCGTCTGGTCGATGAGCGGGACCGTCTTGAAGCGATGGTCGCCGAATACGAGAAAGAGCGCGAGGACGCTCGTCTCACGGAGAGTTCCGCCGACCGCAGCCCCGACCCCGGTAACGCCGAGGCCGGTTCGATGAAGTTCGAGTACGAAAAAGAGCTTTCCATAGAGCAAAACTTGATTGACCTTCAATCGAAGGTGGAAAGTGCGCTGATCAAGGTCGAAGCCGGGACTTACGGAATCTGCGAGCGGTGCGGCGAGTCGATTCCACTTGCACGCCTTGACGCGCTGCCGTATTCCACGCTCTGCGTGGACTGTGCCCGTCGACTTTGAGTAGGCGTTATTCGACTGCAGTCGCGATCGCCACTGCAGTCGTCGGGTTCGACCTGGTCACCAAGAGGGTCGCCGCGCTTAATTTCGTGGATGCAAGTCAGGAGATCATCCCGGGCGTGCTGAACTTCTCATACACAGAGAACCCTGGTGCCGCCTTCTCCCTGTTTCAAGGTGCCGGACCGCTCCTCGGCGTCGCCGCTGTTTTGATCGTGGCAGTCCTCTTGTTATCCCTCCGCACCGAGCGTCCGATGTTGGAGGTGTCCGCTTACGGTTTGGTCATGGGAGGCGCATTGGGCAACTTCGCCGACCGGCTCTTCCGTGGCGATGGCTTTCTCGACGGGAATGTGATCGACTGGATCAACCTGTGGTCGATCCCGACGTTCAACATCGCTGATTCGTCGATCACCGTTGCCGTAGTCCTTCTGATAGTCGACGCATGGAGACGGAGATGATCCTGGAAGTCCCTCCGGCGCTCGACGGGAAGCGTCTGGACAAGGCGCTTGCCGATTTGCTGGGGATCAGCCGGGCTATCGCCAAGGAGTTGGTGTCTCTTGGAGTGAGCGTCGACGAGAAGCCTGCCCGGGCCAACACCCGCGTTGCCGGAGGATCGTTGATCTCGACCCCGGTGCCTCCTGAAAAGCTGGCACTCCAGCCCGAACAGGTCGACTTCGAAGTCCTCTACGAAGACCAAAACCTGATCGTGGTCAACAAGCACCCCGGCCTAGTGGTTCACCCGGGAGCGGGTCAACCGACCGGCACGCTCGCAGCCGGGCTTTTGTACCGGTATCCGGACATCCTGGGCGTTGGCGCGCCGGGACGGTGGGGACTGGTCCACCGTCTCGACAAGGGGACTTCAGGTGCTCTGCTCGTCGGGCGCGACCAGGCGAGCTTCGAGAAACTGTCTGCAGCGCTTCGGGCCCGTGAGGTCACGAGGGAATATGTGGCTCTCGTTGAGGGCACCATTCGCCCTCCAACCGGGAGCATCGACGCCCCGATCGGGAGGGATCAGGCTCAGCCCACCCGACGAGCCGTGACACCCGATGGGAAACGAGCACGAACCCACTATCAGGTCGTCAAGAACTATGAAGATGACAACGTCGCCCTCGTCGACGTTCAACTCGAGACGGGGAGAACCCACCAGATCCGGGTCCACTTCGCTGCGATCGGCCACCCGGTAGTTGGAGACCGGGTCTACGGGACAGGTTCGTTTCCTGTCGAAAGCCCAAGGGTATTCCTGCATGCAGGTCGTTTGACTTTCGCCCATCCCGGGTCCGGGGAAGAAATGGTGGTGGAGGCTCCCCTCCCTCCCGATCTCCAGGAGGTAGTCGACCGCCTCGGCCAGCGTGGTGAGGAATAACGTGTCGACCCCTCTACCGTTCATGGCGTGACCAACGAATCTGCCACAACTGCGCCCACCTGTTACCGACACCCTGACCGGAGCACACTGCTGTCATGCAGTCGTTGTGGCCGCCCAATTTGCTCCTCCTGTTCGATTGACGCCTCGGTAGGGCAGCGGTGCCCGGAGTGCGTGCGGGCGGAGGGCACTCAAAAGGTAATACCGGCGCGGAAGTCCGGTGGGTCGATAGCGGCGACATCGCCAGTCACAACCACATTGATCGGAATAGCGGTGTTGTTCTTCCTCGTCGCCGGGCCGGGTACAGCGACCTTCGAGAACATGGCGCAAAACAACTTCGCGGTGGCACAAGGTCAATGGTGGCTGATCTTCACCGCGGCACTGCTCCACGGTTCGTTCAGCCACATCCTGTTCAACATGTGGGCGTTGTGGGTTCTCGGGCCACAGGTGGAGCGTGGGGTGGGCGCCGGTCCATATCTTGCTCTCTATGTGGCCGCGGCAGGTGTCGGAGGCGCGGTGGCCTATCACTTCGGCGGAGCGTTCGATGTTGGCGTCGGGGCGTCAGGTGCGATTTTCGGACTGTTCGGAATCTGGGTGAGCTGGGGGTTCCGGCGGCGCAACACCGCCCAGGGCCGGGCCATTTTGTCTCAGATGGGCTTTCTGCTGCTCATCAACGCAGCCATCCCGTTTCTGATCCCCAGGATCAGCTGGCAGGCCCACCTTGGGGGTCTGATCGCCGGCTTCCTCATCGGTGAGGCCTGGGCGCGGGTGCGGGGGCCACAGACCAATGTGATCCGGATACTCATCGGACTTGGCGTCGCAGCTGCGGCGGTGATCTCGGTTCTCTGAATCTGGCTCCGGGAACTGCCCGTCGCTCATGCGGCCTGCTAAGTTCGTGAAACTACAGCCTTGTAAGTCGTCAGAGTTCAAAACGTGTCGTTTGCCCATCTTCATCTTCATACCGAGTATTCGATGCTCGATGGCGCCGCCCGCATCAATGACGTAATCCGGGCCGCGGCAGCCGACGGCCAGCCTGCGATTGCAATCACAGATCACGGTGTCATGTATGGAGTGGTCGACTTCGTGAAGACGGCGAAAGAGCATGGGATCAAGCCGATCGTCGGTATGGAAGCCTATTTCACCGAAGGCGATCGTCGGTCCCGACCGGTGGGCGACGCCAACAAGCGCTTTCACATGAACCTCCTTGCCGAAAATGAGACCGGGTATCGCAACCTCCTTCAACTGAGCTCCAGGGCCTATCTCGAGGGCTACTACTACAAGCCACGGATGGACTGGGACCTGTTGAGCCAACACTCAAAAGGCGTGATCGCAACATCGGGGTGCCTGGGCGGGCTGGTGCCACAACTGTTGGCCCCGGACGCCGGGGAGGAAGGCAACAAGGGCCAGGTCCGCGATTTCGATGCGGCGTTGGCCGCCGCCGGGCGGTTCCAGGACGTATTCGGGCGGGACAACTTTTTCATCGAGATTCAGGATCATGGGATCGAGGCACAAAGACGCGTGATGCCCGACCTGTTGGAAGTGGCCAAGCGCATTAATGCCCCGCTCCTGGCGACAAACGACGCTCATTACACCAAACGCTCCGAACACGACGCCCACGACGTACTGCTCTGTATCCAAACAGGCTCGCTGCGCAGTGAGGCGAACCGCCTCAAATTCGAGGGGAGCGAGCATTATCTGAAGACGGCTGCCGAGATGAGGACCCTGTTCCCCAACGACCAATATCCCGATGCATGCAACAACACGCTGTTGATCGCGGAGCGGGCCAGTGTCGATCTCGAGTTCGGGAACATACTTCTTCCGCAATTCCCCGTGCCTTCCGGCGAAACCGAAGTCACGTACTTGAGAAAGCTGGTCGAGATCGGCATTACTGAGCGATACGGGCCAAACCCCGACCCCGAGATCTTTGAACGGGTCGAGCACGAGTTGAAGATCATCGAGGAGATGAAGTTTCCCGCCTACTTCTTGATCGTTTGGGACCTGATCAGGCACGCAAGGGAAAGTCGCATCAGAGTTGGGCCGGGTCGAGGGTCTGCCGCAGGATCGTTGGTTTCATACGCCCTCCGGATCACGGACATCGATCCTCTGCAATACGGGCTCATCTTCGAGCGGTTCCTCAACCCGGGCCGGAACCAAATGCCTGACATAGACATGGATTTCGACGAGCGTTATCGGTCGGAGATGATCCGTTACGCCACCGAGAAGTATGGCGCCGACAAGGTGGCGCAGATCATCACATTTGCCACGATCAAGGGGAAACAAGCGGTTAGGGACGCCGCCCGGGTCCTGGGCCACCCTTACGGTCTTGGGGACCGGATCGCCAAAGAAATGCCGGCGTCGATACTCGGCAAGGACCCGACTTTGAGTCAATGTCTGGATAAACCCGATTCCGACGCCGAAAGTGAGGTTCGGGATTGGTACGCCAACGCGCAGGGCCTGCGGACATTGATCGAAACCGACCCGGCGGCCCGGGAGACAGTCGAGGCCGCACGCGGTCTCGAGGGGCTTCGTCGCCAGGACTCAATACACGCCGCAGCCGTCGTCATCGCTCCCGAGCCACTCATCAACATCGTGCCGATCCAGCAGAAAGGCCTCGATGCCGAGGTTGTGACTCAATACGAGATGCACGGGGTCGAAGACCTGGGCCTGCTCAAGATGGACTTCCTCGGCTTGCGGAAGTTGTCGATTATCGAGCGCTGTCTCGAGCTAGTCGAGGAGACCACCGGGCACAGGCCCGATATCGACAACATCCCCCTCGACGATGAAAAGACCTTCGAGCTATTGCGCTCCGCGGACACCATCGGAGTTTTCCAGCTCGAGGGTTCTGCGATGCGTGCGTTGATTCGCTCACTGCAACCAGATTCGTTCAACGACGTGATCGCCCTCGTGGCTCTATATCGACCCGGTCCGATGGGAGCCAAGATGCATACCCTCTATGCCGACAGAAAAAACGGCAGGGTCCCCATCGACGAGCTCCATCCCGCAGTGACCGACATCCTCGCCGACACCTATCAGATCATGGTGTATCAAGAGCAGGTCATGCAGGTGGCCCAGCGAATGGCCGGATACTCGATGGCAGATGCCGAACAATTTCGCAAGGCAATGGGCAAGAAGATCAAGTCGGTCATGGCCGCCGAGGAGGAGAAGTTTGTTGCGGGCTGTCTCGAGAAGGGCCACACGGAAGCTACCGGCAAGGAGTTATTCCAGCTCATTGCGCACTTCGCCGGCTACGGGTTCAACAAGTCTCACAGCGCGGGCTACGGCTTGGTTGCCTACCAGACTGCATATCTCAAAGCTCATCACCCGGCTGAGTACCTGGCAGCTCTGCTTACCGCCACCAAGAGCAACAAGGACCGAACCGCCGGCTACTTGAATGACTGCCGCCAGCACGGAATCGAAGTGCTGGTGCCTGATGTGAATGAGTCGTATTCAGACTTCACAGTCCACGATGGTCGAATCCGATTCGGTCTGTCCGCAATTCGGAACGTCGGCGAGGGTGTTGTCGAGAAGATTATCGAGGCACGGGAGGATGGTCCGTTCGACTCCTTCATCGAATTCGTGAATCGTGTCGACCCGTCTGCGCTGAACAAGAGGACAGTGGAGTCCCTCATCAAGGCCGGCGCCTTCGACGGCCTGGGGGACACCCGAAAGGGCCTCAATCTAATGCACGAGCAAATCCTCGACGCCACCCTGGAGAGACGGCGTAACGAGGACATGGGCCAATTCTCACTGTTCGCCGGGAGCAACGAGGAGCAAGCCAGCGAAAGGTTCCAGATCCCCGATCAGCAATGGCCCCAAAAGATCCGTCTCGCGTTCGAGAAGGAGATGTTGGGCCTGTACGTGTCGGATCACCCTCTCTTGACGGTTGGCTCTTCCTTGATCGCGGCGACGACTGTCGCAATAGACGAGCTGCTCGACCAGCCGGACAAAGCGCGGGCCACCATCGGTGGAATCGTGGGCTCGATCACGAGACGATGGACCAAGAACGGCGACCCGATGGTGTTCTTCCAGCTAGAAGGGCTTGAGGGCTCTGTCGAAGTTTTGACTTTTCCACGCACCGTGAAGGACTACGGGCACCTGATCACCGAAGACGCCGTCCTCTTGATCAACGGAACAGTTGACAATCGCGGCGACGATGTGAAATTTGTGGGAAGGGAGATCAAGGAACTCGAGATTCGCGATGACTCAACCATCCGGCTCCGGGTTTCCGCCGCCCGGTTGACTCCGGAAACAGTCACGCATTTGAAGAAGATTCTGGCTAATCACCCGGGTTCTTCGCCGGTCTTTCTCCACATGACCAACAGCGGTTCTGAAAAGGTCATGAAGTTGAGCGGAACCCACAGCGTGGAGCCCCGTTCGGCGCTGATGGCAGAGCTAAAAGAGCTCCTTGGGCCCAGCGCAATCATCTAGGGCGGCTATCAACCACCGCGGAGCGAGCGCTTTGCCAGTTGCAAGAGAGTTATCGAACGGCCGTGCTTCCGGCCGAGAAAATAGGAGCCAACCGCTACTCCGGTAGCGGCGGCGCCGAACGAGCTCATGGCCAATGCACGTTTGGTCTTCCGGGCGAAGATAACGATCGGCCAGCCTCGTTCATGGGCGATATCGTTGAGAAGGCTGTCCGGGTTTACGGCGACCGGGTGCCCGACCAGTTCCATCATTGGCAAATCCGACACCGAATCCGAGTACGCATAACACTTGTCGAGGTCGTATCCCCGCTCGCTTGCCAGTTTTTCCAACGCTTCAGCCTTGCCGGTCCCGTACATGAATGGTCCATCCAATTCGCCGGTGTAGTGACCGTCGATCACCTTGCCTCTCGTGCCGAGACCGCCTGTCATGCCGATTGCCGCTGCCAGAGGTGAGACCACGACATCGGGTGACGCCGAGACGATCCACGTCTCCCGACCTTTCTCGCCATGCATTTTCAGGAGTTTTTTCGATTCCGGTCGTACCTGTGAGACCAACTTGGGGAGAACGGCAGTTCCCAATGTGTCGAGGGCGTCTGCAGATGCTCCTTCGATTCGAGCAAGGAATGTCGCCTTGGTTTCGTCTGAGCTTTCGCCCCGATCCCCGAGGACCAAGAACGCAATCGCCGACATCGCCCAACTCAGGATGTCCTTGTTGTTGGCCAGGCCCTGGCGCCATGCCTCAACGCCCACCGGCAGGGCTGATGTGCCGGAGATCAAAGTGCGATCGAGGTCGAAAAAGGCGGCCGAATCGGTCATAACCCCAGTTTACGCCTTGGCTATACCTAGTGCCTCCAGAGGGAAGTCGGTGGCTGACTCGATCAATGACGCCAGTCCGTCGACATCGTTGGGTGGTTCAGGTGTCCAGGGGATGGTTGAGACGACAGCGTTGTTCACCGCTGCGAACTCGGCGCGGGCGTCCTCCTGGCGCAGGCTCTCTGACCCCCAACGTTCGAGATTGGCTCTCAGCGTCGGAGCGGTCTTCGGTGGAACCGTGGCCCCGATCCACGAACGTGGCAGGGAACGGTTGAAGATGACAGCGGTGGGAGTCCTGGCCAACTCCGGTAGTTCCCGATAGAAACGGGCAGCCTCCACCACTGGAGCCGGGTCGGCGGTAGTGATCACGAGGATCGACGAATCGTTGATGACATTTGCTATCTGTCGCCCGCGACGTGCCACGCCGTCATAGGTAGTTCTGAGGTCGAGGAGAAACTCTGCGACGCGTTCGAGGAGGTCCGAGCCGAGAATTGAATCGGCGATTCGAAGTATTGGCTTCCCTGCCCGCTTGTAGATGAACCTTCGACCTGGCAGCGGGCCACCGGTAAGCCATCGCAACAACCGGCCACCGACAAGGTCAGCCATTTGCGCCGGAGCAGTGAAGAAGTCGATGCCACCCGCAGCCGGGGGAGTGTCCACAACTACAAGATCCCATACCTGGGCCTCGACAAAAGTCACCGCTTGATCGGCCGCTGCGTACGACTGCGATGCCGGAAAGTGCTCACTAGCGGCAAGGAAAAACTCGTTATTGACCAAACGGTCTGCAACATCGGGCTCGGCGTGGCGTTCTGCAACCGACCGCCACGATTGCGAGGCGTCGAGCATGGCAGCCCATAGATTGGGCTCGGCACTGTTTGGCTGAGGCTCGCTCCCGAGTCCGCTCGTACCGAGAGCAGACGCCAAACGCTTCGCAGGGTCGACGGTCAGTACCAGGGTCCGCAAGCCGATGCGGGCCGCCGTGACCGCAATGGCGGCTGAGATGGTGGTCTTTCCTACACCTCCGGCACCAGTGACGAGGATGGTCCGGGTCATATCCGGGATTCCAACTCGTCGGCCACTCGAGCGGAGACCTCTGCGGGAGTGAGAAGACCAAACAGGTAAGGAAGAGTGGTGTCAGGCACCAGTCGGCCCAGCCATTGTTGTTGCTCGGCATAAACGGCTTTGTGATGGAGCGCCGTCTGGACGACCGGTCCCGAACCGGTGGGTGTGGCTTCTAGCTCTGAGACAATTCGGTTGGTGATGATGGTCGGGGGCGGCACCAGCTGATTGTCTTTCAGCCACGAAACGGTCTCAAGCGTTTCGGTTGTCGGCAGCTCCTCGGCCAGGTTCACGAGGACGAGGGCCGTCGAGGCGGGGTCCGCGAGCGTGTGGCCCATCCACGCCGCCTGGCGCTGGATACGACCGGTCGGGACAAGCTCGGAGATGCTGCGCGGGGCCCGCAGATAGGAGCCGATCTGGCCCGACGGTGGGGCATCGGCAATCACAATATCCCAGTGTTTCTCGCGAACTTCCCACAGCACCTTTCCTACCGAGATTATTTCCCGCACCGCCGGAGCGGCGGTGGCCAGCGCATCGAACGCTCGTGCCAGAGCACTGAATCGATTCAGCCCCCGCAGCGAGAGTTGGATGGTCAGATACTCGAGGAGCGCATCCGATCGAACAATCCTCATCGCAAACAAACCGGGCCTGGCTTCAATCGGCTCGAACCCGAGCTCGCCAGTCGAGAGATGCGATCTCAAGCCGTCCGATTCGCCCATATCGATGACCAGAACCCGCTTCCCCCTCCGGGTGGCAAGCTGAGCGAGGCCGGCGGCGACGGCTGACTTGCCGACACCGCCTTTTCCTGAAACGACGACGAGTCGCTTGTCGAGCACGTCAGTCGGGTGTGGTGAGGGGGATGCTCAGCACGAGCTTGCCGTCTTCAACACTCCAGGAAGCTTTGGAGAGCAGGGCAAAATCGGTGTAATCGGTTTGGGCCTGATCCACGAACTTTTTCCGTTCGTCGCCGGCAACAGGCGGCAATGGCCGGTCCTTCACTGCATCGGCGCGGCGGGCAAACCGCTCGATCATCGCATCCACATCAAATTGAGCCATGCAACAAGGCTAACCCCTCTTGCTGTCCCAGATTCTGTCGGATCAGGTGGCGTCGAGTCTTCTGGATTCCGCTTTTCGCTCCGCGTCAAGACGTTCGAGCTCTACATCGGAGTAATCCACAAATGTCATCGCATCGGCAATGAGGTGGTGACCCGCAACTTCGCCTATCGCCCTGTGCATCTCGTGAGCGACCCTGCGGTATGCCGGATGCCCGGCTGACTGGCTACGCAACTCGATCAAGTGGAACGCCTGGCGCGGGTTCATCTCCATGACAAACCGAATGTTGTACGCAAAGGGCACCACGTACTGCGCGACATCTGCGCCGAGGTCGTCTCTTATCACTTCGTAGATCTCGCCCGAAGCGTCCATCAATGAGCTCCACCGGTCGGTTAGGCCGAGAGCCTCTATGTCCACCGGAAGGTCATATCCGAGTCGCGTCGAGTACTTCTGCCACTCCAGGGTCATGAGCCGGTGCCGTTGGAGGTCCCGGAAGGCTCCGATGTCGCACTTGACATCGAACCGGTACATCGTTCGCTCGAAAGCGCGACCGGGCCGGTGGCGCCGGTTGCCCCGGTTTCCGATCATCTCTCCGACCACAGCACCACGCTCTTCCACACTCATCGAACGGGCGATGTCCTGGAGGGTGGCGTCGGGAAGTTCAGATACCGCATAGAGACAAGCTGCGGCGATCTTGGTCTCGGCGTCGGGATCCCAGTCGGTGAGAGTGACTGAGAAACCTGGATCATCGGGCCGTTCCATGTTGCCGCCCCGCTTCTCGAGATCCTGGCGGACACCTTCCAAATAGTCGGACCACACCACACCACGATCTTCGAGGTCCACCCTCGTCAGAAAGGAAGGGATGATCTTGCGCAACTCTGTCAGCATCATTTGCCCGTAACTGCGGACCTCGGCGATCGGACTCGATTGCATCCTGACCAGCGCCATCTCGTACGCCTGGCCGGTCCCGTAAATGCCAACGTTGGAGGTGGTGGCCACCGGGAGCAGGCCGCGCACGGTGTCACATGCCTTCGCCCGAATCGTCGAGTTGTAGATCATCTTCGAATCCGATTCGGAGCGAGGATGTCGGTCCTCGAAAACGCCGATCATGTTGGCAACGAGTTCAGAATACTCGTTGAAGACCCTTTCCATATGCCTCCCGTAAGCCGTAGCGTGGCGGCTGTTCGCGATCTCGTCCGGGGTCAAATACCGGTAGTTGTCCCCGAGGCGGGAGTCATATCGAATGTAGCGGGTGGACTGCTCCAGATAGGCCGCCAGGCGGCCCCATTCGAGAACTTTTGTCAACAAATTCGATGCCTGTTCGCAGGCCAGGTGGGCGCCTCCGAGTTGGGCCACCGAATCGTCTCCATATTCGAAGAAGACTCGCTTATACAAGTCCTCGGCCCGTTTAATCGCCACTGAGGGATCGTCGTCGAGGTTGAGCCCGATGGCTTCGATTCCGGACTGTTCGTTATTGAGGAACTCGTCGAGTAGAAGTCGTCGTAGCGACTTGGGTGATCTCGAGTAGCGGGCAAACAACGCGCCCTTCACGACTTCGGGCAGATTGGTGAGGCCAAACACCGGCAAGTCCGTATTGGTGACGAAACGACCCAACTGGTTCGACTCTTCTGGTGTGAAGTCTTCGTGGTGGTAGACAGGCACGGGCGAGCGATTGTATGCCGAAAAGGGAGCGGACACATGTACCGTCCTGGTGTGGCATCGATGTGGATAGTCCGAATTGGAATACTTGTGCTCATCGCGACCGCAGTAGGAATCGCAGTCGTGCCGATCCTGGTGATGCTCGATCTGCTCGATGGCGGCACTGGCTGGGGCCTGTGCCCCGGAGGGCTTGAGGCTTGCAACCTTCCTTATACGACGCCGTTTGAGTTTGGCGTGATCCTGATCATTGCGCTGTTTGCAGTGGTACTGGCAATCCGATTGCTGATGAGGTTGGCCCGCCGACTCCAGGCGGACTCCTACCAGGTCAACGAGACAGGCTCACAGATTCCGCCTGGATAGAGCGAGCCCGGGAGGCGCCGAACGGGGTCGTCGAACAAGCGCGTACCATGCCGGCCCATGCCAGGTACGAGAGCAGACGGTTCGTTGCCCACCGCCAGAGACCGCGGTAAGGCCCGAGCCATTCTCAACCGACTGTTGCAGCGATATCCCACCATTCGCACTGCTCTTGAATATGACGATCCGTGGCAGCTTCTGGTTGTCACCGCTCTATCGGCTCAAACCACAGACGAGAACGTCAACAAGGTGGCGCCAGTTCTGTTTGAGCGGTATCCGGACGCAGAAGCGCTGGCCGAAGCCAATCCGGAAGACGTTGAGAAGATCGTTTTCTCCACGGGTTTCTACCGACAGAAAACGAAATCTGTCATCAAGCTGTCACAAGGTGTCGTCGAGCTGTTCGGCGGAGAAGTCCCGGCTCGGCTCGATGATCTGATCAAACTGCCGGGTGTGGGCAGAAAGACTGCAAGTGTTGTGCTTGCCGAGGTATGGGATGTGCCTGCGATCGCCATCGACACACATGTCAATCGCGTGGCAGGGCGCCTCGGGCTGACCAACAACACCAACCCGGTCAAGATCGAATCGGATCTCAAAGCCGTCTATCCGATCGAAGCCTGGTCCGGGTTATCGATGCGTTTCATCCAGTTTGGACGAGACACCTGCGATGCCAGACGACCCGAATGCGGAAAATGCGAGATGTTCAAACTCTGCGAATGGGACGAGCGGTTTGTATTTGCCGGTAAGCGATGAACTCCTGCCTTTGAACAAGTCCATCTTCAAGCTGGCCATTCCGGCCCTCGGCGCACTTGCCATCGACCCGCTATTGACCCTTGTCGATACGGCATTTGTGACCCGGCTGGGGGTAACCGAGCTAGCCGCGCTAGGCGTAGACACAGCAATCCTTGGTTTCGCCTTCTTTGGATTCAACTTTCTCGCAATTGTCACCACACCTTTGGTGGCGAAGGCACTAGGGCGGGGCGAACCCGAGGCCGCACGGAGATGGGTCGGCGACGCTCTGCTTCTGGCCGTCGTATTGGGGATCGTCGTGACTCTGGTATTGGTCTTCGCAGTTGGTCTACTTGTGGACCTGATGGGAGCCTCGGCAGTCGTGGCAGGCCCGGCCGCCAGCTATTTGCTCATCCGGGCATTCGCCACACCTGCAGTTTTGATCGTCACCGCCGGCCATGGGGCATTCCGGGGCTACCACGATCTCAGAACACCCCTCGTGATCGCCGCCATAGTGAACGGGCTGAACCTGATCCTCGATCCGTTGCTGATTTTCGGCCTGGGCCTTGGGTTGGAGGGAGCCGCCATTGCAACCGTGGCGGCCCAATGGCTTGGAGCAGCCCTCTTTCTGAGGGAACTCAACAAGAAGTCGATGGTCAGCAGGCCCCGCGACATCGCCAGTTCGATTCCAACTCTGCTCACGATGGGCCGAAACGGGACTCTGGTAACGATGCGCACCGCTGCTCTTCTCATCGCGTTCACAGTGGCCGCCGGCACCGCAACAAGGCTCGGCGCGGAGTCCATCGCAGCTCACCAGATCGTGGTCCAATTCTGGCTGTTGGCTTCGATGATCGCCGATTCCTACGCAATCGCCGGTCAGGTCCTGGTAGGCGAGGCCGTCGGTAAACGAGACGCTGGAAGGATCAACGCCCTGACCGCTCGACTCATGTTGTGGGGGGTTGTTACGGGCGTAGCCCTGCTGGCGGTCTTTTGGCTTGGCCGTGCCGGGGTCGAGGCCTTCGCCCTAGATCCCACAGTTGGCGCGCTGGCATCGGAAGCGACCGAAGTGGCCGGGTGGATGCAGCCGGTTGCCGCTCCACTGTTCGTGGCCGACGGGATATTTCTCGGATTGTTGGCGCTCGGAGTGTTGGTGACGTCAACCGCTCTCGGATCACTCGTAGCAGTCGGCCTTATGTTCCTGACACCGCTGGGTGACTCCCTCAGCGGTATCTGGTGGGCACTCACCGCCATGATGGTGGTCCGGCTTGCCGTATTTGCCTTGAGCTATCAGCGCTCGGTTACCACAGCGGTGAGATCCTGACCCCTGGTTTCGGGGAGGGCCAGTGTCAGGAAGGCAGCAACAGCCATGCCGATCCCTAGGAAGCTCACCGACGTGGACAGCCCGAACGAATCGATCGTGTAGATGCCGCTGATGAGCCCTATAGCTGAACCGGCAACGCTGAGGTTGGCGGCAGCCGTGGTCGCACTGGATCTGAGATGTGTTGGGAACAGCTCGGCTCGATGGGAACCACCCGCCGGTACGAATGCAAAAGTCCCGAATGAGCTGATCACCACGGCCAACACAACAAGGGGTATCGACTCGGTCCAGTAGAGAATCAGACCGCCGCCTAAAGCCATGAGCAGGCTCAAGACGGTTGTCTTGCGTCGACCCCAAGCGTCGGCCAGGTGGCCGCCAACGAAGAAGCCGAGACCACCCATCGTTCCTCCCGCCAGGCTGATGAGGACGGTGCTCTGCGTGGTCAGGCCGATCTGGTCGATCATGCGCTCGGTCGAGAAAGCGATCGCGACTGCGGAGAACGCTGACGCCAGGAAACCTATCAGGCCGACCCTCCAAAAGATTCGAGAGTGACTCCCACTGGTCAGTTCGGACCAGTGGCCCTGGTGACTGGCCTCCTCGAACACCGGGTTGGTTTTTGGCACTCGCTTGATCAAAAGAGGCAAGGCCAGAAATCCCAGGGCGGAAAGCAGATACGGCGTCCGCCACGATTCTCCGCCGCGATCGGCCAGAGGCAGCGTGACGAGGGCCAGACCGCTTCCGAGGGACACCGCCGCCCCGTAAAACGATATCGCATAGGCGCGGATCCCCGTCTTCACCTGCTCGGCCAGGAGGACCACGGCGATGCCCGAGACCGCGGCACTGCCGGTTCGGAGCACAGCCTGAGCCGCCCCGAACTGCCAGGACTCGATGGCAAGACCGGCAGCGGTCCCTCCAACTAACACCAAGGTCATCGCCCAAAGGAAAGGCCGCTTCCTCCCGATATGGTCGCCGAGCCAGCCCAAAGGCAGCGCGGCAAATGCCGCAAGGCGGGCCATCCCCAAGATGAGACTCATTTCACCCTCACTGAGCCCAAGTCCGGCGCGGGTGAACGGGAGGGTTGCCGAAGCCTGGGCCTGAGAGAAACCCTGGATCACGCCGGCAACCCACATGATGAAGACCACTTGTTTATCCGTCCGGGTGAATCGTTCGACGGGCAAGAGGGGCTCGATGGCCCGACGCAGCGCAGATGACATCGACGCGAGAGTAGAGCTGCGCCGCTTGACACCGTGACCGGGGTGGAAATCTGTCACAAAAGCGACTTTTACCGTGGCTATACGACCGGTGTGGGAACATTGAGTCTCCCAACCCGGTTGTAGACACAGCTTCATGTTCGAAAACATCGACTCGGCCGCATATCTCGTTCAACTGGTAATTGCCTTTGGCGCTGGTGTCATCTCGTTTGTTTCACCGTGCGTATTGCCCCTCCTTCCCGGCTACCTGTCGATGATGTCTGGCTATTCCGCCAGCCAGATCGAGTCCGGAGAGGTCTCGATGCCTCGAATGGTGAGAGTGATCCTGCTCTTCATCCTCGGTTTCACGGCAGTCTTCACACTGCTAGGGGTTGCGGCAGCGAGTGTGGGGAATGTCCTCACACAGAATCTTGGGACGATCACCCGAATCGCCGGGGCAGTCATCATCGCTTTCGGGCTTCTCATGGTCGGTATGGCGATTTCGAACCGTGGATTCCTAGCAGCCTTCAACCAGGACAAGCGGGTCGACGTGCGTCCCAGCCGCCTCGGCAAATGGGCGCCCCCGGTCATGGGGTCTGCATTCGCCTTCGGATGGACGCCCTGCATCGGCCCGGTTTTGACAGTGATCCTCGCCACAGCCGGTACGCAGGAATCGGTTGGCGAAGGGGCGTTGCTGCTGGTTTTCTATTCCTTGGGACTGGGAGTCCCGTTCCTCCTAGCCGGGTTGGGTTTGTTCAAGGTATTTGGAAAGCTCAAGCCCTATCTCCGTGGAATCAACATCGCCTCGGGTCTCCTCTTGGCGGCATTTGGAGTGCTGATGTTGACGGGCAACGTTGGCGACATATCCGCGGCCATTGTCCGCTGGTTTGATTCCGTTCCTTTCCTCAGGAACCTATCGTCGGTCTGATGAATCCCGGCATAGGCTTTACACCGGAATTGGTGTGGTTCCGCGGACCCGATGCGGTCCGGTTCCTGAATGACTTGATCAGCCAGGAGATCGCCGCGGCGGATCATGGCGCCGTGAAACGGTCGCTTCTACTCGCGCCCCAGGGAAAACTCGACTTCATCCTGTGGGCTGTGCGAGGCGAGGAGGAGGTCGGCCTGATCACCGAAGATGGGCGGGGCGACGAGCTTGTGACCACTCTGTCTCGCTACCGGATCAGGGTAAAAGTCGAGATCGAACCCGAAGTGCGCCCGATGCACCTTGTTGTCGGCGCTTCGGCGATCGAGCGCGGCACCTGGGAACCCGACGGCGACGGATTGAGGATCGACGTTTCCTTTCGCTCGACGCGCCGCGAACTACTCGTAGGCCTGCCCGCCCCGGATCTGAGGGTTCTCACGGACGCTGAAGTGGCGACGACCAGGATTCTCGACGTCGAACCGTTGGTGGGAGTGGACGTTGACGAGACGACCATTCCGCAAGAGACGGCTCTCGTCTCCGAGACGATTTCGTTCACCAAGGGATGCTTCATGGGCCAGGAGCTGGTGGCGCGGCTCGATTCTCGAGGCGGACGGGTCAACCATCATCTTCGCGTTGTTGATTACGAGGCCGAGGCGGTCGAATTGGGAACCGAGTTGTTCAGCGGTGAGCGCAAAGTTGGACGGATCACGACGAGCGATGGCGAACACGGTTTGGCGTTGATTTGGAGAGAAGTCGAGCCTGGTGATCAGGTGATGGCCGGGGACATCACAGTGACGGTCCGTGATGTCCCACACAATACTGCCGAGAGCTTCACCACTTCTTAACAACTGTTAGACCAAACTGTGTCGGTGTCCGGACCCACGAAATCTGTTCTACTCGTCGAAGACGACGACTCCATAGCCGACATGCTTCGCGGTTTTTTCGAGCGCGACGGTTTCAGATTCTTTCATGCCCTGACGGGGGAAGAGGCCATTGAGCGTCTCCGAATCAGACCGGTGTCGGTTGTGCTCCTCGATCTCAACCTATCGGGGATCGACGGCGTCGAGACGTGCCGCAGGATGCGTGAATTCACGCAGGTGCCGGTCTTGATGCTCACAGCTCGCGACAGCGAGATCGACAAAGTGCTTGGACTGGAGATGGGGGCTGACGACTACGTGACCAAGCCGTTTTCTCCGAGAGAGTTGATGGCCCGGGTAAAGGCTGTGTTGCGTCGGTCGGAAGAGGCGCCGCAACGACCGCGGATCATCGAGATAGCCAGCTTCGAGATTGACGGAGGGAAAAGGACGGTGGTCACCCCTGCCGGGAAGAAGCTCAACCCGACCGCCCGTGAGTTCGACCTGCTCTGGTTTCTGGCCGAGAACCAGGGGATAGCGGTGTCTCGAAGCCAGATCCTCGAGACGGTGTGGGGCTACGAATATTTTGGAGAAACCCGGACCGTCGATGTGCATATCCGCCAGCTACGCAAGAAGATCGAGGGCATTCCTATCGAGACAGTGTGGGGTGTTGGCTATCGGCTTGGTGACTAGATGAGACGCCGCCTCTTCTGGACCATCGCGGCCATGGCGATATTCATGGGGTCGCTGGTGCTGATCGCGGCGCTTCTCTCTTCGCAGCGAGCCGCCGCCGACGGCACCAGGCGTGAGTTGGAGCGAGCGGCCACCGGCGTGGTCGCCATCATCGAAGAATCCATCGAACGTGGTGAAGTTCAGCCTGCCGCCATGGCGGAGGTGTTTGCGCTGCTCGAGGAGGACCGATTTGTCTCCCTCCTGGGGAGACTCCTGAACGCAGCCGGAGGGTCCGAGCTCTCATTCGCCGCGATATCCCCTTCAGGGGAGAGTCTGACCAACGGCGCGATCTTCGATCGGCTGAACATCGACCTGGCCGCGGTGAACCCGGGGGAAACGTACTTCTACGAAGCGGCCAACAACGAGATGGTGGTGGTGGCTGGAAGCGAGCTGGCAGTGCGCAACGTCGACCTGGTTTTCATCGCCGCACTAGCCCGCGACACACCGGTCGTTCAGCTGTCGGATCGGTTCGGGTCATTGGTGCTGATATTCATAGGGATGCTTCTGGTCTCGGCGTTGGTCGCTCGATTTCTTGCCGATGTGACGGTGAGAAAGTTGGAGCCGTTGGCCGAGGCCTCACGAAGCCTGGCATCAGGCGACCTCACTACCCGGGTGCCCGATTTGGGGGATCCCGAGTTGCGCGATTTGGTGGATGCATTCAACGAGATGGCCGAGGAACTGGGGGAGAGTCGGGTTCGGGAACGGGAGTTTCTGCTCGGCGTAGGCCACGACCTGAGAACACCGCTCACGACCATCGCCGGCTACTCGGAGGCGTTGGAGACCGGTGATGTCGATGACGACGAGATCCCTCGCATCGGGTCCATTCTCGGTGTACAGAGCCGCCAGCTGAGCCGCCTCATAGAGGACATCACTTTGCTGGCTCGACTCGAACAGCCCGAGTTCGACCTCCGCATCGAATCGGTCGACCTCGGGGCCCACGTGGCTGAGATCGCGGGCAGCTTCTCGAGGCGAGCCGAGGAATTGGACCTCGACCTCGAGATCGAAGTGGCTGAGACTCGCCCCATCAACACTGACCCGGACCGTGTTGCCCAGATCGCCCACAACCTGGTGCAAAACGCATTCCGATTCACTCCCGCCACAGGCACTGTGACAGTCAGGGTCGCCGAGTCCAACGGTGGCGTGAAACTTGAGGTGGAGGACACCGGAAGTGGGATCAACGCCTCGGACCTTCCCCACATCTTCGACCGTCATTTCGCCGCCGGTCAACGCCACGTGCGCAACGAGGGAACCGGTCTAGGGCTCTCGATCGTACGAGGTCTGGCGGAGCGTCTCGGCGGGTCGGTCTCGGCAGAGTCCGAGAAAGGGGCCGGCACCACCATCACAGTCCTCATCCCGGATTCGAAGGCCCCGGCCGTCGCCTAGCCGTCGGGGCCGCGTCTACTGAAGCCTGACACCGGGCGCGTCGAAGCGGACGGCTACGCCGTCCCGGGGTTCGAATCGCATTTGTTGAAGGTTTTGAAGAGGTTCGGGGTCGGGGTGATCGGGGTGTCACCCCTTGGGTTGGCCACCAGTTAGAGCTAGCGCAGCGGTCCGGGTTTTCGCTCCGGGTCTGTGCAGGAGTACCCGTCCGTTTTCACCATTTTCACCATTGACGGTGATCTCTGCTGTCGCATCGCAGAGGATGTTGGCGATGGCTTGGGCTCCCACCCGGGGTCCTGCTTCGAGTCGGATACCGGCCCTTCCAGCAGACGGGCTGGCTTTGTTGGCGTCGATGAACACGATGACTTGGGCTTGTGGTGTTTGCCCGCCGCTGGCCAATTCGTATAGGGCGGTGGCACGTCGCCAACCCACCGAACCGCGAGTCCCGTCGGGAAGTGGTGGTATCTGGTCGGGTTTCTCATTTAGTGCTCGGTCGATTACCGCACCGGTCACACCATCAAGACCGCCGCGTAGATCCCACCACGACTCGTCGAGCGAGGGCCGTAGGAACAAGAACCGCTCCCGTGTTGCGTCGATTTCGTCATCTGCAGTGACCTCGACCCGGTCGGCAGCAACCCGCCGCACCCCGGCCACGTCGAGATGCTGCAACAGGTCGGTGTCATCTTCGATCCGGGACAACGCCTCGATCCGGTCGAATGACACCACACCACCAGCCAAAGCCTCGCGCAAATGCGGTTTGTTCTGCGTGCGGCGCATCGTCTGAACCAGATCCCTGGCGGTATCCAACGAAACGTCGAGTTTGCGGGTCACCCATTCGGTCAGGTTCCGGCACCGCTCAGAAGTGTGAACCTGTGCCGAATCGAATTAGTCCAAGTCTTCGAGAAGACCAGCCTGCAATCGGGCGATCAGCCGAGCCGACTCAACAAAACGGGACTCCCGGTCATCAACAGAAAACTCTCTTCCCCAATCCATACCCCAAAATCTATAAGCACGGTGTGACAGAAAAGCAGAAATTCAGCGCTGCAACGTAGACAAACTTGGATAGCGCATATTGCCCGTATGAGCGCTATGGCGGTTAGCGCGCCACCCGGTAGCGGAGGTAGACGACACGCGAGCCGAAGGTGCGGGTCTCCACGAGTTCCAGATCCACCCGGCGTTCACGCTGGGGAAAGAACGGAATGCCACCGCCAACCAACACCGGGTAGACCACGGCCCGGTACTCGTCGATCAGATCCAGCGCGGCCGCCTCGGCGGCGAGAGTCGCGCCGCCAATCGCGATATCGCCCATGCCAGGCTCGGCGCGCAACCGCTCTACCTCCTCCGCCAAGCCGCCGGAGGCCAGGCGGGCATTGCCCTGCACCGCTGACAGGGTGGAAGAGAACACCACCTTTTGGAGCGGCTTCCAGATCGCGGCCCACTCGAGCTCGGCGTTGTCGAGCGGTGGATCCTGGTCGGCGGTCTCCCAGTACAGCATCGTCTCGTATAGCCGCCGGCCCAACAGGTGGACGCCGACTTCTCGTATCTCGTCGATCCAGAAGCGAAAGACCCCATCGTCCGGCTCCGTCCAGTCGAAGTCGCCGTCAGGCCCGACGATGTAACCGTCTAGTGAGACGCCCATCGAATAAGTCACGCTTCGCATCAGGTCTTCCTCAGTAGCGGATTCGACAATACCGCCGAGCATATCGGCACATATGTCTCGATCCGACAGGCGTCCGAGAGATGTCTTAAAGGTAAAGGACACCGATGTAGGTGGCATAGATGACGATCAAGGGAATTGCAGCCAATCGGTTTAGCCGACCGTGTTTTCCGCCCAGCCTAAGGATGACCAGAGGGAGCGCAGCTGCCAACCATGCGGCTCCGGTAACTCCGGCTGTGGCGATAGGACGGGCTAAGGCTCCACCTCCCAAAGTCACCGTGGCGTTGTATCCGGCTGAACCGACGACTCCTGCGACGGCAAGTTCGGAAAGATCATGGCGGTGTGCTGAGAAGGCCAAGGCAAACAGCTCCGCAGTTGTTGCAAGCGCCACGATGCTGAGACCTACGACCGACTCCGCCACAGCAAACGCCTCGACCAGATGATCTGCGCCGATGACGGCGACCCAGCCACCGCCAGCCATTAAACCGATTCCGACCACCAACAAGGTCAGGCCCACCCGGGTCGTCCGACCGTCTTCGCGTAACTCTGCGCCTTCTTCCTCAAGTTCTGCGAGTTCACCGATGGCTGGGGGCCGCCGCTCTCTGACCCAAACAAAAGCCACAGCAACCACGTAGACCAAAACCAGCCCAAGTCCTCCAATCCTGCCGATCCCATTCGGCATCATCAGAGCAGCCACAACACCGAGGCCGGAAGCACCAAACAGATACTGGCGTACACGTCCTCCAGTTGGGATAGGCCTCATGAACGCCGCCAATCCCACTACCAAGGTGAGCATTGTGACGTTCGCACCAATGGCGTCACCAGCTGCGATTCCACCCTGACCTCTTACCGCAGCTATGACCGCGGTAATCAGCTCTTCGGGTTCGGCACCGGCAAGCAGAAGCCCAACAGCAAGCCCGGTTACACCCAGACGCGAGCCCGCTGACGATGCGTTCTCAACGAATAGCTCCGCTCCGAACCACAACAAAGCCGCAGCGACGCCAACCAGGAGCAGCCCGAGCAAAAGCATGCCCGGATCATCGCACACAGCCAAATGGTCGATATCGGCACTTATTGCTCGTGAGGGCACTCGTGGTGCCAGTTGCACCTTATATAAGTACCGGAGGTGGGACTCGAACCCACAAGCCCTAATGGACAATGGATTTTGAGTCCATCGCGTCTGCCAATTCCGCCACTCCGGCCGGGTCGACGGTGATTCTACGACTGCTGGGATTACTTGGCCACATGGCGGGATACTCTTAGCCCGTGAAGAGAATTCATCGCCGACTGTTCGCAGTCAACGATCAGATCGACGAAATCGAAAAAGAGATGGCGCTTGTCTCGGCCGAACTCGAATATCACCGGGCAATCAATGATGACGCCCAACGCGATGCCGCAATCGGAAACTACATCGACCGGGAAGAGGCGGGCCTGACCAGAGCCGATGTTCGGCGCTTCGAGAAGACCATGGCCAATCTCTCCCAAAAACGGGACATCATGTTGGAGAAGCGGGATCGGCTGCTGAATCGGTTACCCGACTGATCGCTACCTCGCTACCGTCGACAGACGTGCCAACCCTCGCATTGATTGATGGCAACTCGATTGCCTATCGGGCTTTCTACGCCCTGCCCGAAGACCTCGCCACCAAGAGCGGACAGGTGACCAATGCGGTTTTTGGATTCACGAGGATGCTGATCCGGCTGATCAAGGATCACAATCCCGAAGGTATCGCAGTCGCCTGGGATGTTTCCCGGAAGACGTTTCGGACCGACGCCTACCCCGAATACAAAGCGCAAAGGGAGAAGGCGCCGGATCACTTCCGGTCTCAGTTGGGTTTGATGGATGAGGTGCTCCAAGCACTGCAGATCGAGCAGATTCGGATGGAGGGCTACGAGGCCGATGATCTGATTGCCTCCATCTCCAAACAAGCGGTGCAGGAGGGTTGGGAAGTCCTGGTCGTCACGGGAGATCGGGATGCGTTCCAGCTAGTGGGTGGACCGATCAAGGTGCTCTACACGAGACGAGGGATCACAGACACGATCATTGCCGATGCTGCCTATGTCACAGAGCGATACGGGATACGTCCCGACCAATATGTGGAATACGCCTCGCTTCGTGGTGACAACTCCGACAACCTTCCAGGCGTACCCGGTGTAGGTGAGAAGACGGCGTCTCGTCTTATTGCCAACAACGGCAGCCTCGAAAGCGTATACGAAGTCATCACACAGCAGACCCCGAAGTTGAGAGAGAACCTTGCTGCGGCCCGCGAGCAAGTCTTCCTGAACCGGACCCTGATGACTCTCGTCGACGATCTCGATGTAGGTCATGAAACTCTCGATTATGAAGTTCGAGAGTGGGATCGGAAAACGGTCAAGGACCTTTTCGACTCACTGGAGTTTCATTCGATGTGGTCAGACCTCGAGGCGGCCCTGCCGGGTGCAGTGATACAGGGGGAGGTTCTCGACGTCCACACCGAGTTGGTATCCGATGAGGCAACGATCCTGGAACTGGCGGGTCGACTCGAGCTGGTCTTGGGTCTCGTCACAGACGCCGGTGATCCCTTCGGCCTGGCCATCTCAGTCGGGGAAAACGAAGCCGTGGTTATCCCGTTTGATAATGCCGGACCCATTCTCGACGGCCTGGGGTCGGGCAAGATCGCCGCGACGGGCCACGACCTGAAAACGATCTCCAGGGTCTTACTCGACCTGGGGCATGACCTCGTACGACCGAGGATGGATACGGCCCTGGCCGCTTATGTGGTCAATCCTTCTCAACGGACGTACGAGCTCGAGGGTGTGGCCGATAGCCTCCTAGGCGTGGAAGTGGTCTCGGTGGATGACGACGCCGAGGTCGGAACGCTCCCGTTTGACGCAGGGCCCGACCTCGACACCGAAGGTCGACGGGTAGAGGCCGTACGACGGCTCGCCGCACATTTGTCAGAGGACCTGGAGAAAAAGGGCGAAGCGGATCTCTTCAATGACTTTGAGCTGCCCCTCGTCCCGGTCTTGGCCCGAATGGAACATGCCGGAATCGGTGTGGACCGTGCCTATCTGGAACAGATGGGCGACGACCTTCGATCCCGACTCGGTGACCTCGAGGTCAAGATCCACGAGCTCGCCGGTGAGCCCTTCAACGTCAACTCGACGGATCAGCTCCGCACGATCCTGTTCGATAAGTTCGGGCTTCCCATCTTGAAGAAGACATCAACAGGGAAGCCTTCGACTGATCAATCCGTTCTGAAGAAGCTCGAGCATCCCCTGGTCGATGCCCTGCTCGAGTATCGAGAGTACGAGAAGCTGCGCAGCACATATGTGGACGGGTATCTCCCGTTGATCGAGCCCGACGGCCGGATACATACTCGTTTCAACCAGATGGCAGCAACCACCGGTCGCTTGTCGTCCGATCGGCCCAACCTGCAGAACATCCCCGTCAGGTCAGAATCGGGTCTGACCATCCGACGGGCGTTCGTTGCCGACGAGGGATGTGAATTCCTGGTGGCCGACTATTCCCAGATCGAGCTGCGAATCCTTGCTCATATGAGCGGCGATCCATTCTTGATCGAAGCGTTCCGGAAAGGCACCGACATTCACGCTGCAACGGCCGCCCGGGTGTGGGGGCTACCGCTGGAGGATGTGACGGCAGATCGGCGCCGCACCGCCAAGATGATCAACTTCGGGTTGCTCTACGGGATGGAGGCGTTTGGATTGGCTGACCGACTCGGAATCTCACGAGATGAGGCGAGGCAGCACATCGACGCCTACTTCGACCAATTTGTCGACGTCAAGCAGTTCATGGCGGACGTTGTCACGCGAGCCCGCAACGACGGATACACCACGACGCTATTCGGACGGCGTCGGTATCTCCCCGAGCTCAAGTCCGACAACTTCAGGATCAGGCAGATGGGGGAGCGGATGGCGTTGAATGCTCCGGTTCAGGGCACGGCAGCGGACATAATCAAAAAGGCGATGATCGACCTCGATGAGCGGCTGCGTGAGGAGAAGCTCGAGTCGCTGGTCTTGTTGCAAATCCACGACGAGTTGATTCTCGAATGCCCGATCGCCGAACTCGATTCGGTCGAGAAGGTTGTGATCGACAGTATGGAACAGGTGACCCAACTCGATGTGCCCTTGCGCATAGATGTTGCGACGGGGACCGACCTGGCGTCGGTAAAGGACTGAATTCCGATAACTCTGTTGGCCTTTGTCGGTGAATCGGCATAGACTTGGCTGCGCCTGCGCGGCTTTGCCCGCGTAGAGATCTTCCAAAGAGGTAACTCCCTACACATGTCAAGCGATCTAGAAAATACCGCGCCCGTAAGCGCTCCCGAAGCGGAGACGCCAGAGGCGCCCGAGACCCCCGTTGCCGAGACCCCCACAGAGGTCGAATCAGCGGTCAGCGCAGAACCAACACCTGAGCCTCCCGCCGCCGAAAGCGAAGCCGAGACACCCGAGCCCCCCGTGGCCGGGGAGTCTCATGGCATAGGGGCATCTGAAACCGGGT
The DNA here is from genome assembly GCA_041751055.1 of Acidimicrobiia bacterium. Classification (GTDB taxonomy): domain Bacteria; phylum Actinomycetota; class Acidimicrobiia; order Spongiisociales; family ZC4RG35; genus MA-ANB-1. The sequence goes on along the minus strand of JBGSYD010000008.1, from coordinate 133,273 downwards.
CCGAATCAGCGGTCAGCGCAGAACCAACACCTGAGCCTCCCGCCGCCGAAAGCGAAGCCGCTCCCGTCGAGACACCCGAGCCCCCCGTGGCCGGGGAGTCTGATGGCACGGAGGCATCTGAAACCGAGTCCGAATCGACTCCTGATGCAGAGCCTGTCAAAGAGGAAAGCAAGGTTCCGGTGTTTGAGAGTGTCCCACCTCGTGAGGCCCTGGTCGCACCCGATCTGAGCGACCTGCCAGACGACATCGGAGATGACTTCGAGGCAGCAATCGCCGCAACTGTGCTGGAGTTCAAGGAAGGCGATATCGTCGAAGGCACCGTTGTCAGCGTCGACAGCGATGGTGCGATGATGGACATCGGCTACAAGTCCGAAGGCCTGATTCCGACACGGGAAATTTCGATCCGGAACAACGTTGACCCTGTTCAGGCCGTCAAGGTCGGAGACAGGGTTGAGGCTGTGGTCCTCAACAAGGAAGATGACGAAGGACGGCTGATCCTCTCCAAAAAGCGCGCCATGTACGAGCGTGCCTGGGGAGAGATCCAGGAAATAGCCGCCGCCGAAGGCACTGTTGAGGGGACCGTCATCGAGGTAGTCAAAGGTGGACTGATCGTTGACATCGGCCTCCGCGGGTTCCTCCCTGCATCATTGGTCGATCTCCGCCGGGTCAGGGACCTCGATCCTTTCATCGGCGAGACGATCACGGCCAAAGTGATAGAGCTCGATCGGGCCAGGAACAATGTCGTGCTCTCTCGGCGCGCCCATCTGGAGGAGGCGTTGGCTGAAGAGCGTCAAGGATTCCTCGACAATCTCGCAGAAGGCGAAGTCCGTGAAGGTGTGATCTCGTCTGTTGTTCACTTCGGTGCGTTTGTCGATCTCGGTGGGATGGACGGACTGGTCCATGTTTCCGAGCTGTCCTGGCAACACGTCAACCATCCCAATGAATTGGTCAATGTGGGCGACAAGGTCAAGGTCAAGGTCCTCGAAGTCGACTTGAGCCGCGAGCGGATCTCATTATCGATGCGACAGACCAGCGAGGACCCGTGGGATGTGTTCGCTTCCGAACACGAAGTCGGCGACGTGGTTGATGGCTCGGTCACCAAGACCGTGCCTTTTGGGGCTTTCGTTTCGGTTGGTGAGGGTGTTGAGGGATTGGTCCATGTATCGGAGATCGCGATTCATAGGGTCGAGTCACCGGAGCTCGAGCTTTCGATCGGCCAGCCCGTCAAAGTCAAGATCACGGAGAAGGATGACGAACGGCGCCGGATCTCGCTATCGATCAAACAAGCCCTTCCGGATTACAAGGAACGGGCGGCGGCAGCGGACGAGCCCAAGAAGCCGGGCAAGCGGCGTCAGCCCAGAGAGTTCGAGCGCGAGTTCGGCCCAACCGAAGAAGAGCGTCCTCCGATGCCCGTCGATGCTTCACTCGAGGCGATTCTCCAAGAACTCAAAGAGCGTGGCATCGGTCGGCGTTAACCAGCAGATGCCTGTGCGTGATACGAAGGACTTCCGGTCGGGGGTCCTTCCTGATTTCCACAGAATTTGGGTTGTTGGCGTACTATGTCGGCCCGCGGGAATTGCTCAAGGAGACCGGAAAGGCATCCGAAACAATCCCTGTGGAAAATGAACGGAAACGCCGGGCGGGCGATGCCCTGCCGGTAGCATGCCTTCGGACAGTCGTCTCACTAGAGGCGAGCAACCGAGGGGACAACCGAAGGGGACTCAATGGGTAGGAGAGCAATAGTTCTTCTAGTGGCCTTAATTCTGGCCGGACTAGCCGCCTGGGCGGTATGGAACTTTCTAGACGGCGTGCAAGCCGATGCTGAAGAGGGTCAGACCCAAATCGACGTCTTTCGCGCTGCTGACCCAATAGCCGAAGGTGCCGATGGCTCAATTCTGTTGTCGGGCCAGGGCGTTCTCGTGGAAGGGTTGGAAGAAGAAGAGGACCTCCCTGTAGACGCGATCACCACTCAGGAGCAGCTCAATTCAGTGCTCTCGGGTCGGGTCGCTGCAGGCCCGATCTCAGCCAACGACATCCTCACGGTCAGCCAATGGACCGAGATCACTGTCGATATCATTCCGCTGGCGGATATCATCCCGTCCGGGAAACAAGCAATCTCTATTGGTATGGATGAGATCCGTGGTGTGAACGGCTACGTCGAGGCCGGTGACAGAATCAACCTGATCGTCACACTCGACATTGCGGCCGACGTCATACCTGCGGACTTCCCCACACTGGCCCCGGAGCCCGGGACCGGTGGCGAGGGACAGGCCGGCAGCGACACTCAGACCATTACCGTCACCTACACCCGTTATGTGTTGCAAGGGATCCCGGTCCTTGCCGTCGGACGTGACTTGCGCCCCGATGAGGACGCGCCACCCGTCGTAACGGTCACACCTGATCCGACCACCGTTCCAGGTGAGGAGGGTGTCACACCTGAAGAGGAACTGGGAAACTCGACCACGTTCGTGCTCGAGGTGACACCGGAGCAGGCCGAAACCCTGGCATTCGCCTTCGAGAACGGCTCGATGTGGATGACCCTGGTTCCGGAAGACTTCGTAGAGGTTGAAACCAATGGTGTAATCATCGACACCCTCTTTGGTGGCAACCTGATCGACGACATTTTCAATAGCTGAGAGGTCCGACCCATGTCAATGGCAGAGCACAACCTGCTGGTAGTCGACCAGGATGATGACTTCGTCTCCAAGGCGAAGGAGCTGTTCGACGGTCGACTGCCGACAGCGCGCTCATTGGATGAGGCGAGTCAATCGATCCTCTCCGGTTCGGTGCGGATGCTGCTCCTCGGTCCCAGCTACACGGGCCCGGAGTCTCTCGATCAGATTCGTGCGTTGCACAACCAGGATCCGTCACTGGTCCTGATGCTCGTGGCCGACGAGGTCACAGCTGAACTGCTTCGGCATGGAATGCGCGCCGGTGTTTCTGATGTCATCGAAGCACCGCTCAACGAGACCAAGATCGAAGAAGCAATTGAACAGTTCGCCCACGACGTACTGAAACGACAGAGTGCCTCCCGGACAGCCGACGCCCCACCGATTGAGTCGGAGAAGGGCAAGATCATCACGATTTGGTCGGCCAAGGGTGGCAGTGGGACAACGGTCGTCGCAACCAACACCGCGTTACTTCTGAATCGGATTGAAGGTAAGAAAGTCGTGCTGGTCGACGCGGATCTCCAATTCGGCGATGTCTGTCTCGTGCTGCAGTTGGAGCCACGTTTCACGATGGTGAATGCAGCCCACGAGTTGCATCACCTCGATGCAGAGATGCTCGACAGTCTGCTCACCGAACATCCCAGTGGTTTGAAAGTCCTGGCGGCTCCACTCGAGCCGGCCTTCGCTGATGACATCACAACGTCCGGACTGGTCCAAATGCTGGACATCCTCCAGGAGGAGTACGACTACGTCCTCATCGATACGGCTTCGATGCTCGACGAGCTGATCCTGTCTTTGGTCGAGAAGTCCGACCAGCTGTTGATGGTCGTCGACATGGACCTGCCTTCTGTCAAGAACGCCAAGCTGGCGATGGAGACATTGCGCCTGCTCAAATTCAGCACCGCCAATGTCCAATTGGTCATGAACCGGATCAATTCCCGGGCCAAACTGGACAACAAGGAAATCGAAGGTGCGCTGCGGATGGAGATCGCGGCGGCGGTGCCGTCCGATGCCGCAATCGCCGCTTCGGTCAACGAGGGTCGTCCCGTCGTCGAAGCCGATCCAAAGTCAAAGGTCTCCAAGGGGTTCGAGTCCGTTGCCAGACTCATAGCAAAGGACATTCCGGAAGCATCCAGCAAATCCGGATTATTTGGTCGTAAGTAGGGGCAAGAAAGAAGGACATTGAAGTGCCATCACTATCTGAACGAGTAGCAGCAGCAAGACAGAGCGAAACGGCGGACGTCGCGGCAACGCGTACCGACGCCATGAGCGACCTGCGTGGTCGGCTGCATTTCAAAGTGGTGGAGGAGTTGGGTCCCACTCTCTATGACCGTGGCATGTCAGATGCCGAGCTCCGCCTCCGGGTCCTCGAAATGCTCGAATGGGCAGTCGACCAGGAGCAAGGCCTCCCGCTTACGAGTGCTGACCGGCGCGCGCTTCTCAACGAGATCGCGTCCGACGTCTTGGGATATGGGCCCATCGACCCGCTGCTCAATGACCCGGATATCACTGAGGTCATGGCCAACGGCCCGTACGACGTGTACCTGGAGAAAAACGGAAAGATCGTCAAATCTGACGCCAAATTCGTCGACGAAACCCACTTACGCAGAATCATCGACAAGATAGTCGGCCAGATCGGCCGTCGAGTAGACGAAGCAACCCCGATGGTCGATGCCCGTCTTCCTGACGGATCCCGTGTCAACGCGGTCATTTCTCCGTTGGCTATTGGTGGGCCATTCCTGACGATTCGAAAGTTCGCGGTTGACCCGTACCAGGAAGCTGACCTGATCAACTTCGGAACCATCACCCAGCGGACCGCTGACTTCTCGCGAGCCTGTGTCCGGGGACGTCTGAACGTCATCATCTCGGGTGGTACTGGTTCAGGTAAGACCACGACGTTGAACGTCATGTCTTCATACATTCCTGGTGACGAGCGGATCGTCACCGTCGAGGACGCCGCCGAGCTCCAGCTGCACCAGGACCATGTCCTGACGCTGGAATCCCGCCCGGCCAACATCGAAGGCAAAGGTCAGATCGGTATTCGTGATCTGGTCCGTAACACTCTTCGTATGCGTCCCGACCGAATTGTCGTTGGGGAGGTTCGTGGCGCCGAGGCGCTAGACATGCTCCAGGCCATGAACACCGGTCACGACGGCTCTCTCACGACTGTCCACTCCAACACGCCACGTGACACCATCTCCCGTATCGAGACGATGGTCCTCATGGCCGGATACGACCTTCCGGTACGAGCGATTCGTGAGCAGATCGCATCGGCTGTCCACCTGATCATCCACGTATCCCGTCTCCGCGACGGTACCCGTCGCGTTACACACGTGACTGAGGTCGAGGGTATGGAAGGTGAGATCATCACATTGCAGGACATCTTCCTATTCGACTTCGGCATGGGTGTCGACGAAGACGGCAAGTACCTGGGCCGACTGAAGGCCACCGGTATCCGCCCCTCGTTCTCCGAAGACCTTGCCAACCAGGGAATTCGACTGCCTGCCGACCTATTCGATCCTGAGCCCTTTGCACGGAGGGGAAATTGAAAAGAGCTCTAGTCGTAGTTCTGGCCCTGGTTTTCGGGGCCGGTACTGCCTTCGCGCAGACCTCCGCGTCCGAGATCGAGATAGTCGATATCAACGGGGCCAGGTATGCCGACGGCGGTCAGACGACGATGATCGTCGACTTCAAGAACTTCACGGACGCGCCCAATCCAGATCTCCTAGAAATCACCGCCAACGGTCAACCTGTAACCAACCTCGAAGTCCGGACTGTCGGCGAGTCCACAGTCCCTGTGGGAGTGGCGCTGGTCATTGACTCGTCCGGATCTATGGCTGGTGGGCCGATAGAAGCCGCCAAGGCCGCGGCTCAGGCCTTCGTCGATCAAAAACGGCCAGAAGATCAGATCGCACTGATCACTTTTGCCGATGAGGTGTCGGTCCTATCGGGGTTCACTTCCAATGCCGGCGAATTGACCACGAGAATCGAAGCCATCGAGGCTGTTGGCGAGACCGCGTTCAACGATGCGGTCATCAAAGCTGTCGACCTCTTCGACAGCACTTCTTCACAGAACCTCTTGAAAAATGCAATTGTCTTGACAGACGGTGAAGACACCGCCTCAGTGGCGTCGATCGAGGACGCCGTCGCCGCATTGAACGACAGCGATATCAGGGTCTTCGGCGTGGCCCTCGAGTCTCCCGACTTCAACCCGGATCCTGTCGAGCAGGTGGCCGGTGCCGGAAATGGCCTGTTCCTCTCGACACCTGATCCCGAACAACTGTCAGGTCTCTACGACCAGATCAGCCGCGAGATCAGCAACACCCTGGTGGCACGTTTCGTCTCCCCGGTGTCGACACCAGGAGATGTGGTTTTTGCCGCCTCCTATGAGGGTCTGACCAATTCGGTCACCTTCGCCGTATCAGGCTTTGCGACCACGACGACACAATCGTCGGTCGCCTCTTCAACCGTCACCTTCGCCCCGCCAACGACGTTCGTTGTCGAGAGCACCCTATTTCTCGAGGCCAACACTTTGATTCTGGTGGGATCGATCGGACTTGGTCTCACCCTGTTCCTGTTCCTGGTCATCCTGTTCGGGCGTGAGGAAGAAGAGGGTGGTGGCCGCTTCAGCAAGCGTCTGGAAACTTACGGACGCCGTGGTCCGGCAGAAGAGAAAAAACCATTCCTGCAGCGTCTTCCCTTGCTCAACCGGTTCTCTCAAGCCGCTGAAGAAGAGGTCAGAAAACGCGGGTTGCTCTCGGGGCTGAACTCGGCCCTCGAGCAGGCCAACATTCCGATGTCTCCCGGAGAGGCGATTCTGGCCCTGTTTGGTGCAGCCGCAGTTGGTGGAATCATCCTCGCCATCTTGAACGGACCGATTTTTGGCGCCATCGCCTTTGCCTTATTGCTTCTTCTGTTTATGGGCGTCATCAACTTCGCCGGGGGACGTGAAAAGCGCAAGTTCGAAGGTCAGCTCCCGGACACACTCACTCTGCTGGCCACTTCGCTTCGCGCCGGTTACTCGCTTCTCCAGGCAGTGGAAGCGGTTGCCTCCGAAGCGCCTGACCCGACCGCCCGCGAATTCGGAAGGGCAATGGCCGAGGCCAGGCTGGGTCGTGCCGTTGGCGACTCACTCCAGGGAATCGCCCATCGAACCCAGTCTCAGGACTTCGAATGGGCAGTGATGGCGATCGAGATCCAGCGTGAGGTCGGTGGAAACCTGGCGGAGGTGCTGAACACCGTTGCCAACACCATGCTGCAACGGAATAGGCTTCGAGGCGAGATCAGGGCCCTCACCGCTGAAGGTCGTCTGTCTGCAATTGTCCTCGGTCTGTTGCCGTTCCTGATGTTCGGATTCCTCTATTCATCCAACCGTGAATACCTACAGCCGCTCCTCGATGAGACGCTCGGCCAGGTCGCGTTGGGGTTTGGGGTTCTATTGATCGCCGCCGGTATTTTCTGGCTCAAGAAGATTGTGGATATCGACGTATGAGTATTGATGGTCTGACATTTGCCGTTTTTGCGGTCTTCCTGCTGGTTCTATTCGCCGTGGTTTGGATCGGGTTGGGTGTGACCCGGGCCCAGGAAGACATGACACAGAAGTTGGCCCTGTATGGGCGCACCAACACACCGAGCATCAGGGACGAGGAGCTCGCCAAGCCCCTGGCACAGCGAACAATCGGTCCTCTCGTCATCAGGGTCTCAGGGTTCTTGAAGCGATTCACCCCCATCGGGTACCTCGACAAGAAGCAGCACCAGATCATCCTCGCCGGAAGCCCCGGGAACATGGATGCCCCGTCCCTGGTCGTAATAAAGGCGTTGGGAACCATAATCGGGGTTGTTGCCGGCTTCTTCCTGGTCGATTTCGGGACCGGGGGATTTCAGCGAACTGTCCTGTTCGTGATGCCTATCGCCCTTGGTTTCTTTGGCCCGGATGCGTGGCTCGCCCGCAAGATCGACGAGCGCAAAGTTCTCATGCAGAAAGCCCTTCCCGATGTCCTCGACCTTCTTGTCATCTCGGTCGAGGCAGGTCTGGGTTTCGACTCAGCCCTGTCGAGGGTTGTGGCAACGGTCCCGGGACCTCTTTCCGAGGAGTTCTTCCGCATGCTGCAGGAGACCCGCGTCGGCGTGAGCCGTAGGGACGCGATGCGACACCTCATGGACCGAACCGACCTCGATGAACTCAGGTCGTTCCTCCTCGCGATGATCCAGGCTGAGGCGTTTGGTGTCACCATCGCCAACGTCCTCCGGGTGCAGGCGGATGAGATGCGGGTCAAGAGACGACAACGGGCCCAGGAGAAAGCATTTGCTGCGCCTGTGAAGCTTGTGTTCCCGCTGGTGTTTTGTATCTTCCCGTCACTCTTCATCGTTCTTCTGGGGCCGGCAGCGATCCAAATCGCTGATGCATTCTCCAACACCTGATGCCCGACGCGGCGTCTAGCCCGCGACGCTTCTCCCTGGCCCACCTCATCCTCGTGATCCCGTGGGTGGCTCTCGTCATCGATGCCTGGGCTCCAATCCAGGACAACTCCTTCTTGTGGCACGTCAGGGCGGGAACCCTGCAGATCAACGCCGGCTCAGTATTGACTGAGGACCCCTTCTCGTACACTGCGGGAGGTGAGGCCTGGCTCACCCAAAGTTGGCTCGTAGAGCTGCTTTACGGACGTCTGGAGGGTCTTAGCGGGCTCGACTTCGTCCCGTGGATGATGTTGGTTGTCACCGCGCTCACATTCGCCAGTATCGCTCTCATCGCCTATCGGGTCTCGACGAGCGTTCTCACGACAGGCGTCGTGCTGTTGTTGTCGACGGTCTCGCTCATAAGTTTCCTGGTGCCACGCCCCGTGATCTTCTCCTATCTCCTGTTTGTCCTGGTGATCATGGGCTGGGAGAATCGGGCGACGAGATGGTCGATGCCCTTCCTGTTCTGGATCTGGGCTTCCGTCCACGGCTCCTTCTTCCTGGGTCTGGCCTACATCGGGCTGCGACTTCTGTCCAGAAAGGACTGGAAAAGCCTGCCCACGGCGTTCGTTTCAGGTTTGGCCACCCTGGTCACTGCCCATGGGCTCGCAGTTACGGCGATCTTGCTCGATTTCGTGGCCGCCCGCCCCTACCTGAGCCTTCTTTCGGAATGGCGAACACCGGAGTTGTTGTCGGTGGTCTTCTTTCCCTTTTTCGTCGGGATCATCCTGACTTTCTTTGGCGCGACGAAGGGAAGAGTCAAGAGCGCTGATCTGATTCTGATCGTCCCGTTCTTCGCTATGGGCCTCACCGCATTACGTTCCGTCCCACCGGCCTGGCTCGCTCTGATCGTTCCCATATCGGCCTCACTACCAGTCCTGGGTCGGTCCTTGCCGCTACGTTTCTCCAGGATCTCTGCGGGGATCTTCGCTGCGGTCGTGCTCGTGGTCCCGTTTGTGATCAGAGCAGATGGCGGGCTTGGCGCCGGGCGGTTCCCGGAGGCTGCGGCAGACGTTCTGGATGATTCACCGGTTTTCCACAACGACGTGATTGGGGGTTACCTGATCTGGGCTGACGGCCCCGAGCGTCAAGTCTTCATTGATGATCGGGCCGAGCTCTTTCAGGGACGCATCGAGAAGTTCGTCGACATCCGGAATGGAAGGGAGCCCTGGGAACCCACGTTTCAGGAATACGGGATAGAACAGGCTCTGCTGGTGGTGGACGAGCCGATGGTTGGGTGGTTGACCGACGCGGGCTGGGCCAGCGTGTACTCCGACGAGGACTTCATCGTCCTCCGGGCGAGTGCCGACTGAAACCGGCCAGGCGCGAGAACGAGAGAGGGGACCCGCCGAGGCGGGTCCCCTCTCTGCAATCAATGCTGATCGTGAGATCAGTCGAGGCTGGAGCCGATTTCGCTGAAGGTCTCCGAGACCTGCGTACCAGCGAGTGAAACCGCTACAAGAGCGATGATGGCGATGAGGACTACGAGGAGTGCATACTCAACCATTGAGGCACCCTTCTCTTCCTGCATCCAGCTTGTTACCTTGGTCCACAGAGCAAGCATGTACCCCTCCTTGGGTAGATCTATCTTGGACTTACATCGAGAAAGTTAACTCGAATGTACTTTCTAGCAATGGGTCTTTCGTCTCATCGCATAGTTTCATTATCGACCCGGCCCGACGCTGCCTTTAGCCCTGGGAGTGGGTAGATCGACCCATTCTATTTGGGGTTTTCCGGTCTCCAGACGCGAGAAAACCAGGGATCTCAAATCGAGATGTCCTGGTTTCTTCGCCTAGTGGACTGTTATGACCGCGTGCCGAGGAGGTCGGAGCCGATACCACTGTACAGTTCGGATACTTGTCCACCCATAACTGTAACGGCGACGAGTGCGACGATGGCGATGAGTACCACCAGGAGGGCGTATTCCACCATCGATGCGCCTTTTTCGGCCTTTAACCACAGAGCAAGTTTTCTCAAAAGATTCTCCTTGACCACTGTCAGCTTAAGCGGGGCTCGATGAATTTCGATGGGTCGTTTGGCCTAATGGTCTCATCGCGTTTTCCTACTGGGGACGGGCCAAACCGAGGCGTATCGCCTCGATTGCCGCCTGGGTTCGGTCGGAAACGGCCAGCTTTTGAAACACCGACGCTAAGTGATTCTTGACCGTTTTCTGTGAGATGTAGAGACGGTCTGCGAGCTCGTCGGTTGCGGATACGCCTACGGCGAGTAGTTGGAGGATCTCAATCTCCCGCGGTGTGAGCGCGGCGGCACCAGGATCGAGCTGAGCCTGCAGGTTGGCCTCGAGCAGGATGTCACGGGCTTCGGGTGAAAGGTCGATCAAATTCTCACCGCCTGCCACCGCCCGGATGGCTGCAGCGAGCGTCGTCAGAGGAACGCCCTTGGAGAAAAGCCCCTTGGCGCCGGCTTCACGGGCCCGTTCCGTCTGCTGATCAGAGGCATGCATGCTGACCACAATGGCCTTCGTTCGCATGCCCAGGTTGGAGATGGTTTCGATTCCGTCACCGCCGGGCATTTCTATGTCAACGATGCAGACTTCGGCCGGCTGGTTGTTCAGGGCCTGTTCCAACGCCGGCCCGGAATCCACAACCCCTACCACACGGGTGTCAGGGAGGGCATTAAGAGCCTGGGAAAGACCTTCTGCGAACAGTTGGTGATCATCGGCGATCATCACTCGGATCATTATTTCTTGCCCCATTCGACGGTAATGGTGGTTCCAAGGCCTGATTCGGACTCAAAACTGATTTGTGCACCTATCTTTTCGGCACGTTCGCGCATCCCCATAAGCCCAAAATGTCCGTCCGGCTCATAAGAGGGGTCAAACCCCACTCCGTCGTCAATCACCTGGCATGTCCCGAACCCCCGATCGATGCGCCCGGTGATCAATACCTGGCTGCCTCTTGAGTGGCGATGGGCATTGCGCATCGCCTCGGTGACGAGGGCGGTCAGGTCCCCAATCAAAGCCGGACGCGGGGGCCGCCGCTCATCGAGGTCGACCACAACCCGTGGCTTATCGCCCAGGGTCGCCACGGTTTGAAGGAGTCGGGCGGTGAGCGTTGGCCCCGGGGCGCTCCGAAGATCGGCCACCGATGCCCGCACATCTTCAACGAGTTTGGTCACGTTGGACCGAAGAACCATCAAGTCTGCTGATACTTCAGGCAACGCTGCCTGCTGCATGGCAGTCATGTCGAGTGCAAGGCCAAGCGAAGCAAGCGAAGGCCCGATCTCGTCGTGCATCTCCCTCGCCAGTCGCATCCTTTCCTCGGCCACCGCAGCACCAACGATATCCTGGAGCAATTGCAGGTTGGCGAAAGCTATTGCCACCGGGCGAACCTGTTTGCGGACCTCTTCTTCGGCGGCGTTGGACATGATTTGCGCCGTTGTCAGTTCGAGACGCCCGACATCAGCATCGGCTGTCACCAGAGGGAATGTGCGCTGGAAGCCGGCAGGGTCGGGTACTCCACGGGCGGCCAGGACGACAGGGCCCTCGTCACCGTCGATGACGAGGCGTCCCGCGGCATCGGGGTACTGCGCCAACAGAGATTCGAGTGTCTGTGCCCCAACTTCGACGGCGTTGAGGCGGCCGGCCGAAATGTCTTCCGAGAGCCTTATGAGGATGCTGTGGGTTTGCTCAAGGGCTTCGAGTTGTTGTCTTGCATTTTTTGACTCGACAGCGAGTTCAGACGCTTGGGCATAAATGTCACGGAGCAATCTGCGCAATAGACCGATTAGGAAGACAAACATTATGTACAGGCCCATCCCTTGACCCACCTGCCGGAACGGGACGTCATTGGGGATGCTCACCAACCACAGCAGCCCGGCGGCAAGCACTCCGGTGGTAAGCCCCGACCTGATACCCCCGTAGAGCGTCGCGATGCTCGTTGGGCCGATCGATAACAAGAGATAGGAACTGTCGGCGCCCCCGGTGAGGGTGAGAACGACGCCGAGCAGGAGAGTGCCGCCCAGAGTGATGCCCTCCACTCCAAATCTAATCCTGAGCCAGGTCTCCGGCAGGGCCGTCGAGCCGATGGTGTAGAGCGATGCGATGATCAGAGCTGCGATCGATGTCGCGGCTCCGCGGGTTGCCACCAGGTCGGCAACGACGCCAACCACAAGGGCGATCCATTGCCCGATCAGGACAGCGTTATGAACCCTCAGTTCCCAAGGGGCGAGTCCCGTCATGCGAGAAGGCTACCGTGATCCCTTGTGGCTAATAGGTACCTGAATTGGCTTCTTTCCGGCGGAATCGGCTCCGGTAAGAGTGAGGTTCGTCGGCTCTTGGAAGGTCATGGCCTAATGACTATCGACGCCGATGGCATCGGTCATGAGGTGATCTCGCTGGGAGGTGCCGTAGCGGGAGAAGTCGCCAGACGCTGGCCCGATGCAGTAGTCAATGGTGAGATCGATCGCAAGCGGCTAGGGGCCCTGGTTTTTGCTGATCCAGCACAGTTATCCGAATTGGAATCGATCACACATCCGCACATTTTCGGCGAGATCCAGCGACGTGTCGCTGAAGCCGTCCACCCGGTAATAATCGAAATACCGCTGCTCAAGAACCCGTTTGCCGCTGATTGGCCGCGGGTGGTTGTAGATGCCCCCGACCATATCCGTAAGCAAAGGGCCGTACTCCGCGGCGATGTCCCTGGCGATGTCGAGCAACGGATGGCGGCCCAACCCAGCCGTTCCATGTACCTCGCAGCGGCCGATGTCGTCATCCCCAATTCCGCCAGCCGAGATGACCTGGAATCTGCAGTTCGCCTCTTTGTGGGCGTTCTTGTCAATGCCGGTGTTTGACCGAACTCAGCAGAGGGAGCTCGGACAGCCCGGATGGCTGGCTTCTCTTGGATTGCTCGCAGCGTTCTCCTCGTACGCACCATTGGGTGTGTGGGCCAACAATGTCGTCGGCGTAGGCCACTGGGAGCGTTTGCTGATACTGATAGCCGGCGTCCTGACCGTTGCTATATCTGTGTCGATTGCCTTGGTGGCGGCAGGGGCACGCAGGACTACCGCGCTTTTTACGGTTGGTAGTGGTGTGGTCGTGATGGCGTCCGGGGGCTCGATCCTGGTTGCCATCGGGACCCTGACGGGCACGGCATTCATTCTGGTGTTCTGGTTGGCAGCATCTCTTCTGGTGTCCCGGATACCGAACCATCTTCCGCTGTTCGCCGGATTGTCTCTCGCAGCAATCTTTCTGATCGCCGGGCCTGTCGTGGCATTGGTCCAATCGTACGCCAGCTTTGGCGAGTCGAATTTCCGCCGCTCGGATGGCGGCGTTCCGAGCCTCGAATCCACCCCGGATTTCTGGCTGATCGTCCTGGATGGATACGCCGGAAGTACCGCGTACCGCCAGGACGGATTGGACATAGAACCTATCGCAGTTTCCAATGAGCTCGAGGCATTGGGCTTCAAAGCGTACGAGTCGGCCTGGGCGTCGTACCCGACCACCACCGGTTCTGTGCCGAACCTCCTGGAAATGGAATACATTCTCAGCGACGGTGACGACCTGAACGAGGCCACTGTTCGAGATCTGTACCGATCGATTGGTGGCGACAACGCGCTGATGACGACGCTCAAGGCCAACGGTTACACGACGACGATGATTGAGTCCGGCTGGAGTGGATCCCGTTGTGGGTTGGTTGACAGATGTGTGGTGTCGCCGTTTCTCGACGAAGCGGTTTTCAAGGCCCTGCAACGTTCGGTTTTCGCAGAGTGGGTCGCGAACAATCATGGCTATGCGTTCACCGCAGGGGCTCGTGGAGCGATGGACTGGCTGATGGACAACGCCGTAAGCCTTGACAGCAACAACGCAGCCGATTTCGTGTTTGGTCATATCATGGCGCCTCATCCGCCGTTCTTCCTGGACGAGGACTGCGAAGTCAACTTCGATTACGCGAGATCGGGAGTCCAGTTTTCCCGCCCGATCGACACATATGAGACCCGGGTAGGGTTCTATGAGGCGCAGGCGCGCTGTATCGACCGCTTTATGCTCGACTTCGCCCGACTACTTGGTCCCGACTCGATCGTCGTTTTCGTCGGTGATCACGGCACGGATTCGAGGAACCAGCTGCTCATCTCGAAATCGGAGTGGGGAACCGAAGAGGTCCAAGAGCGGATGAACGCGTTTCTTGCGGTCAAAGCGCCGGGAGCCTGCGAGACACCGGATGGGACCGTCATCGCCCGGATCACCTCAGGTCTTATCGCCTGTCTCGCCGGATCGATCCCAGAAGCGATGCCGAGTCGTATCTTCATTCAGGACGTCGCGGCGCCAGGAGAAGTGGGAAGGATGATCGAACTGGCCCCGAACCTCGTGCGTGAATTCATAGAATCCCGACTCGAACCCGCCGCTATCGAGTAATTTCTTGTCACCGTCGGGTTGTACCCTGCCTCTGTGCCCGAATTCAAAGTCGTATCCGATTTCGTTCCCGCCGGGGACCAGCCCAAAGCCATAGAACAGTTGGCCGAAGGGATCCGTCGCGGGGACCGATTCCAAACCTTGCTCGGAATTACCGGGTCCGGTAAGTCAGCAACGATGGCGTGGACTATCGAGCAGGTGCAGAAGCCGACCTTGGTGATTGCACCCAACAAAGCGCTTGCCGCCCAGCTCGCCAATGAGTTCCGGCAGCTTTTTCCCAACAATCGGGTCGAGTACTTCGTTTCGTATTACGACTACTACCAGCCCGAGGCGTACATGCCTCAAACCGATACCTTCATCGAGAAGGATGCCACCGTGAACGACGAGATCGATCGACTTCGCCACGCCGCCACTGCCGGGCTCCTGATCCGAGACGACGTGATCATTGTGGCTTCGGTTTCGTGCATTTATGGGTTGGGCTCCCCTGAGCAATACCAGGGACAGTTGCTTCGCTTGGTCCGGGGAGTCGAGTATCCGATGCGGTCGGCCATCAAGCGGTTAGTCGATATCCAGTACGAGCGCAATGAGGTGCAGCTGACACGAGGAAAGTTCCGGGTGCGCGGCGACACTCTGGAGATCTTCCCATCCTACGAAGAGACCATCGTCCGGGTCCAGTATTGGGGTGACGAGGTCGAGCGAATCCTTCGACTCAATCCAGTGACCGGTGAAGTGATCGACGATATGTCAGAGCTGTTCGTCTTCCCAGCCACTCACTACGTCACCGAGCGCGAGCGCCTCTTGAAGGCAATAGGCGGAATCGAAGAGGAACTCGAAGGACGTCTCGCTGAATTCGAGCGCAAGGGCAAGATGCTCGAAGCTCAAAGATTGCGGATGCGCACCAACTACGACATCGAGATGATGAGAGAAGTCGGGTTCTGCTCGGGAATCGAGAACTATTCGAGACATCTGGATGGACGGTCTCCGGGCGAAGCTCCGTATACCCTCCTCGATTACTTCCCTGACGACTATCTCACGATCATTGATGAGTCTCACGTCACCGTCCCGCAGATAGGCGGCCAGTTCCAAGGAGACCGCAGCCGCAAGGATGTCCTGGTCGAACATGGATTTCGGCTCGAGTCCGCCAAGGACAATCGCCCACTGCGGTTCGATGAGTGGCTGGAGAAGGCGAACCAGGTTGTGTTCCTCTCAGCCACGCCCTCGGACTTCGAAATCGGGAACAGCAAACAGGTCGTAGAGCAGATCATTAGGCCGACCGGTTTGGTCGACCCCGAGGTCATGATCCGTCCAACCAAAGGTCAGATCGACGACTTGCTTGGCGAGATCCGGGGTAGAGCCGTCGCCGAGCAACGTGTGCTCGTCACCACTTTGACCAAGAAGATGGCCGAGGACCTAACCGACTACCTGTTGGAGATGGGGGTGCGCGCCCGATACATGCATTCGGAGATCGACACCCTCGAGCGCGTACAGATCATGCGCGAGTTGAGACTCGGTGATTTCGACGTGTTGGTCGGCATCAACCTGCTGCGCGAAGGGCTTGACCTCCCAGAGGTCTCCCTGGTGGCGATCCTCGACGCCGATAAAGAGGGTTTCCTGCGCTCGGCGACGTCCCTGATTCAGATTATCGGACGGGCGGCGCGTAATGTTGACGGCCAGGTCGTGATGTACGCCGACAACATCACTGATTCGATGAAGAAGGCCATTTTCGAGACGAATCGCCGCCGCGAGGCGCAGACCGAATGGAACCGGGAGCACGGGATCGACCCGACCACGGTTCGGAAGCGAATTTCGGACATTCTCGAGTTGGTTCAAACCGAACGTCCTGCGGGCGACAGGCGGCGCCGGGAAACAGAGGCCCGCAAGCCCATCGACCTTGAGGGTGAAGATCTGACTCGGCTGATTCTGAGTCTCGATGAAGAGATGAATGAGGCGGCCAGAGAGCTTCGGTTCGAATACGCGGCCCGCCTACGAGACGAGATCAATGAGCTGAAGCGAGAGCTTCGTGAGGTTGCCGAGGCCGGATAGCTCGCCGTGGCGCCTGCTGGTTTTCTTGGTGACGCTCGGCCCCTGGTTTATCCACGATCCGCCTTCCCGGATAGACCCTCCGGGCTACTGCGGGCCATCGCATGTAAAGGACCGGAATCGGGGTGGCGGTAGATAAGCTCTTTGGTCGCAGTAAATGTCAGCCGATAGCTGAGAAATGGTTAGGAGGATCACTCTTTGACGTTGTTATCTGTTCTGATGCCGGTCTACAACGAGTCGCGGACGTTGCGAACGATCATCGCCCGGGTCCTCGATTCGCCGGTCGAAATGGACATCGAGTTGGTGTGCGTCGATGACTGTTCGACGGACAATTCGCTGGAAATCCTTCGCGAGCTCGAGGCCGGCGACAGACGTATTCGTGTAATTGCCCAGCCGGTGAACATGGGTAAGGGAAGGGCCATCCGGACCGCCATCGACAATATGACCGGAGACATTGCGATCGTTCAGGACGCTGACCTCGAGTACGACCCTGAGGATTATCCGAAAGTGCTCGGCCCCATCGTGGAAGGCAAGGCCGACGCTGTTTACGGCTCGCGCTTTGCCTCGAGTGAGGTGCGTCGGGTTCTATTCTTTTGGCACGCGTTGGGAAACCGGGTGCTGACCGCCTTCTCCAATATGGCGAACGATCTCAATCTCACCGATATGGAGACTTGTTACAAGGCAATCCGCGCAGACGTCCTCAAACGGCTGAGACTCACCAGTGACCGATTCGGCCTGGAGCCGGAGATCACGGCTCGGCTGGCGCAATGGGGGGCACGAATCTACGAAGTGCCCATCAGCTACCACGGTCGCACCTATGCCGAAGGCAAGAACATCGGTTGGCGAGACGGCGTCGAAGCCATATGGCTGATCATCAGGTTCCGACTATTCGATACTCGCGCAACCAATGAAGATTCCGTCGTCACCCGGCAGAGCCTTGGTAAGGCTCCCCGTTTCCGACGCTGGATCCTGGACTGGTTCCGTCCCTACCTCGGGGACTCAGTCCTCGAGCTCGATGCCGGGCCGGGTCATACAACTTCGCATCTCTTGCGGAGCGATCGACTTGTGATCACGGATTCAGATCCGGTCCATGTTGAAACCCTGCGCCGTCGTTTCGGGCACCTTGAAAATGTCGACGTAGAGTGGCTCGATCCGACTGAGCATTTGACACCCGACGACCGCGCATTCGACACGGTGATTGTCTTTGACGGCTTGCAGCGGGCGGCAGAGCCCAAGGAGTATCTGTCAGATGTGGCCGCAAAGGTGGCCCCGGGCGGGCACATTCTCATCCAGGTGCCGGCGGGCAAGAGCCTTTTTGGTCCGACCGACGAGGCAGCGGGCCACATTCAGCGGTTTGATCGCGAAGACCTCGAAGGTGTAGTGCGCGCTTGCGGGCTGGAACTGCTCGCAATCTCTGATTTCAATAGACCAGGCCGTATTGCTTGGAGAATCCATCATGGCCTGGGCCGTCCGACAATTAGCTCAGCCGCTGCCCGGAGCTTCGACCTGATGGTTCCGGTGTTTCGTAAAATTGATGCGATCCTACCCGGGAAGGGCCTTAGTCTCCTTGCTGTGGCGAAGGTACCATGATCGGCTTGGCGAGATTGGGGATTGAGAATCAGGTGGTTGCTGCCGATAGGTGATGGAATCGGAAAATTTCGAGCTAATTTGGTTCAGGAGAAATGATGATCTTTGGTTATATCGATGCGGGCACTGGAAGTTTGATTATCCAGGTCCTGGTCGCGGGTTTCGCGGGTGTCGCCGCTTTTGTGAAGTTTCGGTGGGGTTCGATCAAGGGTCGGTTCAGCAAAGAGCCCAAAGCGGAAGAGTAGGCCCCTCCGATGATCCCGCGGTATGCGTCTTACCGCGACCCACGAAGCTCGGTCGCGGCCGCCGATAGCCGGGTGATTCGTACTTTCGACGAAGAGGGAGCCAAGGCGTTTCTCGCTGCCCGATCAGCCGGACTGTTGGATGATTTCCAGTCGAGGGGGCTGATTCCCAAATACGAAGTGGTTTCTGAATCACCTCTCCGCGTCACCAGCGATCTGGTCCCGTTTGTCAGCTATCCCGAGGAGTGGACGCCGGAGATGCTGCGCGACGCCGGTCTGCTAACACTGGAGATCTCCCGGATTGCCTGGGCTACCGGCTTTCATCTCCGTGATGCGACCGCCTACAACATTGTCTTCGATGGCCCTCGCCCCTTGTTCGTCGACCTTGGATCGGTCGGCGCCGGCCTGACACCGCTGTGGACTGCCTACGGCCAGTTTTGTGATCATTTCCTCAGCCCATTGTTGATCGATTCACACCTAGACGTGCCTTTCAACGGTTTGTGGAACCTCGAGGGGATCTCTGTTGATGTAGCGGCGCGCCTGTTAAGAGGGAGCAACCGCTGGCGCAAGGGCGTTTTAACAAATGTGACGTTGCGCGCCCGCCTTGAATCCAAACATTCGGGCGACGCCCTGGAAGCAAGGCACTCGACGCGGCGGGAACTTTCGCTCTCGCCCCTGGCGGTGGACGGTCTGATGCAGAAGATGGAGAGAACACTGAAGGCGTTGTCGTTCAGTGATCAATCGACATGGGCTGGTTATGAAGGTGACAATTCCTACGACGATGCGGCCGAAACAGCACGCGACTTCGCCATTCAGGCGTTTGCCGAGAAAACCCCCCACAACGGAGTTGCCGTTGATATCGGTGCCAATGCCGGGCGCCATTCAGCGGTTCTTGCCCGGTCGTTTGACAAGGTGGTCGCCGTCGATCTCGATCGCGTGGCCGTAGAGATCCATCGGCAACGACTCGTGGCCGGCGATGTGCGAAACGTCTTCCCAATCGTGGCCAATATGGCGAGGCCAACACCAGGTCAAGGCTTCATGAACCTGGAGCGTATGGACTTGTTGTCCAGGCTCAAGGGAGCCAATGCAACAACGTGGATGGCGGTAATTCATCATTTGGCCATCGCCAACGGGATTCCGCTGGCGGCCTTGGCCCGGATGGCGGTGGAGATCAGCCCTCGCCACCTCATCGAATTTGTCGACCTCACCGATCCGATGGCACAGCTGTTGTCTGCAACGAAAGGCGGCGAGCATCACGATTACTCGCAACCGGCATTTGAGGCAGCCTTCGGGGAACTATTCCGACTGACCCGCCTGGATGACACCATCCAGGGGCGGTTTCTATACGAGGCGCAGGTGTGACTGGCATCGAGCATCTTCGGACAACCGGATGGGGTTATCGGAAGATGTTCAATCCATGGGATCTCTTCGTGGTGCTGGCCGCAAGCACCTACTCCCCGGTCCAGGTGTGGTCGATCAATCCAGAAGGGCCCAGTCTCAGTGTGGCCTTGGCTGTCGCGGGAGCGTTGTTCTTGGTAGGAGTTGGTTTCCGTTTCCTGCTGGTCAAGATCGGTCTGGAGATAAGTGGAGCGACGTATGTGGCGGCATTCTCAGTTCTGTACTTCACCGTCAGTGGAAGTCTCATCAACCGAATGCCGTTCGGCCGTGTTGGCCTTCTGATCCTCGGGCTGGTGCTGGTACTCATGATTTACCGTTTGAGGGGGTTGACGCCGACCCGATGGCTAATCACCTGGGGAGCCTTCATCCTGGTGATCAGCCCGCTGACGACCATCGTGATGGACCTCTTCGAGGCGCCGCCCGAGTCCAATGTTTCGCTGGATGTCGCGCCCGGTGCTGTCCATTCGACGCAGGATGTGGTCATTGTGATAGCCGATGCTTATCCCGCCGTTTCAGTGCTCGAGGAGTTCTACAGCTTCGATAACAGCAGTTTCGTAGAGGCGCTCAGGGGCCGGGGTTTGGTTGCCGGTGATGTGCTGGCTAACTATTCACACACAACGCTTTCGGTGCCGAGCCTGCTTCAGATGGACTATGTCGCCGACGACTCATTGCTCAACGGTTCTGATGTCGAAGCTCTACTGGCAGTAATACGTGGGGAAAACTCTTTCGCGGGGATTCTCGAGAACAGCGGCTATGAATCCGTGTACGTGGAATCGGGTTGGCTGGGCGCCCGCTGTGGGCCCAGCGTGACCGTCTGCGTAAAGGCCCCCTGGCCAGACGAGACACTTTACGACATTGCTTATCGGACGTTGCTTCGCGACATGCCTGGATTCGTGACCGGGACGTCGTTCAACAAGGGGGCGATGCACGCCATTCAATGGTTGGAAACCGACCTGGAAACTTATTTGAGCAACGACCGCCCGGATTACATATATGTCCATATTTTGGCCCCACATCCCCCTCTATTTTTGAATTCTGAGTGCGAAGCAGATCGCGGCGTTGAACTCGGGGGTTTTTCGATCACTTATCCGGGTATCTCAGAAAGTGAGAATCAGGCCCGCCGGGACGCGTATGTCAGCCAGGTCGAATGTGTCAATGGCGTCGTCCTCGATGTCGCTGATATGGCGATTGAATGGGGTGCAAATCTCGTCTTCCTGGGCGACCACGGACCCGACGGCCAGGCTCAGCTTTTCGTCAACGGCGGAGATTGGACCCAGTCTCAGATCGCCGAACGCCTGGGAACGTTTGCCGCGACCTACACACCCGATTGCGAGGTGGAGCTTGCAGCGAGCATTGTCGATCTTCTTCCACCGGTGCTTCGTTGTCTCGGTGGTCCATCGATCGAAGAGCGTGCGCCACGGGCATTTGTCGCCCGACGGGATGCTACCGGGACCCGTGTCACGGAGACCGAAGCGCCCGACCTGCTTGCAGCTTCGCAATAAAGGCATGTAATGACGACCTTCCCAACCGCCAGGACCAAAGCGATCGTCGTGGGGCTGTTGGCCATTGTCATCTCGACGGTGCTCGTATCGCGAATCATGGCGCAGTCAGAGTGGGATCCGACCGTTTTCATTGGATTTGGTGAGGAGTCCTTGAAGACTCGCGCATACGGGGAGGAGCGTTTGAGCGATATACAATTTCGCCCCCACCAGGGTCATGATGGGAAATTCTTTTTCATCCAGGCCAACGACCCTCTCGTGGTCGACTCGGCGGTGCACGCCGAAAACCTGGATCGACCTCTGTACCGGAGTCAACGAATGCTGTACCCATTCCTGGCCGGACTAGGTGGTCTCCTTGCTCCTGAGCAGATTGTTTGGAGCTTGGTGATCGTCAATCTGATAGCCATGGGAATCGGCTCATGGGCCGTAGCGTTGCTGGCGGTTCGCATGGGTGGTTCGCAGTGGTGGGGTCTTGCCTTTGTCCTCAACCTCGGTTTTGTGAGTGAGTTGAGTATCGATGGTGCCGGGATCGTGTCGGCAGCCCTTGCATTCCTCGCTGTACTCGTGCTCTTGGAGGATCGGCTACCGGCCGCTGTCGCACTGCTTGCATTGGCGGCTCTCAGTCGGGAGGCGATGCTGATAGCGGCAGCGGGTTCTGCATTCTGGCTGTGGCGCACCTCGAGAACGAAAGATGCTGTTGCAGTTTTTCTGGGTCCGATCATTGCGGTAATCCTTTGGGCCGTGTATCTCCGGTGGCAGATCAGTTTTGAATCGGGGGTGAATCAGGTTCAGGAGCTCGGATTGCCGTTTGCGGGATTCTTCGGCGCATTTGGAAACTGGGCGGGCGACCCGGTTGACCTGACCGTGGGTATCTCGATGATGGCTCTGATGGCCTTGTTCACACGTAGGGTGTTCGCTTCTTCTCACCTTGTAGGTTGGACGTTCCTCGGTTTTGTTCCGCTGGGGATTCTCTTCACCGACCAAGTGTGGGGCAGTTGGTTCGATATATCTCGAGCCATCGCGCCAGTCCTCACGGCGTATGTACTGCTGCTGTTTCCAGGGGGCACCACTGAGGGCACGAGACTGCTGACGACACGAACAAGTGTTCGGTCGTAAACTGATTACACTGTCGTAACTCGTATACAAGTGGCGGAGTAGTTGTCCACCGATTCAATCCTCATCAGGGGCGCCCGTGAGCACAACCTCAAGAACCTCACGGTCGAGTTACCCAGAGACAAGCTGATCGTTTTCACAGGGCTTTCCGGTTCCGGGAAGTCCTCCTTGGCGTTCGACACCATCTATGCCGAAGGCCAGAGGCGATATGTCGAGTCCCTCTCGGCGTACGCCCGACAGTTCCTGGGCCAAATGGACAAGCCCGATGTCGACTTTATCGAAGGGCTTTCCCCGGCGATTTCGATCGACCAGAAGACTTCATCGAGAAATCCTCGCTCCACGGTGGGAACAGTCACTGAGGTTCACGACTATCTGCGCTTGTTGTACGCCCGGATCGGGATACCGCACTGTCCAAACGACGGAACTCCGGTGGCCCGACAGACGCCCCAACAGATCGTTGACCGAATCTTGGAGCTGGAAGAAGGCACCAAGTTCCAGATCCTCGCCCCTGTCGTGAGGGGCCGTAAGGGCGAATACGAGGGAATGCTGTCCGATCTCGCCAAACAAGGCTTTTCCCGTGCCCGAATCGACGGCGAGGTGAGAGAACTCACTGAGGAGATCAAGCTCGACAGATACTTCCAACACACCGTCGAAGTCGTGGTTGATCGTCTGGTTCGCAAAGAAGGCATCGAACAGCGGCTCACCCAGTCGCTCGAAACGGCTCTCGGCCTGGCCGATGGAGTCGCAGACATCGACCTCACCGATGGGTCGACGCTGACCTTCAGCCAGCATCTCGCCTGTCCCGAGTGTGGCCTGAGTTTCGAGGAACTGCAGCCGAGAAACTTCTCATTCAACAGCCCGTACGGGGCCTGCCCGGACTGTTCCGGGATCGGTACGCAATTCCGAGTTGACCCCGAGTTGGTCATCGGCGACCCCGATCTCTCGCTGGAGGAGGGTGCGATTCCGATGTGGGCATCGAATCGGATGCGCTACTACCACCGGCTTCTCGCCGGATTGAGCAAGGTTTTCGGATTCGACATGGAAGCCCCGTGGAGAGACCTCGCACCCGACATCAAAGAAAAGATTCTCTACGGCACCGGGGAAGAGCGAATCACGGTTGAATATGTCAATCGTTTTGGTCGTAGACGAAAGTGGGATGCGCAATTCGAAGGAGCGATCCCGTTCCTGAATCGTCGTCACGAATCCGCGGAATCCGATTCTGCCCGTGAGTACTACCAGGACTACATGGCAGTGGTGCCTTGCGACATGTGCGAGGGAGGTCGATTGAACGCGATCTCGCTGGCGGTCACTATCGCGGGCCAGAACATCGCACAGGTTTCCGAGCTGAGCCTGGGCGATTCCTTCGACTTCTTCGAGTCGCTCAAACTCGACGAGCGCGACGCCACAATCGCCGAGAGGGTCTTGAAGGAAGTGCAGGCTCGGATCAAGTTCCTCCTCGATGTCGGTCTCGATTACCTCTCACTGTCACGCTCGGCTGCCACATTGGCAGGTGGTGAGGCACAGCGGATTCGCCTGGCCACACAGATCGGGTCAGGCCTGGTTGGAGTTCTCTATATTCTCGACGAGCCGTCGATCGGTCTCCATCAGCGCGACAACCAGCGTCTGATCGAAACATTGATCCGTCTCCGCGACCTCGGGAACACCCTCATTGTTGTTGAGCACGATGAGGATACGATTCGAGCTGCCGACCATATTGTCGACATCGGCCCGGGAGCGGGCGAGCACGGGGGTCACGTTGTTGTCGAGGGTGACCTGGAAGCGTTGATCATGTCATCCGATTCGTTGACCGGCGACTACCTGGCCGGGCGTCGCCAGATCGAAATCCCGTTGATTCGCCGCAGCGGAAACGGAGAGTCGATCAAGGTTCTCGGAGCGACAGAGAACAACCTCACAGGGATCGACGTCGAATTCCCCTTGGGCGTGTTCTCTGCGGTAACAGGGGTTTCCGGATCAGGCAAGTCGACATTGGTAGAAGAGATCTTGTGGAAGACCCTTGCCAACAAGGTGAATCGGGCCCGAGTTGTCCCCGGACGGCACAAGAAGGTGGAGGGCATCGATCTGATCGACAAGGTGATCGACATCGATCAATCACCAATTGGCCGGACGCCTCGTTCCAATCCGGCCACCTACACCAAACTCTTCGATCAGATCAGAACGCTGTTCTCGCAGACTCAGGAGGCGCGGGCACGTGGCTACAAGCCGGGGCGCTTCTCCTTCAATGTCACCGGTGGCCGCTGCGAAGCGTGCAAGGGCGATGGGACGATCAAGATCGAGATGCACTTCCTGCCCGATGTGTACGTGCCTTGCGAGGTCTGTAGCGGGAAGAGATACAACCGCGAGACACTCGAGATCCTTTGGAAGGGGCACACCGTCTCGGATGTTCTCGAGATGCCTGTCGAGGAAGCACTTGGCTTCTTCGAGAACCAGCCCAAGATCGTTCGAATCCTGCAGACCCTTTACGACGTCGGGCTCGGTTACGTTCGCCTGGGCCAGCCGGCGACGACTCTTTCAGGTGGGGAGGCGCAGCGCATAAAGCTCTCTTCAGAACTGGGAAAGCGATCGACAGGCCGCACGCTCTATATCCTCGACGAGCCCACTACCGGGCTCCACTTCGAAGACATCCGGAAACTCCTTCAAGTCTTGCAGCGTCTCGTCGACTCTGGAAACACCGTGATCGTGATCGAGCACAACCTCGATGTGATCAAGTCTGTGGACCATGTGATCGACCTGGGGCCTGAAGGAGGGAGTGGCGGGGGCCGTGTCATCGCCACAGGAACACCAGAGGAAGTTGCTCAAGTGGGGGAGTCGTACACCGGAAAATTCCTCCGGGAAATAGTTGGGGGCTAGGTAGATTCAGCCGATACACATGGCTGTGACCGAAAGACGATTTCGACGCTCTGTGAGAACTGTCAATCCTCGAGTGTGGGACGGGCTAATTGCAGCCTTCGTGTTGGTTCTCGTGGCGGTGATGGTGAGGGCGGTCGTAGCAACTCCGATCGACTATCGCCACTATGAGGTGGTCGAGGGACTGACGCACGTGGACTTCGGGTCATGGCCCGACTTCTTCTATACAAGCGGCGGGGGAGACGGCGAGATCTTTGCAGTACTGGGGGCAGACCCGTTCGGTCTCGACGCGTCCCAGTCGATTCCACATGTCATTTACCGCTACTCGAGGGTGGGATCGTCGCTGTTGGCCTCGATCATCTCCTTGGGCCGCGACCCACTCGTCCTACCCGCTCTGGCCTTTGTCGGCCTCTTATCCGTGGCCGGGGTCGGCTTCTTGGCGGGTTATCACCGTGAGCGCCTCGGGGCCAAAGCGTGGCTGTTGATCCTCAACCCGGCCCTGCTCAACGGGTTCATCGGCGATACCGCAGAGCCCCTCGCCATCTTTCTATTGACATTGATCCTCCTCGGCTCGAGAAACGCCTGGACGACAATTGGGATGGCGATTACCAGGCCTACATACGCGGTCTCACTGGTCGAACGGACCCGGCTCCTGGTGATTGCGATCGCTGCTGCTGTCGCAGTGCGGTTTTTCGCCTGGTGGCGTTTCGCAGGGTCGATATTCGACAGCCCGGATTCGGTCTTCGCACCGCCCCTTATCGGGTATGTCGCGGAGCCGAGCATTGTCTCGGTTTTCGTTGGGTTGGCAGCTGTCGGAACGCTGGCAATGGGAGTCACCAACAAGAACTGGACCTGGTTGGCCTCGGGCGCTTTTGTGATGTGTATCGGCCCCGCCGTTCTCGCCCACCCGGTCAATCTGGTCAGGGCTGCGGGAATGATCCCGGTGGTTTGGGCCTTGGTCCCGCTACGCCCGGCGAAACCCAATAGGGTTGTTCTTAACAAGTCCGGCCAACTTGCCGATGTACCCTGATACCACTTTGGAGAATCAAGAGATGTTTGACACGCGCCGTTCCGCCTTCGGTGGGTTTCGGGAACTCGACGGTAAACACGCAGTAATTCTCGGTGGAGCTGGATTCCTCGGCTCCCATATCTGCACCTGGTTGGTCTACTCGGGTGCCAGGGTCACGTGTATCGACAACCTGATCACCGGTAACTCTTCAAATGTCGCTCATCTCATGGGCGACAAGAAGTTCCGGCTGATCGACTACGACGTCACCGATTACCTCCATGTCGACGGCGAGGTGGACTACATCCTGAACTTCGCCTCCCCGGCGTCCCCTGTCGACTATTTGAAGTGGCCCATTCACACACTGAAGGTGGGCGCTTTCGGCACGCACAAAGGTCTGGGGCTTGCCAAAGAGAAAGGTGCCGTTTTTTTTCTGGCGTCCACTTCGGAGGTGTACGGTGACCCGTTGGTCAATCCGCAGCCGGAGACTTACTGGGGCAACGTCAACCCGATTGGGCCGCGGGGTGTGTACGACGAAGCCAAGAGGTTCGCCGAAGCCTTGACCCTCGCATACCAGCGAGAACATGGAATCGACACACGAATCGTCCGCATATTCAACACTTACGGCCCGCGGATGCGCCCCAACGACGGCCGTGCCATCCCGGCGTTTTTCAAGGCCGCTCTAGAGAACCGCCCGCTACCGGTGTTCGGCGACGGAGCCCAAACCCGATCCCTTTGTTATGTCGATGATGAGGTCGAAGGGATCCTCCGGCTTCTGCTCTCGGACGAGACCGGGCCGGTCAACATCGGCAATCCCGAAGAAGTGACCATGCTCGAGTTGGCTCAGGCGGTACAGGACGTTGTCGGGAACCATCCAGGCATCGATTTTCAGCCAAAGCCGGAAGATGACCCCAAGGTTCGCCGACCCGACACCGCGAAAGCGGAAGAGATTCTCGGCTGGAAGGCGCAGATCAACCTGCGTCAGGGACTGGAATTGACGTTGCCCTGGTTCCGGGAGGTACTCGGCATTTAGCCCCAGCGTCACAGTGGTGGTGATCGACTTCAATACACACTGTGACCTGGTCGCAACTCGATGAATGGTGGCTCGATGAGTTAGCTACCGACCCGGCGTATGAAGCAGTGGTGACGCCGATACTTCTCGACGTCATGGAGTTTGAGCCCGACCTCGTCTACCTCGACCTGGGCTGTGGGGATGGTCGGGTCATGCGAGTAGTTGCGGCAAGGGGAGCTTTGTCGATTGGCGTGGAAATATCGCACGTGCTCGCTCGGATCGCCAGGAAACACGGGCCGGTAATCACTGCAGAACTTCCGGCGCTGAGTTGCCTCAGGGCAGCGAGCGTCGATGGGGCGTACTGCGTGCTTGTGCTCGAACACATTCCCGACGAGGACGCCTTCTTCTCGGAGGTGGCCCGGGTAGTACGTCCGGGTGGCCAGCTTGCGCTGGTCATCAACCATCCTGTGTGGACAGCCCCGGACTCGACGCCAATAACCGACAGCGATGGAGAAGTGTTGTGGCGCCCGGGTGGATATTTTGATCGTGGTCACAGTTCGGTCCCTGCCGGCAACGGAACCGTCACGTTTCAGCATCGATCTATGGCTGATTTGCTGAATGCGGCCAGCGCATCTGGCTGGAGGCTGGATCAGATGATCGAAGAACCCCATCATGACCTCGACGACCAGGGTGGGATTCCGCGCCTGTTGGCTTGTCGGTGGCAGCTCTTACCCTCGGACCATCGCGAATAACTGATATGTTCGAACGACCAATACCATCCGAGATTCCCTCAAAACCAGGGGCATACCTGTTTCGCGACAAGCATGGCAAGGTCATTTACGTAGGGAAGGCGAAGATCCTGCGTAGTCGGGTCTCTTCGTATTTTGGGGTAGGGCTTCATCCCAGGACCAGGACGATGGTTGACCTTTCACGATCGGTTGACTGGATCATCACCGAGTCGGAAGTGGCGGCGCTGATGCTCGAGTATTCCCTTATCAAGGAGCACCGCCCGCGGTTCAACGTCAAACTGGTAGATGACAAGTCGTACCCCTATCTGGCGATTACGAGAAGCCACGAGTGGCCTCGAGCCCAGGTGATGAGAGGGAAGAAGCGCAAAGGCACCGAATACTTCGGTCCGTATGCACATACCTATGCGATCCGAAAGACTCTCGATCAGCTTTTGAGGACATTTCCGATTCGGACCTGCTCCAACGCCATGTTCGAGCGCCAGAAGGCACAAGATCGCCCCTGCCTCCTATTTCATATCGAGAAGTGCTCCGGCCCGTGTATCGCCGAAGTGACCCCGGAGGGATATCAGGAAATGGTGGACGGGTTGTCGTCATTTCTCAGCGGAGACACCGAGGGTGTGCTTGTCGACCTCA
Source organism: Acidimicrobiia bacterium (assembly GCA_041751055.1). GTDB lineage: Bacteria > Actinomycetota > Acidimicrobiia > Spongiisociales > ZC4RG35 > MA-ANB-1. The sequence goes on along the minus strand of JBGSYD010000008.1, from coordinate 104,633 downwards.
AGAACCGGATGTGGTCCGCCTCGGAACGTCAGGAATTCGAACTCGCAGCGCGACATCGCGACCGGATGGAGGATGTTCGCCGTGCGATGCTGCGTCAGGAGGTGGTCACCGAAAAACCCGAAAACTTCGACCTGATCTCGTTCCACGGCGATGACCTCGAGTCAGCGTTTCAGATCATCTATGTCAGGCGGGGGAGGGTAGTCGGACGCAAAGGCACCGTGGTGGATCGGGTTGAGGAGCTCACCGACCACGAGCTGATGGGCCGCGTCGTCCGGGAACTGTACGGCGAGGATGTGCCGCCGAGAGAGGTCTTGCTGTCGATCGAGCCTGACGAACCCGAACTTCTGACCGCCTGGCTGATAACACGACGCGGGTCGACAGTGAACTTGCGGGTGCCCCAACGCGGTGCCAAACGGCGCTTGATGGTCACCGCATCGACCAATGCTGCCGAGGCGTTCGCACGACATCGCCTGAAGCGACAGAAGGACCACAACGCCAGGGCAAAGGCAATGAGGTCGCTGCAGGAAGAGCTCGACCTTCCCGAGTCGCCTTTGCGAATCGAGGCATACGACATCTCCACTTTGCAGGGCACTAACACTGTGGCATCGATGGTTGTGTTGGAGGACGGTATGCCAAAGCCCTCCCAATACCGCCGGTTCAAAATCAAGACCGTGCGGGGCCAGGATGACTTCGCATCTATGGAAGAGACCGTTCGGCGTCGTTTCAGGGCCTACCTTGCTGAGCGAAAGAAGCCCATATCCGAGCAAGGCAAGTTCTCCTACCCACCGTCATTGATCGTCATTGACGGAGGTCAGGGTCAGTTGGGTCGGGCGATGCGCGTTCTAGAGGAGCTCCAGTTGGACATACCGGTGATCGGTCTGGCCAAACGCATGGAGGAGGTATACGTCCCGGGACGGGCCGCTCCGATTCGCATAGCTCGAGATGCCGAAGCGCTTTATCTTCTGCAGCAGGTCCGTGATGAGGCCCACAGGTTTGCCATCACCTATCACCGTCAGCTCAGATCAAAGTCAATGGTCGATTCGATACTCGACGATGTCAGCGGCGTGGGTTCCAAGCGAAAACGAGATCTCATACGCGAATTCGGGTCCCTCAAGCGGATCAGGGAGGCATCAGAGGCCGAGCTGGCCCGGGTGGTCCCAGAAGCTGTAGCCAGTGAGTTGTACGCTGTGTTGCACACCTAGACGGCGGCTAATCGATGGATCTGGTTTCAACTGAGCGACCCCACGTCCTTGTGGTGACCGGTATGTCCGGGGCCGGCCGTTCCTCCGCCGCCAAGGTCATCGAGGACCTGGGGTATTCGGTGATCGACAATCTTCCACCGCGGCTCCTGGCCGAGGCAGTCAAAGCACATGACATCCCAGAACAACCCAAGCATCTGGCCGTTGTGATCGATTCCCGCGGTGGGCTGCCAATCGAGGAGCTGAGCTCTGCCGTCTTCGAGCTGGCCCGCGACGGGGTCCAGGTGCGGATGATCTTCTTGGATGCCGAGGACGAAGTCATCGTCCGCAGGTATGAGGAGAATCGGCGACCGCATCCCTTAGGTGAACCCACGATATCTGCTGCTATCACCGCTGAGCGAGAGCTACTCAAGGATCTCAAGGAAGTCTCGGACTATCACCTAGACACGTCCAATTTGAATGTTCACCAATTGCGTGACCATCTATCGACCATGTTCGCCGCCGATGAAATGACGAGCCCGATGCGGGTCTCGATCCGATCGTTCGGTTTCAAAAATGGTGCTCCTCGTGATGTCGATGTTCTTTTCGATGTCCGTTTTCTCCCCAACCCTTATTGGTTAGAGGAGCTTCGCGATAAGAGAGGAACCGACAAGGCCGTGAGCGACTACGTGCTCAGTGATGAGAACGCCAAGGAATTTGTCGACCGCGTTGAAGGTTTGCTCACGTTTTTGATCCCACGTTTCGAGGCCGAGGGTAAGTCTTATCTCGCCGTCGGGATCGGATGTACGGGAGGTCATCATCGCTCTGTGGCCATCGCAGAGGAGCTGGGGAGGCGCCTCGAAGAGAACTCGATCAAGGCCGCAGTCCGTCATCGCGATCTGGGAGCCAATTGAGCGATGTGCACAACCAGCATTCCATGGGGCCGGACGAACCAAACCCCACCTGAAAATTGAAACCCGAGACTCAGACCGAGTTGGCCCAATTCCTGCTCGATCCGAACGGACCGAAAGTCGTGGCGATAGGTGGAGGGCACGGGCAGGCGTCGGCCCTTGAGGCAATTCAATGTTATGCCTCGGCAATATCGGCCCTGGTAACCGTCGCGGATGACGGTGGATCATCGGGGCGTCTCGTTGATATGGGTATTCCTCCACCCGGTGATCTGAGGAGGTGTTTGCTCGCGTTGACCCCCGAACCTTCCCTTTGGTCGGAGCTATTTGCCCACAGATTCGCCGATGGCGATGTCATTGACCACTCGCTCGGGAATCTCATCATTGCGGCCCTCACCCATATATTCGGCGATTTCGAAGATGCGATCTCAACGGCGGGGCGGATGTTGGGAGCGTTGGGCGAGGTGATACCGGTCGCTTCTGATCCGCTCACCCTGTGTGCTCGCGTCGACGGCAACGTCATCACCGGACAACGGCTCATCTCCTCAACTGCAGGAAAGTTTGAGGACGTTTGGGTTGAGCCATCCGATGTTGGAGCGACTCGACGGGCTCTGACGGCCGTTGCGGCGGCGGATCAGATCGTCATTGGGCCCGGAAGCCTCTACACCTCCATCGTGTCGGCCCTCAAGGTCAACATGCTTGCCGAGGCAGTAATGAGCGCTGGCGCCCAGCGGATCTTCGTCATGAACTTGGTGACACAGGCGGGCGAGACCCTGGACATGGATGGCGCTGCGCACCTCGAAGCTCTGGAACAGATGGTTGGGATCCAGGGACCATCTATTGTCGTCGCGCATGACGGACCTCTCGATGTGCCAACGGGTCACCAGCCGGTGAGGATCGAGCCAGGCACAGCGGCCGAGAGAGGCTGGCGAGTTGTCTTCGCCGACCTGGCGGATGAGGATGCGGAGTGGCCCGCTCACGATCCGTTGAAGCTGGGAAGGGTGTTGGAAAAGCTCTGGGAAGGAAACGAGCCGGTGGAGAAATGAAGCGGTACCTCACACTTGACGACGTCAATGTCTCAGGACGTAGTGTGCTGGTGCGTTCCGATCTCAACGTGCCCCTCGACTCGCACGGCGCGATTGGCGATGACTTCAGACTCAGGTCGGCGCTGCCCACTCTAGAGCGCCTTGTGGAAAGTGGCGCCAGGGTGACCGTGTGCTCACACTTGGGCCGTCCGAAGAACGATGATCCCCGGTATTCGCTGGAACCTATTGCCCGGGCGTTGGATTCGTTGAGCCGTTTCTACGTGACCATCGGAAAACACTCGGACGGCGACATTCGAGTGCTGGAGAACACGAGATTCAACCCCGGTGAGATCGAAAATGACCTTGTCTATGCGTCCGAGCTGGCTGCGGGGCACAGCCTTTTCGTGCAAGACGCCTTTGGCACCGTTCATCGTGCCCACTCATCGACGGTCGGAGTGGCGACCCTGCTGAAGTCGGTCGCGGGGCCGTTGCTGGATTCGGAGCTTTCAGCCTTCGAGCGATTTACGAACTCGCCGGAGCCTCCCTATACGGTGATCCTGGGTGGGGCCAAAATCTCAGACAAACTCGGAGTGATCTCGAATCTTCTGCCCAAAGTGGATCAGATGCTGGTCGGCGGTGGCATGTGTTTCACGCTCCTTGTAGCAAAAGGCGCCCCAGTTGGCGCCTCGATGGTCCAGGAAGACATGATCGAGGCGGTGGGGGAGATCCTGAGCGGCCCTTATGGAAACCGCATTGTGTTGCCAACCGACCTCGTCGCCTCCGAATCGTTCACCGCCGCCGGCGCCAATCGGATCGTAAACGTCCGATCTCTGACCGAACACGAGATGGGTCTCGATATTGGGCCTGCAACGGCCAATCTCTACGCAGACACGGTTCACCGATCGTCAACGGTGTTCTGGAACGGTCCTATGGGAGTCTTCGAATGGCCTGCCTATCGACGCGGCACAGAACGCGTAGCCCGGGCAATGGCATCGACCAAGGGCTACTCGGGAATTGGGGGCGGGGACTCCGCAGCCGCCATTCGGACGCTTGGATTGGAGGACAACGTCGATCACCTCTCGACAGGTGGCGGCGCCAGTCTCGAACTTCTTGAAGGCAAGATCCTGCCCGGTGTCGCCGCTCTGGAGAGATGGGTGTGATGGCTGATCGAAAACCGCTCATGGTGGCCAACTGGAAGATGAACGCCACGCATCTGGATGCGATCCAGATGATCCAGAAACTCTCATATCGCCTGGAACTCGATGACTTCGACAAGGTGGACGTGGTGGTAGCTCCACCGTTTACGGCGCTCCGATCGGCACAGACTGTTATCGAAGCGGATCGAATGTGGATCCAGCTCGGTGCTCAAAATGTGTACTGGGAGGACAAGGGTGCTTTCACCGGTGAGATATCGCCAACGATGCTCGCCAAGCTGGGTGTGGGATACGTGATCATTGGTCATTCCGAACGAAGACAGCACTTCGGCGAGACGGACGACACGGTCAACAAAAGGACCCGGGCGACGCTCAGCTCCGAAATGACTCCGATCATATGTATTGGGGAAACGCTCGAACAACGTGATCTGGGCCAGGCCGAGGAAACGGTCGTCTCTCAGCTTGAAGGTGCATTGTCCCGCCTGCCCCGAGAGCAGATAAGCGAATTAGTAGTGGCCTATGAGCCTGTATGGGCCATCGGTACCGGCCGGAACGCCCTTCCGGACGACGCCGGGCTCATGGCCGAGGTCATCAGGGAGAGCCTTATCCAAAAAGGTTCGAGCGAGGCTGCTGAAATGGTGCGGATCCTCTACGGAGGTTCGGTGAATCCGGGAAATATCAAGGATCTAATGGCGAAAAAGCACATTGATGGCGCACTGGTGGGAGGGGCGTCTCTAGATCCCGACATGTTCGCCGCCATTGTCCGGTACCGGCTATGAGTTATCAACTGATCTTGTTGCGGCACGGTCAATCAGTTTGGAACCTGGAGAATCTGTTCACAGGTTGGACGGACATCGGATTGACGGAACTGGGCCGCGAGGAGGCGGCGACCGCAGGCCAAGTGATGCTGGCCGAGGGGCTGGTCCCCACACATCTGCACACATCGGTTTTGAAACGTGCAATCCACACGGCTGAGTTGGCACTTACGACAATGGATCTCTCCTATATCCCGGTCATGCGAAGTTGGCGACTCAACGAGCGGCACTACGGTGCCCTTCAGGGATTGGACAAGAAAGAGACGGCAGAAAAGCACGGGGCCGATCAGGTGCTCCTCTGGCGTAGGTCCTACGACATCCCACCGCCACCGCTCGAGCTCTCCGACGAGCGTCACCCCGCAAATGACCCCCGGTATAAAGGCCTCGCCCCGGACCTCATCCCGGCCACTGAGGCTCTCAAGCAGGTAGTCGAACGGATGCTGCCCTACTGGCACGACTCCATCGTCCCGGACTTGAGGCAGGGGAGAGTGCCGATCGTCGTTGCTCACGGCAACTCGCTGCGGGCGTTGGTCAAACACCTCGACGGGATATCGGACGAAGACATCGTCGATCTCAATATCCCCACCGGAATCCCCCTCCTCTATGAGCTAGGCGATGACCTGACACCGATCACCAGCAGGTACCTCGGTGACGAAGCGGCCGCCGAGGCGGCCGCCGCCGAAGTGGCAGGCCAGGCCGGGTAGGGAAACTTCCCACGGGCTGGTAGTCTTTGCTTGCCGTCCTCGTCTGGACGGCTTCTCTAGGTATAAGAACCAATGGCACTTTTAGAAGCATTTCTCGTAATCATCCACGTACTGCTCTCACTTGGCCTCGTGGCGCTCGTCCTGCTGCACTCCGGAAAAGGCGGAGGCCTTTCCGACGTCTTTGGTGGTGGCATGAGCACGTCAAATCTCGGCGGATCCACAGTGGTCGAGCGAAACCTCGACCGGCTGACATGGATCGTTGGAGTCTTCTTCGGTATCAGCACGTTCGTTTTGACGTTCGTCTTGAGTTGATCCGCTCTAAAATCTCATAACACTCTCTGTCGGAGTGGCGGAATTGGTAGACGCGCCAGGCTAAGGACCTGGTCGGGAGTTTTCCTGGTGGAGGTTCGAGTCCTCTCTCCGACACTGCGGCTCGGCCTTTGGCCTCGCCGTTGGGAGTTTCCGCTTTGCGAAAACTCCAGCGAGCGTTTCTGGGCCATTGTCCGCCGCCTTCCCTACACCATTGTCTTGCCCGCTCCTTGGGAGTGGTGACTGTGTTTGATTTGCACCGACCCTCACGTCCCGGTGGACTCGGCGGCGCGCTTCATGCCCTGAGCCTCGATGGTCATGTAGCGGTTGGTCAGGCCCCTGTAAAACAGGCCGATGACCGGAATCAGCAGGCCGCGCATGTCAAGGCTCAGTGTCAGGCGCGAGCGGCCCTCCTCAAGCAATTCGACGCGATGGCCCGCGACGCTGGTGATGCCTCCGGACTTCTGGCGCCACTCGAAGTACGAGGGCGCATCCCAGACGGTGATGTCCCATATTCCTTCTGGCAGTTTCGGTTGTTTGAGGCGGACGCGGCTGCCTTTGGACATAGGAGCTGGCGTGAGCACCTCGACGACCTCGACCGTTTCGATCCGCCGCGGCCATGACTCGAGGTCGCTCAGCACCTCCCAAACTCGCCCCTGCTCGGCGTCGATATCGATTGATTCCTCAAAGCGCATGTCGGACGGTACCTCCGGAAGGTTGCTCACGCTGAGACCAGTTTGGGGGCAGGCTAGCCAGGATTAGGGAGCCTTTCACGCGCTCTGCAGCAGACGCTGATAGGCCGCGATGATCGCCATCAGAGAACGTAGCCATCCGTGGCTGCCACAGAATGGAAGAGCAGTCCACTCAAAAGACGGCGTGACGGCGTGGAGATGATCTGATGGTCGGTTCCTCGACACTGCGGACGTCCGAACTTGGGGCCCATTTGCCCACTCCTCAAGTCTCTTGCCGATGGGAAACAAGGGGTCCGGAGACTCATGCGCCGCCTGGGCGTTTTGTCGATATTTCTCACATGAGATTTTCTTCCCCTGCCAAACGTCATGCCGACAGGGGCGCATCGATGGTCGAGTACGGCCTTCTCGTTTCTTTGCTGAGCGTCGTCGCTTTTACCGGGATATCGATGGTCGGCCACAAGACCGAAGACACGTTCGACATCGTTGCTCAGGGCCTCGACGGGCAAGTGGTCGAATCAATCGGAGTCCCTGAGGATGAGGCGGCCGAAGGCGAAACGGCGGAGGAAGAAGTGGTCGACGAGTCCGGTGATCCGGATAGCCCCAGCGACGGTGGCGATGACTCATCAGGTGGCGACGACTCAGGCGGGTCAGTGCCCCCTGGCGGCGATGACGCAGGCGGAGACGTTTCTGGAGAAGACCCCGTCGAGAAAGAGCCAGTTGTAGAAACCAAGACGAACGGATCTGAGACTGCAATCTCGTCCTCCGGCTCCGAGCTCATTAGTTGGAAAGCCGATAAGAAGGGCGGAAAAGGTGACTGGGCCGCCACCTTTGATTTCCAGAACGAATGGTCTCAAGACCAATACCTGACCGTGCACGTCAGCGTCACTGACGAAAAGGGCAAGACCCGGACCACCAAGACCACGGTCTTTGTCCCGGCCGGAAAGTCGGCAACGTATTCAGTGACGGACAACGACATCACGGTCAAGGACGACAACGTGACGGGTGTTGTATCGGTCAACGTCAAGGTGGTATCTGTGACGACGAATGACGGCTCGGGCCAACCAGTCAGCTACGACGTCGATGGGCCATCTTCCACCGTGGAGATGCCGGACACCCCCTGAACGTCCGCAGTTCTCGTTTCACACATAGGGTCTGGAGACTCATGTGCCCCGAACGAGGTTTTGCCGATCTTGAGGTTGTGAGCCTTCCAACAGAGGACTCAATGCATGGCAGTCGGTGTCGTATATCACCGACGGTCAGTCAGCCAAGGTGACAGCGCCTCCCACGCATTAACCCTTCACCAGGACTGCCATGCGCCTCCCCGGCACTCGAGCCGGCGCCGCTAAGGGCGCCGGCTCGATCCGTTCAGGCTGTTTCTGGCCGGGTGTGTGCGGCGGGGGTGTCAAAATCAGATTTCCCCGGGCCGAAGGTATCGCTCCACACCACCGTGGTGAAGAGCCAGAGGGCTGTTCCTAAGAGAAAGAGCGGGAACACCCGAGCCACGGTTCGGTAGCCTACCTCGTTGGATCCAAGCCACCCGCCGACCAAGGCTCCGAGCGGCAATGTCGCCCAACCTATGGCGCGCGAGGCTGTGACGACACGACCCAACATCGACTCGGATGCATAGTGCTGTCGGATCGTGGCGAGTGGAACATTGACCAGCGAGATGCCGAACATCCATGCTGCTTGTAGTGCGAGGGTTATCCATCCGTACGTTGTGAACATGACCGCCAGAAGGAAAACTCCGGTGATCGTCATGCCGAAGGTGAGCGTCTTCCCGAGGCCAACGCGGTCAATGAACATTGGAGCCGCGATCGCCCCAATTACACCACCGATTCCGAGAGCAGCCAGCAATATCCCGATTTGACCCTCGTTCTGAGTGAGGAAGACCAGGCCCGCGAGGGCCACAAAAGTGGCCTCGATGAACCCAACAACGAAGTTGGGTATTGCGGCTGCAATCGTCGTGGAGCGGAGACGTGGCTCATCCATGATGTATTTGATCCCGTTTGCCGCCTCGGTGAGGAATCCCTGCCTCTCGTCCAGTTTCGAACGATGATGTTCGACCCGACCAACCCAGTTGAGTGAAACCGCGGAGACCACAAACGTCAGTCCGTTTATGAGCAACCCCAGCGCCGGTGACCCGGTTGTCACGGCGAGGATGCCCGCAGCCAGTGGTCCCAGAGCGAAGTTGGCTTGTTGACTGGCAGAGATCAAACCGTTGGCCTCGGCCATCTGCTCATGCCGGACTATTGAAGGAATCATCGAGTAGAGGGCACCGTCGAACAATGTCGTCATCGAGCCGACCAGGAAAGCGATCGCAAACACGGTCCCGACCCCGTAGCCATCGATTGTCGCTGCGAGGTAGAAAAAGGCACTTGCCCTGACGAGGTCGGTCGCGATCATCACCGGACGCAGGTGAAAACGATCGAGCAACACTCCGCCGAGCAAACCAACAGCGAGCGTGGGAATGTTCTCCAGGGCATAGGTGACAGCGAGTTCCATCACCGATCCCTCGATTTCTTGATTCAAGATGTGGACTACCAGGAGAGGGAGCGTCAGGAAGGCCACATATGTGCCGAATTGGCTCACAGCCTGACCGACCCAAAGTGCTATGAAACGCGGCCCCAAAGATCGAACCGAACGGGCGTAGCTCACCGGGTCGACCATACCGCTAGCTGGCGCTGTGTCCAGCAGTTGTTAGCCTCTCCTCGAAACCAATATGGCGAAATTCCAAGAAATCCCGCAGATCGCACAGGATCTAATCGAAAGCTCCATTGCTTATCTCCGTCAGGAGACCATCGAGCCGGCCAAGAGGCTCGGCAAACAGGCAGGTATGGGCTTGGCTGGAGCGTTGCTGCTTTCACTGGGCGCCTTTCTCGGAGTCTTGGGTATCTTCGCTCTGCTCCGGATGGTTCTCCCGGACACTGAATGGTACGGAGTACTGGCCCGACTGATTACCGCAGCAACGGCCGCATTGGCGGCCGGCCTCGTTGCATGGAGGATTAGCAAATGACGATTTCACGGGACGATCTCGAGGCCAAGGCAAGACAGCTTGTCGGCGCGGTGGACGAGACCAAACAATCTGCGAAAGACACCGCGATGCTGGGTGCCGCAGTCGTCGTGGCGGCGGTCGTTTTCGCTTTCACAGTGGGACGCCGTCGAGGGCGAAAGAACAAGTCGCTCGTAGAGGTCTACAAGGTCTGACCAACTACGGCTTTATCACTTCGATCTTGGGGTCCCCACGCCGCTGGTGATGGATGACGATCGCCGAACCGACAGGCACTTCCTCGCGGAACAAGAGCTCCTTCTTCGGTTTGCTCTGCCGTAGCCACGCAAATGCCAGCATCGCCGCGCCCAGTAGCAAGTCGCGGCGCTCACCGCTCCTAAGCCCGCGCCATACGCGGCTGGCACCCGCAGATCGGATGTCGGGTGTGCCCAACAATGAACGAAGTCGCTTAATCATCTATCGTGGCTGAACCCTAGATCAAAAAGCTGCCATGCAGAACAACAAGTTCGTTCGTATAACAATTTGGGTCGTCGTGATCTCAATGGTCCTCAGCCTGGCGGTTGCCTCCATTGCCCTTCTCTTCTGATGCTGCTCGCTGAAGGGGATCCGGTCTTGCTAATCGATGCCAAGGGCCGGCAGTTCCTTCTCAAGCTGGACCCGCACCGGACATTCGAATACCACCAAGGGTCGGTGCCGCATAGTGAGCTGATCGGCCGCGAAGACGGGACCTGGGTGGTCTCATCTACAGGAGCCAGCCTTTTGGTCTTGAAACCACGACTGGCCGACTACATCCTGAGGATGAAGCGGGGGGCACAGGTGGTATACCCCAAGGACATCGGGCCGATCCTGATGTATGGCGACATCGCTCCTGGCATGACGGTCCTCGAAGCGGGGACAGGCAGTGGCGCATTGACAATGGGTCTGCTCAGGGCGATTGGGTCGACGGGCAGCTTGGTCTCCTTCGACCTACGCGAAGACCATTCGGCTCATGCTCGAAAGGCAATTACTCGGTGGCTGGGAGAGATCCCGGCCAATCTCGACCTGAGGGTAGGAGACGTCGCCGACGCCGTGGAGGAAGTAGCACCCGACCGTATCGTCCTCGATGTTCCCGAACCCTGGCGGGTATTGCCCAAAGCCGCCGCCTTCCAGAAGCAGGGAGGGGTCTTTTGCGCGTATTTGCCAACTGTCCCGCAGGTTCAGACAACGGTGAGCACCGCCGAAGAGCTCGGCAGATTCACCGAAATCGAGGTCAAGGAGATCATGCTCCGGGACTGGAACGTTTCGGGAAGGAGCGTACGCCCCGAGCACTCAATGGTCGGCCATACCGGTTTCCTCGTATTCATGCGGGTGGTGGCAGCATCAGAGTGACATCTGACCCGAGACAATTGAGATGAAGGTATGGATCGACCAGGACTTATGCACAGGAGACGGGCTTTGTGAAGAGATCGCCCCCGATGTCTTCGTCTTGCTCGATGATGGCCTGGCATACGTTCGCGAGGGCCCGAAGATATTCGCCGATGTCGAAGGAAACCCCCAGGGGGCGAAAGGTCTAGCCGTTGTTCCGGCCGGGCAGGAGGACCTCACTGTGGAATCTGCCGAGGAATGCCCTGGCGAGTGCATCTTCATCGAGGCATAAGGCGGACAGTTCCAGCGCAGTTCGTCCCTTATGTGGAAATTCGCTGAATCGAGAGCGCCCGTGCGCCGACAATAAGTAAGTCCTAGAACTAACTCAGCCGATTCGTATACTGCCTTGAAGGCGACCAACCAGGAAGGAAGCCCGTGGACGAGCGACGGACACCTGACGATGCAGCACAGCTGCGGCGGGTAGTACAGGCCCTCGAAGAAGAGGTGTCGATTCTACGCCGCCGTGCTTCAGGTGCGCCGGAACGGGTCCGGGAGTTGGAAGCCGACCTCGAGCGGGCCAAGGAGCGGCTCGAGCGGGCAACGGCGCAGAACGACAAACTGGCGGCCGTTCTCGAAGAAGCCCGCCAACAGCTTGGAGTGCTTCGTGAGGAAGTCGACAAGCTCACTGCTCCACCCAACAACTTCGGGTCGGTCCTTCAAGTCAATGTCGACGGAACTATTGACGTCGTAACAGGCAGCAGGAAGCTCAGGGTGTCGGCGCAACCAAGTGTTGAAGTGAAAGAGCTTCAGATTGGCCAGGAAGTCATCCTGAATGAGGCATTCAACATCATCGACGTCAGAGATTTCGAGCCTTCGGGTGACGTCGTCCGCGTGCGCGAGGTTCTCGGCGATAACCGGGTGGTGATCGTCGGTCGTGCGGACGAGGAAAGCGTGCTGAACCGCTCAGATCTGATGGCCGATGTCAAGTTGCGCGCTGGTGAATACGTGCGTATCGACACGAAGACCAAGCTGATCCTGGAGAAGATGGAGCGACCGGAGGTCGAAGAGCTGGTTCTCGAGGAGGTCCCCGACGTCACCTACTCCCAGGTTGGTGGGCTGGCCGAGCAGATCGAACAGATCAGGGACACCGTCGAGCTGCCATATCTACATCGCGACTTGTTTCGTGAATACGAACTCGAACCGCCGAAGGGAATTCTCCTCTACGGGCCCCCGGGTTGCGGCAAGACGCTCATTGCAAAGGCAGTCGCCAACAGTTTGGCGAAAAAGGTCTCCCAACAGTCGGGCAACCCTGACGCTCGCTCCTACTTCTTGAATATCAAGGGCCCGGAACTTCTCAACAAATGGGTTGGCGAAACGGAACGTCAGATCAGGATGATCTTCCAGCGTGCCAAGGAGAAGTCCGACGAGGGCGTACCGGTGATCGTCTTCTTCGACGAGATGGATTCGCTGTTCCGCACCCGTGGCACCGGAATCAGCTCGGACGTTGAGTCGACAATCGTTCCCCAATTGCTCTCGGAGCTCGACGGTGTCGAGTCGCTCAAGAACGTCGTAGTCATCGGCGCCTCCAACCGCGAAGACTTGATCGACCCGGCGATCCTTCGACCCGGCCGGCTCGACGTCAAAATCAAGATCAATCGTCCCGAGCCCGATGCGGCGAGGGAAATCTTCGGCATCTATCTCGGCGTGAATACACCCCTAGATCCGGCAGAGTTGGACAACCATGCTGGGGACCGCCGGGCATACCTCGACGCAATCATCGACGTCACCGTGGACAACATGTACTCCGAAGGAGACGAGAACCGTTTCCTGGAAGTGACCTACGCCAGCGGCGACCGGGAGGTCTTGTTTTTCAAGGACTTCGCCTCGGGCGCCATGATCGAGAACATTGTCCGCCGGGCCAAGAAAGATGCGATCAAGCGGCAAATCGCTGGTGGCGTGGTTGGAGTGAACCAGCAGGATCTGATAAACGCCATCAAGCAGGAGTTCAGAGAACAAGAGGATTTGCCCAATACCACGAACCCAGACGATTGGGCCAAGATATCTGGCAAGAAGGGTGAACGGATCGTTTACGTCCGTACCCTTATCGGTGGCGACGACGAGAGCCGTCTTATCGAGAAAGTATCTGGCGGCCAGTACCTCTGATGGCCCTGCACAAAGTCCTCGGAACCGAGACCGAGTTCGGTATCAGTGTGAGAGGGGAGCCCGGATTCAACCCGGCCGTCGCCTCCTCGCTCATCGTGAATAGCTACCCGGGCAAGCGCGTTCGAGTGCAATGGTCGTACGAGGAAGAGTCGCCGGGTCGTGATGCGCGAGGGTTCGGCCACGAGACTTACGGCCCACTCGATCCTGAGGGTGCTGTCGTCAACTCGGTGTTAGCCAATGGCGCAAGGATGTATGTTGACCACGCCCATCCGGAGTACTCGTCGCCTGAGTCCTACGACCCTCTCGAAGCGGCGCTATACGACAAGGTTGGCGAACTTGTCATGCATCGTGCAGCCGTAGCCGCGGCGGAGCACTCCGGGAAGACTGTTTCGCTCTACAAGAACAACTCCGATGGCAAGGGCAACTCATATGGTGCCCACGAGAACTATCTGCTCAGCCGGGATACTCCGTTTGGCGATGTCATCCGATACGCGATGACCTTCTTGGTGACCCGGCAGATATTCACCGGTGCCGGCAAGGTGGGAAGCGAGAACGACCGAGCGAAGACAGATTTCCAGGTGACCCAGCGCGCCGACTTCTTCGAAGAAGAGGTGGGCCTCGAGACAACGCTGAAACGCCCGATCATCAATACCAGGGACGAGCCCCATGGTGACCCTTCGAAATATCGGAGGCTCCACGTGATTCTCGGAGACGCCAACCTCTCGGAGGTGCAGAACTTCCTCAAATTGGGCACAACTGCCCTGATGCTGGCGGCGCTCGAGGATGGCGCCATCCCCGATCCGCTCGACTTGTTCGACCCGGTGGAGGCCTGTTGGCAGGTGAGTCACGATCCCGGCCTGACCCAACCGCTCCAACTCGACGGTGGGGGGACAGCGACAGCGCTCGAGCTGCAAGCTCGGTACCTGGAGTGGTTGTCCAAATACGTCGAAAAAGAAATGGATGACCCGGTTTGGACTGATCTCATCGGTGAGTGGGAGCGCACCCTGACCGGTCTCGCGGACGATCCGATGACTATGGCCGACACACTCGACTGGGTTGCCAAGAAAAGGGTTTTTGAGGGGTTCATCGAACGGGAAGGGATCGATTGGGCCAGCCCCAAACTTCGCGCTCTCGACCTGCAGTACCACGATGTCGACCCCGGTAAGGGTCTCTATTACCGGATGCTGGCCAAAGGCGGGATGCGGCGGCTGTTTGACGATGCTCAAATTGCAGACGCCGCTGTGAATCCACCGGAACGGACCCGTGCCTACTTTCGTGGCCGCTGTGTCGATCGATTTTCCGACTCCCTGGTAGCCGCGAACTGGGACTCGTTGGTATTCGACGTCGGGGAGTCGCATCTCAAGCGAGTTCCTATGATGGAGCCATTGCGAGGCGACGCGGATCTGGTTGGCTCGCTGCTCGATGAAGTTGAAGACGCTGCGGAGTTGTTACGTCGTCTAGGAGGTTGAAGTTTCAATGTCAGATCGTGAACGTGGTCAGGATCAAGGCAAATCCGAGGACAAGGCCGCCGATGAGGCGCAGCCGGTTGTTGAGACCGACGCTGACCTCGAGGCGTTAGACGAGTTGCTCGACGAGATCGATGAAGTTCTCGAGGAGAATGCCGAGGAGTTTGTCAAGAACTATGTCCAGAAGGGCGGCGAGTGACCTCTGCAAACCGTGTGCCTCTCCCGATGGAAGCACCGATGCCGGGTTCGAGCTTCACCGACCTACTCGAGTCTATGGGTGCGCTGCCGTCAATTCAGTTGCCCCCGGGACAGACACCAATGGCCCCCGAAGGAACAACGGTTCTTGCCCTTCGTTACCAAAACGGTGTGGTCATGGCCGGCGATCGCCGCGCCACCGAGGGCCATCTGGTAGCCCACCGACGGATCCGCAAGGTGTTCCCGGCTGACAAGTTCTCGGCTGTCGCGATTGCAGGCACAGCCGGATTGGCCATCGACATGGTGCGCTTGTTCCAGGTCGAGCTGGAACACTACGAGAAGATAGAGGGCGTTCGCCTCTCCCTCGATGGCAAGGCGTCTTTTCTGGCCCGGATGGTTCGCGATCAGCTGCCCCTCGCATTTCAAGGCCTCGGTGTCGTGCCGATGTTTGCCGGATTTGATGAAAAGGAAGGCACGGGCCGGCTTTATAGCTTCGACGTCGTCGGGGGCCGCTACGAGGAAATCGACTTCGGGAGCACCGGGTCCGGCGCACGTCTCGCCAAGTCCTTCCTGAGAACGGTCTACACCGAAGACCTCGACGCCGATCAGGCTTCTGATATCGCGATTCGAGCGCTCGTGTCGGCATCCCAGGAGGACACAGCCACAGGTGGCCCCGATCTGATCCGAAAGATCTACCCGAACGTAGTGAGAATCGACGCCGACGGCCTGGTCGAGTTGACCGACGACGAGGTTGGCCCCATGGCCGAAGCAGCAGTGGAGTCGATCCGATGACCATTCCCTTCTACGTCGCACCCGAGCAGCTAGTTCGCGACAAGGCTGAGTTCGCTCGGAAAGGAATTGCTCGAGGTCGATCGATCCTTGCCGTCGACTATTCCGATGGCGTGCTGCTGCTGGCCGAGAATCCCTCCACGGCATTGCACAAGATCTCCGAGGTGTACGACCGTATCGCTTTTGCCGGAGTCGGCAAGTACAACGAATTCGAGACACTCCGAAAGGCGGGAATCCGCCAGGCCGACCTGATGGGTTACCTCTACTCACGGGATGACGTCACGGCGATGGGCCTGGCCACCCAATTCGCCCAGACGATGGGCATCATCTTCACTCGTGACCCCAAACCCTTCGAGGTAGAGCTGCTCCTCGCCGAGATCTCAGAAGACGGGTCAGAGCACCGTCTGTTCCGTATCACCTACGACGGCACGCTCTACGACGAGCGGAATTTCGTGGCTATTGGTGGCAAGTCTGAAGAATTGGAAAGTGCTCTGGGCGAGCTTTGGAGCCCGGGATTGAGCCTCGAGGAGGCATTTTCCGCCGGGGTGAACGCCTTCATGCGTGCTGAAGGTCGGGACCCCGAGGGTTGGGAGGCGGCCGTGTTGGATAATGCCAACGGACGACGGGCATTTCGCCGGATTGACGTTTCAGAAATGCCGGTCGCCGAAAACAAAGCTCCCTCGAAAGGCGACGACAGCGTTTAGCCTGACAATGTGGACCGACGGATCTTTGGGCTCGAAAACGAATACGGCGTCACCTGCACCCTCCGGGGACAACGACGCCTCAGCCCCGACGAAGTAGCCCGATACCTGTTCCGTCGCGTTGTTTCTTGGGGGCGGTCGTCGAATGTCTTTCTTGAGAACGGCGCCCGGCTCTACCTCGATGTCGGTTCCCATCCCGAGTACGCAACACCCGAATGCGATGATCTGCACGATGTCGTTGCACACGACAAGGCGGGTGAACGGATTCTGGAGGGTCTGGTCCAAGGAGCAGAGGAGCGTCTCGCTGAGGAGGGCATCCGCGGAGAGATCTTCGTATTCAAGAACAACACTGACTCGGCAGGCAACTCATACGGGTGTCACGAGAACTACCTCGTGAGCCGTCACAAAGACTTCCATCGCACGGTGGAGGTGCTGATCCCCTTCCTCGTCACCCGTCAAATCTTCCTGGGAGCAGGAAAACTGACTCAAACTCCTCGGGGCACGGCGTATTCGATTTCGCAGCGGGCCGACCACATCTGGGAGGGAGTCTCCTCCGCAACAACGCGCTCACGGCCCATCATCAACACCCGCGATGAGCCGCACGCAGACGCCGAGCGCTACCGGCGCCTACATGTCATTGCCGGTGACTCGAACATGAGCGAGTACGCCACGTTTGTGAAGGTAGGCACGATGGTTGCCCTCCTCCAGATGATCGAACGTGACGTCGTTTTTCGCGATCTGAGCCTCGAGAATCCGATCCGGGCAATCCGGGAGATCGCACACGACACAACCTGCCGACGCAAGGTTCGCCTGAGCAATGGGCGTGAGCTTTCGGCTCTCGATATCCAGTGGGAGTACCTGGACCGAGCCATGCGATTTGCGAGGACGTCGGGATTCAGCCCCGAATTGCAAGAAGCCGTTGACGGCTGGGAACACCTTCTCACCGGGCTGGAGAAGGACCCCATGACCCTCGACCGGGAGGTCGACTGGGTCATCAAATACCGGATGATGGAGCGTTACCGGGAGCGCCGGGGCCTGCAGTTGTCCGATCCGCGCCTCGCAATGATGGATCTCTCATATCACGACGTCGATCGAAAACGGGGTTTGTACTATCTGCTCCAATCGAAAGATCTCATGGATCGGGTCGTCACAGATGAGCGAATTGCCGAAGCAGTGAGACGTCCACCGCAAACAACCCGCGCCCGACTTCGTGGTGAGTTCATCCGGGCAGCGAAGGCCAAGAAGCGGGACTTCACGGTCGATTGGGTTCATCTCAAGCTCAACGATCAGGCACAGCGGACTGTGATGTGCAAGGACCCATTTCGTGCCTATGACGAGAGGGTTGACAAGCTGATCGAGAGCCTGTGACCGTACTACCGGTATCGCCACCACACCGGTCGTAGAATCGAGATTCGATGCAAAACGTGATTGAGCGGGTTCTCAACGTCCTGATCTACCTCCTGGAAAGCACTCGCCCTGTGACGGCTGAGGATGTTCGCAGGACAGTTCCGGGCTACGCCGACCAGAGTGATGAGGCCTTCCATCGGATGTTCGAACGTGACAAGGACGTCTTGCGCAGATTGGGGATCCCGCTGGAGTTGGTGGCCCTGGATGCCTGGGAGGTCGATTTCGGGTACACCGTCGATCCTGAAAAGTATGCCATCGCCGATCCGGGCCTTTCCGACGAGGAAAGGGCTGCTCTCTCCCTTGCATCTCGAATGGTCCGCCTCGGCGGCGCACACGCCGGTCTCAATGGTCTGCTGAAACTGGGTGGCGTTGAGCGTGGGCTGGGCTTCGAGCCTTTTGGTGCCGATCTGGGGCCGGAGGCGGATGTTCTGGGTCCGCTATTCGGCGCTGTAACCGAACGCCGCCCGGTCAGTTTTCACTATCGGGGCAATCGGCGCACCCTCGATCCATACGGCGTCGCCCACCGCAGGGGGCATTGGTATGTGGTCGGCAGCAGTGCCGACGGGGAACGGGTGTATCGAGTGGACCGCCTTTCGAAGCTCGATGTCGGTGAGCCTGCCCAGTTCAAGCGTCCCAAGGGTTTCGACGTGAAGGCGGTCCTCCAAGCGCAGCCATGGGAGGCTGGCTACGACGAGCAAATTGAGGCATCCGTTCGCTTTGATGCCGATGTGGCGTGGTGGGCGGGCCGGACATTGGGCAAGACGGTAAAAAAGGGACCGTTGCGTACCACGATTCCGGTATCCAACCGGGATGCCTTCATCGGCTGGATTCTGAGTTTTGGACCGTCAGCAGAAGTAATCGAGCCCGCTGACCTTCGCGCCGAGGTGATCGCCCGGGTCGATGCCGCCCTCGCCGGCATCGCGTCATGACTAGCCAACGCACTGTTTCCCGTCTCTCGCGCATCCTTGCCCTGATTCCTTACGTGCTGGCCAACCGCGGTGCTGATGTAGCGGATGTATTGGAGCGGTTCGACTACACCGAAGCCGAGCTGACCCGAGATCTGAACTCGGTATTCGTATGCGGTTTGCCGGGTTACGGGCCGGGAGATCTGATGGAGGCCTATATCGATGACGACGAAGTCGTCATCGACTCTGCCGACTATTTCAGCCGGGCACCTCGATTGAGCTCCACGGAGGCGCTGGGCCTGCTGGCATCGGGGCTTGCTGTCTCGGGATCGGGTCAGGGAACCACGGCGCTCGATTCGGCAATCGACAAACTCACCAAGGTGTTGCTTCCCGACGCCGAGGAGACTCTGGCCATCGACCTGGCCGACACATCTGACGAAGTCACCGAGCTTCGGCTCGCAGCTCGGGAGAACAAGGCCGTGAGGATCACGTATCGAAGTCTGAGTCGTGAAGAGGACACCGAGCGAGTCATCGAACCGTGGTCGGTGTTCACGACCTTGGGAAATTGGTACGTGATGGGCCACTGTCGCATGGTCGAAAACTCACGGACGTTTCGGATCGACCGCATCAAGGGTCTGGAGCTGCTCGCCGAAACCTTTGAGCCACCGGCAAAGCTGCCGACACCGGGAGTCGGGTACACGCCTTCAGATGGAGACGTCTCGGCCGTAATCGAGTTGTCGCCTCGAGCTCGTTGGGTGTTGGAGTACTACCCGGTCGAGGTTCTCACTGAGACCGAAAGCGCGACAACCATCCGATTCTCCGCCCCCGATCCGGAGCTGCCTGCGCGGCTCCTTCTGAGGTTGGGGGGTACGGCCCGGTTGCTTGAAGGGTCTGAGATAGCCGGGCGCATGCGGCAAATTGGCCAACTCCTGGCTGAGAAATACGTAACGGGTCGCTAGACCTACCAAGCACCCCTTCAGCTTCGACCGCCCTGTGCCGATTCATTTCACATATGGGTGACCGGAGAATCGGAATGACCACAATCAAGACAACATGCGGACGATGCGGTGACATTCACCTCACTCCCGACGACGTAGCACTCGAACTGCACCCCGGCGGTCAGGAAGGCGATTACCGCTTCAAGTGCCCCAGTTGCACCGAACAGCAGCGCCGGCCCGCAAACTCTCGTGTAGTCAGCGTTCTGCTGGCAACGGGTGTGGCCTTTGTAGTAGTCAATCCCGAACCTATCACCGAATCGGAGATCTCGGCTTTTGTCGACGCCCTCGAAACGGAACCAGATCTGTTCCGTCTCTTGGCCGGTTAATCCCGACAAACATATTCGACGGGTGTTTCGGGCAGAACACTCCTCGGTTGAGATGTGGCGACTCAGGGGGAGTCGCCACACCTCGTTAATGGCCACCGCAGGCTTTACCATCAGGATCCATGCTGCAAGGTGGCGAAGTTCTCATCATCCTTCTCGTAGCCCTCGTCGTCCTGGGACCGACACGGCTGCCTGAATTGGCGCGTAAAGCCGGCGGCTATGCCGCCGAGCTCCGAAAGGCCGCTCGGGAGGTGCGTGCCGGGCTCGAAGCTGAGGTCGGCGATATCAAGGGGGTACGCGACGACCTGCGCAAACCTCTCGACGACATCAAGCGCGGGGTCGACGAGGTAGGCGCCAGCCGGCTAGATTGGACCGGTCCGAAGCCCCTGTCAGGCCCCACACCAGCAGATGCGATGCGTGACTATGAAGAGATCGAGCGGGCGAGGAAGCAGGAAGACACCGGGGCCGAGGAGTGACCACAGATCCACCACAGTCGATTCTGACTCACCTGGAGGAACTTCGCTGGCGCATCGTCAAGTCGGCCATCGCCGTCGTCGTCGCCGGGGTTCTGTCCTTGATATTTCTCGATCAGATCCGCGACGTGCTGGAGAGCCCATTTCGGGATGCGGTTCCCGATTCCGATTTCCAGACTCTGGCCGTCGGTGAACAATGGGGCGTGCTGATGCGTATTGGGCTTTTCGGCGGGGTCATCGTCGGGAGCCCGGTGCTTCTCTATCAAACATGGTCGTTTGTCAACCCGGCCCTGAACTCCTCAGAGCGAAAATGGGCGATGCCGATCGTCGGCACCATGGTGGTCCTCTTCATATCAGGAGTCGTTTTTGGCTACTGGTCGCTACCCCGGGGCCTCGAGTTCTTATTGGATATCTTTCCCGGTGTCAAGACCGACCTCCAGCTCGGCGAGTATTACTCCTTCACCATTCGATTCCTGCTCGCATTCGGACTGGCTTTCCTTTATCCCGTCTTTCTATACGCCGCCGCGGCGGCGCGGGTCATCACTTCAAGGCAACTGGCTTCGGGGCGCCGGTGGGCGGTTCTGCTCATCGTCATTGGAGCCGCCGTGATCACCCCCAGTGGCGACGCCTTCACCTTGATCGTCCTGGCGACGCCCCTGTACGTCATGTATGAGGCCACGTACTGGCTTATCAGATTGACGCTGCGGCGATGAAGCCCCGCCTTGACGGGTTCTGGGATTCCCTGCCGATCCTGCCAGATGAGTTCCAACTCGAAGCTGGCGAGGCGATGGAGGACGGGCACTCAGTCGTTGTAACTGCCCCAACAGGATCGGGGAAGACACTCGTGGCCGACGCCGCGATATTTTTGGCCCTCCGCGATGGAAAGCGGGTCTTCTATACGACTCCGATCAAAGCGCTATCCAATCAGAAGTTTGCAGATCTGGTGGCAGCTCACGGCCCGGAGAATGTGGGTTTGCTCACCGGCGACAATGTCGTCAATGGCGACGCTGACGTAGTTGTCATGACCACCGAGGTCTTGCGGAACATGATCTATGCCGACGCCTCGCGGCTCGATCGGGTGGCTTACGTCATCCTCGACGAAGTCCACTATCTCCAGGACCGGATGCGAGGAGCGGTTTGGGAGGAAGTCATTATCCATTGTCCTCGTCACGTCCGTTTGGCCTGTCTCAGTGCAACCATTTCCAACAACGCGGAATTCGCAGCTTGGGTGGGGGAGCGGCGCGGCTCCACCCGTCTCATTGCTACCGACCATCGCCCGGTCCCGCTCGAATCGATGTACATGATCAAGGACACGGGCGGGACCAAGACGTTGCATCTGTTGCCGACTTTTGTCTCCAGGGACGGTCGGCGACGGTCGAATCCGCGCATCGATCACATGCTGGGCCTCGAGAAGGGGAGTCGACGGAGATTCAAAACGCCAAGTCGAATCGACACAGTCGAACGCTTGGCGGAGGAACGGCTATTGCCGGCCATCTACTTCATATTCAGCAGGGCCGGATGTGATTCGGCGGCCCGCCGTCTCGCTGACGCCGGGGTCCGGCTTACCGATCCGGGTGAGCGGAAGAGAATCAGGACCATCACAGAAGAGCGAACTGCCCACCTCGACGATCAGGACCTCAAAGTTTTGGGATATGCCGACTGGTCGGCAGCACTCGAGCAGGGGATCGGGTCTCATCACGCAGGCTTGGTTCCGGCGTTCAAAGAGACAGTCGAAGAGCTGTTCGAATCGGGTTTGTTGAAGGTGGTTTTCGCTACCGAGACCCTTGCCCTTGGCATAAACATGCCGGCTCGTAGCGTGGTTATCGAGAATCTGTCGCGCTTCAACGGTGAGTCCCATGAGTTGCTGCGGCCCGGCGACTACACCCAACTCACGGGACGGGCAGGTCGCCGTGGCATCGACGTCGAGGGATACGGTGTCGTGCTCCATTCGCCATACGTTCGATTCGGAAACGTCACCGACATTGCCGCGGTGGGGAGCCACCCCCTCAAGTCCAGCTTTCGGCCCACATACAACATGACCGCCAATCTGGTGTCGAAATATGAGAAGGCACGCGCCGAGGAGCTACTGGCGTCATCTTTCGCCGCCTATCAACGGGAAGGCGACCGGCATGCCGCAGCCAAGACGATCTCGGCGCTGGAGGGCCAATATGGCGAGGAGCTGAAGCGGGCCACCTGTGAAAGAGGATCCGTCGAGGAGTATCTGGCCCTTGTGGAGTCGGCACAGCCCAGGAGTCGGGCCGACGATATCGCATCGACTCTGGCCGAGGGTGCCGTAGTTGACGTTGTTGGCGGCAATAGAGACGGCCGCTATGTCGTCCTCAAACGTCTGGCGCGCAAAGACGGGGGAACTCGCTACCTCGTCCTGTCCACGTCGGGGAGGGTCTCGACGCTGAGTAATCGTGAGATTCTCAGCGGAAGCTCTCGTGCCGGATCGCTGGATTTGCCGTACCCCGTTCGCCCGCGCGATCGCCGTTTTGTTCAGGAGCTTTTGCGAAGGCTGAGAAAGGTCCCGCCCCGCGAAGGGACCAAACGGAAGTCAGAGCCTGCCGAGCTCGCCCACCCGGTGGCGGGATGTCCGGATGCTGCCCGCCATCTCGGGGCCGCTCGAAGGGCAAAGCGGCTGGAACGGAAGCTGGAGCAACATCGAACCGCCAGGAGATCGTCCGGATACGGCCTGGTCGAGGAGTTTCATGCGATTGTTCGGTTGCTCGCCGATCTCGGCTATCTCGACGGCTGGGAGCTCAGTAGCCGAGGCGAACGCCTCAAAGGGGTATACAACGAGATGGATCTGCTCTTGGCGGAGGCCATTGATAGTGGAGTTTTCTACGGTCTGGAGCCCCCCGAGCTGGCGTCGCTGTTGTCTTCTTTCGTGTATGAGCCGCGAAGCGATCAGGTGTCACCGGCCGATTGGCCGGCCGAAGTCATCGAGGACAGGTGGCGGCAGTTAGACGAGCTTTGGGAGGACCTCGTTGGGCGGGAGCGGAATGCGAAACTGTCACCGACTCGCCGACCCGACCCGGGATTTGGCAAGGCTTCTTTCCAGTGGGCGTCCGGTCTCGATTTCGACGAAATCACAACCGGTGGAATGGCCCCTGGGGATTTTGTGAGGGTGAGTCGCCAGCTGGTCGATTTGCTCAAACAGGTACGTGACATCGCCCCTGAGCTATCCGAAGAGGCGCAATCGGCTCTGAAGATGATTGACCGCGGAGTTGTGGCCGCCCAGGGCATCGGATGAAAAGATGGCTGGTGGCTACAAACCCGGCCGCGGGCACCAGATCGGTCGATCCAATTGATGTGAGAGCTGCCTTGACGGCTGCTGATGTCGAATTCGAGCTAACGGCACCTATGACACGGGCCGACATGCGATCTGTGATCGTCGACCATATCCAGAATGGAGGGACGCATGTGGCGGTCGTTGGTGGAGACGGCACGGCCAACCTTGCCATCAACGTTCTGATGGAGATGGACACAGGCGAGCGCCCCGTCCTCGGGATCCTGCCTTCCGGGACCGGCTGCGACTTGCTGCGAACTTTTGGGATTCCCCAGGATCTAGGCTTGGCCGCGCGACATCTCGCCACGAACGACACCTACAGCGTCGATGTGGCATATCTGGATGGATCATGGGGTCGTCGCCATTTTGTTAACGTTGCTCAAGCTGGCGTGGGGGCCGCCGCCGCTCAATCGGCCCCAAAGCTGCATCGACGCCTGGGGGCGGGAAGGTATCCGCTGGCGTTCGCGGCGAGACTACCCCGGTTTCCGAAGGCACAAATCACGCTGGTAACAGAACGTCGCACCGTCGAGAGCGAGGCCCTGGCCGTCATATTCGCCAACGCTCAGTTCTTCGCCGGTGGTTGGAATGTTGCTCCGAGAGCGACCTTGATAGACGGAGTCCTCGACATCCAGATCATCAATGCTGCTAAAACACGGGCACTGGCTTTGGTCCCCAAGATCATCCGAGGAACCCACCTCGCCGATCCGGCGGTGCGCCGGTTGTCGGTTGCTGAATTCGATCTGAGCACTTCGACCGAATGGCCGGTGGAAGCCGACGGAGATCTGATCGGGAATACAAGGCTGGCCGGGAGGGTTATCCCGGCCGCGATCAACCTAAAGATTTGAGTGGAGCAACGTATACTCCCGGCGCGTGTGAGGGGTAGAGAGAGAAATGGCTAAGAAACAGAAGACCGAAGACCTAAAAGAAGTCGAAGTTATCGACGAAGACGTTGACCCGGATGACGAAGACGTCGAGGACATCGAGGACATCGAAGACGTCGACGACGTCGACGATATAGAGGACATCGAAGATATCGCCGATCTCGATGAGCTCGTTGTAGATGACGACGACACGGACGATGTCGACGTCCTCGACGACGACGATGACGAAGATGACGACGAAGATGACGAAGACGAAGAGACGGTGGAAGCTCTCGAGGAACTGGAAAGCCAGGAGCTTCAACTCCTCGACGAGGAGAAGAACGAGAGTTTGTTGGTGGATGAAGTTGAGGTTCTTCGCGCTATAAGGCGTGAGGAGCTGACAATGAATGTCGAAACCCAGATGCAGAGATCGGACGAGTTCGTGTGCCAGTCCTGCTTCATGGTGAAGAGAACCAGTCAGTTGGCCAACCGTCGGAAGATGCTCTGCGCCGACTGTGCCTACTGACCAGGTAACGGTTGTCATACCGACCTACAACGAACGTGAAAACCTCGCACACATAGTCTCGGCTGTGACCCACCAGGGCTACCGCGTCCTCGTGGTAGATGATGCGTCACCGGATGGGACCGGAGAATTGGCCGATCGAATCGCAGGAGAAGACACCCGGGTGTCGGTGATGCACCGAAATAGAAAAGAGGGTCTGGGCCCCGCCTATACGGCCGGTTTCGACCGCGCGATTGCCGACGGTGCCAAGATCGTGATTGAGATGGATGCCGACTTCTCTCACGACCCGAAGGACTTGCCGCGCCTCGTCCAAGCATTGGAACAAGGAGCGGACCTGGCCATCGGGTCCCGCTATGTGCCCGGAGGTTCGACTCCAGATTGGCCTATTCATCGGCGGCTGATATCCCGTGGAGGGAACGTTTATGCCCGCTTCATGCTGGGCCTCGATATCAAGGATGCCACAGCCGGGTTCCGGGCTTTTGACGCTGGTGCGTTGCAATCGCTTCCTTATTCGGAAGCAGAAGCCTCTGGCTACGGTTTTCAAGTCGAGATGGCCTGGAAAGCGAGCACCTCGGGCCTGAGGGTCGTTGAGGTGCCGATTGCCTTTCGCGACCGGACGGCCGGAACGTCGAAGATGGGGCCGGACATAGTTCGTGAAGCCATGGCCCTTGTCACGCGATGGGGAGTGAGCCGCTGGAAACGACGATTGGCGTTCTGGAAACAATGATCTCCTCCTCCGTTGCCGACACGGGCGACCTTCCCGTTTTGGTCGACCTCTACCGCTCACTCGAGAAGGAAATGGTGGCGTTGCACCCGATGTGGCCTCTCGCGGACGGGCTGTCGGAACCCATCGAGGAAGCCCTCGCCGATGCTGTCGAAGATCCGAATGCCCTGGTTCTGCTCGGTTGGGTGCTGGACTATCCGTTCGGGTTCCTGCTCGCCAGGGTCGAAGAACTCCTCCCTCAGGCCAACGGTGAGACCATTGGGGCGATCAGGCTCGTGTTTGTTGCCGAGGAGGCCCGTCAGGTTTCAGTAGGTGAAGCCATGAGGGACATGGCGTTGCAAATGTTCAGGGCCCGAGGTATCACGAAATTCGATGCCCATGTCCTGCCAGGCCATCGTCTCGCTAAGAACTTCTTCGAAGCAGGGGGTTTCAGTGCCCGGGCGATTGTGATGCACCACGATGACGAACGCTGACAGGCCGATTGTCGGTACCGGGGTGGCAGTGGTCGACGGTGACGAGATTCTCCTGGTGAGACGAGCCCATGATCCCGGAAAGGGTCTGTGGGCCGTGCCCGGAGGAAAGATCGAGTTCGGCGAGTCGGTTGCAGAAGCAGCCACAAGAGAGGTCAAGGAAGAGACCGGTTTGTTGGTCGAATTGGACGAGATCATTTGGGTTGGCGAATCAATGGCCGCCGATCATCACATCGTCTTGATCGATTTCTTGGGTAGGGCGGTTGGAGGCTCCCTGCAAGCAGCCGACGACGCAGCAGAGACCATTTGGGTCCGGATCGAAGACGCCTACGACATGGACCTCACGCCGACCATGTACGAACTGCTCGATGTTCTGATGGAGATGATGGAAGAGGAATGAGCCCTGTTGTCGAGTTACTCGAAACGCTGATCAACAACGCTTGCGTCAACGACGGGAGCTTGGACAGCGGACATGAGGCGAGGTCAGTCGCAACACTGCAGGAATTTTTTGGTGTGGCGGGCGAAGTGTTTGAGCCGGCACCGGGAAGACAATCGCTGGTTTACCGGGTGAAAGGCCAGCGCCTCGATGCGCCATCACTTGCTCTGGCGCCGCACCTCGACGTTGTTCCGGCTGACCCAACCGGGTGGTCGACGGATCCGTTCAGGGCGACTATTAAGGATGGCCTGGTAATCGGTCGCGGTGCAGTCGACATGCTGAATGTCACGGCGGCGATGGCGGTCGCCGTTCGGCCTTACCTCAGAGGCGAACGACAGCCCGAGGGTGACATTGTCTTTGTAGCTCTTGCGGACGAGGAGTCCGGAGGCAAATATGGAGCGTTCCCGCTCGTCGAGGATCGTTGGGATCTGGTAGGAGCCGATTACCTCCTGACTGAGGTGGCGTATCCCCAGATCGAAGCGTCCGATATTCCGGGTGTCCCGGTATCGGTGGGAGAGAAGGGCCCGTTCTGGTCGATCCTCCGCTCGTCCGGTACACCCGGACACGGTTCCTCCCCTTACGGGGCCGACAACGCGTTGGAGAAGATGGTCGATGCGTTGGCGGGTATATTCCGTAGTGACTCGCCGGCATCCATCTCAAAGGAGTGGGTCGACTTCATCGACTTGCTGGGTTTAGATTCCACGACAGCCTCGGATCTAAAAGATGTTGACCGACTTGACGCGGTGCTCGAGCGGATCGCAGTCACCGACCCGTTGTTTGCGCGTTATGCACATGCCGCAACTCATCTGACGGTCTCGCCGAACCGCGCTATCGCCGGAACCAAGACCAATACGATTGCATCAGACGCCCGCGCCGACATTGACATCAGGGCACTACCGGGCTTCACGCGTGAGGATGTGGACATCTATTTGCGCAAGGTCATGGGCAGCGGCTCGGATCACATCGAGATCGAGCCTGTGATGGACTTCGCAGCCAATGTGTCTTCCCACCCAACACTTTTGTGGGAGGCCATCGCCGAGTCCGTCAACGCTCTTGAAGGGCATCGAAACCTCATACCCACAATGATGACTGTCACGACTGACGCCCGGTTCTGGAGGGCCAGGGGCACGATCGCATACGGTGTCGGCCTGTTCGACGATCGGATCGGGTTTTCCGAGTTGTTGTCCCTTTTTCACGGAAACGACGAACGGGTCTCCATAGAATCGGTTGAGAGGACCACTCTCCTTTACACAGAGATCCTGGATCGGTTTGGCACCCGCAGTGACTGACGCGGTGATATGTGACCTCGATGGTGTGGTCTACCTGGGATCCGAATCCGTGCCGGGGTCGCCCCAGGCGCTTCACAAACTGCAACAACGCGGAATCAGGGTCATTTTCGCAACAAATAACAGCGGCCGAACCCCGGAGGAGGTCGCCAAGAAGATACACGACCTGACGGGCGTGGATGTTGAACCTGATGATGTGGTCACCTCAGGTCAAGCAGCGGTGAATCTGATTCCCGAGCAGATGCACCGATGTTTCGTCATTGGTGGCCCCGGCCTCGCTCAGGCAGTGACGGAGGGAGGTCGCGAACTGGTCGACGACCCCGACCTGACCGAATGTGTAATCGTCGGCATCGATCAAAAGGCCGACTACGAGACGATCCACCGGGCAGCAAGTGCGGTCCGGGAGGGTGCGTTGTTCATCGCCACGAACGTAGACCCGACGTTCCCGACCGCTGTCGGATTGCGGCCCGGGGCCGGAGCGCTGGTTGCGGCTGTTTCGGTCGCGTCTGGAGTTGCGCCTCTGGTCGCCGGGAAGCCAGAAGAGCCAATGCGAACCCTGATTCGCAATCGGGGTGTGGAGGGTGCCTGGGTAGTCGGCGATAGGGTCGACACCGATATCGAGATGGCCAGACGTGAGCAGGATTGGACGTCGATCCTGGTATTCACCGGAGTAACCGCCGTCGGGGAGGCTCCGAACGCCGCCGATTTCGTGGCGGCCGATCTGTCAGCCGCCGTAGATCTGGTGTTGAGTGCTGGCAATCGGCAATAATCGAACCATGAACATTTCCGACGAGACCCGCGAGGAGATAGAAGCCAAACTTCGCCAAATAGCAGAGTTGGATCCCTCCGAGCTACCTGAACCGGCCGCAGAACTCGCAGAGTTGCTGGGAACCATCCTCGACCAGGTTGAAGCATCGTAGGCTCCCGGTGGCCCTGACTCACGATCGATTGCGCCTTATATGAGAGTCGTTTTGCGGACGCGGGAAGACCGTTCTCACGTAGAAGAGTTCGCGGAGAAACTGCGGGGTTCCCTTGCCGAAGCCGGAATTGACGTCGTCGATGATGCACCTGACATGGTCATTGCGGTTGGGGGAGATGGCACGATGCTTTCGGCAGTCGCAGATGCGCTGGCGGCGGATGTACCCGTCCTTGGATTCAACCTGGGAACTATTGGATTCCTAACTGCGGCAGAGCCATCACAGACTGCAGAAGTTGTCCAGCGGCTGCGCGACGGACGTTTCGGCCTGGAAGAGAGGATGACGGTTTCGGCAACTGTCAACGGCACGACTGCCGTCGGTGTCAACGACGTGGTTGTGGAAAAAGTCGATAGTCAACGGTTGATCGAGCTTGGTGTCTCGATCGACGGAGTGGATTTCGTGACGTACAGGGCCGACGGGCTGATTGTCGCAACGCCAACCGGTTCGACCGCTTACTCGTTTTCCGCGGGAGGTCCTCTGGTGGCACCGACGTTGCGCGCGTTTGTCTTGACTCCTGTTGCCGCCCATTCGTTGTTCTCCAGGTCGATGGTTATCCCACCAGATCAGGAGATTCTCATAACGGTGAGGAGGGACCGCACGGTCAAGGTCAGCGTCGACAAGGCAAACCTCGGCCAGATCCACGAGGGTGATGTGGTCGCGATCCGTAGGGGGGACCGACCTGCGCTGTTCGTCACGCTCGACCCACCGTCATTTGCCGGGCTCGTCAAGCACAAATTCGATTTGCCCTGATGCTGGTCCACCTCAGAGCGCAAAACCTCGGTCTCATACGAGATGCCTATGTTGATCCCGGACCCGGACTCACTGTCATCACCGGCGAAACGGGGGCAGGCAAGACATTGCTGCTTGGCGCTCTCCGTTTGCTCATGGGCGACTCGTCTGATTCCGCGATGGTGGGCGCAATGGCCGAAAATGCCCAAGCAGACGGGCTTTTCACCGGCGTGTCAGAGATGGGTGTGACCCGGGTCGTCCCCCGGGATGGTCGCAGCAGGTCCTACATCGATGGAAAAGTTGTCTCAGCCAAAGTTCTCCAGAAGACACTCGACAAACTGGTTCAGGTGGTGGGACAACACGATCAGCTGGAGCTCAGGAAGCCGCGGTTTGTGCTCGACTTGCTCGATTCGAATCTCGACGACTCGGGAAAGAAGGCCTTGCACGCCTACTCCGAGACGTGGGCCACCCTGCAGCGAGCGCTCGAAGAGCAGCAACTATTGGGAGGGTCTCAGCTGGAACTAACACGTGAGCTCGACCTGGTGAGGTACCAGACCCGCGAAATCTCGGAGGCTGGGTTCTCTCAGGGCGACGATGACGTGCTCGAAACGCAGAACCTCCGTTTACGGAACGCTTCGGAGATTCGCGAGAACCTAAGAGGAGCAATCGGCGCATTGGAGGTTGCAGAATCATCGGTAGGCGACCTGATCAGCCATCTTCGGAAGGTCACAGATCTCGATCGTGCCTCAGCTCCAGTGACCGAAGCTGCTGAGGGTGTCGGTTACGCGATTACAGAAATCAGTCGAGACCTCGCGTCGAATGTGGAGAGCCTCGTGGACGACCCGGGGGCCCTTGCCGACATCGAATCGCGGCTGAACCTATTAGGCGACTTGAAGATGAAATATGGGCGCACCCTCGATGAGATACTGAGCTTCTGGGAGAAAACATCTGCCAGAGAGGAGGAGCTGGTTCGCCTCCTTGAAAGAGGACTCTCGATTGATGCCGAAGTTAGGACTTCTCGCAAATTGCTCGATGACGCCGGACGGAAGCTCGCCGGGGCACGCCGGTTTACCGCCGATCGACTGGCGAAAGCGATCGCCTCACACCTCAACGAGCTGGCGATGGATACGGCATCGGTTGTCTTTGATTTCTCGGAGATCGAGCCCGGGCCGAGAGGCGCAGACCGCATTCAGATTCTCTTCTCATCCCACGCAAGCCTGGTGCCCGGTGACTTGAGCAAGGTTGCATCCGGCGGCGAGCTGTCGAGATTGGTGCTGGCCGTCAACCTGTCTTCGCGGGGCGGGGGTGCGAGGACTCTTGTCTTCGACGAAGTGGACGCCGGGGTCGGCGGGGCAACGGCTCTGGCGATGGCACGCAAGCTGGCAAGCCTGGCGGAGACCCAACAGGTCGTATGTGTCACGCACCTTCCCCAGGTTGCAGCTTTTGCGGACAGCCACTTCGTGGTCACGCGAACCGGGGCCGACGCCGCCGTGGCCAGGGCCGATGGGGAAGAGCGCCTTGCGGAATTGTCGAGGATGATCGCCGGGCTTCCCGAGAGCGACCGAGGCCAACAGGCAGCAGCCGAATTGCTGGAGTTGGCAGCCAGCTAGCGAGAACGTGGCGTCGCTCGATCGAACTGCTACGCTGGCATCCCGTCATGGACGGGTCACTTTTTCCTCAGGATTCATCCCCCGGATCCGGGCGCGATAATCCCTCACCCTCACCCCAGGAAACCAAGTATGTCTTCGTCACCGGGGGAGTGGTGTCGTCGCTCGGCAAGGGCATCGCGGCATCGTCGCTGGGCCGTTTGCTCAAGGCGCGGGGTCTGAGAGTCGTCAACCAGAAACTCGACCCCTACATCAACGTCGACCCTGGAACTATGAACCCGTTCCAACACGGTGAAGTATTTGTGACCGACGACGGCGGAGAGACGGACCTCGATCTCGGTCACTACGAACGTTTCACAGGCGAGAACCTGAAACGGACATCAAACGTCACTTCGGGCTCGGTCTACCTGAGTGTGATCCAGAAAGAACGACGCGGCGACTATCTAGGTGACACAGTCCAGGTCATCCCACATATCACCAACGAGATCAAAGATCGGATCAGGAGGGTCGGGACTCAGGGTGATATCGATGTGGTGATTACCGAGGTCGGCGGCACGGTCGGGGACATTGAGAGTCTGCCGTTCCTGGAGGCGATCAGGCAATACGGGAACGAGGTAGGGCGCTCCAACGTCCTCTTCATCCACGTCACCTTGGTGCCATTTATTTCTACCTCTGACGAGTTGAAGACAAAGCCCACACAGCATTCGGTCGCTGAGTTGCGCAGCAAGGGGATCTCCCCGGATGTCATCATCATGCGCTCCGACCGGGAGATCGACGATGCCGTAGTCAAGAAGATCAGTTTGTTTTGCGATGTCGAAGCCAAAGCCGTGATCGCCGCCCCTGACGCCGGTGATATCTACGAAGTGCCTTTGATACTCCACGACGGTGGGCTCGACACGGTCGTTTGCGAGCGATTGGGCTTGGTCACCGGACCGCCCAACCTCGAAACCTGGCGGGCGATGGTCGAAAAGGCAAAAGGGGCCACAGATATCGTCCAGATCGGAATCGTTGGCAAATACGTCGACCTTCCCGACGCCTACCTGTCTGTTGCGGAGGCGTTGCGACATGGAGCAGCCGCACATGGCCTCCGTCTCGACCTCAAGTGGATTCCCAGCGACGAACTGACCGGGCTGCTCGCTGATTCGTATCTTGAAGATCTGGACGGGATCGTCGTCCCGGGAGGGTTCGGGTACAGGGGGGTCGAGGGCAAGATCCAGGCAATCAGATACGCCAGGGAGCACCAGATTCCCTTCTTGGGGTTGTGCCTGGGCTTGCAATGTGCCGTGATCGAGTTTGCCCGTGACGTCCTCGGGCACACCGACGCCAACTCCACCGAGTTCGACCCGACGACCCCGTTTCCGGTGATCGACCTGATGTCGAGTCAGGAAGACGTTGAAGACATGGGTGGGACCATGCGACTTGGCCTCTATGCCGCCAAGCTGGCTGAGGGGTCGAGGGTCAGGGATCTGTACGGCGAAACCCTCGTGTACGAACGGCACAGACATCGTTGGGAGGTCAATAACCGCTACCGCAAGGACCTCGAAGCTGCCGGCATGCGGCTCTCGGGTGTATCGCCTGACGACAACCTCGTGGAATACATCGAGCTGATCGACCACCCCTACTTCGTTGCAACGCAGGCACACCCTGAGTTCAGGTCCCGGCCCGACGAGCCTCACCCTCTATTTATCGGCCTCGTTGAAGAAGCGGCACGTGTGGCCGGCAAGAAAGCAAATAGGACCCTTACGGTCGACGCAACTGTCGAATAGTCTTTGTAGGTGCGCCCGGTTCACTGCCTGTGGACTTCGGGCGATAGGAGAGCCGGGGAGGTTGACTGAGGAGGTAGATCAGTGATCGTTGGAGTCCCGAAGGAAATCAAGACGGCGGAGCACCGCGTTGCTATCACGCCGGTCGGGGTCCGGGAACTCACCGACCGGGGTCATTCTGTCCTGATTGAAACCAATGCCGGGGCCGGGTCGACCATCTCCGATGAGGAGTTCGAGGCGCAGGGAGCCAAAATCGTCAATTCGGCAGCGGAGGTGTTCGACGGTGCCGAGATGATTCTAAAGGTCAAAGAGCCCCAGGCTGGGGAAGTGGAAATGTTCCATTCGGGTCAACTGCTGTTCACTTATCTGCACCTGGCCGCGTATCCCGCACTTGCTGAAAGCCTCCGGAGTCGAGGCATTGTTGGTATCGCATACGAAACCGTCCAGCTCGCAGATCGAAGTCTCCCCCTCCTGGCGCCGATGTCTGAGATCGCAGGGCGAATGGCCACTCAGGCCGGTGCGTATTTTCTGGAGAAAGCACACGGCGGACGGGGCATCTTGCTCGGTGGTGTCACCGGAGTCAGCCCCGCAAAAGTAGTGGTCATCGGTGGTGGGATCGCCGGGTCCAATGCGGCTGTGATAGCCATGGGAATGCAGGCCGACGTGGTGGTCCTCGACACAGATATCAACAAGATGCGGGCCATTGACTCGCTCTACCACGGGCGCATCGTCACGCTCCATTCCAACAAACTGAATATCGAACAGCAGGTCCTCGCTGCCGATCTAGTGATTGGCACTGTCCTGATCCCCGGCGCCTCAGCACCGAAGCTGGTGACCGAGCCGATGGTCAAAGAAATGAAACGTGGAGCCGTCATGGTGGACGTCGCGATCGATCAAGGTGGTTGTTTTGAGACGTCCCGTGAGACGACGCACGCGGAGCCGACATACGTGGTCCACGACGTGGTCCATTACGCAGTCGGCAACATCCCTGGAGCGGTGCCCCACACGTCGACGTATGCATTGACAAATGCCACTCTCCGCTACGCGACTTCGCTGGCGCACAAGGGCCTCGATCAAGCCTTGTTGGATCATCCGGAGCTCGTGCCCGGGGTAAACGTCGTCGGCGAGATGGTGTGCCATCCCGGAGTTGCCGAAAGCCTCGAGGCCATGTACACGCCCGTGAGCGAGGCCCTGGCCGCTCGGTGAGCCCGACCGCCAGGATGGCGATTGCCACCTGCCTCGACGAGTACCTGATCTCGCTGCGAGTGGAACGAGGGCTGGCCGCGAACACAATCAAGGCGTACAAGAGGGATCTGGATCAATACCTGGAGTTCCTCGGCGACGTTGAGCCCGGGGCGAGTGAGGTCGAGGAATTCGTCTCCTCCCTGGGGAAGCAGGGCCTTGCCCGATCCACAATTGCGCGGAAGATCGCCACTCTTAAAGGGCTGCACCGTTACATGGTGAGTGAGGAATTTCGATCCGAGGACCCGACTCTTCTCATCGATAGCCCGAAGCTGCCCCAACCTTTCCCAAAGGCTCTGACTACCGACGAAGCAATTCGTCTGATGGAGTCGCCCGACAACGGATCGGTGAAAGGCCGTCGCGATTCCGCACTGCTCGAATTTCTTTACGGCACGGGTGCCCGTGTCTCGGAGGCATCGGGACTCGATCTCACCCATGTAGACGTCGACGATCGAGTTGCCCTCGTCACCGGAAAAGGCTCGAAACAGCGTCTGGTGCCACTCGGCTCCAAGGCTGTTTCAGCTATTTCGAGATGGCTTCCCGATCGAATGGAGCTGGTGCGCCGGGACCAAAAGGGCGATCCCATGTTTGTCAGCATGCGGGGCCGACGCCTCAGCCGTCAGGCTATCTTCAATGTCGTCAGGGAAGCGGCTGAGAAAATCGGGCTCGATCCCTCGAGGGTCTCACCACATGTTCTGCGTCATTCCGCGGCAACCCACATGGTCGAGGGTGGCGCCGACTTGAGAACTGTCCAAGAAATGTTGGGCCACGCTACGATCAGCACAACCCAGGTCTACACAAGAGTCAGTTCAGCACACCTTTTGGAAATCTACGTGCAGGCACACCCGAGGAGCCGATGAGTCATGAGTAGCTTCGACACATCCAAAGCCAAAGTCGCCCTACTCGAGGAGCGCACCCATCTAGTCCATCAACTCGAAGAGTTGGGCGCAGCCGAAACCGGTGATCTCCGGGCTGACCTTGATTTTGGCGGCAGCTTTGCCGATGCGGCCTCAGTTACGGCGGAACGCACCGAAGTTCTTGGTTTGGTCGATTCGATAAAGGGCCAACTCGACGACGTCGACGAGGCGCTGGCCCATATTGAAGCCGGTACCTACGGCACATGCGATAAGTGCGGCAACGAAATATCGCCCGCTCGACTCGAAGCCCGACCGGCTTCGATCCTCTGCGTGAATTGCAAATCCTCAAGTACGCACTGATAGATGCCGGGCTCGATCCCACATCTTGCCAGACGTTTCTTCGACTTTCTCACCGCCCGGCCCCTCAGCCCGATTCAGGTGGTTGAGGTCCGCGGTTGGTTGGGGGAGTCCCAGCAGCGACTGTTCTTTGCCCAGGATCCAAGGGACCAATCGCACGGGTATCACGGTGCAACCGTTGTCGTTTCCGCTGGAGTCATCGAACCAGAGGCGATCCAAGCCGCGCTGCTCCACGATGTGGGCAAGAGGGATGCTGGTCTCGGCCCGATTGGGAGGTCGCTGGCTTCCCTCCTTATCAAAGCGCATCTTCCTTTGACCCGGCGGATGCAGACGTATCGCGACCACGGCGTCCGCGGCGCCGTCGAACTCGCTGCTGTTGGCTCGGCGCACCTGGTGGTCGAGTTTGCCCGGCACCATCATGGGATCCGCCCCGAATCGATCACACCGACAGTATGGGAAATTCTCCAGATGGCCGATCAGCCCGCAAAACCTCAGGTTCGCCGACGACAGGGATAACCTGACGGAACTCGATGACATACCACGTCAAGACCGCCGTGTTTGAGGGGCCGCTCGACTTGTTGCTCCAACTCATCTCCAAGCATCAGCTGGAGATTTCCGCTGTTGCCATGACCGAAGTGGTTTCGGAGTATCTGTCATTTCTGGACGAGATCCGCGAGATGGACCTCGATGTCACATCCGAGTTTCTCTTGATTGCCGCAACGCTGGTTCAGCTGAAAGCCCACTCGCTATTGCCGAGCAGGGGAGCCCTCGATTTGGATGAGGAGCTCTATCTGATCGAAGAGCGCGATCGTCTGCTGTCGCGACTGCTTGCCTGTGTGACTTTCAAAGATGTTGCGGCCGTCCTCTTCCGACGGCTCCAGGAAGCCAATCGCAACGTTCCTCGGGTCAGCGGTATCGATCAGGAGATCAAAACATCTCCAGCCGAAATAGTTTTGCCAGTCGACGACGTCGGACTTGCCAGGATTGCCGCACGGGTCTTGACACGCTCTGAAGAGGAGCCCGACCTCGACCATCTCGATCTGGAACTCCCCTCGGTGGAGGCAGCGATCGCGGAGTTACGAACTCGGGTTGCCGAGGCCACACTGGCCGATTTTGAGATGCTGACCGAACACTGCGAACGACCCGTGCAAGTCGCCGCCTATTTCCTTGCCCTACTAGAGATGGCTAGATGGGGCATGATCGAAGTGCATCAACGCGACTGGCTGTCCAGCATCGAGGTCCGGCACGTTGGCAAGCTTGACGTCGACCTGACGTCGGAGTGGGCTACGTGAGCCCAAAAAGTGCGCTCGAGGCGATACTCTTCGTGACGGAGGCACCTGTACCTATGGAGGAGCTGGCCGAAGTCCTCGAAATGTCGACGGAAAGGGTCCAGGAGCTCCTCACCGAGCTGAAAGACGACCTCGAGCTTCGTGATGCCGGCCTGACCTTGAGGAACGTCTCAGGGGGCTGGCGGCTTTACAGTCATCCGGACGCTTATCCGTACCTGGAGAGATTCAGTTCGTCGGCCACGGCCCGCCGATTGTCTCCGGCGGCTCTTGAGACGCTTGCAGTTGTTGCCTATCGCCAGCCCGTCGCACGCAGCCAGATCTCTGAGATCCGTGGCGTTGACTCCGACTCGGCGGTCAGGACCTTGGAACGCCTGGGTCTGATCGAGGAGACTGCCCGCCTCAACCTTCCCGGCAATCCGGCGGTCTACGGGACAACCCATGTCTTTCTCGAGAAACTCGGGCTCAACGATGTCGGGGAGCTTCCTCCGTTGGCAGACCACGTTCCACCCACCCAGGCACTGGAAGGTCTAGAAGACAGCCTCCGACCCGGGATCTGAACGGTGGCGGAACGCATCCGCGTGCAAAGGGCGATCGCACATGCCGGGTTGATGTCGCGCCGGGCAGCTGAGACCGCGATAGCCAGGGGTCGGGTTGCAATAGACGGAGAAGTGGCGATCCTCGGTGATCGCGTCGACGTAGAGTCTCAAATCCTCACAATTGACGGTTCACCGGTGCCGGTCAACCCGGGACACGTCACATATCTGGTCTACAAACCCGTTGGCGTCATCAGCACTGCCGACGATCCTCAAGGACGCAAGACCGTCGTCGATCTCGTTGACTCCCATGTCAGGCTTTATCCGGTAGGGAGATTGGATGCAGATTCAGAGGGTCTGATTCTGTTGACCAACGACGGAAATCTGGCTGATGTAGTGACCCATCCCAGGTATGAAGTGCACAAGAAGTATCTGGTTGAGGTGGCCGGGGAACCCGGCCGCGGAGAGATTCGGGTCCTCGAGCAGGGGGTGGAGTTGGATGATGGTCCGGCTCGCGCCCTAAAGGCTCGACTGGTGGCATCCCATGGAGGGCGAAGCCAGATCGAGGTGATTATGGGTGAGGGCCGCAAACGTCAGGTGCGCCGCATGTTGGATGCGATCGGATATCCGGTTGTTGCCCTGGTCAGGACAGCGATAGGACCTATTGCTGATTCTGCCTTGCGGCCGGGCCAGTCGAGGCAACTCACCAACCGGGAGATCGCAGCTCTCCTGGCCCGGGCGAAGCAGTCCAATTGAGCACCGTATCTGTATCGCCTGGGGAGCGACTCGAATTGGGGACCGTACAAGTCCCCGGCTCCAAGTCGCACACGATTCGCTCGCTCTTCATATCGGCAGCAGCACGAGGCGAATCAACCCTGACGGGGGCACTCGACTCGGAGGATTCTGAAGCGGCGATTCGGGTGCTGAGGCTGCTCGGAACCGAGATCGAGTTCACCGATGGGTCCTGGCAGGTGTCAGGAACCGACGGCCGGTTCCAACCACCTTCGGGGACATTGGACGTAGGAGAGTCCGGGTTGACTGCACGGCATCTGATTGCTACGTCGGCTCTGGTCCCCGGCCTTTGCGAAATCGTTGGCCGGGGCAGGCTGCCAGAACGTCCCGTCAGATCGGTGATCGACGCCGTGGCGGCCCAGGGGGCGGAGGTGAGCAGCGATTACCCGTGGAAGATCATCGGACGGGGTTGGATCCCCGGCGGGGCCATTGAGATAGATGCGTCGGAAAGCAGCCAGATGTTGTCGGCAATCCTGGCAACGGCGCCATTGGCGCAGACTGAGACAACAGTGCTTCCCAGAGAGCTCGAAGGCTCGACCGGATATGTCGCTATGACGATTCGAGTAATGACCCATTTTGGGGCGACAGTCCATATGGATGGTCCCAGATATGTGATCGCGCCAACCGGGTACGTTGCTGCCTCATACGTGGTTCCTCCCGACGCATCGTCAGCTGTGTACCCACTTGTCGCGGCGGCGATCACAGGTAGTGCCGTGACTGT
This sequence comes from Acidimicrobiia bacterium, assembly GCA_041751055.1. Lineage (GTDB taxonomy): Bacteria > Actinomycetota > Acidimicrobiia > Spongiisociales > ZC4RG35 > MA-ANB-1. The sequence continues at coordinate 65,619 of JBGSYD010000008.1, read as the reverse complement.
TTCCGGGAACTTCACCGGTCAGCCGGACCACCACGTCGTAGAGGCCCTGGCGGCGATGGGATGCGACGTCACCGTGGCCAGCACCTTCACACGTTTGCAAGGCCCACCGAACCTAACGGGGTTGGATGTGGATATGTCCAAATCCCCCGATGCGGCCGTTGCCGTCGCGGTGGCCTGCGCGGTTGCGGAAGGAAAGAGCCGGATATCTGGTCTCAGATCCCTCCGTCTCAAGGAGTCCGACCGCCTTGGTGCACTCGAGACCGAGCTCACGAAATTCGGGGCAGTTGTGGAGACCGACGCCGATTCGATCACCATAATCCCGGGCGTGGCCAGGCCCGGCAGCTTCGAGACCCACAACGATCATCGAATTGCAATGAGTCTTGCTTTGCTGGGTCTGATCCACGAAAGCATCGAAATCAACGACCCACATGTCGTAAACAAGACCTGGCCTGAGTTTTGGGAATGGTTAGAAAACTCAGGTGCCAGCGTCAATAAATGAGTATTTGCTCAAAAATATCTAACAAAATCTGCCACTTCGACGTTCACGTTGCTATCTTTCGGGGCACGGAGAGGTCGCACCGGCCCTTTGCCCCCATTGTCCAAGACAACCCCCATCTAGGACGCCCCGGGTCGGTCCCTCTCCGTACTTAGTCCTTCGTCAGTGTTTAACCTCGCTCGCGGTGAGCTCAGTCATTGTCAGCATCGACGGACCTGCCGGAACCGGCAAGAGCACCGTATCTCGAGAGGTTGCCCGACATCTCGAGCTTCCCCATCTGGACACCGGGGCGTATTACCGGGCCACCACGCTCATGGCATCACGTGCTGGCATCCGCCCGACCGACGGGCCCGGTATCGCCAATGCTCTCCGCAATGTCACCCTGGATCAAAATGACGGCGCGATGTTCCTCGACGGTGAGAACGTTTCCACCGAGATCAGGGGAGCTGCGGTCGGCAGCTCGGTCTCAGAGGTTTCAACCCATCCCGAAGTGAGGCGAATTCTCGTGGACGCACAACGAGCCTGGGTAGCCGGGCGCGGTGGCTCGGCAGTTGTCGAGGGACGCGATATTGGCTCGGTTGTCTTTCCCGGGGCCCAAATCAAGATCTACCTGGACGCTAATCCAGAGGTGAGGGCAGCAAGACGCTCCAGTGAGACCGGTCAACTCGTTGAGTCAGTGCTGGGCGAACAGAACCTCCGGGACCAGATCGACTCGACTCGAGAGGAGTCGCCTCTCGTCGTGCCCCCCGGATCGATAGTCATCGACACGAGCAGGCTCGAGATCGAGGAAGTCGTACAAACCATCCTGGATGTGGTCGCGGCCGGCTCTCGTTGAATCCCAACCCTTCCTACCATTAGACCCAATGACAGTTGAACGAGTCCTCCTCGCAGAACCACGTGGCTTTTGCGCCGGAGTGGAGATGGCAATCAAGGCCCTTACATGGATGACCCGGATATTCGAAGCTCCTGTTTATTGCTTCCACGAGATCGTTCATAACGAGTGGGTCGTGAAGGCTTTCGAGAAAGTCGGAGTTGTATTCGTGGACGACATCAATGATGTGCCTGTTGGTGCACCAGTGATGCTGTCCGCACACGGGTCCGCCCCGGAAGTGGTAGCAGGAGCGGGGGAGCGGGCAGCCGTTGTGATCGACGCTGTTTGCCCGTTGGTCACCAAGGTTCACCACGAAGTCAAAGCGATGTCTCGAAAAGGATACGAGATCATCTATATCGGGCACGAGGGTCACGACGAGGCCGTGGGGACGGTCGCAGAAGCACCCGACAACATCACCCTTGTGGAGCCGGAGAAAGGGCTTGGTGAATACCTGCCCACGGATCCGTCAAAGGTTGCCCTTCTCGCCCAAACGACGTTGGGATTGCATGAATGGCAACAGGTCATGGACGACGCCAGTGACAGGTTCCCGAAGCTGGCTACAGCCCGAAAATCCGACCTCTGCTACGCCACAACCAATCGCCAGGAAGCTGTCGGCCAATTGAGTGCCGAATGCGACTTGATCCTTGTTGTGGGTTCGCATAACTCCTCCAACACCCAGGCACTGGTGCGCGTCGCCCGGGAAAAAGGGGTTGAGGCGCATCGAATCGACTCGGCCGACGACATCTCGGACGAGTGGCTCGTCGGGAAGACCACAGTAGGGGTGACCGCCGGCGCAAGCGCACCGGACCACCTGGTGCAGCAGGTCATCGACCGGCTAGCGCCGCGTGATGGTTTTGAGCTGTGGAAGGTGACTGAGGAAGGGGAGTATTTCCCGCTTCCACCACAACTCCGCTCGTTTGTGACAACTCTGCAGCATCTGGTCGAGGCCGGAGTGACAGCCAAGGGGCCAAGTGGAGACGGATATCTCGAGAATGACCGGAGTTGGACTGCGTCCGAAGCCTTGAAATTGATAAGCGCCTGACGGTGGGCGCGCTGCCAGTTGTCGTTGTCGTGGGCCGACCCAATGTCGGGAAGTCCACTTTGGTGAACCGTGTCATTGGAAGTCGTGAGGCAGTTGTCGAGCAAACGTCCGGCGTCACCCGCGATCGCCGCCAGTTCCCGGCCGAATGGTCGGGGAGGGAGTTCATGCTCGTGGATACCGGCGGATGGGAGCAGAAACCAGAAGCCGGCATCGACACCTCGATCCGGGAACAGGCCGAGGCAGCGGTTGCGGGCGCTGACGCCGTGCTCTTCGTTGTGGATGCGACCACCGATCTCTCCGATGATGACACCGGAGTCATCTCCATCCTGCGGGCTGCGGAAGTACCGGTCTTGCTGACGGCGAACAAAGTCGACGACACGGCCGGGGAGTTCGAGATCGGGAAGTTGTGGGGACTCGGCCTCGGGGAGCCCCACCCGATCAGCGCCTACCACGGACGGGGGGTAGGGGATCTACTCGATCAGTTGGTCAAGGTCCTTCCTGAGAAGTCGGCTGCGCCTGAGAGCACCGGGCTACCTCGTTTGGCCATAGTCGGGCGTCCCAATGTCGGTAAGTCAACTCTTCTCAATCGCCTTGTTGGCGAACAGCGGGTGATTGTGTCTGATGTTCCCGGCACCACGCGGGATCCAATCGACGTCGAAGTGGAGATCGATGCTAGGAACTACATCCTGGTCGACACGGCCGGAATCCGGCGCCGCCCCCAAATTACCGAGGATGCGGACGTTTATGCCGTCATCAGGGCTCGGGCCGCTCTCGAAGATGCCGATGTAGCACTCCTATTGATTGATGCCACCGAAGGAGTGACTCATCAGGATCAGAGGATCGCCCGCGAGATCGCCGAGGCAGGGACTGCGCTCGTCGTGATTCTCAATAAGTGGGATGCTTTGGACGAGGAACAACGCGAGTGGACTGAGCGTTCCCTGCCGGAGAGGTTCGGGTTTGTGGGATGGGCCCCGGTGCTTCGCATGTCTGCCACGACCGGAGCGCGGGTTGGCCGCCTCGGGAAGGCGATCGAAGAAGTTCTCGAATCCCGCCAGTCACGAATCGGGACAGGGGAATTGAACCGGATGGTCCGGGATTGGACGTCGGCACACCTTCCACCTGTTCGAAAGGGCCGACGACCGAAGATCCACTACGTGGTGCAAGCCGGTACCGCACCACCAACCTTTGTTCTCTTTGTATCGGGTGGTGACCTTGGTGACGACTACCTCAGATTCCTGGAAAACCGCATTCGCGACCGCCATGGCTTTTTTGGCAACCCGGTGCACATCATCGCTCGGAAACGGGAGCGAAAATGAGCGAAGAGACTTTCGAACAGGATGCGAAAGACATTCCGACTCCCTGGTCTTTCAAGATCATGGTGGTGCTGGCAACCGCCTACCTGGGTTGGCGTCTGATCCAGGGAATCGCGTGGTTGATCCAAGCACTCAGTAATTAACCGAGTACTTGGATCAGTCGGGCTGGGGAGATTTGAACTCCCGACCTCCGGTCCCCCAGACCGGCGCGCTAACCAAGCTGCGCCACAGCCCGGATCTGGTGGGAAATAGTAACTAGCGCGCAAACCAATGACGTCGGTGGGTTCCCCACCGACATATTTCCTTCCTGTCAAGTAGGCGTTGTTTTGTGCCGATTTATCTGCTGGGAGGTAACAGAACTTGCCAGACAGATTTGCCCGCACATTCGGAGCCACAGCCATCCTCGCGACGATCGTGGTAGCCGGACTAGTTCAATTCGCCAACGCCGACACCAATCTGACGGCTGTCGAGCTCGTCGGAGAAGCGCCGCCCGCGGGTCAGGAGACCGCAACAACGCGCATCGGCTCCTTGAGCACAGCCAATCTGGAACCCTTCGTATACCGGATCGGGATCCTTCAGGGACCTTCGACACAGAATTTCTGGGAGTACTCCGCAAAGTCGAATTCAGTCTGGGATGCCTACGTTCTGGCCCCGACCAAGGCAGGCCTCTTCAAACTTGATGGGCGGACGCTCGAACTGCAACCTGAGCTGGCGGACTCGATAGCCGATCCAACCTGGAACGCGACTGGTTGGCGGGTCGTGGTCAGTCTCAAAAGGGACATGCGTTGGAATGACGGAAACCAGATCACGGCTCGGGACTTTTCTTTCACGTTCGAGTCGGTGCGTCGCCTCAATCTCGGAGGAAGCTGGGCAACTGCATTTCCACAAACTGTGGAATCGGTGAAGGCCCTCGACGACACGACTCTGTCGATTGAGTTCAGCGAACGCCCCGGACTGGAGACCTGGCCCTATGCCGTCGGAACGGCGCCCGTCATGGCTGCCCACTACTGGGAATCAAGGGTCGAGGCTGTTGATTCCGCTTCCGACCTCTATGAATTGGACGGCTCTGGTGATGTCGCGAGCGGACCGCTCCACATTGTCGAGGTCCTCGACGATCGCGTCGTCAGCCGCCCCAACCCCGGCTACACGCCGATCATGACCGAGATCCTCGAATACCACGTCTATGAAGACGAGCTTGCCCTGACCGAAGCCTTAGTCGCCGGCGAGGTCCACACCGCTTTGACCCCTAAAGGGGTCACGGACGCCAATGCTGCCCGGCTGAGCGCGGAGGGTGTCGCCACTGTCGAAACCGACACGTTTGGGCTCAGATACATCGGTTTCAATCTGAACCGAGAACCGATGGATTCGCTCGCTTTTCGAGAGGCCGTTGCCTATTTGATAGACCGCGCGGCGATGGCCGGTGAGTTTGCCCCCTCGGCAACCGTTGCGGAGACTGTGATGCCCGCCACCAATTCATTCTGGTTCGATGAAGATATGGCGAGTGAGATATCGGCCTTGCGCGACGGAACGATAAAGCAGCGCTTGGGTCGAGCCATCAAAGGACTGAGGGGCGCCGGCTACACGTGGGACGAGGAACCCTCATTCGGGGACGACGAGATAGTCGCCGGAACCGGACTCAAGATCAACGGCGTAAAACCCGCACCCTTGACCATTCTCACCCCGGGAGATGTCTACGACCCGGCCAGATCGCAATATGCCGAGGCAATTGCACAACGAATCGAACTCCTTGGATTCTCGGTGATCCCGGTGCCGACCGACTTTTCAACAGTTGTGGACCTGGCTTTCACAGCTGACGAAGGGGGCCACCGGCAATACGACATGGTTTTACTCGGCTGGTCTCTTGGAAACCCGTCCTATCCGAGCTTCTACGCCGAGCTTTTCGGGACCGATGGCAACGCAAACAACACCGGCTACAGCAAACCCAAGATGGACCGCCTCATCGAAGACCTTCACAAAGCCACGACCGTCGGCGAAGCGCGCCAGCTCATTTGGAAGATTGAGGCCATGGTCAATCGAGACCTCCCTTACCTGTCCTTGTATTCGGCGCAGATCACTGAGGCCTACCGGGCGGATCTGGTCGAGCTCGACATAAATGGAATCCTGGGCGGCATCCACTCGAGTCTCGGTGGATTCGAATTTGCGACTCCGCTGCAATAGACGGTTTAGCCTCTCGGAGTGCAAGAAAATGTGTCGTCCAGACAGATCCTCACCATTCCCAATTTGGTCTCCTTCATCAGATTGTTGGGTGTGGTTTGGTTCTGGTGGGTCCTCATTGTCGACGAGAACGTTGCATTCGCAGCATGGTTGATCTTCTTCATCGGCTGGACCGATTGGATAGACGGCTACCTGGCGCGGAAATTGAACCAGGTGACGGAGTTTGGTCGCATACTGGACCCGGTGGCCGATCGCCTCATGATCGTGTCGGCCGTGGTGGGTGGCCTCGTCGTCGGGGTGGTCCCACTCATCATCGGGATACCGCTCCTGGTGAGGGAAGTGATCATGGGCGCCGTGACGTTGTACCTCGCCTACCGCGGGGGAGGGACGCTGTCGGTGCGATACTGGGGCAAAGCCGCAACTTTTAGCCTATACGGGGCAATCCCTGCGTTCTACTGGGCAGAAGCCGGCCTCCTGTCAACACTGATGTTCGGGTTGGCATGGTTCTTCGGCGTTGTGGGGCTGGTCCTGTACTGGGTGGTGATGGCCCAGTACATAGGCGAGACCCGCCAGAGACTCACTGCATTAGAGTCGCCATCGGGTCCCTGATAAGTTGACGCCGAGGAGGATGGATGCAGATACCTGAAGACCTGGTCTACACGGACGAGCACGAGTGGATCAAACAACTCGATGGAAAGATCCGTGTCGGCATCACCGATTATGCCCAAGACCAGCTTGGCGACATCGTTTACGTCGAACTTCCCGAAGTCGGAAAGAAGATCGCCAAGGACGACATCCTCGTCGAGGTTGAATCCACGAAGTCTGTAGGTGAGGTCTATGCACCTGTCGCCGGGACGATATCGGCAGTCAACGTCGGTGTCGGCGAGAATCCGGAACTGGTCAACACCAGTCCATACGTCGATGGCTGGTTGGTTGAAATCGAGATCGATGGCCAATTCGAAGCTTCCGGTTTGCTTGATGCCAGCGGATATCGCGACCTGACCGAATGACATGACCGGCTGAAGTTCGAATTCTTCCTATCATCGGGTGAGGATGAACGAGGAAACCCGACCAGACTCAGAAAGCCCGGACCAATCGGTCGAGATGGACAACGACCCTACGGTCGTATACGTACCCATCGCCGACCGTGGCGAGCACCCACTCAGTCGTGATGAGGCAGCCCAGATCGACGGCTTTGAGGGTTATGCGCTTGTGGTCGAACAGGGCCCCCGGGCCGGCCTGACGTTTGTCTTATCTGAAGGAAACACGACGGTTGGTCGACATCCCGAGAGCGACATCTTTCTAAACGACGTCACCGTGTCCCGGCAACATTGTCGGTTTCTCGTCAGCGCGGAAGGTCTTTCTGTCGAGGACAGCGGCTCCACAAATGGCACGTACGTGAATGAAGCCCGAGTTGATGCTGCGCAACTTGAACCTGGCGACGAGGTATTGGTCGGGCGGTTCCACTTCGTCGTTGCGCACGGCGATGCCTGAGCAGGACCTGCTGAGCATCGGAGAAGTCATCAATCAATTGCGGGATGAGTTTCCGGACGTCTCGGTCTCCAAGATCAGGTTTCTCGAGTCTCAAGGTCTGGTAGACCCTCACCGAACCTCTAGCGGATATCGACAGTTCGGACGAGAGGAGATCGCACGGCTTCGATTCATTCTCGAACAGCAGCGCGACCATTTTCTCCCGCTGAAAGTGATCAAATCGAAACTGACTTTGTGGGAACGTGGTGAAGACTCGTCGCTGCATTCGGAGAGCACCCAGCCACTCGATCCCGACGGTGAGCCGCTATCGCGTGACGAGCTATTGAAACGATCGTCGCTTACCGAAGCCCAACTGGACAGCCTTATCGACTCTGGTGTCATCAAACCGATATCCGACTCTTTAGTTTTCCCCCCTGAAGCCGGCCACGCGGCTACCGAAGCACGTCGCCTCATGGAGCTCGGATTGGAAGCCCGGCACCTCCGGGCAGTGATGCTCGCTGCCGAACGAGAAGCCGAGTTGCTGCGCCAACTGGTCGGCCCGCTCATGCGAGCGAGCAATCCTGAGGCCCAGGAGCGCGCCCGAGACCTGGCTCAGGCGTCGACTGATTCGGTCCTGGCTATGCACAGGGCGTTGCTCAACGGGGAGCTGAGACGCCACCTCGGCCTATGAAGCGAGTCATCCTGATCGTGGTCGCCGTTTTGGCGGTCTACGCCGGTGGCGTCGGTACCGCCTTGTCGGCACCTCTTGCCTACCCGGTATTGGTCGAAGAAGCGTGGCCCGTGCCGCAACCACCGTCTCCAACCGCGCCGAGCTGGCTGCTGTTTGACGACGGTGCCGGAGCAGTCATCGCTTCACGCTCCGCCGACACGGAGCGATCCATCGCGTCCGTCACGAAGATAATGACTGGCCTCCTGGTGTTGGAACGGGGGCATCTCGACGACGAAGTGGTCATTTCGGGCAGCGCCGCCGCCACCGGCGAGAAAGAGATCGACCTGGTGGCCGGTGAGACCGTAACGGTGGAAGCGCTTTTCAAGGCATTGATGGTTCATTCGGCAAACGATGCCGCCACCGCCCTCGCAGAGCACATCGGAGGCTCGGTCTCGGGGTTTGTCGACATGATGAACCAGCGGGCCGCGGAGCTTGGGCTGGAGCACACTCACTTCGCCAATCCTCACGGCCTCGATGCGCCGGGTCACTATTCCACAGCCAACGACCTCCTGGTGATCGCTCGCAAAGCGATGGAATATCCCATCTTTGCCGACGCGGTGCGCTCCACAGCGCTGGTGTTCCCGGCCGCCCCTGATGGCTCCCTGCGCCGTGGGTCATCGACCAATCTGATGCTCGACGACTACGACGGAATGATCGGCGTCAAGACCGGATTTACATTTCAGGCGTTGCTGACCTTTGTAGGAGCTGCGGAACGAGATGGTCGTCGGATCTATGTGATCCTCCTCGGGTCAGAAGGACAGAGGGGCCACTTCGCAGATGCAAGGCTCCTCCTCGACTATGCATTCGATGAGATGCCCTATTACCGGATGGTCAGCACCGGCAACCCGTACATACCGATACAGCCAAGACCCGAACCAGGCCCTCTCACGGTCGAAAGAGACATCGAGGCATTTCTTCATCTGGCGGGCCAGGGCATATTCTCGACACCACCGGCGCCGGCTAATGGAGAACCGATTCCCGAGCCATCTCCTGTGGTCGAGACTGTCGTCGAGCCCAAGCTGGGGCCTGGATCCTTCTGGGAGTCGATCACGTTCTGGTTTTCCCGGAACGGTGACACTGAATGACCGATCCTGTTGTGGCCACAGAAGTCATCACGACAGTCGACCTGCAGTCGAGAGTCGCTGAATTGGGTGCAGCCATCACGGCCGATTACAGGGATCGAAATCCCCTTTTCGTCACTGTCCTGACCGGGTCGGTCATGTTTGCGGCCGATCTATTTCGGGAGATCTCGACTGGTTGCGAGATCGATTTTCTGGCACTCAATCGCTTTGGCGAAAGCGGTCGAATTTCAGTCTCGATGGACACCGTCGGGCCGCTCGTGGGTCGGGAAGTTGTCATAATCGAGGAGATAGTCGATACGGGCCTGACTCTGAACGTCCTCCGTCAAATGATTCTTGATCGTGGGGCATTGTCGGTAGCCACCGTTGGATTGCTCGACAAGACGAGAAGACGGGTCAGTGAAGTGCCGATCGAATACCGGGGATTTGAAATCGGGGATGAATTCCTCATCGGATACGGGCTCGATTGGCAAGGGCTTTACCGAAATCTCCCCTCGATCTGGGCTGTGATGGACATGGAGGCGTTTGTGAACGATCCTGCAGTCTTGGCCCGGAACCTCTTCCACGCCACCGAGGCTGTGTGACTGACTCGTCACCGGTGATAATCTCAAAACATGTCAGGTCAAGTCGATCCAGTGGCGATGGACGTCATCGGTGTGCGTGTCGAGTTGCCCTCGAATCAGCCGATTGTGCTGCTGAAGGAGAAAGAGGGGCCCCGCTACCTGCCGATCTGGATCGGCGGCAACGAGGCAACCGCGATCGCGACTGCGATGGAAGGTGTTGTGCCGCCTCGACCCCTCACACACGATCTCATGCGTTCCGTTTTGGATTCGGCGGGTGTGCTGGCGACACAAGTCGTGGTAACAGAGATGCGGGACTCGGTCTATTTCGCCGACCTGACACTCGACGTCGGGGGACGCGACGTTCATATCTCTTGTCGGCCCAGCGACGCAATTGCCCTCGCCGTTAGATCCGGGACTCCGATTTTTGCGCTACCCGCTGTACTGGCAGAGGCAGGCATCGAGTTCGAAGACGAGGAAGACGATGATGAGGTATCTCGCTTCCGCGAATTACTCGAAGAAGTGACCATCGAGGATTTTCTCGGCGAGGGACCAGGCTCCTAATAACTTTGGCCGAGTTTTCCACAGGAAGACGTTGACCGGGCGGGTTGTTCCAGGTAGCTTTCTCACAACGGCGAAATTACGACCGTGTAAGCCGGAGGATTCGATGACACAAGAGCGGGAACTTGGATACAGGGCGCCCCAAGTATGCAACCTGGTTGGGATCACCTACCGCCAGCTGGATTACTGGGCCCGAACTGAGTTGATTCTGCCCTCGTTGCAGCAAGCTACCGGCTCCGGGTCGCAAAGGCTGTACTCTTTCTCAGACGTGGTCCAATTGAAAGTCATCAAACGACTACTCGATGCGGGCATGAGTCTCAAGAAAATAAGGCAGGCTGTAAAGATCCTGCGCGAACAGATGGCCCTCGACCGCCCTCTGGCCGATGTGACACTCCTCAGCGACGGCCAGACGATTTATGCCGCACATTCCGAACAAGAGGTCGTTGACGTATTCCGAAGGGGCCAGGGTGTGTTTGGCATTGCGATCGGCCCGGTCGAGACCGAGGTGGAAGGTGCCATCCATCAGCTTTTTCCTGATCAGGACACATTCGCCGGGGCTATTGAGGCAGGCGCAACCTGACCGCTGAGCTCCGCAGTGCTCATGAGGTTCCGTTCGCTCACAACAGCGAACGACAGTTCGCACTCCTATTGGACTTTTACGGTGTCGAGTGGGAGTACGAGCCGCGATCCTTTGCTATCGCATGGGACAAAGATGGGATTGCTTCACAGTTCTTCACGCCCGACTTCTACCTCCCCGAGGATGACCTCTACATCGAGATCACCACGATGAACCAAAAGCTGGTGACCAAGAAGAACGGCAAGGTCCGACGTTTGGCTGAGCTCTACCCAGACGTCAGTTGCAAGGTCTTCTATCAACGTGACTATCTGAACCTGGTCGTCAAATACGGGTTGGAAGAGCCTGAGTCTCTGGACGACGTGGTGGCACCAACTCGGATCCCGGGTAGGCCCAGCATCGTTCGACTGGAGGACCGCGGCGAACGACTCACTGGATGAGTCGATCGCCCCTGAACGATTTCAACCTCGCACATGGCGCGAGGCTCGTTGATTTCGGGGGTTGGCAGATGCCAATCCAGTACGACTCGGTCCTGGGCGAACACCGTGCGGTTCGAGAGTCGGTTGGCTTTTTCGACGTCTCGCACCTCGGCAGATTCGAACTCACGGGTGAAGGGGCCTCCGCAGCTGCCGACCGTTTGCTGTGCAACAGCCTCAGTCGAATCGAACCGGGTAAAGCTCAATACACGATGATGCTGAACGAATCCGGAGGTGTCATCGATGACATCATCGTTTGGTGGTGGGATCCGGATCATTTCTGGGTGATGCCAAACGCAGCAAACCAACCCCGGGTTATGGCAGCTTTTGCGGCCGAACCCGGCTGCACAGTGATCGACCTGCAGATGGACACGGCCATGCTGGCCATCCAGGGACCCGGCGCCCGCGAGGTATTTGACGAACTTTTCGGTGCGGGGCCCCGGCGTTTCAGGACAAAACGCGTCGAATGGGGCAACGGTGATGTTGCGATGGCGGGAACTGGCTATACCGGGGAAAGCGGTGGCGAGTTGGTAACTGATCCTGGAACGGCTGTTGATTTGGGCCAGGCCCTGCTTGATCTCGGTGTTAGGCCATGTGGCCTTGGAGCGCGGGACACCTTACGCCTCGAAGCCGGTTTCCCGTTGTGGGGCCAAGATCTCGATGAGGGTGTTACGCCGATTGAGGCTGATCTCGGTTTTGCGGTCGACCTCGACCACGACTTCATCGGTCGTGCTGCCCTCGAGCATCAGTTGAAGGAAGGAGTCGACCAAAGGCTGGTCGGTTTCGTGCTCGAAGACCGGGGGGTACCTCGCCATGGTCATGTCGCGCGGTCGGGGCATAGCACCGGCACGGTCACTTCCGGCAATATGAGCCCGATGCTCCAGAAGGGGATTGGACTTGCTTACCTCTCACCGGCGGTCTCTTCAGGAAATATCGAGATCGAGATCCGGGAGTCGTGGGTCTCGGGGTCGATCAAGAAGCCACCTTTCCACAAAGAGTGAAACATGAAGCTGAAGATGGTCGCGCCCCAACTCCGATCGAGGTGTGACGTTGACCAATTTCGGTCCGACGTCACTAAGTTCGGGATTAGCGCGAAAGCCGTGAGACACAGAGGAGCATTGTGGGCCAAGTAGTCGAGGTACCTGACGATCGATACGGCCAGCAAACCATTCGCACGTGGGAGCCGACCGATCAGTCCCGCGCTCACATCGTGCTGGTTCACGGGTTGGCGGAACATTCAGGTCGTTACGAGCAAACAGCCCAACTTCTGGCGAAGGCAGGGTTCACCGTCACAGCCCCTGACCTGTTCGGATTCGGGATGAGTGGGGGGCCACGCGGCGATGTCCAGAACTGGAGTCACTATTGGGATCAGGTGGAGCGGTTGATAACAAACGCCGATGGATCCGTGATTCTGATGGGTCACTCCATGGGCGGCCTGATCTGCGCCGGCTACCTCTTGAACAGTCGTCGCCAACCCAGCTACGCCATACTGAGCGCACCGGCAATCGGAGGCGGGGCGTGGTGGCAACGAGCCTTCGCGCCCATACTGGCCAGGTTGTCGCCAAAGGCGATGGTGCCGAACAATCTCGACGGAGCCCAGCTCAGCCGTGACCCGGAGGTGGGGGTGGCCTACTTTGCCGATCCATTGGTCTACACCAAGAGCAGCGCCAGGCTGGGTGCCGCGATTTTTGCGGCGCAGGATTTCGTTTCTGACCACCTTGACTCCTGGGAGGTTGAGACTCTTGTCCTCCATGGCGGCAGCGACACGATTGTGCCCCCGGTATCAACCGTCGGCCTCGGTGAGTTATCCGCGGTGGCAAGGCGTCTCTACCCGAAACTAAGGCATGAGATCTTCAATGAACCGGAAGGCCCTGAGTTGGTGGGTGAAGTCGTCGATTGGATCAACGAACATCTGGACGGCTAAACAGCGTCCTCATTCCATTTGATCAGAACCTTGCCTGACTGCGGTGAGCTTGCCGCCGCAAACGCCGCTTCGTACTGCTCCACTTCGAATCGGTGAGTGATCACCGGTAGGAGGTCTACCCCTGACTCGATCAAGATGTTCATTTTGTACCAGGTGTCGAACATCTCCCGCCCGTAGATTCCTTTGAGATTCAGCATGTTGAAGATCACATCACTCCACTCGATGGGGAACGGCTTCTCCGGGATGCCGAGGAGGGCAACGTTGGCTCCGTGTATCGTATTTTCGATGATGTCCCGGTATGCGGACGGGTTGCCTGACATCTCGAGGGCGACGTCAAATCCCTCGTGCATGCCCAACTCCGTCTGTACACTGGCCATATCCTCCTCTGCGCGATTGACGGCCCGGGTAGCGCCCATTCTCGTGGCAAGGCCCAACCGGAACGGGTTCACATCGGTTATGACAGTATTTCTCGCACCGGAATGCCTGACCACTGCCGCCGCCATGATCCCGATGGGACCGGCACCGGTTATGAGGACATCTTCGCCCAATAATGGGAATTTGAGTGCAGTGTGGACGGCGTTGCCGAAAGGATCGAAGAGAGCAGCGATTTCAGGGTCGATTCCGTCCGTGTGCCGCCAGACGTTCGATTTCGGCACCAACAGATAGTCGGCAAAGGCGCCGGGCACATCGACACCGATTCCGGCGGTGTCCCGGCAAAGGTGGCGGCGACCCGCCAAACAGTTCCGGCATTTGTCACAAACAATGTGGCCCTCGGCGCTGACGAATTCGCCCACCTCAAAGCCCGAGACACCCTTGCCAACGTCGGCGATCACCCCCGAGAACTCGTGGCCGACGGTTATCGGCGCCGGCACCGCATGCCTTGCCCAATCGTCCCACTCGTAAATATGGAGATCTGTCCCGCAGATACCCGCCGCATTGACTTTGATGAGCACATCGTCGTGGCCCGGTTGCGGAACGGGTAGCTCCTCCAGCCTGAGGCCTTCCTCATCTGGATATTTGATCAGTGCCCTCATGTGAGCCAATCCATCCCGACATTGATCCCGGCGCCCGCGAAGCCGGGTGCGATCTGATCGTGCCAGATCTCCGACCTGGCTTCGGAGGTGGTGAAGGCCGCCGCCAACGAAGCTCGGGTGATTCGCACAAGGTCTTGCTCGTCCAGGCCGGCATGCTTCAAGGCAAACTCGTATTCCTTGCTCATCGAAGTATTGCTCATCAATCGATTGTCAGTGCTCAGAGTCACGTTGAAGCCTGCGCGAAAGAGAGGTCCAAAAGGATGCTCTTCCTCGGTCATTTTCGAAGTTGCCATGTTCGATGCCGGACACATCTCGAGCGGAACGCGCCTGTCGCGAATCCTGGCGGCCAGTTTGCCTACCGAGACGATCTCGCCATCCGCGAGCTGGCAATCCCTGATGATCTCAACGCCGTGACCGAGTCTTTCGGCGTGGCACTCGTCCATGGCGGATGCCATGTAAGAGACCCCTCTGGCTCCGCCGGCTTCTCCGGCATGGATGGTGATTCTCAGACCGTTCAGGCGAGCGTAATTGAGTCCTGCAAGGTGCTCCCGTGGGGGATAGCCCGCTTCCGGGCCGGCAATGTCGAATCCGACAACTCCGAAGTGACGCGCCGCTACGGCTGTTCTGGCCAGGTCTTCGGCACGATGAAGGTGACGCAACGAATCGACTATCAAACCCCACCGCAAACCGCTCTCCTCCGCGCCTCGGGACATACCGGCTGAGACACATTCGATCACATCGACATCACTCAAGCCCTGAGTTGTGTGTTGTGGGGGAGAGAACCGGATTTCCGAGTAGGCGACGCCATCGGCACTCAGATCGACGGCCGCCTCGTATGCCACTCGTTCAATGCTTTCCGGTGTTTGCATCACCGCGATCGTGTGGTCGAATGCCTCCAGATAACGCTCGAGACTGCCCGAGTCGGACTGGTCGAACCAATCGGCCAAATCGTCTAGGTTGTCGGCGGGTAGGTCGGTGTACCCGCTCTGTCGGGCGAGTTCGAACATGGTCTCGGGTCGCAAGCCGCCATCGAGATGGTCATGGAGCAGAACGGACGGCAGCGGCATCGCCCACACCGTAACAACTAAATTGCCCTGGAATAGGTGAGTGAAATGAGCTTTCAAGGAACATTGTTGGTGGCATCGCCCCTCCTTGTCGAGCCGACCTTTCATCGCTCTGTCATCTTGCTCCTTGAGCACAATGCGGAGGGAGCTGTGGGCGTGATTCTGAACCGGCCTTCGGCTCATCTCGTGGCGGATCATTTGCCCCAATGGGCGTTGGTGTCAGCAGAACCCGGACTCGTCTACATCGGTGGGCCGGTCGAGCCCGAAGTCGCAATCGGGCTGACGTCATCGGGGGTGGGCAACGCAACATCGATCCCGGGACTTTCGACCCTCGATCTCGATGACCCTCCGCCGGGTGGGATTGACGGAGTCCGAATCTTCTCCGGATACTCCGGCTGGTCGTCGGGCCAGCTGGAGGATGAGATTTCTGAAGGAGCCTGGTATGCCGTTCCGGCCTCGCCAGACGACGCGTTCGATCGTTCCGACGGAATGTGGAGCCGAATTCTGCGTCGTCAGGCCGGGCGACTGGCGATCCTGGCGACATACCCGACCGATCCTTCACTCAACTGAAGAACGATCTTCGGAAGCTGGACGCCTACGCTGTGAATGTGACTACTTCGACAGCGCCGAAGCTCCGCCCTTCCCTGAAGCGGCGCTCGCCGAGCTTGGCAGTGGAACGCGAGTTGTGGGAGGGAGGCTCCGAAGTCGTCGTGGGAATCGACGAAGTGGGCAGAGGAGCATGGGCCGGTCCATTGACCGTAGGGGCAGCGATAGTCCCACGCGGTAAGCGCGTATACAAGATCCGGGATTCCAAAATGTTGATCGAAGATGAGCGGGAGGCTCTGTTCGATCGGATCGCCGGCTGGGTCGCAGGCTGGGCGGTTGGCCATGCGTCCGCCGAGGAGTGCGACGAGCTTGGAATGTCCGAGGCCCAGAGGCTGGCCGGCCGCCGGGCGCTTGCCGGCCTCAACTTAGAGCCTGACGAGGTGATCGTGGACGGGAAATGGGACTTCATCGGAGGGGCCAGAATGATCGTTCGCGGTGACGCAACCTCACTTTCGATCGCCGCTGCCTCCATACTTGCCAAAGTGTCCCGTGACAGGATCATGCGCGGGGAGGCCGAGCAGTTCCCCGGCTATAACTTTGAAGGCAACAAGGGTTATCCGTGCCCCACCCACAAGGCAGCTCTGCAGGCCTGGGGACCAAGTTCCATCCATCGCCGCTCCTGGGTCTTCATGGATCATCTGGTTTGGACGGGTATCGATCGTTTTTACCGGCCCGAGCCGCAGATGCAATTGCCTTTGGACTGAGCCGACTTTGAACCAAGCGGCTTTTTCACAGAATCTTCCACGTCTGTCGAGACAGTCTCCATGCAGCTGACACCGGAAGACAGCGCGATCCTCGCCGGCGAGGCGGGCCCCGGCAGGAGAATGGCCATGGAGCTTGTCGTGGCAGTCGCACAGGCGACGGGAACGGATACTCTCGTGGACATCACTCAGGCCCATATCGATGGTTGCCTCTATCACGGTGAAGCCGGTATCGACTTCGCACGGCGCCTCCTCGACGGTGGTGCGTCTGTGGCGGTCCCAACCACTCTCAACGTCTCAAGCCTTGATCTGCTTCATCCCGACTTATTCAAAGGCGACGCAGCAACTGAACGCTCAGCCAGGAACCTGATGGATATCCATGTCTCGCTGGGATGCCGCCCAACCTGGACGTGCGCCCCATATCAGCTCCCTACCAGGCCCGAGCTCGGAGAACAGATAGCGTGGGGTGAGTCCAACGCAATCGTGTTTGCTAACTCCGTCTTGGGAGCAAGGACCAATCGCTACGGGGATTTCATGGATCTGGCCTGTGCCGTGGTCGGAAAGGCCCCGTTCAGCGGGCTCCACACCGATAGGGGGCGTCGGGCAACGCTCGCTATAGAGGTCGACGTCCCCGACTCGCTCCTGAGCGAAGACATCTTCTATCCCGCGCTGGGTCTGTGGATTGGCGCCAATGCGGGTAGTGAAGTTCCTGTCATCGTCGGATTGGACGAGCGCTCTGACGAGGACCGCCTCAAGGCATTGGGTGCAGCGGCCGCCTCGTCCGGATCAACCGCCATGTTCCATGTGGTTGGGGTGACACCCGAAGCGCAATCTATGGCGCTGGCCACCCATGATGAGGAGCCTTCGAGGCTCGAGGTGGATGAATCGGGTTTGGCCGCGATGCGGAGATCTGTGAGCTCGGGGCAGGAAGCTCTGGGAGCCGTGTCACTCGGCACGCCGCATATGTCGTCTGAAGGGCTAACCCGTCTCGCTGCTCTGGTGGTCGGCGCCAGATCACGAGTGCCTTTCTACGTCAACACATCGAGGGATGTATTGGCGACGCTGGACCAGCAGGCTGTGGATAATCTCCAGGATTTTGGGGCGACCGTGGTCACGGACACATGCACGTACATCACCCCGATAATGGGCGACATTTCAGGCGCCGTCATGACGGACTCCGGTAAGTGGGCGTATTACGCGCCTGCCAATCTTGGTGTGGAGGTTGTTTTCGGCGGTATGGCGGACTGTGTCCAGTCGGCTGTTGAGCAACGCGTGGTGTTATCGGATCGTTTGGTTGACCGGTGAGACTCATCGCCGGACGAGAGGGCATAGGGCGAATCCTGAGATTGGATGAGCCGCTTTCCTTCTGGGGAGGCATCGAGCCCGAATCGGGGCAGATCATCGACGTCAACCACCCCCAGTTCGGCGCATCAGTCCGAAATGTGCTCCTGGCCATGCCCCACGGCCGAGGGAGTAGTTCATCGTCGTCTGTGCTGGCCGAAACAATCCGGATCGGAACTGCGCCCTCCGGATTGATACTCGATGAATTGGACGAGATCCTGCTGGTGGGCGCCTTGGTAGCGAATGACCTCTATCAGAAGGACTTTCCGATAGGGGTGGGAAACCTGCCCGAGTCTGCATCGGGGGTCTGGATCCTGGATGAAGATGGTCTGCGGAGGGCGTAAAAGACCCATCTTGTGAGAAAACCTCAGCAGGACCCATCAGGCTTGTGGGAGACTTGACCGATAAAGGGGATGTATGTCACGTGTCGAAGCGCTGAACACATTCTTCAGCCTGCTCCCGGTTCCTCTCTACCGAAGTGCCCCGGACGGCACTTTGTTGGCAGGTAACGAGGCCCTGGCGATGTTGCTTGGCTATCCAAGCGCCCAGCAGATGCTGGCGGAGCGGGAGAGGGTCTATACCTACTTTGCAGACCCTGACGCCCGCAACCGATGGGTCGACGAAATCAAGGAGACGGGTGTAGTTCTCGACTTCGACGTCGAGCTGCTGCGCAGGGACCGGACCTCGATCTGGGCCCGTGACACCGCTCGGGCGGTCCACGACGAATCCGGCAAGGTGGTGTACTTCGAAGGATCTTTGGTCGATGTCACCGATCGGATCATGTTGCAAAGATCAAAGGACATCTTCGTCGCCACGGTGTCTCACGAGCTGCGCAACCCAATATCGGTAATTCTCGGAATGAGCAGGGAGATGGCCAACGACTACGAGGGGTTCAGCGAGACCGAGCGTCGTGAAATGATCGAGATAATTGCCAGGGAAGCCGATGAGGCGTCCTGGCTGATAGATGACCTACTTGTCGCTCATCACGACGACCCGGACCAGATTTCAATTGGTATCGAATCATTCGACCTCTTGAGAGAGCTAGAGCGAGTGGTCGATGTCTTTGAGGGTGAGGTGGACTTGATCGGCCCCGAGGATGCGAAGGCATCGGCCGACCCGGGACGCACCCGCCAGATAATTCGCAATCTTCTCAGCAATGCTCGTCGCTACGGTGGGGAAACAGTCCGAATTTCAATTGCGACAGGAGAGGACCAGGTGACTGTCGAAGTCGCCGACTCAGGTGGTCCGATCCCATCCGAGTACCTGGATCAAATTTTCAAGCCTTTTGGCAAAGTCCCCGGGACACATCACGCCAGATCAGTGGGTCTTGGCCTCACCGTTTGTCGGCGTCTCGCGGAAGTCATGGGCGGGGCGCTCAGTTATCAGCACGAAGACGGCTGGTCCACATTCCGACTGCAACTACCCGCAGGTTGAGGCACCTCGCCCCCTAACCTCTTCGCCATGCGTGTTCTCGTTACCGGCGGTGCCGGATTCATCGGCAGCCATACCGTTGTCGCTCTCATCGAAGCCGGTCATGAGCCGGTGGTGGTCGACAACCTGGCCAATTCGGATGAGACCGTTATCCGCCGTATCGGCGAGCTGGTCGGGTCCGCTCCGGAGTTCCATCGTGCCGACATCCGCGATACCGATGCCATGGTCGATATCGCGGGGGCCGATATCGATGCTTGTATTCATTTCGCCGCCTTGAAAGCGGTAGGTGAATCGGTCGAAAAACCCCTCGAATATTACGACAACAATGTTGGTGGCACGGTTGCCCTGTTGAATGTCCTGGAAAGCGTGGGAGTCAAGCGGTTCGTCTTCAGCTCGTCGGCCACGGTGTATGGCGAGCCCCAGACACTGCCGCTTACAGAGAGTATGCCCGTCGGTCAGGCGACCAATCCGTATGGTTGGACCAAGCTCATGATGGAGCAAGTGCTACGCGACCTTCACGTCAGTAATCAAGATTGGAGTATTTCCTTGCTCCGATACTTCAACCCCGTTGGTGCCCACCAGTCCGGGTTGATTGGTGAAGACCCGCGCGGAATCCCGAACAACTTGATGCCGTATGTGGCCAAGGTTGCTACCGGGGACTTGGCAACGGTCAAAGTATTCGGTAACGACTATCCGACACCTGATGGGACCGGAGTGAGGGATTTCATACATGTGCTCGACCTCGCTGCCGGACACATCCGGGCACTCGATGCTCACTCCGATGACCCGGGCGTGCACACCTACAACCTGGGCACGGGTCGGGGACATTCGGTCCTCGAAGTGATCGCGGCGTACGAAAGGGCCTGTGGCCATGCGATACCCTACGAATTCGCCCCGCGACGCCCAGGAGATGTGGCAGCGAGCTGGGCAGATGTGCAAAAGGCGTACATAGGTCTGGGTTGGTCGGCCCAACTCGACCTGGACGAAATGTGCGTCGACTCCTGGACATGGGCGGAAAAGGGACCGCGATGAGCGATTTGCTGAAATCAGCCGAGGATTGGGTGGCAGGGGATCCTGACCCGGCCACTGCCGGCGAACTCGAGGAGTTGATAGCGACTTCGAACCTCGAGGCAATAAAGGACGCAATGGGCGGGGTTCTCGAGTTCGGAACCGCGGGAATACGCGGCGTCGTGGGGCCAGGGTCGAATCGCATGAACCGGGCAGTGGTGATCCGAACGACGAGAGGTGTTGCCGATTTCCTTCGCGAACGCCACGCCGGTCCGCCAGACGGCCCGGTCATCGTCGGCTTCGACGCAAGACCGTCAAGCCGTCAGTTCGCCGAGGACACGGTTGGGGTCCTGGCGGCAGCCGGGATCGAAGTAGTTTACTTTCCTGATTATGCGCCCACGCCCCTCGTGGCTTTTGCAGCCAGAGTCATGAGCGCAGCGGCGGCGGTTGTTGTGACGGCGAGCCACAATCCTCCGGCGGACAACGGGTACAAGGTGTATGACGACAACGCCGCGCAGATCATCCCGCCTGCCGATGTTGCCATTTCCAAGGCCATCGAGTCTGTCGGTGCTGCCAACAATGTCCCGAGAATCGAGAGTGCGTTCACTACCGGCCATCATCTGATCCGCCCCATCGATCCCGATATCACCAGCCGTTACTGGGTCGACATCGATTCGAATCGGCCGAAAAGACCGTCCACGACGGTGCGGATTGCATACACGCCCCTCCACGGGGTCGGGGGTAAGACGGTAGCTGGCGTCTTCGATCGGACATCACACAACGACTTCCATGCTGTTGCGGCCCAATTTGAGCCGGACGGTCGCTTTCCAACGGTGAAATTCCCGAATCCTGAAGAGCCAGGAGCGATGGACATGGCCATGGAGTTGGGCGATGACATCGGTGCAGAGCTGATCCTGGCGAATGATCCCGACGCCGACAGACTCGCGGCCGCAGTTCGATTCAGTGGTCGCTGGCGACTTTTGACTGGCAACGAGCTTGGCGTCCTTCTCGGTTCGTACATTCTCGACAACTGGGCCGCAGATGGCACACCCATTACCGCCAACTCGGTCGTTTCCAGCCCCATGCTCGGTCAGCTGGCAGCCTCGGCGGGGGCGGTGCATTTGACGACCTTGACCGGTTTCAAGTGGATTGCCAACGCCGCGATGTCATCTGAGCAGGCTGGAGATGGGATCTTTGCATTCGGCTACGAAGAAGCCCTCGGCTTCAGTATTGGTCGGACCGTCCGTGACAAAGATGGGATTTCGGCGGCGCTGATGCTTGCCGACATCGCAGCTCTGGAGCGGGAGCACAACCGTTCGTTGATGGACGCGCTGGCCGAATTGTGGGGTCGCACCGGGATATGGGTGAGCTCGCAGAAATCCCTGATTCGTGAGGGCACCGAGGGGGAGCGCCAAATCCTCGACGCGGTTGACTCCCTGGCGTCGACACCACCTGACAGCGTTGGAAAATTCGAAGTCACCAAGATGACCGACTTCCGCGCAAACGCCGGGTCAAGACCATCGTGGCTAGGAGCTCAAGCTCTGGTGGAGCTCGAGCTGGGTGACAATGGACGTGTGTTGGCCCGTCCCAGCGGAACTGAACCAAAGCTAAAGGTGTATGTCGATCTGCGCGAAGGCGTAACGACGATCGATGCGGTGCATGAACAGCGCGACAAGCTCCTAACCGTGGCACTTGAAGTCGCTGACGACCTGGCGGGTACGATTTCACGCCTCATGGCGTAACGACGGTGGACCAGCCAGATCCTGCAGCGGACTATCTGTTCGGCGAGCCATCCCGATGCGAATACAGATAGAGCCAACCGAGGCCGTGTATCCCGACACCTGCCAACAAGACCAGGGCCGCGAGGTAGTAGCCGGTCACCGCTGCAGCAATTGCGGCAACTGCTGCGGCAGCCACCAAAGCCACTCTCACACCATTCAATGGCCCAAACATCTATCTGCAGCGTACCGACCTTCCGGGGCATTGAGTAGTAGACAGGCCGCCGCCCAGGGCCACAACTCAATGGTGTGGTCCGTGATGGTTGGCATGTGAGACCACGTGAGCGAACGGGGTGGAAAACGCTGATCGTCGGGACCTTGTTCGCGCTCGTATCGGCTTCGTGCACCGCCCAGCAGGCGACAGTGCCCCCGGTGCTGCAAACCACCGTTCATGTAACCACTACGGCCGGGCCGACGGCGGCAGAAACCACCTCCACGACAACTCTTGCACCGACCACCACCAGCTCGACTCTTTCCATTCCGATGGAGGTCGACGCGCTGATTACGCCGTCTGGCGTGATAGTTGCTGTCCTCGAGCCGCTCCCGAGAGGTTTTCTGGTTCTCACACCGTGTGGCAACGAGGTCGTCGTGGTGTCTGGCAGACCGGTGGAGTCGCCGAACGTGGTCATCGATCCCGGCCATGGCGGCGAGCCCGATCCCGGCGCCGTCGGGCCCAACGGCCTCAAAGAGGCGGCGATCAATTTACGGGTCGCGCGGCAGGCTGAAATCATCCTCGAGAACCGGGGCTTCTCGGTCGCGCTCACAAGAACGGCGGATTACACATCGCCGCTAGGCGTTCGGACGGCATTTGCCGACCTCTTGGGCCCAGAAATCATGGTCTCGATTCATCACAATGCTCCCACTGCCAATTTGGGCTCCGAGCCCGGGACAGAGGTTTTCGTCCAGTACGCCCGGGCCGATTCGCGAAGGCTGGGGGAGTTGATATACAGCTACGTAACCGATGCCCTGGGCGGTTTTGACGGGATCGAATGGTCCACAGCCCCCGACGCCGGCGCCATCGAGGTGCTGAATACCAGGGGCACGGATGCATACGGGATGCTTCGAACTCCAAAAACGGTGACAGTCCTCGCCGAACTCGCCTACATCTCGAACGCGTCCGAGGCTGACCTGCTCATGACTTCGTCGTACGTCATCGCGGCCTCAACAGCTTTGGCAGATGCTGTCGAGGCCTATCTGACCAGCGATGACGACGGTGTCGGGTACGTCGCCACCCCGCGGGTCTTCAATCCTCAGAGCGGCATCTCCGCTTCGGTGTGCCAGGATCCCGATTTCGGTTGAGAGGGTGCGCCTCAGCGGAGTCGCGGATTCAATGAATACGTACCGGTCAGCTTGGCCTCGGCCAGGATGTGGCCGGCGGCCGCGTTGCGAACATGATTGGCCGTATACAAAGGGCTCAGCTCGAGCGAAGCGACGGCCAGAGCCATCAAGGTGAATACGTATCGGTGCACCAGCGAATCGTTCCACGGCGGGCAGGGCCCGTCGTATCCGCAGTATGTCCCCTCCATGTCGGCATCGCCAGCAAACCATCCGGTGTAGTCGTTGACACCTTCGTTGGGCGCGCCATCCAGTCCAGGTTTGCCGCGAGTGATAACGCCATCCGAGAATTGCCCCGTTGCGAATTCTCGAATCTCGCGAGAGATGTCGACGATCGCCCAGTGCGTGAAGTCGGTGCGGGCCAGTGACAAAGGGATGTCTCGACCTTCTTTGTTGACGTCGTCGCCAACGGTCGGAACGTCGATATCGATCATGAGCAATGCAAAAGAGCCCGTCTCCGACGGCACATCGCCCCAGGACAAGTGAGGGCTCAGGTTCCGAGAGAAAGTCACATGGGACGTCTCGTCATAGGCACATAGTCCGTGAACTTCGGGTATCGGCTGGCCGGCGGCGAAATCGCTACTTCTAATCCACATAAGATCATCCTAGGACCCGCCAAACGATCGAATCGTCTGCTCTGTCGACCTGTGGATGCTGAAAACGGCCGATTCCGGGGTACGATGTTCTCCGAGTGGGGTGAGATTATCCGTACGTTCGGCGGGAATCCGCGGCGAAGTAACGCGTTCCAACGATTGAGGGATCTGATATCGGTGAAAATGGGACAGCCATCATGAAAGTTCTCGTGACGGGTCACGACGGCTACATCGGCTCGGTTTTGACTCCTATTTTCGAGGAAGCAGGCCACGAAGTAACCGGTCTCGATTCGTATCTGTACCGGAATTGTTTGTTTGGCGAAGAGATGGACCCGCCGCGGGCCATAGAGGCAGACATACGAAGCGTGGGCCCGGGTCTCATGGAGGGTTTCGACGCCGTTGTTCACCTGGCTGCAATATCCAACGATCCGGTCGGAAATCTAAATCCTGACGCAACGCTCGATATCAACTGGCGGGCAACTGCTTCACTCGCCAAAGCGGCGAAGGACGCCGGTGTAGAAAGGTTCCTCTTCTCATCCTCGTGCAGCCTCTACGGGGCCCACGATGACCAATTTCTGGACGAGTCGTCCGCATTCAGCCCCATCACCCCCTACGGTGAATCCAAGGTGCTCAGCGAGCGCGACCTCTTGCAGTTGGCTGACGACAACTTCAGTCCCACATTCCTGCGAAACGCCACTGTTTACGGCGTCTCGCCGAAACTCCGCGGTGACCTGGTCGTCAACAACCTCACGGGCTTTGCCGTAACCACTGGCCAGGTATACCTGAAGAGCGATGGGACATCTTGGCGCCCTCTGATCCATGTCGAAGATATCGCCCGCGCGTTCCTGGCAATGATGACGGCCGAGAGAGACGTCGTGCATGGTGAGGCTTTCAATGTCGGCTCCACCGACGAGAACTACCAGATCAAGGATGTTGCCAGAATCGTCTCCGAGATCGTGCCCGATAGCAAAGTCACTTTGTCCGATGAG
This sequence comes from Acidimicrobiia bacterium, assembly GCA_041751055.1. Lineage (GTDB taxonomy): Bacteria > Actinomycetota > Acidimicrobiia > Spongiisociales > ZC4RG35 > MA-ANB-1. Next base: position 40,468 of record JBGSYD010000008.1, on the reverse strand, counting down.
GCTTTCAATGACCTGCGAAACTACCGGGTCGACTGTGAAAAGTTTGTCACGACCTTTCCGGATGCGGCGCCGCAATGGACCGTGCGTCAGGGAGTCGAAGAGCTCTACGCAGCGTTCCAGAAATACGGACTTACTCTCGACGACCTCGAAGGTTCCCGGTTCATGAGGATCAGCCATATCAGGCAGCTCATGGACGAAGGTCAGATCGACGCTGACCTGTATCGGGTCTCTCGCCCATAGCGATGCGGTGCTTTGCGTGCGGTTCGCCAGACCTCGATACATTCCATCGACAGGACAACATCCCAACCAATAGTTGTCTTCTCGTCGAAACTGAGACCGCCGCGTTGGACTTTCCCACCGGCGACATGCAGTTGGAGTTGTGTCGTCGCTGCGGCTTCATTTTCAATTCGAAGTTCGACGCCGAAAAAGCCGTCTACTCCGACCAATACGAGGAGACGCAAGGATTCTCACCGCGATTTGTCGAATTTGCCGGCGCTCTGGCCAAGCGATGGGTCACGGATCACGATCTGAAGGGAAAAACCGTCGTCGAAATCGGCTCGGGCAAGGGCGAATTTCTCCAGCTCATGGCACAAGCAGGAATCGGCCGTGGAATCGGGATCGATCCCGGTGTCGATATCGGAAGGCTCGATGGTCCCGGTCTCGAGAAATGTGAGTGGATCACTGACGTTTTCAGTGACGATCTTGTGGCTCGGATGGGGCCACACCTTTTTTGCGACGCGATCGTCAGCCGCCACACTCTGGAACACATCCAACCGGTAGGAGACTTTCTCGATTCGATTAGACGGTTCATCGATGACAGGACCGATACCGTCCTGCTATTCGAGTTGCCCGACACGATTCGTGTGCTTGAGGAGGTCGCGTTCTGGGATATCTACTACGAACATTGTTCCTACTTCAGCGCCGGGTCTCTCGCCCGATTGTTCAGGAGCCACGGGTTTGAAGTGCTGAACCTCGAAACCGGATATGACGGGCAGTACTTGATTCTCGAGGCGCGTCCATTTCAAGCCGTGCCAACGGACGTGTCTGCGACCGACGACATGAGGGCGCTTTCGTACGGTGTCGAGAAGTTTCGCACCGGGTACTCGGAGTCAATCTCGAGCTGGGCTGAGCGATTGGATCAGGTAGCCCAAACTGGCGGCGACGCGATGATCTGGGGTGCCAGCTCGAAGGGAGTGTCGTTCCTCTCGGTGGTCGGGACCCACGTGTCTGCAGCGATCGACATCAATCCCCACAAACACGGAAAATTCATGGCCGGCACCGGTCATCGCATAATTTCCCCCATTGAGGCTTCAGGACTCAACCCCGGCCTTGTGATTGCGATGAACCCGGTGTATTTGAATGAGATTCGTTCCGAGATGAACGCTCTTGGCATGGATGGTGAGCTCGTCGCACTCTGAACACCGGAGCCGTTTCTGGATTCAGAAGGTGAAGTGTTTGATAGCTTCGCCCTCGATTGCGATGTCGGACATTGCCGAAATTCCGAGTTCGAGATGGACATTGGCCCAATCGGCGGTTACTTGCTGATCTGACTCCTCCGTCTTGACACCTTCGGGTGAGGTCGGAACGTCCGACACCAGCAGCAAGGCACCCCTCGCAATCTGGTTGTGATGGCCGACGATGAAGATCGTTGCTGTCTCCATGTCGATGGCGATCGCCGTGAGACGTCTCAGCCGTTCGAGAAACTCCAGGTCGTGTTCCCACAGCCTCCTGTTGGCGGTGTACACGACCCCGGTCCTGTATTCGAGATCCCGGCTCACAATTTTCTCGGAAACAAACTTGTGCAATTTGAAAGAAGGCAGAGCCGGCACCTCAGGCGGAAAGTAGTCATTTGAAGTGCCTTCTCCACGTATGGCGGCAATCGGAAGGATGAAGTGACCGATTTCCGTTGACTGCTTCAATCCGCCGCATTTGCCCAAGAACAAAACGCCCTCCGGCTGGCGGGCCACGAGGAGGTCCATGATGGTCGCGGCATTTGCGGTGCCGATGCCGAAATTCACAATCGTCAAGCCGTTACCGTTGGACGCCGCTTGCATGGGCCGATCCCGTCCGGTTACCTCACACTCGAAACTCTCGGCGAACGCTTCTACATAGCCTCTGAAATTCGTCAACAAGATATAGGCACCGAAGTCATCGACCGCCATCCCGGTATAGCGCGGCAGCCAGTCCAGCGCGATTGTTCGCTTCGACAGCCCGACCTGTGGGTCCATGTATGAAACCTAGCCGGGTAACTGGATGACGGTTGAACCGCTAGCTTGCCCCAGCCACGCGATCGATCATGGCAAGTGCAACGAGCCGGTTCACCATCTCCACTGCCAAAATGCCGCTCGGATGATCGGGCCAGCCGGTGCTCAGAATCGCCACGACATATCCGGCGGATTGGCCCGGTTCGTCGACCCACCCGACCGAATTGATTGTCACACCGGCAAAGCCGTTCTTGTGCGCCACCTGGTATGAACGGGGAACACCCGCCGTCACCCCCCACGTCTGGTCGGGCACAACCGAGGTCATGAGCTGACGGGCCACGATCCTGTATTGATTTTCCAGCGGGCCCCATTGTCCGAGTAGGACCTGGCGCAGCAGATCGACCTGATCCGCTGCAGAGGTAAGGGTCAGGCCCCATGCGGTACCACTGTCCGCCGTGATCGTCGTGTCGTCGAGCCCGAATTGTCGTGCCATCTCACCGAACCAGGGCGAACCGCCGTACGAGCTCCAGAGCGCCCTCACGGGTTCGTTGGCTGACTCGGTGATCATGGGGGAGAGTTGCGACATCTCCCAATCGGTTGGCAAACTTCCCCGCGATTGCGCTTCGAAGAGTGTGCCGGCCATGACCAACACTTTGAATACCGAAGCCGTTGGTTGGAGGTTCTCCGGGTTCAATGAATATTCGCACCCGGTTCGCGTGTCGTATACGTGAGCCGTTATCCGCTGTTGCGGGTAGTCGAGGGCAATTTGATCAACCACTTCCTGTGAGAATGGATCAGGTCGGCATTCGGGGGGCCGCGGCGGGACGGAGATACCGGTGGTCGATGTGGTGGTTGCCGCCCCGGTCGTCGACGTCACCACCGTTGGTGCGGTACCGCTTACAACAGCGGACGAAATAGGGACGGCATCGTTTCCGCAAGCGACGACCATCATCGTCGATGAGACGAAGAGGAGCAGAGCGTCCCTTAACCGGTGCCGCGTTGCCACGAGCTGTACAGGTCCTGGTAGATCCCTTCCTTCTGAAGCAATTCCTGGTGATTGCCGTCCTGGACGATCTGGGCGCCGTCGAAAACGAGGACCCGGTCGGCGGATTCGGCAGTCGACATGCGGTGGGCGATTGTGACGACTGTCCGACCTGACGTCAGCTCGTTTAGGGTACGGCTGATACGCACCTCAGTTACCGGATCAACTGATGACGTTGCCTCGTCGAGGACGAGCAGGTCGGGGTCGGCAATCGCTGCGCGCACCAGAGTGACAAGCTGGCGCTCACCCACAGATAGGGCGCTCCCTCTCTCTCCAACCTGGGTATACAACCCCTCGGCGAGCTCTTCGATCCAGTCACCGAGACCGAGTCGCTCAAAAGTGCCCATGAGCTCCTTCTCTGTGGCTGCGGGCTTGCCCATCTTCACGTTGTCGGCAATTGAACCCCGGAACAGGACGCCTTCCTGTGGCACCATCACCACGCGGTCTCGCAGCGATTCGAACCGCACCTCGCGCAGATCTACACCACCAACCTGGATACTTCCTTCGCTCGGGTCCATCAGTCTCGTGAGCAGCTTTGCAAAAGTCGTCTTGCCGGATCCGGTTTCGCCAACGATGGCAACTCGTTGCTCCGCTTCGATCGTCACAGATGTCGACAGCAGCGCAGGTTCGTTGGTGGCGGCACCGGCAGGCTCCCCGTGGGCCGGGTACCGGAATACAACATCGGTGAAACGGGCTCCAAGCGCTTGGTGGGGCAGATCAACTCCGGCGGCTCCCGGATCCGCCACATCGGGAGCTATGTCGAGGATGTCGATGACACGGCTCCATCCCGCCACTGCGGTTTGCGCTTCGTTTACCGCTTCACCAAGTATTTGAACCGGTTGCACAAAGAGTTGCACGAGGAAGAGGAAAGCGACGACAGTACCCACACTGGTGTCTCCATTGACTGCCAGAATGGTGCCCACCACGGCGACTGCCGCCACGACGAAGGCCGAGGAGGCTTCGCCGGCGCCCGAGAATGACGCAGAAAGACTGCCTGCCTTGACCCCCGCCGATCGATGGTTCTCAATGGCCTCCTCCAGTTTCACCCGGGTACCCGATTCGATCCCATACGCCCGAATCACGGGGGCGCCGACAACAGTTTCGGCCAATAGCGCGAGCAATCGCCCGACTCGTTCCCGGACAGCCAGATATGCCTCCTCGAGCCTGCTTTGAAACCACTTCACCACAAGGGCGATAAAGGGGACAAGCGCGACTACTACGAGGCCCAGTGGCACCGACAGATAGAGCATCAATACGAGAGACAGAAGGGCTTGGCCGGAATTTGTGATCAACATGAGGCCTCCCCATTGCATGAAGCGACTCACCTGGTCCACATCGGAAGTCACCCTTGAAACCAAAACCCCGCGTTGTTCCGAAGCCTGATGCAACATAGAGAGATCGTGGATGTGCCGGAATGCGCGAATTCGGAGTCCCGAAAGTGCGGTCTCGGAGACAGTTGCAAGGCGAAGATGCATCCAGCCAGTTGCTCCTGCTGTGATCAGGACTGCACCGAGTGCCAGAATCGTCATTCGGATCACGAAGCCCATGTCGACCCGTCCACCGGACAGCCCGCCGTCTATGATCTGCTGCACGGCCAATGGGACTATTACCCGGCCGGCCGTCGCCAGAAGCGCAATCGCGATGGTGCCGGCCAGCCCGCTACGCAGTTCGGGTGACAGGCCGAGTCCTCGCCTGATTGTGTTTGCCGCACCCTTTTTGGCCTGGAGTTGCTTGATGGCACCTGTCATGCCGGCTCCTCGAGCTTGCCGTAGGCATCGATCAGTGATCGGTATTCAGGTACCGAGTCATAGAGGCGGCTGTGGGTCCCGCGGTCGACGACGCGCCCATCTTCTACATAGATGACCTCGTCGGCGAGGACTATTGACGATCGGCGATAGGCAACGATCAAGACGGTCGTCTCCAGAGCGTCGAGATTGGCCAGAATGACACTTTCGACAGCGGGATCGACAGCCGATGTTGCGTCATCGAGCACCAACAACCTGGGCCTTCGGATCAGGGCGCGGGCAAGGGCGATGCGCTGTCGTTGCCCACCAGAGAGCGATGCCCCTCGCTCGCCAACCACCGATTGGTAGCCACGAGGTAACGCAAGGATGAAGTGGTGGGCTTGGGCCATCTCGGCAGCTGCATACACCTCTGTCTCCGAGAAATCCTCGCCGAGGGTGATGTTCTCGTACACCGTGTCATCGAACAGGAAGGTTTCCTGAAACACGATGCCAACTGCGTTGGATAAGGCAAGCCGGTCGATTTCGAGGAGACCGTGACCGTCGAGGGTCACTTCTCCTCGATCGGGATCAAATAGGCGAACCAGCAGGTGGGCGATCGTTGACTTGCCCGAACCGGTTGGACCGACGAGGGCCACAGTTTGACCGGCCCCAACGTCGAGAGTGACACCGGTGATTCCCCTTTCTCCGGCATCCCGCCTCGAACCGTTGGCCTGGCGTGCCGAGCTCAGATCCTCATGTCCGGTCTCGGGATACAAATAGCCGACGGTATGTGCCGTGGCTGCAGCGCCCCCCCTCGTCTTCGGTTTGTCGATCCCGTATTTCACATCCTCGTTTTCGTCGAGTACGGCCTCAACCCTGTCCAGCCCGACCACAGCCCGTGGCAACTCGCCAAGCAGCCAGCCGAAAACCCGCATAGGCATGGCCACAAGGCGGAACAAGTAGGCAAAGGTCACCAGGTCCCCGGGCGTGAGCAGGCCATTGTCGACACGCCAGGCACCGACAGCCAGCACTGCGAGGATCCCCACATTCGGCAATGCCTCAATTATTGGGTCGAATACCGCCCGGAGCCGTCCGACTTCGACCATTCGGTCTCGCAAAGCGTCCGAGCGCTCGCCAAAACGCCCGACCTCCGCGTCCTCGCGACCGAGAGTCTTGACCACGAGCGCGGCGTCAAAGGACTCGTGGGCGATGTCTGCGACCTCCGCCCGAATCCGTTGCGCCCTGGCCGCAACCTGTCTCATCTTGCGCTGAAACAGATAGTTGGCTGCCATCAGGGCCGGGCCGACGAGAAACCCTATCAATGCCAGGAAAGGATCAGTGATGAGGAGCAATATCGCCGTGACTATCAACATCAGCACCACGCCAAAAGCCATCGGCAGTGGAGCAGCGATGAACGATGCTGCCTCCACGTCCTCGTTGACATTCGCCAGCAACTGACCGGTCGAGTGGCGGCGATGCCACTCGAGGGGAAGGCTGAGGTACCTATCGGTGACTTCGATCCGATCGCGATACTGGAGGCGGTACTGCGCCTTGTAAGCACCAAGTCGTCGCAGCGTGATGCCCGCACCTCGCAAGCCGGCTACGCCCAGGACGAGGATTGCGACCAGCGCCAGCGTCGAATTTGCCACTTCGCCGGCATCCACGGCGGGGAGAAGTACCGAGTCGACTATCCATCCGACCACGTAAGAAGAGATGATGGTCATGGCGGCATAGAGAACCGTGCCGATACCGCCTAGGGCGAACTCCCGGGGCGCCCTTCGCAACTGCCTCCAGATGAGAGTGGTGCCCTTGCCGAGCGGGACGGCTTCGGGGATGGTCATCGATTTCTCAGATTCCTGCGGCATTCCTCTGAGGCTACGGCTCAATTCTGGCAAGCCAAATCTGGATCGCGCAATAGCTGATCCGGCTTATGGGGCGCTGCCTGGGTCAGCAGCGTCTTCTTCGACATGGCGCTCGGCAACGTCGGGCACATGGAGAGTGTGGGCCTGGTCCCCTTCCATCCCGACCTTCCTATGACGCAGTTCGTCGAGCACATCGGCATATCCGTACAGAATCAAAGTGTCATGTTCGTGAAGTTTTGAGTGGCCTCGTGGCGCCCCCACAAATGTCCCGTCCGTACGACGAATTCCGAGCACTATGACGCCCTCGTCGGGGAGACGCAGATCGGCCAGCCTGTGTTCGGCAACCCAGCTGTCGGCCTCGACACCGAGCTCGACAACGGCGTAGTTGCTCGCCAGGTCCAGAAGCTCGACATAGTCGCGTACTTCCAGATCGGTAAAACGACGGAGTGCCCAACTGATGATCCGTGAAAGCAACTTGTCGATGGTCTTGCTGCGGGACGCAACGAGTATCAACAGCAGACCGAGGCCAAGAATCCCTACTTTCGCCAACACGTCTGTGTCGCTCTCTACTCCAGCGAAACCAACAACGACGGTCCCGATGATTGTGACCAACCCGGCGTTCCCGACCAACATCAGGCTCAAGACGATGCGACGGCGAACCGGGTGATTGACAACCAGGTCTGATTCGCTGGTCGTATATCCGACTCCAAGCAATGCGGAACGAGCCTGAAAATTGGCAACTTCGGTAGACAAACCGGTCGTCGTCAACGCGATCGTGCCCACGCGATTGACGATGAGGGTCATCGTCACGATGACCAACAGGGTTGCGATGGCGACCATTCAGCTTGCTCCTACGCGCCGGCTTTCAACTCGAACTGACCCAAGGGTAGAGGGTCAGGAAAATGCCGGAATCACGTGGGTGCCGTAAGCCTCGAGAGTTTCGTCTTTCTGGTCATGCATCAGGTAGACGCCAAACTGGTCGACACCCATGCCTTCCAGGAGTTTCAGCTTTTCGATATGTTGGTCAACAGTTCCGAGAACGCAGAAGCGGTCAACGATCTCATCGGGCACAAAGGCGGTCGACTCATTGTCCGAACGGCCATGGTGCTCGTAGTCGTAACCCTCCCGGGCCTTGATGTAGTCCGTTAGCGCTTGCGGTACCAGTGCGGTATCGCTCCCGTATCGGTTGACCAGATCGTGAACATGGTTGCCGACCATCCCCCCAAACCATCGCAACTGGTCGCGTTGGTGGGCTATGTCATCGCCGACATATGCTGGAGCGACGACGCAGATCTTGATCGAGTCAGGATCACGCCCGGCGCGGCTAGCCGCCTCGCGCACCGATCCCATGGTCCATTCGAGGATTTGCGGATCCGCAAGCTGCAGGATGAAACCATCGGCGTGCTCACCCACGGTCGCAAGGGCTCTTGGGCCGTATCCCGCGGCCCACATCGGTAGTTCCCATCCCTCCTTTATCCATGGAATCTTGAGAGTTGTTCCCTCGTAATCCACTTCTCTACCCGCAACCAGGCCCCGAATGACATCCATGGACTCGACCATGGTGGCGAGGGTGGTCGGCTTCTTGCCGATATAACGAAGTGCCGAGTCCCCACGGCCCATACCGCATATGGTCCTGTCGCCGAACATGTCATTTAGCGTGGCAAAGAGGCTGGCCAGGACGGTCCAATCCCTCGTGCCGGGGTTGGTCACCATCGGGCCGACGACCATCCGGTCGGTGGCCGCCAGAATTCTCGAGTAGATCACAAACGGCTCTTGCCAGAGGATGTGGGAATCGAACGTCCACCCATAACCAAAGCCCTGGTCTTCTGCCTTGACAGCGAGTCGAATAACCTCGTTTGCAGGTGGGTCGGTTTGGAGAACTACTCCGAAGTCCATGGGTTCCTTTGGTCGTTGCGGTCGGGAGGAATCAGATCAGGTATTGATTTGCGCCTCTTCGAAGATATTCCCCATCACCTGGTGAGCCGTGGTACTCGTCATCGTCGATGATGACCTTTCCCTTTGAGAGGACAGTTTCGACCTTGCCCATCAGTTCCCAACCCTCGTAGGCCGAGTAGTCAACGGCCATGTGGTGGGTGTCCACCGAAATTGTCGTACGGCCATTGGGATCGAAGATAACGATGTCAGCATCCGAGCCCACGGCGATAGTTCCCTTCTGTGGGTACATGCCAAACATGCGAGCAGGAGTCGTGGCGACGATCTCAACAAACCGATTCAACGTCAACCGGCCCTCGGCCACACCCCCGTTGTACATCAGTTGCATACGAGGCTCCACGCCCGGCATCCCGTTGGGGATTTTGGAGAAGTCGTCGCGCCCGAGTTGTTTCTGGGTCCCGAATTGCGGATGGTCTGCCATACAGAATGGGCAATGATCGGTCGAAACCACCTGGAGGTCGTTCGTGCGGAGACCTTGCCAGAGTCGTTCTTGGTGCCCGGCTGAAGCATCACGAAGCGGGGGGGAGCAGACGTATTTGGCGCCGTCGAAGCCGTTTCCGAGATTATCCAGGGAAAGGAAGAGGTATTGCGGGCAAGTTTCGGCGAACACGTTGAGACCTTCGTCCCGAGCCGATATCACCGCATCTAAAGCTTCCTTGGCGGAGAGATGGACGATGTACAGCGGAACTCCCGTCAGCTGGGCGAGCTTGATGGCGCGATTGGTAGCCTCGCCCTCGAGGATCGACTTGCGTACGATTCCGTGATAGATCGGATCGGTTTCACCGCGGCTTAGTGCCTGCTCAACCAGGACGTCGATCGCAATCCCATTCTCGGCGTGCATGCAGATCGTGGCCCCGATCTCGGCACCTTTCTGCATCGCCCGGAGGATCTCCCCGTCATCGGAGTAGAAGACGCCCGGATAGGCCATGAACATCTTGAAACTGGTGACCCCTTCGTCGACGAGCATCTGCATCTCTTTCAGCGTTTGCTCGTTTATGTCACCGGTGATCATATGGAACCCGTAGTCGATAGCGGTGTTGCCTTCGGCTTTCGCCATCCACTTCTCGAACCCATCCATAGCTGACTCGCCTTTGACCTGGACGGCAAAGTCGACGATGGTCGTCGTTCCACCCCATGCAGCAGCACGGGTGCCTGTCTCGAATGTGTCGGCGGCCGAAGTGCCCCCAAAAGGCAACTCCATGTGAGTGTGGACGTCGATGCCTCCAGGAATGACGTATTTCCCGGTTGCGTCGATGACCTCCCCGGCGCCCAATTCGAGTCCTGAGCCTTCGCGGGCAACGATTGCCACAACCTTTTTGCCGTCGATCAGAACGTCTGCTTCGGTGGTGTCGGTGGCCGTAACCACCGTCCCGCCCTTGATCAGAGTTGTCACCTTCTCACCAACTCGTCATACGCATCAGGCCGGCGATCACGGTAGAAGGCCCACGTCTTGCGAACCTCGTCAATGAGGTCGAGATCGAGGTCCCTAATCACCAATTCCTCATCGGTATCCGATGCAGCGTCACCCACAACTTGGCCTCTCGGGTTGACGAAGTACGACGAGCCGTAGAAGTCGTTATCTCCGAATTCTTCCTTGCCAACCCGGTTGATGGCCCCGATGAAGTACTCGTTGGCGACCGCGGCGGCGGGCTGCTCCAGGTTCCACAGGTACATTGAAAGGCCACGACTGGTTGCCGAAGGGTTGAAGACGATCTTGGCGCCATTCAGTCCCAGGGCCCGCCAACCTTCCGGGAAGTGCCGGTCGTAGCAGATATAGACCCCCACCTTGCCAACAGCGGTGTCGAATACCGGATAGCCACCGTTGCCCGGACGGAAATAGAACTTCTCCCAAAAGCCCTTCACATGGGGGATGTGCTGCTTGCGGTACTTGCCTAAGTAGGTTCCGTCGGCGTCGATTACCGCAGCCGTGTTATAGAAGACACCGTCGTCCTCTTTTTCGAAGATCGGGATTACCAGGACCATCTTGGTTTCTTTGGCGAGTTCCATCATCGTCTGAGTGGTTGGTCCATCGGGGATCGGCTCGGCGTAGTCGAAGTGCTCGTTCTCTTGGACCTGGCAAAAGTAGGGCCCGTAGAACAGCTCCTGAAAACACATGACCTGGGCACCCTGGGCTGCCGCTTCTCTGGCGAAGTCAGCGTTCTTCTTGATCATGGAATCCTTGTCGCCGGTCCACTCCGTCTGAACGATTGCGGCGCGTACAACATTTGCCATATGCCTTCTCCTTTTGGCGTTGGGTCTGAATGCTTCCCTTTAAAACTAGTGGAGGCGACGAGGGGTCAGGGAGTGCCCGATGACACTCCCTGACCAACAGGCCTTTTTCTACTCGCCTCCAGGCAGCAGTTCGATGGTGCGACGTTCGTATGAATCACCGCTCACGTCGAGCCCCGCGCTCTCCAGCGCGTCGACCGCCGCCTGGGCGAGGTCGGTCCGGTAGGCGTCGTCGGAGATGCTCGCTCCCTGAAGCTCTGCGATCTGGCCGGTGGCGATCTCCACCGTCTGATCCCAAAGGGCTTCATTCATGATCCCTATGCCGTTCGTAGCGGGAAATATGAGCGCCAGGATCTCATTCAATTGCCACGCCTGATGGCTTTGGCCAAGGGTCGACCCGTTGTCCAACACGACATCGACACATTCGTCGAAGCTGTCCAAACAGTGGATCCAGCCTCGGAATGTCGCCTTGAGGAAGCGGATTGCAATGTCCTCGTTGCCTTCCTCGGCAATCCAGTCGCCGTTGACCCAAATGGCGTCCTGCAACATCGCAGTCCCGACCTCGTTGAAGTCGATCACGTTGAGATCTTCTGGCTGATACAGCTCGCCGGTGTCAGGGTTGACGGCCTCCAGAACCTGTGCGTATTCGTTGTAGATCATGGCTTCGGCAACATCAATTTCACCGTTGAGAAATGCCAGCATGTCGAAAGCCTGGCCCACGAGGTTGACATCTTGGACGCCGGATTTTGCAATCGCCGCCGTGAGCTCATACTCGTTTCCGAAGCCCCAGTTGCCGACTGTCTTGCCCGCGAAGTCTTCGGGGGATTCAATTCCCGAGTCTGCGAAGGCGACCATGAGAGTTGGAGAGCGTTCGAAGACCTGTGCGATATTTACGATCCCGGCATCCTGCTCATTGGAAACAAGGGCTTTCGGCACCCATGCCAATCCGAACTCTGCTCCGCCTGTCGCAAGGACGGTCTGAGGCACTATCTCGACAGCGCCCTCGAGGATCTCGACGTTGAGGCATTCGTCCTCATAAAACCCGAGGTCTTGCGCAACGTAGTAACCGGCGAACTGGGACTGAGCGACCCATTGCAATTGCACTCGGACATCATCGACGGTGTCGCATTCTCCGGTCCCGATGCCCTCATCGCTCCCACAAGCCGCTGCGATTATCGTCATGGTTGCCAACAAGGCCAGTCGGCCTCGCCAGCGCTTTTTGATTTCAGTCACGCAATTTCCTCCTAGTTTTTCCAGCGTTCCCAGCGTATTCGTTACCCGTTCAGCGTGTCGTCAGTTTTCGTCAAGGGCCCGTAGGGATACGTGCCACGACATGCTCACACGCTCGGCGACGAGAACCACACCATAAAGGCCGATTCCGATCAGTGAAGCGACAACTATGGCCGCCCAGGCATCCGGATATACGAAAAGGCTCGCTTTGGTGAGGATGTACTGGCCGAGAACGTCCTGGGGCCCCCCAAAGTATTCGGCGACGATTGCCACGATGATTGAGAGCGTGGTCGCCACCTTCAGAGCGCTGAAGAAATAGGGAAGTGCGTGGGGAATGCGGACTCGCTTGAAGATCTGGCTGGGCTTGGCCGCGTAAGACCGCATCAACTCGAGCTCCGAAGCATCGACTTCGGTGAGGCCACGTGCGGTGTTGATCATCACGGGGAAGAACACCACGATTGCAACTGTCGTCATCTTCGAAACTGGACTCGTAATCGGAAACATGTTGTTCACGATTGGGGCCAAAGCGATGATGGGAATCGCGTTGGTGGCGATAGCAAATGGCATGATCCCATCGCGAGCAGCACTCCACCTAACCGTGACCAATGCAATAGCCACTCCAGATACGGTGCCACCCACAAGGCCACCAATCGCCTCCAGCAAGGTGTTGCCAGTAACGCCTGCAATCACATCCCATTGGTCAAGCAGCCTCTGAAAGATCTCGGATGGCTTAGGCAAGACGAAAGCCTGAATGTCGAACATTCGCACGACAGCCTCCCAAACGACCAGCCCTCCCAGGAACAGGGCCATTGCCGGCCCGTACTTCCCTAAGAGCCCACGGACGCCTTTAGTGGAGCGTCGGGTGTCGGCTGTTGGTTGGCTGAGGTCGTGACTGGAGGTCGGGCCATTCACGGGCGTTGCCTCAATGCTTCTCGTACTTCGGTGACCTTGTCGTAGTAGGCCGGAGATTCTCGAGTGTCCTCGGTCCTGGGGTGGGGGAGTGCAGTTTCGAGCTGCTGGCTGATCTGGCCCGGTCGGGCCGACATGACCACAACACGAGTCGAGAGAAACACTGCTTCAGGTATCGAGTGCGTGACAAAAACAACCGTGGTCTTGGTCTGGTGCCAAATGCGCAAGACTTCTTGTTGCATCAGTTCACGGGTCATCTCGTCCAAAGCGCCGAAGGGCTCATCCATCAGGAGCAAGGAAGGGCTGAACGCCAGGGCACGAGCAATCGCCACCCGCTGTTGCATTCCGCCCGATAGTTGCCACGGATAGTGATCTCTGAATTCACCGAGTTGAACCAGGTCGAGCATTTCTGCTGCCTTATCAGATCGCAAGTCTTCGCCCATGATCTCTAGTGGGAGTTGGACGTTTTCGGTCACGGTCCGCCAATCCAACAACGTGGCCTTTTGGAACACGATTCCATAGTCGCGATCGAGGCGTGCTTGTTCTGCGGCCTTGCCGTTGATGGCGATGCTCCCGGTGGTTGGCCGAACCAGATCGCCAATCAACCTGAGGAGGGTGCTCTTGCCGCACCCCGACGGCCCGATCAACGAGACGAACTCGCCGGCGTCGATGGTGAGATCGACATCGCGCAGGGCCTCGACCGCGTCTGATCCGGTTCCGAACGTCTTGCCCAGGTCCCTTGCTTCAACCACCGGTTTCATGGTGGAGCGTTGGTCCGAACTCAAAGCCCCACTCCCAATTCAGCGGCCCGCGGAAGAACCGTGTATTCCAGGTCGTCCGAGTAGGGACGTGCGTTGGTCACGACCCGGCGTTCTACCCAGACGACCAGGCCAACGACGAGAATCCCGACGATTGCTGTCACGATCACAGTTGCGTAGAGCTTGACCGACCTCGCTCCGAACTGTGAAGAAAAGGTCAGAAGTGCTCTACCCAGGCCTTCTCCAAATCCGGCGGGCAATTCACCGATCAGCGCGCCGATGATGCTGGCCGTTGCCGAGATCTTCAAGGCAGTGAAAATGTACGGGAGGGCAGACGGAACCTGGAGCTTCCACAGAACTTCTGACGGCCGGGCGGCATACGACCGCATCAACTCCATCGCGTTGGGGTCGGGCGACCGCAAGCCGCGCAATGTGTTGATCGCGACGGGGAAGAAGGTCAGATAGGCCGAGATGATGGACACTGACAGCCAATGTGGGATATTGAGACGGCCACCCCAGACCACCACCATGGGAGCGATCGCAAGTATCGGGACTGTTTGACTGGCAACTACGTAGGGCATGAACGAGCGTTCCAGCAATGTCGATCTCACAAAGAGAACGCTCAATGAGAACCCGAAGATGCCACCGAACACAAACCCGACAAGCGCCTCTCTGAGCGTAAAGATCGATCGCGTTGCGAGATCCAGGATCAGTAGGTCACCGCCGCGCCGCACCGGCCGGAACAACTCGATGACCATGTCCCAAACATGGGGCATAGTGGTGTTGTCCGGTCTAATCGGGCGAATCCATCCCAGCTGAAGCCAGACGAACTTGTAGCCCTCCCAAACCAACACCAACACCAACAGCACAACTGCAATCGACGCGAGCTGTCTGAGTCGGGCATTGCGAGGACGAGTCCGTTCCTGGCTCAGGGCGGTTGCGCTCATGTGCGGCGACTCTAACGAGAAGCCGGCCCGGTGGCTGGATGTCAGGTCAGCGTTTCGCCCGATTCATCGGTCGACGATCACCGTTCGGTGCATGCCAAGCTCGTAATGGTCGATGAGGTTTCCTTCTTGGTCCTCAGTGACAATCCGACATGTGACGCTGTAAGTGCCCGCTTCCAGGTCGACATCGAGGCGGGCATCAGCGCCGGCAGCGACCAGATCGGTCGCGGCCACAACCCGACCTTCCGAGTCCGCAACGACCAAAGTGTGGCCGAACTCACCCACGTTTGCGATTGAGAAGGATTTGGTTTCTGTGCCATTGATACGATCGGGCCCGTCGATCGATCCATCGCGCAACGTAAACGAGCCTTCTCCCAATGGGACACCGCACGCCACGGCGATGAGTAGGAGGACGATTCCCTTCTTCACGATTTCGCTCCAGCTGGTGTCATGATCGGTGAACTCGGGATCGCAATCTGGAACGTCGTTCCTGTCGAAGAGCTCGAAACGGCCACCGAGCCTTCAAGAGCTTCTATCACCATGCGGGCCATGTAGAGGCCGAGACCGGTACCTGAGCTGAAACTCGACTTTTCGAACTTTTCGAAGATCCTCGGTAGGAAGGCGGAATCGATACCCGGGCCGTCATCAGAAACGACTACATACACCGGGTGATCGGGATGTCGGCCCACCTCAAGTTCAGGTGTGACCCGCGATGTGGTCGAACACCGTACTTCAACGTTTTTCGCACCGTGAATACGCGCGTTGTCGATGAGACTTCCCACCACGAGCTTCATCGCGGTTTGGTCCGTGTGGACCCTTGGGATCACCTGGCTGTCTCCGGGGTCATGGTCGAAGACTGCGCCGATGGCATCACAGAAGTCAGCGAGACCAACCTCGGTCAACTCCTTGGAAAGGCCCCAATTTTCGATCCGCGCAACAGCGAGAATCTGATCGATTATCTCCACCAGCCGATTGCCATCATTGACCATGCTCTCGAGCAGAGATTGCTTTTCTGATTCCGACAGCTGCGTCGCTCTTATCAGTTCTGCCCCGGTCACCACACTTGTCAACGGGGTCCGTAGCTCGTGATTGATCATCAGTACGAACTCGGAACGAATTCGTATCTTCTCCTCAGCGAGGGCGAGGGCGTCCTCCGCTGCATCACGGGCGAGCGCAAGATCAGTATTGACCTCCTCCAAGCGCTCGGAGTAGCCGCGGAGAAGGTCTGACTCGCGTACCAACGACTGATAGCGCCGGGCCGCCCGACCTCGCGCCACGAGTACCAACGCAGAGATCAAAAGGAAGAGAAGCGCGATGCCGAACAGGCCCAGAGTTTCAGGTTGGAGCTCACCTGGCCCCGCACGCCTCTCCAACAACGAGGTGATGTCGTAGTGAAGGAGAATCGACCCATCCATCTTGTCGAGAGGGGATATAACCTGATACAGAACACTGTTGACTGGCCAGGTCGGAACGCCGTCGAGGTGTATTTCGGCATCCACTGCGCCGGCCAAGGCGCTGAAGCGACCCGTGGTCGCTGCCGAAACCAACAACTCGTTGCTGATGAGCGATCCCAGAAGTGTCTGTGACGTGGATGCCATTACTCGTCCCGTCTCATCAACCACCGAAACTGCCTCGATGCCAAGGAAATTGCGGGCCATTCGGACACCTTTTGGAACATCTCCAGCACCAACGATCAAGTTTTCAGCGACGCTCGAGTCATTGACGAACACAATCCCCTCGCCGACTGGCCGGGTTGCATCCCTCTGGATCACAAAAGCCGCAACCGCCGCTGCCAGAGATACCGCTGCGCAGACGCCTGCGAGGACGATCCACCACGAGGAGGGGCGTTGTGGATCGGGACGATCTTGCAACGATTTCACCCAGGTTTTATCGGAAGATACTCAAGTCTCCTTGAGTCTCTGGCCAGCCCCGGCCGGGGTCTTGAAGGCTCAATGAGGCGTAGATCGCAGGGGCGATGATGAGACCTCGTCCGGGTCAGCTCGACAGCGGTTACAGAGTCGGGAGGGTCGCAGTTGCTCATCCACCAGCAGATTCCGCCCGTTCGACTGATGGACTGGTCGCCTACTGCTGTCTTCTGAACGCTGAAAGCACGGCGAGTAACGAAGCAGTTGTGATGTTGGAGTCAACTCCAATTCCCCACCTGGTGGCACCGTCCGATGACCCGGTCTCGACATAGGCGACAGCTTTGGCATCGGCACCTCTGCCAATGGCATGCTCCAGGTAGTCCATAACGTCGAATGCGACCCCAAATGCATCCGAGAGGGCATGAACGAAAGCTTCTACCGGTCCATCCCCTTCGCCTGTCATTTCTACATCCCGGCCGGCCGCTGACACTGTGGCATTCACCGTCGTACGGCTACCCGATGCGCCTGTCGTCGTGTGCATTTCGTGAGACGACAGCTCAAAGTTGCTCGTCTCGGGCAGGTACTCCTTTTGAAACGAGTTCCACATGTCGTCAGGGGAGATCTCGGTCCCGGTGTTCTCGGTGATGTTTTGAATCGTCTTGGAGAACTCGATTTGGAGCCGTCGCGGGAGATCGAAGCCGTGCTCTTCTCTCATCACGTATGCGACCCCGCCCTTCCCCGACTGTGAGTTGACTCGGATGACCGCTTCGTAGCTACGTCCGACATGCATCGGATCGATAGGCAGATATGGGACGCCCCATTGGCCATATTCGTCGGGCAGCGCCTGGAACCCCTTCTTGATTGCGTCCTGATGTGATCCTGAAAAGGCCGTGTAGACCAGATCTCCGACGTACGGATGCCGCGGGTGCACAGGAAGGCGGTTGCAGTATTCGGCCGCGCGCCTCAATGCGTCGATGTCGCTGATATCTAGCTCGGGGTCCACGCCGTTGGCGAACAAATTCATGGCAAGATTGATCACATCGACATTCCCGGTGCGCTCACCGTTCCCGAAGAGGGTGCCTTCCACCCGGTCCGCCCCGGCCATTACGCCGAACTCCGCCGCCGCAACGGCGGTACCCCGGTCGTTGTGTGGATGCAAACTCACAATCACGGAGTCTCGATCTCGGATGGTGCGACAAAACCACTCGATTACGTCGCCGTAGACGTTGGCCGAATAGCACTCGACAGTCGCAGGCAGGTTGAGGATCAAGGGATTGTCAGGAGACGGCTCGATCACATCCATGACCGCCTCGCAAACTTCGATCGCATACTCGGGTTCGGTCAAGGTGAAACTCTCCGGTGAGTATTCGTAGCGGATGAGCGAGTCGCCCGCGCCTTCTTCGAGTTTGCGACAGAGCTTCGCCGCGTTGACGGCAATCTCCTTTATCCCTTCTTTGTCGAGCCCGAATACCACCTCGCGCTGCAAAGGGTTGGTGGAGTTGTAGAAGTGCACGATGGCCTGTGGAGTACCGGCGATGCAGTCGAAAGTCCGCTCGATGAGCTCGTCGCGACTTTGCACGAGAACCTGGATTGTCACGTCCCCGGGGACGTGACTCTCCTGGATGAGCTGTCTCACGAAGTCGTAGTCCGGTTGGCTGGCCGCGGGGAATCCGACCTCGATCTCCTTGAAACCCATCTTGACCAGCTTCCTGAACATTTTGAGCTTTCGTGGCGGATCCATGGGGTCGATGAGCGCCTGATTCCCGTCTCTGAGATCGACGGAGCACCATATGGGTGCCTTTTCGATAATGCGGTTAGGCCAGGTGCGATCCTCTAGAACGAGCGGGATCTGTGGGCGATACTTCTGGAAGGGCATTTGCGAGGGTTGGTTCGTGGACATTTGAGCTCCGGGTGAGTGGGGTCATTGGGGAGGCAACGGTCCGGGAAAAGAAAAAGCCCCCGGACCGGGGGCGGGCGAGCACGGGTTAAGACGCGTCGCCCTAAATAAGCAGGAGAAGGTCGGAGCGCGTCGTGCTGTTCACGACAACAACGATAGCAATGCATCCATCAGAAACAAGAGATAGTTCGGTCGCTAATTGGCAGACGTGCGAGCGATGAAATCTCTGAGCGACTTTCTTTGGTCAGCACCATCGTAGTTATCGGGAGATAGCCAGAGGTCGTAGCCGCCGCGGAGATCGTGCCAATCGCGGTCCACCACGGCATACCACGCCGTGTCGCGGCTACGGCCCTTGTAATGGGTGGCGTTGCGGAAAGTTCCCTCATATTCGAATCCAAAGCGATCCGCCGCGCGCCGGGAAGGCTCGTTGAGATGATCACATTTCCATTCGCAGCGCCGGTACCCGAGCGCAAAGACGTGGTCGATCAGAAGAAAAATCGATTCCGTTGCCTCCCTCGTTCTTTGCAGAGACGTCGAGAACGCAATCGATCCGATCTCGATGACCCCGACCGGCGGATCGATCCGCAAATACGATGCGAATCCGAGCGGTTCGCCGTCTACCAGAATCGAATATGGATGCCGGTCCGGGTAGGACGACATTTGGGCTATCGCGGTTTCGACCCCCGCAACGTTTCTAAAAGGACCCATCGACATATACGTCCATGTTGAGTCCGGAGCCGTCTCGAACGCCTTGTAGAGCGCGCCGGCGTGATCGAAGCGCAGCGGAACAAGGTCCACATACTGGCCGTGGAGCTCAACAGGTTCCGGAAAAGGCGGTGAGGTCCAGTCACCTAGGTTCGGTCCGACAGGCTGGCCGAACTCATTCAAGATGGGCACGACGCAAATACTAAAGGCCCGACTTCACCGTCTTGTCGATCGTCATGAGCGTCCTGTCGCTCTCGACGGGTGTCAACACCGCTCGAATCGACGGGTGTCACACCGCGGCGGATCGACGGGTGTAGGCGGCAGTCATGCGCGACGTCCAGGTTTGGCCGTCGGGAGAGGTCTCCCATCGCCAATGAAGCGAGTCGGCTGCGATGTCGGAGAAGATCATTCTCTTGAACTGGTCATCGCGGTCTACTTTCCCAGCTGTCGCAAAAGATGGTTCGCCATCGACCAGGCAACCAACGAGATGCCAATAGTTCGAATCCTGGTCGACCCAAGTCTTATGCCACGAGCCGTCGTGTTCTGAGTAGACCGAGACGCTCATCCCTCTCCAGCGCTGGGGCTCAAGAATCTCAAAGCGTTCAACGATCACGCTCCCGTCGAATTCACGGGTGATGCTGTTCCGGGCAGGACCTGGTTCGGTGACGCAATCCCACTCGCCCAACCAGAAATCAAAAGCATCAGGTCCCACGATGGTTTATGCCGATCGTGGGACCTGATGTGTCAGGCCAAGAGTTCTGAGCGTTGCAAAAGCCGACTGTCAGCCGCTGACCACCAACGTCTCGTCGTAGGTGCCCTTCAGTAGGTGGGAAACGGTCGCGTTGCCCGAGCCCAGTACAACACCGTCACCGGCAACAGTGCCGATAAGCACGGTGTTTCTGAACTCATAGCTGGTCGTGAAGTGGAATTTGGCACCGTCCTCGGTGAAAGAGCCGCCGTCTGTACCGGCCAGGAGCTCACCGTCACCGACCCAGTCCAGGTTCAGCTCAACTGTTATCGGATCGATTTCTTCGCATTCGCCGACGCCGATGCCCGCTGCACCAGGGTCGACACATTGGTATCCGTACAAGGGGACAGTCAGCTGAGCACTTGCCGAGTCGAGATTGCTACTGATCTCGAAGACGCCACCGGACAGGGCTACGAAGCCTTCGTACTCGGTGCGGAGGGTTGTGTTTGTCTCGGGATCGTAAAGCTCATGGACGTAGAAGAGGGTTACCTGGGGCTCCTTCCAGTGACTGCGGCCGCTGGCGTTGGTGTAGACCGAGAGGTTGTACACCTCGATGGTGAGGTCACTGAATTCGTTTTCGCCTTCATTGATCCATGCGCCGAACGCCTGTACAACCTTCTCCGAATATTGATACTTTGTCGCACTTCCCTTCGTATCCGCCTGTGCCGGCGGTACCACTGCCAGAAGAACCAGCAGCACTACCAGTGTCAGCCAGGCGGCTCGTCTGAAGGGCATGGTTGCCCTGGAATTTCGGGTGCTGTCAACGAACATGTTGTCTCCTCGATAGTTGGTTCGGTCGTCTGTGAGGAGAATCGTTGGCGGTGCTTGGAGTGGTCTTGGAGATGGCTAGGGCCGTTCCGAATTGGATGCATAAACTCTCGACTGTGGCGACCTGGCACCTGGATCCGGAAACGATCCATCTCAATCACGGGTCTTTCGGCGCATGCCCCGATGAGGTCCTCGACGTTCAAACAGGGTGGCGTTCGGCTATGGAGGCCAACCCCGTCGCCTTCATGTTGGAGACCTACCAGCCAGCCCTTGATGAGGCGCGTTCGCAACTCGGCAAATTCGTCAACGCCGACGCCGAGAACCTGGTGTTCGTTCCCAACGCCACCTATGGAGTCAACTCTGTTCTCAGATCGCTGGAAGGCTTGATCGCCGACGACGGCGAGATCGTGGTCACCAACCATGGCTATAACGCGTGCAACAATGCGGTCGCCGTCAGTGCCGCCAAGGCCAACGCCCGAGTGGTCTGCGCAGATGTTCCATTTCCAGTCCATGATCCTGTCGAGATCTCATCGGCGGTGTTCGACGCAATCACCGACAGGACCGCCTTGGTCGTGGTCGACCATGTCTCATCTCCAACCGGGATCGTTTTCCCGATTGACGACATTGTTCGGGAGCTGGAGCCCGCGATTCCCGTCCTCGTCGACGGAGCCCATGCTCCGGGAATGGTCGATGTCGATCTGACGGCTCTCGGCGCTTCGTTCTATACCGCCAATTGCCACAAGTGGATGTGTGCGCCGAAAGGCTCGGGTTTTCTATATGTGGCCAGGCCATTTCACGAGTTGACTCAGGCTGTTGCCATAGGGCATGGCCACAATGCTGGATGGCCGGCGAGCTCTCGATTCCAGGCTCAGTTCGACTGGACCGGCACCGATGATCCCACCGCACGACTGTCTGTCGGCGCTGCGATCGAGACGATGAGCTCACATCGCGCCGATGGATGGGAAGGGATCAAGACCTCGAACCGGAACCTGGCGCTGCGAGGGAGGGCAATCATTGCCGATGCTTTGGGAGTCGACACGCCCGTTTCGGATGGATTGGTTGGATCCATCGCATCTCTACAACTTCCGGCTGGCAGCGACAGCGCCGACAACATTTTCGACCCTCTGATGATCTCACTGCGACGAAAGTGGGGCATTGAGGTCCCAGTCTTTGCCTGGCACGGCGAGGGATCACGCCAGCGATTGGTCAGGATCTCGGCCCAACAATACAACAATCTCTCTGACTACGAATACTTGTCCGAAGCGCTCGTTGCGGAGCTAAACCTCTGAGCCAGGGTTTGTGAGCGATATCGTTGAAGGTTCAATTAATGGTATCGTTAAGTCCAGATGAGCATCATCAACCCGATCCGGCCTGGTCAGGCTTTCGACCTTTTCCTCGCCAATCGTGCCGAACAAGCGAAGCAACAAAAGTCGTGGTTACCGGAGGACGGTCCGTTGCCTGCTCTCTATTTGAGTCATGGTGCCCCTCCGGTGTTCGACGATCCTCACTGGATCGACCAGCTATTCGACTGGTCGTCGTCACTTCCGAAACCTAGAGCAATTCTCATAATCAGCGCGCACTGGGAATCTGCCCCACTCAGTCTCTCGGACCCTGAGGCAGGTACGCCCCTGATATACGACTTCGGAGGCTTTGCCCCGCGTTATTACAACATGGGATATGAAACCCCCGATGCGTCTGATTTGTCGGCGCAGGTTGCGTCGATGTTGCCTGACACGGAGCCAGTTCATCAGCACAGCGGGAGAGGACTTGACCACGGAGCGTGGGTTCCCCTGAAAGTGATGTACCCGTTTGGCGATATTCCGATACTGCAGTTGAGCATGCCGACACACGATCCACAGAAACTCTTCGATCTGGGAGTCCGTCTTCGGCCTCTTCGCGACCAAGGAGTGTTGGTGATTGGCTCGGGTTTCATGACCCATGGGCTCCGCTACGCAACTCGCGAGATGTTCTTCGACAACGTCATCCCGGGCTGGTCGAAGGAGTTCGACATATGGGTAGCCGAGGCGCTCGGGCGCGGTGACTTCGACGCTCTGGCCAATTATGCGGGTGCACCGGGAATGCCCTATGCGCATCCAACCGTTGAGCATTTCACACCATTGTTCATCGCTCTTGGAGCCGCGACCGACCCAGGCGCGGCGCCCACTACCGTCATCGACGACTTCCAATTCGGATTCGCCAAGCGATCAGTGCAATTCGCCTGACGTATAGATCAGGTCAGCTGGGAGATCTCGAATAGATGACCATCCGGATCCCGGAAAAAGGCCCGTATCTCGCCGCCTCGGTCGAGCGGTTCGGCGAGAAACTGGGCTCCTCGCTCTACCAATAGCTCGTACAAACCGACACAGTCTTCGACACGAAATATCAGCTGTGAGCTGACCAGATCCGGGTCTCGGGGAGGGGCCAGACTCACGGTCGGCTTGTCGGGCCCGGGCGGACCGCCGGTGACTAGAAGTAGCCAATTGCCAAGTAGTTCCAGCACCACGGACGTGCCCCCATACTCGCCATAGACCGAGGCATCCAGAACCGAGACGTACCAATCCCTGCTGGCCTGAGCATCGTTGACAACCAGCATGTGCGTGACTGCGCTTGCAGTGAATTTGTCCATAACCATCAAAACCTATCAGGACCCAACCTTCTCGATCCGAAATCGCTGTGTTCGTGACCTTGCGGCCGACCTCCTTCTCATTGCGATAGATGCGTTGCATCGTCTATTGTGAACTCGTCGAAGGGGAGTAGCCCCCACGGGACGGTCGTCACCACGGCACATTGCTGCCCGGCCCCCCGGAACCACCGATTGCGGTGGTAGCGAGACCTTCGACTGTCCGATGCGTTTAGACAGTCGAAAGGTGCAGTCATGCTTGCTGCCGTTCCAGATCAAAATTTCAATTTCGTTGACCTCGATGTGCCCGGATGGGCCTGGCTGGGCCTGATCGCGCTAATCATTCTCTTGCTGGCGATCGATTTGTACCGGCACCGCGCCGCACACGCACCAACGGCCCGCGAGGCAGTCCTCGAGAGCGCCGCATGGGTGGCGTGCGGCCTCGCATTCTCGATCGTTATCGCTGTCGCCTTCGGAGGTGACGCCTTTGGTGAGTACATCAGCGGCTATCTGATCGAGAAGTCACTCAGCGTCGACAACGTATTCGTGTGGTCGATGCTGTTCGCGACGCTTTCGATCCCAGTGAAGTATCAGCATCGTGTTCTGTTTTGGGGGATCTTCGGAGCACTCCTATTTCGAGCGATCTTCATTTTCCTTGGTACCGCCCTAATAGGGCGTTTCTGGTGGGTGTTGATGGTCTTTGGTGTTTTCCTCGTCTTCACCGGGTTGAAGATCATCCGGCACCGCGCCGACGAAGGTGGCAGCGAGGCAACCCGGGGCTTGGGCATCCTGCGCAAAGTCTTGCCGGTGTCCGAGGAATTCGATGGGCAGAGGTTCCTAACCAGAATCGATGGCCGGATGGTGGCCACACCATTGTTGGCCGCCCTATTCGTGGTCGAGGTGACGGACATTATCTTCGCCGTTGATTCCGTGCCAGCCATACTTGCCGTTTCACATGAGCCATTCCTCGTGTTCGCCTCGAACGCCTTTGCGATTCTCGGGTTGCGAGCCATGTACTTCCTGCTGGCGAACGCCAAGGAGCGTTTCCACTACTTGTCCCATGCCCTGGGCAGCATCCTCATCTTTGTCGGCGTCAAGATGGCGATCTCGCATTGGTATCACATGAACACATTCATCTCGCTGACGATCATCCTGTCAACTCTTGTGACGGCCATCTACTTCAGTCTCCGGTATACCAGGCGTCTCGCACTGATCGCTTCCAATACGATGGATAGGAAAAGCACACCCAAATAGCTGTGTGATTAGCACCTCTGGCGAGCCGAATACTCGCTGATATCCGTGTATCTTGCGGTGTGCCAATAGAGCCCGGATCCATCTCGACTCAACGGCTTAATTTGAGTCCTCTCGAGATTCACGACGCCGCCGAAATGGTTGGCGTCCTTGCCGACCCGAATCTGTACGAAGTGATCGGTGGAAGTCCACCAAGCCTGCCGGAACTAGAAAGTCGTTATCGCTCCCAGATACGGGGGAGTGGGCGACCCGGGGAGGAGTGGCTGAATTGGATCATTCGACTGAGGGATTCCGATACGGCAGTTGGGTATGTCCAGGCCACCATCCTCGAAGGGGACGCTGAAATGGCATGGGTCGTGGGATCTTCCTGGCAACGGGCCGGAATCGCATCTGAAGCTGGCCGGGCTGTCGCTGTCTGGCTGGAGGAACAGGGAGTCGCTGCTTTATCGGCGCACATTCAACCCGATCATCTTGGCTCGGAACGGGTCGCAACGAATGTCGGCTTCGTAAAAACGAGCGAGATCGATGACGAGGGTGAAGCCGTATGGCGATACAGGGGAGTGACTCCGTAGCCCGCACAATGCAGGTTGGGGCGGTGCGACCTACCCTTGATGTTGTGAAGGCTCCTCAGATACCGAACAGCGGACCGGAACGAGAGACGCTGCTGGCGTTCCTCGACTACCACCGCCAACTTCTCATCGACAAAGCCTCTGACCTCACCGATGAGCAGCTTCACACCCGGCTACCTCCGTCGACGCTGACTCTCGGCGGCCTGGTAAACCACATGGCCTTGGTTGAAGACGACTGGTTCACCAGCGATATGGCCGGGGGAGAGCTCGGCGAACCGTGGGCGAGCGCACCCTGGGACGACGATCGTGATTGGGAGTTCAGTTCGGCTCAGCACGTACCTAGTGACGAGTTATTCACGCGCTACAGGTCTGCGATAGACCGGAGCAACACAGTCATCGCATCGATCGATGATCTGGAAACTCTTTCAGTGAAGACCGGGCGAGATGAACAGAGGTGGACCCTTCGATGGATCCTGATCCACATGATCGAGGAGACCGCCCGCCACTGCGGCCACGCTGACCTTATCCGCGAGTCGATTGACGGATCAGTAGGGGATTTCAGGGAATAGACCCGAGGTGGAGCGGTCAATTGCCGAGATCTTCTTATCTCGACTGTCGGTCAACGCTCCAATGAGCGAAAGGACGATATGGCTATGTTTTGGAAGAGATCTCTGGTGATCGGGGCGATGAGTTTGCTGGCGGCCGCATGCGGAGGTGGAGGAAGTGACACTCAAAGTGGTGAGACGACATCCCCGACCGTTGCCGGTTCTACAGATGCGCCGGTTGAAACCACGACTACGGCTGCCACTCCTGGCGAGCCGGCATCAGCGGGCGAGTCAGTCGCAATAGTGACGATCGATGGAACCGAATACGAATTCGGCATGGCCGGGCCCGCAGCCACTTGCAACCCGGATTTCTTCGGTGGATTCTTCGTGGTGCTGTACACACCCGATCTCAGTGGCGTCTTCCAATTCGAATTGTGGAACGAGGGAGCGGGGGAGGGGAGAAGTAACAAGGCCGGTATGAGCATCGAGGTCGACGGCACAGAGATGGATCTCGAGGCCGACCCTGAGGGTCAATGGCCCGCCGTTGCCGATGGTACGAGCTTCGTGGACTCGTTCAGCTACGAAGGGAATCAGGCAGAGGGCACGATTTCGTTTATTGACACTGAAGTCGCTTACAACGGTGATCTCTTTCCGCTTGATCCGGTTATTGCGGACTTCACCGTTACGTGCGCGGCCGAATGAGTCCAAAGGGCCACCGTCGACCTAGCGCGTGGCATCCACCTGGGTAGGAACCAGAGTGGCTGCGATGAGGCAAATGTCGTCGTCGTTGCCCGAGTCGAGCATCTGTGTCAGCAGTTCCGGCCGGTCCGCGAACTCGTCGTTTTCAGCAATCACGTCCAGCAGCGACTGGAGCCCATCGTCAAGCGTCCGCCCCCTCCGCTCGATGAGCCCGTCTGTATACAGGAGCACGGTCGACCCCGTCGGCAGGCTGATGACTTTCTCCTCAGGTGGTATGTCGCTGATCCCGAGCAGGGCCGTTCGTGCGCCCCACAGCAGTTCCGGTGAGTTCCCGGGCGAAATCAAGACCGGTGGTGGATGGCCGGCGCTGCCATAGGCCATTGTGTTTGTTGACAGGTCAATCTCGGCATAAACCACACTGGACGCAACGGCTCCGGGCACCGTAGTCACGTATCGGTTCAGCTTATCGAGGGTGAGGGCGACGCCGCCCCGTTCGAGTGCATAGGCATGCAGGGCAGTCTGGACCTGGGCCATAGCCGTCGCGGCTTCTATTCCCCCGCCCACGATGTCACCAACAACCAGGCCGAGGCAATCTTCGGAAACCATGAAGGCGTCGTACCAGTCGCCTCCAATCTGGTTGAGTTCGTTACCTGCGAGGTAGAAGGTCCCAACGCTGATCCGGGGGTCGCCCAGGGAAACGCGTGGCATGAGTGCGTCCTGCAACTGTCGCGCAGTGTCTCGCTCATGCTCATATAGCCGGGCATTCTCCAGCGAAAGCGCACAAGCGTCAGCTATCTGTTGATAGAAGGGGATATCACCCGGCTCGTATATTCGATCCGAATTCGAGAATGCCAGCAGGACACTTCCCACAACCGTGTTCCTTGCAACCAGAGGGAGACCGATATAGGAATGAGGCGCAAGCCTCCGCAATGCCTCGAGCTGATCATTGTCGAGCCCATAATCCTCATAGACGGCAGGGTCGATGTTTTGCATATGTTGTGGCTGTCTTGTCTCGCGGCTGGCGGCAAGGGAAAAGGGAAGTTCTGATCGAATCGCAACCTCCGTTCGGAGTGTTCGCAGAACAGACTCCAGCTCTGGCTGGCAGTGACGCAGCCCGATCGGTTCCCGGCCCGAAGCCGGGATCTCGACAGTCGCGTAGTCAGCATGGTCCGGTACGAGGAAGTCAGCGATCAGCTGGGACCTTCCAGCCAGTGTGGTCTCTTCTTCGAGTCGGTGTAGTAATCCGGAAAGGGCAGTGCTTCTCTGCGCGTCGCGTCTATGTCGGTTCAGCAAACGAGCCCTATCGAGTGCTTGCTCGCACATTTGAGAGGCGGCCAATAGGAGACTCTTTTCCTCTTCGTCGTGCATGCGCTCACGTCTGAGCTCGAGCAAGACCACTCCGAGCAGCCCATCGGACCCGTGTAGCGGAAGTGCAGCCAACTGATGTGTCTCGCCTTCGACCGAGACTGCTTCAAAAGCCGGCTGCCCGCTCCGCTGGACAGTTTCCTCGGCCCAGTCCAGCCGATGGTCAGGTGTCTTAGGGTTGGTCATGGGCGGGGCAGAATGCATGGCCAGTACCGAGCGCACACCATCGTCGCCGAGCGTCATTACAGCGCCACGATCCGCTTTGACTCCGTCAACGAGTTGAGCAAGAACGACAAACCCGATTTCTTCATCCGTGACGGCCGATACCAGCTCGGTGGAGAGATTCTGCAATCTACTGAG
Organism: Acidimicrobiia bacterium; assembly: GCA_041751055.1. GTDB lineage: Bacteria > Actinomycetota > Acidimicrobiia > Spongiisociales > ZC4RG35 > MA-ANB-1. The sequence goes on along the minus strand of JBGSYD010000008.1, from coordinate 12,221 downwards.
GCGTCTCTGCGAAACGAGAAGGTCACGCTCCTGGGAACGCCGCCCGGTGACATCGATACAGACCCATCGAACCTCCGGAATGGGGCCACCATCGGCGTCTGGTGGACGATGGACCAGTGTCGTGCTGGCCAACAGATGCAACGTAAGGCCATCCTCTTTCTTGAGGTCCAACGAGACGTTATGCATCGGCAAGCCCAACGCAAGCGAAGGAACGATCGACTCGTAGTGGATCCTTCCTCCCGGGGTGAGCAGGCTATGTACGCTCTTTCCCGCCAATTCTTGGCCCGGGACTCCTAACCAGTCCGCAAGAGTCCGATTGGCCCACAAGATGGTGCCATCGACACTCGAAATCAAATAGCCTCCCGGCGAGTCGTTCAGCCACCATTCTCGGTCCGCGTCGGCACGATCTACTCCAGAAATGCGCGGATCACCTCAGCTGTCTCCCTGGGAGCGGTCAGGTTCGGCGTATGGCCACGCGCCTCGAGGTGAACAAAACGGCTGCCTGGTACCTCCTCATGAACATACTCACCGACGAAGCTAGGGGCTATGGGATCTTCGGAACACTGCATCACCAAAGTCGGAACAGAAATTCGTGGTAAGTCTGACCGGTTATCGGACATGAAGGTGACCCTTGCAAACAATCTCGCCGCATCGAAGTCGCTCTGGCAGAACATCTGAGTTAGCTGCTCCCCGTACTCCGGTCGCTCCGGATTCCCCGCGATAACGGGAGCCATGTTCTGAGACCACGCAAAGAAATCCACTTCCAGGGCCTCCAACATCTCATCGATATCGCTCCTAGCGAAACCACCCAGGTACTCGCCTTCGTCGATATAACACGGTGAAGGTCCCACCATTACCAGGGCCGAAAACAGCGTGGGCTCCTTGATCGAGGCAACTGCACCGATCATCGAGCTGACTGAGTGCCCGACGAATACTGGCTTTTCAAGGGCAAGATCATGGCAAATCTCGATTACGTCGTCAGCGTGACCTTCCAAACTCGAGTACTTCTTCGCGTCGAAGGAGGCAATGTCGGACTGCCCGAATCCGACCAGGTCGAAGAGGATGGTCCTGTAGTCGGTGAATTGAGAAGCGACCGGTGCCCACATCGACTGGTCGCAGCCGAAGCCGTGGGCGAACAACAGCGGCCGTGTATCTGGCGATCCGGCGACTGTGACGGCATGACGCTGTATCGAGTCCACCCCGAGAGCATAAGGGGAGATGCCCAACATGCCCACCCGAAGAACTCCCTCCTCCTAGTCTCCAGGTCAACCAGGGAGGGCCAAGATGACCGATGAATTCCGAACCCCAGTCGCAGCAGGGCGGGCCATAAGGAACGCCTGGCTGACCATCGGCGACCCCGGTCTCGCAGAGTATGTCGCATCGAGCGAGTCGGTCGATGCGGTGACGATCGATCTCCAACACAGTGAAATCGATGAATCCAGAATCGCCGACCTGGTGAGAGCTATTGAACTGGGTGGAGCCAATCCGATGGCGCGGCTCTCAGGACCCAACGATGCTCAAATCGGTCGGCTTCTCGACCTGGGGGTTTCCGGATTGATCATGCCTGGGGTCTCGAGTCCAGCTGAAGCTGTTGCATTTGTGGAATGGACCCGACATCCACCCCGCGGAACCCGTTCATTCGGTCCAATTCGGCCGGTGACCTCAGAGGCCGATCCCGTCCTGTGGGCCATGATCGAGACCAAAGAAGGTCTGGATCATGCGTCACAGATCGCCGGCGTCGATGGTATTAATGGCCTGTTCATCGGGCCGGGTGACCTCGGTATCAGCCTCGGCATCGGCGGCGGACAGAACCGCACCGAGCCTGTCTTTCGCGATGCCGTTGCCGCGATTCGAGAGGCTGCCACTGCCGCGGGTGGGGGAGTGGGCATCCATTCCACCGACATTGGCTACTCAAGAGACATGATCGACACCGGTTTCGGCCTCGTAACTGTCTGGGTGGATATTGTCGTCATCCAAACTTCCTTGCGGTCCATCGCGGAGGGACTCCGGTATCGTGAAAGTAGTGGAGACCCGGCAATCCTCGATCACATCACCTGAAGTAGCGGCCGCATTTCGGACCTATGACGATGACGTGCACCGTGAGCTGCTGTTTCTGCGCCAGCTCATACTCGCCACAGCCGCGGAAACCGATGGTGTCGGACCCATCGAAGAGACTCTGAAGTGGGGCCAACCAAGCTATCTCACCAGTGAAACACGTAGCGGCAGCACGATACGCATCGCTCCGACTGGGCCGAGATCGACTCACGACTATGCAATGTTCTTGATCTGCAATACCAACCTGGTGGAGGACTTCAGGAGCTCATTCGGCGATGTGTTCACATACGATGGCAGGAGGGCACTCGTGTTTTCGGTAGGTGAGAGCATCCTGAGAACGAACTTCGGCAGTGCATCGCGACGGCCCTGATCTACCACGCTGCCAAACGCTGAGCCGATCTCCTCGTGGAATGGACCTCGTGGGGGATCAAATCGTGTGTCATATCTCGTCGAGGTGTGAGTTCAGTAACAGAGCATTTCCCATGATTCCGGGCTCAACAACCGCCCGGGAAACGAACCAGGTCCGTCGCTATTATCAATTTCACCAACCCCTAGAAAGCCGCGAATGCCAAGAGGATCGAAGTATCCAGGACCCGCTGAGGCTCTCGAGCTATATGGAGCGGCTGTCGATGGCAGCAGCGTTAACACGGAGTTGAAAGGGGCCAAGAACCCTTACACATCCCGGAACGGCCATATGTTCAGCTTCCTCGACGCCGACGGCAACGCGGCCTTGCGCCTCTCGGAGGACCTGCGCGACGAGTTCATGGCCATTTTTGAGAGCGGCCCCGTCATCCAATACGGGAGTGTCATGCGTGGTTATGTCTCAGTCCCGCCTGGGCTACTGGCGAAGACTCCGGAATTCATCAGATGGTTCGAGAAGAGCTACGAATGGATTGGAACCCTCGAGCCAAAACCGACCAAGAAGTAGCTTCCGCCAGGGAGGGGACTTCCCACCAAAAGCGGCTAGCTTGCACCATCTGGGCCCGGAAGCATACGAACGCTGGCTTTCGACCCGATGAACACCTCAGAGGCGTAGATCAGGTGTACTCGTCGTGGATCAGAGGGGCGAGCGAGTGATGCTGGTCGACTCCGCCGACGATCGGCACTCCTAGCGCTTCGGCGCTGGAGGTGGCGTCGAACCGTTTCCGGGTACAGAAGTCGCACGTCCCCTTGATGAGTGGACGAATCTCTTCGAAAAGAGGCGTAGCTCGTGGTGAACTGATTGTTTGGCTCGGCGAACGCCGTCAGAACCGTCACTCCGATCCCGTCGAGATATATCTCAACGATGGCTCCTTCGGAAGCCAGGTCTCTTGCGGTGTAGAAGGCATGCAGGATTCGTCCACGGCCCTCTGGGGTGTCCTCAGGTGCGAGCACCACAATGGCATGCTTGGAATCGGTCATATACCCACTTCGTTTCTGGGCGCGCTGCCCGGTTTCGTTCCGATCTCCCAGCGCTGGGCGATGGCTTTGGTAACGTTTATGTTACGGTAACACACACGTTACGGTCGGAGACGCCGAATTGACGATGGGGAAAGCGACATCTGGTGGGGTGGTCTTCGGGTAAGAGTCAGGTCGATGAAGTCCAGGGCTAGCCCGCCGAAGTGGCGAATGAGAACAAATCCAGTTACAACAGTGCGTTTCCCAATGACAATCGATGTACTCGTGGCACATCGATGCGAATAGGGAAGTACACATATTCCTCGCTAATCCCTCTACTTGACATAACGTGGATTATGGGCACAAGGGTGAAGCGGGCTCTGTTAGTTCAGCTTCGTTTTCAGGTCTCTGAGGTCGTCCAATCATCGTAGAAGGCGACGGCAACATCTAGATCCTTTGCCGGCATCGTGAGGGTTAACGCGACATTCCCCTCGAGTTCGGTCGTGGCTATCAAGTCTGCCCCGATATCTGTGAAGTCACCGAGCTGTTCGGCCTCAGACGACCATCCTGGGTTGAATGTCAGGATGTTGCCTTCGAACAGCCCATGGACAACCCAATCGTTGTGGAGCCATTCGTGAGGATCAGCCAGGACTCTTCGTCACCACCCATCATGACGAAGCCCAGCTTTTCATAAAAAGCCCTTGAAGCTGCCATGTCGGCGATGGAAAGACTTATCGACGCACCAAGTTCCATTATTCGCTCCAAGGCCAACAGGTGGACAATTGGCCTATGCGGCCTCCGGTCAGTTCATTTCGAAGTGGCCAGTATTGACCTTACCTTGTCAGGCACAGGGACCGGCTTGAACCCATCCGGGTCGACAAACACCCACACCATTCGCCCCACGGCCACCAACTCGTCGTCGGACAATCTGCGTGTTTCCACTTTGACCATCATCGAGGTAATACCGAACTTTTCGACAGAGGGAATCGTGATGAGCGTATCCCCCATCGTCGCCGAATTTTTGAAATCGATCTCGAGTCGGGCAGTCACCACGTCCACACCGATTCCTCCAAGCTCCAGGCCGCCGAAGCCCGCTTCCCCCAACCAGTCCGTAGCTGCGTCGTCCCAGTACCGGGCGTAGTTGCCGTTGAAGACGATGCCCTGGGGATCACAATCGGAGTACCTGATCTTCTGTTCGGTGGCCATTGCGGCATGCTATCGGGAAGCCCCGCATCGAATCTCCGGGAAGAACAAACGGCTATCTAGTGTTATAACCACCGAATCAACTTTCAGGAAGGTTTCAACATGGCCACCGTGGCTTTGACCAAAAAGAATTTTGACGAGACGGTTCAGAACAATGACACCGTGATAATCGACTTTTGGGCCGAATGGTGCGGCCCGTGTCGCTCGTTTGCACCTACGTTCGAAGCGGAGTCCGAGAAGAACCAGGATATCGTTTTCGGCAAGGTGGACACAGAGGATCAGCAAGAGCTGGCCCAGACTTTCGACATCCGCTCGATACCCACGCTGATGGTTTTCAAAGAGCAGGTCGTGTTGTACGCACAACCTGGTGCGTTGCCGCCCGAGATGCTCCAGGACCTGATCGGTCAGGTCAAGGAAGTCGACATGGACGAGGTACGAGCCCAGATCGCCGAGCATGAGCATTCGGACGACCACGACCACGAGCACTCTCACAGCTGATCACGTTTCGTCCGAACACGTGACGTAGATCGTCTCGACGTTGCCTGCCGGTATCACCTCGACTTTGACGTCGATCTTGCAGTAAGCATCTTTCCCTGACGTAGCCGTGTAGCGACCCCTCTGAACCTCAATGGATTGGAGGGGTCGTTCTTCGTAGACCCACTCCCCGGGTGGCTCGGTGATGTCATCGATTTCTTCTCCGCCGATCAAATACGCCACCAGGGCCGCCCCCTGTGACCCTCCGGCCCGGCCCGACCGGAACAACTGCCCATCGACCGAGATCCTCTCTGCCAGCGCCTGTTCCTGTTCGTACAGCGGATCGCACCAGCTCCTCTGAACTGCCGAATCACAATTTGCGATGATGCCGATACCGCTGGCGATTAATACGACCCCTATGACTGCTCCCACGATCACCGGTTGACGATGTTGGCTCATTCGGGCCCAAACGACGAGGGAGCTCAGATACCCGACGATCAGCGCGGCCCAACCCAGCCTGGCGAAGGTTCTTGACGAATCTTGATCGGCGGCCAGCCCCAGAACCATGACTACTCCTGCCAGTGTGAAGGCGATGAGAAGGTATCGGATCCGACGATTGTGGATGAGGTCGTCGCTCCGCAGAACGTAGATCGCATATGCACCCGTTCCAGCACTGAACAGAGCCTGGATCCATTCCAGTCGCCCGGAGCCTCCGGGCGTTGCAAGAAGCACGATCGACCACACCACAAAGCCCGTGGCGGCGATCAGAAGAACTACCGGGGCTGTATTAGATCGATCCACAGAACAGCCACCCTATGTTGAGAGGCGGGCTAATAGGTGCGAGAGACGCGTCAAAACGCGTGCAACAGGGCGCAGGGAACTCCACAATCTCTTCTATTCGAACCGGAGCTCCAGCATGTCAGACCGTAAGCCACCTACGATCACCGTATGGCGTTGCACCCGGCCGTCGCTGCCTACCTCGAGTCCGAATCGATAGATCATGAAACATTGGAGTGTGACCCAGACCTGGCGGACACCGCTGATTTTTGTGCTGCCTATGACATTCCACTCGACAAGTCGGCCAACGCGATCCTGGTCGCATCAAAAAAGCCTCCTGGGCTCTTTGCGCTTTGTTTGTTGTTGGCCACCACCCGTCTCGACGTAAATGGTGTTGTGCGCAAACGTCTCTCGGTGAGAAAAGTGAGCTTTGCCTCTGCGGATGAAACACTGGCCAAGACCGATCAGGCGATTGGAGGCGTCACCGTGTTCGGCATTCCCGACGACGTTCCGATATGGGTCGACAGCGCAGTCGTGGACCAGGATTGGGTGATTGTCGGAGCAGGGACGCGGACGTCGAAGGTTCGCGTCGATCCCAAGACCTTCCGCAGTCATGACAGATTTGAGATAGTCGACGATCTGGCAAACGCATATTGAAAGCCGGTGCTGGCGAGTCGGATTGTGATTGTGCCGACCGGTAAGATCGTCCCTCAATGCCCGAGATAACTCTGAACCAGGTGCACGTGACGGTATCGGATATAGACCGTGCCATTGCCTTCTACCGGGATGTTGTGGGTCTTGATCTGATGTTCGAGGTACCACAGCAGTCGATGGCGTTCTTCGACCTTGGCGGCACACGACTCTATCTGGGACAGGCCGAAAGCCCTGACTTTGCCTCGGCGCCTCTGCTCTACTTCCAGGTCGACAACATCAACGACCACTACAAGCGGATGAGTTCGGTCGGCGTGGAATTCGAATCCGAGCCCCACAAGGTCCACGAAGACGAGCGCCACGAGTTGTGGATGACATTTTTCAGAACACCCGACCGGCACATGAACGCGCTCACAGAGGAACGGCTGCGCACGTAGGTCAGCTGGTCAGAAAACCGGCGATAACCCGGGCCAAAATCGTAAGGATCTTCCATGATGAAACCGTGCGAGGCATCAGTGGACTCGTACCGTTCGGCATGCGGGATTGCTCCGTGAAGGCGGGCGGGATGTGCCGCTGTTAACCACCTGATCCTTCCCTCCTGAGACGATGAGCGTTGGCGCTGCGACCACTTCCTCGTCGCCCACAACTTCTTCCTGGTCCCGCTCCACCCGGACGACACTTCCTGGAGGCGTGAGAAAGTAGATTGGCCGCGGTCCGACAGCGGCGCCAGCGTTCGAGCCGCTTTTCGACAAGACCTCGAGGACGTCATCGACCTGTTGTAAACAAGTCCGAGGCTCAGGGGTACCCTCTTGACCGGTTCCGCCCGAATAGTCGAAGTTGATCGTGCGGAAACCGCGATCGGCCATGGCCAGGGCAGCTGGTCGACTCCACGCCAGTGGCACGGCCGCACCGACGATCATGACATCTGGGCCTGAACCAACGATTTCGACCAGTGCGCTCCGACCGTTACAAGTTGTTTCGAAAGTTCTCATTGCTCGCATATACCGATGTCGAGCCGGTCACTTCCTCGTCGACAGGTTCTTCCGGATCAAGAACCAGTACCCGATCAAGCCCACGATTGTGAAGCCGAACCACTGGATGGCATATGCCAGATGCGGGCCTTCGTCATCGAATTCAGGTGGTGCCAGTGCGACAGGCACCCCCTGGCTGTTTTCGTCCTGCAACACCACGTACACCGGCGCGAGTTGGTAAGGCATTTGGCCCTGGAGGAGTTGAATGTCAACCCTGCTGAACACGTTCGTGGAACTCTCGACCGGATCCGTTGGGCCTAGGGCCGGGCGGGCTTGTGACAGGTGGAGCCAGCCTCCGATGGTGGCCATGCCCATCGGAGGTGGCGCCTGACTTATCGGTGGGCTATCGAGTTCGAGCGGGACCCATCCCCGGTTGATCAAAACGACGTCTCTCCCGTCTTCAGGAATGAAAGGGGTGACAACATGGAACCCGGCGTTGCCCCGAAATACCTGGTTGCGAGTCAACACTTCCTGGGCTGCGTCGTACTCGCCAGATAGCGTCACCCGCCGGTACCGGAGAGACTCGAGATCATCTCCGACGGCTCGAAGCAGATCGCCGAGATCCTGTGGCGGAGCTGTGTACCTACTCTCGGCGACAGCGTTCTCGAGTTGCACATCATCAAGCCTTCGTAGCTGCCAGAACCCGAGATTGACGAACACGACCGCTATCACGACAACGACGATGTGAGCGGTGATCCATCTTGGAGTGGCCAACTCCCTCATCAGGCGGCTAACGGTATCTCGTCTTCTTCCGCCAGCCACTCCGCGGCCTGTTCGACTGTCTCGAAATCGACCCGATACGCCACGGGCCGGGAGATCATCGCCGACAGTGCGGCCTCATGGGCCCTTCCCGATTCGAGAAGGGACTGTGCCATGTCGTCTGACCAATACCAGGGCATTTTCGGGCCTCCTAAAACTCGAGAAAGGGTGATTCATCGCACTGTACCCCTGGAGTCAACACCTGAAATCGTCAATGCCGACAGGGGTTTTGCTGGCGAGGATCAAAATCTCCAACTAGTAGTTGAACGACCTTTCCCGACCAACCGACGTCTTTTCGTCCCCGACTACCGCATCTAGACCTGCTAGTCCAGATCCTCGCCAATATCTTCGTTCCACAACTCCGGAGACTCCGCGATGAATCGAATCATCATGTCGATGCAACGCTGATCATCTCTGACGTCGACGCGGACGCCTGCCTCTTCGAGGAGTTGTTGTGGCCCCGAGAATGTTGTCCTCTCCCCCACTACGACTTCGGGAATTCCATACAGAAGGATTGCGCCGGTGCACATCGAACATGGAGACAGGGTCGAGTAGATCACGGCCCGCTGATAGGTCGCCGCGGTCATTCTCCCCGCATTCTCGAGGCAGTCCATCTCGGCGTGGAGAATGGCGCTACCTTTCTGGATACGCTGATTGTGGCCGCGCCCAACAATCTCTCCGTCGACCACCAAAACCGACCCTATCGGAATGCCTCCTGCCATTTGACCCGTCTCCGCCTCGGCCAACGCTGCATCCATGAATCGGTCAACAAACGGGTTCACGGGCTTACGTACACCGAGACGTGTCGAATGGAGTCACGCCCGAAGGGTTTCCTGTCATACCACTCAAAACGTTCCTCCAATTCGAGACCGGCCAACCGGGCCATTAGGTCGAGCTCGGCCGGCCAAGCGTATCTGATGGACACTGGAAGGATCGCCTCGCTCCCGTCGGGGAACCGCGCAGTGATCCGGCTATCAACTCTTTGGACGTGTGGATAATGGAACGACAAATCATTTTCGATCACATTGCCACGTTCAGAAGTTCGCTCTGATTCGTGCCGATGGTTCCTGTCGAAACGAGTCATGTCCGGAACGAAACACTCGAGGACAAAACGTCCTCCCGACCGGAGGTGGCTAGCCACGTTCCGAAAACATTCCAGTTGCCGATCCTGGGTGGAGATCGCAAAGAAGCTATTGAACGCGATGAATATCAACGGAAACAAGCCCTCGACGGGAACCTCAGCCATGTCGCCTTCAATGACATTCACCGAACTGGCATCGACTCTGCCTTCCAATCTCGCCAGCATGGATGTAGAAATGTCCACACCGGTGATCTCCAGTCCGCGTCTGGCCAAAGGTATGGCGACCCGTCCGGTGCCAACTGCAAGTTCTACGGCCCGCCGTTCCGGGCCTGACAACGCCTCGAGAAATACAAGAGCTGCTTCGTCCACCTCGGTGAAAATGGCGTCATATCGCTCCGCCCATGCCTCTCCGTAGTCCCGCTCCAGGGCATTCAGCGGTTCTTGACTCCGCGACGTATCCACAGTGACGAAACTAGCGATTCCGCCTCGGTCTGACTACTAGACGTCGATTGTGACGGGCTCGAGTTCTTCGACATCTCTGATGTTCACCTGCTCGGCGACGATTTCGATGCGGCTGCGGCGCCCGTCGGGACTTTCCCAAAACCGGCGTTGCACCGACCCGGATACCCACACCCGCCGACCGCGCTCCCCCGGATCGGCGACCTGGTCGTCGCCGGGATCCCACAGAGTGACCGGCACGACGTCGACCCGGCGACGCGGTGCCTCCGAACGGACCGTGATCAGATACCGGATGAGTCTTGTTCCCGAATCGAACACCCGGATCTCCGGATCGGTCGCGATGCGGCCACATAGGACGGTCAAGTTCAAGTCGATTTCCATGAGTTCTCCCCTCGGCGCCGTTCGGGGGGAGTGCGTGAACTCAATTGTTCATACCGGCTGTGACAATTTTCTAGAGAGTCGATGCGCGATTCTCCGAAGCGGCCCGGAATAGCGCGAGGAAGTCGCCAGTGTCCTGGTGGACGCATTCTGGGGATACCCGGCTATGACATATGCTCGACGACGATGGCAACCACGATGAAAGAGCGACTGCGGTCGCTGATCGGCTTGTTCGTGGACGGACGATTCGGCGGGGGTTCGCCCGTTAGGTATCAATCAGGATGATCGGCGTTCTGGGTGGCAATCGAGGGTTCGGACTTGGGCGGTTGCTCATCGAGGAGGTTCTGCGCGTGTCAGCCTCCTCGAACAGGTCCCACGCAGTGTGCCTCACAACGGAGTCAGGGATCAACGTGCCAATGTACGAGCATTTGGGATTTGCCGTCGTTGGAGAAATCTCGATTGGCGCACTTCACAGTTGGACAATGCAAAGACTCACCTAGCACCCAGCAAGAGAGGAGAACCAGAAGGAGAGTGCACCCACCCGCAAGGCCTTCGGTCCGATCCGGTGCCGAACGAAGTCAAATGAGCTCTTTGCGGACCTGGTCCATACCCTCGAAATCGAGTTCCTGCTCGTCCAGCGCAGCCACCAATTTTCCCGCCGCCTCTTTGTCGCCGGCAGCGAGTGCCACCCGTGCTGCGACAAACCAACGCCGGAGCTCGCCGGGTGAAGGCGAAGCAACGAGGCGACCGGGCTTGATCACGGCCCAAGCGTCGCGAGGACGACCTTCATCGAGGAGAAACGATGCGTAAACAACTCGAGCCTCATGGTCGATCGTGGCTGATATGTCGTGCTCGCGAATGCGTTCCCAGGTCTTGGTGACGTCAGCCTTTTTGTCCATGGCGCGCAGGCAATCCATCTCGATTGGCATATGGATGAGGTCACCAGTGAGTCGCCGGAACGTGCGAAGTTCACGCAGAGCTTCATCCCAGTTGTTGGTCCGGTAGGCGGACAGACCGAGCAACTCTCTGATTGTTGACGACCTCGGTGCGAGCGTCTTGGCCTTACGGAGATGGGGAAGGGCCGCCGCAAATCGGTCGTCTGCGTAATTGTCGACGGCTGCGGATAGCTCATTCAGAGCAGGCTCGCGCCGGTCTTTGGGTGTGGAGCGCTGGATCTCTTCTTTGACCCACTTCGGGAGCTGGCCCGAAGCAACGGAGGTCATCGACTTGGTCTGATGCCTGGGGCCCTGCGGCCGGCCGGATTCGCCACGGTTGTATCGCGAATTACTTCTGTTGTTGTTGTCCGGGCGCGGGCTCAAAGTTCTTCCTTATACAGACAAGGGCCGCCAACGTTAGTGGGCGGCCCTTGGACTTTTAATGTCCGGCAGTGACCTACTCTCCCAGGGGACTGCTCCCCAAGTACCATCGGCGCTGGCAGGTTTCACTTCCGTGTTCGGAATGGGAACGGGTGGTTCCCCGCCGCTATCTCCACCGGACAAATCTTCGAGTGTTCGGGGCTACCCGAGCACTCCATAGCGAGCACATCAATAATTATCTACGGATTCAATTCCAAGCCCTCGGCCTATTAGTACCAGTCCGCTGAACGCATTACTGCGCTTACACGTCTGGCCTATCAACCTGGTCTTCTACCAGGGGCCTTAACCCTTTCGGGTGGGAAATCTCATCTCGAGGTGGGCTTCGCACTTAGATGCCTTCAGCGCTTATCCCGTCCAGACTTAGCCAATGAGCCGTGCACTTGGCAGTACAACTCACACACCAGAGGTCTGTCCACCCCGGTCCTCTCGTACTAGGGGCAGCTCCTCTCAAATTTCCTACGCTTGCGGCGGATAGGGACCGAACTGTCTCACGACGTTCTGAACCCAGCTCGCGTGCCGCTTTAACGGGCGAACAGCCCGACCCTTGGGACCTGCTACGGCCCCAGGATGCGACGAGCCGACATCGAGGTGCCAAACACC
>JBGSYD010000007.1:0-54299 GCA_041751055.1 Acidimicrobiia bacterium | reverse complement strand
TTGAGGATTTTTACGACTCGTCCGGCGCCTACGGTGCGGCCACCCTCACGGATAGCGAACCGGAGACCCTCGTCCATGGCGATCGGAGCGATCAGTTCAACAGTCATCTCCGTATTGTCACCAGGCATGATCATCTGAGTGCCCTCCGGCAGCTGCACCGACCCGGTCACATCAGTAGTCCGGAAATAGAATTGGGGACGATAACCAGGGAAAAACGGGTTATGCCGGCCGCCCTCCTCCTTAGTCAACACATAGACCTGAGCTTCGAAATCAGTATGCGGAGTAATACTGCCCGGCTTGGCCAAAACCTGGCCCCGCTCCACATCATCTTTACCAATACCCCGCAACAACACCCCTACATTGTCACCGGCACGACCCTCATCCAAAAGCTTACGGAACATTTCAATACCCGTAGCCACCGTCTTCTGAGTCGTATGGATCCCAACAATCTCCACCTCCTCATTCACCTTCAAAATCCCCTGCTCAATACGACCAGTAACCACAGTCCCCCGACCCGTAATACTGAACACGTCCTCAATCGACATCAAGAAAGGCTTCTCAGTGTCACGGTCCGGCTCCGGAACAAACGAATCCACCGCAGCCATCAACTCCATCACCTGATCAGACGCCGCCTCATCACCCTCCAACGCTTTCAAAGCCGAACCACGCACCACCGGAACATCATCACCAGGAAACTCATACTCAGTAAGAAGATCCCTCACCTCGAGCTCCACCAGATCCAACAACTCCTCATCATCAACCATGTCAACCTTGTTCAAAAACACCACAATCGACGGAACCCCAACCTGACGAGCCAACAACACATGCTCCCGAGTCTGAGGCATCGGACCATCAGCAGCAGAAACCACCAAAATCGCACCATCAACCTGCGCCGCACCCGTAATCATGTTCTTGATGTAATCCGCATGACCCGGCATATCCACATGCGCATAATGACGAGCCTCAGTCTCATACTCCACATGAGCAATCTGAATCGTGATCCCCCGCTCCCTCTCCTCAGGAGCCTTATCAATCATCGCAAACTCAGTCACCGTATTAGCCCCACCAACACGATCCGCCAAAACCTTCGTAATCGCAGCAGTCAACGTCGTCTTCCCATGATCAATATGACCCATAGTCCCAACATTCACATGCGGCTTATTCCGCTCAAACTTCGCCTTAGCCATCCTCGGCTCCCTCTTCCTTTTCTCGAACGCCCGAACTCTACGCCCGGCTTCTGATGTAGCGGCGGGCAGACTCGAACTGCCGACCTCTCGATTATGAGTCGAGCGCTCTCACCAACTGAGCTACGCCGCCTCGAGCTTGTCCGCCCGCCCTCAACAGGCCGGCGCCTCGAGCTTCCTCGAGGTTGTGAGCCTCTCGTGAAAGGCTCTCATCGCAAGATATTGGCCACGCCAATATCTCCGAGCCTCCTACCGGAATTGAACCGATGACCTCTTCCTTACCATGGAAGCGCTCTACCGTCTGAGCTAAGGAGGCTTGATTTATTTCAAGTTGCCATTTTGGCACCCGTGCCGGGAGAAGGATTCGAACCTCCGTAGGCGTAAGCCGGCAGATTTACAGTCTGCTTCCTTTGGCCGCTCGGACATCCCGGCATGCCGGAATCGCACGCCTTCAAGCCGTGCGACACGGGAATGCGGAATGTTAGCCAAGCAGTCGCTGAATGGTTACTCCGAACTACCGGATTCCCTGAGCCATCCTGGTGAGACGGTCGATACGCTCTTCCGTTGGTGGGTGAGTGCTCAGCAATCGAGACACCCCCCGTCCCTGGACCGCCTTCAGCGGATTCTCGATGAATAGCTGGCTCGTGGCCGGATTTACGTTCATCGGAATGCGCTCTGCCCCTGCCGCAATCTTTTCGAGAGCGGACGCAAGTTGCATGGGCCTACCGGTGAGTGTGGCTCCCGTCGCGTCGGCTTGGAACTCGCGGGTACGCGAAATCGCGAATCTGATGAGCATGGCCGCAATCGGCGCAAGAATCAGCGAGAGGATCCCGACAATGGCGCCCAGTGGATTCTCCCGGTTCCGGTTGCCACCAAACCAGAAGGCCATTCTGGCGAAAAGGGAGAGAGCGGCGGCCATCATGGCGGCAACGGATGAAATCAAGATGTCGCGGTTGCCGACATGTGCCAGCTCATGGGCGAGGACGCCTTCCAACTCGTCTCTGTTGAGAACTTGCAGAATGCCCGCCGTCACTGCCACAGCAGCCTTCTTCGGGCTGCGGCCGGTGGCGAAAGCGTTGGGCTGATCCGAGTTGATGAGATGGATCGAGGGCATAGGCATCTGGGCCTGCATCGTCAGGTTCCGAACGATCGAATACACCTCAGGCAGCTCTTGCTCCGTCACGGGCTTTGCACCACTGGATGCAAGTGCCAGCTTGTCGGAAAAGAAGTAGGCAATGATGTTGAAGCCGAAGACGAAGATCATCGGCACCACAAAGCCCTCGGCGAATGTCTGTGCGACAAGCGCCACCAGGACGCTCATGAAGGCAAGCAATCCAACCGTTTTGAGGTTGTTCATAACTCTGATTTTACTGGGGTTCGGGCGTTATCAACCGGGCGGGACCCTATCCTGGAAGCCATTCAAGCCTCCATGGAAGAACCAACCACTTCGCCGCTCCCAGTGGGCGTTGTCACATTCCTGTTCACCGATGTCGAAGGGTCAACCCGACTGATTCAACAATTCGGCGAGTCTTTCCACGCCCAGTTCGAAGAGCACAACCGGCTGGTGAGAGCGGTAATCGAGAGCCATCATGGGACTGTTGTGGGCACTGAGGGCGACTCCTTCTTCGCAGTGTTTCAAAACCCTGTCGATAGCCTGGCAGCGGCTGCGGAGATCCAGCGGCAGCTCGCCGGGCACGAGTGGCCAAGCGACGGTGAGATCAAGGTAAGAATCGGCATTCACACCGGTGTGGGCGTCCACGGCGGCAGCGACTACATCGGTATCGACGTCAATAGGGCGGCGCGAATCTCAGCTGCCGGCTCAGGGGGCCAAATCCTGGTCTCCGATGCAACTGCAGCCCTGGTAGGAAGCCGCCTGCCCGAGTCGACCGAATTGGTCGATCTCGGCAAACATCGGCTCAAAGATCTATCTGATCCTGAAGCACTCTTCCAGATGACAGTGATTGGGCTTCAGCACGAATTTCCCGCGTTGAGCACCCTCGACGCCGTACCCAACAACCTGCCACTTCTGCTGACTTCCTTCGTCGGCCGACGCGACCTGGTCGAGGAAATTGCCGATCTGCTGCTTCAGGAGCGGATTGTCACTCTGACCGGGCCCGGTGGAACCGGCAAGACCCGACTCTCGCTTCAGGTCGCTGCAGACGTTTCGAACGAGTTCCGCGATGGCGTGTTCTTTGTCCCGCTGGCAGCGGTGACCGACCCGGACCTGGTTTCGTCGGAGATTCTCGACGCGCTCGGTATCTCGCTTCGAAACATGAATCCCGACGACCAACTCCAATCAGACCTCGAAGACAAAGAGTTGCTTCTCGTTCTGGACAACTTCGAACAAGTGCTCGGTGCTTCCCCGTTGGTCGGGCGAACCGCATCGAGTGCCCCGAGATGCAGGTTCCTCACCACGAGTCGCGCCCCCCTCTCGATCGTTGGCGAGCAGGAAAAGCCGATACCGTCGTTGGCGACCCCGACGCCCGATGCAACACCGTTGACTGATCTCAGTGATTTCGAGTCAGTGCATCTCTTTATCGACAGAGCCCAGATGGTGGTCCCGTCCTTCGAGTTGACGGCGGAGAACGGTCCGTACATCGCTCGTTTGGTCGACCAGGTCGATGGCCTCCCACTTGCGATCGAACTGCTTGCGTCCCGCGTGAAGCTCCTACCGCCCAAGGAACTCTCCGAGCGGTACGAGGCACGAACCCTTTCGACATCGAAACGGGACCTCCCCGAGCGCCAGCGGAGCGTTTGGGGCGCTATCGACTGGAGTTATGACCTGCTGAGCGACTCAGAAAAGGAGCTCTTTGCCAGACTGGGAGTCTTCAGCGGCGGGGGCCGGCTCGAGGAAATCGAACTGATCTGTCTCGGCGAGACGGACATCGACCTCCTCAATGAGCTTTCGACCCTTGTCGACCACAGTCTTGTTCGCAGAGTCGACGATGAGACCGGACTTCGCTTCACGATGCTCCATGTCATCAGGGAGTACGCCCTTGAAAAGCTCCATCAGTCGGACATCGGCGAGGCGATTGAGGCCTCCCATGCCGCAATCTATCTGAGTCTGGCCGAAGAGACGGCAGCGAAGATACTCGGCCACGACCGCAAGGCACTTTTCGCCCTGCTCGACCGTGAACACGACAACTTGCGGGCGGCATTGAGCAATCGATATGCAGTCGGCGACTCCGACGCCGCGATGCGGTTGTGTTTTGCTACCTGGCGATTCATGCAGGCCCGGGGTCATCTCCACGAAGCGAAGATGCGCCTGGATGAGGTCTTGGCGATGTCGCAGGAACCAACATTGAGCAGAGCCAAAGCATTGGAGGCAGCCGGTGGTGTGGCTTGGTGGCGCGGAGATTTGGGAGAGTGTGAAGGTCTCTATCGCCAGGCCATGGAGATTTGTCTTCAACAAGACAACCCGGCCGAACTGGCGAACTCGCTTTATAACTACGGCCTCGCTGCCGGATTTGGCGAATCGTTGGACGTAGTCCAGGCCACAGATTATCTCGACCGGGCTCAAGCCATCTACGAGTCGCTCGGTGATGCGGGCGGTCTAGGTGACGTCCATTGGGGCAAAGCGAATCTCGAAGCGAACCGTGGTATAGCTCGACCTGATGAGGTCAAGAGATTGCTGGAGCAGGCGGCCGTGTTCTACCAGCGAGCCGGAAATAACTTTGGGCTCGGATGGTCCAACTTCGAACTTGGTGAGACCGCACGGAGGCACGGGGACTTCGAGACCGCCGAATTGCGACTACGCGATGGGCTCCGGCTGTTCCACGATCAGGGTGACCTGACTGGTGTGATTCTCTTCATGTCGGCCTTGTCGGCTGTAGCCCTGGCGACCGATGACCTCGATCGTGCTCATCGCCTCTCGGGGGCGTTTCACACACTGAGAATCACTACCGGCAGCGATCTCGTGATATTTGCGCCCAACGTCGTCGAGGGTCTTGAATTCGAGCGCCTAGAAGCTCTCGTCGGTGACGCCGCGGTCCCCTATCGGGAAGGTAGGGAGATGTCAGTAGCCGAGGCGGTGGCGTTCGCTCTTGGGGATTCAGCGCCGCAGTGACGTGCAAACATCGCTTAGATCACTTCACGATCGACCAGGACCCGGATTAGTTCATCACCCACCGCCTCCTTATGTTTCGGCGTAAATTTCACGAAGTCGCCGAGACCTTCGACCCCAACCCCCTTGACCACCCGGTCAACATCAATGATCGAGAAGTCGAGCTCACGCGCCAGGTCGACAAGGGCTGTAGCAAATTCGCGGCGACGGGTTCGATGCGGACTGTGACTCAGTTGGTAGTCCATGACCCGTCGGCCCGGATCGACCGTCAGAGAATTGAAAACGACAACATGCCCACCCGTTGTTTCACGGACCAATGGGACCAGACGTCGAAAGTTGTTCATCGACTCGTCGACGCTGAGTCGACCGATCTTTTCGAACTCAGTGGAGAACCATTTGACGGTATCCAGGTCCTTCAGCGTTTCTTCCACACCGGACGCCAGCCAAAAACCGCCAGGGTCGATGATGAATCCGTGCTTACGGTGCCGGTATATGACCCGGGCCAGGTCTGACGAGATCGACAACGCGACAACGTCTTTGTCAAAAGCTCCGGCCTGACGATACGCCGGGATCGTGAATTGCTTCTTGAACAATTCCGGTTTCATCATTATTGGTTTGCCGTTGAGGCGTTCCATCACCTCGGCGATGTGATCAGGGTTTACCCCGTCATACCCCTGGAGGATAAGATCGGAGCGGGTGAAGTCAGCGCGACCTTCGGCAAAGATCCCGCCGGTAGCGCCTGTCAGCTCACGCAAGGCTGGACCGGCATCCGCTATCGCCCAGACATCGCAGCCGGCATACCCGTAGATACCGAGGCGACGATCCGGGTCGCCCTTGAAGACGCAAGATGTTGTGGTCCGTGAAAAGCCGGCCACTCGGTAGCCCGAGGTGTGGTCCAGTTTGCGAACGACCCTTTCGACATAGTTGTCATTGCCCAGAGATTTCCTGAGCAGCCTCATCACGCGGCGTCTCAACCGGTTCATCGCCGACTCTCGCAGGCCAACGGTTTATCCAGGTACGCCACTATGTCTTCGCCCTCATCCCTAGTCGAAAAGTTGGTGTGGAAGAGTCGTACGACGGTTCCCTGTCAGTCGTCGTTGTGATGACCGCAGCCGTGTCACCGACTTTGACCCGATCGCCCTCCGAGACCGCCAAAGCGGCGACATAGCCCTCGCCACCAGCCAACACCTCCAGTACGAGGGTTGGATGGAGACTGGCTCGTCGCCGTGCTGCCCTCCTCGCAGCCTTGCGCTCGCTCTCTTCCTGGCCGGGGGTGACGCGGTAAACCAACCCATCGAAGCGGACGTCGAACAGTGGGTCACCTTGTTGGACGGACCGACCCTTGTTGACGTGCCAGACGGCCAGCGTGCCGTGGGTGGTGCGGCGGTCATAAGCCGGAACCTCGACGCGCATCACCGGAGCCTGAACACTTGTTCCGAAAACACCGGACTGGTCGATCAGCAACCCCGCATCCTCGGTGATGAAGGCGGCCGCTTCTTTCGAGAACTCGCCCGCCCGAGGAACATGTTTCGCGGCCCCCAACTCGGCCACCGCTCCATCGACATCGACCACGAAGACACCCAGCTCGCCAGCGATCGTCTCAAAAGCTGCCAGCAATCGATTGGCTCGGACCGAGTAAGGATCGGCAACACCCGCGGCGAAACGGTGGGTTTGGTCATCGGGATCGTATGTCGAAACGTTGAAAACACCAACGGCTCGATCGTCGCCTCTGATAATGGATATAGCGTCTCGGATCGAGTTGGAGGTCTCCTCAATCGACAGCTTCGGCTTGACCTCGCACTCCGCTTCAAGCCACGACCCAACTTCTGCACCATGTGGCTCGTTTACTGCAACGAGCCACCCCGAGTCGATGTGCCGATAGACATTGCCTGCAGCGTCCATCTCGGGAAGTAGCGAAAGGATCACCAAAGACGTGGCCGGGTCAGCGGCCAGTGTGTGACGAATCGCTAGCGCCTTTGGTGCGCCGTCGGGAGGGCGTATCCCCTTGATTGTCTGTGCAAGGACATCGGAACGGACCGCCCCCTCTCTCACGATCTTATGTGTGCTGACTCGCCCTTCGAGTAGGCCCGGCTGCCCGACAGTCGCCGCGATATCAGGGGAATCGAACACGACGACCATCGGCTTGTGGCGTGGGTCTGCCGACCCGGGGCCTTCACCAGTCCCTGAAACATCGGACAAGTTCACATGTCTCCCTCATGCTCTCCAAGCAAATCCAGGCTACCAGTGGGCAACTGAGCGCGTTGTCTGGATCATTGAGCGCTGCTAGAGGAGTGTGGATAGTTCCCCAAACCCATCAAAGTAGAGCCAACATGAAATCAGTTGTCGGCGCAGCATTGTTTCTTGTAGTCCTCACATCCTGCAGCGCCGATACCGTCGGCACCTCGACGACTGGACCGGAGGGAGCGACAACCGCAGTGGAACCGCCGCCGAGAGCGCCTTCGGTGAACTTGAACGAGATACCCGAATGGTTTCAGAATGAAGATGCCGCGCCCGCTGCACTTGTCGATGTGATTGCCGGAGACCTGGGCGCCGAGTATGTGGGTTCAATGGCGATGATTTGGCCCAATGGCGGCATCGGTTGCAGCTCCGGCGGGAACGAACTCCAGGTTGTCACGTCGGGGTACGTGATCTTCTTCGAAAAGGCAGACGGATCGCCCATAAGAGTGCACTCGGCCGATACCGGACGCTGGGTCGAATGTGACCTTTGGCGGGAACTCGAAGGATCCCGGTCCTCAACTCCTGACTCCGGCATAGTCCATAGAAAAGGGAGCCCGGTCCGGGCTCCCTTTTCCATCGTCTCTCCAACAGTTACTTGATCCTGATGACCTTGCTCTGCTTGGTTGACTTGTTGTTCGGGAATAGCCAAAGCATCTTCCCGTTCCCGGTTGCGTCGACGGTAAAGGAGTCCTGCGCCTCTACCAGAAGACTCGGGTTTGCTACCGACGGCAGCGCACTCAAGTCGACATCTCCGCTGAGGAAGTCGATACCGGAGGTGTAGTAGTCGAAGGTGACTGCCTCATACGAGAACACTCCATCTCCGTCATACGGGAACACCAGGCCGTAGTCGTCCGTGAGAACGCCCACCCGGTCGTTGTAATCGATTCCGGCGAAGAAATCGAGCGGGAAGTCACCAGTGCACAGGTCGAACACTCCGGTAACAACTGTTCCGGAGGGATCAGCACCGGTGAGGACGCCAAGGTCCGCAGCGACTATGACAGTCTCGGGACCGGCCTCCTGACACGTGGCTCCTGCGGCAGTGTTGGGAACATCATCGATGTAGATATCGATCTCGTACGGAGAGAACGTCGGGAAGGTCGCTCCGGTCTTGAAACCGAACTCGATTACCGGGAACCCATATAGATCGTGCGAACGAACACCCAGTTTGCGGATGTTGAACGCCTCGGTTCCGGAACCTTGGCCGATTAGGGCAAAGCCCTCCGCCACACCATCGGTGTAGGCAGTGTTCTTCAATACGAGACTGTCAACCAGGCCACCCTGGGCTTTCACCCGGGTACCGGGGTCGACAACCGCAAGATACCCGACACGCAACTCGTCGGCCTTGCTCGTAAGCACGAACCAACCGTCGGCTTCAGTCTGGCTGAAGAAGTTGTCGTCAGGTGTCATCAGGCCCGGAACTGTGTAGATCTGGACCTTGAACGTCGCCGAGGAGTGCGGACCAACCGTGATCGAGCTCTTCTGAGCTGACACTGTTACACCAGGCAACTCAGTATTGGGCTCGTGAGTGATCGAATACGTTTGGCTCGAACCTCTCAAGTTGGTAACCGTGATCTCCTTGGAGAGCGTTGCCTTTGAGGATTTGTCGATCCTGCCAAAGCTCACGCCTCCGGGCATCGCATAGCTACTCAGATCGGCGGCCACATCGGCGTGGACTATTCCGGTGCCCTGACGGGCCAACGGGTAGTCGCCGAGCGACGGTGTCGTCGAGTTCATGATCAGCGCCTTGACTGCTTCCGGAGATAGCGAAGCGTTCTTGTCCAACAAGAGCGCTGCAACACCGGCGACATGTGGCGCAGCCATCGAAGTACCGGAGCTCAAAGAGCCACCTGTACCAGTGCCGACTGACGTCGACTTGATGGAGAACCCGGGGGCTGCCACGTCGGGCTTGAACGTGTTACCGAATCCGGGCCCACGTGACGTGAAGTCGGCGAGCAAATCGGCCAACTCCGGCTTGGGAATCACGATGTCCGAGGACAAGGTGACCGAGACGGTAGAACCGCCTTCGATGGTGGCCTTGATGGCCTCACCGTCAGCCGTGCTGACCATTACCGCCGGAATATCGAACGTGCCGCTGCCACCCATGACGATTGGGTCACCGGCGTTGTTGTAAACAACGACTCCGGCTGCACCCGCGTCCTGGGCATTCTGGACCTTGTCCACGAAAGCACAACTACCGCGGGAGATCAGAACGATCTGATCGGCGCCCACGGGGTCTATCGGACCGCAAGCAAGCAGGTCGCTGGCGACCACGACATCGCCCGTTACGGGGCCAACGTCGGACAATGGAGGTGTAAATGCAGCCTCCGCGGCTTCGATCTGGATCGGGTCGCCACCGTCGACGGTGTACTCGATTCCAAGAACCGAAAGCCCACCATCAATCGATGCAGCGACCGAGATGGCCTCGGCAGCGATTGCGGGCGATCCTGTCACGTACGCGGCATCACCTTCGTTGCCTGCTGACGCCACGACAACAATTCCGGCCGCAACAGCGTTGCTAGTCGAAATCGCCGACGGGTCGTCGGGCGAACCGAAGGGCGAACCGAGGCTCATGTTGATGACGTCGAGGTGGTCGTCCATCGAACCGTCCCCATTGGGGTCCATCGCCCATTCCAAGGCGATCGAGACGAGATCCGTGGATCCGCCGCATCCAAAGACTCGGAGACCATAGAGGTCGGCACCGGGTGCGACACCCGGACCGATGATTCCGGGAACTCCGAGGCCGGCGGCTGTACCACCAACGTGGGAACCGTGACCATGACAATCGAGCGGGTCGGGGTCCGGAGCCGGGATCGGGTTGAAGTCTGCTGACGTCGGATCGGCGTTGTAGTCATCGCCGGCGAAGTCATACCCACCTACCACTTTGGCGTTCGGGAAGTTTCCGTCGGAAAGATCCAGACCGTCGTCAGCGGCGAAATCGGCAGGGTCCCCCGACCCGCCCAGGTTCGCGTGGTAGTAGTCGATACCAGTGTCGATGATGCCGACGCTCACGCCAGCGCCGTCATATCCCGAAGCCCAGATCTCGGGTGCTCCAATCCAGGGAACGCTTGTTTCGTTCGACGGCTTGAAAAGGGTGACGCGGGCCACGCTCTTCACACCACTGATGTTTCCCAGAGCGGGGATATCACGCAATCTGGCATTGACATGGAAACCGTTGGCACCCACGACGAGGTTCGTCACAACCACAGCCCCAGCTGCTTCGATCGCTCCGCGCCGCGCGGACTGTTGAGCCTTGACTTTCGCAGCGTGCGCCTTTTGCGCACCACTCGATGGTGTGCTGCTGCTGCTCGCTACGAATTCCGAAACTGACGGCACGTCAAGCTGAACAAAGAGACGAACCTCTTGATCAAGATCGACCGGACCCCCAACCCCAGAACCTGATAACCCTTGAGGGGTGCGCGCAGGTTCCTCGGATAAGCCGAGTACTGGAAGTGCTGTGGCAAAGGCAGTCACCAATGCGACAGCAACTATGAGGAGTTTCCTCACTCCATTCCTCCCTTTAGTTGCTTGGGATGTCAGCTCCACGCTGACAAGTGAGGCCAACCATAGTGGCCCGGACACCCGTCGCGTCAAGTGAGGATCGACTACGCAGCGTGCTAGCGATCGAGCCGGTTCTAGATCGGTTAGAGACTCGTTTTGGTTTCTCAACAAGCGGTGGGTGCAGCAGACGGCCACGGAAAGTCAAGTTCTTGACAGATCCAAAAAGGCATATGCCTCCGCAGCAAATAGAGACCGGGTTCCCGGAACACGCGCCCAAAGTGGCGGTGTATGCTCTCTTCGGTGTCATCGGTCGGACAACGTGACGATCTGGATTAACCAATCCGACCAACATCGCTAAACCAGCATCGGGAGGATGTGTGAAAACGAAATACGCGGCGCTAGTTGTAGCTTTGGCAACAGCTCTCGCCATGGCGATTCCGGCAGCGGGAGCCGATCAACCTGATCGTCTCGCGGACGTATCGCCAAGCAGGACCGTGGTTGAAGGGAAGTACAACAGTTACATAGTTGTACTCAAGGCTGACCCGTTGGTAGTAACGGAAGGCAAGGACAACCTCAACACCGCGCGGGCCAGGGACAACGGAAACAAACTGCGCTCCAGCCATGATGCGGTTCTCAAAGAGGCCGGAATCAGCACTGCGGACAAGGTCAATGACTACGTCAACGCACTAAATGGCTTCTCCGCCCTGATCACATATGAAGAGGCTCTCAAGATTGCTGCGAACAACAAGGTCGCCGCAGTCTTCCCCGACGAGCTCAAGCAACCCACCACTGAGAACACCCCGGACTTTCTTGGGTTGACCTCAAAGCGCGGTGCATGGGCAACCGGTTATACCGGCGAAGGGGTCGTCATCGGAGTGATCGACTCGGGCATCTGGCCTGAGCACGCGAGCTTTGCCGACGACGGGTCGTATTCGTCGCTCGGTATCAGCCTCGACGAATCGGAACGTTCAGCCTGTGACTTCGGCAATACCGCCCACAATCCAAACGACGCTCCGTTCTCGTGTAACGACAAACTGTTGGGTGCTCGTCAAATGATGGACACCTACCGTGCGCTCATTGGTGCAGACCCTGACGAGTTCGATTCGGCACGTGACGATGACGGTCACGGGACCCACACGGCTTCGACGGCTGGAGGAAACTCCGGCGTTCTGGCCACCATCTTCGGCGTTGACCGCGGCGTTGTGAGTGGAATTGCCCCTCGGGCACGGATCGTCGCATACAAGGGCCTGGGCAACCTCGGTGGTTTCGGCTCCGACCTCGCAGCAGCGATTGACCAATCTGTCGCCGACGGCGTTGACGTCATCAACTACTCCGTAGGTGGTGGCCCGAGCCTGCTCGGTGCCGACGACATCGCTTATCTGTTTGCCGCCGATGCCGGCGTATTCGTCGCCACGTCTGCCAGCAACAACGGCCCTGGACCGGACACCATCGGTGGCCCGGCCTCAGTGCCATGGCTGACCAGTGTTGGCGCCAGTACCCACGATCGCACGTTCCTCGGAACCGCCTCGTCATCTGACGGTGGCTGGTCGTTCGACGGAGAATCGATTACTGCGGGCACCAACGGTGAATTGCCGCTTGTCGACGCAGCCGACGTAGGTGATGAGCTCTGCCCTGCAGGCTCGCTCGACCCCGCTCAAGTAGCAGGGAAGATCGTCCTGTGTAAGCGTGGTGTCTACGACCGGATCGAGAAGAGCCTCGCCGTCTACCAAGCAGGTGGGGCAGGGATGATCCTGTACAACGCCACTGACACTCAGAGTCAGGTCACTGACAACCACTGGGTGCCGACAGTTCACATCACGAACACTGAAGGCCTCGTCGTCAAGGACTACATCGCCAATGCATCGGCTCCGGTAGCTGAGCTATTTGGTGGGGTCGCGACCCCGACGCAGGGATCGGTCATGGCCGACTTCTCATCGAGAGGTCCCAACGGTGTGGCCGCCGACATCATCAAGCCTGACGTAACCGCCCCTGGCGTGAACGTCCTGGCGGGAGCGTCGCCGTTCCCGGACCCGGGTTCGGTTCCTGGTGAGCTGTTCCAGTCAATCAGTGGAACATCGATGTCGAGCCCGCATGTGGCCGGTCTGTTTGCTCTGCTGAAGCAGGCGCATCCGGACTGGAGCCCCGCAGCGGCCAAGTCGGCGTTGATGACAACGTCACGTCAAAACGTCTTCAAGGAAGACGGAGTAACCCGGGCCGACCCATTCGACATGGGTGCGGGCCACGTTGTACCGGGTAGCCCGGTCAAGGCCGGCTCGGCTTTCCAGCCCGGGCTCGTCTATGACGCAGGGTTCAACGAGTACCTCGGGTTCTTGTGTGACGCGGCGCCCGAGGCGTTCGGCGACCCGGACGCAACGTGCGGCCTGCTCGACAGCCTCGGGATCCCAACCGATGCGAGTGACCTGAACCTGGCTTCGATCGGCGTAGCTGAGCTTGCCGGCAGCCAGACGATCACCCGAACGGTCACGAGTGTGGCTGCGACAGGCGGTCCGGTCACATACCGTGCGAACGTCAAGGCTCCACGCGGTTATGACGTAGAAGTCAGCCCATCCCAATTCACGATCAGACGCGGTGAATCGGTTACCTACACGGTGACCATCACCAATGAGTCTGCACCCATTGGGGCATGGCGCTTCGGTTCATTGACCTGGAAGTCGAGCAAGTACAAGGTCTACAGCCCGATCGCTGTGAACGCAGCACTGTTCGATTCCATCGATGCCTTCGCCGGCACGGGCGAAGAAGGCTCGGGAGCATTTGATGTGTCGTTCGGTTACACCGGCGTCTACTCCGCGGCCGGACACGGCTTGGTGGCAGCAGACGTCACGAACGACAATGTCGTTCAGGACCCGGACCAGAACTTCGACCCGAACGATGGATTCTCGAACGCTCACACGTTCGATCTGTCAGGGGCGGCGTACTTCAGGGTGGCAATGCCCGAGGATGCGGTACCTAGTCCGGACACCGATATCGACATTTACCTGTATGACCCATCCGGGACACAGGTAGCGAGTAGCACAAGTGGCGGGACCAACGAGGAGATCGAGATCTTCTTGCCAGCGGACGGAACCTGGACGTTGTACGTCCACGGTTGGCAGACCGCTCCCGGTCCCGATTCCGACTACACGCTCTACGAGTGGGACATATCGGCAACTCCGGGCGGAAGCCTCGTTGTGGATAGCGCTCCAACGTCGGCGACTCTCGGTGAGTCCGGGACCATCGAGTTCAGCTGGTCGGGAGCCACCACCGGATCGTGGTACCTAGGTGCCATCTCCCACACCGGCGATGCCGGGCTGCTGGGGTTGACTCTGGTCGAGATCGACAACCGGTAAATCGAAGACAACTAGCGAAAAGGGCGCCCGTGGGGGCGCCCTTTTCATTTAACAAGTCGGTCGTCAGTCGTTGAATCCCGGCGGCGGGACAAAGTCGTAGCCACCGTCTTTCTCGGGTGAAGCGCAGAGGAAGGGATCGCCCGAGGCGGCGTGATAGTCATAGATGCGGTCTTCGTGCTGAAGCAATACCTGCCAACCATCGACGAGCGCTTGGGTATAGGACAGGCCCGGCTGCGGGCAACCGAGGCTTCCATCAGGCCACGTCTTCGCTTCAGACTTGATTACCGAAATGGATCCGGGATCGACGTCGAGGCGCTCCGAGAGGTCGGCAATGGCAAGCACTACGACGTCTGGGACAATGCTCGTCACGGTTTCGGTAACACTAGACGTCGTCGTAACGGGCAAGGTTGTCGGTGTGGGAGCGCCCAGGTCCGCAGTGGTTCCGCACGCCGTCGCCGTGAGGCTCAGGACCACGAGCAATGAATATGGCTTTCGGGTAAACATCAGTTCTCTACTGCTTGGACGTCGGGCGGTCAACCGTCGGTTCCCGGGATTGCCACACGAAGGACCCTGAAGTCTCCCAGCCCTCGAGGATGCAACAGGGTTTCCGCCTCGGTTTTCGTACTCCTCACCAGGAGCCGCTCCGTTTGATCGCTCTCAGTCGCAAGCGCGAGCTCAAGTCGGCGCAAATCTCCAAGACGCTCCCGCAAACCGAGATCACTGAGAAAATCGTCCTGGCGGATCAACGAAACATCATTTGCTCCCCACTCCAACGCCGTCGCCTCGAGGGCTGAGAAATTCACGTCTGCAGTGATATCGGTCTCACCCGGCTCGTCGAGTGGATGGGGCCCCAGATGGTGGGATCTATAAGTCCGTAGAGTTCCGTCCTGCCTGCGGGGAAGCAAGCCTTCCTTGGTGTCGCCGTAATCGACAATCACAAGCGATCCTTCCTCGATCAGGCCGAGAGCGCTCCGCAGCCACTCGGCTGCATCGAGCTGGACTTCGACCCAGTCACCCTCGGATACATCTCCGGCATAGCGGTCCAGCCAGGCAACGACGGCGGGGCGGGGAGGAGCGTCCACGAACGCGAAACCATCCGAATCGAGGCCCACCCAACGCTCTCGCCAACCGTCGACGATCTTCTGAGCCAGGGCCATCGGGATGTTGTCGATCAATTCGTTGGCGAGGATCACCCCACGGAGGCCTCGAGGAAGATCGTCGAGCGAAGCTACAACCCGTTCCCTCGGGATGACGGTCGCCAGACTCTCTCGTGCAGCCGGGGACCGCTCGACCGCCCATGCAACAACGTCGGCGACTTCGAGCAACGGTCGCAGTAGCGAGCCCGAGCCCGCCGCAACTTCAACGAAAGCAAAGGGTTCGCCGATTCTCGAGCGTTCACCTTCAATGTACGTGGCCAGCGTCTCGCCGAAGAGTGGGCTCACCTCGGGTGATGTTAGGAAGTCGCCACCCTTGGTCGAGCGCATCGATACACCACCAAAGAAGCCTTCTGAGTGATACAGCGAAAGCTCCATGAATGTCTCGAACGGCATCGGTCCGTCGCGTTCGATCTGTTGGCGAATGAGATTCTTGAGGGTCATGCGATAGCGTCAGGGTATGAAATTTGGAGTCTTCATCTTCCCGACCGATACCGCAATTCGACCGGACTTGATCGCACGGGAGGTCGAAGCGCGTGGATTCGAGTCATTGTGGTTCCCGGAACACTCGCACATTCCGACATCGCGGGCCACCCCATGGGGAGGCGTCGAGGGAGCGCCTGACCTGCCCGAGCAATACTGGCATACCCACGATCAATTTGTGGCTATGAGCTTTGCAGCGTCAGCCACGACAGACCTGCTGATTGGCTCGGGGATCACCCTCCTGGCTCAGAGAGACCCGATCTGGACCGCAAAGGAGGTGGCAACCCTGGATTTCCTCTCGGGCGGGCGGATTTTGTTGGGTATCGGATATGGCTGGAACAAGGAGGAGATGGCCCACCACGGTGTCAAATACAGCGAGCGCCGGTCGTTACTACGTGAGAAGGCGCTGCTGATGAAGGCACTTTGGACTCAGGAGGAAGCGGAGTTCCATGGTGAGCTGATTGAGTTGGAAAGCTCTTGGGCTTGGCCCAAACCGGTCTCGATACCGCATCCCCCGATCATCATGGGGGCAGCGGCAGGCCCCAAAACCATTGCTGACATCGTGGAGTTTTGCGATGGATGGATTCCGCTCGCAACGAGGCACGACATCAAAGGCCAAATCGACAGGGTGCGGTCGGCCGTGGCTGACGCGGGCCGGGACCCGTCGACGTTCGAAGTAACCGTCTACGGGACAAAACTGGACCGGATCGACACCCTCATCGAGGCTGGTGTAGACAGGGCAGTCTTCACCATGCCTCCTCTCGGCGCCGAGGAGTTAATCCCCCGCTTGGACAGGCATGCCGAAGAGATCGCGGCACTGGGCCTGAGCTAGAAATCCCTTAAGAAAAACGGCAGTTTTTGCCGATAAGACCATGTGGGTTCTAGTAATAAAACGGGGAGGTTCACAGCCCTAGGTATCGGGGCGATCGTATCCATGATCGTCCTGACTCTCGCTGTGTTGTTCGCCAGTTCATATTCGACAGGTCTGGTCACGGCCAACGCCCGCGCGCTCCATTCGACCAACTCGATATTGGGCTCGTCAGCCGTGGTGCGCGCCGCCAACAACCAGGCAGTGCTCTTCGCCCGGGAAGCCGCTCTCGGGGTCTCGAGTATTGAAGCCCGGGATCTCGCCATCACGGAAGCCAGAAACACGCTGGCCACTTTTCAGAATGTGGCCGCGCAAGCTGAGCCATCAGTCCAAACCAGCCATCCCGACCTCGATGAACAGATAGCGGCGATCATCTCGTCGTCACAGAAGGCGCTCGATCTTGCGGAGCTCGGGCAGCACGAGGAGGCCTTTACCACCCTGGAGCGCGACTTCGAGACGACCTGGTCGTCGATGCGCTCCGAACTGCGGACCAGCCAGACCGAGATCGTCCAGCGCATAAGCGATACAGAGTCTTTGGCCGGCCTAATGGGTGGGTTGACGCGGTTTCTCGCCATCGTCCTGCTTCCGGTGGTAGCGCTGATCATTTACCGCCGAATCGTTCGAACGCAGGTGAGGGAACGTCGCATCGAATTCGAGGCGAGCCTCCAGTACGAGCGGAAGCTGAATGCGTCCAAAGACGAACTGATAGCCGGCGTGTCCCATCAGCTACGTACGCCACTGACCGGGATCTACGGGATGTCCGACATTGTTTCGGATGGAGTCGGCATCGATCTGAGCACAGCAATCGAGTTTGCCGGATCAATCCGCAACGAGGCCTACGAGCTAGATCGCATGGTCGCTGACCTGCTCGCGACCGCACGACTCGACGCCGAGGCCGTTTCTTTCAAGCAGGAGGAGTTCCTCGTGCTCAACGCCATCCAGCGCTCGGTGGAACCAGCCCGCAAAACCGGCCAGGACATCGTTGTGCTATTCGACGAACCGGTACGAGTAGTCGGAGACCACGATCGGGCCGTCCACATCCTGCGAAATCTCTTGTCCAACGCCAGGAAACATGGTGGGCCAGGCGTGTGGGTCGATGGCGAAGTAGCAGGCGACCAACTACGAATCACGGTCTCCGACAACGGCACCGAAGAGATCGCAAGTGAGTCCCTGTTCGAGGGTTTTGTCAACGGCGGTGACGGGGCGTTGCTCAACGGGAGCGTGGGGCTTGGGCTAGCGGTAGCACGTCGACTCGCACGGGGGATGGGTGGCGATCTCGAATACAACAGGTCGGACAGCATGACGAGATTCGTCCTGAGCCTCCCCGGCATTTCGACTCCTGCGGACGCTGAAGTCATCGAGGCCGCCGCCACATGAGACCAGGCCGGAGAATCCTCGCAGTTTTGACGTCGGCCCTGACGGCCGTGGCCCTGCTAGCTCCATTGGTGGTGTTGGCAGACGGAGTCGATGGAGCGTCGGATTTTTTTGATGTGACGGGATACGCGGGCGGCTCCGGCTGGTCAGGGAGCTGGCTCGAAAGCAACGACGCGGGCGGCTCCAGCCCAACTGCAGGCGCAATCCGGAACGTCGGCCCTGCCAATTGCTACGCAAGTCGATGCCTTGAATTCACCTCGATTGTCTCGGCCAATGTTGGTATCCAGCGTGAAGCTGATTTCGAAGGAGCCGACTTGGTCATGCTCACTTTCCGCTACAAGAAATCCGGCCTAGGAAGCCTCGCCGTGCGAGTCGGACAGAACTCCGGTTCATTGATCGAGGTTGACTCTCTCAGCAACTCTGGCGCCTACAGGACCGAGACCTATGACATCACTGCCTATGCCAGCGACACAACCACCATCATGTTCTATAGCTCTCTCGGAGTTCTGTCTTCAGCATATGTCGACAACGTGGTAATCACCGCCACCTATCCAGCCAGCACGACGACCACCACGACGACTTCGACTACGACGCTTCTGACTACCACAACGCTCCCCATCACCACGACCACGATCACCCTACCGGTGACGACGACGACGATCACCCTCCCTATCCCGACGACGTCAACCAGCTCCACGAGCACCACGAGTACGACGACGACGACAACACCGCCAGGAGGGTCGACCACCTCGACATCGACATCGACGTCCCCACCTGATGGCGGCACCGGGGGCACCCAACCTCCAGGAGGTGGTGGCGGCGGCGACCCGGGAGAGCCCCCGCCTGCCAACCCTGAGATACCCATCGATCCGCTTTCCCCGGAGGAGGTCGAGCTCGCCGGCGAGAACAACATCGCTATCGACCTCGCCGCAGCAGAGGACTTTCAAAGCTTCGGGATCGGTATCAACCCTTTGACAGGCCTGACCGTGGGCCTCCTCTCGACAGTCGAAGCAATCAGCAACGAGATCGTCTCATCCCTCCTTCTAGGTAGCGCGATCGCCTTCTTCGCAGTGCGTCGGATCAAAGACGGCGACGAGGGCGAGATAAATCCGCCAACCTAAGGCATTGGGACCCGTATCCGGTCGCCACTGCATTGAGTAGATGGAAGTGTTCTCATCGAGACCAAGATCGGGCATTGTTGAGACGTGTTGTCCGCAGACCAGAAAGTCCTCGAACACGCCCGTGATAACGGCGGGGCCATCACTAGCGGTGAGGCTCGGGCCTTAGGAATGTCGCCTACGACGCTCAAACGCAGGGTCGATTCCGGATGGTTGGTTCGGGTCGGGAAAGGTACCTTCGTTCTCGCTGGTGTCAACGACGAATGGCGAGCGGTGTTATCGGCAGCAACGCGGAGGCTTGCCGCTGCCGTATCCCATGAAGCTGCGGCGCAACTTCACAGAATGAGGAATGTTCGACCTGGAGTTTTGGTAGTTTCAGTTCCCACACGACGAACCAACAGATTCCCCGGTGTCCGCGTCCATCAGTCGACAGATCTCGTCGACGAACACGTCAAGTTGTATGACGGCCTGCGCACGACAACCCCCGAAAGGACCATCGTCGACCTCGCCGCCATCACGAGCGACAGCCTCCTGAACCGTATCGTCAGCTTCGCAGTCGCCGACTCCCGGATCGACCTCCTGCGCCTTCAGGACATGTTCGAATCGCTGGCCAGAAAGGGAAAACCAGGTGTGCGTCGACTCCGACGCATCCTCGAGTTGGTTGACGTCGCGACACCGGAGAGTGAGTTAGAGGTGCGCTTCATGGAGATCGTCACCAGATCTAGCTTGCCCCTGCCCATCTCGCAGTTCTCCCCACCATGGTTGACGAAGGCAGAGGGTCGGGTTGATTTCGCGTATCCCGAAGCAAAGTTGTTGGTCGAAGTCGACGGTCGACGCTGGCATACGGACGAAATGGCATTCATGAAAGACCGCGAACGCGACAATCTGGCTCAGCTGGCTGGGTGGCGAACGCTTCGTTTCACATGGACAGACATCACGACGCGGCCTACCTACGTGGTTCTGACGATAAGCAAAGCGCTTGACGCGCCATTCTGAATGCAGCTGGGGCCGTATCCGGCGCCGCAAGCCTTAGGTACGCGAAGAGGGGGCCCTCCACAGGGCCCCCTCTTTCCTTCGACACGGTTGGACTTTAGAAGTCCATTCCGTGGTCACCACCGCCGCCGGCGGGCATCGGAGGGTGGTCTTCCTTCCGCTCGACGACGAGGGCCTCGGTTGTCAGCAAGAGCGCTGCGATTGAAGCAGCGTTCTGCAAAGTCGACCGGGTGACCTTCGTGGGGTCCGGGACTCCAGCAGCGATGAGGTCTTCATAGACACCCGTCGCGGCGTTGAAGCCGAATGAGCCTTCACCTTTGCGAACGGTCTCGACTACCACGCCACCTTCGAAGCCTGCATTGAATGCAATCTGGCGAATGGGCTCTTCCATCGCGCGACGAACGATCAGACGACCGGTTTTCTCGTCGTCGGTCCCACCACGAACCTTGTCGAGTGCGGTCTGAGCACGGAGGAGGGCAACGCCTCCACCGGGAACGACGCCCTCTTCGACGGCGGCACGGGCTGCTGAGACGGCATCCTCGATACGGTGCTTCTTCTCCTTGAGCTCGACCTCGGTAGCGGCACCAACCTTGATGACCACCACTCCACCTGAGAGCTTGGCGAGACGCTCGTTAAGCTTCTCACTGTCCCAGTCGGAATCCGATGCCTCGATCTCACGCTCGATCTGCTTGATCCGAGCCTTGACATCGGCCTCGGTACCGTCACCATCGACGATGGTCGTCGAGTCCTTTGCCACGACGATCTTGCGAGCGCGGCCCAACATATCGAGGGTTACGTTCTCAAGCTTGAGACCGACTTCCTCGGAGATGACGGTTCCACCTGTGAGCACGGCGATGTCCTGCAACATTGCCTTGCGACGCTCGCCAAACCCGGGAGCCTTGACAGCCACCGATGAGAACGTCCCACGGATCTTGTTGACGACGAGAGTCGCAAGCGCCTCTCCTTCGACATCCTCGGAGATCACCAGGACACTCTTGCCCGACTGCATCACCTTTTCGAGGACCGGCACCAGGTCGTTCACAGAGGTGATTTTCGCGTTGGCGATCAGGATGTAGGGGTCTTCGAGGACCGCTTCCTGACGATCGGCGTCGGTGACGAAGTACGGGGAGATGTATCCCTTGTCGAACTGCATACCTTCGGTGAACTCGATCTCGAGACCAAAAGTCTGGCCCTCTTCGACGGTGATAACGCCGTCTTTGCCGACCTTGTCCATCGCCTCAGAGATGACCTTGCCGATCGACGAGTCATTGTTGGCCGAGATCGATGCCACGTGGGCAATCTCTTCGGTGGTCTCGATGTCGCGGGACATCTCGCCGAGAGCCTTGACGGCTGCCTCGACACCCTGCTCGATTCCACGCTTGAGCTCCATCGGGTTGGCCCCGGCGGCTACCTGACGCAAACCTTCCTTGACCATGGCTTGGGCAAGGACCGTCGCCGTTGTGGTGCCGTCACCAGCAACGTTGTCGGTCTTGTTGGCCACCTCATAGGCGAGTTTGGCGCCCATGTTCTCCCATGGGTCCTCCAACTCGATTTCCTTGGCGATGGTCACACCGTCGTTGGTGATAGTGGGTGATCCCCATTTCTTCTCCAACACGACGTTGCGGCCTTTGGGGCCAAGGGTGACTTTTACTACATCAGCGAGTTTGTCAACACCCGCCTGGAGTCCCTTACGGGCGTCTTCGTTGAAGCGAAGATCTTTCGCTGCCATAACGTGGCTCCTTACTTGACGATCGCAAGAAGATCGCGCTCGGAGAGGACGAGGTAATCGTCACTGTCGAGCTTGATCTCTGTGCCTGCGAATTTGGAATAGAGAACTTTGTCGCCGACGGAAACTTCCATCGGGATCCGGTCGCCGTCATCGTCGCGGGCACCTGGGCCGACGGCGATTACTTCACCCATCTGGGGTTTCTCCTTGGCGGTGTCGGGAATAACCAATCCTGAAGGCGTGCGGGTCTCCGCGTCGTCGCCGGACTTGACTACCACTCGATCACCGAGGGGCTGAAGCTGCATTCGTAGCTCCTCCTTGAGCATCATCTGCTAATTGACTGTGGGTAGGGCCCCAAATCCACACCTTGTGAATCTGTCACCCTTCCCGTTGATTAGCACTCTCTCGTTGAGAGTGCCAGCGAACATTAGCACTCCGATGCTGCGAGTGCCAAACGAGGTTGAGTCGAGGGGACTCAGATTTATGACGAAGAAAACCTAATAGGAGTTGCGATTTCTGTGGTCAGTCCCGTGTCACTGAGACTCGACCGACCAAGAATGTGCCGTTTCGCGGGTCCACGCCGAGGAAGCCATCGAGTATTTCGGCATCGGTTTCCACCATCACGACCTTGGTCAGCTGATTACCCGAGCCGCGGAACAGGCGCCCAACAGGACAGCAGCTGCAGCAACGCAGCAAATCAGGGAACTGATGCGCACTTTCTCCCCACCGAACTACCCGCCATCGAGAGCCAGTCTAAGGGCACGGGTCTCGGACTCAACCCTCGGCCAAAGCAATATCCAACACCTCGGCGATTCCGGCCACACACGACTCGTCGGATTGAATGTCCGGCGGCACCGGTCCCCGTGTCCAATCGCCTTGCGACCACTCGGCGAAGCGGCGTTTCAGAACCAAGGGGATATTGGCCAACTCATTGGGTGAAACCACGTCGACTCTGGAATGTTGTTGCAGGAGATCCGTGGTATCCCCGGGAGGAACGATGGCGAGGATCGTATGGGCGTATCGCAAGTACTCGAAGGCCTTCCTCCCGATCCACCAGTCGTCGTCGTCGGCGAGTATCACCGCAATGTCCGCCGCGGCCACTTCCGCCAGGGCGACATGACGCTCCACCTGTCCCACGAAATCGACCACACCGTTGCGGTCCATTTGAGTCAATGTGGCATGTTGCTGGTCGGACACCTTACCGACGAGTCTCAGGCTGACCTTCCCGGCAGGCAACGACGAAAGGCCATCCATGAGGACTGCAGGTGTGAACGCGCTGGCCTCTCTTGCTTTGACGCTCCCCTGGAAGGTTCCGACGTAAGCCAGTGTGAATTTCGACGAGTCCCTCTCCGACAGCGCCGGGTCAACCTCTACCCCTGGATAGCCGTTGGTAACCACGTGAATCCGTTCCGCCTCGAGACCCGGGTGCAGATTCAGAAATCTCGATCTTGTCCGCGGCGTCACGGTGATTATGTGATCGGCCCGCTCTAGGTACTTCCGCTCGAACTTGAGCATGCGCCGGGCGAATCCTGCTGAGCGTCCTCGGATCGAACGGTGGAAGCTCGGCGGATCCCGCAGCTCCTGAACACACGGGACACCTAGCAAGTCGGCGAGGTCTTGCGCAGCAATCATGTCGCTATACGGTGGGGCGGTTGCGTAAACAAGTTCGACGCCTCGCAACGCCGGTGCAACCTGCTTGGCCACCGATTTCGCCCAGATCGCCAACAGATCCGGCACCAGCAACTCCCGTTGGATCCACCGGACGAAACGGACCCTGGTCAGAAAACGAACCAGGTCATCGCTCACGTGCTCCGGTTGAAGTGCCGGTAGGACAGCGGCACTGTGGTCTTCTTTCGACTGAAAGCTCATCCAGTCGTTGGGCAGCGTGACGACCTGCAGGTCGAATCCGTGTGCTGGCAGATGCTTCACTACAGCCTCGACACGAAACGCGCCGGATGTCCTCATAGGTGGATAGCGGCCCGTGACGTAGGCGATAGATCGTTTGGCTGTCAAGATGTATCCCTCATTGAAGGCAGAAGCCGGGACTCACTCTCCATCTGTGCCCGTCGATGCCGACGTCAAAACGACGGATGGCCCAGCACCTTCCCAGGATCGACACTCTCCGCCCAATCCGTAATCCTGCCCTGGATGAGCCAGTGGCCGCCGGCCACGCCGATCATCGCGGCGTTGTCGGTGCACAACAACGGGGACGGAAGGCATAGTCGGATTCCTCGCTTGTCGGCTTCATCTGCAAAACGTTCTCGAAGCCTGCGGTTGGCCAGCACCCCTCCGCCACCACCTACCGTTTTGACACCGGTGTCGTCAACGGCCCGAAAGGTTTTTTGAACGAGGACGTCCACGATGGCCTCCTGGACCGAAGCGGCAACATCCTCGATTGCGGGAAGGTCGCCCGTAGCGGCGGCCCTCTCGATGAAGGTCACAACTGACGTCTTGAGGCCGGAAAAGGAGAAGTGATAGGGACGATCAGGTAACGCCCTTGGAAAGGCGACAGCGCCCGGATCGCCTTCAAAAGAGATCCTGTCGATTTCCGGCCCTCCCGGGTACCCAAGCCCCATCACCCTGGCCAGCTTGTCAAACGCCTCGCCGGCAGCGTCGTCGATGGTTTGGCCGAGGATCTCATACTCGCCCCAATCGGTGACGTGGACTATCTGTGAGTGCCCGCCTGATGCCAGCAGGACAACTGCAGGCGGCTCGAAGTCCGTGAATTCGAGCCGGGGCGCCATCAGATGGCCCTCCATGTGGTCGATCCCCACAAACGGGAGCTGTCGTGCCCATGCAGTCGCCTTGGCAAACGAATGTCCGACCAGGAGAGCTCCGACAAGTCCGGGCCCGGCAGTGGCCGCGATGCCATCCAGGTCGTCGGGGTGGACACCGGCCTCGTTCAAAGCCCGGTGAGTCAGTGACCTAATGGACTCGACATGAGCGCGGGCGGCCACTTCGGGCACAACACCTCCGAACCGGGCATGTAACTCAACCTGTGACGACAAGACATTGGAGAGGGCCTCGTTGCCACGCACTACTGCAACCGCGGTCTCATCGCAGCTGGTTTCGAAGGCAAGTATCAGTGGATTCATCGCAAGGCCTCTATCCGATTCTGGAAATCGTCGGAGTCGATCCCGTAGGCCCACATCACGATTGCGTCGTCGTCGCCGTAATAACCGGCCCGAACCCCAACCGGTACTAACCCAAACTTGCGATACAGGCCCATTGCCGCTTCATTCTTGGACCGCACTTCCAACGTTAGGTGTTTGGCGCCCATCTCGACCGAGCTGTCGATGAGACCTACGAGGATTCGCCGGGCAAAACCCCGGCGACGTTGATCCGGGGCAATAAGGAGATTGGTGACGTGGGCTTCGTCGCCAATGACCATCACTCCTCCGAAACCGAAGAGGGCATCGTCGTGCAATATCGCCAGATACACACGATTGTCACCTTGGATCTCTTCACGGATTATCTGCTGAGACCATGGCCGCGGCTGATTGGCGTCTTCGATGATCGCGATGTCATCGACGTCGGCCATCGACAGCCGGCGGAGCACCGCCTCGCTCATTCCGATCCCCATGGGCCCTCCTGCCGCATTTTCTGCCAATTGATCGTCACATCCGCATCGCGGAGGTACAACGGTTGGATCTCATCGGCGGCCGGGTAGACGCCTTTCTCATACCTGCCCCTCCCAACCTCGGCCAGAGCGACGGCGTACGGATATCTGGGCCGACCCACCTTGACCCGGTGAATCGTGGAGATGAAGCCATCAGGCAACGCTGTCATGTCACCAACCACCAGGCTTTCCTCATTGGTCTCGATCAGCTGGGCTTTGAACACGTCGGGCGTGACGAGTTCGATCCCACCGTCCTTGACAACTCCGCCAGGGACCGGTCGGTATCGTGCCATCGCAAGTTCGCCGCGACGGACGTCGACGATGGCCCAGATCAGCCGGTGACCTGTGCGAGCTTCGAGGGCGATGGCATCGAGCGATGAAGCCGGGACGATCGGGATACCGAATGCCGCAGCAAGCCCTTGCGCTGTCGCCAGACCCACCCGCAAACCGGTATAGAGACCAGGGCCGATGTCGACGACGATCGCATCCAAGTCCGAAGGCGACCACCCGACCTGGTCGAAACAGAAATCGATCGCCGGCACGAGGAATGTTGCGTGGCCAACCTTGTCGATGCGGGAAGCAGCCGCGAGAGTCGTTGCGTCCTCGACAACGGCGACGGACGCTCCTGGCGTGGCGGTTTCGATGGCCAAATACTTCAACGGATCGACTCCCAGTCGCGATCTACCCACGACCCGAACGTCTCGAGGCGAAGTGTTCTCGACTCATCTTCGCCGATGTCGAAGCTAACCCTGAGATGATCCTCGGGAAGTGCCGGCTCGATCGCATCACCCCATTCGATGACGAGCACGCCGCCCGTAGCCTGATCGAAAACCGCCAAATCCTCGAATTCGTTGAAACTCGCCAGCCGGTAGACGTCGACGTGGATCACCGGAATGAAGCCAGTCCGATAGTGGCGGACCAGCACAAACGAGGGGCTGACCACGGCTTCTTCGACACCAAGCCCGGCTGCGAGGCCCCCAACAAAAAGGGTTTTCCCTGCTCCGAGCCCACCGGCAAGGACGATCACATCGTCGGGGCGAACCAGGGACGCCAGCCTGCCGGCAAATGCACGCGTGTCATCAGCGGTCGGGCAGTGCACTTCAAACATCGGGGTCTATGTACTTTCGAGGCTCAGATGGTCCAACGGTTTCCCCATTGTGGCATCTATCACGAAGATGCCGACCGAATCGCGTCTTCGATGGCGGCAGCGGTGGCGCCATAGGCGGCCTCGGCAGCAGTCTCGACAGGTGCATCGACCTGGCCACATGACACAGCAAATGCAATATCCCCGTCAAAGCGCGTATGCGCCGGCCTTATGCATGTCGCCATTGCGTCATGGGCCCTGATGTTGAGACGGGTCAGCTCGCTCCTGGTCAGTCGAGCATTGGTGACGACGACCAGGAGGGTCGTATTGACCTGCGGCGGTGAAAACTGGGCCGGAGGGCCCGGCTCCGGCGAGCCACCGGTCATCGGTTCTCCCTCGATCGTGAATATGTCGCCAACCGAATTGGTCACAACCAGGCAGCCCACTTTTACATCTCCGTACGTCCGGAGGCCGTTTCCGATGCCACCGGGCATCATGTGCTCGAAGCCCCGCCATTTGGCAACCGTGGCGCCGGTACCGACACCGATCCTTCCCGATGAAACCGGTTCAGTCGACCGGGACCGGTAGGCGGCTTCGCCCTCGTCGGAGCCCGGCCTGACGTCGGGGTCGCCCGGATAGAGGTCGAAAATGACAGCCGCCGGCACGATGGGAACCCTGGCGACGCCCGTATCGTGGCCACGGCCATCAGCGACGAGGCCGCGCACGACCCCGTCGGCAGCTGACAGTCCGAATGCGCTGCCACCGGTGAGCAGAATCGCCTGAACCTGCTCGACCCTCATTCCCGGCTGGAGGAGAGCGATCTCACGTGATCCCGGCGCGGCACCGCGAACCTCGGCCGCCACCACGTTTGGCTCGGGAAGCGAAATGACAGTACAGCCGGTGCCGGCGTCGCCTTCCGTCCAGTGTCCGACCTCTATGCCCCGGATCGCTGTGATCGA
Organism: Acidimicrobiia bacterium; assembly: GCA_041751055.1. Lineage (GTDB taxonomy): Bacteria > Actinomycetota > Acidimicrobiia > Spongiisociales > ZC4RG35 > MA-ANB-1. The sequence goes on along the minus strand of JBGSYD010000007.1, from coordinate 26,591 downwards.
CTGGTTCAATTCGAATACCTTCGAGGAACGCGGGGACCGATCGAGCACACGATCTCGTATGAGATGGTGCCAGTCTGGTCAGCCCATTCATCGGCGCTGATCTCAGATTCTCCTTGTGTTCCCATCAGCACGACCTCGGCTCCGATATCGACATCTGCATCACCAACAGTCACCATCATCTGGTCCATGGTGACAGTTCCCGACAAGGGAAAGCTCACTCCATCGATCAAAGCGCGGCCCGAGTCGGTGAGCAGCCTCGGATATCCATCGGCATATCCGATGGGGACCGTCACCACGGTCGCGTCCTCCTCCAGAGGTTTGCGACGACCGTAGGACGGACGGGTGCCGGCCGGCAGACGTTGCACGTGTGACACATGGCTAACGATGCTCATCACGGGTCGCAGGTCGACCAAATCTCGGGTTTCGTCGCAGGGATGAAGACCGTATGTCCCGAGCCCGATTCGAGAAAAGTCCCTATTGGCCTGGGGGAAAAGCAACGCGGCGGGGGTGTTCGCCATGTGGACCATCGGCACATCCAATCCGGAGACAAGGTCATCGAACTGCTCGATCTGCTCCTTGGTGAAGGCCGGGTCGGTGTCGGCAACAGGAAAGTGAGTGAAGAGGGCCTCCACGGCGACACCAGCTTCGTGGCATGCGTGGAGAACAGGTTGGAGCTCGGACGGTCCCACGCCGACTCGATGCATCCCGGTATCGACTTTCACATGGGCTTCGCCGCGAAAACCTGCCGTCTGGAGCGCCGACACGAAGTCTGTGCTGTAGACGGTGGGAGTCAGGTCCCATGAACCCAATTCTGCGGCCGCCTCGTTGTCGGGTTGGGACAGAACGAGAATCGGCGCCTCGACCCCGGCCTCTCGCAGCCGAACACCTTCCTCGACCAGGGCAACTGCGAGCCGTGATGCCCCGGCATCCAAGGCCGCCATCGCCACAGGCGCATCGCCGTGACCGTAACCATCGGCCTTGACCACGGCACAGTATTCCGTGGGCGCGATGAACCGACCGATGGTCGCGACGTTGTGCCTGACTGCATCCAGGTCGACGACTGCGTAGGTCGGCCTCACCACGCATACCCGGCAATCTCTTCGGCCAATTTTGACGCTGTCACCACTCCCGACTCATACAAAGCCGCGCCGGCAAGGCCATGAAAATACGCTCCGGTGAGTGCGGCTTCCTTAGGTGAATCGCCACGAGCCCACAGTGCGGCGATCATCCCGGCGAGGACGTCACCCGTACCGATAGTTGCCAGCTCGGGACCGCCGGTGCTCACGAGGATTGGGAGTCCACCATCAGAAATCAGCGTGGGATTTCCCTTGAGAAGAACGACGCCGTCGATTTTGGCTGCGAGCGCTCGAACCGAGAAGGCCCCACCACCGACCCCGGCCACACGGCTGAACTCCCCTGAGTGAGGAGTCACGACCAGCTCCGTCCCCGCCCCTGCGGCCACATCGAGGACCTTCGGCTGAAGCCCGCCTGCATCCACCACCGCCCGCTCCGCCCCTTTTAGCATCGGCAACGCCTTGTCCAGGTCGGACTCCGCCAACCCTGGGCCGAACACCACAACATCGAACCTGTCCATACGGCTGGCGGCTTCGTCGAGGGAAAACGTCGGGAACTCCGCCGTGTTAGAGATCACACCGGCTTCGTCAGGAGTGGCGATTGCAACGGCGCCTGCGCCGAATCCGAGGGCGCCTCGGGCTGCGAATACCGCAGCACCGATCAGCCCGGTTGAACCGCCTACCACGAGGACTGATCCAGCTGACCACTTGTGATCGGCGCGCTTTCGTGGGGGCCGGACCGTGTCGGCCAATTCGGCGACGAACATCGATGGTTCGCCGCCATTGATCCCGATGTCAACGACAGTCAGGTTGCCACAATGGTCGGGGCCCCACCCCCGCACATGCCCGGTCTTGAGAGTTCCAAAAGTGACGGTCTCAGCAGCTCTAAAGGCTTGCTCGGCAACCTTTCCGGTATTGCCGTCCAGCCCGGTCGGATAGTCCACTGCCACGACCGGCGCGGGAGTGTTGATCCAGGAAAGAATTAGGGGCGGCAGGCCATCTCTGGCCCCTCCCCCAAATAGTGCGTCGATGACGACATCCTCACGATTCGGGGCGTCAAACGGGGCCCGGCGCACTCCGGCATTGAAGGCGAGATCGGCTGCTCGAGCGGCTTGTGGCGTTTTTGGAGGACCAAGTGCCTGGACTTCGACGTCAGCGCCACTGTCAATCAGGTACCTGGCCGCGACATAGCCGTCGCCACCGTTGTTCCCGGTCCCGGCCAATACAACCACCCGCTTTCCGTAACCGGCTCCGACACGTCGTGCGGCCAGGGCAACGGCAAAACCGGCACGGTCCATGGCGGCGTCGAGATCTCCTTCAAACGCCTTGTCGACACGCCTGTATTCGTCCGCAGTAAGAACGGGCTTCACAGTCGAAGGCTAACGCCGAATCAGTCGTGATCGCCGACCGCGATCGCCATAACGAGGGCCGAGGTATCGGTGTGAGTGATGGTGACCAGAACTTCCGTCACCCCGAGCATATCGGCGCGCATGGCAGCGCGGCCGACCATCCGGACCGTGGGTTTCCCGCCACCGGTGATCTCGATGTCCTGCCAGCGGATTCGCCGCCATCCAGTCCCAAGCGACTTCATCACAGCTTCTTTGCCTGCAAATCGTGCTGCGAGCCGACGAGCTGGCTTGGTGAACCGAAAGGCGTACTCGCGCTCATGCTCGGTGAAACACCTTTCGGCGAATCGGGGGTAACGCTCCAGGACAGACTCGACTCGGTTGATATCGGCCAGGTCCACCCCCAGCCCCAGGATCTTCATCCCCGCAGGCTAATGGTGTCGGGCCATGACGACCTCACTCCACGGTGACGGTCTTGGCCAGATTGCGAGGTTTGTCAACGTCGAGGCCCTTGGCGGTAGCCACGTGGTAAGCCAGCAACTGCAACGGGATCACGGCGGTCACGGTGCAAATGAGGTCGGACGCTGAAGGGACTCGCAGCACCCGGCTGGCCACTTCGCCGACGTCATCGTCCTCTTCGGCCACGAGCACGATCGTGCCCCCCCTGGCCTTCATCTCCTCCATGTTCGACAGCGTCTTGGTACGGACGTGGCTGTCGGTCACAACACCGATCACGACCACGCCAGGTTCGATCAGGGCTATCGGGCCATGTTTCATCTCTCCGGCGGCGTAGCCTTCGGCACGAACGTAGGCGATTTCCTTGAGCTTGAGCGCGCCCTCCATGGCAACCGGGAAGTCACCGGAGCGCCCGAGAAAGAAGAAGTCGCGGACATCGGCCCATTCCTTCGCCATGACTTCGATGTCGTCTGATTGTTTGAGCACTGCTTCGACTTGCTCGGGCAGGGCGTCAATCTCATCGACCAACAACTCGATCGCCCCCGGATCCATGGTTCCTCTGATCTGGGCCAGATACAGGCCGAGCAGCTGCATCGCTACCAATTGAGTCGTGAAAGTCTTGGTCGCTGCAACTCCGATTTCCAATCCTGCGCGGGTGTAGAAAACGGCGTCGGACTCCCTGGCAAGCGCCGAATCGATCACGTTGGACACGCTGATGATCGTCGAACCCTGCGCCTTTGCGTACCGGATCGCCGCCAGGGTATCGATCGTTTCGCCCGACTGGCTGATACCGATAACGAGCGAGCGATCATCAAGCACCGGGTCGCGGTATCTGAACTCGGAAGCGATGTCGATCTCGACAGGAAGGCGGGTCCAACGCTCAATGGCATACTTCGCCATCATGGCCGCGTGATACGACGTGCCACAGGCGATGACAAAGACCTTGTCCGCGGCACGGAGGATCTCAGGATCGATCTGCAGTTCGTCTAAGACAACCCGGCCACCAATTGTCCTGCCGGCGAGCGTGTCGGCAATTGCATGGGGTTGCTCGTAGATCTCTTTGAGCATGAAGGTTGCAAAACCGCCCTTTTCGGCAGCCTCGAGATCCCATTCGACCTCTCGCTCGTTCGGAGTGACGACATTGCCCTCGAGGTCGGTGACGATCACGTCGCTATCTGTCACCTCCACCACCCGGTCATCGTCGATGATGACCATATGTCTCGTGTACTCGAGGAAAGCCGGAATGTCCGAGGCGAGGAAGTTCTCCCCATCACCACGTCCCACGACCAACGGGGACCCGCGGCGTGCTCCGACAAGGAGGCCCGGCTGGTTGCGATGACTGACTGCCAGTGCGAGGGCACCATCAGCTTGGTTCATGACTGCCCTGACTGCGTCGGCCAGAGATAGCTCCGACATCGATTCGATCAGGTGGGCGACGAGTTCGGTGTCGGTGTCGGACTGGAATGCGTGACCTTCTTCGACGAGCTTCTGCTTGAGCTCGACCCAATTCTCGATGATGCCATTGTGGACCACGACGACATCGCGGGAACAGTCGAAATGGGGATGTGCATTGATCGAGTTCGGCGGGCCGTGCGTGGCCCAACGTGTGTGTCCGATACCGGAGATTGCACCATTCGATAGATCGTCGTCGAGCAGCTTCTTCAAGTCGGCGATGCGCCCGGCGCTCTTCAGCACGGTGAGCCCGTCCACTTTGTTGACTGCGATTCCAGCCGAGTCGTAACCGCGATATTCCAGCCTGGACAGGCCAGGGATGAGAACGTCGACCACAGCACGCGGCCCGACGTATCCAACAATTCCACACATTTAGATCGTTACCTTTGAGACAGGGCAGACGCGATTGGCGCGCCAACCGACGGTTGATCGAGTGTGTCGTGATCGACTGAGTCGAACCCGTGATATGAGTCTCTGTATCCGGAATCACTTCCGGGCTTTCTACTCATAACTAACGACCGGGTGGCCGGGAAGGCATCCGCCGAATGTTTCGATGACCTTCCTCCTCGTCGCCTCAACCGCAGGGGTCGAGGCCAGGCGCTGCAAAGTGACACACCGTTTCCTTCTTTTTACTCCTTCCCTAGAACATCGACGGCAACCGCCGCCAGACGTTCAGCGTAGCTCTTTGCCGCAGATTGGGAAGAGGCTTCTACCATTATTCGGACAAATGGCTCCGTTCCTGAAGGTCTAACCAGGACACGCCCGTCATCTCCCAACTCCTCTTCCACCTCAGCGACGGCATCCCATAAATTTTCTGCGCCATCGACGTCGGCACCGCGGCTGATTCCAACGTTGACCAGGACCTGGGGGTATTCGACAATCGACTCTGCCCGAAGCTGGCGGAGCTCCTTGCCGGTGCCAGCGACCACGTTGAGCAGTCGTATCGCCGTCATCAGCCCATCCCCTGTATTACCTGAATCGGTGAAGATGATGTGCCCGGACTGCTCCCCTCCCAGCAGGCCTTTGCGCTCTTGAAGGGCTTCCATTACGTACCTGTCGCCGACCTTGGTCAGCATCAGCTCGATGCCCGCCTCATCCATCGACTTGTGCAAGCCGAGATTCGACATGACCGTGGCGACAAGCAGGTTCTTCGCCAGCCGATCCTGGCTCTTCAGATGCCTGGCGACGATGGCCATCACAACGTCGCCATTTGCGATGGCGCCGTCTTCGTCGATAACTATCAAGCGGTCGGCATCTCCATCGAAGCAAAGCCCAATGCGCCCGTTGGACATTGCAGCCAGCGTTTCGGGATGGGTGGCGCCACACCCGCGGTTGATATTGGTGCCATCGGGTGCGTCTCCGATCGATTCCACTTCTGCCTTCAGCCGTGTGAACAACTTTGGGGCCGACTCGTACGCCGAACCATTGGCACAATCGAGCACGAGCTGAAGCCCGTTGAGGGTGTAGCTGGAAGCCTCCACGAGATGGTCGATGTAACGATCTTGCGCGTCACGATCCTCAAACCGCGTCCCGATAGCATCGCCAACCGCCGAACCCGCGCCCCGTTGTCGAATGCGGTCCTCGATTTCCCGCTCAATATCGTCGGACAGCTTTGAGCCCTGCGATGACAACAGCTTGATGCCGTTGTCGGGTGCAGGATTATGCGAAGCAGAGACAATCGCTCCAAGCGTCGCACCGGAAGTTGATATGAGATAGCTGATGCCACCGCTAGGCAACACTCCCACGTCGACGGTGTCGATGCCCACCGAATGGAATCCCGCCTGAAGAGCAGCGGACAACATTGGGCCGGAGCGGCGGGTATCTCGGCCGACCAGCACGGGTCCGTTGCGAAGGTGTGATCCTGCGGCCTGGCCGATCGCCAGCGCAAGTTCAGGCGTCAGCTCAGAACCTGCCTCGCCACGCACACCATCTGTGCCGAAGATGTTTTTCCCATCGTCGAGCATCCGACGGAGGCTAGACATCGTCAGGTGCGAACCGCTATCGCTTGGTGTACTGAGGTGCCCGTCGAGCCTTGCGGAGGCCGTATTTCTTGCTCTCCACAACGCGAGAGTCGCGAGTCAACAAGCCGGCTTTCTTGAGCATGGGTCGAAGTTCAGGCTCGAGCTCGATAAGCGCCCGGGCAATTCCCAGACGAAGCGCATCAACCTGACCGGTCGTACCGCCGCCTTCGAGCTTTGCCAGGATGTCATATCGGCCCTGCGTGTTGGTGAGCTGGAGGGGTTCCATGACGCGCATCCTCGATGCCATCGTCGGGAAGTAATCCTCTAGTTGGCGTCCGTTGAGGGTCACCTGGCCGGAGCCGTCGTAGAGGCGGACTCTGGCAATGGATCGCTTACGGCGACCTGTGGATTGGACGAGGGGCTTGGCCATTAGACCTCAACCTTTCGAATGTTTAGCTCTAGTGCTTGCGGCTGCTGAGCGGCGTGGTCGTGGTTGCCCCCGGCATATACCTTGAGCTTCCGGGCCATCTGACGGCCTAGTTTGTTTTTCGGGAGCATACCGGTGACGGCCCGCTCGATAATCGCCTCTGGCCTACGGTTGCGGAGGTTTTCGAAGGTCTCAGCCTTGATACCCCCTGGATATCCGGAGTGCCGGTAGTAGATCTTGGACTGGCTCTTGTCCGACGTCACTGCGACCTTCTCGGCATTGATGACCACTACGAAATCCCCACAATCGAGGTGAGGGGCATACGTCGGTTTGTTCTTACCCCGGAGGATCTGGGCAATCTCGGAAGCGAGGCGCCCCAACGGGAGATCGGCGGCGTCGACGACCCACCAGGATCTTTGGATCTCACCCGGCTTGGGCGAGTAAGTCTTGTTGATTTTCATAAGAGGTAGCCCTCGACAGGATGAATTCACACTGACACAAATTTGGGGTGCGTTTGGGGAAACGGCTTCGCAATGAAGCTCCCATATGGTAAGTGGAGACGCCAAAAAAGGGAAATCCGGCTTGATTTCTCCCCAATTAATAGCCGACCTCCCAAAGGGTCAGCCCGTGAGGAGGCGCCACAGTCCCAACCGGGGCCACACCGGTCCGGTGGCCCCTCTCCATGATCTCGGGGACGTCGTCAGCTCCGATGTGCCCGCGTGCCACGTCGTAGCAAAGCCCGACCAGGGACCGCACCATTTGATGACAGAATGCGTTGGCCGTGATCCAGAAGTCGAGTTCGTCTCCGGCCCCGAGCCATTCCGACCTCGAAACCCGTCGGATGGTGCTCTTGCCCGGCACCGACCTACAGAACGACCCGAAGTCATGTTCTCCGATAAAGAAAGCCGAGGTTTTGTGAATCAGGGCGACATCGACGTCAGTGTCCATATGCCAGACGAAATTCCTCGTCAGCGGGTCCAGGGTCTGGGCCAGCAGAGTCCGGTATCGATAGGTGCGACTGGTCGCCGAGAATCTGGCATGGAACGAATCGTCGACCGCGACCAGTCGATGCACCGCGATTTCACTGCCTAAAAGACCGTTGAGTGATCGCAGGAGTCTTCGTTGATCGACTTCGACACTGGTTGAAAACGAGATGACCTGACCGCGTGCATGTACGCCAGCATCCGTCCGCCCGGCGACAGCTGTACGGATTTCCGCACCCAGCACTCTCCGCAGTGCGCCCTCCATCTCTCCCTGTACCGTTCTCACACCGGCCTGTTTCGCATAGCCCCGAAACCCCGACCCGTCATATGCCAGGTCCAAACGGAAGACGGGCATCAGAAGACGGAAGAGAAAGCCGCAAACGGGACGTTGAGTATCGCCCGGATCAGAGCGGCCGCGGCCAGGCCGATCAACACTGAGACCACGGCATTTTTGGCTTCGAGATTGGCTGCCTCGCGAGTGGCAACCACGAGAATTGCGAGGTACCAGACAAGTGCGATGGCTCCGACGATCCTAGATCCCACGATGTCGAGCAATAGCGGCAAGACGGCCAGCCCTTGCAGCCCGAGCATCGTCTGAGGGCTCCCGCCGCCTTGAAACAATTTGTTGGATGCCAGCCAGGTCGCAAATCCGAGAATGAGCCAGGAGGTGACACCACCGAGGACCAGTCGCAGCAGGACCGTCAGCGAGAAAGAGCCACCGAGGCCCAGCACCCGCCCGACATAGGTAGCTGCGGAAACCATGGCGACGAGCAAAGCGGCGTCGGCTGTCGACTCGCCATCAAAAAATGCTTCGGTAAATGGCTTACGCCGGAGTAGGGCCGCCTGGACGGCGCGGTTGAGGATCTTGGCCACTGGGCGGTGAGGTTAGTGGAGCACGGGACGATTCATCGGCGGAGCCTTACCCTTTGCACACTGTGATCGCTTGCCTTTTCGAGGATCAGGCTGGCACGGTCACGAGTCGGATGTATGTTCTCCACCAGATTCTCGAGGTTCACGGTCCTCCAGATCTTGGCGGCGACATCGACCGCTTCTTCATCTGACAATCCCGCGTACTGCCGGAAGTAGGCATCGGGCTGAGCAAACGCCGTGTCCCGAAGGGTGAGGAAACGCTCCAGGTACCAGCGCTCGATGTCTGCGGCATCGGCGTCGACAAATATCGAGAAATCGAAGTAGTCGGATACAAATGCACCGGTCTCTCCGGCCTGCAGAACATTGAGCCCCTCGACTATCAAGATGTCAGGCTTGGCGATGACTCTGGTCTCATCAGGGATGATGTCGTAGGCGTTGTGCGAGTACACCGGGACCTCGAGGTGCTCCTCACCTCCCGCGGCTCTGGCCACGAATTCGAGAAGGCGCTTGCGGTCGTAGCTCTCCGGGAAGCCCTTCTTCTCCATTAGCCCTCGCGATTCGAGAACACCGTTGGGATAGAGGAAACCGTCCGTGGTCACCAGCTCCACTTTGGGATGATCGGGCCACCGACCAAGCAGGGCTTGCAACACTCTGGAGATCGTAGATTTGCCAACAGCAACGGACCCGGCGATGCCGACGATGAACGGGGTCGGAACGGGTGGCGTGCCGAGAAATGTGTCCGTCACGGCACCGAGTTGGACACTGGCCTGGACCCTCAGGTTGAGCAAGCGCGATAGCGGAAGGTAGGTGTGCTCGACCATGTCGACATCGAGATTGACGCTGATCCCGCGGATCTTGTCGAGGTCGTCTTCGGTCAGGGTAAGCGGCGTGTTGGCCCGAAGGGCTGACCAGGCATCTGTGTCGAAGTCCAGGTAGAAGGGGCTGGTCACAACCATCAGGCTACCCACGTCGATGGGCAAAGCACCAGGCCATACCGACGCTTTCGCTCGTAAACTGATCGGGTGAAGCGTGTTGTCTCCTGGATCGTCACGATCCCTTTCTTGACCTTCTTCGGGCTCACCCTGCTGGTGTTCGATATCGCCGGAAGAATTGTGCGTCCGTTCTCCTTTCGCGGGTTTGAGTGGATCATGGGATCGTTGCAGTGGACCCTGCTCGTCATCTACCGAATGTTCGGCACGAGGATCGAAGTCGAACGGCCTGACGACGTGCTTCCTAACACCGGGTACGCCATCCTCTCGAACCACCAGAGCCTGCTCGACATAGTCATGATCGGCGGAACACTGGTGTCCAATTTCCCGAAATACGTGGCAAAGAAGGAACTCAAGAACTGGATACCGTCGGTCTCGCTTAACCTCAAATGGGGACAGAACGCACTCATAGACAGGGACGACCCCCGCCAGGCAATCCGGGCCATCAGGGAAATGGCAGAGCGGGCACAGGAACGGGGCGTATCCGCCTGTATTTTTCCTGAGGGGAGGCGGTCACGTGACGGTTACTTGCTCCCATTCAAGACCGCCGGGGCCAAGGTCATGCTGAAGGAGGCCAACGAGCTTCCCGTGGTGCCGGCGATCGTTTCGGGTTCATGGCGTCTAAACAAGTTTTTGCCGTTCACACCGGGTGCAAAAGTGATAATCCGGTTTGGCTCACCGATCCCGAGACGGCCCGGGGACGAATCAGACATCCTGGCGAGGGTCGAAACCTGGATGAACACCCAACTTGCCAAGGTGTGAAAAGCCAAAAATCGGCCTAAATATCGTCTGTAAGTGGTCGATGAATACCTCGTGACCCAATTTGACGCAACGTTGATCGTCCAGGACGACCCGAATCCGCTGCCCACAACAGTCGAACTGAATGGGGGAAACCTCGTTGTCACATCCGGTGAGGTCCCGATCGGGACCTGGTCGCTCGATCAGGTCGAACTGAACCGGATACTCGGAGGCTTCCGCTTCGAAGCCGATGGCGAGACGGTCACGCTCAAGATTTCCGAAGCCGACCAGTTTGCCGACGCGTTGGACGCCTTGGACTCTTTGAACGGTTCTGAAGCCAAACCAAACAAGACGCGCCAGAAGGCCCCGAAGGCTGCCAAGGTCAAGGCCGATCCTGTGGCAAGCACGGTCGCTACCAGTGAGAAGCCGCCCAAACCCACCGGAGAGGTCACTGCCCTGGACCAGAAGCTCGAGGCAGCGCAGAATCGATTTGGCAAGCATCTCCCCGACTGGTTCTTCACCCGTGGGGGCCTCATCGTCCTGGGTGTGTCGCTGGTGATCCTGGTGGTTTTCCGCCAGATCTTCTCAGCGGTATTCCTGATAATCGCAGCCATTGGATTGACTGCTAGCGCGGTCGCCCTGGTTGATCAGGTGCTTGCCGTGCGGATTTTCCGCGGGAAGATCACGGCCATCCAGGGACTGATCTTTTCCCTGACCATCGGTCTGGTGGGTCTGTTGATCGGCTGGCGCCTCTAACCGGCATTGCCACTGGCGGGCCGGCTTAGACCAATTCGATTATTGCCTCTTCGGCGGCGTCCCCGCGACGGGGGCCCAGCTTGGTGATTCGGGTATAACCACCAGGACGGTCCGCATAACCCGGCGCCACCTCATCGAAAAGCTTGACTACGGCGTCGCGATTACTGATCGTCCTCATCACGATTCGCTTGGCGTGAAGGTCTCCGGATCGCGCCTTGGTGATCATCTTCTCAGCCAGCGGCTTGACCGCTTTGGCTCGCGGAAGGGTCGTGGTGACCTTTCCGTACATGATCAAGTCGGTTGTCAGGTTGGCAAGGATCTTCCGCTGATGCGAAGGTGATCCGCCGAGCCGTGCGCCCTTGCGTGGACGGGGCATTAGTTATGGCTTCCCGCATCAGCAAGGCTGAGACCCAGCTCGTCGAGTTTGGCGGTAACTTCATCAAGGCTTTTCTGACCGAAGTTCGTGATATTGAGCAAGTCATCTGACGTGCGTTCCACCAACTCGCCCACGGTCTTGATTTGGGCACGACGCAAGCAGTTGCGGGGCCGCTCGGAGAGATCAAGGGCTTCGATCGGCAACTCGAGGTCGGGCGAGCCCGTTGATTCAAGTTGCACTTCGCCGAGTTCCAGACCCTGCCCTTCGCCGATGTCGGCGAACAAACCCATCAACTCACCGAGAGTCTTGCCAGCCGAGGAAACGGCTTCTGCGGGGTCGATGGCCCCATTCGTCTCGATGTCGAGAACGAGGCGGTCGAAGTTGGTCATCTGGCCCACCTGAGTGTTTTCCACCCGGTAGGAGACCTTGCGCACGGGCGAAAATATGGAGTCGACCGGAATTATGCCAATGGTGGCACTTCCTCCCTTATTGCTTTCCGCGGTTCGGTAACCGACGCCGGGTGCAACAGACATTTCCATCTCGAGACGGCCGCTGGCACTCAGAGTCGCGATATGGGCGTCTGGATTCACCACTTCAACACCAGCCGGAAGCTTGAGGTCGCCCGCGGTGACATCTCCTGCGCCTTTAGCTGAAAGGTAGAGGGTCTCCGTGTCGTGTCCCTCCATGCGGACAACGATCCTCTTGATGTTGAGGATGATGTCTACGACATCTTCGACAACACCGGAGATCGTAGAGAACTCGTGCTGTACCCCCTCGATCTGAATGGACGTTATGGCTGCTCCAGGGATCCTGGAAAGCAGCGTGCGGCGAAGAGTGTTACCCAGCGTGTAGCCAAAACCTGGCTCGAGGGGTTCGACGACGATTCTCGACCTGACGTCGGAAATCGACTCTTCTTCAATTTGGGGACGTTGAACGATCAACAAGAGTTACCTCACTTAGAGTAGAGCTCGACGATCAACTGCTCGTTGATGGCCGTGTCAATTTGGTCCCTGCGGGGATGGTCGTTTACCACCACTTTCCGCTCTCCGGCGTCAGCCGAGATCCAGTCAGGTATGACTCGATCCTGGGTGTCGACGGCGTGTTGGACAATTATTAGGTCCTGGCTCTGCTCCTTCATGGTGACTACATCACCGGGGCGAACCTGATACGAAGGGATATCCACTTTCTTTCCGTTTACCCGGAAGTGACCGTGGTTCACCAACTGACGTGCCTGGGGCCGGGTTGCGACCAGGCCAGACCGCCAGACGACGTTGTCGAGACGTTGCTCGAGGAGTAAGAGGAGGGTGTCACCCGTGATACCGGGGCGACGAGCGGCCTCCTCGTAGTAAAGCCTGAATTGCTTCTCCAGCACACCGTACATGGCGCGGAGTTTCTGCTTCTCACGAAGCTGAATGAGGTAGTCACTCTCCCTGATCCGCCCACGACCATGTTGGCCGGGAGGATAGGGACGACGATCTACAGGACACTTCTTGGATTGGCACAACGGAGTGCGAGCACGACGACACGCCTTGTGACGGGGACCGGTGTTGCGAGCCATTAGCCCCGTCTCCTTTTCTTGGGGCGGCAACCGTTGTGGGGAAGCGGCGTCACATCGCGGACGAAAGTGACCTCCATGCCCATGTTCTGCAACGTGCGGACCGCAGTGTCACGACCGGAGCCGGTACCGCTGACAATGACGTCGAGCTTGCGGATTCCGTGCTCACCGGCACGGCGAGCCGCTTCTTCAGCGGCCACCTGTGCGGCATAAGGAGTTGACTTTCGTGAGCCTTTGAACCCGACGGAGCCACCCGAAGTCCAGGCCACTGTCCCGCCGTTCTGGTCGGTGATATTGATGATCGTGTTGTTAAAACTTGCTTTGATATGGGCCTGACCGTGCGAGATGTTCTTTCTCTCACGGCGACGGACCCGCTTAGTGCCTTGAGTTGCCACCGTTCAAACTCCTACTTCGTGACCTTTTTCTTACCGGCAATCGCCACGCGCCGACCTTTGCGGGTGCGAGCGTTGGTGTGGGTGCGCTGACCACGAACCGGGAGACCGCGACGGTGGCGGATTCCCTGGTAGCTGCCGATTTCAATCTTGCGCTTTATGTTCTGCTGTACGTCACGTCGCAGGTCACCCTCGACTTCGAAAACGTCATCGATGTACCGACGGATCTTGGCGACTTCCTCGTCGGTCAGTTGTCGTACCCTGGTGTCGGGATCGACGCCGGTCTCGGCGCAGATCTTTTTGGCACGAGTCAGGCCAATGCCATAGATGTAGGTCAGCCCGATCTCGAGCCTCTTGTCGCGAGGGAGGTCAACTCCCGAAATACGTGCCATTGACTAGTTATTCCTCAACCTTGACGCTGCTTATGACGGGGGTTCTCACAGATCACCCAGACGCGGCCACGACGCCGAATGATACGACATTTCTCACACATTTTTTTTGTAGAAGGACGTACCTTCATTTTGACATCTCCAAAAAAACTCTGTCCCGCAGGCGATCAATCAGGTGTGACCGGCATTACGCGAGTGCTTCCAGGTCACCGAACCGCCACAATCGAAGCCATATTCGCTGATTGCGGACGGGGTGTCCTGGACCGAATGATGTTCTGTGAACCGAAATCGGGACAACAGACATGGCAATGCTAGCCACGTGTCCGTGCCTGCTCAAATTGCACAGGGACTGGTTGTCGTCCAGCTGTGAAAACCATCGGACCATCGGGAGTTATTCCCACTGTGTGCTCCCAGTGTGCGGACAGGCTGCCGTCCGCGGTGCGAACGGTCCATCCGTCTGATTCGACCTTGGTGAATCTCTCGCCGATGTTGAACATAGGTTCGATGCAAAGAGCCATCCCTTGTCGTAGCTTCATCCCTGAACCGGGCTCTCCATAGTTGGGAACCTGGGGCTCTTCGTGCATCTGGCGCCCGATTCCATGCCCGACGTACTCTTCGACAACTCCGTAGCCATGGGCCAACCCGATTTCGGCAACTGCCGAGCCGATATCCCCCAACCGGTTCCCCTTGTGCACCTGGCGGATTCCAGCCCACATCGCCTCTTCGGTGGCGGCAATCAGCCGAGCCGCCTCATCCGTGACCGATCCGACCCCGATGGTAAAGGCGGCGTCGCCATGAAACCCCTCGTAGATGGCACCGGCGTCGACCGAAAGGATGTCGCCCTCCTCCAACCGATACTCATTGGGTATCCCGTGAACGATGACGTCATTCGGTGACAAGCACAACGTGGCCGGATAGCTGCCGAGATAGTTCAGGAACGATGGGGCACATCCATGGTCCTCGATGATCCTCGCCGAGGCCTCTTCCAACTCCAGTAGGGAGACTCCGGGGGCCGCCATTTCCTTGACGGCGTCGTGGACCGCAGCCACGGTGGCTCCCGCTTTTTCCATTTTGGCGAACTCACGCCGACTCTTGATGCTGATCAATTTCGGACTCCTGTTTCCAGGGCATTCAGGATGCGGTCGGTGATGTCCTCGACAGGCCCCAATCCGTCGACCGAAACGAGAAGGCCGCGCTCGCCGTAAGCCTCGAGAAGTGGCTCCGTCTGGTCGAGATAGATCCCAAACCGCGCCCGAATGGTCTGCTCGGTATCGTCGGCGCGGCCCCGGGCAAGGAGTCTCTCTACCAGGGCATCTGCGTCCACCTCGAACACCACAACGGCATCGAGCCCGTCTGAGCCGATCAGTTTGTCCAATGCCACGACCTGTGCGGCAGTACGTGGAAAACCATCGAGTATGAACCCTTTCCTGGCATCGCTCAGCTCGAGACGCCCCTTGAGCATGGAAACAGTGATCTCGTCAGGTACATAGGCGCCGGCCCGCATGATGGCCTCCACCTGCCGTCCAAGATCGGTTCCGCTCGATACATGGTGGCGGAACATGTCGCCTGTCGAGATGTGGGGTATGTCGAGTTTCTCGGCCACCCGCTGGGCTTGGGTGCCTTTGCCTGCCCCTGGTGGCCCGATGAACAGGAGTCTCATGAGGCTCGACCACCCGACATTACGTGAGGATGCCTTCGTAGTTCCTCATCGTCAGCTGGGACTCGATCTGCTTCATGGTCTCCAAAGCAACACCAACCACGATCAGGATCGAGACCCCGGAAAACGCAATGGAGATACCCCAGATTGCCCCGGCAATAGCCGGAAGCACCGAGATGACCCCCAGGAAAATGGATCCGGGGAGCGTGATCCTGTTGAGAATGAAGCCGAGGTGCTTCGACGTCTGACGTCCGGGTCGGACCCCGGGAACGAAGCCTCCCTGGCGCTGGATCATCTCAGCCTGCTTCTCAGGGTCGAATTGGATCGCCGTGTAGAAGTAGGTGAAGAAGATGACCAGAGCGAACAAGATCAGGATGTACCACCAGCTGATCTGGCCGGCGGCGCCACCACCCAGGTTTTCGTCGACCCATCTGAATACCGACTGCACCCAGGCGGCGTCGCTCGGGATGGCGGTGATGATCAACGATGGGATCAACAATACGGACGTGGCGAAAATCACCGGGATGACTCCGGCGGTGTTGACCTTCAATGGGATATAGGTGGATTGACCGCCCATGACGCGGCGGCCCCGGACCCTCTTGGCAAACTGGATGGGTATACGTCGCTGGCCCTGGTCGACGTAGATGATCGACACGATCATTGCCAGGAACACGAGCATTATGATGACGAATCGCATCGGCAGTCCCGCTGCGACTGTCTGGCCCCAAATCTGTCCAAAGATGAACGGGAACTGGCTCAGAATCGATACGAAGATGATGAGAGACATGCCATTGCCGACCCCGCGCTGCGTGATCAACTCGCCCAACCACATGACCATCGCCGTTCCTGCGGTCATGGTCAACACGATCAATACGACCCTCGACGCCGAGTAACTCGGGATCAGGTCGATGCCATTGGTGAACCGTCCGGTGTGGAACAGGAATGTGAACCCGGTCGACTGGATCAATGCCAGAACCACCGTCATATACCTGGTCCACTGGGTAATCACCTTACGACCAGACTCGCCCTCCTCCTGCAACGACTGAAGCTTGGGGATGACGACCGTCAGGAGCTGCATGATGATCGACGCCGTGATGTAGGGGATGATTCCCAAGGCAAATACAGAGAACTGTTCCAGGGCACCACCTGAGAACAGGTTGAGCAGACCATAGATGCCACCCGCCTGTTGCTGCTGCTGAAAAAGGCTCACGGCGTCCAGGTCGATGCCGGGAACCGGAATCGTCGCACCGAGTCGGTAGACACCGAACATGGCGAGCGTGAAGAGAATCTTCGCCCGCAGGTCCGGAACCTTGAACATGTTTCTGTAGATGGAGAGCATTCGGTTCCTAAGTCGTCAATTCAAAATTCGAAGTGTTGTCAGCATTGTCCTATTTCGCCTGATTTACTTCCAGAAAATGGCGTCGCCGTGGTCACAGGACCTCGACTGTGCCTCCGGCTTTTTCAATCTTCTCTTTTGCTGCGGCGCTGAAGGCATGTGCTTTGACGGTTAGAGCGCGGTCGAGCTCACCCTCGGCCAGGACTTTGACCCGACCCTTGTGTCGGATCAGGCCGCGCTCGCGGAGGGCCTCGGGGGTCACCTCGCTACCGGCCTTGAATCCCTCGAAAGCTGACAGGTTGACCACGGCGAAGGCTTCCTTATTGGGATTGGTGAAGCCACGAAGTTTGGGGAGCCTCATCGCCAATGGCGTCTGACCGCCCTCGAATCCGGGGCGCAGTGTGTTGCGCGCCTTGAGGCCCTTCGTGCCACGACCGGCGGTCTTGCCGCGTCGACCCGCCTCGCCCCGGCCCACTCGAATCTTCTTCTTCTTCGAGCCTGGAGCCGGCGAAAGGTTGTGCAGTTTCAGCTGCTCTCTTTTCTCAGTCATTTGAATCACTCACTAATCATCGGAACGTGTCAGCCTTCATCCACTTCGACGAGATGCTGCACTTTTCTGAGCATCCCGCGCAGACTCGGCGAGTCATCGTGGCTTGCGCTCTGGCGAATCTTCTTGAGTCCCAGGGCTTCGACAGTGGCTCGTGTCTTCGGCTTCTCGCCAATGACCGACCGCCGCAAGGTAACTGTGACTGTTTTGGTCTTCTTGGCCATCATTTACTCGACTTCGAGTGTGCTCGCATGGCCTCCGTCGACCGATAAGCCGCAAGAAGGCCGGGGGGAACGATGTCCTCGGCTTGCTTGCCTCGGAGCTTGGCGACCTCATCTGGTCGACGCTGTCCTGTCAAGGCATTCATAGCGGCCTTGGCCACATTGAGGTGGGTCGGCGAACCGAGTGATTTGGCCAGGGCATCCTTGATGCCGGCCGCCTCGAGAATCTGTCGAACCGCTCCACCGGCGATTACACCGGTACCGGGAGCCGCCGGCTTAACGAGGACTTTGGAAGCACCATGCTCGCCGGTGATCTGATGGACAATGGTCTGTCCGGCCATTGGGATCTCGACCATCGCCCGCCGGGCGACCTCCATCCCTTTCTGGATGGCAGCCGGGACCTCCTTGGCCTTGCCGTAACCGATTCCGACCTTGCCTTCTCCGTCGCCAACGACCACGAGGGCCGTGAAGCTGAAGCGGCGCCCACCCTGGACGACCTTGGCTACTCGGTTTATCTGGATGACCCTCTCGTCAAACTGGCTTTGGTTGTCGTCTCGTCTGTTTTGCTGGGCGGCCACTAGAACTCCAATCCGGATTTGCGGGCGGCTTCGGCTAGGGCCTTGACTTTGCCGTGGTATTGATATCCGCCGCGATCGAAGACAACCTCTTTGACTCCGGCTTCTTTGGCCCTGGCGCCAATAATCTGCCCGACCTTGGCGGCGGTTTCCTCGTTGAGGCTCTCCGATCGGAGATCCTTCTCCTGCGAGGAGGCTGACGCCATCGTGCGACCATCGACGTCGTCGACCAGTTGGACATAGATGTACTTGTTGCTTCGATAGACGGCCATGCGGGGTCGTGCCGCCGTGCCTTTGACACTCTTCCGGACCCGGAGGTGGCGACGGATACGGGCGTCGGTGCGGGTACCCATTACTTACCTGCCTTTCCGGCCTTGCGGCGAACATACTCTCCGACGTATCGGATCCCTTTGCCTTTGTAGGGCTCTGGCGGGCGAACCTTCCGAATATTGGCAGCAACCTGACCGACCTTCTCCTTGTCGATCCCTGATACCACGATCTTCGTCGGCTCGGGTACCTCGAAGTCGATCCCATCGGGAGCATCAACCGTCACAGAGTGGCTGAAGCCAACCTGAAGTTCGATCGCTTTGCCCTTCAGGGCAGCGCGGTAACCAACACCCTGGATCTCCAGTTCCTTGCTGAAGCCTGCTGAGACACCTTCGACCATGTTGGCGAAAAGAGCTCGGCTCAACCCATGGAGAGCTTTGGAAGACGGGCTGTCTCCATCTCGATTCACCGTGATGATGCCGTTTTCGACCGTGAAGTCGACCCGATCTGTAAAGGTCCGCGACAATTCGCCCCTGGAACCTTTCACCGTCACCTTGGGGCCGTCGATCTTGACGTCGACTCCTGAGGGGACCTCGATTGGCATCTTTCCGATACGGCTCATGTCACCAAACCTCACATAGGATTTCGCCACCAAGGCGACGGCGACGGGCCTCCCGGTCAGGAAGCAATCCCTGACTGGTAGAGATCACAGCCACACCGATGCCACCCTGCACACGGGGAAGCTCTGCCGCCCCCCTATAAATGCGGTGCCCGGGCTTGGATATGCGCTTGATACCTTCAATCGCCGGTCGGCGTCGGGTGCCGTAGCGCAACACCAACTCGAGCTTGGAATGCGGGCCATCCTCGTGTACCTCGTACCGATCGATGAACCCTTCCTCGAGCAGGATGTGTGCGATACCGATCTTTACCTTCGACGACGGCATCGTCACGGTCTCGTGACCAACCGCAACAGCGTTGCGGATTCGCGTCAACATGTCTGAGATTGGATCGGTAACCATTACCAGGATGCCTTTCTGACTCCAGGCAACTCGCCGGCCGATGCCAGCTCGCGCACACAGATACGACACATGCCGAAGTCACGCAGATATGCCCTGGAACGACCACAGCGCTTACAGCGGTTGTAGCCTCGCACCTTGAACTTTGGTTTCCGATTCGCTTTAGCGATTAGTGATTTCTTAGCCATTTAAATTCCTTTATGCCCCGTCCGTTTTGCGGAACGGGAAACCGAAAGCTTCGAGCAACGCTTTGGCGTCCTCGTTGTTGGTTGCAGTGGTGCAAATCGTGATATCCATGCCACGAGTCGAAGTGACGGAGTCGAAATCGATCTCCGGGAAGATCAACTGCTCGGTCACTCCAAACGTGTAGTTGCCGCGGCCGTCGAATGATTTCGGGTTTAAGCCACGGAAGTCACGGACTCTCGGGATCGCTACGGCGAGCAACCGGTCGAAGAACTCCCACATCCGCGCACCGCGCAACGTCACAGACACACCAACCGGGACACCTTCACGAAGCTTGAATCCGGCTATCGACTTGCGGGCCTGGTTGACCTTGGGTTTTTGACCTGTGATGAGGCTTAGCTCGTCAATCGCCGACGTGACGACCTTCTTGTCGGTGACGCCTTCGCCAACACCCATGTTCACAACGATCTTGTCGAGCACCGGGATCTGCATCGGATTCTCAAGACCGAGATCGGTCTGGAGTTTGGACGCGATCTCGTCCTTGTAGCGCGTCTTGAGTCTGGGGACTGTCATAGGTCGCCTCCACATTTGACGCAGGTGCGGTGTTTGACGCCCTTGTCGTCGATACGGTGACCGATTCGGGTAGGGCCACACTTCTCACAAACGATCATGACGTTCGACGCATCGATCGGCATGTCCTTGTCGATGATCCCGCCCTGCATTGTCTGGCCGGTCGGCTTGGTGTGACGCTTTGCAGTGTTCACACCTTCGACCAGCACCTTGTTCTTGTCACGCAACACTCTGGTGACGTGTGACTCGGTGCCAGCGTCCTTGCCGGCAATAACCATCACGGTGTCGCCTTTCTTGAGCTTCACGAGTAATCCTCCTGCGAGAGCGGCAGCCCTGGCCGACCGGCGTCTGTTCGCCCGTACCCAAAGCTGAACGTAGCGATGCACCGATGGTTGTCCGCGGAGTTGGAGTCGGCCAAACACGTCGGAGCCAATCGAGCGAAGTCGGCCAGCATCATCAGAGCACCTCCGGTGCCAGCGAGACGATGCGCATGAACTTGCGGTCACGCAGTTCTCGGGCAACCGGGCCAAAAATTCGGGTTCCGCGTGGTTGCAGGTTGGTGTCGATGATCACGCACGCGTTGTCATCGAATCGGATGTACGAACCGTCCTGGCGACGAGACTCCTTCTTCGTCCGGACCACTACAGCCCGCACTACCTCGCCCTTCTTGACCGACCCTCCCGGGGTAGCCTCCTTGACGGCTCCTACGATCACATCACCGATTCCGGCGTAGCGACGCGACGACCCACCCAGGACGCGTATACACAGCACTTCTCGTGCTCCTGTGTTATCAGCAACCTTGAGACGGGATTCTTGCTGGATCATCGGGCACGCTCCACAACTTCGACTACCCGCCACCTCTTCTGCTTGGAAAGCGGGCGGGTTTCCATGATTCGGACCGTGTCGCCCATGTGGGCGTCGTTGTTCTCATCATGGGCGTGGAACTTGGCGCTGGTGCGTACGACCTTGTCATAGCGGGGGTGTGTTGCCTGATTGGCCACCTCGACTGTGACTGTCTTATCGCGCGAGTCGGAAACGACCACCCCGACACGCACCTTGCGGCGATTTCTAGATGTGTCTTCAGTCATCACGCACTCTCTTCAGCCGGTGCCACGGCGGCGCCGGTCAATTCACGCTCACGCATCACAGTGAGGATGCGGGCAATTTGCTTCTTTACGTCCTGCATGCGGGCCGTGTTGTCCAACTGGTTTGTGGCAACCTGGAAACGCAGGTTGAACTGCTCTTCCTTGGCCTCGGCAAGGGTTTCCAACAACTCTTCGTGATCCATGTCACGAATCTCGGAGAGCTTCATGAGTCCTCCCTCGAGACAAATCGAGTTCTGATGGGCAGCTTATGGCTGGCCTTTCGCATCGCCTCGCGCGCCAGCTCCTCGGGGACACCGGCTAGCTCGAACATGACGCGACCGGGCTTGACCACGGCAACCCAGAATTCCGGACTTCCTTTTCCTGAGCCCATCCGGGTCTCTGCAGGCTTCTGAGTCACGGGTTTGTCGGGGAATATGGTTATCCATACTTTCCCACCACGCTTCACGGCACGAGTTATGGCCACACGAGACGCCTCGATCTGACGGGAAGTGATCCATCCCGGCTCGAGCGCCTGTAGTCCGAACTCGCCGAAATTGACCGAAGTTCCACCTTTAGCGACACCGGACATGCGGCCTCGGTGCATCTTGCGATGCTTGGTCCTTTTAGGCATCAACATGAACGGTTATTCCTCCTCGCCTGCTGCTTCAGCAACGGCGCCGTCTTCAGCGTCAGATGACGCATCGTCCTTGGAGCTGTCCGTGGCAACTTCCTCAGCAGGAAGCTCCTGCTCGGCTGTGACCTCGGTCGTGGACTCAGCTGCAAGTTCGGCGTCAGAAGCGTCAGCCTCCGCAACGGCACTACCAGGTGCCTCGCCGTCTGCAACGGTCTCCACGCCATCGGCTTCGGCGTCTGCCACCACGGTGGCCGACGCTTCTTCCTGGACGTCTATTTCGCTTCCCTCATCCGTCGAGGGCTCTATATCTTCACGTGCAGCTTCGTACTCGACCTTGGCTTCTGCCGCAGTCGGGCGCCGCCCGCCACCTGCCTCGATGAGTCGGGGACGTCCCTCCTTGGGCTCGCTCGACTCAACCAGGCGTTTGCCGCCGCCAGCCTCGATCAGACGCGGCTTGGCACCAGCGCCAGCAGCTTCTTCTGCACGAGACTTGATGCTCTTGCGCGTGCGACGCGCCGGCCCACCTGTAGCAAGATCCGCCTCGGCAGCGATCTTCTCGCCTGATGCCATGGCATTTCCGACGAATTCTCCGCGATAGACCCACACCTTCACGCCAATGGCACCCACGGTCGTCTTGGCGGTGGCAGTGCCGTAGTCAATGTCGGCGCGGAGGGTGTGCAATGGCACCCGGCCCTCCCGGTACCACTCCCGGCGGCCCATGTCGGCGCCACCCAGGCGACCTTTACATTCGACTCTTACTCCTTCGGCACCGGCCTTTAGGGCCGACGAAACGGCCCGCTTCATGGCACGGCGGAAGGCGATTCGATTCTCGAGCTGGTCGGCGATGCCCCGGGCCAGGAGTGTTGCATCCAGGTCGGGGTCTTTGACCTCGTTGATATTGAGCTTGACGCGACGCTGGGTGAGTTCCTCGAGAGCGTTGCGCAGTCGCTCTGCTTCCGCGCCTTTCCTGCCGATCACGACTCCGGGGCGGGCGGTGTGAATGTCGACGATGAGCCGGTCACGAGTTCGTTCGATGTCGATTCTCGACACTGCGCCGCGGGTCAACTCATTTCGAAGGTAGTCCCGAATTCGCCAATCCTCGTTGACAAACTCGACATACTCCTTCTTGGAGAACCACTTGGACTTCCAGTCTGTCGTGATCCCCAGTCGGAACGAATAGGGATGTACTTTCTGACCCATCAGTTGATCTCCTCATTCAGATCCGACACCACGATCGTGATGTGGCTGGTGCGTTTGCGAATTTGAGTTGCGCGGCCACGTGCCCGGGGCCGGAAGCGCTTGAGGGTCGGGCCCTCGTCCGCAAATGCCTCTGCGACAATTAATTCCTCGGCGTCCAGCGCGTGATTGTGCTCAGCGTTGGCTACTGCGGAGTTCAACACCTTGGCCACTGGCTCAGTGGCGCCCCTCTGCGTCAGGTGTAGGACGTGGACCGCTTCGGGCACGGGCAGGCCGCGAACCAGGTCGAGAACACGACGCACCTTGTACGGCGATTGTCTCACGTATTTGGCTTGAGCTCTTACTTTCATGCGCGTTTCGCCGCCCTGTCCGCATGGCCCCGGAATGTCCGGGTTGGGGCGAACTCCCCGAGCTTGTGCCCAACCATGGATTCGGTGATGTAAACCGGAACGTGCTTGCGCCCGTCGTGGACGGCAATCGTGTGGCCGATCATCTCCGGAATGATCGTTGAGCGACGCGACCAGGTTCTGATCACACGCTTGTTCCCTGATTTGTTGAGCTCGTCGACCTTGTTGACCAAGTGGTCGTCGACGAAAGGACCCTTCTTGAGTGACCGCGCCATCAGCGCCTGCCTTTCTTAGTGCGACGACGCACGATGTACTTGCTGGAAGCTTTCTTCTTGCTCCGGGTTCGGCCTTCCTTTTTTCCCCAAGGGCTACTTGGGTGCCTACCACCGGCAGCTTTTCCTTCTCCACCACCGAGGGGGTGGTCGACAGGGTTCATTGCGACACCGCGAGTTTGCGGGCGCACACCCTTCCAGCGGTTTCGCCCCGCCTTGCCGAGCTTGATGAGCTCGGACTCGGGGTTACCCACCTGACCAACAGTGGCCCGGCAATCGAGTGGCACCTGCCTCATCTCCCCCGAGGGAAGACGGATCAGGGCCATGTCGTTTTCTTTCGACATCAGCTGAACGGCCGAACCGGCAGAACGGGCCAACTTGGCACCGCCGCCGGGTCTCATCTCAATGGCGTGAACCACAGTTCCGGCAGGGATGTTGCGAAGCGGCAAGGCGTTCCCGATGCGAATCTCCGCACCCGAGCCCGATTCCAAGCGGTCGTCCACTTTGAGACCTAGCGGGGCGAGGATGTAACGCTTCTCGCCATCTGCATAGTTGAGCAATGCGATCCTCGCGTTGCGGTTGGGGTCGTACTCGACGGTCGCGACCCGGGCCGGTATCCCGTCCTTTGTGCGATAGAAATCGACGATTCGATAACGCTGCTTGTGACCCCCGCCGCGGTGGCGAGATGTAACGCGACCGTAGGAGTTGCGTCCCCCGGTGCTGCCCTTCTTTGCAATTAGGGACTTCTCGGGCTTGTCGGTTGTGATCTCAGCAAAGTCTGAGACCGTCTGGAACCGGCGGCCCGGGGAAGTCGGCTTACGCTTGATGACTGCCATCTCAGACTCCGAACAGATCGATTGAATTGCCGTCGGCAAGGGTCACCAGGGCACGTTTGGTGTCCTTGCGCTTGCCAATGGTGTAACCCTGGCGTTTGCGCTTGCCCTTGCGGTTCATGGTGTTTACCCGAAGAACCTTTACGTCGAAGATCGTCTCTACTGCATCCCTGATCTCGCCCTTGTTGGACCGTGGGTCCACCTCGAACGTGTAGGTGTTCAGGTGCTCGATCAGGTCATACGACTTCTCCGACACGACTGGGAAACGAATTATGTCTCGTGGATCCTTCATCAGGACTCACCCTCTTCCGATTCGGCGTCGGAGCCGTCCTTGACGAAGTCGTCGGCGGACACCTCGTAGCTTCCGCTACGTGCCACCGAACCGACCGTGTGTGACGTGAAAACGACCTGATCAGACCACAACACGTCGTAAGGAGTGACGTGTCCGGGCTCTGACAACCTGATCTCGGGAAGGTTGCGGAAGGACCGGGCTGCAATGCCGTCCAGTGAATTGAGGACCACGAGCGTTTTGCCATCGGCGCCCATCGCTTTGAGAAGGGATACAGCTTGCTTCGTTTTCGGGGCAGACCAGTTGAGGTCGTCCACGACCATCACC
This sequence comes from Acidimicrobiia bacterium, assembly GCA_041751055.1. Taxonomy (GTDB): domain Bacteria; phylum Actinomycetota; class Acidimicrobiia; order Spongiisociales; family ZC4RG35; genus MA-ANB-1. The sequence continues at coordinate 1,472 of JBGSYD010000007.1, read as the reverse complement.
GCGTCCTCGGAGGCTCGAGCCGAGAGAGCACTACGTAGAGCGAGACGCTTCATTTTCTTGGGAGTCCGCTGCGTGTAGTCACGAGGCTTGGGACCGTGGGCAACGCCACCGCCGACCCAATGAGGTGCGCGGATCGAACCCTGTCTGGCGCGGCCAAGGCCCTTCTGACGCCACGGCTTCCGGCCTCCACCCCTGACCTCTCCCCGGGTCTTGGTGGATGCCGTTCCCCGGCGACGAGCCGCCAATTGGGCGGTTATCACCTGATGCAGGACGGCCATGTTGGGCTCGATCCCAAAGACATCGGGGTCGAGTGAAAAATCACCTTTGGCAGTTCCGTCTGCTGCGAAGAGTTGAGCACTAATGAGAACATCAGCCACGAGCCTTCACCGCCTCTCGTACCAAAACAACCGAGCCCTTGGGCCCGGGAACCGCACCGCCGAGAAGAAGCAAGTCGCGCTCTGCGTCGACACCGACCACTTCGAGGTTGAGCGTGGTCACCTGCTCGCCACCCATGCGACCAGCCATGCGCATACCTTTGAAGACGCGAGCGGGAGTGGCACAAGCACCGATAGACCCGGGAACCCGGTGGCTTTTGTGGTTTCCATGAGAAGCACCCTGTCCCGAGAAGTTGTGGCGCTTCATGACGCCGGCAAACCCCTTACCTTTGGACACGCCGGAAACGTCGGCCTTGGCACCCTTCTCGAGTATGTCGGCGATCTTGAATTCTTGCCCGACCTTGTATTCGCCGGGGTCGTCGACTCGAACCTCGACGAGCGTGCGACCCGGGGCGACGCCGGCTTTGGCGTAATGCCCTGCGGTCGGCTTGCTGACATTGCCGGCCTTGACCTCGCCAAACGAGATCTGCACGGCGTTGTAACCATCTCTCTCGATGGTCTTGAGTTGGACAACGTGACAGGGCCCTGCCTTGATGACGGTCACGGGAATGGCCCGGGCCTCGTCATCAAAGACCTGGGTCATGCCCAGCTTCTGTCCGATAATCGTGTTCATAACTTGATCTCTACCTCGACTCCCGCCGGGAGCTCAAGTCGCATCAGAGAGTCGACCGTCTTCGGGGTGGGCTCGAGGATGTCGATCAGACGCTTGTGAATCCGCATCTCAAAGTGCTCCCGCGAGTCCTTGTCGACGTGCGGTCCACGAATCACGCAATAACGATGGATCTCGGTGGGTAGCGGGATCGGGCCTTTTACGATGGCCTGGGTCCGCACCACTGTCTCGGTGATCTTCTTCGAAGACTCATCGACCACGTTGTGGTCGTAGGCCTTGAGGCGGATCCGGATTTTCTGGGAGTCGGTCATTTTATCAGTTTCTACTTGAGGATTTTTACGACTCGTCCGGCGCCTACGGTGCGGCCACCCTCACGGATAGCGAACCGGAGACCCTCGTCCATGGCGATCGGAGCGATCAGTTCAACAGTCATCTCCGTATTGTCACCAGGCATGATCATCTGAGTG
>JBGSYD010000006.1:0-126576 GCA_041751055.1 Acidimicrobiia bacterium | reverse complement strand
CAACTCCGGCACATCGCCGGCGTCGATCCACGTTTTCGCTTGGTCCGGTCCGTACTCAGGGCACACCAGGAGAACAGGCATGTCGAATCGTCTGTCGTCGCCCAGTTTCACGGATCCTTTGGCGACACCCTCAGCGACGGGCACGGCCGCCTTTGCAATGCTGTCTCGCGCCGCGGCGTCGAGGTCTTCGGCGTCAGGACCTTCAAATGGCTCCCATCCCGGAAAGGCCATTACCCCATCCACAACCGGAAAGAAGTCTGCATAGGTCTCACCGTCGGTCGCCGGGAAGCCGCCAATAAGTGCCACCTCGTTTATCGAATCCGGGCGTTGGTCGGCGGCTATCCATGCCAATGTGCATGCCGCTGAATGCCCGACGACCATGGGACGCTCGGCTCCGTCGACGACGTCAACCACGGCTGCGACCTGGTCGGCGAGTGTCGCGGTACGCGACCCGTCATCGACCCCGGGAAGAGAAACTGGCAGAGGGCGGTGGCCCAGATTTTCGAGCTCGTGAGCTGTCTCGGCCCAGATCGAGCTCGGAAGCCACAGGCCGGCGATTAGAACGATATCCATGGCCGGAACCTTAGTGCCCACCCCCGATAGGATTCACCCTCATCAAAGTCTGACGACTGCCTTGGTGGGACAGGTCTGGAATTCCCGTGGGCGGTACAGGACTTGAACCTGTGACCTCTCGCGTGTGAGGCGAGCGCTCTAGCCAGGCTGAGCTAACCGCCCTTAGACCAGTGCAGAATACCGGCAGCACTCCATCAAGTCGATATCGACGTACTCTCATACAAACGATATGAGCCCTGCAGAATTCGAATCCGTTGTCGACTCCACATTGGAGGACCTGCCCGACTGGGTTGTTGAGCAGATCGACAACCTTCACGTCATTGTCGAGGACGAACCGCCCGCCCAACTGGGCGAAGTTCTCGGCGTATACGAGGGCGTGTCGCTGCCGGAGAGGTCGGCTGACTATTGGGGAGCCTTGCCAGATCGGATCGTGATCTTCCGCCAGCCGCACCTGCGCATGAAGTACTCCGACGAAGAACTCAAGGCAGAGATCCGTAAGACTGTCCTGCACGAGGTCGCACACCACATCGGGATAGACGATGACCGCCTACACGAACTTGGTTGGGGTTGAGCTAACCCAGGTCCATCATCTTGTCGGGCGTCATCAATTCGTAGAACTCAATCCATTGATCATCGGTGATTTCCCGCAGACGGGCACCTAGTTCGGTCGCTTCGGGAATCGACGGCTCGCCCCGTCCGTATGGCGACTGCAGAACTTCATCCGTCCATTGCATGACGACGATGTCGCGCTCGCCCGGCAGCGTCGACCCGTTGAAGTAGGTGGTCACCTCAGACCGGCGACCGGCTTCGTTATACAATTCGCCGATACGAGCGACTAGGGATGCCGCCTCTCGAGCGGCACGCGGCTTGACCTTGTAGACACGCTTGATCACATACATCTTGCTCTCCGAAGTTGGGAGTGCAGAACGTATCACCTCTATCAGCCGGTTGCGGCCTCCAGGACCTGTTCGCCGAGAGCAGAAATGCTGGCTGCGTCGTCGCCCATACCGGTGGTGGTGACGGAATAGAAGACCCCATCAGCGATGAACTTGGCTGAAGTCTGCAGAGAAGAAGGAGCGGCATACCCGTCTTCCCCATAGCTGAGATCGACGCATCCGGGACACGGATCCGGCTTCAGGAAAACGTTGGGTGGTCCGACTTGGATCAGCACCGAATTGGCGTTGTCGTCTTTCCACGTGCAGAACTCCACGGGACCGTTGGCGCCGGTCTCCGGCTCCAGCACTTCGGCAAAGTAGCCAAGAAGTGTTTCGTTATCGACCAGAGTGCACGGGTCGGGCAGGTCGCTTGAGCCGCTGCCCGGATCGCCGTTGCCGTCTCCATCGCCCCCACACGAGACGATGACCAGCACAAGGACCAAGACCACACCGAAGCGCCGCAAGCTGAACTCCTTTGTTCTGTCGGCGAAGCCTACGCTTCGAGAGAAGCCAGACGTTCGATCGCCTCCGAGAGCAGGTCCTCGTCTTTGCAGAAAGCAAATCTGATCAACCACTTGCCGTCGGCGGGGTTGTTGTAGAAGACGCTGGGAGGGATCGCTACGACACCGGCGTTTTTCACCATGTGCAGAGCGAATTCGCGGTCGTCATCGAAACCAAATGAATCAAACCCCGCCATCAGGAAGTACGTCCCCATTGGGACATGGACATCGAACCCGATTTGGGTGAGACCCCCCGCTAACAGGTCACGTTTGCTCAGGTAACTTGCGCGCAGTTCGTCGAAGAAGGACTCAGGAGCGTTCATCGCCGCGATTCCGCCATGCTGGACTGGTGTCGGTGTTGTGAAGGTCAGGAACTGATGTGCCGACCGGATTCCGGCGGTGAGTTGGGGCGGACCTATGGCCCAACCGAGCTTCCACCCGGTCAGTGAATAGGTCTTGCCAAGCGACGAGAGAGTCACTGTGCGCTCCCACATTCCCGGGAGGGTGGCGATCCGTATGTGCTCAGCATCGAAGGTTATCTCCTCGTACACCTCGTCGGAGATGACGATCACGTCGAATTCCTGACATAGGTCTGCGACCAGCTGCATCTCCTTCCGGTTGAACACCCGACCGGTCGGATTGTGCGGCGAGTTGAGCATGATCGCTTTCGTCTTCGCTGAGAACGCGGCCCGAAGCTCGTCAGGATCGAGCTTGAAGTCGGGAGCTCGGAGTTGCACGAACTTCGGGATCGCCCCGACCATGGCCACATCTGCCGGATATGCGTCGAAGAAGGGCTCGACGAGGATGACTTCGTCACCCGGGTTGACCAGACCAAAGAGGCTGGCCACCAATGCCTCGGTACAGCCATCGGTGACGGTGATTTCGGTCGCCGGATCGAGCTCGCGGCCGAACAGAGGTCCGTATCTCGCTGCAATCGCTTGTCGCAAGCCCAGAACCCCGGCGCTCGGCGGGTATTGATCGTGGCCACCGTCAGCCATCGACCGTGCCGCGGCTTCCTTGACGAACCCGGCTCCGGACCAATTCGGGAATCCCTGACCAAGGTTGATGGCGTGGTGCTCGACGGCCAGAGCCGTCATTTCGGAAAAGATGGTGACCCCAAAGGGCCGCAGTCGATCTGCGGTAGACATTGCGGGAACACTAAAGCCTGCCTGGCTAGACCATGTCGGGAGCCACGAAAATCCCGTTGACCCTCCCAAGGGGAGGCGCGCCCCAAGCACTGGCAACCTTTGCTTATCGGACCCGTGGGGATTTCGTTATGGCAGCGATTGAGGCAAACGCAATCCCAAACGCTGCGATACCAATCCCTAGTGCAATCAGTGCGTTCACGTCGGAATTGAACCCAAATAGATCGGCAAACGAAGGTGCAGTGGTCCCGATGAACGAGGTGCAGCGACTCCAAATGTGCACGCCTCCCTGATCAGTGCAACCGCTGGGCATCATGAGGACGATCACACCCAACCCGATCAGACCCGCCCAAGCGGTGACAGCTCCTTTGCGCATCAGGACCTCCGAGCAGAAGCCTACGCCGGAATCTCGATGATCAGGAGACAAAATCCCATATCAAAACCCTCCAGGGGGCGAGACCGCTAGACGCGCTACCTGGGCTGCCACATGGTCCTTCCGGCTAGTTGCCGATCCGGTTCCAGGTGCCACACCCGCTGGACGTGAATCCGAAGTCGCTGGAGAAAATTTGTACGGTCTGAATCGAGTAAGAGAAGCCATTTGCCAGGATCTCGCCGAAGTCATTGGTGAAACCGGTCGTGCGTTCCCAATAACACCCATCCGAGGAATTGGTGTTTCGCCACAGTCCGGGCTCGACTTCATTGTTGACGAGGAAGGCCCCATCTCCCATAGGAGCTCCGGGGCTCTTGATCGAGCTCATGTCGTTGCTCCACGTGCCACACGAACTCGATTCGATGCCGGCCTCGTCGCCGGTTATCTCGACGATGTCTTTGTCATACGTGAATTCGTTGGACATGATGTCGTCGAGGTCGCCACTGAAACCCGACAGCCGCGCCCAATAGCACCCACTGGAGGACGACGAATTACGGTAGAACCCCGGCTTGACTTCACCTGTAACCAGCCAGGAGCCACTTCCAAACTTCTTGAAGCCGCTTTCGCAGCCCTGAGTGAGCTCGCCCGACGTGCAATGATCTGACTTTTTGCCCCCGACCAACTTGTCGAAGCCTTTATTGCCGCTCAGCGTGTCCGGGCCGTCTTCGCCGTAGATGGTGTCTGAACCACCGCCGCCCTTGAGCTCGTCAGCGTGAGATCCACCCTTGATGAGGTCTGAACCGTAGCCACCCTCGATGAAGTCCTCCTTAGGACCACCAAACAGGTCGTCGTTCCCGTTGCCGCCATAGATCTCATCAGCGCCCTGTTTGCCGTAGATGGTGTCACTGCCGTTTTTACCCGTGAGGATGTTGCCGTCGTTGGTGCCGGAAATGGTGTCGCCAAACTCAGAACCCGTGGCATCTCTGATCGAGACCAGCGTGTCGGTGCCCTCACCTGTTGCGGTTCCGGCCAACAAATCAACAGTGACACCTTGGTCAGCGTTCTTGAATGACACCTTGTCACGGTGCTCTCCACCTGCCAGGTAGTCGTCGCCCAGGCCGCCAAGGAGGATGTCTTTCCCGCCTTGCCCGTAGATTTTGTCGTTGCCGGCATTGCCGTAGAGAATATCGTCGCCGCCGTTGCCACAAATGATGTCCGCGCCCTTGAGACCCTTGATCACATCATCTCCGCCAAGACCAACGATCACGTCCGGACCGTCGGTACCTTCCAGAACGTCGTCGCCGCTCGTGCCCCATAAGGTCGCCACCTGCCCCTTGCAGGTTGGAGGAGCGGCCGCAGAAGTGGCCGACTGACCGGCCGACGAGAACAAGAACAGGAATACGACCACCAGAGAGGCAATCAATAGCCCCCGAGATCGTCCAGCAAGAAGATCAGTCACTTCACCCTCCCAATAATTGAGCAATCCTCAGCAGCAACGGGCTGGGAACCGATCCCCCTACCCCGGTCGGCAGTGTAGGCGTTGTCGATTGGATTCCAGACCAACGCGTCGAGGACGCTTCGGTTACCGCCGGATTAGACACGTCAGGCGTTTTGGCGAGCAATTCCCATCGGCCATCGTCGTAGATACCGGCTCCACAATCTGCGCAGTGAAACTGCGGATCGTCGTCGCCGACACCGCACCCGGCGAGCCAGATCTCGCCTCCCGCAGCAGCCGCCATAAGGCCTGAGGGAGGAAGACCGTAGACAATGCAAACTAATTGCTGTGAACCACAGTTCGGGCAAGGATTTCGCTTGCTGCGTCGGGTGCGTGTTGCCATAGCCTGATCGTATCCGGCACTGGTGACGGGGACTGGAGCGGGCGATTCTGAAAGTTCTGTGGGCCCTACTGGACTTGAACCAGTGACCTCTTGCGTGTCGAGCAGACGATCGCCGCAGGCTGTGGTGCTGTGACCTGGGTTTACGTTGAGGATAAACGGCTCAACCAACGTTTGTGTCACACTTGTGTCACACCGTCAGGATGAAGAGACTGTCTCTGCCGCTGACTTCGGCTTCGTGAGCGAGGTGGTAGAGACGTCTACGGGGGAGAATAGGCGTCTGCCCGAAGCTTGGACACTTGCGGAGCCACGCGTCGGCGACGTGCTCGGGCTGAGAAGCCCAACCCTGCAACAATGAAACTAATGAGAGGGATCTGGCTCACCGCATTACTCCTTGGGTTGGCTGCGTGCGGGATTTTTTCCGAACCACGAGGGTCGCGCGACTGCGAATGCGAGCTCATGGACCAATGGGCGGGCGAGCTCCCCATCACACGCCAAGGCGACGTCCTCGGAGCCGACAACGTCAACACCGCGGAGGACTGGGATGGCTTTGGTGTGGGGGGAAGCCGAAACGAACCTGCCGGGTTCGACCGTCGCATCGTTGAGGAGACGTTGACCCGCGCAGGATTCAATATGCGAGTCGACCGGGACGATGTCGACTTTTGGAACGTCGCATTCTTCCCAGGTCAATCGCAGGGAGTAAGTCCTTGGTCAATTGAATTCACGGAAACAGAAGGGCGAGTCGGATTCCAGGTGGGAGTCAGAGTAGATGGATCACCCTGGGGCCTCGAGACCATTGACGACCTATGGGACTCTTACCAAGATGACTATGAGTCTGCCCTCAATGCCCAAGAAGAGCGACTACGTGAGGCAATCGCGAAACTTAAGGATCTCGAAGCTGCGCTGAAAAGCATGGTTGTCGGCCAGAACTGAAATTCTCTAGCCGAGTCGAATTACCACCAAAAAGATCACTGGGTGGTGCTCGATTCACGTCAGCCAGCGTCCTGGCCGCCCAGCAAGATTTCCATACCTGTACACAGTTGCAATCCGGGGGCGTCGCGGTAAACCGGTATACTCGCATCTCACATGATGCAACTGTGTGCGGAGAACACGCACCTGTAGCAGGATGACTTTGAGCCGTCAGGTACTCCGCAAAGTCGACGACGCCTTGCTCTCCGAGTTCGACCAGGAGAAGGGCGAGTGATGGCCAAGGTCCCCATCTCCGGCGCGACAAAGGTGGTCTGGCAGAGATACTGCCAGACGGTCGGTGTCGGCTGGGTGAGGGCGTCGCCTTGCGGCTGCTCCATGATCTGGCCCTCTAGCCGGCGAGGATGCTGAGACGCTCGCCGACCGGCGCAATGCTCGGGATGAGGAGTTGCAGGAGCGGGTTCAGGAGCTCAAGGATCGTGAGAAGGACCCGAGGCAACGTGAGCGGGCATTGTTCTTCCGGCGGGCCGACCTCAAGGACCGGGAAAGGGAGGTAGCGGTGAGAGAGCAGCTAGTGTCCCTCCTCCAACGTAGGCTCTTTCGAGTGGACTTTGAATGGGATGCCTCCAAAGCTGACTCAAACCAGAAGAAGCACGGCGTCTCTTTCGAGGAGGCGAGCACTGCGTTCGGTGATCCTCTCTCATTGACCATTCCCGATCCCGACCACTCCCACGAGGAGGATCGCTTTGTCCTGATGGGAGAGACCTATCAACGTCGACTCATAGTGGTGGTATTCACCGAAAGCGGAGATCGACTTCGACTGATCAGCGCTAGGCTGGCAACCCGGAGGGAGAAACGAACCTATGAGCGCTGAGAGACCAAACAAGGACATTCGCAAGGCGTACGACTTCAGCCGCGGTGAGCGTGGGAAGTACGCACGTCGGTACAGGGAGGGTTCGAACGTGGTCGTCCTCGACCCTGACGTGGCGGAGGCCTTCAAAACCCCTGAGGCAGTGAACAACGCTCTACGGGCCGAGATCGCCAAAAAGGACCACGGAACGCAACAAGACTGAAGGTCCACCGACGGTGAGCACTTCCGACCAAGGAATCACAGACGTGTGCACACCTGCGGTCGCGGTTGATTGGTTTACCGTGGAAGCCACACCACGTTGTCACCTTCACCGGACCCGTAGCGCTCCTCCATGGTGTCTGCCAACCGCTCAAGGTCCTCCTCGAACAACGACCCGTACACATCGAGTGTCATCTTGGCCGAGGCGTGGCCGAGGGCTCGCTGGACGGCCTTGATCGACGCCCCGGAGGCAATCATCAGAGAAGCCGCGGTGTCCCTCAGATCATGTGGGACCAGGTCCGGCTTGCCGATCCGTACTGCGGCTGGAGCGAACACTCGGTTGCGGAAGTTGCCGTGGCGAACCGGGCCACCGCGGGCAGCGGTAAAGACCAGATCGTCGGCGTCCCGGCCATCGAGGAGCGGCGCCATCGGGTTAAAGACGAACCGGGGGACGATCACAGTCCGAGCCTCATAGGTCTTGGGCGGTCCGAAGACGAGACGCCCGCCAACTTCAGTCGCTGCCTCCTCGACTCTCACCCGGCGTCGCTCCTGGTCGACCTTCCCCGCGCGCAGCGCCACCGCTTCACCGAAGCGCAGCCCCGACCATCCGAGAAGCCAGACCAGAGGCCCGTACTCACCACACTCGTCGGCGAGTTCTCCCAACTCGTCCGCGGTCAAAAAGAGCTGGCGCCGCGGACGTACCGAGGGCTGTTTCACCTTGGCGGCAGCGTTGCGTGCCAGCCGACCGTCGTCGACGGCCTGACCGAGGATCGAGCGCAACAGGCGCGCCGTCTGCCTCACCGTGGCCGCTGACAGCCCATTCGCCAGCAGGCCGGCCTGCCAGGACCGGATCTCTTCGGTGGACACCGCGCGTAGTGATCGGCTGCCGAACACCGGGATGATGTGAGAGCGGACCAGAGCCTCATAGGTGGCGACCGTCTTTGGTGCCAGACCCTGGCGGGCTTTGAGCCAGGACTCGGCGTACTCACCGAGAAGGACGGTCCCTGCCTGAGGATCGACCCAGGACCCAGCCAGAGCGGCGTTCTCTTCGGTTAGGAGCCACCGTTCGGCGTCGACCTTACGTCTGAAGCTCTTCGAGTGCTGACGGCCGTCAGGGCCTCGATAGCGGGCCCTCCATGGCTTCGGTCGGTCGATCTTCTGGATTGATCCCATTCGCGGATCCTCTCCTGTATCACGTGTGTGTCACAAGACAAGTGAAAATGTAGCAGAAGAACGCGAAACCACGAAAGACGACGAGAGAAGCCCGGGAGGAGGGTTTTCCCTGGCCAGCAGCGCTTTTTGTACGTTTCCCCTGGCCGGGGGATGGTGGGCCCTACTGGACTTGAACCAGTGACCTCTTGCGTGTCGAGCAAGCGCTCTAGCCAGGCTGAGCTAAGGGCCCAATTTACTGTTGAGGCGAACCTCAACTTGTTGAGGCGACGACCGGAATCGAACCGGTGTGACGGGTTTTGCAGACCCGCGCCTAACCACTCGGCCACGTCGCCGGGAATCGCCGAGCGGAAGACGGGATTCGAACCCGCGACCTCAACCTTGGCAAGGTTGCGCTCTAGCCAACTGAGCTACTTCCGCGAAGTTGGGGAATTGTAACCGACGGACCCGTTGTACCAAAAGGTCATCGACCCGTCGAGCCAAACCCATCGGCGCCACGATCCGAATCGTCGAGATCGTCGACTTCCACCCACTCGAGGTCGGGAACGGCAACTATTGCAAGCTGAGCGATCCGATCTCCACGGCTGAAGTCGACAGCCTCATCCCCGTGATTAATGACGATAACTGAGATCTCCCCCCGATATCCCGAATCGATGAGCCCTGGAGCGTTGACCACTCCCACTCCATGCCTGTGAGCATGCCCGCTTCTCGGCAATACCAGGCCGGCCCACCCCGATGGGATTGAGACCGCAAGACCCGTCGGGACCAAAAGCCGCTGACCAGGTTTGAGGTCAAAATCAATTCTTGTGTGAAGATCGACCGCTGCATCGCCGATATGAGCAAGACGAGGAATTGGCAGTTCCCTATCGAGTCGCTTGAAGGTAACCTTCATATGTCCTTTTCTTGGGGCTTCGGGCGGAGACTCCAGACGAGCGTAATTGAGGACGCCCGATGAGCAGATCCCATATCAAAAAGAAACCCATGCGGAATTCCGCCATGGAAGCGCTCGGATTCATTGAGAGACCGAGTGTCTCCTACGTCGAAGGACCCAGCGTCGCTCGATCCGAGCTGGTGTCGACCACCGCTCAAACCGGCCTCACCGTCGCCGAAATGTGGGATACCACCGAGCTTCACGCCGACTCCATGGTCGATTGGCAGCCGGTCGACGTCGACGAGCGTCATCTCAACAAGAAGATCCGCTGGCCGATGCTGTTGCTCTCCTTGCTCCTCGTCGCCGGTCTCACCGCTGGCGGGTATTACATGTATCAAGCGCCAGCGAGCGGAGCTCAAGCAGCTCTGGCAGTAGTCGTCTCCGATGGCGGCGCCCTCGGAGCGGCTCTCAACCCACTCGAAACCGTCACGGAGAAGTTGACGCCAGGACAGAATGTGGATTCAGCTGCGATTGGCAGCGCCGCAGCGGACGTCGATGACGCCAGCAGGGAGCTTTTCTCTTCCGCAGGCGAACTGCCGGCCTCGGAATCGTCCAGCCGTTCGGCCGCCACCGAGGCGGCAACCCAGGCCCTCGATGCTTCCAACAATCTGACAGGGCTTGCGACCTATGTCGGTGCTATTACCCCTGTCATGGTGGCCCCCACTCTGATCACCGATCCCGAACTCGTGGACCTGCAAACCGCGGTGAGCGATTTTGGCCAGTGGCGGAATGAATTCGACACGGTGCGCCTCTCCCTTCCGGAAGGAACCATGACATTGGTCACACAGGAATTGGCCTTGGTGAGCAATAGGTTGGAGCAAATCCAGAACGCCTACGTCGATGGACTGCGAGACGACGACCAACAGGCGGCACTGGCTGCGGTGCGCGACCTCGAGGGCCACCTCTCGACTGCATGGAGTGTCTTGCTGCGCGAAGCCGACGCTGTAAAAGTGGAAGTCACAACCCGGATCGAAGCAGCCTGGAACGCACTGAACCTACTGCCCGGATGATTCGAGGGCGGCGACTTCTTTCTCGAAGTCTGCCGGGTCCTGAAAGTCCTTGTATACCGAGGCGAACCTGAGATAGGCAATCTGGTCCAATGCCTTGAGTCGATCGAGGACTTCACGCCCGATTTCTTCCGAAGTCACATGAGGCCCGAAATGGCGAAGGGTGATCTCGACCTCTTCAGCCAGCTCCTCGACGGCCGAACCGGATATCGGCCGATCCGCCAGGGCCGCCGACATCCCTACTGCCAGCTTGGCTGCCGAGAAAGCTTCGAGCCTGCCGCTGCGCTTGCGCACCATGAGCTGCGGCTCGGAACGTTCATACGTCGTGAACCGTCCATTGCACGCTTCGCACAGACGACGGCGCCTGATAGCGGTGCCTGATTCGGCAGGTCGGCTATCGATAACGCGCGTCTCCGACGAGCCGCAAGTGGGACAATGCATCCCATAAGGGTAAACGACTGGTCCGGGTGACTGCTCAGCCATGGTCAAACCTGGAGGATGAACTGGATCTCTTCGATCTCCTCTAGACGAGCATTCGCGAAGCTGTGGCGGCGCTCGGACTCGACAAAGCCGGCTCTTTCCAGAATCCGGATCGAGCCCAGGTTGTCGGATGCTGCGACGGCAAAAAGCGGGCGTTCCCCGACTATCTCCAAAAGTTGGCCGAGAGCCCACGACGCATATCCCTTGCCCCAGTGTGGGCGATCGATCCAGTAGCCGACTTCGGGCTGGCCGTACCAGGAATGACAAGAGATGCTGCCGACAATCTCATCCTCGACAACTATCACCTTTCGCACCAGATTGGGGTCGGCAAAGATCCGTTCCCATCGGTTGTCGAAAGCGTCCCGATCGGACGGATCCTCTGGAGTGAACCCGGCCATTTGGATTGACTCGGGGTCCAACTGGTGCCGGAAGAGGATGTCCAAATCTGCTGTTGTGACGTCGCGCAGGGTGACGGTCGCCATGAGGAGAAAGTTAGACGGCTTCAACTCTGCGGGACGAGAAGAACCTGTCCTGGATAGATCGTCGCACCGTTCAGTCCGTTGATCGTTTGGATGTCGGCGATAGCTTCCCGCAGATCGGAACCCGGGACGGCCAACTTTTTGGCGATTGCCCAGAGGGTGTCGCCCTGTGACACCACATACTCGTTGGTGACGACTGGGGCTTCGGCTTCGGCCGGCCTTCCGATCAAGAGGAAGACCATGCCGAGCATCAACAGTAGGACAAGCAGTCGGACGGACAGCTGAAGTGTTCTGCTCGGCATTTGGTCTTCCTCCTCTCGGACTTTGGCCCGGGTTCGTCTTCCGGGCCCGGTTGTGCTGGAGTGCACATTCAGATCAACCGAACGTGCGTTCGATACTGTACCGAACATCTGTTCGATGTCAAGTTGGTTTCTGACGCCACGTCCAGCTTCTAGATTCTTCGAACAGGTGTTTGGTTTCGGCATCTCGATCTTCTAGTCTTACGAACATCTGTTCGAAGGAGTCACCAGAAAATGTTGAGCGATCGCCAGCAACAAGTCCTCGATTACATCAAAGAGACCGTCGACACCCGGGGCTATCCCCCATCGGTGCGTGAGATCGGCGACGCCGTCGGCCTGTCCTCCCCTTCGAGCGTGCACAGCCAGCTCGCCTCCCTGGTCGAAATGGGCGTGATCAAGAAGGATCCAACAAAGCCTCGTGCCATCGTCGTTGTCGAATCGCAGAAGCCCGCCAAGCCGGCCAAGACCGACGACCGCCTCCGTGAGATCCCGGTCCTCGGTCGCATCGCTGCCGGTACTCCGATACTCGCCGCTGAACATGTCGAGGCCGTCATGCCGCTCCCGGTCGACCTCGTCGGTGACGGACCCGTGTTCCTCCTGGAGGTGAAGGGTGACTCGATGATCAACGCCGGAATCCACGAAGGCGACCTGGTCGCGATTCGGAGTCAGAAAGAGGCACGTGATGGGGAGATCGTCGCCGCGTTGATCGACGGCGAGGAAGCAACCGTCAAACGTCTCCGACGCAAGGATGGCAAAGTGATCCTCGAATCCGAGAACCCCAACTACGAACCGATGGTCTTCACTGAGGGTGTCGAATTGATCGGCAAGGTAGTCAGCGTCTTACGTCGCTACCCCTGAGCACCCAGAGGGCGTGACCACACGCCTTCGAACGAATACAACGCCGGGCCCCGTAGCCATGCGGTTCCGTCTCTGAAGTCGACCTCACCTTCGCCGCCGGGCACTCTCACCTTCATCGGTGTGTCCAGCCGGGCGACCTTGGTGCCCACAAAGGCGGCAGCCACCATCCCGGTCCCGCAGGCAAGAGTCTCACCGACGCCCCGTTCCCAAACCCGCATCGTCAGGCCGTCAGGCTCAAACTTCACGAATTCGACGTTGGTGCCATCGGGAAACTGATCATCGGATTGAAGGCGCGAGCCGATGTCGACGACGTCGACATCTCCCGGAGCCGCCACCTCCACTACCGCATGCGGGTTACCGACGTCAATGAGGTGGTATCGATCGTCATCGATGTTGGTGTGTCCCAGCACGCTCACTGCTCCGATTTCGACCTCCACTGATCCAGCGGCCACAGTCGCCATGCGGATCCCGTCGGGTGTTTGGATCTTGAATTGCGCCGTGTCCACCCAACCCTTGTCGAAGGCGTACTGAGCGACGCATCGGAGACCGTTCCCACACATCTCCGCAGGGCTACCGTCGGCGTTCCAATACTCCATGACAATCGGCTCACCGTCGGTCACGATGAGAACGCCGTCGGCCCCAACTCCAAAGCGGCGATCAGATAGTGCAACGATGTCGGCCTTGGTCAGTGTGAGCGGCCCGGTGAGCACAACGAAGTCGTTGCCCCATCCGTTCATCTTGATAAAACTGACTTCGCTCAACTAACGACCTCGATCACTCTCGCCGCCATATCGACGGCTTTCTCCGACCAGGGTATCCACTGGATCCGTGGATCGCGGTGGAACCATGTTCGCTGACGACGCGCCAGCTTTCGGGTATTGCCTTCAATGGCGGTAAACGCCTCCTCTACAGAGATCTTCCCATCTAGAAGCTCCAAGATCTCACGGTATCCGACGGCCGCACCGGCGGTCCGACCCAGATCCTGCCGGAGGCCTTTAACCTCGTCGACCAACCCACCTTTACGCATGGTGAGCAGGCGCCTCCGAACCCTCTCCTCTAGATTCTCACCGGCATCGATGCCGACAGCGCGAAATTCGATCTCTGATTCAAATCTCCGCACCATCTGCGCCTCCTCGGTCGCGGCCCTTTTCGATGGGCTTCCCCCGGTCAACCTCAGAATCTCCACCGCACGGATCACGCGACGCGGATTGTCGAGTGCAACGTGCAAACCCGAGTCAGGGTCGGCCCGCTCCAACTCGGAGATCAGCTCCGATGGATCGGATTCTTCGAGCTCAGAACGGGTGGCGGCATCGGTCGGTGCAAATGTCAACGGGTCGACCAGGGCACGAAAATGGAGGCCGGAACCACCTACGATCACT
Organism: Acidimicrobiia bacterium; assembly: GCA_041751055.1. Classification (GTDB taxonomy): domain Bacteria; phylum Actinomycetota; class Acidimicrobiia; order Spongiisociales; family ZC4RG35; genus MA-ANB-1. The sequence continues at coordinate 112,619 of JBGSYD010000006.1, read as the reverse complement.
GTGGCGTCTTCGGATCGCTGGGACAGCAGCTCTTGGCCCATCTGGCGGAAGTCTGCGACCGAGAAAGCGTCGCTCGGTTCAGCCACATCGATCATATGGTGCACAACTCCACCACGTTCCAGGAGGTTCGGTTTGGCGGTTCCGATGTCCATTCCCCGATAGACCTGCATCGAGTCAATCGAGATGATCTCTGCCCCGAGCCGTTTGGCTACTTCAACACCGATGGCGGTCTTTCCCGAAGCCGTCGGCCCCAGGATGGCCACAACCTTCCTCAGAGGGCGCTCCCGATGAGGCTGTGATGGCCAGCCGATTCGATGCGAGCGTCGATGAATGTTCCCGAGGGATGGTCGCCGGCAACGCTGACGACCTTGCCGGTCCGAGTCCGGGTGGTGGCAACTTCAGGTCGTTTGCGCGACGGACCCTCGCTGAGAACTTCGACGACTTCACCGACCAGGTCCTCGTTTATCTCGAGCGCTATCCGGTTCTGCGCTTCGACCAGCCGGGCAAAACGCTCATGGATCACCGCTTCGGGCACAAACTCATCGACCATGTTGGCTGCTGCAGTTCCAGGTCGGGGCGAGAAAATGAATGTGAAGGCGCCGTCGAATCGTGCCTCCTCGACGATCTCGATGGTCTGATCGAAGTCTTCATCGGTCTCGCCGGGGAATCCGACGATGATATCGGTGGTAACAGCGAGGCCGGGTATCACCTCCCGGGCCATGGCAAGGCGATCCATGTACTTCTTACGGTTGTAGCCGCGGTGCATGTTCCTCAAGATCGAATCCGAGCCCGACTGCAACGGAAAGTGAAGGTGCTCACAAACGGCAGCCGTTTCGGCCATCGCCTCGGCCACGTCGATTCTGAAGTCGTTGGGGTGCGGACTTGTGAAACGCACTCGCTCGACACCGTCCACCGCGCCAACCCGACGCAACAGGTCGCCGAAAATCGGAGAGCGCTTGCCGTCGATGGCGAGATCGCGCCCGTATGTGTCGACGTTCTGGCCGAGAAGGGTTATCTCAACAACGCCGTCGACGACGAGGCGTTCGACCTCCCGGACAATGTCGCCCGGTCGTCTCGAAATCTCGACGCCACGGACAGAAGGGACGATGCAGAAGGTACAACTGTTGTTACATCCCACCTGGATCGTGACCCAGGCCGAATGCTCGACCTCACGACGGACAGGTAGCGAGGATGGCATCGCCTGTAGCTCGTCAACTACTTCTGTGATCGGGCCCCAGTGCTCGGCGTGGTCCAGCAGATCGAGAACACGATCGAGGTTGTGAGTCCCCATGACCACATCGACCCAGGGCGCCTTTTCGCGGATGAGATCCCGATCCTTTTGTGCTGCGCAACCGCCTACGACGAGCATCATTTCGGGATTCACATCTTTGACCGCCTTGAGCTGTCCGAGGTTCCCGTACATCCGGTTGTCGGCATTCTCACGAATGGTGCAGGTGTTCACATAGACGATGTCAGCATCCTCGACTCCCACGGCCGGGGCCATGCCGTCCACCTCGAAGAGACCAGCGATGCGCTCTGAGTCGTGCTCGTTCATCTGGCACCCGAATGTACGGATGAAATAGCTCTTACCGACGCGAGTGGGCTGTCTGCGGTTTTGTTCGCGGACGGTTGGCGTTGGTAGCAGGATGGATTGGGTCATAGGCCCTATCGAGCGAAGTCGGTCGACCGGAACTCCCTGATCACAGTCACCTGGATCTGCCCCGGATACTGAAGGTCTTCTTCGAGTTTACGGGCAATTTGACGGGAAAGGTCCCGAGCCTCGAGATCCGTGACCGCTCCGGGATCAACGACAACGCGCACCTCCCGTCCTGCCTGGAGCGCAAAGACATGGTCGACACCTTCGAATTCGAGGGCCAGCGTCTCCAGCCGCTCCAAGCGTTTCACATAGCCCTCGAGTGTCTCGCGACGAGCCCCAGGGCGTGCTGCCGAAACCGCGTCTGCGGCCTGGACGATGACCGCGAGGATGGTCCGCGGCTCGACCTCATTGTGATGGGCCTCGATTCCGTGTACCACCGCCTCATCCTCTTCGAATCGCCTGGCGATCTCGGCGCCAATTAGGGCATGGGAGCCCTCCACTTCGTGGGTTACGGCTTTTCCGATGTCGTGGAGCAACGCTGAGCGCTTGATCGGGGCCGGATCAAGGCCCAGTTCGGAAGCAAGCATCGAAGCGATATGTGCGGTCTCGACGAGGTGGGTGAGGACGTTCTGGCCATATGAGGTCCGATACTTGAGTCGACCCATCAACGTGACCAGCTCGGAGTGCATTCTGGAAACCCCGACCTCCACCAGCGCCCACTCACCTGCGTCGCGGACACTCTGCTCGACCTCCGAGCGCGCCTTTTCATACGCTTCTTCGATCGAGGCAGGATGTATACGGCCATCGGCCACCAGTTTCTCGAGTGTGATCCGGGCGACTTCGCGTCGCACTGGGTCGAACGAGGAGACCGAGACGGCTTCAGGGGTGTCGTCCACAATCAGACTCGTGCCGGTCACCGATTCGAGATGGCGAATGTTGCGCCCTTCCCGGCCGATGATCCGCCCCTTCATGTCGTCGGATGGAAGTTGGACAACCGACACCGTGGATTCTGTCACGACCTCGCTGGCGAGGCGCTGGATCGCAGTCGCGAGAATGCGACGCGCACGCCTATCAGCCTCCTCACGAGCCTTGATCTCTAGATCGCGGACCACGATCATCGCTTCTCGCCTGGCTTCGTCCTCAACTTGGGACAGCATCTCGGCTTTGGCTGCGACAACGTCGATGCCACTCATCTGCTCGAGCTTGAATCGGGCCTCTTCTTTGAGTCGTTCTAGCTCGCCGCGCGAGTTGTTGATGTCGTCCTCACGATCTATCAACATCTTCTCGCGCTGTGCCAGGTTCGAGGCGCGCTGGTCCAAGGTCTCCTCACGCTGTCCGAGCCGGGATTCCATGTTCGCTATCTCAACCCGGCGATGATCCAGATTGGCTTCTTCTCGCTCGCGATAGGCGTCCGCCTTGGCCCGGCCTTCTTCTTCAGACTTGGCCAGGATGTGGCGTGCCTCCAATTGGGCCTTGCTCACCAGGTCTTCAGCCGAGACTCCGCTTTCGCCCCGGCGGGCCAATGCCAGACGTGCCAGCAGATAGCCGAAGCCGAGGCCAATAGCGATCCCGAGGACGCTGAGTCCAATCACCACGGCGTTAGGCATCGTGGTTCCTTTCCCCCGGGAATCTGACAACAAGCATGCCGAGCCTCAAGGACTCGGCACACGAACAAAAGAACAAGCGATACGGGGTCTAATCACCCTTTGCTTCGGCTGTTTCTCCTGTTCATCGTGTTGGTTGTCCCGGTTGCAGTTTCAAAATGTTTTTCGTGTGCTGGGTTAGATGGTACACCCCCAATTGCCAACCAAGAACAACTTCTTTGAGATTCATCGAGTGAGGGCCACAAACAGTGGCACAATCGCCGCGAACAGGGGCGAACTCATTAGATCAAAGACAACCTGGTGGCATCCGGCCCTGATCGGCATCGCTGCCGCTGTTTTCCGGCTTCCGATCTGGCTCACGACCATCCATCAGACTTTCGATGAGGGTGTCTTTCTCGCATCGAACGACCTGGTCAGGGCCGGTTTCACGCCATTTGGAGATGTCTTCTCCAGCCAGGGCCCCTTGTTCCTTCCGATGATCCGGGCCAGTCAGTGGCTCAGTTTCGGAGATCCACGTGGTGGCCGGACATTGATGGTTGTGGCCGGGCTCGGTTTTTCGGTTGCCTTCTATTTCATCGCCCGCAAGTACATGACCGACGTCAGCGCCTTGGTGGTCTCCCTTCTGGTGGCGACCAGCGGTTCGGGCGTGCTTGCGGCCGGCCCGATCCAGAGCGACGGGTTGGCCCTCGCATTCAGTGTTGCCGCTCTGGCGATTTTGTTGAATCGAACCGATTGGTGGGCTTCCGGGGCCGCTGGTGTCAGCCTGGGTGCTGCCCTGGCGGTGAAGAGCCTCCACGTAATTCCGATTGTCGCTTTGATTGCGATTGTCCTCGCGTCGCGTAAGGCTTGGCGAGACTTGGTGACGACCGGCCTGACCGCTGCCACCACAGTGGTCCTGGTGAGCATCCCGTTCGGTCTCGCTGCAGTGTGGAATGAGTACGTGATGTTCCACCTGGCCAAGGACAACACAGTGCCGCTGCTGGACAATGTCTCCGAGGGTTGGAGGGGGCTGTGGCAGCTCGACCTGCCCGTGGTAGTCATCGCAGCCATTGCGTTCATCTACCGGCTCTCCAGGGGCCGCTCACGGGAGACACCGGGCCCTTCTCATCTGGCACCGCACTGGCTGCCGTTGCTCTGGCTCCTGTTCACACTCACTCTCCTCACTGGCTTCACGCCAATCGGAGCGGGATTCAGCAGGGCCCTCATCTTTCTGGTGCCAGTTCTACTTCTCACATTTCTGGCAAACAACAGCGTGCCGACGTTCGCCCTGGGAGTGTTGGTCGTGGGCGCCGTGGTCTGGCAGGCGACGACCGTCGGCGTCATCCGGGGCAACGATGCCAGCCAGCAGCAGAACGAAATGATCGAGATCCTCACTCATATCCCCGATACCCGACCCATCGTGTCCGATGATCCCGGGATCGTATGGGCCAGCGGTCAGCTCTCACATCCGGAAACGGTCGACCCCTCCTTTGCGCGATTCAAAACCGGCTATTTGACATCCGAGGATGTCGAATTGAGTCTCCTCGACCCGGCAACCTGCGCCTACCTGGCGTTAACCGGACGTTTTGAAACCACAACTATCCGGGTCCCAGCTGACTATGCAGCCACCTCGATTCCGGGCGTCTTTGTCCGCAGTGGCTGCTGAAACCCTGGCGACTGTGGTTACTCTTCGCTGGACTCCTCGGCGCTGACAGACTCGTCGACAGATTCCTCGACGGACTCGGCTGCGGCTTCGGGTTTGTCCGTGAAACCGACGGCCTCGAACACCTTCGCCTGCAGTTGCATTGCGATCTCGGGGTTCTCCCGAAGGAACCGCTTGGCGTTCTCCCGGCCCTGTCCCAACTGGTCGTCGTCGAAAGTGAACCAGGCACCGCTCTTGCGTACCACGCCCTCGTCTGCCGCAATGTCGAGAAGGCTTCCCTCCCGCGAGATTCCGTGGCCGAACATGATGTCGAACTCAGCGAGACGGAAAGGTGGCGCCATCTTGTTCTTGGCCACTTTGACTCTGACCCGGTTGCCAATCCCCTCGGTGCCGTCTTTCAGAGTTTCGATTCGACGGATATCAAGTCGGACTGATGAGTAGAACTTCAAGGCGCGTCCCCCCGGGGTTGTCTCCGGTGAACCGAACATCACACCTATCTTCTCGCGAAGTTGGTTGATAAAGATGGCAGTGGTGCGCGATTTGCTCAGGTTTCCCGCCAATTTGCGGAGAGCCTGAGACATCAAACGCGCCTGGAGCCCGACATGAGTGTCGCCCATCTCGCCTTCGATCTCAGCGCGAGGCACCAAAGCAGCTACTGAGTCGATGACGAGCACATCGAGGGCGCCAGAGCGAATCAACATGTCAGCAATCTCGAGTGCCTGCTCTCCTGTATCCGGCTGGGAGATCAAGAGCTCATCGACATCGACCCCGATGTTTTTGGCGTAGGTCGGATCAAGGGCGTGCTCGGCATCGATAAAGGCCGCGATACCACCGTTGCGTTGTGCCTCGGCCACAACGTGCAGAGCCAAACTGGTCTTACCCGAGCTCTCCGGTCCGTAGATTTCGACGATACGACCCCGCGGCACACCACCGATGCCCAGCGCAATGTCGAGTGAAAGTGCTCCGGTGGAGATGACGTCGACCTTGCGATCAACAGCATCGCCCATCTTCATGATGGCGCCCTTGCCAAACTGACGCTCGATCTGGCTGAGCGCCATTTCGAGGGACTTGTCTCTTTCCGTCATGGTCTCCCTTTCTCAGTTCTGTGGTCACGACCGTATCGACCGGTTGTGACAAGAAATCTTGTTCGACTACAAAATCTTAGACCGAACACCTGTTCGGGTCGAGTATTACCGGAGAAGTTCGAACGTTTCAATAGGTTCGTAGCTGACACCACCGCGAGCCAGCCTCGATCTGAAGACTACGACAGACTCAACGCGCCATTCGACGTCACACTCGACTTCCCCGACCAGGCTGGTCACGTTCGCCGGTGGGCGTACCCGACTCAATGTGAGGTGCGGCGAAAACGGGCGATCTTCAGGCAGTAGCCCGACTGATACGGCAGCCTCGTCGGCCGCTTCGGCTAGTTGGAAAATGCGTTGCTCTCCGCCGGTTACACCGAGCCAGGTGACCGTCGCTTTACGGTGATTGGGAAAGGCCCCGAATTTCGAAAGGCGGACCTTGAATCTCCGGCCCAGATCCCTGCTGTCGAGCTCGGCCATATAACGCTCACAAGCGACCTCGTCGATCTCGCCAAGAAACCGCAACGTCAGATGCCAGTTCGCCGGTGGGACCACCTTCCCCGGAATCGGCACACCGGTAAGCTGATCGGCCAGGGCCTGGCGGACCTCATGGGGTGGCGCAATGGCTGCGAAGATCCTCAGCGACCCCACCAGCGCCCGGTCAAGGCCAATCGGGTGAGTTGAAGGGCGGTCGTCACGCCATAAGTCCGAATACGTTCCCGATCGCCCACCATCCTCACTTCTCGAGTCCTCGTTTCCTCAGGTGTCGATACGCCGATCATCATCGTGCCCGGCGGTTTCTCCAGCGGGTCAGGGCCGGCAGACCCGGTGACAGAGAGACCGACCTCGACATCGAGAAGCTCACGAATTCCTACTGCCATGGCCGCGGCGGTCTCTTCGTTCACCACGTGAGAGATGTCGTCGATTCCGAGCAGGGAGGCCTTCAGAGCGGGGTCGTACGGAACTACTCCCCCGGCAACGTACTTGCTGGCGCCTGGAAGGTCGGTGAGCCGACCGGTCAGGAGCCCGCCAGTCATCGACTCCGCTACACCGATGCGCCAACCCTTTGCGTCGAGGAGATCGAAGACGATCCTCTCGATGGTCTCATCGTCTACGCCGAATACCGCATCACGAAGACGATGCCGGACTTCGGCGTCCATGGGCTCGATGAGTTCCTCGGCAGTCTTTCGATCACCGGCTTTTGCGGTGATCCTGATCTTGATCTCTCCCGCCGACGCCAGAAACGCAACTGAGGGGTTCGTGCTGCCGGTGTAGAGATCATCGAGAGTTTCGGCAATGCCGGACTCGCTGAGCCCCCAGGTGCGAAGCAATCGGCTGGCCAGGACCTCAGCCGTGTTCGACTTTGCGACAACGCGCGGAATCAGCTCTGTGTGCAGGAGGTGGATCATCTCGGCCGGGACTCCGGGGACGCAGAAGATCAATGTCCCATCATGTTCGATGGCCAATCCGGGGGCGGTTCCCTTTGGGTTGTCCAGCAGTTCGGCGCCTGCAGGATGTTGGGCCTGTTGCAAGTTGCTGACCGGCATTTCCCGGCCCCGACTGGCCCACCATTCCCTGAGATGGTCGGCGTAGTCCTCGCTGAATTCCATCTCCAGCCCGGTCGCCAGACATAGGGCTTCCCTGGTCAGATCGTCCTGGGTTGGTCCGATACCGCCGGTGATGATGACGGCGTCGGAACGCTCGACAGCGGTCCGGATTGTCGAAGCCACTCGTTCCAGATTGTCTCCGACGACTTGCTGGTAGTGGGCGTCGAGTCCCTTCTCCGCCAGAGCTGCACCGATTGTCGATGCATTCGAGTTGACGATCTGGCCGAGCAGCAGCTCGGTACCTACCGCGATGATTTCAACGATCACACCAGCGAGCCTAAACCGGAGCGAACCAACTCCGGGCGACCAGCGTCGCCAGCCGACGCTGCGAACCCAGGGTTCAACGCCGGACACGTCATGAGTGGTCGCCAGCCGACCGCGCTTCGATCAAAGCTCGGACCGAGGCGGCAACATCTGCAGGAGTGTCGACCACGTCATCCCACGTAAAGCGGAGCAGAACCCAACCGTGAGCCGCCGCGTCCCGGTCGCGTCGCCGATCTGCGGCCATAGCCTCACGCTGGCTGTGCCACGAGCGAGAGTCCCACTCGATCGCGATCCGACACTCTGGGTAAGCATCGTCGAACCTTCGATTCGGATCCCACGGAATATGGAACTGGGAGACTGCAGGCTGAAGGCCACCACTGGCGAGTGCCGAACGTCCCCGGCGTTCCAGAATGGTTTCATCGACTACCCCGGACTCGCCTCTGTTGGATATCACTTCACGAATATTGGATGCACCCCGTTTTCCGCGCCGTGCGATTTCGACAGTGACTTTCGCGAGTTGCCTCATCGTCAGTCGGTTGGCGATTATCAGCGACTCGACGACTCGATCCAGTTCCTGGAAGGTGATTACACCGGACAGGTCGAAGACGGTCCGGGCGACGTTCGTTACCGGGATGCCTGCCACTTTGGTCAAGTGGGCTTTCGCCAAATCGGAAGTGCGTCGGACGGTGACTCCTGGAAATTTGTGAGTTGTCCGGCTGTGCACCGTAACTGTGGGATGGACTGCCGGTGGGTCAGGAAATGCCAGGAGATGCGCCGCCGAATGATGTGAAGCAACCGCCCCAGGAAGGGTCAGAATGGCGCCCCGAATCAGATCCAGATGTGCCTCCGATCTGATGACCTGATATACGCCGAGTGCGACGACTTTGAAATCACCGCTTCGAATTCGGCGGTCGACAGCGCTCGGCGCTATGCCCAACGCCTCCACTTGAGTGCGGGTGATAAAGCCGCCATGTTTACGTGCTTCCTCGATAACGGAACGATGGATCCCCATGCGTCCACCATGACCTAGGTCTCGTGTTGTGTAAATACTCTTGTATCCGCCTCCACCAACCCAGGGCCACCAGCGTCGCCTACCGACGCTGCCAACCCTGGGTTCGACGGGGGACCGCGAGCCGAGGCAGTCGGGGCCAACCCTGGGCCACCAGCGTCGCCTACCGACGCTGCCAACCCTGGGTTCGTCGCCAACCTGTGGCTCGACCTAGTGGCGGTTCGCCTCGACGACGGCAAGCAGCGGGCCAGGCCCAACCGCGTCGCCCAGCGTGTTCCAGGTTGCGGTGCTGACCGAGCCGTCGCTCTCCAACTCCGAGCAAGCCAGATAGATCGCATCGGCCAGGGATGCCAGGGACCGATCTACCTCACACGCCTGGGCTATGCAGGTCCTAGCAGTTGGCGCATCACGGCCACCGATGGCGGTGATCGCGTCCTCAGCGAAGGCGCGAGCCTTCGAATCCATTAGATCTCGGTGAACAGATAGCGACGAAGGATGTCGATCTTGACGTCCCTCGTTGATGGGTCGAGGTACCACAACATCGCAGCGACAGTGGAGAGCAGCGGATTGCCATCTTGTGGTGTGAAGGAGAAACCAACGACCTCGTTCCCGTTGCGCACCTCCAACGTCTCCAGGGCGACGACAGCTTGACTCATGATTCGCCCGAAATAGCCGTGGTCACGGCCAAAGGAGAAAACCTGATTTGCCGATTTTTTATGGGTCACAGCCACACGGGTGTTACCCCTGAGCCGATCCCTGACTTCGTCCAGGGTGATGTCGCGCTCCAACGTCAAAGCGAAGTGCATGAGGTGCATGTACTGGGTGTTGAGCTTCAAGGCCGACGAGTACAAGTTGAGGTCGTATCCCATCGTTGCAAAGAGGTTGTGCGAGTCGCGGGCGTGATGGGTGCCGAACCGCTCATCTTTGTGACCCTCGACCGTCGGGCTGGCTACGAACCCGCTGTCTTGGCTGATGTCGTTCGCCCGCCTGATGCAAAGAAACCGCCCATCGGCCAGGTGGTTGGTGCCGTCGGCATCCATGGCCAGCGTTTTCACCAGGACCGACATGTTGTGGGTGTTGCACGAGACGATCTGAAGGAACTTGTCATCGCCGGGAATCAATGAGTCGTCGTTGATGCCGCGTGCGTACATCTTGCCAAACCCGAATTCGGATCCCTGTGCCATGAACCCGACCGGGCCTTTGGCGTCCAAGTAGAACTCGTCTTTCATCTCATTGCCGACCGGGGTGCAGTCGATCACGACCGTTGCTCTTTCGATCGCCTCGCGGGTCTCGTATTTCGGAGTGTGACCGAGCTCTTCGAACGTGGCCTTGCGGTTTTCGTCGACAACCAGTGAAGCACCACGGTTCACGAGGTCGGTGACCTTCGCTTTCTCGGTGACCAGTGGAGTGCGTTTGTGAAAAGTGACTTCGTCGATGCCGAAGTGCTCCTTGTTGTCGGCCAGCAGACCGATTAGCGGCTCACCGATGGTCCCGGTGCCCACCACGTGGACGATTTTCATGTGTTCCCTCCGCAGGAATTGTGCCGTGGCATTCCGGAAATTCAGGATACCCGGGTTGTGTCTCCACCCAAACGCCCCTAATCCGGGGTTTCTCCCATCCGGACCCCGCCCCGCTCCGAACAGTGTGGGAAATGCCGAAACCAGCCAGCGGGTCCAAGCCCACACCTTCTCTCCTAATCTCCGCGGCCGCCGGAGTCGTATCTGGCCTATCTGCAATTGCTTTCGCCGAGATGGCAACGGTCTTCAGCGCGAACTTCCGCAACCCGGTACTCGACGTTGGAGATCGGGTTATCGATGCCGCTCCCCCGTTTCTCAAGGATTTTGCGATCGCAACCTTCGGGACCAACGACAAGTTGGCCCTGCTTATCGGGATCGGCATTTTCCTGGTTGGCTTCTCCGCGACTGTCGGCGTCATGGCGCTCCGCCGGCGTTTGGCATTCGGTCTCGCCGGGATCGGCCTATTCGGCGTGGCTGGATTTGTATCGGCCGTCTCGGGCACCGGCAGTGTTGGCGCCGGGCTCCCGGCCTTGCTCGGCGCCGCCGCAGGCGCCGGAGTCTTGATCTCCTTCGGCCGGATGGCCAATCGTGACCCCGCTGATGCCTCCGCCGACCGTCGACTGTTCCTCAGCCGGATGGGAATGGTCACAGCAGCCGCTTTCTTCCTCGGTGCTGGAGGCAGAATGCTTTCGTCCCGCCTCTATGCCGTGAGCACTGACGGCGTCGGCCTTCCCCCTGTGGCCAACCCGCTCCCGGCAATACCTAGCGCAGCGGACCTCGGCATATCCGGGCTCTCACCCTTTCGTACGCCAAACGCCGACTTCTACCGAATCGACACAGCCCTCAGCGTGCCCCGGATCGATCCCGAGAACTACGCGCTCCGGATCTTCGGGATGGTCGACAGGGACCTCACTCTCACGTACGAAGACCTGCTCCGGCGCACACAAATCGAATCCGACATCACCCTCACATGTGTATCCAACGAGGTGGGGGGCCGACTTGTCGGCAACGCCCGCTGGCAGGGAATCCGACTCGACGACTTGCTTTCTGAGGTCGGAGTCGACCCAAACGCCGATCAGGTGGTGGGACGATCGGTGGACGACTACACCTGCGGATTTCCGGTGGCAGCCGCGATCGACGGTCGCGACGCCATGATCGCGGTGGGGATGAACGGAGAGCCTCTCCCCTTCGAGCACGGGTTCCCGGCCCGCCTCATCGTTCCTGGCCTTTACGGATATGTGTCCGCCACCAAGTGGCTCAAAGAGATCGAGATCACGCGATTCGATGCCTTCGACTCCTATTGGGTGCCACGTGGTTGGGCCCAACAAGCTCCCATCAAGACGTCCTCGCGCATCGATACTCCTGAAGCCTTCAACACTCTCAGCGGCACCACAGCAATTGCCGGCGTCGCATGGGCCCAAACCCGCGGCATCGACAAAGTCGAGGTCCGCATCGACGAAGGGCCCTGGCTCGAAGCCGAACTCGCCGAAGAGCTGAACAACACGACGTGGCGGCAATGGCGTCTCGCCTGGGACGTCACCCCGGGCCGCCACACCCTGACGTGCCGCGCCACCGATCGGGACGGCACCGTCCAGACCGAGGAACGCTCCCGCCCCATGCCAGACGGCTCAACAGGCTGGCACTCGGTGGTCGTCATGGGTGAAGCCGCATGAAAAAGATCTCGCGCATCAATGCGCCAGGCGTGAGCCCGAATCGGGCTCTCGATAACCAAACCAACAGCAATCTCGAATTGCTTGACAAATCAGAAAGGAAAGCAATGAGAACAAGAAAACCTCTTGCTCGAATGCTCGCCATGGTGGCCGTTTTGGCCCTGGTTGCAGCAGCTTGTGGTGGCGACTCAGCCGAGACGGCCACCACGGTTGCCGAAACCACCACGAGTCAGGCCGGTCCTGACCTCATGGCAGCCAATGTCGGCCCAGCCTGCTCCGCAGTGCCTGCCGACGGAGAAGGAAGCTTCGACGGAATGGCCGATGACCCGGCCGCCACCGCCGCCTCCAACAACCCCGTCCTCTCCACTCTCGTTACCGCGGTAACAGAAGCTGGACTGGTCGACACTTTGAACAGCGACGGTCCCTTCACGATCTTCGCTCCTTACAACGATGCTTTCGCCGCAATTCCTGAGGACACCCTCGCTGGGATCCTGGCCGATCAGGCGCTGTTGTCGTCTGTTCTCACCTACCACGTGGTAGCGGGCCAGAGCCTCGATCTCCAGGAACTGGCTGATGCCGGCACCCTCGAGACAGTTCAAGGCGAGAGCCTCGAATTCGCGGTGTCGGGCGACTTGATCACGGTCAATGGCGCCAACGTCATCTGTGGGAATGTGGAAGTTGCCAATGGCACGGTCCACCTCATTGACCAGGTCCTGGTTCCGATGGAAGCCTCGGACATGATGGCCGGTGGCCCGGATCTCATGGCAATGAACATCGGCCCAGCCTGCTCCGCAGTGCCTGCCGATGGAGAAGGAAGTTTCGACGGAATGGCCGATGATCCGGCCGCCACCGCCGCCTCCAACAACCCCGTCCTCTCCACTCTCGTTACCGCGGTAACAGAAGCTGGACTGGTCGATACGTTGAACAGCGACGGTCCGTTCACGATCTTCGCTCCTTACAACGATGCCTTCGCAGCGATCCCGGAGGACCAACTGTCAGCGATTCTCGCCGACAAAGACCTCCTCACCTCCATCCTCACGTTCCACGTGGTGGCCGGGGACAGTCTCGACCTCCAGCAACTCATTGATGCTGGAACAGTCACGACTGTCAACGGTGAGACCCTGGCTATCGAACCCTCCGACGACCTGGCAACCATCGATGGCGCCAACGTCATCTGCGGGAATGTCACGGTAGCCAACGGCACCGTCCACATCATCGACGCGGTCCTGGTTCCTCAGGGCTAGTCGACTTGGAGCCCGTTTGACGGGCTCTCCATGAGCAAGGCCTCTTCCTCCAGGTCTATAAGGGTGGGTGGTCCTCGGGCCCCCACCCTTCGCTTATTCGTCGGCGACCTCACCTGTCCGTTCGGCACTGACCTCGAGACCACTCAGGGCGATCGGTTCCCGGAAACGAATCACGAGAGCATGCGTCGTGAGGATCTCGCCACACTCGGTTCCTTCAGGTGCGATCGATGCCCCAAGGATCAGAGATACACGGACCGTTTCCGGCGGCCCCGTCACCAGCACCTGAGCCGAGGGCGGGCAAACACCACCTTCGACCGCGATCTGGACTACCTCCGGCGTGGAGGTGTCGAGGATCTCGAGCACCGTGAGCGCATCGGGCGGAAACGGTATCAGCGCCGGTGTAACCCCCCATTCCATAGCCTCGACCAAACCTGATTGGTCGTTCCCGATGATCGGGAACGGTGCCTCACTGGAGCGGGTCGGGGTGCAGGCGCCCAGGGAAAGCGAGAACAGCAAGAAAATCCAAAACAGGTTCCGATGCACCTCGGCAGATTAGAACTGCTCCTCCTCGGTGCTGCCCGACAGCGCCAGCGTCGAGGTGTTGCCACCTGCGATCGCCTGGCTGACCCGATCGAAATAGCCTGCTCCAACTTCACGCTGATGCCTGGTCGCGGTGTATCCCAACGCCTCCATCGCAAACTCACGATTCTGCAGCTCGACGTAGGAGGTCATCCCATCTTCGGCATAACCCCGTGCCAGCTCAAACATCGACGCATTGAGAGCGTGAAATCCAGCGAGGGTGATGAATTGGAACCGGTAACCCATTGTCCCGAGCTCCTTTTGAAACCGTGCGATCGTCCCCTCATCGAGATGCGCCGACCAGTTGAAGGAAGGCGAGCAGTTGTACGCCAGCATCTTCCCCGGGAACTGTGCGTGAATGGCCCCGGCGAACCGTCGAGCCTCCTGGAGATCAGGTCTTGCGGTCTCACACCAGATCAAATCGCAATAGGGCGCATACGCCAGACCCCGGGCAATGGCTGCGTCGAGCCCATCGGTGACGTGAAAGAAGCCTTCGGGCGTTCTCTCCCCCGTCGTGAACTGCCGGTCGCGCTCGTCGACGTCGGAGGTGAGCAACGTCGCCGAGTTGGCGTCGGTGCGAGCCACGACCAGCGTTGGGACGCCCATCACATCGGCCGCCAGACGGGCTGCCGAGAGGGTCCGAATGTGCTGGCTGGTCGGAACGAGAACCTTCCCACCCATGTGGCCACACTTCTTCTCCGCGGCAAGTTGATCCTCGAAGTGAACACCCGCCGCCCCGGCCTGGATGAATGACTTCGTCAGCTCAAAAACATTCAACGCACCACCAAAGCCGGCCTCCCCGTCGGCCACGATCGGCGTGAACCAGTCGATTGAGTCGTCGCCCTCGGCCCAGTGGATCTGATCGGCACGACGCAAGGCGTTATTGATTCGCTTCACCATTTCCGGGGCCGAGTTGGCCGGGTACAGCGACTGGTCGGGATACACCTCGCCGGAGAGGTTTCCGTCTCCGGCGACCTGCCACCCGGACAAATAGATCGCCTTGAGCCCGGCTTTGACCATTTGCGTCGCCTGGCCACCGCTCAACGCTCCGAGGGCACTGACGTAATCCGCTGACTGAAGGATATCCCAGAGCTTTCCGGCCATCCGATTGGCCAGTGTGTGTTGTTCACGAATGCTCCCGCGCAGCGCAACTACCTCGGCGGCGGAGTAATCGCGTTTGATTCCCTCCCAGCGTGGGCTGTTGTTCCAGTCTCTTTGGAGCCCCTGGGCCTCTTCTACGATTCGAAACATGTCGTCTTCTCCCTTTAGTTGATCAACTCATAGGCCGGGATGGTCAGAAACTCCACGAGCTCGTCGCTTAATGCGACCTCTTCGAAAATCTTTCGGGCATCATGGATTCGGGTGGCATTGGGGTGACCATCCCGTTCGGCTGCATCCACCACCTGCCCGGCCATCGAGCGGACCATCTCCTCGGTGACTTTGGGACCATCGGCGGTAACGACGTTGTGACGGACCCATTGCCAGACTTGAGAACGCGATATCTCTGCGGTCGCCACATCCTCCATGAGATTGTGGATGGCGACCGCTCCAGTTCCGGATAACCAGGAGGCCAGATAGAGAATGCCGACTTCGACATTCGAGTAAACGCCATCGAGAGATACAGACCCGTCGAGACTCATATCGAGCAGATCCGAAGCTGTCACGAGGGTCTCGTCGCGACGACGGTCTATTTGATTGGGATTGTCCCCGAGCACACGATCGAACTCGGTCATTGCCACAGCCACCAGGTCAGGATGTGCGACCCATGTCCCATCACACCCCGCGTTGGCTTCTCGTGCCTTGTCGGCTCTCACAGCGGCGATGGCGGACTCCGTCACTGCCCGATCGTGTCGGTTGGGGACAAAGGCGGCCATTCCGCCGATGGCGTGGGCGCCCCGGCGGTGACACGTTGCGATCAGCAGATCGGTATAGGCATTCATGAAGGGGACCGTCATCGTGACCTGAGAGCGATCCGGTAGGAGATACCGGGGGTCGTGGCCGAGTTCTTTGATCATCGAGAAGATGTAGTCCCAGCGCCCGGCGTTGAGGCCCGCTGAATGATCCTTGAGCTCGTAGAGAATCTCATCCATCTCGAAAGCGGCCGGGAGAGTTTCTATCAGGACCGTCGCCTTGATGGTCCCCAACGGCACACCCAGTCGAGTTTGGGCCCACACGAAGATGTCGTTCCACAGCCGGGCCTCCAGATACGACTCCAACTTCGGGAGATACAGGTATGGGCCGGAGCCAGCCTCGATGGCGGCCCGGCCACCATGAAACATGTAGAGGCCGAAGTCGAACAATGAGGCGGACATTGGCTGTCCGTCCACCAGAAAGTGCTTCTCGACGAGATGCCAACCGCGAGGTCGAATCATCAGGGTGGCCACCTCTTCGGCCAATCGGTAGGTCTTGTCGATAGTTGTGAGCGTGATCTCACGCGAGTATGCGTCAACGATGTTGGCCTGACCGTGGATCAGGTTGCCCCAGGTCGGTGTAGTCGCATCTTCAAAGTCGGCCAAGAAAACTCTTGCCCCCGAATTCATGGCGTTGATCGTCATCTTCCGGTCGACCGGACCCGTGATCTCGACCCTGCGGTCTCGCAGGTCGCCCGGAATAGGGCCGACCTGCCAATCCGCTTCCCGGGTGCCACGAGTTTCGAGACGGAAATGAGGTAGTTCTCCCGCCCTCCGCGCTTCGTAGCGGTGTGCTCTGGCGGCCAGCAACTGGCCTCTTCGCCACTCGAACTCGCGTTCCATATCGGTGAGAAACGCAACCGCTTCCGGAGTCAGGATTCGCTTCTCGGTCTCGGTGAGCCGGAATTGGTTCATAAGAAGGTATTATTCTTGCACCAGACACCTCACATTTGGCCTGTCGGCCGATAAGATTGGACAATCTTTCACGAAGGGGAAGAAAAGTGGAATCTCCGCAACTAGACCCGGTGGTACTGGGTCGTCGTATTCGTCATTTTCGCAAACAAGCCGGAATGACCTTGGACCAACTCGGAGAACGTACCGGCAAGCCGGCACCGTATCTATCACTTCTCGAGAACGGGAAGAAGGAGCCGCGACTCAAATTCGTCCTGGAACTGGCAGCAGCCCTCGACGTTGAACTTCAAGAGTTGGTCAGCCCGCACCCCCCGACACGTCGCGACGAGTTGGAGATCACTCTGACTCGATCACAGGAATCGGCGCTTTTTGAATCTCTCGAACTCCCCGCTCTGAAACCAACTGCGAAGATGGACGACGAGACCCTGACTCATATCGTCGGGGTTCATGAGGCCCTCCGGGAACGTTCAGCACTGGGATCGGCCGGCTCGGAAGAGGTCCGCCGCGCCAACGGTCAGGTGGCAAACAACCTGACCAAGATGGACGGATACCTCGAGGACATCGAGGAAGTGGCTGCTACGGCGCTCCGTGACAGCGGATACGGCGGCGATGGGCCCTTCAGCTCGCGGAACCTCATAGATGTCACGAGAAAGGCGGGATTTGAGATTCATCCGATCGATGACATGCCATCGTTCGCCCGCTCGATCATCGACATGCCGAATCAAAGGATCTACATCGCCCAACGAGACGAGTTACGCACCCGGCAAGCAAGGAAGGCAATCCTTCAGACCCTCGCCGGATCTCTCCTCGACCATGAGCCCGAGCCCGATCTCGACACCTTCCTGAGACAACGGATGGAAACGGCATACTTCGCTTCGGCCGTCCTGGTCCCCGAGGGGGCGGTGTTGCCACGTCTCCATGAGGCCCGCGAGCAACACGACATCGACGTAGAGGATGTCAAGGAGTTGTTCTATGTGTCCTATGAGATGGCCGGATGGCGAACTGCCAATCTCCTGACCCGCCACCTCGACATCTCGTCGCACCTGCTGGTAAGTGACGAATACGGAAGTGTGGTCAAAGGGTATTCCAATGATGGCGTGCCGTTGCCGCGTGACGAACACGGCGGCATGGAGACTCAGAAGCTGTGCCGGCGCTGGGGTGCCCGACTGACGTTTGCCTCACCCGACCGATTCGGGACACACCACCAGTACACCGACACCCCTGACGGAACGTTTTTCTGCACGACTCACATCGAAGCGGGGCGCCAGCCGGCACATGCCATCACGCTCGGAGTGGGCTTCAAAGACGCGCGATGGTTCCGCGGTCGTGAGACGGATAATCGAGAAGTCTCGACCTGTCCCGACGTGACCTGCTGCCGGGTGGCCGATCCAACTCTCGCCGAGAAGTGGGAGGGGAACGTGATCGTCTCGGCCCGTTCCCAGGGCAGGATTTTGGGATTGATGGCTCCCGATCCCTACCCCGAAGTCGACATGCCTGAAGTCCTGGGACTCGTTGACCGTCATAGCTAGTTCAAAGCTGCGTCGATGACCGCTTGGCAATGGATTCTGGTTGTGTCGAATCCCGGAACTCTGGCATCGCCTTCGTCGAGGATCAGGCCGAGTTCGGTGCAACCCAGAATCACTCCTTCGGCACCTTCTTCGGCACCGGCGTCGATTATCTCGATAAGAGCCCGGTGGGACCCGTCGTCTATCTCCCCAAAGACCAACTCTTCGAAAATGATGCGATGAACCTCGGCGCGATCGCCTTCATCAGGGACCATGCAATGGATCCCGCTCTCGGCCATTCGATCTCTATAGAAGTCACCCGACATCACAAAGTCGGTCCCCAAGAGCAGGACATTCTCCATGCCGGTGGCCTTGATGCGATGTGCCGTCACGTCGACAATGTGGGCAACGGGCCGCTCGGCTTCAGCCTCGATCAGGTCGGCATATTCGTGTGCTGTGTTTGAAGCGATAATGAGGATCTCGGCACCAGAGGCGACAAGGTCCCGGGCCGCACCGCATAGCGTTCGGGAGATCCAGTCATGGTCCCCAACCTTTTGTGCCTGATGATGATCTTCGAAGTCGCCCGACCAGATTCGCAGGTCGGCGCAATGATGACCTCCGAGGCGGCTCCCCACCTCCTCATTGAGGAGTTTGTAATAGCTGGCTGTCGATTGCCAGCTGATACCCCCAAGAATCCCGATGGTCTTCATTGGCTCCCTTTGATGAACTCCCTTAGATCTCCGGCCAGTTTCTTCAGCGACGGCTTGTGTACATACATCATGTGACCGGCGTCGTAATACTCCATTTGAACGTTCTGTCGAATCTCGGGGTCGAGCCCCATGTGGTTGAAGGTGTACTCACACGCCATGTGCGGTGTCGCCAGGTCGAAGTATCCATTGGCCACGAAGACTTTCATGGACTGAGTTCGCGACATGACCTCACGCAGCTTTTCGGAAGTGTCGACATATCGATTCTTGAAGTCTTCGTAATCCCAGGACTCGTTGATCTCCATCGACAGGATCTCGTAGAAGTCATCGCTTTCGAACCCGAGCTCGGTGCGCAGGTAATGATTCAGCGCTGAGGTCATCGGTCCGATCGTCATGTTCGTGCTCGGGTCGCTTTCGATGCGATCCCCGTCGACGGTGCGGTCGACGCCCGTGTATCGGGAATCGATTCTCCCCACCGTGCGCCTCTTTGTCCTGAGCAGCTCCTTGCAGAAACGCATGATGTGTATGCGCAGGTCGTAACGCTCGATGTAAGCGGTGGAGAGGCCCGTGTACTCCGAGAGCTTCTTTACAACCTTCTTCCGCTCCGATTCGTCGAGTTGGTCTCCCCGGGCCAAGGCCGTCCAGTATTGGCCCACGGCAAATTCCTCGACTTCATCGAGGAAGTCGCGCAGTGACTTCGACTGATACTTCTTGGCGAGCACTCCGTGGTACCAGGCCGTAGCCGCATATGTCGGGAGGTGGGTCAGGTACGGCAGGTCATTGCCCGCATGGAACATGTAGTCGTCGCTGTCCATAGCGATCGTCTGGAAATTCATGGCGACTGAGATGAGCACGATCCCACTGAGTTGGAGGCCATGACGATGGAAGAGATTGGCCGCGATAGCTGCACCTCGGGTGGTCCCGTAGCTCTCGCCGGCGATATAGGTGGGTGACGCCCAACGTCGGTTGCGGTTGAGATAGGAGACTATGAAATCGCTGAAGGAGTCGACATCTTTGGCGAAGTTGTGGAAGTCCCTTTCTTTGTCTTTGGGGACTCCCCTCGATAGTCCGGTTCCTACGGCGTCAACGCAGACCACGTCGGCAACGTCGAGGATCGAGTGCTCATTGGCGACAAGTCGCCCGGGCACACCCACCGGGAACCCCTCATCGTCGAACGCAACCCTCTTGGGCCCGAACAGCCCGAGGTGTAGCCAGACCGTCGACGAACCGGGACCTCCGTTGAAGGCGAACACGAGTGGCCGGTCAGCCGGGTCGGCCTCGTCTTTGGTGTAGGCGACGTAGAAGAAGACAGCTTTCTTGTCATCGTCCCTCTCCACCACCTGGGTTGCTGCAGTTGCGGTGTAGGAGATCTTCTTCCCGCCAAAAGTCCCAACGAGCGACTTGGAAACGGACTGCTCCACGATTTCCGGGAGATCGGTCTTCTCGTCTGCCGTCTCGGGGGTATCGCTTTTCTCTTTCATCACCGCGACACTAAACCGGTTTGACCCGACCATTGGATTCGATCCAGTCCTCGGGATCGATACCCAGGCCCTCGGCGACACGATTGATGTAGTTGAAGTACGACACGACCTGCACACAGCTGGAGATGCCTATGTCGTCAAAGCCGATGGCTCGCAGTTTGGCAATGTCATCTTCATCGACTCGGGCCGGCTCGGCAGTCAGCTTAACCGCAAACTCGACCAGGGCGAATGTTGCATCGTCAAGGCCGGCCGTCTTCCAGTCGATGGCGATCCGGTCTACCAATTCTTGATCGTCGACCTCATCCCGGAGGTCGTGGAGGTGCGCCGACGTTCAGTAGTAGCAGTCGTTCACCTGAGAGGTGATCGACGCCAGCAGCTCTCGTTGGCCTCGACTCAGCGGCGACTCCCCGTACATCACCGACTGATAGAGACGCATCGAATCTCGCATCACTTCGGGCAGTTGGCACTGGATCGAGACGACGTTCCAGATCCTCCCCGCGCGCATGATCGCCTTCTGGTACTCACGGCGGGCGACGCCAGTCGTCTCGTCATATTCCAGGACGTGAATGTGGGGCATCAGCCGGCCAGGAACAAGGCAGGCTCTTCAAGGTTCTCCATGAGCAGTGCCATGAAGCGACGGCCGACCCCGCCATCAATGACTCGGTGGTCGTATGAGAGTGAAAGCGGCATGACCGGGGCCACTACGAGGTCGCCATCAGCGACGATTACCCTATCCCGCGCCCGGCCGACTGAGAGGATGGCCGTTGTGCCGTAGGGGACAATGGGCGTGCCGTGGCCACCCCCAACCGCTCCGATATTCGAAACGGTAAAGGTCTGACCGGTGAGCTCGCCCGGTGCCAACGCCCGATCTTTGGCTCCTTCGCCGAGCCGCACGACCTCGGCCGCCAGATCGAGCACGCTCTTGTTTGCAGCGTCTCGTATGACAGCGACAAGGAGTCCATCTTGAGTGTCGACAGCGATACCGATGTCACGGGCGCCATGAATGACCAGGTCTTCGCCGTCGATCGTGGAGTTGAATTCGGGGTAGGCGTCGAGTGCAGGGAGCACAGCTTTCACCACAAGGGCTTCGATTGGAATCTTGCGGTCGTGCCGTTTGGCAAGGGCGGTCCTGGTCTCCAACAACCTCGTGGCATCGACATCGTCAAACGTGGTGACGTGAGGAATCTCCGCCCAACTCCGGGACATGTTCGCCCCGATGGTTCGTCGGAGCCGTGACATCTTCTGCCAACCGGCTTCGCCAGATCCGGCCGGGGTTTCCGATGTTGCCGACGTTGACGTCGCTGTCGGTTCGGGCTCCGGCGATGCTGCTGCAATGGCCGCCAGAACATCGTCACGGGTGATCCGTCCCTCTGGCCCCGACCCATTGACTTCCGAGATGTCGATTCCACTCTCCCTCGCCAGTTTTCTGACGATTGGGAGTGCCTTGACTGTCTCGGATGTCCCCGGGATCTGAGCGGTGCGCGGGCTCAACACTTCAGCTTCTTCACTCAGGGTGCCAACAATCGGAGCTACAGATTGAGGTTCGGCAGTTGGTGGAGGCGGTGGTGGGGGCTCATCACTGACTTCTTGTGCCGGTGGGGACGATGGCGTGGGCTGATGGGCGATCTCTTCCGCCGGTGCTGAGAAGTCGGAACTCGGTATTTCGGCAAGAGGCGCCTCTTCGTCACCCACTACCACGAGGATTTCGCCAACCTCGATCACATCGCCGGCTGCGCCCCCGTGTCGCAGGACGGTCCCTGCATACGGCGACGGGATCTCAACGACAGCCTTATCCGTCTCGACCTCGACGATGGGCTGGTCGGCGTCGACGTGATCGCCAACTTCCACCAACCAACGGACAATCTCGGCCTCGGTCAGCCCTTCTCCAATGTCAGGCAGTCTGAACTCCTGCGCCACTACTCCTCCAAACTCTTCATGGCTGCGGCAACGATCTGATCTGATGATGGAAGGTAGTGCCCTTCGGATCTCTTCAAGGGAAAGATGGTGTCCCAACCGGTCACCCGCATCACCGGAGAGCTCATCGAGTAGAGGGCACGCTCCTGGATAATCGAGGCCACTTCAGCGCCGAAACCTCCGGTCCTCGGGGCTTCGTGGACAACAACGGCCCGTCCAGTTTTCTCGACGGAGGTGACGATTCCGTCGGCATCGAGCGGCGAGAGCGTATGAAGATCGAGAACCTCCACTGATACTCCCTGGTTCTCCAACTCGGTGGCTGCGGCCCGGGTCTCCTTCATCATCGCGCCCCAACTGATGAGGGTCATATCGTCGCCTTCGCGCTCGACCCTGACTTTGCCGATGTCGACTGTGTAATAGATCTCGGGGATGTCCTCCTTGATCGCCCGATACAACCTGATGGGCTCGAGGAAAATGACAGGGTCGGGGTCTTCGATGGCCGCCAGCATGAGACCCTTGGCGTCATACGGCGTCGAAGGGACCACAACCTTCAAACCCGGGACATGTGCGTAGATCGCCTCCACAGATTCAGAGTGATGTTCAGCTGCGCCGATACCGCCGCCGAACGGGATACGGATCACAAGTGGTGCGGTGAACCGGTGATCCGACCGGTTCCGGATCCTGGCGACATGGTTGATGATCTGATCGTATGCCGGATAGGAAAATCCCATGAACTGAAGCTCGGCTACGGGTCGCATGCCGGCTATCGCCATACCGAACGCGGCTCCCACAATGCCTGATTCGGCCACGGGAGTGTCGAACACTCTCTTGGCCCCAAATCGCTCCTGCAGTCCGTCTGTGATTCGGAACACACCACCGGTACGGCCGATATCTTCGCCGATAAGGACCACCCGGTCATCGGAGTCCAGGGCGGTTCCCAAAGCCGAGTTCAGGGCTTGCGCCAGGTTCACCTCGGTCACGACGTGCCTTCGCCCAGTTGATTACGCAGCGGTTGCGTCATCTCGGCATACATCCGCTTGAACATCTCATCACGGGTGGGCTGCGGCAGGGCCTCGGCCTCGGCGACGGCCACCTCGATGCTTTCATTGGCCCGCCTCTCGAGCTGTTCATTCCATGCCTCGGCCCAGGCTCCCGCTTTTTCGAAAAGCCGTCTGATCCTGAGTAGTGGATCGCGCTCGCGCCACTTCTCTGTTTCGTCGCCGTCCCGATATCTCCCGGGATCATCGGCGGTCGTGTGGGGGCCAAGCCGGTAGGTGACGGCCTCGATCAGGGCGGGACCGCTGCCGTTTCTCGCTCGTTGCACCGCTGCGCTCACGGCTGTAAAGACTGCGGCGACGTCATTCCCGTCTACCTGCTCCCCCGGCATTCCATAGCCTTCCGCCTTCATGGCTATCGATTCCGATCGGGTCTGCTCGTCTCTCGGGTAGGAGATGGCGAATCCGTTGTTCTGACACAGGAACACCGTTGGTGTTTGATAAACCGCAGCAAAGTTCATGGCTTCGTGGAAGTCACCTTCGGATGTGGCACCGTCACCGAACGACGTCAGAGCAACACGCTTTGTTCCCTGGAGCTGCTCGGCCCAGGACAGACCTACGGCGTGGATCATGTGGCCACCCACGGTGATCGAAGGAGGTAAGACGTTGACTCCGGGTGGTGGAGAACCTCCACGCTCGTCACCTGTGCGTCCGGCGATCAGGAGGCTCCACGGATAACCCGCCCTCCACATCAGTGCGGCGTCCCGGTAGGTACCCGCTACCCAATCGTCGGGCTGAAGGGCCGCGGCGGCACCTATCTGGGCTGCCTCCTGTCCCTCAAAGGGTGCATAGGTGGCGAGGCGGCCCTGTCTCTGCATCGCCATGGACTTGCGGTCATAGGCCCGCGCTTCGACCATGTCGGCATACAGCTCTTTCATCTGATCGAGGGTTAGCGGGAGACGGCCGCTGACCGTGCCGTCCGGGGAAATGAGGCTGTACATTCAGAGCTGAGCTTATCGACGTGGTACCGGCGGGCAAGACGACCAGTGCCAGGTCGCTACACCGGGACCGACTCCTGCTGAAGCATCTCCTCTAGCTCCTCGACCGTAAGCAAGACCTCGCGGGCCTTGCTCCCGTGCGATGGCCCGACAATGCCTCTCATTTCGAGGATGTCCATCACCCGACCGGCCCGGGCAAACCCGATGCGGAGCTTGCGCTGAAGCATCGAAGTGGACCCGAGTTGAGATCGAACGACCAGCTCACTCGCCTGCCGCACAAGGACCGCGTCTTCGTCATCGTCTTCCTCGGCCTTGATGGCCGCTGCGGCGGCCGCCGCTTCCAGAACCTCTTTGTCCCGATACTCGGCTTCCTTCTGATCCTTGACCCAATCAACCACGGCGTGAATCTCGGACTCCCGAACCCAAGAGCCCTGAATTCGTTGCGGGCGAGGCTCCTTGGCGGTCACCACCAACATGTCTCCCATGCCCACCAGCTTCTCGGCACCGCTTCCGTCGAGGATCACCCTCGAATCGGTCTGGCTTGCCACGCTGAAGGCGAGTCGGCTGGGAACGTTGGCCTTGATGACTCCAGTGATGACGTCAACTGACGGACGTTGAGTGGCGATCACCAGGTGAATGCCCACGGCGCGTGCCATCTGGGCAATCCGGACGATGGACTCTTCGACCTCACGGCCGGCAACCATCATCAGGTCGTTGAGCTCGTCGATTATCACGACCACATACGGGAAACGGTCGAATCCTTCAGTATCGAGTTGGCCGGCTTCCAGCTTCTCGCGATAACCCTCGATATCGCGGACCTTGGCGTCGGCCAGGAGGTCATAGCGACGGTCCATTTCGGCCACTGCCCACTTGAGAGCCTCATTTGCTTTCTTCGGGTTGGTGATCACCTTGGTGAGAAGATGGGGCACACCGTTATATTGGCCCAATTCCACACGTTTGGGGTCGACCATGATCAATCGAACGTCATCGGGATGGGTGCGCATCAACAGTGAGGTGACAATCGAGTTGATGCATGACGATTTCCCGGCCCCGGTCGCCCCGGCGATCAGAACATGAGGCAACTCTGCGAGGTTGAGGAGCTTGGGCTCTCCGGAGATGTCCATTCCCAAGCCAACCGTCAGTGGATGGGCACCCCGGGCGTTGGCCTCGGAAAGAATGTCACCCAATGAGACCAACCGGCGATTCCGGTTCGGGACCTCGACACCGATGGCGGATTTGCCCGGAATGGGGACCAACAGCCGGACATCCGGCGTTGCCAGAGCATAGGCAATGTCATGTGAAAGGTTCGATACCCGGTTCACCTTGACGCCCGGGGCGAGCTCGATCTCATAGCGAGTGACCGTTGGACCGGGGACGATCTTGGTCAGCGTGGCGTCGACTCCGTGCTGGACAAGGGTCTCCTCGAGTTGACGGGCCGTCTCTTCGAGAGAACGTCGGTTCAGCTCGCCACCCGTTCCAGCGTCCAGTAGAGACAAGGGAGGGAGTTGATAGTCGCCTTTGGTGAGGTCGATCGTCTTGACATCAGGCTGCGCGACGTGTTTTGGCTTGGACTCCGGTGCCTTTTGCTTCTTGACAGCCGGGGGCCTTGATTCCTTGGGACGCTGATGCTTGCCCCGGGGCAGAACAGAAACCGCCGGCACTGCGGCCGAGGCGGTCACGGTCCTGTCGGCAGTCGCAAACTCACGTGCAAAGCGACGAAGGGCTCTCCACATCTCCCCGATGCCGAGAAACAGCTCACGGACGCTGGTCCGGGCCATGACTAACACACCCATACCCATGACAGCCGAAAGGATCACAAACGCACCCCAATGACCAAGTACACGACGCATTGGGAAAGCGATGAGGGCCCCCACGGCGCCGCCCCTCTCCTTGACGAGATCGATGTTGGGAACAAGGGCAATCGCACCGGTGAGAAGATGGAACATTGCCAGGGATCCGATGAACGTGGCGAGGCCGCCCAATGAGAGCTTTAGAGCACCATCACGCGGTTTGCCAACGATCAAGGTGAGACCGATGCCGGTGAGAGCGACCGGGAGAGCGAAACGCCACACGCCGAACAGGAATCGTGAGCCAGATTCGATCCCGCTGCCAACCGGTCCGGCTTTGTCGATGAATCCGAGCACGACGATGACAGCAGCGACTATGAGGAGCAGACCCCAGACGTCGTCGGTCTGCCGTCCGAGCATCCCGCGAACAGAATCCTTGACTGCCACCAGCTTTTGGCTCATCGAGGTCTTCTGAACTTGTCTCTTCTTTGCTTGTGTTTTCTTAGCTTGGGACACCCGCCTCCGCCCGGAGGACCCCTTTCGGGTGGATGTCCTTTTGACCATGTGGAAAAACACTACACCAGTGCGCGCGATGGGTGGTGTTATTGGGAAAAAGAGTGCAAAGCGTGGGGATACTACGCGAGGGCAGGAGTCCAGCCGGTAACGAACTCGTAACGCCAAGGCGATATGTTGTCGCGAATAGGGCTGGTCGCCTGAAGAAAGAGGTTCGATGACTACGACCCCCCGGGCAATCCCTGAGGTATTGGAAGGGCGCTCGCTTCTAATCGCGCGCGTGGCCTGGGTCGTCGCCACGATTGTCATCGTCACCCTGGTGGTGATTGGCTTCTTTCGAGCCTATGCAGACCCTCAGTTGGTAGCCATCTCTGCTGTGACGGAGCTGTTCGACGAGTTTGGTCTAGGGCTGCGGCTGATGATCACTCTCGCCCTAGCCGGTCCATTCTTCTCAGTCGTGGTCGTGGGTGTGGTGGTTTTCGCCCGACGGTCCAATGACCCTATGGCCCTGTTGCTAACTGCCACCCTCACGACCTCCTATGCCTATGTCACCCGCGGCCTCGTCGCCCTCGATGGCATCCCGGTGCTCGAAAGTGCTCTGACTGTTGTTTTTGCCATTGCCATGGTGCTGATCTCGCTGACTCTGGCCCTCTTTCCCAACGGGGTTTTCCTGCCAAGTGGGTCCGGATGGCTCGCCGTGGCCATGACAGTGCTGGTGATCTCAGGACCTGATACCGGCAGGGTGTTGATGACGGTGATCGAGCAGGACGCAGTCATCACCGGGCGAATCATGTTCCTCGCGTTGGGTTGGGCAGCTATACAACTTTTTGGTGTAGTCGCTCAGATATGGAGGTATCGGACCGTCTCCACCCTGGTCGAACGCCAGCAAACTAAATGGGTGATGGCTCCCCTTGGCTTGACAATCGTTGTCCTGGTCGGCCTGCTGCTGGCCTCGATAGCAATCCCCGAGGCCCCGGACCGAGTCGCAGGCTGGCTCATCTTCGCAACGATCCCCTTGAACTTCCTCATCCCGATCTCTTTCGCCGTCGCTGTGTTGCGCTATCGGCTTTATGACATCGATCGAATCATCTCCCGAACTGTTGGCTATGTGATCGTCGCGGGACTTCTCGGTGTTGTGTACTCCGTGGGGGCGGTTTGGCTTCCCTCCCAATACAACAACCAGTCACCGGTACTCGTGGCTGGTTCGACTCTGGCAGTAGCTGCTCTGTTCAATCCGGTGCGACAACGGGCGTTGCGATGGGTGGATCTGCGTTTCTATCGCTCTCGGTTTGTAGCCGAAAAGGTGATCGAGGAACTGGCTGGCCGCCTCCGCGATCAGACCGATCCCGACGTTGTGACTGATGAGTGGGTCTCAGCGGTCACCCAGACGATGCATCCATCACTCATCAGTGCGTGGATCAAGCCCGCCTCAAACGCTCTTGCAGTCAGCAACGTCAATTGACGTCTTCGAGAATACGACCGACGATCCGCTGGGCATCCTCGTCGATCCCATAAATGACCCCTGATTGACGCTTGGACAACCATGGAAAACCGAGGAAATACATGCCGGGCACAACGCCGACTCCCTGTCTGTGAATAGGGAGGCCTCGGTCGTCGATCACCGGGACCCGGATCCAGGAGAAGTCACCCGTGAATCCGGTCGACCAGATCACAGTCTTGACTCCCGCAGCCTCCAGGTCGAGCTCTGATATGAAATCCACCGAGTCTCCGGCGCCCATGACAGCATCGCCAGGATCAAATACCGCGGCGTCGGCTTCGACACCCTCCGCACCTATGTAGGCGTCGATCTTTTCACGCATTGCGGTCGAGAACGCATCGGCGTGTTGTATGTATTCGATAACCCTGTCGTCAGTCTTGAGCGTTCCATCGTCGATCTCGGTCAGCCGGCCCATCAGACGGACTCCGGCACGTGCTAGTTGTTGGTAGCTGACACTGTGCCCGAGTGGGCCGACACCTGACACGACAGGGTTGGTTGCGGCGAGAACACTGGGGTCGGTGACGTCTTCCACGGCGACATCCCACAGGCCGCCGATGTCGAACCACCAATCCATGAAGTCACGCCCCCGGTAACTCCGCGGTAAGCGGGGTGCGTTGCTGATCGAGAAGTACACCGTTCGACCGGCGGCCAAAAGATCCTCAACGATCTGGGCCCCCGATTGCCCGCCACCAATCACGACGACCGCTCCGTCTGGCAGCGTCTCCGACCGGCGATAAGTGGCTGTTGTGAGCTGGAGCACGCTTTGATCCAGACTCGCGCTTACTTCTGGAATTCGAGCGGTTTGCAGGATCCCGGAGGCGACAACTACAGAGGTCGCCTGCACCGAGTACGTCTCACCGCCGGTGGTCGTACAGTCGACTTTGAACCGCCCGGCTCCGTCGGACGTCGCCACCGACGTCACGTTCACGCCGGTCCGAACCGGAATTTCGAATCGGCTCGCGTAGTCCTCAAACGACGCCACTAACTCTGATCCCGACATGAATCCAAATGGGTCCGGGCCCGCATAGGGGGCGCCGGGAAGACCGTTCATCCAGTTCGGGGTATTGAGCACGAAGCTGTCCCAGCGCTGTGAACGCCAGGTCTCGGCCAACCGATGGCGCTCGAACACGACGACGTCCATACCAGCCGCCTTCAAGTAGTAGGCGACTCCGAGGCCGGCCTGTCCGCCTCCGACCACAACGACATTGGCTTGGTCGGTCATGACTTTTGCTCTCCTGGGGTGATTCCAATGTAACCCCGGCAGATCGTCCAGGTCGCAGTTGAAACATTCTTGTACATTCCGATGATGCCAGTCTCGATGATCCCCCACCACATCCAGAGCCTCACACCCGAGGAGCAACACGACCGGGCCGACAGCTTCTTCGAGGAAATGAACCTACGCCGGAGTGTCCGGTTCTTCAGCGACCGGGAAGTGCCCAGGCATCTGGTGGAGCAGGCGGTTAGAACTGCCTCAACTGCACCATCCGGTGCGAATCGCCAGCCGTGGACCTTCGTTCTCGTCGGCGATCCGGCCATCAAACACCAGGTTCGGGTGGCCGCAGAGGACGAGGAGAAGGTCAACTACGAAGGTGGGCGGTTGCCGGAGCACTGGCGTGAAGCTCTTGAGCCATTAGGTACCGACTGGCACAAAGACTTCCTCGAAACGGTCCCGTGGATCGTCGTTATGTTCGAGCAGCGTTACGGAGTGGATGACACCGGGAACAAGCAGCACCACTTCTATGTCAAGGAATCGTGTGGAATCGCTGCAGGCTTGTTCATCGCAGCACTCCATCACATGGGATTGGCCACACTGACGCATACCCCGAGCCCTATGATTTTTCTCACCAAACTTCTGGGGCGCCCTGAAAACGAGCGACCGTTCTGTATGTTCCCGATCGGCTATCCCGCTGACGACTGCGTTGTCCCCGACCTCCGCCGGAAGGGTCTCGATGAAGTGATGGTCGAGGTTGGCGAGATGGTCATCTGAACAGCGCCCTCGTCCACAATCGGAATCTGATCAATCAGGCTCAGGTTCGATGCCATCGCCCCAAGGAACGGTACGGACGTCGAAACCCTCGAGAAGTGGTGCGTTGCGCTCGACCTGGTCAGGACGGGTGATTACCCGAACGGGAATGTCTTTTCCTAAAGAGGCCCGATAGCGGGCCAGGACGGCACGATTCCGGGCGCGGTCCAGGTCAAGGCCGAAGATCACCCCATGCGCACCGTTGACCAACTGACACGCCTCACCCTCGAGGACCGGGCATGGATGCTCTGAACTAGGCCCATTGCACACCACAACACGGTGACCCAATCCCTCGAGAAACTCCCGGTCGGGAGGATCCTCCCCCTCTGGTATGTCAAACAGGACATATGGTTCTTCCATGGCCGACCTCCTTGGCACGAGCGTCCCTCATCGGGGGCGAATTGCCAAGGGGAATAGGACCCATTGTCTCAGGACCAACGCACCCCGGCTACTGGACCAATTCGACAAGCGCCCTGGCAACTTCGCCCGGATGATCGAGCGGCCAGAGGTGGTGGCCATCGATTGACGACACCCGCCAGCCAAGTCTGCCGGCATGAGCGGCATGTCGCTGATAGCCAGCCGAAAGCTGCAGGTAGACGCTGGGGAGATCACGCCATTCGAACTCCGGGATCACCTCCGTGAAGATTGCCATCTTCAAGACAGGGCAATCGGAGACAAATCGACTGAGGGTTACTTCGTCCGGAATCAAGTCTTCGAGTACCTCTCTCGGAAACCATGAGGGCCAGGGCGGAATCTCGCCTGACTCGTCGGTCACCTCTTGAAGCATCGTTGCAAGATCGTCCGGCAAATCTTCGAGGCGCGGTCTACCGGGGTGAGGCAGACCTGCGTCTACGTATACAAGACCATTCGCGTGCATGCGCTCCGCAACATCCGGAAGAAGCTGTCCGGCTCCGCTATGGCCCACAACCCAGGCCTCCTCAGGAGCGTCGATACAAGCCAACTCCACGAACGTTTCATGAAATGATTCGGAAGCCGAAATGCCTGGGGAAAGCGACGGCGCCGTTACCTCGTGGCCCCAGCTCATGAGATAGTCGCCAACGCCATCCCAAGTGGTGGACCCAACCAGTGGGCTGTGGATCAGGTGAAAGATCACACGGCGAGCGTATCGCGGACGACACAGACCTACCCAAACTTCATGTGACCCATAGACACCCCGAGCGACGTCATATCGGTGACATATTTTCGATTGGCTTCTCGAAAGGAACCGCAATGAAACGTCTAGGAACAGCACTCGTGGCGATGGCACTGGTTGCGGCAGCTTGTGGCGGCTCGGTCGGTCTCCAACCCCCGGGATCAGACACGACAACGACCTCGTCCCTCCCGGCGAGCACGACATCGACATCCCAGCCGAGCTCAACACCATCGAGTTCGACAACGACCACAGTGCCGCCCTCCACAACCACCACGGCCCCGACGTCCACTCCGACCACCCAGCCGGTGGTGGCGCCAACCAAGCTGTCGGTAGCTCCATGGTTCCTCGTCGATGAGACGGGCCACGAAAATCGCACCGGCCCGTTCCTCCTACCGATCCACCGTGAAGTTCCCTACACGCTTGCGGTTGGCCGCGCATCGTTGGAACAGCTTTTCGCCGGCCCAACCAGCGGTGAAAAGAACGGGGTCCCCGCGATCAGCACGACGATCCCCGACGGGGTGAAGATTCTCGGCCTGACGATCAAAGACGGTCTCGCCATTGTTGACCTCTCCAAGGAATTCGAAGGTACCGACGACTCGTCCGTTGTCGCCCAACGAATGGCCCAGGTGGTATTCACATTGACGTCGATTCCCCACGTCACCGAAGTTGTCTTCCGTCAGGATGGAAAAGCGATCGCCGCCCAAATTGGCGATGGTCAATTGGTCACCCGACCGGTCCTGAAGGCCGACTACCTCGATTTCGCAGCAGCCCTAACTGTGGAGTCGCCGGTCTACAACGGGTCGGCTGGCTCGCCGCTCCACGTGACCGGATTTGGTGCCGTCTTCGAAGCGTCATTCAATTACACGCTGACCGACGACGACGGCCTCATCATCGCCGAGGGTCAGGCCATGACCACCAATGGCACGGGATGGGGCGCCTTCGACTTCGTGATCCCTTACAAAGTCGACACCAAACAAACCGGCGCCCTCATCGTCTGGGTCTACTCGGCCAAAGACGGAAGCCAGATAGACATCAGGGAATACCCCGTCGTCCTCACACCCTGACCTCGCCAGGCACCCGCGATGCACATCGGGGGCGGTCCTACCGCCCCCGACCGGGTGTTAGCTAAAGCTCCATCACTACCGGGACTATCACCGGTTTTCTCGAAGTCTCGGCGCGGATAACCCTTCCCACGGCCTGCCGCACGGTCTTCTGCAGTTCGCCGAGGTCGGAGCGCCCTGTGGCATGCTCTTCGAGAGAGGACTTGACGGCGGCCGCCGCTTTTTGCAGAACGGCTTCGGGATCGTCCATAACGCCGTGACTGTCGAGGTCCGGCCCGTAAACGATGTCGCCGGTGTTGTGGTCGATTCCGACGGTGACCACGACTACGCCTTCATCGGCCAGATGCGATCGATCTCGGAGCACAGCGTTTTTCACGTCTCCCACCGACGACCCGTCCAGGTAGACGTAGCCAGCAGGAACCGCCCGACGATCCACATGGACCTTCTTCCCATCGATTGTGATCCGGTCGCCGTCTTCGAGCACCTCGACTGTCTTGACACCCATAGTCGCGGCGAGCTCGGCGTGAGCGTGCAGGTGGCGGTATTCGCCGTGAATGGGGACAAATGCCCGGGGTCTCACGATATTGAGGTAGGTCAAAAGTTCCTCGCGCGCCGCATGCCCTGATACGTGGACATGGCTGTTGCGACCATGTACGACGCGGGCACCACGCCGGATCAGGTTCGAGATAACTTTGGAAACGGCCGTCTCGTTCCCCGGTATCGGCTTAGCCGAGATCAGAACGGTGTCTGTCTCCCCAAGCTCGACGAACTTGTGCCGACCCTGAGACATCAGAGACAAAGCGGCGAAGGGCTCGCCCTGACTCCCGGTGGTGATCATCAGTTGCTTTTCAGGCGGGTACGACGCCAGATCCTTGATGTCCACTACCGCATCGTCCGGAACCTCCAGAATTCCCAGATCGGTCGCAATGGTCGTGTACCGGTGCATCGACCGGCCGAAGAAAGCGATCTTGCGACCAGCCGCGATGCCGGCATTTGCGATCTGTTGGACACGATGGACGTGGGAGGAGAAGCACGCTGCGATAACCCGACCCTGCGCATCTCTGACCACATCTCGGATCGGCTCACCTACCGAGCTCTCCGATGGCTCGAAACCCGGTTTCTCAGCGTTGGTCGAGTCGCTCAACAACAACCTGACTCCACGCTTGCCCAGAGCAGCAAACGCCGGCAGGTCGGTGGGCACACCGTCGATAGGCGTCGGGTCCAGCTTGAAGTCCCCCGAATGGAGGATGATCCCCTCGGATGTGTCCAGGGCGACTGCGGACGCATCGGGGACCGAGTGGCTAACCGGGATCATCATGAATTTGAAGGGCCCGTGCTCGATCCATTTCTTGGTGGTGATGGTCCGCAGCTCGGCATCGACGCCAAGTTCATCGATTCGTCCGGCCGCCAGCTCTATCGACAGCCGTGTCCCATATACGGGGACGTTGATGTCTCTGAGGAAATAGGCGAGAGCACCCATGTGGTCTTCATGGCCGTGCGTGAGGATTACTGCAGTGACATCCTTCTTCCGTTTGACCAGCCACGACCAGTCGGGAAAGACGAGGTCGACGCCAAGCATGTCCTCTTCGGGGAACATCAGACCGCAGTCGATAAGTGCGATTTTTCCTTCGATCTCTACGGCGGCGCAGTTGCGACCAATCTCGCCGAGCCCGCCTAGGAATGTGATAGAAACGCTCACGAAACGGTGACCGCTCCCAGGGCCTTCTCGATTTCGACGAGTGTCTGCTCGGACGCTCTGGTCAGGGGCAGCCTTACGTCACCGACGTCCTCCCAGAACCTGGATACGGCCGCCTTGATCGGCGATGGGTTCGTTTCCAGGAAACAGGCGAGAAAGACCGGGAGCAGTTGATGATGCAAACGTCGCGCCTCGTCGTAATCCCCGGCCACCGCCGACTTGACCATTGCAGCAATTGCGGGCCCAACGATGTGCGCGGCGACTGAGACGATCCCGACAGCGCCTACGGCCATGAGAGGAAGCGTCATCGAGTCTTGGCCGGAATAGACCGGGAGCCCCGGGATTTGGTTGATCGTCCGTGAGGTGAAGTCGACATCTTCCACGGCGTCCTTGACTGCAACGATGTTGCTGTGCTCGGCGAGTGACTCGAGCGTGTCGATCTCGATGCGAAGGGAAGTTCGGCCCGGGATGTTGTAAAGCATGACCGGAACGCCAACGTCAGCAATGGCCCGAAAATGGGCGATCAATCCGTTTTGTCCTGGCTTGTTGTAATAGGGAGTTACTGCGAGAACGCCGTCCACCCCCAAGTCGCCGGCTCTATCGGTCATCTCGACAGAGTGTCTCGTGTCATAGGTCCCGGTCCCGGCCACGACCTTGGTCTTCTTCTCGGCGACCGAATCAACGACGGTCTTGAATAGGGCCAGTTTCTCGTTGTCGCTCAAGGCCGGAGACTCACCGGTGGTACCAGCCACGACGAGGGTTTCGGAGCCATTCGCCGCTAGGTGCCGGGCGAGGTCCCAAGCCTTTTGATGGTCCACTTCATTGTCGGTCGTAAACGGGGTCACCATCGCTGTGGCGAGGTTTCCGAATGGGGCAGTTGGAGTAGCAGTCACCCCATCAGGATACAGAGACGACACGACTGGCACGGGTTCGACTAAAACCAACCCATGGAAACCCGGCTACCCGCTCCCAGTGTCGTGGTCCTCATTGGGCCTAGTGGAAGCGGGAAAACCACATGGGCCGCGGCCAACTTCCAGTCAACAGAGATCGTTTCCTCCGATGAGCTGCGATCCAGGGTCGGTATCGACGAATCCGACCAGCGGGCCAGCACGGCTGCATTCGAATTGCTCGACCGGATCGTCACCGAACGCATGTCAAGAGGGTTGACAACGGTTGTCGACACTCTTGGCTACGACAGCGAGAGCCGACGGCATTGGGTTCAGCTGGCGCATGACAACGGCATACCGATTTACGCCATGGCTTTTCCGACTCCGTTGAAGGAATGCCTGAGGAGAAACTCCACTCGCAAACGTCCATTGCCTATCGCGGTCATCAAGAAGCAGGCCAGCCGATTTCAGGAGGTCTTCGACACCCTCGGAGACGAGGGATTCGATGGCATCCATTCAGAGGCTCCTGTGCGCCTGGTGGTACCGCAAATGACCGCCGAAGACAGCCAGCAACCGGCGAGCCCACCAGAGGGGCACAGCTTCGGCCTCCTGTTGTCGAGATTCAACTGGGGCAAAGAGAACAATCTTGATGAAGATCTCAAGTCGATTGCGATCAGGGCCGAAGCGGCGGGCTTCCGGGACATTTGGCTGATGGATCATTTCCGACAGATTCCACAGGTTGGTCAGCCGTGGGAGGATATTCCGGAGGTCTACACCGCCCTTTCCTTCATGGCTGCTCACACATCGAACATTCGGCTTGGGGCCTTGGTATCGAGCGCCACCCATCGCCATCCGGCGGTTCTCGGGCAGATGATCGCAACACTCGATGTCCTTTCTGGTGGTAGGGCCAATTGTGGGATAGGGATCGGATGGGATCAGAAGGAACACATCGGCTATGGGATCGAATTTCCGGACGTGGCCACCAGGTACGACGTCCTCGAGGACACGTTGCAGATACTCCCCCTGCTCTGGGGCAAGGGCAGCCCCGCGTTTGAAGGGAAGGTATTCACGGCCAGCGACCTCACTTGCTATCCGAGGCCGGTCCAGGAAAAGGTCCCAATATTGATCGGAGGGTCCGGCGAGAAGCGGACCTTGTCGCTGGTCGCCCGCTACGGAGACGCCGCCAATCTCTTCGGCAAGCCTCCGGTGGTCGCCCACAAGGTCGACGTGCTTCGCAGGCATTGTGTTGAGATGGAACGTGATCCGGACGAAGTCGAAATCGGGCATCTCGTGACCGCAATGGTGGCTCCCGACGATGCAACTCTGCGGAGTCATATCGGGCAACTGCGCGCACGCAGCCAATCAGTGGAGCAGTATGCGGCCACGAACAGCGCCGGGCTGGCCGTGGACCTCGCCGAATTGTTCCGGTCTTATCAGGATGCGGGAACCTCACATTCAGTGGTGGCCCTCCCCAACGTCCATCTCGAGGGAAGCATCGAGGCGTTCGCCGAGGTAGTAGCCGCATTTGGCGGGTCGGCAGGGTCCTCACGTAAACCTCTGTGAATCCGGCACCTCCCCGTGCACTGTGTGTGGCTAGGTTGTACTCTGTGTGGTCGGAGATCTGGGAGGGTCTATGGCAAGGGGCGGCGATACTCCCTATGAGGGAGCCGAGGCAGGGAAAGTTCGGATCGGGGCTGGACGGGAACGTGGTTCGGCGCTGATAGAAGCCGCCATCGTGTTGCCAATCATCGTGATGCTCGTCTTCGGAGTGGTCGACTTCGGGTTCATGATCAACCGGAGCACCTTGATCAGCAACGCTGCCCGTGAGGGCGCACGCGAAGGCACATTCGGTGGCGATGCCGCAGCGATCGAGGCACGCGTCCGAGAGGCGGCGTCGACCCTCGACCAGGCGGATCTGACAGTCACCGTCACATGCACTAAAGAAGACGGATCGGCCTGTCCAGGGGTTTCCTACGATGCCGAGTGGGAGGCCGGTGGGTCAGTGATTGTCACCGTCGCCTACACCTACAACTTCATTACGCCGATTGTTGGTTCATTGGGCATTGGGAGCACCCAACTGACGTCCGACATCACCATGAGGATCGAAGGATGAGACTTCGGTCCCCACGACATGAAGAGACGCGGGGCGATCGGTCTGGTGAGCGAGGGGTCACGGCGGTCTTCCTGGCGTTGTGGATCATTGTGATCATCGGATTCGTCGCCTTGGGCATCGATATGTCCATTCACACCAAATCTCGCCAGAACTTGTGGGACACCCTGGATGCGTCGGCTTTGGCTGGTGTGTCTTTCCTTCCCGATGGTGATGCTGCAGCGCAGGCGGCACTCGACTACGCGGACGCCAACATGCCAGGTCTCGCACCCGGCATCGAGTTCTGGTGTGTGGTCGGCCGAACCGCGTCCGGCAATCCTGATTCGTCGCACATCCCGGCTATGTGCGACCCGGGTCCCGGCCCCTACACCGCAGGGGCGTATCCGGGCCTGGAATGCAACGATCGGATGTGCCTCATCCCGTGCAACCCGTTCGCGCCAGAATTCGACGTGTGTAACACGATGACCGTCCAAGCGGAACGGGACGTCATCTACACATTTGCGCCCGTAATCGGGTTCAACCAAGGATCGACCGGTGTGCTGACCTCAGCCGCGTGTAAAGGCCCGTGTGGAGCCAGCATTCTCGCCCCTGGAGACATCGCTTTGGTGGTAGACCGCACCGGGAGCATGCGTCCCCAGGATGTGAGCGCTTTGCAGTCTGCGTCGAACGCATTCCTGGAGGGCCTGGACACCAGTCTCCACGACGTTGCTCTCGGTACGCTCGGGCGTTCGAACCCCAGTTCGACTTGCCCGACCCGGCCCAGTACCAGTGGGAGTTCCGGCCCCTGGATCCCGGTCGGTCTCACCAACGACTACGACTTGACGGACAACACACCGCCGGACAACCCTCCAAACCTGAACGCCTCGAGCGAGCTGGTGCAGGGAATCAGCTGTCTGACCACGTCATCGACTGGAACGAACCTGGGTGATCCGATCGAGGCGGCCGGTAACTATCTGGTGGCGAACGGTCGACCGGAGGCTGCCGATGGCGTTGTCTTCATGACGGACGGTGAGGCGAACGAACCGTTTGGAAGTGGCAACTGCAACTACGCCGAGACCAAGGCTCTTGGGGTCAAGAGCCTTGGTGTGATCGTTGTGACCATCGCATATCGTCTCCAGGGTGTCGACTGCGAGGGAACACCTGCCACCACGGTCCTGGCTGACATGGCGTCCGATCCCTTATCGGGTGTCCCCACCGCCGACGACGGAGGCGATGGCCCGTTGGGACTGCCTGGCGGATGTGCAACTCCGCCTTCGATCTCCAGTGAGAACGCTGACGGAGATCTTTTCTTCTGCGCTCCGGACCCGGGCCAACTTGCAGCGGTGTTCCACGCGGCGTCCGGTGCCATCCTCGCCGAGTTCAGTGACCGCACGTTGCTGATAAGGCCGCCTTCATGAGAATCTGAGTGGATCTCTACGCTTGTTCCGGATGAGTGTGCCTTGACTTTCAAGCGATCGGTCCAATCGGTCGCTCTTCTCAATCTCGCCTATTTCGGGGTTGAGTTCGTAACTGCGCAACGGATAGGTTCCGTATCGCTATTGGCGGACAGTGTTGATTTCCTTGAAGACGCCTCTGTGAACCTCCTCATTGTGGGTGCTCTGGGCATGAGCCTTTTGTGGAGAGCAAGGGCGGGAATGGCATTAGCTGCGATGCTTTTGATCCCCGGCGCCGTCACCCTCTGGACGGCTTGGGGGAAGCTGTTAGACCCGGTCGCACCGGACGCCCTTCAATTGTCGCTGGTGGGCGCTGGAGCATTGGTGGTAAATGTGACCAGCGCCCTGCTCCTGGTTCGCCACCGTGCCGACCACGGCCTGGCTCGGGCCGCATGGCTATCAGCGCGTAACGACATATTCGCCAACCTCGCGATCATCGCTACTGGCTTTGTAACTGCCTTTTTCATCAAGTCTGCTTGGCCGGATCTCACCGTGGGGTTGGGAATCGCTGCCCTCAACGCCGACGCAGCGCATCAAGTGTTCACGGCGGCCAAGGCAGAACAACTTGAAGCTCATGCCTGACCGGATGGCTCGAGGCTTGTCGGCCAAAAAGACCAAACCGCGCGGAATGCCAACCTCAAGCCCGAATCAGCCCGGGCTAAAAGCTGCGCTTGGTACCGTGGGTTCCCTACTCAGGAGGAACCATGGCCGTCTTATCGACAATGATGCCGCTCAGCACCGAAGCGCCCGACTTCAAGCTGGTGGACACCGTTGCGGGCGAAGTTGTGGCCCGCGACGACTTCGCCGACAAGAAGGCACTGCTGGTGATGTTCATCTGCAACCACTGCCCCTACGTCAAGCATGTTCGCAACGGATTGGCCCAACTCGGCAAGGACTACCAGTACAGCGACCTGGGGATCGTCGCCATCTCGTCCAACGACATCAACAACTACCCCGACGACTCACCGGAAGCGATGAGGACCGAAGCCGAAACCTACGGCTACGTTTTCCCGTACCTGTTCGATGAGACCCAGGCGGTGGCCGCCGCCTATACGGCCATTTGCACGCCGGACTTCTTCCTGTTCGGCCCCGACCGCAAACTCGTTTATCGAGGTCGGATGGACGAATCACGGCCCAATCATGGGACCCCGGTCACCGGAATCGACCTGCGGAACGCCATCGAAGCCTGTCTGGCCGACAGCGAAGTCTCCTCTGATCAGCATCCGTCGATGGGATGCTCCATCAAGTGGAGCCCGGGGAACGAGCCTTCGTACCTGATTCGGTAGAGGTCGGACAATATGGTTCTGGAGTTCACGAGAGGCCCGGCCCGACCGTGTCGCGAGGAGCATCTTTACTAGGCTGGCGCTGAGCGATGGACTCGTCTACCGATGTCTCTCGGCCCGATTTAGTGGGCTAGTGGCGATTGAGGGGTAGGTGCTGGTGTGGATGTGATGATGCTACGTGTCCGGGTGTGGGTGGTGTCCGTCGCCGTTCTGGGTTTACTGCTTTCAGTGGGCATCGCGGCGACCCCGCAGGCATCGGCGCAGGTTCTTGACGCTTTTCCCGATTACAACGGCGATGGCTATGCCGACCTGGCTATAGGGACAGTTGGATCGCCGGATAGCGGGAGTATCCACGTCCTCTACGGAGGGGCCGGCGGCCTGTCGGCGGTGGGCACACAGTTCTGGAGCCAGGAGGCAGATGGGATTGGGGGATGGAAGTTGGCGTCAGGGGATTTCAACGGTGATGGGTTCGATGATCTGGCCATTGGAGTTCCCCGAGAGGACGTCATCGACCGGTTCGGCAACGTCGAACCACAGGCTGGGGTGGTCGATGTGCTTTATGGCTCGAAGCTGGGTTTGTCAGAGACACGCAGCCAGCAGTGGTCGCAGGACACTGACACCGGTGGCGATGGCGGCAGAATAAACAACAAGGCAGAAAACTACGATGCCTTCGGCGCGGCTTTGGGTGCTGGTGACTTCAACGGCGACGGCTTCGACGATCTGGCGGTTGGTTCACCCTATGAGAGTTTGCATGGTGTCCTTTACGCTGGTGCAGTCAACGTGATCTACGGGTCGGACACCGGTTTGACGGCGGTTGGTGACCAGTTCTGGACACAGGACTCCGATGGTGTCGAAGGAACGGCGGAACGGCGTGACAGTTTCGGCAGTGCCCTGGTGGTAGGCGATTTCAACGGCGATGGGTTTGGGGATCTGGCCATCGGGATAGACTTGGAAGATGTCGACGACGCACAAAGCGCTGGCGCCGTCAATGTAATTTATGGATCGGCGGCCGGTTTGTCGTCGGTGGGCAACCAACTCTGGACCCAGGACAGCGCCGGCATCAAAGGTGTGGCCATACCAGGCGAACAATTCGGGTACGTAGTGGCCTCAGGCGATTTTGATGGTGACGGTTATGCCGATCTCGCTGTTGGGGCGATCGACGATGACGTGAGCGGGAGTTCCTCCGGCGCGGTCAACGTGATATACGGTTCAGCGATCGGTCTGACCTCGGCTGGCAACCAGATCTGGTCGCTGGTCAGCGACGGAATCGAAGGCGCCCCGACAGGCCACGACGACTTCGGAGAGGATTTGGCGTCGGCGGATTTCAGTGGTGACGGGATCGACGACCTCGCGATCGGTGCTTCTGGGGCGGACGTCCCCGACGCATTCGGCAACGTTGAGGTCAGAGCCGGAGTCATCTATGTCCTCTATGGGACTAGCGCGGGGCTCACCAGCACCGGCAGCCAGCTGTGGTCCCAAGACACCGACACCGGCGGAGAGAACGGCCGGATAAACAACAGGGCGGAACCGCATGATCATTTCGGTGCCTCCGTGGCGGTGGGCGACTATGACGGAAACGGGCTAACCGACGTGGCGGTGGGGGTTCCCAGCGAAGACGTACACGGTTTCGAATCGGCGGGAGCGGTCAACGTGATCTACGGGTCCGGTACTGGGCTGACATCGGCGGGCGACCAATTCTGGACCGAAGACACGGACGGAACTGCAGACTCCGCCGGACGGCTCGACAGGTTTGGGCAGCTCTCAGGCCATGACCGAACACCCGGTGGCGGCAATGGCTGATTGGCCC
Source organism: Acidimicrobiia bacterium (assembly GCA_041751055.1). GTDB lineage: Bacteria > Actinomycetota > Acidimicrobiia > Spongiisociales > ZC4RG35 > MA-ANB-1. Next base: position 71,131 of record JBGSYD010000006.1, on the reverse strand, counting down.
TCCGGGCACTCGACTCTGAGCGAAGTCGACCTGAGAAACGCCATCGAGGCCTGCCTGGCGGACCAGGAAGTCTCCCCCGATCAGCACCCATCGATGGGATGTTCGATCAAATGGAGCCCGGGGAACGAGCCGGCGTACCTGATTAGTTAGAGGTCCGTTGCCCACCCTAGGGTTCTTCAAATGAGTGCAAAGCAATACTCCGCCCCTCCCAAACTAACGGTCGATCTCGCCAAGAGCTATTCGGCTGTAATCACCACCAACCACGGAGAAATACACGTCGACCTCGATGTCGCAAGGTCACCCCAGACAGTCAACAACTTCGTGTTTTTGGCTCGGGAAGGTTTCTACGACGATGTCATCTTTCATCGTGTCATCGAAAACTTCATGATCCAAGGCGGTGACCCGACCGGGACTGGCACCGGAGGCCCCGGGTACAAATTCCGCGACGAGATCGAGGGTTCAGGGACCTACGGGCGCGGATCCGTGGCCATGGCCAACTCCGGCCCACACACGAATGGGTCGCAATTCTTCATCATGCACAAGGAAATGGGTCTCCCTCATTCGTACACAATTTTCGGAAAAGTGAGCGAAGGTATGGACACCGTCGACTCCATCGCGAGCTCCGAGACCGACCGTAGCGATCGTCCAACGGCTGAAGTGAAAATCAGCTCGATCAGCATCAACGAGAACTGACCCACAGTAGGGCTGGCTTGTGGCGCAATTTCAGTTACTCTTACAACGCGCTGCTTCGGCGGCGACTCGTTTGATTCCCGCAGTTTCGCTGCGACCGGACTGAGAGCAGGGTCGTACCGGACACGCGAGAGAGGGCTGAAGAGAAGCCCTCATGGAAAGGACGAGAAATCGTGAACATATTCGTGGGGAACCTCCCCTTCACAGCGACGTCGCAGGACCTTGAAAACCTGTTTTCCCCCTACGGGACAGTGACGTCAGCAGCTGTGATCAATGATCGGGACACCGGTCGCTCACGTGGCTTCGGCTTCGTTGAGATGGACAACAGCGCTGGTGCAAAGGCGATCGAAGAGCTTGATGGAACCGACTTCAGTGGTCGCGCCCTCAAGGTCAACGAAGCCCGCCCCCGGGAGTCAAGACCCCGCCGCTAGTCAAGTGACATCGGAAGCGGGTGCATCTGGCATCCGCTTCCGGATCACACTTCCCCGCTAAACAAGACTTCCCCGGTCGGTTGATCCGACCCCCCTGCCGGCTCGACGGTTATCCCGAACACCTCGCCAATAGCCGGCTCCCCCTGGATGAGGACTGACACCCTCCCATTTTCGTCAGGTTGGAATATGCCGGCTGGTACCGGACCGCTTGCTCCAATCAGCCACATTTGATAAATCTCGCCATCGGCGGTCGGGATTAAGTCCAAACCTCGCAGGACTGCTTGTCCCAGAGACGGTGAGTACACGAGCACTAGATCGGCAATTGCGCTTGGATCGTCGCCACTGGCAGCTATCGAGATTGGCGTGGCGTCGGATGCGCCCAATATGTCCGCGACAGGGTCACCAGCCAACAGACCCGACAACCCGACTGCGACAACGGCTATCACCACTGCTGCGGCAGAAATCCAACTCCAGAGACGGGCCCTGGACATGCCGGAAGGTTGCAGACTGACCGGCTGCTCGATCGAATCGATCGACTGCATGACCCGGTTTTTGAGACCCTCCGGTGGTGACTCATAGGCGGCATCGAACAACAACTCCGACGAGCCCTGTAGCTGTTGAACCTCGATCTGGCATGTGTCGCATGTTTCGAGGTGCTGCTCGAACTGCTGGACCTCATCGCCCTCAAGAATCCCTAGGACGTATGCGGCGGCCTGGTCGTGGAGTTCCATCAGGTATCTCCCATCCGGGTCTTCATTCGAATCATGCCATCGCGCATTCGGGTCTTCACGGTTCCCAATGGCACCTCCAACATCCCTGCGATCTCCTGCTGGGTGTGCCCCCTGTAATACGCCAACTCCAGAACCTCGCGTTGCACATCTGATAATCCCGCCAACTCGGAACGAACTCTCCCCCACTCCTCTTCTTCGATCACGGCCTCGGACACGACATCGGTCGGCACCGAATGGGCTGCTGCATGAGCCTCGAGCCGGTTGCGCGCGCTCTGCTCACTCCGTACCCGATCAATTGCCCTGCGCCGGGCCATAGTCGCAACCCAGGCTATGGCCGATCCGCGCTCACGGTCCCACGCCGTGGCTTTTGACCAGACCTCGACCAGGACATCGTGGGTGACTTCCTCAGAGATGCTGGGGTCACGGACAATCCGTTTGATAATGCCGTAAACGGAGCCGGCGACTTCATCGTAAAAATCGGAGAACGATTCGCGCGAGCCTCTTGCAACCGCCACCATCAAGGCATCGACGCTCTCGCGACGGTCAGTTGGGGGCATCATGAATCCGTGGCCATCTGTTCTCGATCTGGATCGTAACGTAGGCATGTGGACACGTGGCCAGGTTGCGACAAGCATTTGATCGGAGTTCGGAATGGCGCAACCGTTGGATTGCATCTACCCCAAGGAGCGGTATTGCTTCATGGCGATGCCAACGGTCTCAACACTTTGCGCCGTAATCGGGTCCAGAACGAGTTGAAGATGGTCAACTCCCACACGTTCGTACGCGACGAACTCTTCAGCGATCCGGTCGATAGGTCCGCTCAATGGCACTGAGTCCGGTCGATCGGACCCGGCGAGACGGCCAATGGCACCCTCGAGCTTGATGAAAACGGCCGCAGTTCGCGCAACGAGACCGGGATCGCGACCAACCTTCATGGCGATGTCATCGACCTTCTTCATCAAGGGAACCAGCCCGTCGGGTGTGTTGCCGAACCAGACATGCCATGTGTTCCAGAGATCTACGTGCGGGAGTGTGATCTCCAACATTCTCGGGCCATTGGAGCCAACCATGATCGCCATATCGGTACGCGCCTCAGGGATCAGCTCCATCTCACGTATCTGGTAATAGTCCCCTACGAAGTCGATCGACCCTTCCCTTATCAGTGTGCGGATGATCGTGAACGCCTCTTCGAACCGGGAGACGCGGTTGTCGTATGGGAAGCCGAACGCACGATATTCGGTGGCATTCCAACCTGCGCCGAGGCCGAGGATCAGCCTCCCGCCAGAAATGGCGTCGACTGTGGCCGCCTTCTTGGCGATCATGGCCGGGCTGTGAAAGGAGGTGGCCGCCACCAGCGGTCCAAGTTCCACTGACTTGGTGACCTCGCCGAGGGCAGCCAGCTGCGACCAGGCCTCCCACGGCCCCCTCGAGCTATCCCCGTCGCGGTACAGCAGGTGGTCCCCGACCCAGATGGAGTCGAACCCAACTGCTTCGATCGTCATCGCGATGTCACGGACTTCGGCCCATCTCACCGGCCGTTCGACTTCGGGGAGTTGAACTCCAATCTTCATTGTGATCTTCTCATCCGCTCTCCAATTCGGCATCGGTGGGCAGCGATTCCCGTGAGTAGTCGCTGACGATATTCCATAACATCCACCCAACGCCACGATCCTCCGCTGCCTGAATCGACCTCCGAATCTGCGCGGGCGTCCACCAGAAGGACTGCAGCCAGGGGCGGACGACGGTGCTGGGCTCGATGCGCTCCAGAGTGTCGTCGATGGCGTCGGCAGTCACATCATATGGGTGTTCGTTGGGATCGGCGTAACCGAGCCAACCGTCGGAGTAATGGCTCGGGTAGACCATCGGAGACAGAGCGTCAAGCTGGACTGAAAGCTCCTCGGGTCGTTGTCCGATGCCTTGATCATTCTCTGCCGAGACGACGATTGCGAATATGTCGGCACTCACCGAACACCCCAGCGGGTGAAGCAACGATCTTGCCCGAGCCAGGTAAGCCGCGACGGCTCCGACCCGCTCGTCCTGGGACATCTCGAGCTGGCCACTGATCTTCACGGCTTCGCCCGAAGGGAAACGGACGTAGTCGAGTTGGATCTCATCGAATCCGATCTCACATGCTTCGACAGCAAGATCGAGGTTGTAGTCCCACGCCTCTTTGATTCTGGGATCGATCCAACGTCCCGCTATGGCGTGTTCGGGATATTTGGCACCCTTGATCGCGTCGTCGAACGAAACTATCCGAGTGATCGTGTAGAGGCCATGCTCCTTGGCAGCCGCGATGAGTTCTGTCGGGTTGTATGTGTCGGCCACTGCACCCATCTCGTGAGCAAGCTCAACAGATGTGTCATAAAGGACCAATCCCCCTTCGGTCTTGGTGTCAAAGACCAACGCGTTGACCGCGGTCTCATCGGCCAGGTCGAGCAGACGTTGAAAATGTTCGGGGTCACCCGCCGCATTTGCCGAAACTCTCAGTGCGCGCACCGTTATGGGTTGAAGGGCGATCTCGATCAGTTGAGGGCTTCCATCCCACGTCGCTTCGGCTGATACCCAGCCAGGCTTCTCGGCAGTGACAACACCAGAACCAGGAGCATTGACGTTGAAGAATCCGTCAGGTCCTGTCGTCGCAGCGACATCGCCGACGGTCACTCTCGCGCCGGAAATAGGCACGCCCGAGGTGTTCAGGACCCGCCCGATCAACGGCACGACGGGAGTCGTCGCAATGGTCCCATCGGCAGGCTGAGATTCCTCTCCTCCATTGTCTTCACCCGTCTGAGATCGGGATTCCCCGTCAGAGTCGTCAAGGGCAGTCCCCGAGCACGCTCCGATGACGAGAAGGAGGACAACGATGAGGGTTCTGCGCACCACAGGCCGATTATCGCCCAGGAGCTTGTCCTACTTTCCTAAGCCCCGAGCTTCGCAACCATCGCGTAGATAGTGAAGAGGATAATGAGGGTGTCCAGCGCCCCGATTGGGCCGACTTTTGCCCGGATGCTCTCAGACAATGAGGTTTCCCCGCTTTCGAGTGCGTCGGCCATGGCCATCGACCGTGGCCCAAAAACCGTCGATCCGAGAACCGCCCCGATCACCACCGCGGCAAAACCGATCGATACGAAAACGGAGCCGAAGCCGTAGATTTCGGAATTGAGGACGAGGAGGATCCCGGATACCAGGATCGTCACCCCGGCTGGTATGTAAAGACGCCCCGACAGCTTCTCGGTGACCCGAAACCATGCGGCCGCCGCCGGCGAGGTCGGACCGATTATCCCGGGGACCACCGCCTGGATGATATTGGCTCCGAACCAGGCACCTACGGCTGCAATATGTAATACCAAAAGGATGTCGCGATAAGCCATGGTTTGGATTGTAAGAGTTCCGCTCCCGGCTTTGGCGGAAAAGCGCCCGCGTCCTTACGCTCCGCCAGATGGCCCGATCCGAAGAACCAGGTTGTCGCGATGCTGCACTGGCGACTTCGCTCTTGCTCGGCCTCGGAGTCGTGTTTTTTGCGATTGGCCTCACACTCGTCAATCAGGACTCGTGCACAGGCACCTGTGAATTCGCGGGTCTCGCAATGTTGTACACGGGTGGCCCGATTTCGGCCCTCATCGGTTTCCTCACCGATTCGGTGATCGTGGCATGGCCGTTGGAGGTGATGCTGTGGGTGGTCCTCGGTTTCACGGCGGCACGGTGGGGGGCGGCCAAAGGACGCTCGACGTGGGCCTTCGTACTCATGACTCTGGTTATCGCCATGGCGTACGGTCTGATCCTGTCCCAATTCGTGGAACTCGCCACAACATGACACGACCAAACAATGGACTAGTCCATCTGCGATTCGTCGATATGGCCGTTTTGCCCGGTCGCTCAACCACCTAGCGTGGCAATCAAGTGCAGAAAGTAGTTCCGTTTCGTACCATCGCTTTGATGGTTGTCGTCTTTGTCCTGGCTGCTGCCGGGTTCGCGGTGACCGCCGAATACGAGGCCAGGGCACCAGGAGAAGATCTGAGACCACGGGGAAACTCAGAGGAAATTGTCTCACTTCTGCAGGGTCGGCAGCACATTTTATGGACTTCTTTGGCGGGGACGGTGACTTTGGTGGCCGTACGGGGGTGGCCTGTCAAGGATGGGGAAGTCGAGCTGGGTGGCGCGGTTGCGATCACCCGACCCGACTCTGGAGAGGCGGGGATCATCGACTTCGGCGACAAGCCGATGTCGGTGATCTTCGAGGTAGCGAGTCCCTAAACGGGCAAATAGTCGGCGAGGTCGGGCTCATGGAATGGGCCTACCGCCCCGATGATCCGATCCGTTGAATACATCTCCTGGGCGACTTTCTGAACATCTTCGAGGGTGACCGCTTCGAGCCGTTCCAGCCGATCATCCGTGGATAAATGGGGCATGCCGGAGAGCTCATCGCGGCCCAGGCGGATCATTCGGCTGTTCGAGTCCTCGAGAGAAAGGGCCAACCCACCACGCATCGAACCTTTGGCGCGTTCCAGCTCATCTTCGCTGATCCCCTCGTCCATGACTTTGGTCAGCTCTTCTCGAATGACATTCAAAGCGGTGTCGGTCTGGCTCGGTGTGGTCCCGACATACACGCCCCAGGCGCCAGCGTCGGCGTACGAGACCCGGAATCCGTAGATCGCATAGGCAAGACCGCGCTCATCGCGCACTTCCCTGAATAGCCGTGAAGACATGCCCGAGCCCATCACGTGGTTGAGGACCTCGTAGGCCCAGCGTCGTTCGTCGCTCCGCTTGAAACCCTTGCCTCCCAGGATGATGTGGGCCTGCTCGGTGTCGCGACGGGTGACGCTCACCCGCGATGCAGGCGTGGTCTCAGAGTATTCGTGGTCGACCGCATCTCCTGACCAGTCGCCAAACCTTTGACGCACGATTTCGACGACTTCCCCATGATCGAGGTTGCCGACGGCGGCAACCACAAGTGAACCTGCGCCGTAACGGCGATCCCAATACCCCTGGATGTCATCCCGGGTCATCCCCCGAATCGACTCCCTCGTCCCGAGGACAGGCGCCTCGAGGGGATGGTCGACAAAAGCGGCCATTGTGAAATTCTCAAAAGCAACATCGCCAGGATCGTCTTCGTTCATGTTGATCTCTTCTATTACGACCTGACGCTCGGAGTCGATCTCGTTGCCCCGGAACGCGGGCCTCTGAATGATCTCGGAGAGCACGTCGAACCCGGTGTCGAGGTCCTGGTCCAGCAGTCGGGTCCAGTAACACGTGGCTTCCTTGCTGGTGAAGGCGTTGGACTCGGCGCCTATCGCGTCAAAGGTCTCACTGACCTGACGCGCCGACATCGTCTCGCTTCCTTTGAATAGAAGGTGCTCCAGAAAGTGAGATGCTCCGTGTTCTTGCGGTCGTTCGTCACGGGTTCCCGTGTCGACCCAACAGCCGATGGCGACCGATCGAACAGAGGGCATAGTCTCGGTAATGACGCGCAAGCCATTCGGAAGGGTTGTGAGGTCGTAATACACGCCCCGGATTCTATGGATTTCTGTCCCGAAGCCGAAGTCCTAGAATCGGGAGTCTCCAGGCGTGCTCCGCCATTTGTCCATCGGTCAGCATGTGAAATCCCCAACCATCTCCAATCGTCGCGTCTTCTCCGGGTGGCGCATCCTCATCCTCGCATCGATCACCGCCGCCCTGACTGGCCCCGGGCAGACCATCGGAGTGAGTGTCTTTGTAGACCATTTCATTGCCGATCTCGGGCTGGGTCGTTCCGGAGTGTCGACTGCTTACTTGATCGGAACACTCATCGCGGCGCTGGGTCTGCCCTACGTGGGCCAAAAGATCGACCAGGTCGGAGTCCGAAGGGCAATGACTGCGATCGGAATTCTGTTCGGCCTGGCTCTGACCGGGATGGCCGGTGTTCAAGGCTTCATCACTCTGACTATCGGGTTCGTTGCCATCCGGCTCTTCGGCCAGGGGTCTCTGTCGTTGGTGAGCACCGTCTCGGTAACCCTTTGGTTCGAACGGATGCGGGGTACCGCACTCGGGATTCTCAGCACCGCGATGAGCGTTCTCATGGCCCTGGTCCCGGTTGGTCTTAGCCTCGTAATTGAGAGCTACGACTGGCGGATTGCATGGCTGACATCGGCGGTCGTCATCTGGCTGGTCGTTATACCGATCGCACGTTATGGGCTCATAGATCGCCCTTCCGATGTTGGCCAGTTTGTAGACGGCACTGCCCCAAATCGACACGACGATGGCGAAATCAGGACGGCCGATTCGACGACGAGATCTGAGGCGCTCAAGAGCAAGGAGTTCTGGATCCTCGCTGCTTCCTCAGCGTCGGTCGGGATGCTTTCGACTGCGCTGAACTTCCACCAGATCTCTCTTTTAGGAGATGCCGGCCTCTCGCCCACCGAAGCCGCCCTCATGTTCCTCCCTCAAGTGATCGGGGCTGCCGTCGCCGGTTTGGCCTTCGGTTACCTCTCGGACCGCCTCACCGGACGGGTGCTCATCCCGATCGCAATGGCTCTGCTCACAATCAGCCTCTTCCTCGCTTCGTTTCTGTCGCCGGGATTCCTGGTCGTGATGTATGCCATAAGCCTTGGCGCCGCCGGCGGGGCATCGCGGTCTGTGATGGCGACCCTTCTGCCCCGCTGGTTTGGCGTGGGGCACATCGGATCGATTCAGGGCGCTGCATCTTTTCTCAACGTCTCCTCCACCGCGCTGGGCCCAGTGGCCTTCTCGATCGCACGTGACCTAGCCGGGAACTACGACACCGCTGCACGTTGGTACACGTTGGTGCCGATAGCAGCTGGTTTGGCTGCCCTGACACTGAAGCCGGTCCCGCCGCCGCAGAATGAGCAAAGTCGAGTCGGTCTACCCAAAAGGGACAACCCTCCTCAATTTTGACAGCCATGAGACAATGGTCAGCTGATGCGTGACCGCGAGACAACATTCCTTGCCGACCTGATCGGGCCCGAAGACCAGGCGATCGAAGCCGTTGTTTCCCGTTATCAAAGGGTGGCCCCGGCTGTGACCAGATTCGCCCGATCGCTCTCCAAGAACCCGCAACTACGCGTTCGCCTCGGTTCCGAGCCGGCGGCATCCGATGATGAAGTTGTATGCGACCCCCGCATCTTCCAGGCGGCATATCACCGAAATGCTCCGGTCACTCCCGACGAGGTCGCCCTGGCCTCGGCTCTACACGAAGTGATGCATCTGGTCTCGACACGACTCGACGAGGTACGCCCCATCCCGCGCGAGTGGCCGATCGAGGGCGCCGCGGACGACGAATTGGAGCTCGACCTATTGACCGCCCTGGAACGGACGGACCGCCCCGTGGCCGAGGTCCTGTTCTTCAGCCTCGAAGACGCCAGGCAGGAGCGCCAGAGTCTTTCCTATTACCCGGGGGCCCGCTCGGTCTTGGAGGACCTCTACCTGTCATCTCTCGGCCAGGCCATCGAGCGCAGCGGGGCGCTTAGCCAGTTCGTGTTGGGATGTTTCCTGATCACGGGCGGATACACCGAGAGAGAAGTCCTCGAGCGACGCTTCGACGCCAGGGCCGCCGTGGCCCTCGATGACGGGTCGCAACAGTGCGAACAGGCCGCCGAGGCCGCAGATCCGTGGGAAGTGGCCCAACTGGCGTTGGAGTTGGAGGCGATTGCGCGGGCCAACGGCTTGATCACCGAAGTTCCGGAAGGTGCCACGAATAGCGCCAAGAAGGCGGCTGGCGATGCCGACAGCGAACATGCAGCCCGGGGGGTCGACCAGGTCCGCATGATCTCGCCGATCCTCAACGACTCCGAGTCCTATCACGAGACCCGGCGGGCCGCAGAGGCAAGGTCAGGTATGTCTGACAGGCGTGGGGCTTCGGAGATGGCCAACGATGAGTCGACGGACCAGTTGCTTCGCATCAGCCAGGCCCCTGATGTCTACCTGCCGAACGGGCAAGGCGGCAAGCTCCTCGTGGCCCCGATCCCGACTGCTTTCTCGAAATTCGGCCGAGAAGGCTTGACCGCACTCTCTGAGTCGGCCAAAAAATGGGAGGTTGACCAACGTCGGGTCAGCGGTGAGCTTTTCCCGATGTTTGCGGCCAACCAGAGGCGTGGCCTGCGGTCGGGTTTCGACCAGGGAGACGTGTCTCCTCACGCCGCACTCTTCATCGGCGCCGGGCTCTACCAGCGGTTGTACGAACGACGTGCCGCTCGAACGCGGCGGACCTATGCGGTTTCACTCCTCGTCGACGCGTCGGCTTCGATGCTGAGTCCGGGCCGGGTCCGGGGCCGGGAGACTTCCTGGGCGATGCCGTCGGCCCTCCTCGGCGCATGGACCATGGCGCATCTATGTGACGAGCTGCAGATCGACTTCGAGGTCGCCCTCTTCAACCGGGGGTTTGCAGCCCGTCCCGACGATACGGAGGCGACATATCGTCGCGGACGCGCCAACGCCATTGCGGGGCTGAAGCGGACCCAGGGAACTGCAGCCGACCGCCTCACCTCCACGGTGAACCACTACGTCGTCAAGCCATTCGAGCGAAGGTGGAGAGACGCCGAGCACTCGCTTGCTGGACTCTTCTACACAGCGTCTCACCCCCGTCAAGCAGCAACTTTGGCGAGGAAAGAACCTGATCTGGCTCCCCCCGTCTCTCTTTTCGAGAAAGCCGCCAACGTCGACGAGTTCAACATCATCCATGCCGCCGAGCGGATGAACCGTCTCGGCGCACAAGCGCGAATTCTCATGGTGCTCGCCGATGGGATGACGAGAGGCTCGGTCGAATCACTCGAAAAGTCAGTGAGGGCCGTCGAAGGGTCCGGAACCACAGTCATCGGAATCGGCATCGGAGACCACACGGTCGCCGATGCCTATAGGCGCCACGAAGTTGTCAACGAACCACAAGACCTGACCCGGGCCATGATCGATGGGACCAAGAGCGCCCTCCGTCGCAGCCTGGGACTATTTGGAATGGACAACTGGTGGTTACGAGCCGGCAGTCCACGAGAACTGGAGAAATCAATTGCCTGAGAAAGTCATATTCACCGATCCCACCGGCGAGGGGCCTGACATAACCCTGGACCGATTCGTACTTCCCAAAGAAGCCCCCGAATACGAGGTGCGTGCCCGCAAGATCCCAACACCCGACCCTCACTACGTCGACCTGGGGATGTTGTATCGGTTCGCCCAACTCGAGGAAGCACGGCTTACCGACGTGGAGGGTTTCGTGCCACTCCATGTGGCTGTACGAGGCCACATGGGAACGGGGAAGGACCACGACATCGAGCAGTTCGCAGCCGCTCTGGGACTGCCCTATTTCAGGATTCCGCTGACGGGAGAAGTTCGCGACGTCACCCTGATCGGCTCGACCCGCCTGCACGGTGACGGCAAGGGAGGGACCGAATCCCGCTGGGAAGACGGTGACATCACCAGGGCGCTGCGTGGCCCTGCACTCCTCAACCTTTCCGAGCTCAATGCCGCGGGCGCGGAAACTCTGTTTGCCTTACACGGTCTCCTCGACCGCTATGCCGCCCTCGATCTCCCCAACGGTGACTTCGTCCCGATCAGACCCGACGTCCGGATCTTCGGGACCATGAACCCGACCGACCTCCGTGATTACGCAGGAACGCAGACCCTCAATAAGGCTTTCGCCGACCGCTGGGTCATTTGGGAGAAGATGTTCCCCGGCTCGGATCAGATCACCACAATGCTCACCCGTCGCTATCCAAACCTGAGGATGGAATACGTCGAGGCCATTGCCCGGCTCGCCGTTGAGGTCAATGCGTCGTTTGAAGCCACCGACTCGTCGGTTCGGGTCGAGACCCCGGTTTCGCTTCGGTCGGTCCTCGACCGGTTGCCGATCGGGCTGATGGTCTACTCGGACCGTACGGATCCCCTGCGCAATGCGTGGGAAGAATTTGTGCTTCCCCACGTCGACCGGTTCGACCGCGACCACTACGAGACAGTTTGGAACGCCGTGGTCCGAAAAGGCCCGACGGCGAAGCCCTTCAAATAGAGAACCGCGATTTCCATACTTAGGCCTTTCGTTTAGTACCGTCGCGCTATGCCTTACGACCTCGGAAATCCTGAATTGGACAAGACCGTCAGGGATCTCGTCGCGGCATCGTCGGCAAATCCCGACGAAGACCTCATCGTCGAACTGATCACGACCGCCCTCAAATTGCACCGCGACAATGGCAACCGCGGCGATCTCAAGCTGATCAACACAGCCTTGAAGGAGATGAGGTATTCCAATCTGGTCTTCTCCCGTCACGACGAGCCCAAGGTCACGATCTATGGGTCAGCGCGAATCGCATCCGGGCCCAACTACGACCTGACGGTCGAATTTGCGCGGAACATGGCGAAAAGGGGATGGGGAGTCATCACCGGCGCCGGGCCAGGGATCATGGAGGCGGGCAACCGCGGCGCCGGAATCGAAAACTCCTACGGCGTCAACATCAGGCTGCCCTTCGAATCCAACTCCAACGAATTCATCTCCGAAGAACGAAATGTCAACTTCAAGTACTTCTTCACCCGCAAGTTGGGATTTGTGAAGGAGTCACACGCGTTTGTGATTCTTCCGGGAGGGTTCGGCACCCTCGATGAAGGATTTGAGTTGCTAACCCTGGTCCAAACCGGCAAGAGCGACGTGCATCCGATTGTGCTCATGGAGGCCCCCGGTACCGGATACTGGGGGCCCATCATCGACTTCATGAAAGAAGTCCAGGTGGCGCAGGGGCTGATCTCCGCGTCGGACCTGTCGTTGTTCCTACACACAACGGACCCCGAATCGGCGGCTCATCACATCGAGCACTTTTATGCCAACTATCACTCACAGCGCTATCACTCAGGGCGCTTGATCCTCCGGATGCGGGAGACACCCGACGATGCGACGCTGGAGGAGTTGAATACCGAGTTCGCGGACATCGTGGTAGAGGGCGAGATCGAGCCGATCAGCGCCACGCCAGGCGAAATCGCCGACGACGACGCCCTCGATTGTGTGCGACTGGCTTTTTTGTTCGATAGGCGCCACTTCGGACGACTCCGACAACTCATCGACAGAATCAACGCTGTTGTCGCCGAAGACCTCGCCGTGCACCCCGCCCCTCCGCTCCGCGAAGAGCACGCTGAAAGACCCTGGTAGCCGGTCCCGCCTTGGGACTAAATCGGGCGTAGGGACTAGAATTGGTCCGTGCGCGATATCCTTTCTGACCTCGTCGCTGAGCAGCAGTTCCTGGATCAGTCTCTACAGCGGATTCCAATCAAGATCTGGGATATGGTGACGCCGTCCAAACCGTGGACGGTGCGTGACACCATCTCTCATCTCGCCGATTTCGAGGAGCTGGCTGCAGATTCCATCGCCGGCGGCGACCTATTGAACACATGGCAGACGGCCCCCGACCTCGACAAGCTGCGGGCCGCCGCCATCAAGAAAGGTCGTTCGATGCGTCCCCAGGATGTAATCGAGTGGTGGCGTGGCGGTCGCGCCAAGGTGGTCGAACCTCTGAGCCACATGAACGGAAACGACCGCATCGACTGGATCAATAGCGACATGAGCGCTCGGACCTTCGCAACATATCGGCTGATGGAGACGTGGGCGCACGGACTCGACATCTACAAGACACTCGACCTCGAGGTGGAGGACACACCCCGGATCCGCCATGTTTGCTGGCTCGGCTGGAAGACCCTCCCGTATGCGTTCAAAGAAGCCGGGCTCGATTACGAGCCGGTGCGAATCGAGCTCATCGGCCCCGGCTATTCGAGATGGATATTCGGACCGGAGGACGCCGGCAACCTGATAAAAGGTGCTGCCTCGGATTGGGCCAGGATCGCGGTGCGCCGGATCCAGCCCAAGGACACCCGACTCAAAGTCACGGGTGAGTTCGCCGAGCAAGCGATGAAGGTCGCCAAGGCATTTCTGTGAGTTCAATCCCCCACCTTGTGGGGATGGTTCATCTGGGTGCGTTACCAGGGGCACCCGCATTCGAAGGCTCGATGGACAAAGTCATCGACAGCGCCATCCATGACGCATCATTGCTGAAAGAGGTCGGGTTCCCTGCGCTGATGGTCGAGAACTTCGGTGACGCTCCGTTCTACTCCGATTCGGTGCCGGCGGAGACCGTCGCCGGGCTGACCATGGCCGTTAACGCGCTGATGCAGGCAACTGATCTGCCCGTCGGCGTCAATGTTTTGCGCAATGATGCCCTGGCAGCCATCGCAATCGCAGGCGTGACCGGCGCGCCACTCGTCCGCGTAAACGTTCTGACCGGCATCATGTACACCGACCAGGGCCCCATCGTCGGACGGGCCGCCGAATTACTTCGCAAGAGGGCTGGGCTCGAATCTGAGGCCGAAGTATGGGCTGACGTGCTGGTCAAACATGCCACTCCCCCGCCCGGGCTCGACGTTCGACAGGCGGCCCAGGACACGATTGAGCGTGGCTTGGCCGACGCCATCATCGTCTCCGGTTCGGGAACCGGCTCTGCGCCCGATCTCGATCGTCTCAAGACCGTGCGCGAGGCGGTGGGCACGGATGTGCGAATCGTCATCGGGTCCGGGGCGACACCCGACAATCTCGCCGACCTATGCGCCACGGCGAATACCGTGATCGCCGGGTCCTATACAAAAGTCGACGGGAGGCCCAGCAACCGTGTCGACCGGGAGCGGGCCACGGCGATGGTCAACGCCGCTCGCGAAGTCGGACTGATCTAGCCGCATCACTCCTTGCGGAGATCGAATCCGGACTTGTGAATCAGTTTCAGAGTTGCTGCAACCGGGCTCGATACTTTCGCCGATCGCATCAGGTCCTCGAACCGCTCCAAAAACACCTGCGACCTCTCGAGGATGTAGCCGATCGGGATGACATTGAGTGAAGGTGCAGTCGCCTGCCCAAAAGCCACCAGACGGGTGCGCACCTGGCCGCCGCCCCGGGCAGGTGTGTAATTGACACCGGTCCGGGCAACATCGGCACAGACCAATGCCATCTCACCGTCATACAGCCAGGCCAACCTCTGTAATGCTGTTTTGAGGGTTTCCTCATGGCCGATCGAGGGGTTGAACATCGCTTCGCCTTCTTTGACCTCGCCGATGATTACGTCAACCAGGTTGGGCTCGATGAGGAGCGAGGGGTCCAGAACACTCAGATCGACAGCCTCAGGCCCTGGCCTACCGAAGCCGGCGACTATCTCTCCGGGAAATCTGACGCCGAGGATGTCGATATCGGTGAGCGTCTCCCACTGTCCCCTTTCGCTCAAGGTCTGGACTTGCCATTCCGACAATGTCAGGTAGCCATTTACCCGTAGGAATACTTCAACGAGGTCAACAGCAATGTCCATCAGTCCCACCATATTGGCAATTGGGACTCCCGGCCTATGTATTTGACCACGAGAAGTGACCAGACTTCACTACTGGTGAGGTACTAGTTTGAGAGACATCCCACACGACATCTTGATAGAAATCATGGAAGACGTGATCGAGGACCTTCATGGTCACGTTCATCGAGTCTCCGATCTAGCAGTGAATCTCGGCACAGGCATCGGGTTGACCGACTCCGAGCTCGACTGCCTGGCCCTGGCCGGTGTCTTGCATGACGTGGGCAAAATCCATCTCGATCCGCTCATTCTGGGCAAACCCGGGCCACTCGATCCCTTTGAGAAAGACCTGATGCAACGTCATCCCGAACTGGGGTTTGCTATGACTCGAAACCGGTTAGACGCCCGAGTTTCGGAGGCAATTCTCTACCACCACGAACGATACGACGGCGCTGGCTACCCGTTTGGGCTTGCCGGGTCCGCTATCCCGATCCTTTCACGGATCGTCCTCGTTGCCGACGCTTTCGATGCGATGACGTCGACACGGGCTTACCAGCCTGCCCTCCCGGTGGACTTTGCGGTTTCGGAGATCACCAAACACGCCGGCTCCCAATTCGACCCGGCAGTCGTCGATATCTTCCTCGAGCTTGCAGCTGTCAACCGGCTTCCCCTCGAAACGGTTGCCTAACCCCCTCATTTCGCCCCCGTTTTTGTCGGTGAGTCCTGATACCTTCAGGTCGTGGACGTACTCGACACTTTCACCGCCCCGACCCGGAGTTGGTTCAATGCGTCCTTCCAGGAGCCGACGGAGGCCCAAACTCACGGTTGGCCGGCAATCGCCGACGGCAAACACACCCTCATCCATGCCCCAACCGGCTCCGGAAAAACCCTCGCTGCATTCCTCTGGACTCTGGATCAATTGCTCACCCGCCCCATGCCCGACAGAGATCGACGCTGCCGGGTCCTCTACATATCGCCCCTGAAGGCCCTCGCTCACGACGTCGATCGAAATCTACGAGCACCCCTCGCCGGCATTAGACATGCCGCTCAACGACTTGGTGACGACGCTCTTCCCGAGCTGACGACATTTCTCCGAACGGGCGACACCCCCCAGGAGGACCGGCGCCGGATGATGCGGAATCCACCGGACATCCTGATCACGACACCTGAGTCGCTTTATCTCATGCTGACGTCGCAAGTCCGGTCCACCCTGCGCTCGGTCGAATGGGTCATCGTCGATGAGGTCCACGCCGTCGCCGGCTCAAAACGTGGCGCCCACCTTGCATTGACTTTGGAGCGTCTCGAGGAGATCACGGATCGCAGTCCGCAGCGGATCGGGCTCTCCGCAACACAACGACCATTGGAGACCATCGCGGGCTTCCTCGGAGGCGGCGTGATAAAGCGAGGAAAATGGAAGCCGCGTGATGTCACCATCATCGACGTTCCCTCCGACCGGGAGCTGGACATCGAACTAGTCGTCCCGGTCGAAGATATGAATGAGCCGGCACCGCCGGACCCGCTGGATCCCGATCGGGCCGGCCATCGCTCGATTTGGCCGGCCGTGTATCCGGCCCTGTTGGACCTCATCGAAAAACACGATTCAACCATTGTGTTCGCCAACTCCAGGAGACTTGCAGAGCGAATCTGTTCCGAGATCAACAACCTCGCTGGAACCGAGATCGCCCGGGCACACCACGGGTCGGTAGCCAGGGAACAGCGCCTTGAAATCGAGGAGGGCCTCAAGCGCGGCGATCTCAAAGCAGTTGTGGCCACGTCTTCACTGGAGCTGGGCATCGACATGGGTGCGGTTGATCTGGTTCTCCAAGTCGAGGCACCCCATTCGGTCGCCTCGGGACTGCAACGGGTTGGCAGGGCGGGCCACCAGGTAGGAGGTATATCGAAGGCGAAGATCTTTCCCAAGTACCGCGGTGACCTGCTGGTTTCGACCGTAGTGGCGGCAGAGATGTCGGCCGGTCGAGTCGAGCCCACCCGAATCCCGCAAAATCCAATCGATGTCCTGTGCCAACAGATCGTTGCGACCATCGTTGCCGACGATGTCACCGTAGATGAGCTCTACGGGATGGTGCGACGTGCCGCGCCGTATCGGGACCTCTCCCGGAAGATCTTCGAGGAGACCCTCGACATGCTGGCGGGGCGATACCCGTCAGACCTGTTTGCCGAGTTGCGTCCCAGGATCAACTGGGATCGGACGACCGGCGAACTCGCTGCTCGGCCCGGGGCGAAACAGCTCGCGGTTTCCAACGCCGGCACGATCCCGGACCGCGGCCTGTTCCGGGTGACACTTCCCGATGGAAGCCGCGTCGGAGAGCTCGACGAGGAAATGGTCTACGAGTCGAGGGAGGGCGATACGTTCCTGCTCGGCTCAACGGCATGGCGAATTCAGGACATAAGTCACGACCGTGTGTCAGTGGTCCCGGCCCCGGCCGACGCTGCCGCCAAAATGCCGTTCTGGCATGGCGACATGCTGGGCCGCCCTCTCGAAACGGGCAAGGCTGTGGGGCGATTCGTCCGGGAAACCGCGTTGCTCGACACAGAATCAGCTCTCGAAACGCTGCGCGGGCACTACCACCTCGACCAATACGCTGCCGCCAACCTGGTCGGGTACATCGAAGAGGAGCGGGAAGCCACAGGGGTATTGCCCACGGATCAAACACTCGTCATAGAGAGGTTCCGTGACGAGATCGGTGATTGGAGGGTGGTCCTTCTCTCTCCGCTCGGGGCCCGGGTGCATGCACCATGGGCAATGGCCCTCCGTCACAAATTTCGCGAAAAGTACGGGTCCGATGTCGATGTCATCTGGTCAGACGACGGCATCGCTTTTCGATTCCCCGACAGTGAGGAGATCCCTGACGGATCCGACCTCTTGCTCGACCCGGAGGACGTCGAACGTCTCCTGCTGGAGCACATCGGCGACACCGCATTGTTTGGGGCCCGTTTCCGCGAGGCTGCCGGGCGGTCGCTCCTGCTGCCACGCCGCCGCCCCGGCGAACGTACGCCGTTGTGGCTGCAACGTCGCAAGGCATCAGACCTGCTGGGGGTGACCAAGCAGTTCGGCTCGTTCCCGATCATGCTCGAGGTCTATCGCGAGGTCCTCAAGGATGACTTCGACCTGCCCGCCCTTCAGGAAGTCCTCAGCGACATCAGGTCCCGGAAGATCCGTGTAGCCGAAGTCGAACTGGCATCACCCTCTCCTTTTGCCTCTTCGCTCTTGTTCTCGTTCGTGGCCGCCTATCTCTATGAGTCGGATGCTCCACTTGCCGAACGTCGGGCGACCGCTCTCACCCTCGATCGCGACTTGCTACGCGAGTTGCTCGGCGACGGTGAACTTCGTGAGCTGATCGATCCTGACGTGATGACCGCAGTCGAGTTGGAGCTCCAACACCTCACCGACAACCGCCGCGCCAAACACGCCGATGCAATTCATGACATGGTGCGGGACCTCGGCCCGATGACCGAGGATGACATATTGCTCAGGTCCGGCCCCGACGGCCCGGACCATCTGCAACAACTGATCAGGGATTCGAGAGTCATCGCGATAACCCTCGGCGGAGCGGAAACGCTGGCCGCAGTCGAAGACATGGGACGCCTTCGCGACGCCCTCGGCGTGCAGCCACCACCCGGCATTCCTTTCGCACATTTGGAGCCGGTTGCCGACCCGCTCGGAGATGTGGTTGGACGGTACGCCCGCACCCATATCCCGTTCACCCCGAGGATGGCTGCGACTTCGCTCCATCTGCCGGTGGCTGTCGTCGAGTCGGTGTTGAAAGACCTGGAGAGCAAGGGGCGGGTGGTACGCGGCTCCTTCCTGAGGCAGGGCAACGACCGCGAATGGGTCGACGACAATGTCCTCAAGCGCCTGAAACGGCGGTCGCTGGCCACGCTTCGCAAGGAAATCGAGCCCGTAGACCGGGACCAGTTCGCGGCTTTTGCATCGGCATGGCAGGGCGTCAGCCACCAGCCACCACGCGGGATCAACGCCCTCAACGCAGCCATCGACCAACTACAGGGCGCTGTTATCCCCGCTTCGGTCCTGGAACGCGATGTTCTCAAGGCGCGGGTGGCCGATCCTGCGGAGCAAATCGATCGCCTGCTGCTCTCGGGCGAACTGGCCTGGGTCGGACGCGAAGCGTTGGGCTCGCGTGATGGGAAGGTCTCGCTGTTCCGGAGGGACACGCTGGCCACCTTGTGGGCGGGGCCTGACCCCGAATACAAGCTCAGCGAGGTCCAGGCGGCCATTCATGGACATCTGGGACAATTCGGCGCCAGCTTCTTCAGGGACATCTACTCGGCGGTCGGTGGCGGCGATATCGAACTGGTCACTGATGCCCTTTGGGATCTGGTGTGGTCAGGCCATGTGACCAACGACACCATGGAACCAGTCCGGGCCTTCGTAGCCAGGCGGCGCGGAAGAGGTAGCGGGCGACGACAAATCACAGCACGTTTCCCGGCGCACACCAGTGGTCGCTGGTCGCTGGTGGAGACGATGATGGACTCGAGCCCATCTCCGACTGAACGCCATTCGATGTGGGCGCAGCTGTTGCTCGAACGGCACGGTGTCGTCACCAGGACCACCGCTCTGGCCGAGGGCTATCCGGGTGGTTTCACCTCGTTGTATCCCATATATGGTCATCTCGAGGAAACCGGAAGACTGCGCCGCGGCTATTTCGTCGAGGGCCAGGGAGGATCGCAATTTGCGCTACCCGGGGCAGTAGAGAGACTTCGATCTCAGGGTAAGGCTGAATTTGTCGTGCTTGCCGCAACCGACCCGGCCAACCCTTACGGAGGAGTCTTGCCATGGCCTGCCAGCGACACACGGCTCGCCCGGGACGCCGGGGCCTATGTTTTCCTTTACGAGGGCCGGCTCGTCGGGTATCTGGATAAGGGCCGGCGCTGCCTGACGCTGGTCCAATACGACTCAGACCTCTTCGGGACGATCGGTCGAGGGCTCGCCGAAGTTGCGGCCCGGCATCGCCGGCTGACGCTGATGACCGTCGACGACGACCCGGCTCCGAATTCCCCGATTGCCCCCGTACTGACAGAGTGGGGATTTGCGCCAGCTCCCAAAGGTATGACTTATCGGGGTTGATCCGTCCACTACTCGAGGTGGGGCCAGGCTCGCACCGCTTCCCCGATAACCGAGTCGAACTTCAGGCCCATCAGCACAACTCCGGCAGCACCGGAGTCCTTTGCCCTTTGTTCGATCTCCGCGGTGATTTCCCAACCCAACTTCCGTCCGACTTCAGGGTCGACATCCGAGATCCGACGCTTCAGGCCGTCCGTTGCTGGTACGGCCCCGATGGCCTCCATTTGGCCTACCCACGCCGGGGTGAACGGTGGAATGACCATCAGGTACACCGGTGGGTCGTCAGCGCCGATCTTCAATTGTGCCATCTTCTCTTCGACTGTGGCCGGGTCCAGGACCGGGCCGGTCATGAAGAACTGGGCACCCAGATCGATCCTCCGTCGGAACTGCCATTCCTTGAACCGGGTAGGCATGCCGACTTCGAAATCGGGGAGATCCTGCTGCAGGGTCCGTAGATGCTCGACGATCTCGTAGTGGTGGGCGAGGTGATCGATGTGCGGAACGGTGTCGCCGATCACCACCATGAACGAATCCACTCCGTTGCCAAGCGCACCGCGGACTTCGGATTCGATAGCGAGGATGTTGCGGTCCCGTGTGGACACCACAACTGTCGGATCGACATGAGGTGTGTCATGGGTTATCCGGGCCGAGAAGGCAAACGGCGACACCCGGATACGGCCGAACACGTTGTCGGTAACCAAGACATTCGACCAGCCGGATAGGTTGCGATGGCTTTCATCTGGCAACTCGGGAGGATTTACCTCCGCGATTCGCAGCCAGCGCTCACGACGGGTCAGCATTGCGCACCTCTTTTGCTTTCCGGGCAATGAAGTACTTCGCCTGGGGGTGATGACAGATGATGGCCGAGGTGGTCTGCTCCGGGTGGTATTGGAACGCCGTGTCCTCGCCCACTTCGATACCAATGCGGTCGGCACCCAACAGGTGGGCAACCCTTTCATTGTCTTCGAGATCCGGACAAGCCGGATAACCCCACGAATAGCGCCCGCCCCGGTATTTCTGACGGAACAACCCTGTCAGAGTCGGACCGTCTTCGTCGACGAAACCCCACTCAGTCCTGATCCGGTGATGCCAGAACTCAGCCAATGCTTCTGCCAACTCGACACCCAGGCCGTGGAGCAGGAGGTATTCGTTGTACTTGTCCTCGGCAAACAGCTCCGCGGTCTGAGCCGACACCTCTGACCCCATGGTCACGATGTGGAAAGCGACATAGTCGGTCTCGGTATCCATCGGCCTGAAGAAGTCGGGGATCGAAAGGAAGGGATCCTGGTGCTGACGCGGGAACCAGAAGCGGGTCCGTTCCGAGTTTCGGTTTTCGTCATCCCATACCACCAGCTCATCACCATCGGAGTTAGCCGGGTAGTACCCGTAAACAACCTGCGGCCTCAGCCACCCCCGGGTTCGGGCCAGGTTCAGCTGCTCCCGCAACAAAGGGGCAAGCCGCTCTTTGAATTCCCGGTCGTTCTCTCCCGACTCCGGGCGATATTGCCACTGATTGCGGAAAAGCGCCGTGAGATTGAGAAAGGGCACGATTTCGTCGAGGGCCACGCTCCGCACCACGCGCGAGCCCAGGAACGGTGGTTCGAAGATGGTGTTGTCGGTCTTGACGGAAGGCGCCCGTTTGGGAACAGGGACATCCTCGGCGACTTCAGTCGGCCTCTCCCTCTTCTTGGCCGGTGCGGGAGCTGGCTCGCGGTTGACGATGCGCTCCATCGCGTCAAGTCCGGCAAAGGCATTCTTGCCGTAGTAAAGGGGGCCCTGATAGCGCGAGCGGAGGTCGGCCTCGACATAGCTCCTCGTCAAGGCAGCGCCGCCGAGCACGACCGGCACATGCCCGAGCCCGCGTCGCTCCAACTCGTCGAGGTTGTCCTTCATGATGAGAGTCGATTTGACGAGCAGTCCGCTCATCCCGATTGCGTCCGCTTCGGTCTCCTCGAAGGCTTTCACGATCTCGGAGATCCCCACCTTGATCCCCAAATTCTCGACCTCGTAGCCGTTGTTGCTCAAGATGATGTCGACGAGATTCTTCCCGATATCGTGGACGTCTCCTGCAACCGTGGCCAACACGATCTTTCCCCGACTCACCACGTCGGCTTTCGCCATGTGGGGCTCGAGATGGGCAACGGCCAGCTTCATGGTCTGGGCCGACTTGAGCACAAATGGCAGTTGCATCTCTCCGGTTGCGAACTGTTCTCCGACCACCTTCATGCCGGCCAACAGATGTTCGTTGATGATTTCCAGAGGGGCGATTCCGGCAGCCAGCGCCTCATTCAGCTCGTCAACGATCGTCTTTTGATCGCCGGCAACGATCCGCCGCGCCAATCTCTCGCCAAGGGGTAGATGGTCATAGGTTTCGACTACCCGGTCGACGTCCGACACGTCCTCGAACAGCTCCAATACCTTTTCCAGTGGGTCGTAATCAGGTTGGCGTCGGTCATAGATGAGATCGAGGGCGGCTTCCCGTTGTTCGCCGGGTATCCCCGCCAGCGGCTCGATCTTTCCGGCATCGATTATCGCCGCATCGAGTCCGGCGTCGACAGCCTCGAACAGGAAAACGGAGTTGAGTATTCGTCGTGCCGCAGGCTTCAGCCCGAAAGAGACATTGGAAACACCGAGAACCGTTCGGACACCTGGCATCTCACTCTTGATTCGGGTGATGGCTTTGAGAGTGGCCATGGCGTCGCGGCGGAGATCGTCATCGCCGGTGGTCAGCGGGACCGTAAGGGGATCAAAAAGCAGGTCAGCGGACCGCAGCCCGTACGTGTCGACCGCCAAATCGTGGATTCGGTGGGCTACCCTCATTTTCCATTCGAGGTCACGTGCCTGGCCCTCCTCATCGATGAGCAGGCAGATCACGGCGGAGCCGTGTTTCTTGGCCAGGCTGAACACGCGGTCGATCCTCGAACCCGGGCCGAAACCGTCTTCCAGGTTTGCACTGTTGAGAATGCTCCTGCCGCCCAGTCGCTTCAGCCCCGCCTCCATGACCGGGGACTCAGTGGAGTCCAGAACCACCGGCGCCGCGACGTCGGTGGCAAATGCAGCTGCAAGTTTCTCCATATCGGCAACGCCATCTCGGCCGACGTAGTCGACACACAGGTCGACCAGGTGGGCTCCTTCCCGGAGTTGCGACTGGCCTATAGCGACACACGCCTCGAGGTCCTCATTGAGCATTGCCTCTCGAAACGCCTTCGATCCGTTGGTGTTAGCCCGTTCCCCGATGATCAAAATGGAAGTGTCCTGGTCCAGGGTCACCTGGCTGTATATCGAGGCGGCCGAGGGGATGTCGACCGGATGACGTTCCAGCAAGGTTTCGCCGCGCACAGCAGCCACCACGGCGGCGAGGTGGTCGGGAGACGTACCGCAACACCCTCCTACGACTCCGACACCGAGATCCGACACGAATGTGCTCAAGTGAGTGGCAAGGTCGGCCGGGCCCAGGTCGTACACCATCTGGCCGTCTTCGACATGAGGGAGGCCGGCGTTCGGTATTGCGGACACGGCCACCGAGGAATGACGGCTCAGATGCCGTAGCGGCTCGTACATCTCCGCCGGACCTGTGGCACAGTTGAGCCCGATGACGTCGAGTCTCAGCGATTCGAGCGACGTCAACGCCGCACCGATCTCAGTTCCGGGAAGCATCCGTCCGGTCAGTTCGATAGTGACCTGGACCTGCAGAGGCAGATCGACCCGGCTCGTGGTCATCGCACGGCGCGCACCTTCTACAGCCGCTTTGGCGCCGAGGAGATCGAACTGGGTTTCGATTATCAGCAGGTCGACTCCGCCATCTATCAGCGCCGACGCCTCCACCTCATACGCTGCGACCAGATCGTTGTAAGAGATTTGGCCAAGAGTGGGAAACTTGGTGCCCGGTCCCATCGAACCTGCGACGAAACGAGTGCGACCGTCCTTCGCCACGTATTCATCGACTACCTCGCGGGCCAGACGGGCACCGGTGGCCGCAATCTCATACGACTGGGATTCGAGGTTGTATTCGCTCAGGGGCCCCGCGAATGCGCCGAAAGTGTTGGTCTCGATCACGTCAACTCCGACATCGAGGAACGACCGATGCAGGGTTCGGATCACGTCCGGCCGTGTGAGGTTGAGGATCTCATTGCAGCCTTCGAGGAGTGGGCCCCCGAAATCCTCAGTCGTCAGCCCGACTGTCTGCAGATTGGTGCCGGTGGCGCCGTCGAAGACGACCACACCTTGTTGGACTGCATCGAGGTAGGCGGTCATATGCACACCGCTATGTCATCGCCACTGGTATTTGTTCTATCACTCATCGACCACTCCCTTGTTCCTTTCGAAACGCTTGAGAGCGCCATGAGCGTGAAGCTCAGGTCAACTCATCGATCCAGGCATTGGCACCGTACGCAATATTTCTAGAGCGCCGGTTGCCGCGGTATCAAAGGGCCTGTTCCCTCCACCGCTCGAGATGAGCGCTTCGTCACCCATCAGTCTAAATGAATCTCCGGATAGATTTCCAGGGATCACCGATTGAGTGGTTTCAGACCGTTTCCAACGCCTCGTACAGCGTGTTGCGTAGCACCGGTGTGCGACCCGCCGCCTCGATTGCCTGCCGGAACTCAGCTGGTGTCACTTCCTGTCCGTGTTCGGCACCCGCAGACCTGGTGATGATCTCCCCCATGAGGGTGCCACCCAAATCGTTACACCCGGCGTCGAGCAGTCGGGCTCCGCCGTCGAGCCCCAACTTGACCCAGCTCGCCTGAATGTTGTCAATGAGACCATCGAAAGCGATCCGGGAAATGGCGTGGATGAGCACAACCTCGTCCCACGTCGGCCCGGGCCTGGACTGGCCGCGGAGGTAGATGGGAGAGCCCATGTGTACGAACGGGAGAGGGACCATTTCGGTGAAACCCCCGGTCCGATGTTGTATCTGTCTTACAACCTCGAGGTGATTGGCCCATGATCTCGGATGATCAATGTGGCCGAACATGATTGTCGAGGTGGCACGTAGACCCAGTTCGTGAGCAGTGATCATCACCTCGGCCCACTGTGAGGTGCGGATCTTGTCAGGGCACAAGTGGGCTCGAACCTCGTCATCGAGAATCTCTGCGGCGGTACCCGGGAGGGTCCCCAACCCGGCCTCCTTGAGCTCGGACAGGAACTGGCGCACTGACACTCCCAGCGTCTCAGCTCCCTGCCAGACCTCGAGAGGGGTGAAACCGTGGATGTGCATGTCGGGCATTTCCTCTTTGATGCCTTTCACCACGTCCACGTAGAAGTTCCCGGTGAAATCTGGATGGATCCCACCCTGAAGTGTGACCTCCGTAGCGCCCCGTTCCCATGCCTCCTTCGCATTCCCCACTATCTCGTCAAGGCCCATCAGGTAAGGGGCGCCGCGCAGATTGAGGCTTCTCGGACCTTTGGAGAAGGCGCAAAACCCGCACTTGAAATAGCAGAGATTGGTGTAATTGATGTTGCGGTTGACCACATAGGTCACGCTTTCGCCAACCGTGCGCGATCTGAGGGCGTCCGCCACCTGTGCAATCGCGTCGACCTGGTCGCCCCGGGCAGTGAATAGAAGCTCCAGCTCGGGAACGCTGGGTCGCACGCCTTCGAGCGAACGCTCCAGTATGGGCTCGAGTTCTCCTGCCCCCCTCAGCCCGGTCTGGGCAGAGCCCGCCACCCATGCACGATCGAGCCACTCCGCTGAAAACCTGTTTGCAGGCACCGGTGGAGCCATGTCTCTGCCCGGAGACCACTCGTGACGAGGGCGAGCAATACCCGAACCGTCGATCTGGTTCATCCACGTCTCAAATAGTCGTTTGTCGAGGACAGCGCGGGCCTCATCTACTTCGACGCCGGGAGGAAAGAGTGTCCTTTCGACAAGTTGGTGCTCACCGAGCGCATCACGCAATTGACCGATCCTCTCGACGTCCCAGTCGCGGAGCAAAAGGTCTCCGGCGCCATCGCCGACAGCGGAGACAGCTTGATCGACCCCATCGACGAAGACAGACACCTGTGTCTCTATACCGGGTAGGCCCGCCACCCGCGCCCCGGTTGCGACCTCTGAACGTCCGACTCTGAGATAAGCCGCTCCAGTGCGGGCCACGGCGTCCAGTGACGCCTCCAGCGAGTCGGTCATATCAACGGTGATGCGCCATCCGGGGACGCCATTTTTGGCCAATTCCAGCGCTGTGGAAGGACCGACGAGAAACGCCGACGGATCGGTTTCGAACTGCGGGCCCAAGACCATGATCCTCGCCGCATATGCCGCGTTCAGATCAGAGGCCTCGAATCGCTCCATCTCAACAGCCGTCGTCCCCTCGCGCCTCCGGCTGTTGGCGGCAGGCTCGGCCAGGCTCTCAGCAGGGCGGATCCGGAGGTATGTGATTCTCATCTGACGACGCTTTCCTTGATCAAGGCATAGCCATTGTTATCTGTCCGAGCCGATAAGTCCTCCATTAGTGCCGGATCGATCCACTTTTCATCGATGTACTCGGGGTAGACGGGCAATCGGGGCCGGAGCTCGAATCCTGCATCGCCGGTCCGCTGGGCGAGTTGTTCCAGGTGCGGCCATGGCGCTTCGGGATTGACCCAGTCGATCGTAAGCGGAGAGACTCCTCCCCAATCGTTGACACCCGCTCTGAGGTAGATCTCATAATGCTCGGTGAGATTTGGTGGCACCTGAAGATTCATCGACGGCCCCAGAATCCATCGGGCCAGCGCTACAACTCGGGCAAACCATGTTGGGGTGGGTTCGGCCGACCGACGCATTGGAGTGTCGGCTTTTGCTCTGAAGTTCTGGATGATGACTTCCTGAATTGCTCCCGTCGTGGCCGCCAGCGACTCCAATGCGAAGATCGAAGCAACGATTTCCTCGTTGTTTTCACCGATCCCTACCAGGAGCCCGGTTGTGAAAGGGACCTTCGCCCTGCCTGCCGCTTCGATGGTGGCAACCCGTTTCGCCGGCACTTTGGTGGTCGAGTTGTGATGAGGCATACCCGGGGCCAGCAGTCGATCAGAGATGTTCTCGAGCATCATCCCCATCGACGGATTTGTCGGCCTCAAGCGAGCGAAGGCGTCGTCGTCCAGAAGTCCCGGGTTGGCGTGTGGGAACAAACGGGTCTCAGCTCGTATGAGGGCCGACATCTCGGCGACGTAGTCGATGGTGGTTTCCAGTCCCCTGCTCGCCAAGAAATCAGCTGCCTGGGGCCACCGCTGCTCGGGTCGGTCCCCCAGAGTCAACAAAGCTTCGGTGCATTCGGCCCCGTCGCCTGCCCGGGCCACGGCAAGGACTTCTTCGGGCTCGAGGTAAACGCCACCGGCTCCCGGCGGTTTTGCAAACGTGCAATAGCTGCATCGGTCCACGCACAGTGTCGTGAGCGGAATGAACACCTTGCGGCTGTAGGTGACAACCTTGCCTTTGCCTTCGTCGCGCAGACGCGACGCCTCGACGAACAGCGGGGTGTCGTCGACCTCAGCATTCAGATACCTGAGAGCAAGCTCTGGATCGGGAGCGGGGTGATTGTGCACTGTCAGGTGATGCCTGACGAACTGGCCTCGGTCATACCTCCGTCAACCGGAACAATGGCACCTGTCATCCAAGAACTTGCGTCCGACCCCAGAAATACGATTAGCCGGGCCACATCCTCGGGCTCGCCGATACGACCCAGTGGGTGCATCCGGGCGGTCGCTTCCTCGTTCTGAAGCAACATCCCGGCCAGACGGGTGCGGACAACGGCTGGCGCCACCGCGTTCACCCGGATGGTGGGCGCCAACTCATGTGCAAGCTGACGGGTCATGTGGACGAGGCCGGCCTTCGAGATGTTGTATGCGCCGGTAATCGGGCTGGGTCGTAGTCCGGCGATCGAAGCGACATTGACGATGGACCCACCACCATTTCCCATACCACCGGCGTATGCCGCCCTCGACCAAAGCAAAGGCCCGAGCAGGTTGACCGCCCATGTCTTTTCGACTGCTCCGAGGTCGACGTCCATCAGCGACCCTGCCGAGGGGTTGGTCCCGGCGTTGTTGACGAGTATGTCCATCGAGCCGAACTGCTCCACCGTTTCTGACACAGCGCGCCTCGCATCGTCTTCCGAGTCGGCGCGCGCCGCGGTTGCCAGGACCCGATCGTGTGGTATTCCTGCATCGATCATTTCTTGTTTGGCCGCATCGACGTTTTCTTGTTTTCGCGACGTGATGGTGACCCCTCTGGCGCCGCTCCGGGCAAACTCGATAGCGGTCGCCAACCCGATGCCTCGACTGGCCCCGGTAACCACAACTGTCTTGCCTTCAACCGAAACTTCCATGATCTCCAAGTGATTGGGGTGCGGATACTAAGACACAGAAAAAGGTTCTCCGTAACCATCGCAGCTCCAAATCCGTCTTCCTTGCGAACCAACGGCTGATACTTGATGGAGGACTGGAGACGTGTGGACCAAGCGCCCACCATCGAAGATTTTTACAGGGAGCACGCAAGGGCTGTGTATGCCTTTTGCGTTTCCCTCTGTCGGGACCCTATCTGGGCGGAGGACCTGATGCAGGACACTTTCGCCAAGGCCACCCGGTCCCTGGCCGGATATCGAGGTGGCAACCCAAGGTCGTGGTTGTTCTCAATCACCAAGAGTGTGTACATCGACGACGCCCGAAGGCGCCGCCCGGAACCGACCTCCACACTTCGAGAAGCGCCCCAGAGCGATCGAGATATGGGGGAGGTCGACCTGATCAACATGGCTCTGGCGACCCTTCCCGAGCGGCAGCGAACAGCCTTACTACTCGCCGATGAGGCCGACCTCCCGTATTCCGAGATCGCAACGATCGTTGACGCGACGCCTGCCGCGGTGAAGGTCTTGATCCATCGGGCCCGAACCAATTTCCGAAACGCCTACCAGAGACTGGACTCATGAAACACGAAGAAATCCAAGACTTGCTTGAAGACTACGTGGATGATCGGCTGGATCGGCCCACCCGGAAGGTCGTCGACGACCACCTGAAGGGCTGCGCCGAATGTCGAGCGATATTGGATGATGTCGCCCCGGTCGATATATCGGCTCTCAGCCCCAACCGATTCGATGAGCGGGTGATGCGCCGGACCGTGCGTCGGTCCTTGTTCCGAACGGCTGCGAATACCGCCCTCCTGCTGTTTGCGGGATTGATCCTCGTACTGTTCCTGTCGGCTTTCGTGGTGCAACCCTTCATCATCAATCGAGGTGGTCGCGCTGTGGAAACAGCCCAGGCCAGCATCGATTTGACGACCATGGTCAACCCCGGGGCGGTGCTCTTGCATGGTGAGATCCAGTCGGGCATTCTGAGCCGTGATCTGAACCTTGACTATGTCATTCCGGTTGGTGGTTCCTGGCATGATCTCGGAACCAAGATGATCCGCATCGGCATGTTCGGGGTTGGTGGCCAAGACGGTTTCGGCTTGTGGCCTTACTTCGAGGATGAGCCTCAGCAAGGAGACCCGTTCGAGATACTTGCGAATCTCGGAGAGGGGACGGTGGCGACAGTTGCCATCCGCTATGACGACCCAATGACCCTTGATTCTGCCCAACGCATCGCCGACGACAGCGACCACGACGTTCGGGTGGTATGGGCAGGGTTCGACGCGACCGCCGGTCGAAACGAATTCCCGGTGTGGACAGCAGGTGGAGTACTTGGCTATGGAACTTGCCAGACCCGCGACCCTTTCTATGTCGACTCGCTGGGTGGGACTTCGGCGAGTTTCAGCCAGGGTGTTGGAGGGGGACACGCATCGATATCGAGTGCTCTCGAGTCCGTGATCGCCGGCTTGACCAACATGGACGAACATCCAGGATTCGTCGCCGACTTGCACCTTGGATCGGGCCCCGACTCAGCTGACGTGCGGACCATCCTCGCCAGCCTGCGGACGGAACCATCGGTTAGGACATTGGTCGTCACCGGGCCCACATCGGAGATCTCCGATCTTCTCGATGACCAGCGAGGCCTGGTCCTGAATGCACAAATCCTGGCGATCGACTTTTACAACTGGACTTCGGGAATCTGTGGGAGATAGGGAAATGACTACATATCAAGACATACGTTTGGGCCGGGGACTGGTTTGGGCCGGAATTGCGATCGGGTATGGCATTGCGGTTGCGGCGGCGATTCTCAGTCTGGTGAACAGTGAAGGATCGTTGCTCTCGCCATTCGCCTTTCTGGCGATGTTGGCGATATCGCCGACCATGGCGACGATCGCTTTGGATCGAAGACCGTCATTGCTGACAGCAGCGGCCATGGCGGCGGTGGTGCAGGGGTTCGTAAGTCTCAGTTCGTTGGGTCTCATCGAGTTCATCCCAGCCATTCTCTGGGCCCTCGCGGTCCAGCGCCGACCACGCTCCGCTCTGGAACCGTCGTGGGCGACTTGGGCTCGGCCCGTCATCGCGGCGGTGAGCATCCTCCCATTGTTTGTGATGTTTATTCACAGCGATCCACGCTGCACGGTCACAGCGGCCGACGGAACTGTTATCAGCTCCACGGTCGATGAAGGCGCCGCAGCGGGATGGAGGCTCCAGCTGGGAAGTTCCGGTTCGTCGAGCACCGGAGAAGATGGCATCACCAGATCTTGCACCAGCGACACGGTCCAGCACTGGGAGGCGGGGCTATCGGTACTGGTATCGCTGTCGTTGCTCGCAGCCACCTTTCGCCTTTGGCCAACAGCGATTTCCCTCAACCCGAGCTTGCCGAAATCGCCAACTACACAGGAGGTAGTCGGCGCGGACCACTAGTGACCGCCCCGCTTCACCCCACCGTATTTCATGCGTGTATCCGACATAGCCGCCGCCCGCTGGTCGTCATCTCTGACCCCTGCATCGACCAGTTCGCCGATAAACAATGTGTGAGTTCCGAGGTCGAGGTGCTGACGGACTTCACAGTCCATCCATGCGATAGCCTCTTTGAATAAAGGTGCCCCGGTTTTTGCGACAAACACTTCCCTTCCGTTCAAAGAGTTCCCTTCGCGTTCGGCAGGCTTGGAGAACTTGACGAACGGTCGAGTGTCTTCTGCTGACCACAAGTTCACGGTAAAGGACCCGCCTTCGCTGATCAGCCTGTGAGTCACGGCTTTGTTGTCGACTCCAACCCCGATGAGGACCGGCTCCATGGACAGCTGGGTGACCCACGAGGTCGTCATCGCGTTCCACTCCTCCCCCGATGCCGAGCCGACCAGGACCAGGGCGTTCGGCATCTTCCATGTCACCTTGTTGACGAGTTCGCCATCCATCGCTTTCGACCTCCCAAAGACAGAGATGAAACCCTAATGTTCCCCGCGTGAGGATCCTCATCGCCACCACCGGTGTGCTGCCAGCCACTCCGGTCTCCGAATTGTGCACCAGGCTTCTCGACGACGAGAACTCCGTCACCGTCATGACGGTTATTCGAGTTCCCAGAACTTTCCTCGATTCGCTCGAGGACGAGGCGCGCCGCTCATTCCTCGACGACTCGGTCGACAACCCGACTGCCGCCGAGGAAAAGGCTGCGCGCTATCTCGAGGAGCGAGGCCAGAAAGTGGTCCAGCCGATTGTTGCCGCCTTGGTAGCGGAGAACATCGAGCCTGATGTCCGATTTGTGGAAGGGGATGACCCGGCCCAGGCGATTATCGAGACGGCAGAGAGAGTCGACGCCCAGATCGTCATGATGGGTGCAACGAGGCGCCTCTTTACCGAAGAGGCTTGGCGCAGCGTCTCCGCTCGGGTCATCGACACCTCGCACTTGCCGGTCTTGTTGGTCCCCGGCCCCAGAATCGAGGACACCCACGAGATGCCAATTCTGGAGCTTTGACCTGCCATTTGCTCCCCGTTTGAGAATCTGTCGTACCCAATCCTTATGTTGTGGATATGCAACTGAGAAGACTCGATGGATGCGAAGAACACAAGCCGATAGCCGTCGCCGGGCTCATGGTGTCGGCCTGCGCCAGGTGCCGTCAGGTCGACTGGCTCGATGGCGACGTCGAGGTGGATCCTTCGGAGGGCATGGCCACATTATTTGGTAGCTACGAGATCATTGGGAGTCTCGACGCTCTGGGCTCACCGGCCCCAGAAGTGCTTGTCTACCGGGCGCCGACGATAAAGAAGCGCCGCAACCTGACGGCCTTCCCCAAGGGTCATTGGGTTAAGGTGACTCCTGACCTCTGGCTTACCCACGACGGCGAGAAGCTCCTGCTTGCCACCAACCATCGATTGTTATTCGAGAATCTGACGCAAGGCGCCTGACCTAAGAGACGGCTTCGAACTGGGTCTCGTAGAGCTGGCTGTAGAGGCCATCGGCCAGAACGAGCGAGTCATGTGTCCCTCGTTCAACGATTTTTCCCTCATCAACGACGAGGATCTGGTCGGCGGCACGCACGGTCGACAAGCGGTGCGCGATCACCAGAGAGGTCCGCCCTTCCATCAGCGTTTCCAACGCCTCCTGGATCAGTGCCTCAGATCGTGAATCGAGATGGGAGGTTGCTTCATCGAGGATCAGAATTCTCGGATCCTTGAGGATGACCCTGGCGATTGCCAGCCGCTGCTTTTCACCACCGGAAAGACGGTATCCCCGCTCCCCGACGGTTGTCTCATACCTCTCGGGCAATGCGGCGATCATGTCGTGGATGTTGGCTGCCACTGCGGCGGCTTCGAGTTCTTCAAGGGTGGCTTCTGGTCGGGCATAGCGGAGATTGGCTGCGATGGTGTCGTGGAAGAGATAGGACTCTTGAGTGACGACCCCGACCGTCGTCGCAAGCTCCCGGGATGTGATCCGGCGCACGTCAACGCCGTCGATCAGCACGTTGCCATGATTTACGTCATACAGCCGGGGCACCAGATAGGACATGGTGGTCTTCCCGGCACCGGAGGGGCCAACCAGGGCCACCAGAGACCCGGGGTCGGCGGTGAACGACACGTCTCGCAACGCCCAATCCCGGGTTGAGGCTTGAACAAGCGCAGGACCAACTTCGGACTGTCTCCACCGCTTTACTGCTTCGAGGCCCTCAGGCTTGTCGGACTGATACCGAAACGAGACAGAGTCGAAACGTAGCTCACCTTTGACAGGGACCACCGATATTGGCTCAACGGGTTCGGGAACATCGATCTCGAGGTCGAGCACCTCGAACACTCGCTCGAACGAGACCATCGACGTTGCGAACTCGACACGGGAATTGGACAAGGCTGAAAGAGGCCCGTATAGCTGCACCAGCAGCATGGAGAACCCCACGATGGTTCCCGGTGAGATCTGGCCCTGAATCACCAGGTATCCACCGACCCAGAACACTGCCGCGGTGCCGAAGGCGGACACCAACCCCAACGCCGCCATGAACCTCCGACCGACCATGGCCCGACGGATTCCGTAGTACCGCACGTGGCCTGCCTCAGTGGCAAACCTCTCGGATTCCTCACCCCAGCGCCCAAACAGACGCACCAGCAACGCTCCACTGACGTTGAAACTCTCCTGGAGGATGGAAGACATCGAGGCGTTGTGCTCCATCTGGACCTGGGTGACCTCACGAAGCACCCGGGCTACTCGTCTGGCGGGGAATATGAACAGAGGAAGTGCCGCCACTGCGAGCACCGTGAGCAGCCAGCTCTCCCCCAGCATCACCACCAGAACCACTATGACCGAAATCAGGTTGGAAACGATGCTCACCAGAGTCCCGGTAATTGCCTGTTGGGCGCCGGTGACATCACTGTTTAGCCGGTTCATCAGCTCACCGGTCTTGGTGGCAGTGAAAAAGCGCAGCGACATCCGTTGGAGATGATCGAAGAGCTCACGCCTCAGGTCGAAGATGATGCCCTCTCCAACACGTGCCGACCACCAACGTTGTGCGATCCCGACAAGTGCGGATACCAATGGAACCAGCACCATCCCCAGACCCAGGAAAGTCAACGCTCCCAAGTCTTTCTGCGGAAGAGCTTCATCGATGAGGGCCTTGATCAGGAGGGGCGGTACAACACCGAGGCCCGAGATGATGAGGATCGTGACCAGGACCCCGACCAGCCCAGACCTGTAAGGCCGACCGTAACTCCACACGCGGCGGAGCAGGTCCTTATCGATCTTGGGCAGAGTCTGGTCCTCGTCGTAAGTGAGGTAACTCCACCAGCCACCGTGGTGCATCATGAAAAAGAATCCTTCGGGAAGAGTCGAAGCCTATTCAGCGGAGTTCCCTACTTCTGAGATTCGTGTCAGGCGGGCCCGATCAGTGTGTCCTCGAGCGGCGCCATGCTTGCCGCTGATTGCCGTAGGGCTTCCACCGCGACAAACGGGCGACCGAACATCTCATATCTGTAGTTGCCCTGAAACCAAATCATGGTGGTCCCGGCGTTGGATTTCAGGACCCATAGGGGGCGGCCCTCGTTGTCTTCGACTTCGCAGGAATCAGTTGTGGTGTCGATAAATCGGCCGCAGGAAACGTCGGCGTCTTCGTTGCGAATCTCCTCAGCCGCCGACGCGTCGAGGGAAACCCTGAGGACTACGGACTGTGCCACCGACCGCGATCGGGTGTAGGGCTCAGCAGTCCAGAGCCCAAAAGCAGCCGAAGGATTGTCAGAGACGACCCCCGAGTTCTCGATGACGAGCTGAGAAGTCACATACTCGACGAGCGGCGGGATTTGTGTCGGAAATGCAATTCCACCTAGCGCGATAGCAATCTCGGCCCGACTTGCCTGTATGAATCGATCACCTTCACGGCGGGCAAAAACCTGTTCCACTACCAGTTCAGGGTCGGCATCGATTGGTGATCCCAGATCATCGTTGAACCAGATCAGTTCGTCGGCGGCCGAAACCACAGGGACCGTCACCGGAACCGTGGTCGTTGTCAACGCGGTGGGCTCATTCACCCAATCTGACGACCGACGCCCGATGTCGGCAAGAGGCGATTCGCCGCAGGCTGACAGGGCAAGAAATGCAATAACCCAGATGGTTGAGCGAGTGCTCAAATGATTGCCCCTATTTCCTGGTGTTGCCTGTTGGCATAACTGACGTATTGAACGAACAAAACTCTCACGTCGTTCCCGGGCCGCGACGGAAAGAGTGACGGTAACAGCGGACATCCTTAAGCTCTGGCATGATGTCGAGCCCTCTCACCCTGATAACGGAGTCGTTCACTGAACACCCCGCACTGGATGTGGGCATCAGTCACGCCCTGCTCAATGCGGTATCCGACGGCAGAATCGGTCCCGTCTTTCGGCTGTATCACCCGCAACCGGTCCTCGCCTTTGGAATGGCTGACAGACTCCAACCGGGTTACCCCGATGCCGTGAGAGTGGCCCGCGCTCATGGATTTCACCCGATCGAACGTCTGGCGGGTGGTCGGGCGGCGGTCTTTCACGAATCGACCCTCGCGTTCAGCTGGGCCACACCCGAGCCGGAGCCCAGGGCAGGGATCACCAGGAGGTTCGAGCAGATATCAAGTCTGTTGAACGGCGCATTCCACGCGCTTGGGGTTGAATCGCGGATTGGTGAGATCCCCGGTGAGTATTGCCCGGGGCGCTACTCGATCAACATCGGAGGCACCGCCAAAGTCATGGGGGTCGGCCAGCGCCTGATTCGGGGGGCCGCCCACGTCGGCGGTGTCATAGTGATCGATGGCTCAGAACGAATACGGGATGTCCTCATTCCCGTCTACCGGGCATTGGGAGCGGATTGGGACCCGAGAACTGCGGGGGCCATCGCCGACCGGGCACCTCATGCCAACGTTGACAATGTCACCGATGCGATCACGGACCAACTCCGACAGAGATTCAACGTAGCGGATGGCTCGGTGCCCGAACATATCGTCGACGAGGCCGGTTTGCTGACCGACAACCACATTCCCAAGGTCGCCTGATGCAGATCGCGGTGATTCACGGCCCCAACCTCAATCTCCTGGGCCGTCGCCAACCTCACATATACGGCAGTGAGACTCTGATCCAACTCGAGGAGCGAATCGGAATATGGGCCGCAAAACTGGGCGTCGAGGTCGCCTTCATACAGTCCAACAGTGAGGGATCGCTGGTCGACTCGATTCAAAATGCCGGGACAACATACGACGCGATCGTCCTCAACCCCGGAGGTTACACACACACTTCTGTGGCGATTGCCGATGCGGTGTCATCAATCGACATCCCGACGGTGGAGGTTCACCTGTCCGATATTCGCGCCAGAGAACCCTGGCGGTCGGTCTCCCGGGTCGGCCCAGCTGCGATCAAACAGATCTCAGGGCGCGGAGCCGTCGGGTATCGCGATGCCATGCGCCACCTGCAAAACCGGGCACGAGCTCGATTCGAGACCATCCGATATGGCCCGGCGGAGGACAATGTCGCCGACGTCCTGACCGCTGATAAATCTTCCAGTCTGGTCGTCCTGGTACATGGTGGCCTTTGGCTTGGTCCCTGGGAGCGAGACACCATGGAGACATTGGCAATCGGACTCAACGAAGTCGGATTCAACACGATGAATATCGAATACCGTCGAATCAGGACGGCGCCGGTTTGGCCGGCTTCGGGTCACGATGTCGAAATGGCAATCCGTTATGCCGGGACGATCAGTGATGATGTTGCTGTGATCGGCCACTCGGCAGGGGGCTACCTCGGCCTTTGGGCACATCGGCGCACCCCGGATTTCCGCATGGTCGGCCTGGCACCCCTCACCGACCTCGCTGCTGCCCGAAACGACCACCCATCACTTGACGCGGTCACCGCAGCCGGGGCCCCGACGATGCTCACGGCTCCCTCCGAATCGGTTTGGTTGATCCACGGAGTCGACGACGAGATCGTTCCACCGTGGCACTCGGAACGTTTCTCCAAGAACTGCAAGGTGGAGGTCGTCGACGGCGCCGGGCATTTCGACTTGCTCGGCTCTTCCGGGTCGCATTGGAACTTCCTCGTGGAGGCACTCGGCTGACGTCAGAGCGCAATCCGAGTTGCCCCAATCGGGGGTGTTTCGGTAAGGTTTAGACCATTGTCCCGGCATTTTCCGGGTGGAGTCACTTCAAAATCTCATGCGCGCGAGACGATTTTCGTTTCTCGCTGGCTGGACGGCCGTAATTCTCCTGGCATTAGCTGGGTTTGCCGCCTTCGGGACGCCAGAGGGAGCGAACAACGACATCAACTTTGAGGCCGCTACGGCCTCTTTGGGGCACGCCACAGGAGCCTACGCAGGGCTTACGTTCGCCCTTCTTTCTGCCTCACCTGAAGAACTGGCGGCTTCGGCGGCAACAGCAACCGACGTCTCAACCGAAGCAGCCTCTCCTGAGGCAGACGTAACTCAAAGCGAGCCCCCCGATTCAGGCGGCACCATCAGCGATGAGGCCAATGGATGGCTGTCCGAAGTCCAGGTCCGGGCGCTGGTAAGCGAGTATTTCAAGGCTGAGGACGTCAACTCGGCTGTCCGGATTGCATGGTGTGAGTCCCGTTTCGACCCGAACTCGGTCAACCTCAGGACTGGAGCTATCGGGCTTTTCCAGCACCTGCCGAAATACTGGGAGGCCCGGGCCGCCCAAGCAGGTTTCGAAGGGATTGACGCAACCGACCCCGAAGCTTCAACCGCGGCCGCCGCATGGGCCGTCTACAACGAGGGCGGCTGGGACATCTTCACCTGCGAGGGTTAGCCATCGAGTCTCGAAACGTTCTCGGTGGTGTCCTCGAGTCATGCGGAGTCGATCCCCTTACCGGCTTCCATCGCGATGGGAATTGCCAGACCGGGCCCGAGGATCTCGGGCTGCACTCGATTTGCGCCGTGGTGACCAAAGAGTTCCTCGATCATCAACGCCAGATTGGAAATGACCTCGTCACCCCTATCCCCCACTACCTGTTTCCCGGGCTGACTCCTGGTGACCGATGGTGCGTGACCGCGCGCAACTGGCTCCGGGCCCACCAGGATGGCGCGGCAGCGCCTGTGGTGCTTGCTGCGACTCACGAGGCCACTTTGGAGGTGGTGCCGATGTCGATCCTCGAGATCTACGCCGTAGATGTTCCGTCGGACCCGCGCGACCTGGACAGCCAGGACTTCTAACGGAAGTCCCGCGAACGCACCGTCTTTTACCCGCTTCTGGAGGTCGAGCGTTGTGGATCAGCGGAAGTCTCGCGACCGCACTGTTTGCACTCCGATCGGCTCGAAGTCCCTGGCCACGATATTGGTGACACCATCGTGGAATTCCAGCCTCCCGTGTATGACCAGGGCCGGGCTCTTGCGGACTACATGGCGATGTTTCGCCCACACGTCAGGCAACACCACGATATTCAGGAGACCCGTCTCATCTTCCAGATTGAGGAAGTAGACCCCTTTGGCAGTCCCCGGCCGCTGGCGATGGGTGATGACTCCGGCCACCTTGACCCTCGACCCATTTCGCTGCATCTCCAACGCTTCGGCTGCTGTAAGGCACCCGGATAGCTGATCTCTGACAAAGCTCATCGGGTGACGGGAGGAGACACCGGTTGCCCAGAGATCGGCGCGGTGCAGTTCCTCATCATTCATACCGGGTAATGCCGGAGCTTCGATTCCGGGCGACAATGCCAGACGCTCGGGATCGATCTCGGCCAACGCTCCCGCAGCCCAGAGACCCTCACGTCGGCCCAGGCCAATCGAGTCCAGCGCTCCAGCGGCCGCCAGCCCTTCCAGTGCGTCGACTTTGAGACCGGTGCGGAAGGCCAGATCCTCCGGGCTCTCAAAGGGCCCGCCAAGGATCCGGGCAGCCTCGATCCTCGTCACCTCGCGGTCACCGAGGTTTCGGACATAGCGGAGACCCATCCGGACGGCTACCGGTGGTCGCACCGTGTCGTCCACGGTCCCTCGTCCCCGACGCCAGCTCTCCCCCAGGTACGACACAACATCTTCGATATCGGCATCGAAAGATTCGATGGTGCAGTCGTGCCATGAGATGTTGACATCAGGGCCCAGCACCACCACCCCATGGCGTTGAGCATCCTGAACAAGTGAGTTCGGACTGTAGAAACCCATCGGTTGTGCGTTGAGCAACCCGGCGAGGAACTCGGCCGGGTAGTGAAAACGCAACCAGGCTGACATGTAGACGATGTAGGCGAAGCTGACCGAATGACTCTCCGGGAACCCGAAGCTGGCAAAACCCTGTAGCTTCTCCCAAATCTCGTCGGCAGCCTGGCCCGTGATCCCGTTCCCGGCCATTCCTGAGAACACTTCCTCGCGGAGACGTTCCATGGCCTTCTCCGACCGTTTGTGTGTCATCGCCTGGCGGAGCCGATCAGCCTGACTGCCGTCAAAGCCGGCACACAGGCGGGCCAATTCCATCAACTGCTCCTGAAAGATAGGAACGCCAAGGGTTTTCTCCAGGATGGGCTTGGCCAGAGGGTGGGGATAGCGGACCGGTTCCTCGCCATTGCGTCTTCGTAGATACGGGTGGACTGACTGCCCCTGGATGGGGCCGGGCCGGATCAGGGCGACTTCGACCGCAAGGTCATAGAAAGTCTTTGGTTTCATCTTGGGCAAGGTCGCCATCTGAGCCCGGGACTCGATCTGAAACAGACCCACGGTGTCGGAGCGGGTTATCGATCGGTAGATCGCGGCCTCCTGCGGTATCCGGGCGAGATCGACATCGATGCCGTGCTGGTCTTCGATCAGATCATGGGCCAGATGCAGCGCATTGAGCATCCCCAAACCGAGCAAGTCGAATTTGACCACCCCCACGGCAGCCGAGTCGTCTTTATCCCACTGGATCACCGTCCGCCCTTCCATCCGCCCCCACTCGAGAGGGACAACGTGCCAGAGGGGTCGGTCGGCGATGACCATTCCCCCGGAGTGGATCCCGAGATGACGCGGATACCCGTCGAGACGCCAGCAGATGTCATAAATCATCTCAGCGGTCATCCCCTCCGGGAGCGGGCTATCCATATCCCGTAGCTGTGCCGGGTCCCTGGTATCGACATATTTGGAGAGACCATCCACCTGGGCCTGGGTGAATCCGAAGGTCTTGGCAACATCACGCAGCACCGAACGCGCCCGGTATGTGATGACGTTGGCGACCATGGCGGCCCGCTCCCGTCCGTATTTTCGGTAGCAGTATTGAATGACCTCTTCGCGACGGTCAGCTTCGAAATCGACATCGATGTCAGGAGGCTTGCCCCGTTCTTCGGAGAGGAAGCGCTCGAAAGGCAGATGCAGGCGAATCGGATCGACCCTGGTGAGCCCGATGCAACGACAGACTGCCGAATCGGCTCCCGAGCCCCGGATCTGGCAATAGATGTCCTGTTCCTTGGCGAAGTCGACGAGATCTTTGACCACCAGGAAGTAGCCGGCGAAATCGAGCCGATCGATGATATCGAGCTCGTGACGGAGCCGGGTCCGAGCTCGGGGATCAATCCCATCGTCGGACCCCGGATAGACATCACGGGCCCCCTCCCAGGTCAGATGTTCCAGAAACTCCATCTCACCCCGGAAATGGCCCGGCATCGGGAAATCAGGGAGTTGAGGGGCCATCAACCCCAAGTCAAAAGCGAGCCGCCGACCCAATTCGGCACTGCGGGCAACCGCACCCGGATACCGTCTAAACCTGGACTCCATCTCGGTGGGGCTCTTCAGGTAACGCTCATCGCTGGCGGGTCGAAATCCATCAGCGGCAGCGAGGGTCCGACGACCGCCAATGGCGGCAAGCACCTCGGACAGGTAGGCATCCGATCTCTGGTGGTAATGGGCCTGATTGGTCGCGACTGTGGACAGTGACAGCTTCTGCGCCACCTCCCACAACAGATCGTTGCGACCGTCATCTTCGGGCATGGCGTGATGCCACATCTCGATGTGGAGTCGGGGCCCGAACAGATCACGCAGACGTGTGACCTCACGAATCGTCCCGGAGAGATCTCCAGCTACTGCCGCCCGGGGAACTGTTCCCGAATGACAGCCGGTGAGGGCGTGCACCTCGGTATTGTCAGCGGCTTCAGCCAGATCCGACCAGGAGTAGATGGGATGATCCTTCTCACCACGTAGTTGGGCCCGGGTCACCAATAGTGACAGACTTCGATATCCGGCCGGCGAGCCGGCGAGGAGCACCAGATGATCGGACTCGGGGAGATTGGTCGGTTTGACTCCGTGGGAACGCACACTCCGGCCCCGGCGCAGACGCCCCTGGCCCCCCTTGACCCGCGCATACCGAAGCTGATCCCAGGTTTCGGCGCTTTGCAAAGGATCGGAGTCACCGTCATCGCCGGGCTCCAGCCCGATCTCGACTCCGTAGACAACCGGGAGGCCGGTGGCTTTTGCCGCCTGCCAAAATCGAGAAACACCATAAAAGCCATCGTGATCGGTGATGGCCAGTGCCTCATAGCCCAGCTCGATGGCATTCTCCACCAGGTCTTCGGGGTGAGAAGCCCCGTCCAGGAAGGAGAAGTTGGTATGACAATGCAGTTCGGCGTATCCCGTCACCCGTCACACTATATCGAACATATGTTCGATGCGGATCAAGGTGAAACCCAATCGCGCCGACAAAGGTCAAAACAACAATGAACCCAATCCAAAAGACGTTGAAATCGGCTGAGAAAATGGCCGTCGCAACCGGACCTGACCGAAATCGCTACGTCGATCTCCTCCGGGCCCTGTCGATCATCGTCGTCGTGTTCGGTCACTGGCTGATGGCCGCGCCTGAGGTGATCGAAGGCGAAATCAGAATCGGTCACGCCCTCACAGACATTCCCTGGACGCGCGGGCTCACGTGGGTATTGCAGGTCATGCCGATCTTCTTCTTCGTAGGCGGTTTCTCAAATGCACTCGGACTACGTGGGGCGCGTCGCAAAGAGGTTCCCTACGGCAAGTGGCTGCGCGATCGTCTGCGGCGTCTCATTGTCCCTGTGCTTCCGGTTCTAGCCCTTTGGGCTCCAGGTGCATGGCTCGCGGTCAACTCCGGGGTCGACAGCGAGCTGGTTCGGGTCGGTTCGCAGGCCGCACTCGTGCCCGTGTGGTTCCTCGCCACCTATGTGCTGATCGTGGCCATGGCGCCCATGACGCTCGCCCTTTGGGAACGTTTTGGATGGGGAGCCTTTGCGATGTTCGCCGGTGCCGCAGCCCTCGTCGACATCCTGTACCTGGGCCTGGATGTCGACCCGGTTCGCTGGCTCAACTACATATTCGTATGGAATGCGGTGCACATCCTCGGCTATGCCTGGGCCGATGGTCGGATCGGGGCCATGGCACATAGACTCGCAATTGCCGTTGGAGGGTTTGTGACCCTGGCGGGCCTGATAATCCTCGGGCCTTATCCGGTTTCGATGGTCGGATTCGCCGGTGAGACCGTGACCAACTCCAATCCGCCAAAAGTCACACTGGTTGCGTTAGGCGTCTTCCAGTTCGGCTTGTCGATGGTTCTCGAAGGACCGACACGCCGTCGACTGGAACGTCTCAAGACGTGGACGAAGGTAGTGGCCGTCAACGGCTCGATCATGACGTTGTATCTCTGGCATCTGACCGCAATGGTCGCCGTGGTTGGCGTCCTGTTGCTGTTTGGCGCACCCGGCCTTGGCGTCGAAGTTGGAACTGCTTTGTGGTGGGTAACGAGACCGCTGTGGTTGGCCTTCATGACCGTGATGGTGTTGCCGTTCATGGTCGTATTCGGACGATTCGAACGGCCACGGGTCGACAACCGCCCCGCACCGCCTGCGTGGAAACCCGTGCTCGCGGCACTTGCGGCCTGTGCCGGACTCGGCCTTCTCGCGGTTGGTGGTATCGCCGACGCCGATGGGCTCAATGTCGTGGCTTTGATGCTCCCCATCGCAGGTGTCGTCGCAGGTGGTGTGATCGGTGCCGGCCGTTGGGAGCAACGCCAACGCCGAACCACCGAGTCGGAGAAGGTCAAGTCGCCCTGACCTTCAGACAACCCATCG
Source organism: Acidimicrobiia bacterium (assembly GCA_041751055.1). Lineage (GTDB taxonomy): Bacteria > Actinomycetota > Acidimicrobiia > Spongiisociales > ZC4RG35 > MA-ANB-1. Next base: position 28,093 of record JBGSYD010000006.1, on the reverse strand, counting down.
GTCGCCTGCGCGCTACTACCGTCTGCCCGAGGAGGAAAGATGTCATCAATCACCAAGACCATCCGGCTTTCGGGACAGGCTGGCGACTCGATAGAGGACGCAGTCCGGACGGTGCTGGCCCGAGCTGCCAGCACGATAAGCGACATCCAGAAGTTCGAGATCGTCCGGGTCGGCGGAAAAGTGGACAGTTCAGGCGCCCCTACCTTGTTCACTGTGACGCTCGACATCACCTTCGGGATCAAAGACACCGTCGATCACGGGTGACGCCATGACCGGCGCGATAATCAAGAACCTCGTCGCTGTCGCTCTGAGTGCAGCCTCGGTGTTCATGATGTGGCTCGGGTCGGATACGCTCGAAGAGGCCAGGGTCGCAGCGGGTTCCACATTTGAGATTCCCACTCATCTAATTGCGCTGTCGGGGCTCTATTTCCTGCTCGCCGGTTCGCTATTCACCATCGTTCTCACCCATCGGTCCAAGAAGGACCCCCATGTTTCCTACCTCCTGGCTGCAGCCATCATCCCGACCGCAGCAGTAGTGCTCCCGTTGCTCGCGTACGAAGGAGTGGGAATAGATCTACAACGCATCCGCTGGATCCTCAGTCCCTCACTGCAGTCCGCAGCAGCCTTCGCCATCGGCTCGGTTCTGACGACCGTCCTCTGGAGGCTGATCGGGAAGCTGCAGCCCGTCGCCCCGAAGTGAACATGGCTCCGCCTCCGCAAAATCTCGGGAACGGGATCTATCAGATACCTGCGCCCCTTCCGTTCAAGTCACCGCCGTTTGTCAACACGTATGTAGTTGAGGCTGGCGACGGTCTGCTGCTTCTCGACTGCGGTGCAGACTGGCCCGAAGGCGACGATGCACTCCGACAGGGCTTTGTGTCTCTCGGATTGTCGATGGCAGCGGTGCACACGCTGGTCGTCTCTCACCTCCATCTCGATCACGTCGGAATGGCAGGGCGGGTGATCGATGAGATCGGGTGCCGCTTTGTGATGCACGAACGGGCCGAGAAACTGGTCGACAGCTACAACGACACTCCCGGGTACGTCTCTCGGTTGCGTGTGCTCGGTCGGAATCACGGCGTCCCCCCGTCGATTCTCGATTCGATTGGTGGCTTTCAACGCCCTGACTACATGCCCCCCATCCCGAGACCAGACCATACGGTGGTCGATGGACAACCGATCGAGTTGGGTGACGGTCGCGTGCTGACCGTCGTCCACACGCCCGGGCATGAGCCTGCGCATATTTGCCTGCTGGACTCTCGGACCGGGATCACATTCTCCGGAGATCACGTGCTGCCCCGGATATCACCCGTCATCATGTACGACGGGGTTCTCGATGACCCCCTTGGCGAGTATCTCAACTCGCTCCAGAAGCTGATCAACATGGGCATCGACGTCACCTACCCTGCTCACGGCTCAATTGTCGAACACGGCGACGAGCGCGCTCGTCAGATCCTGCTCCACCACGATCGGCGTCTGCTCGATATGGCCGAGTTGGTCCGCAGCGCCGACACCAACGCCTGGGAAGTGATGGTGAAATCGTTTCGACCCAATCTCGACCCGCTACAGGCGCGGTTGGCCTTCCTCGAGACGATTTCTCACCTGGAGCACCTTCGGATCAGCGGAAGGGTCCAATACGTCGAACGGGAAGGGGTCACCTGGTACGGCCGGTGACCTCAGCGAGACTCGCACCATGCCGAGACGATCAGACGCAGCTCGTCGGCCGCAGCTTCAACATCGGCAATGTCGGCAAATTTCATATAACGCGCCGTGTCGCCGCTGCCTTCGAGTCGGGAGAACTCACCTGGAATCGAGGCACCGGTATGGAACATCAGGCTGACGTGGGCTTTCGTCCTCGGATTGAAGCTGGCCAAGTTGCCCTGGTACATGAAAGTCGGGCTCTTCCATTTGATGGTCTCGGCCATGCGGTCATCTTCGAGGATTATCTCCCGCGCCCGCAGCATCGCATCTTTGGCAGGGTGGGAATACCAGTCGAACCACTCGTCTACTGCGGCTGAACGTGGCATCGGGAAAGCATACGCTTCATGACCGTCGCTCAAGCGAATAGCGAGAGAACACCTACGCCGGCGGCGAAAGCAACCAGCCAACTGGCCAGCGACCCGATCAGCACATACTCGGGGGCGATCCGTTGCGGTTTGGCAGATATTTCGGGATATCTGAGGATGCTCTTGGCGGCAACCACGATTCCGGCCGCTGCCGCCTGGCCCGCAATCACCAATACATAGATGAGTAGCCGTTCGAGGATCCCTATCCACCTTCCCGCCTCGTTGGTCTCGTCGGGCATGCCGGGCCGGACCACCTTCAGGATCCATCTGACCAGCCAGTTCGCTGGCACTGTGAGGATGGCCCCGACCACGGTCACTACGAAGAACTGGGTCATGATTTGACTTCGACCACATGAGGCTGCTCATCGAGCACCACGTAGATGCCATGACCGTGCAGACGTCTGCTTACGGAGCTTTGACTCAAACCCACCGTCTCCGCAATCTTCGCTTGGGTCACACCTTCGAGCTTCAAGGCGGCTATCTCCAGATCGATTTCGTCGAATCCGGAAACGACGTGGTCGCGCGCACCTAGATATCCATTGAGCAGTTGGTCGAGATCGGTTCCGGTCTGGCATACCACCCGTCTCGACTTGGGGATCGACTTTGACGTTTCGCCTCGCTTTACTTCCTCGATTGCGTCGCGAGCGCGCCACCAACAGGGACCGTCCTGTCCGAACGGCGGGTTGGTGGGCTCGAGGGTCAGTTCGCCCCATCCGATCCCGATTCTCACATCGACGGATGGGAGAAGGACCAGCCGGAGCCTCAGGGCCGCGCGGAGCGACTCCGCCAAACCGGCATGGAGACCCTGGAATTCATCGCCCACTGTCATCATCATCGGTTGAATTGCCGGGACCGACTCGTTGATTATCGCCATCGCCCGGGACAGGGTCTCCTGGAGGTCTTCACGGTCCTCACTATGACGCGAGGCTATGACATCACCGACCATGGCGGCAACGGGAGTGGTAAGTTTATGCGCCATAGGTGCAAGATTACCAAATATCGGTCTAGGATGCAAGAACCAGGTTTATGCGCCTCCAGAACATGAAAACTATTGGGCCAATACCGTCTCCACGGCGAACTCACCGATCTCATAGTTGATGCCACTCCCCCGGCCGGCCTCGAGAAGATCGCCTTCAGCCTGCCTCACGGAGTCGAGATAGTCGGAAGGCGCGGTGACCGTCAGGGCGGAAACTTCAGTACGCATCGAGGTCTTGGCGTCGGACTTCGCCCGTCTCACCGCAGAGAGGACAGTCGATGCGGCTTCCAACACCGCGACATCGCCGGTCATACCGACAAACTCCTCCTTGGTGGGCCATGGGGATCGGTGCACCGAGCCCTCCCGCCACCAAGACCAGACTTCCTCGGTCACGAACGGGAGGAAAGGTGCAAAGAGACGCAGGTACACACTCAGGGCCAGCTGCAAGGCTGCATGTGCGGAGGCGGCCGCGGCACCCTCCCCGTAGGCCCTCCCTTTCACCAATTCCAGGTAGTCATCGGTCCACGCCCAGAAGGAAGACTCGGTTGCCTCGAGAGCGCGGGCATAATCGAACTTTCTGAAGGCAACGGTGGCCTGACGTACCACTTCGCTGAGCCCGGCCAGCATCGACCTGTCCAGAGGCTCGGTGATCGAACTGACCGCAACGTCCTCACCAAACCCGAGCGCAAACCGGGAAGCGTTAAGCACTTTGGTGGCAAGGCGGCGGCCAATCTTCATCTGCCCCTCGTCAAAAATGGTGTCCGAGCCGGGTCGCCCGTACGCCGCCCAATAGCGCACAGCATCAGACCCGTATTGCTCAAGAACACTCAAAGGGGTGACGACGTTGCCCTTCGACTTCGACATCTTCTTCCGGTCCGGGTCCATGATCCAACCGGAGATCGTGGCGTGTTGGAAAGGTAGCGAATCGAACTCGAGATGGCTTCTCGTGACCGTGGAGAAAAGCCATGTCCTGATGATGTCGTGGCCTTGAGGTCGGATGTCCATGGGGAACACCCGCTGAAACAGGTCGGGATCGTCGTCCCAGTGCCCGGCGATCTGAGGAGTCAGCGAAGAAGTGGCCCAGGTGTCCATGATGTCAGGATCACCAGCGAACCCTCCCGGTTGGCCACGTTGGGAATCGGCATAACCCGTCGGGGTTTCGGTTGACGGGTCGATCGGGAGCGAATCCTCGTCGGGGAGGATCGGTTCGGAGTAGTCCGGTAGACCTTCCTCATCGAGTTGGTACCAGAGAGGAATAGGCACCCCGAAGAACCGTTGCCTCGAGATGAGCCAATCACCGGTGAGACCGTCAACCCAATGTTTGAACCGCACTCCCATAAAGTCCGGCACCCAGTCCAGTTCTTCGCCGCGGGCCAGTAGCTCGCCCCGGAGGTTCTCGTCGCGACCTCCATTTCTCAAATACCACTGGCGACTGGTGACGATCTCCAACGGTCGATCACCCTTTTCATAGAACTTGACCGGGTGAGTTATCGACTTCGGCTCCCCGTCGAGATCCCCGGATTCGGCCAGCAACTCGGCCATCTTCTTCTTGGCCTGGTTCGGGTAGAGACCGGCAAGTCCGGCATATGTGGCCCGCCCTAACTCAGTGTCGATCCAGTCAGGGGTCTCCTCTTGAAACCGCCCATTGTGTTGGATCACGGCGCGGGTCGGAAGATCGAGCTCTCGCCACCAGGTCACATCGGTGGTGTCGCCGAAAGTGCAGATCATCGCGGCGCCACTTCCCTTCCCAGGATCGGCCAACTCGTGAGCGACAACGGGGACTTCGACCCCGAAAAGAGGGGTGGTCACTGTCGTGCCGAACAAAGCTTGATAACGCTCATCGTCGGGATGGGCGACAACCGCCACGCATGAGCAAATCAGCTCCGGCCTTGTGGTCTCGATGAACAGAGGAGTCCCATCGGTTTTGTAAAACGAGATGCGGTGATAGGCCCCTGGCCGCTCCCGGTCTTCTAGTTCGGCTTGGGCCACAGCAGTCTTGAAATCGACGTCCCATAAAACAGGAGCTTCCTGGGTGTAGGCCTCTCCACGCTTCAGATTCCGGACGAACATCCGTTGCGAGGTTCGTCGGCAGTGCTCATCGATGGTCGTATAGGTCTGAGTCCAGTCGACAGACAAGCCCAGCGTGCGCCACAGGTTCTCGAACACCTTCTCGTCTTCGATGGTCAGGTTGTGACAGAGCTCGATGAAATTGCGACGGGAGATCTCGATAGGCGGCTCGTGAGGCTCGGACGGCGGCTCGAAGTTGGGGTTGTAGGGCAGCGACGCATCACCTCGCACCCCGTAGTAGTTCTGCACCCGTCTTTCGGTCGGAAGGCCGTTGTCGTCCCAACCCATCGGGTAGAACACTTCTTTGCCCGACATCCGCTGGAACCGCGCCAGGGCGTCGGTGTGGGTGTAACTGAAGACATGTCCGACATGCAGCGACCCCGATACCGTTGGCGGTGGAGTGTCGATGGCGAAGATCTCCTCGCGGCTCTTCGACCGATCGAAGCGGAAGGTCCCATCGGTTTCCCAACGGGCATCCCATTTCTTCTCCAGGCCCTCCAGCACGGGTTTTTCGGGGACATTTCGTGTCATGTGGTCTGAAGGCTAATTGCCATGACCGCCCGAGCGACATCTCGCCGTTTGCATGATCGTGTCTTACCTGTAGGGTGGCTCCCACATGACACCGCTGTTTGTCGCCACTCATCATCACCACCGCTGGCCGGTCGGTTGATGGCGCTCTGACAAACACACAGAACCAGTCCATACGCCGACCAGGAGGTCGGCGTTTTTTCTTTGGGAACACGCGGACCATCCCCGGCGGGAAAGATCCTGCTGATGACCGTAAAGCCAATCGAGCCCATCCACGTCGCTATCCCCAAGGGAAGGATCCAGAAGGGTGTCACCGACCTGCTATCCGACGCTGGCTTGCACTTGAGATCGGGCCATCGTGAGTATCGACCCAGCTCGTCCATAGGTGGATTCGAGGTAAAACTCCTCAAGCCACAGAACATCGTCGAGATGCTCTCGGCATGCTCTCGGGATATCGGGTTCGTCGGAGCAGACTGGGTGGCGGAACTCGATGGCGATTTGATCGAGATGATGGACACCGGCCTCGATCCGGTCACCATTGTCGCTGCAGCTCCGGAAAAGCTCCTGATTGACGGCGCCCTTCCGGCACGGAGGCTCGTAATCGCAAGCGAATACGAGAATTTGGCCAAATCGTGGATCGGTCGTCGCCAACTCGACGCTGTCTTCGTGCGATCGTTTGGCGCAACCGAGGTTTTCCCACCGGAGGATGCAGACGTCATCATCGACAATTCGGCCACAGGCGACACGCTCATCGCCAACAAATTGTTAGTGGTCGACCGTTTGCTTGAATCCTCCACGCGGTTGTATTCCAGCCCGAAGGCGCTCGACAACCCGGCCAAGAAGGAGAGAATCGAGAGCCTGGTCTTGTCTCTCCAATCGGTGCTCGATGCGAGGAACCGAGCGATGGTGGAGTTGAACGTCACCGAGGACTTCCTCGAAGCAGTGATATCGATTTTGCCCCGAATGCGTGAGCCGACCATTGCCTCCCTACACGGGGGTTCAGGGTTAGCCGTCAAGGCTGCGGTGCCTCGTGCTGCGCTACCGGAACTACTTCCCGCCCTCAAAGAGCGCGGTGCGACCGACATTGTGGTTTCACGCCTCGAGCAGATAATTCCATGAATACGTTCGAGCCATACCAAGCACCCGATCTCCGATTCCAGATAGACCTGGATCTTTCTCGAAATGAGGGTCGCTCACCCGGGCCTGAGGAGCTTCTGCAAGCGGCCGATTTGATCGAGGGTGTGAACCGTTACCCGGACCCAGGGGCCCTCCGTCTCCGCCTGGCCCACCTGCGCGAAGTGAATCCGGACAACATCCTCGTGACGGCTGGAGCCGACGATGCTCTGTTGCGATCGATTTCGGCGCTTACGGCGCCGGGCACGACGCTTGTATGCACCACGCCAACCTTCGAAATGATACCGAGGTATGCCATCCAGAACAGGACCAGGTTGGTGGAGATCGAGTGGTTTGGTGGCTCGTTCCCAACCGAGGACCTGGTTTCTGCATCGGTTCCCGGAGCGGTGGCCGTCGTAGTCTCTCCAAATAATCCAACCGGTCGCGTCCTGACGCCAGATGACCTGGACCGGCTGGCATCGACCTTCGCGTTCGTCGTCCTCGACGGTGCGTATATCGAGTTCGCCGACCTTGATCTGACTCCCACGGTCCTGGATCTGTCCAACGTTGTGATGCTTCGAACCCTTTCCAAGGCTTGGGGCCTTGCAGGGCTACGTGTCGGCTATGCGATAGGGAATGTAGAACTGATCAGACGGCTCGGTGCCTACGGAAATCCATATCCGGTCTCCCGATTCTCAATCGCCATGGCAGTGTCGCAGCTCGGCTCAGGACGGGCCGCCACTGACGACTATCTGGGAGCGGTCGGTTTCGAGAGGGAGCGGCTGAGAGAGACGCTGAGCTCGTTGGGGGTCGAAACAATTCCCTCACAGGCAAACTTCATCCTTGCCACGACCAAGCGGGCGACGTTTCTCGCTGACGGATTGGGGTCTTTGGGTATCGCCACGAGGACGTATCCCACCAATCCGGGCCTACAGGACGTCATCCGTATCACTCTCCCCGGGAATGAAGCTCAATTCGATCGCCTCACCACCGCAATCGAGACAGTGCTATGTCCGCAGGGTTTGATATTCGATCTCGACGGAGTATTGGCAGATGTGACTGAGAGCCTTGCAGAGTGCATCAAGCTGACCGCCGCTCAATTCGGTGTAACTGTCGACATCCTGGAAATCGACCAACTGAAAGCAGCAGGAAACGCGAGCGATGATTGGGAACTCACGAGGCGGATTCTCGAATCGGGCGGTGTGACGGTTGACCTGGCGAAGGTTGTCGAGGTATTCCAGGCGATCTATCACGGAACAACGATCTTGCCGGGTCTGAAGCTGAGCGAACGCAATCTCGTCGATCCCGCGACTCTCGCACAATGGGCCGCCCGGTACCCGCTTGCTGTCGTGACCGGGCGACCCAGGTCGGATGCCATCGAGTTCCTCGACAACAGCCGTCTACTTCCTCACATCTCCACTCTCGTCACCAGAGATGACGCCGCGATGAAACCCGATCCGGCGCCACTTCTGCTGGCAATGGCGACGCTTGGAGTTGATCGAGCCTGGCTGATCGGGGACAACCGGGATGACGTTGACGCTGCACGTCGGGCCGGAGTTATGCCCATAGGCGTGACTCCGCCAGGCCGTACCGCACGCGAAGTGGAGGCGCACTTTGCGTCGGCGGCGCTTGTCCTCAATACCACCAATCAACTAATGGAGGTTCTGCCATGAGACGCTCCGCTGAGATTGAGCGAAAAACCCTCGAAGTGGAGATATCAGGTTCGTTGGATCTCGACGGGTCCGGATCGGCGACGATTGAGACCGGTCTGGGGTTTCTCGATCACATGCTCAACACCCTGGCGAAACATGCAGCTTTCGACCTCATACTGAGGGCGGTCGGTGATTTGGAGGTTGACGATCATCACACCATTGAGGATTGCGGACTGGCGATCGGTGAGGCCATCGACGCGGCCCTTGGAGACCGCTCAGGGATAACCAGATTCGGCTCGGCATACGTGCCGCTCGATGAGGCGTTGGCCCGGTCGGTGGTGGACCTCTCTGGCAGGGGCTGGGCTCAGATCGACCTGGCGCTGCACCGCGAATCCATCGGGCCTGTGGCCACCGAGAATCTCACACACTTCTTCCGGTCGCTGGCCGCCGGCGCACAAATGGCGCTGCACATCGATCTCATCCGTGGCGACAACGACCATCACAAGGTCGAGGCGGCCTTCAAGGCGACCGCGCTCGCCCTGCGCGAAGCGGTGTCAATCTCTCTGCCGGGTTCGGTGCCCAGCACAAAGGGGTCCTTGTGAGCCCACTTCAAAACGTCGTGGTACCCACCGGCACGGCCAACCTTGCCTCGGTAGTGGCGGCGTTTGAGCGACTCGGGGTCGATTTGGTTCCCACGACTTCACCTGAGGTTATCTTGAGATCGACCCGGGTGGTCGTCCCCGGTGTGGGAACCTTTGCGTCGGCGGTGGACCGGCTGCGATCCGACGGACTGATGGGTCTGCTTCGATCCCGCATCGAAGCAGACCGCCCCACACTCGCTATATGCGTTGGGATGCAGATTCTCGCTCTATCCAGCGAGGAATCGCCCCAGGCTCGAGGTATGGGGATCATCAAGACTGAAGTCAAGCGATTCTCTGGTGACGTCATAGTCCCCCAAATGTCGTGGAACGAGGTGAGACCCGGATCACACAGCCGCTTCATCGAACCCGGTTGGGCCTACTTCGCAAACTCGTATTACCTTCCGGGCGTCCCATCGCCTTGGGTGCCCTCACTGGCCGATTACGGGACTCCGCTCATTGCGGCTTTCGAGCACGGGAATGTCCTTGCCTGCCAGTTCCACCCGGAGATTTCAGGCACGTGGGGTGCCGAAGTCTTGGATCGATGGGTGGCGCAGACAGGAGACCGATCGTGAGGCCGGCCATCCGAGTAGTCCCATGCATGGACATCAAAGACGGGCGCATCGTAAAAGGCGTGAAATTTCAGAACTTACGCGATATGGGCGATCCTGCGAATCGAGCCGCCGTCTATCAAAAGCAAGGTGGCGACGAGATTGTTCTTCTTGATGTTTCGGCGACACCGGAGGGACGAGCACACGCGGCCAAGACAGTCCGTGACGTCCGGGCCGCCCTCTCCATTCCATTGACCGTTGGTGGTGGCGTGCGATCGATCGATGATGCCGCTCTCTTGCTCGAAGCAGGCGCCGACAAGATCGGAATCAATACGGCGGCAGTCGCCCGTCCCTTTCTGGTGAAAGAGATCTCTAGAACATTCGGAGCCCAATGCACTGTCCTCGCCATTGACGCGGCCCGCCGGGATACCGGTCACTGGGAGGTCATGACGCATGCCGGAACTAAAAACACCCAACTTGACGTGGTCGAGTGGGCTCAACAAGTGGCTGCGCTGGGCGCCGGTGAAATTTTGTTGACCAGTTGGGACAACGACGGAACAAAATCCGGATATGACGTTCAGTTGGTTGACGCCGTGGCGACCAAAGTGATGATTCCGGTGATCGCGTCCGGTGGTGCCCGGAACGGCCGGGATCTTGTATCCGCAGCCAAAGCAGGAGCCGCCGCGGTGCTGGTGGCATCGATGCTTCATGAGGGCAGGACCACCGTCGAGCATCTCAAGAGATCTATGTCGTCTTCGGGTATCAGGGTGCGACCGTGCTGATCCCATCAATAGACATCGTCGATGGTCAGGCTGTTCAACTTCTTGCGGGCGAAAGGCAGATGATCAACGCGGGAGATCCTTTACCTCTTCTCGAGAGGCTGGCACGAGCCGGTGAAGTGGCGGTTATCGATATCGATGCTGCCCGTGGGGAAGGTGACAATTCCAAGCTGATTAGGGAGATGTGCAAGAGAGCAAAGATCCGGGTCGGAGGTGGGATTCGAGATTCTGAAGTAGCTCGTTCATGGCTCGATGCCGGGGCGCACCGCATCATCATCGGCACCGCGGCCACGCCCGAGCTCCTCTCAAAGTTGCCACGCGGCCGAACCATGGCTGCAGTCGATTCGAGAGATGGCCGAGTACTGTCGCACGGCTGGCGTCAGGACACAGGCGAGCGGCTTCTGGATCGGATCCGGGAAATCGCCCCGATGTGCGGAGGGCTGCTGGTCACCTTCGTGGAAAAGGAGGGTCGCGCCAGGGGCACTGACCTGGCTCGGGCCGGAGAAGTCATCGCTGCCGCCGACGGTGCCGTCGTCACAATTGCCGGGGGAATCACCACACCTCAAGAGATAGGGCTAATCGATCAGATGGGTGGCCAGAGCCAAGTCGGCATGGCCCTGTACAACGGGATGCTCTCACTTGGAGAGGCACTGACCGCGCCCATGCACTCGGATCGGAGCGACGGGCTCTGGCCGACGGTTGTCGTTGATGAGTCCGGCGTCGCTTTGGGCCTTGCCTACTCGGATCTCGCCAGCGTTGAAGCAGCGCTCGAATCAGGGCGCGGTGTCTATAGGAGCCGAAGCCGGGGATTGTGGGACAAGGGTGCGATGTCCGGAGCTACACAGAGGCTGATCGGAATCGACCTCGACTGCGACCGAGATTCGCTTAGGTTCACCGTCAGACAGGACGGAACGGGATTCTGCCACCGCAACACGCGATCTTGTTGGGGCGATGATTTCGGAATTCCTCGGCTGATGCGTCGCCTGGAGGAGCTGGCATCGACGATGGGACCGGCCGGCTCCAATACGAGGAAGCTGCTCGAATCTCCCGCTTTGCTTTCCTCCAAACTCGTCGAGGAAGCCTGCGAACTTGCTGATGCCACCGCGACGACCGAGGTTGTCCACGAGGCGGCCGATTTGATCTACTTTGCGTTGGTGAAGTCGGCGTCCGTCGGCGTGGGCCTCGAAGCGATCTCTGCCGAACTCGACATGCGCGAACTGCGGGTGACTCGACGTCCAATGGAGCAGTCAGCGCCATGACTTTGGCCCTGCTGCCCATCTTGTCATCGAGCGAGGTCATGGCACAATCTCGTTCACCTGTCCCGACCAACGCCCTGGTCAGATCAGGGGAGATCGTCGAAGAGGTAAGACGGAACGGGATATCCGCCCTACGGAAATTCTCCAAGGAGTTTGGTGACCTAGAGCCTGATGCGCCCCTTGTATATGGAGCCGACGACATTCTCCAAGCCGAGAAGAGCCTCGATCCAGCCACGCATTCCCTTCTGGGGAGGGCCGCGAATCGAATACTTTCTTTTGCCCGGGCCCAATTCGGGACGATTGGACCGCTGGACATCGCTATTGAGGGAGGGCGAGCCGGCCACAACCTGATCCCGGTTGCATCCGTGGGAGCTTACGCGCCAGGGGGAAGACATCCGCTTCCTTCCACTGTCCTGATGACGGTGATCCCGGCTCGAGTCGCAGGCGTGAAGGAAATCTGGGTGGCATCCCCGCGGCCGACCGCGGTGACCCTTGCGGCAGCTTCGATCTCGGGTGCAAATGGTCTCATCTCGGTTGGCGGAGCACAGGCAATAGCGGCACTTGCGTTTGGGACGACCTCACCGAAATGCGACATGATCGTCGGACCGGGCAATATTTGGGTCACTGCCGCCAAGAAGTACCTCTACGGCGAGATCGGAATTGACGGCCTGGCCGGCCCTTCCGAGATAGTCGTCATCGCCGACAACGCGTCCGATCCGAGACTGGTAGCAGCCGACCTGCTGGCTCAGTCCGAACATGACCCGCTCGCACGCCCGATGCTGGTGGTCACCGATCCGCGGATCCTCCCCCGAATCCAAGCGGAGATCGCCGTTCAGGTCGTTGACCTGTCTACAGCCAATGAAGTCCGTGCCGCGTTGGACCATGGGTTCGGAGTGGTAGCCGAAGACCTGGAGCAGGCGATCGCGATCACTGAGCGTATCGCCCCCGAACATCTTGCCCTACACGTGCCCGATGCGCACAAACTCCTGACCAGGTTGTCCAACTACGGCTCCGTATTCGTTGGCGACACCAGCGCCGAGGCGATGGCGGATTATGGAGCCGGCCCGAACCACGTCCTCCCGACCGGTGGGGGCGCCAGGTACCAATCTGGTCTCTCTGTGTTCACGTTCTTGAAAGCGCCGACTTGGTTGGCGATAGACGACCCGGATTCGATTGGCCGCGATGCCGCCGACCTGGGCAGAATCGAGGGCCTCATCGCACATTCCCGTGCGGCTGAGTTCAGGAGACAACCTTGAGGAAGGACTCGACATCTTTTGTGCTCGGCAGGCGATAGAGATTCAGGTGGGCGGTGTCGATCTCGGACCTGGCCTGCTCGAATTTCCGGCGATACTCCGAATGCTTGACAAAAGACCAAACGATCACATTGCGATCGGGTCGGGGATCGAAGAAATTCGACAGGGGCTCGCGGTTGCCGTTCCACAGCTCTTCTCGGGTCAGAGCCCTACGAACAGTTCGTGCGACGATTCGGGGAAGAACAACGTAACGCGGCAGATCCAGCCAGATCAACGTGTCCGCCGCCGGCCACACCAGGTCGCGCATCCCCAGACTCGTGTAGTTGCCGTCGATGATCCATGATGGCTGGAGAGCAAATTCGGCCACGCGGGCCCTGAACTCATCTTCCGGCAAAGGCTCCCAGCCGGCTTGGTGGTAGATGCTGTCCAACTCGAGATAAGGGAACGCAAGTTTCAACGACAGCTTCTTGGAAAACGTCGTCTTCCCCGAACCCGAATTGCCCACAACGACAATTCGATGCATATATATTCAGCTTAAACCTGGCTCCTCGATTGCGGCAGACAACAAAGTGTCTACGAGAGTCTCTGGCCAATCATCGGCCAGACGATCCAGGAGGCCCGCAATGCGACGGACGATGACCGGCCCAAGCAGCATGTCCACCGCAGTACCGACGTCGAGGTTGGTCCGAAGCTCGCCGCGCTCGATTGCCTTCTCCAGCAGTCCAGCGAGGATCTGGCGTCGGGGGATGATCACAGCGGCGGCGTACCGATTGCCGATCTCGGTGCCGGATGCAATCTCACCGACCAGCCACGGGAACACCTCTCCGGCCCGGGTGTCCGATACGAAATCACGCATTCCCCGAACTGCAGCCACGAGATCGTGCCGGATGTGGCCGGTGTCCGGGATCTTGACCGTATCCACGAATCGGGCAACAGCATCAACTAGAAGCAATTCCTTGGAATCCCAACGTCTGTAGATGGTCGATTTGCTCACGCCCGCATGCGACGCGATGGCGTCAATGCTCAGGCCGGCCATACCGTCGTCCTGCAACAGTTCCAAGGCTGAGTCGAGTACCCGGTCGTTTACCGAGGCATCACGAGGGCGCCCCGGTTTTCTGACTGCGGTCACTGCTAGGCGGTCTCCGGCTGAGGCTCGGTCAGGCTGATGTCGCCGTACAAACGGGCCTTCTCCTCCGGAGGAAGCTCGACGGCTGGAAGGTAAAACCAGGTCAGCAGCGCTCCAAGGAGAGCGACGCTCGACGCGACCCAGACAGCCGAGGTCATGGCGCCAATAAACGCTTCATGGGCTGCCGCGATCAACGGTGCTCCGGCCTCGCCAATCTGGTTGGCAACTCGAATTGCACCACCTACCGAGTCACGTGCGAATGCCGCAGCCTCGGCGGGAAGGTTGGTGATGAACGGCTCCATGGCTGATCCATAGGAAGAAGCGAGGATGCTGCCCAAAATGGCGACACCCATGGCACCACCGACCTGACGAGTGGTGTCATTCATGGCAGATCCGACCCCGGCCTTTGCAAGCGGAAGCGAGCCCATTATCGACTCGGTCGCAGGCGCCATGGCCGCACCCATCCCGAGACCGAGGAGGGAAAGTGTCACGGCGACATGGCCATAGCCCGAGTCACTGTCAATCAACGCCAACCAGGCCATCGCTAAGGCCACGACTGTCAAACCCGCGGTGACGACCTTCTTCGTACCGACTTTCTCGACGACTCGCGCCGCAAGCGGAGCCGCAATCACCATTGTTGCAATGGGCATGACCCGGATTCCTGCTTCAAGCGGGCTGAACCCGAGCACGAATTGCAGATATTGAGTCAAGAGGAAGATGGTGCCGAACATGGCGAAGAAGACCATCGCTATGGCACCACTTGCCGCGCTGAATCGAGGATTCTTGAAGAACTCGAGCCGCAGCATCGGATGTTCCACACGGCGCTCCCACCACACGAAGACTGCGAGCAGGAGTACTGCCAAACCAAAGCCACCGAGGACAATGCCGTCGGTCCAACCCCTTGCAGGCGCCTCGATGATGGCGTAGACGAGCGAAGTTAGCCCTCCGATGGAGAGGACAGCCCCAACCGGATCGAGCGGCGTCGCCGCTGGATCTTTCGACTCCGGCACCAGGAAAAAGCCGAGAATGATCGCTGCGCCGACGATGAAGATATTGATCAGGAACACCGAGCCCCACCAGAAGTTCTCAAGCAGCCACCCACCCAGAGCCGGGCCGATCACAATCCCTAACCCGGCCACGGCGGCCCAGGCTGCGATCGCCCGTCCTCGTTCGGCGCCGGTGAAGATATTGGTGATGATTGACAATGTCGAAGGCATGATCAATGCCCCACCTATCCCCATGAAAGATCGGGCAATGATCAAACTAGATGCCGAATCGGCAAAGGCCGCAAACACCGAGGCCACTCCGAAAATGATCAGTCCGGCGTTTAGCGCCAGTTTGCGACCGAACCTGTCTCCAAGCGCACCCATCGTCAGCAGGAGTCCGGCAAACACCAGGACGTAGGAATCCACCATCCACTGCAGCTCCGA
The DNA here is from genome assembly GCA_041751055.1 of Acidimicrobiia bacterium. Taxonomy (GTDB): domain Bacteria; phylum Actinomycetota; class Acidimicrobiia; order Spongiisociales; family ZC4RG35; genus MA-ANB-1. Next base: position 12,658 of record JBGSYD010000006.1, on the reverse strand, counting down.
TGCCGTCGCATTCAGCTCGTTGACCAGCGTGGGAAGCGCCACATTGAGGATCGTGTTGTCCAGACCGATGATGACGAGGCTGAGGGAGAGCACTGCGAGCGTCAGCCACCGCCTCCGATAGATTGTCTCCGCGTCCACTATTGCTCCTCATTTACGAAACTGGACCGTATCGTATCGTAATTGGACGCCAGAAGCAAGGACGAAAATCTGCAATCGATTATTACGTTTCTCGCAGTCTCGCCTAAGGAAGTTGACGTCCCCGGCGCCTCCGGATTTGTGCCCGATAGCCGTCGGCGGCAGCTTCTTTTCGCACGAAGTCGAGACGTTCCGGAACGATGAGCTGGAATACCACGACTTTGACCATCGCCGCGACCGGCAGCGCCAGAAGTGCTCCAACAAGCCCGGCCAGCGACCCACCAACCATCAACGCCACGATCACGGTTGCCGGATTGAGGTCAACCGCCTTTTTCATGACTCTCGGCGCGATGACGTAATTCTCAACCATCTGATACACGAATAGGAGGGCCAAGGTCGCAAGTAGGGCGTCGCCGCTCTGGAATGCCACCACCGCGGCCACCCCTGCAGCACCAATCGTTGCGCCCACTGCAGGGACCAGATCGGTGAATGCGACCCACGCCGCGAGGGCCAGGGCAAATCTGATGTCGAGCAGCCAGAATCCGGCGAATGCCACAGTGCCTGCAATGAGGCTGATGACGAGATTGCCCACTATGTAGTTGGCGATCAGGTCGGTCGACTCCCCTATGACCCGTACAAAGTCCTCGCGATGTTTGGGCCGTAACAACCGCACTGCCCACGCCTTGAGCGAGGGGTACTCGAGGGCAAAATACGGGGTGACCACCAACGCGGTCAACAAGCTGAACAAGGTTCCACCGAGGTCCGACAACACCTGGAGCGGGTCGATCGACGACTCGGCACCGGGAGCAGCACTCCCGTCCCCAAGCAACGCGTCAATACCGGTGAACTCCAGCATTCGCCCCAAGAAACCTGGTCCCTGCTGAATGCGGGTAACAAACTCGGGAAGACCATCGATCAGCTCGCCGACCTGGCCGACGATAAATGGGATCAGGACCACAGCCATTCCACCAAAAACCGCCAGACCACCGAGTAGCACCATGGCCAGGCCCCAGCCACGCCGCATCCCCCGGCGCTCGAACCAACCAATGGCGGGTTGTAATCCAATGGCCAGGACGAGAGAGGCGACGAGGATGAGAAGCACCGACCGCAAGGTCCACAAAACACCAACGGTTGCCACCACGACAATGAGGGTTAAGCCGACTCGAGCCCAATACGAATAGGGCGGCCATGCGGCACGCCAATCCGAGCGACCTGCCTCGCCGGTTTTGGTTTCCTCAGTCAAGAGGCAGCCGGTTTACCCCGAACGGATGAGGTTGAAACTTATCCGGAGCCAACCACCCCCCTCGTTCACGAGAGGAGTTGCGGAATCAACTGTCGGAAGATATCCGATATGTTGTCGAGTTCGTTGGCGACTTCGTTGGATCGATCGAAAAGCTCCAAGACCGTCTCCGTGTCACGCTCAGCATTTGCGGCGGTGATCTCCAGGGCCGTTTGATATTGCTCGCTGAAGAACGCCAACAGAATCTGATGGTCAGCCGAGAATTGGGGTGGCGGTGTGAGTTCGGCAAGCTCGTCTCGGGCGATCATCAGAGATTTCTCGATGTGCGGCTGCACTGTATTCGAGACGTGTGGCCTCAGGGAGGTTGGTCACCGGTGGACCGAGGAGTCCTGTGGTGTCTGGCCCGACTGTCGACTCGGTACAGGCTGACAGGAGCAAGACCGCCACGAAAATGGAGATCATGCGTCTCGACATTGTCCCCTCCGAGGTCAACTCGAGTCTAGGCCACGAACCCAATCAGGCCCGACTGACTACATGCTTCGGCGGTACTGGCCGCCGACGTCGTACAAAGCGTGGCTCATCTGGCCCAGCGAGGCGAGCTTTGAAGCCTCCATCAGCGAAGCAAACAGATTGTCGTTCTTGATCGCAGCTCCCTGGAGATTTGCCAGGGCTGTGTTTACCATTTGCGAGTTGCGATCCTGGACCGCTCTCAGGTTTGAGATCTGACGCTTCTTGTCGGCTTCGGAGGAGCGGATCAGTTCCCGGGGAATGACGAATGGTGAGCCTTCCTTCGAGATGAACGTGTTGACCCCGACGATCGGATACTCCCCGGATTCCTTCTGCTGCTCGTAATACAGCGATTCTTCTTGGATCTTGGTCCTCTGGTATTGGCGCTCCATCGCCCCAAGCACTCCTCCGCGGCTGTTGATCCGCTCGAACTCAGCTAGCACAGCCTCTTCGACGAGGTCAGTCAGTTCTTCGATGATGAACGAACCCTGCAAGGTGTTTTCGTTCTTGGCAAGACCGAGCTCGCGATTGATGATGAGCTGGATCGCCATTGCCCGCCTCACCGACTCTTCGGTGGGCGTGGTGATGGCCTCGTCGTAGGCGTTGGTGTGAAGGCTATTGGTGTTGTCGTAGATCGCATAGAGGGCCTGCAATGTGGTGCGAATGTCGTTGAAGCTGATCTCCTGGGCATGCAGAGATCGTCCCGAAGTCTGGATGTGGTATTTCAGCTTCTGGGAGCGTTCATTGCCCCCGTATTTGTGTTTGATCGCCTTCGCCCATATTCGCCGCGCGACACGTCCGATAACGGCGTATTCAGCGTCGATCCCGTTGGAGAAAAAGAAGCTGAGGTTGGGGGCGAAGTCATCTATGTCCATTCCCCGCGCCCGGTAATACTCGACGAACGTGAACCCATTCGACAGGGTGAAAGCCAGCTGGCTGATCGGGTTGGCCCCGGCCTCGGCCATGTGATAGCCGCTTATCGAGACCGAGTAGAAGTTGCGTACGTTGTTGTCGACGAAGAACTGCTGAATATCGCCCATCATCCGCAAGGCGAACTCCGTCGAGAAGATGCATGTGTTCTGCGCCTGGTCCTCCTTGAGGATGTCCGCCTGGACCGTCCCCCTGACCCGGGACATCGTGTCCGCCTTCAGCCGCTCATAGACGTCGGTCGGTAGCACCTGATCGCCAGTGACGCCGAGCAACATCAAGCCAAGACCGTCGTGGCCCGGCGGCAGCTCGCCGTGATACCGGGGCCGGGGCCGATCCTCGTAGATCGCGGCGATTTTGTGCTCGACCTCGGCTTCGAGGCCTTGTTCGACGATGTACTTCTCACACGCCTGATCGATTGCGGCGTTCATGAAGAAGGCCAGGATCATCGGCGCCGGGCCGTTGATCGTCATTGAGACCGATGTTGTTGGGTCGCTCAGATCGAATCCGGAGTAGAGCTTCTTGGCATCGTCGAGAGTTGCGATCGACACCCCTGAGTTCCCCACTTTCCCGTAGATATCGGGGCGCTCATGAGGATCTTCGCCATACAGAGTCACCGAGTCGAAGGCCGTCGAGAGACGTTTGGCCGGCTGATCGGCTGCGAGGTAGTGAAACCGCCGATTGGTCTGCTCGGGCGGCCCTTCGCCTGCGAACATCCGGGTCGGATCTTCGAGCTCGCGTTTGAACGGGAAGACGCCGGCCGTGAACGGGAATTCTCCGGGAACGTTCTCCTGGAGCATCCATCTCAGACGGTCGCCCCATGACCGATATCGGGGCAAGGCGACCTTGGGAACCCTGGTATGACTCAAGGTCTCGTGATGAAGGGGGACCCGAATCTCCTTGCCGCGGACGTGGTAGATGAACTGCTCACCCGAATATTCGGCGAGGCGTCCTTCCCAACGTTCGAGGGCTTTGCGGTTCTCTGGATCGACCGCCTCCGCAGATTCATCGACGACGCCCGTTCCCAATTGGTCACGGGCCGCCTCGAGGCGATACCAGGTTTCCGCGGCCTCAGCCTGCTCATCAACCCACAAGTCGTATCGGGCGATCTCCTCGATGATTTCGGCCAGGTAACGCGTGCGGTTGGGCGGCACCACGTGATGCTTCTCGGTATCGGCGATTGGAAGTTCCAATCCCGAGCTCAGGCCGAGGGCGCCGACCATCGCCCTGTAGAAGCGATTGGTCCCAGGATCGTTGAAGTCAGACGCCACGGTGAGATGGATCGGCAGATCGTCGTCGCCGGCCTCGAACGCGACGTGGTTGCGACGGTATTGCTTACGCACATCACGGAGGGCGTCGAGGGCGCCTTCCTTGTCTGCTTTGTTGATAGCAACGAGATCGGCGAAGTCGAGCATGTCGATCTTTTCCAATTGAGTCGCCGCACCGTATTCGGGGGTCATGACATACATCGACAGATCGGACAGATCGACGATTTCGGTGTCCGATTGTCCGATGCCGGACGTCTCCAGGAGGACAAGATCGAATCCTGCTGCCTTGACGACGTCGATAGCGGTCGCCACATGAGGAGACAGCGCGAGATTGGCCTGCCGGGTGGCCAGGGAACGCATATACGCCCGAGGATGGGGCAGAGAGTTCATCCGGATCCGATCACCCAACAATGCTCCGCCAGACTTGCGTTTCGACGGATCGACCGAGATCACCGCAACGTGCAGATGTTCGAAGTCCATGAGCAGGCGTCGGATCAGCTCATCCACCAAGCTCGACTTCCCCGAGCCTCCGGTCCCGGTGACACCGATGACCGGAGCGGTGGAAGTGGTTGCGCGCTCGCGCACTTCTTCGAAGACATCCGGATATTTCTCGCCATAATTCTCGGCGGCTGAAATAAGTCGGGCCACCGCTGCCCTGTTATCAACTGAAAGGTCGGCAGGTTTGAAACCGTTGAGCTCGCCCAGCGGGAAGTCGGACTTCTCGATCATGTCGGCCACCATGCCGGTCAGCCCCATTTGGCGTCCGTCGTCGGGTGAGTAGATCCTGGTGACGCCATACTCTGCCAGGTCTCGACCCTCATCAGGGAGAATCGTCCCGCCCCCGCCGCCAAAGAGTTTGATATGTGTCGCATTTCGCTCAACGAGCAGGTCATACAGATATCGATAGAACTCGTTGTGCCCGCCTTGATACGAAGTGACCGCAATTGCGTGTACGTCTTCCTCGATTGCAGTCTCAACGATGTCCAGGCCTGTGCGGTTGTGGCCGAGATGGATCACTTCGGCGCCTGACGACTGCAGGATTCTCCGGAAGATGTTTATGGACGCGTCATGACCGTCGAAGAGAGTGGTCGCGGTCACAAAGCGGACCTTGTTAGATGGCGTCACCAACTCCAACATGCCCTTTCGTTGCTACTGCAATTCTACAGAGTAAAATAGTTTGATGTCAAAGCATTCCGGAGGAGCGGGCGTGATCGAAGGGTTGAAAGACCCGATAGCCGAAGCGGTGAGGCAATGGGCCCTTCACGGTTGGGAATCCGCTGCCCCCGGCATGGCTGCAGTAACGACGATTGCCCGGGTCAATCGGATTCTCGTATCCCGAGTCGAGTCGGTCATGGCTCCTCTGGACTTGACGTTTGCAAGATTCGAGATACTCCGACTCCTCGGCTTTGCCAGGGACAATCAGCTCCCGATGGGAAAGATCGGCCAGCGCCTCCAGGTTCATCCGGCCAGCGTCACCAGCGCCGTGAAACGATTGGAGCGAGATCGGCTCATCAGAAGAGAAGTCGCCGCTCACGACAATCGGGTGGTTCTCGCACGACTCCTCCCTCGTGGCGCTGAGCTCGTCGCCGAAGCCACGGTGAGAATCAACGCCGTCTTTGAATCACTGGAATGGAACCGCGATGAGCTCGAGCAGGTGATTGGCCTGCTCGGTGAGATCCGGTCGGTTTAACAGGCGACGACTTCGGGAAAGTATTTCCCAGATTTTCTTAGACACCTATTCGAAATCTGGGCTAGATTGGGGATTGGGATGGCACAATTTTCAGGGCGGATGCAAGGTGAGAACCTCGAACTCACCAACGTGATACTTCAGTTCGACGAAGACAGACGTCTGCGCGTACTGGCGGGCAGAATCGCTGTTGGCTCTTGGGCCATGCACAAGGTGAAAGCCGAACGTAGCACCATCTACCGATTCGACCTCGACATCGACGGTGACGGTTACGAATTCTTCCCGGATGACCCACTGGGTTTCTCCGAAGCAATCGGGGCCGTGGTAGACCTGACCGACAATGGTGGTCGTTTTGGACTCAAGGCGCGCATTGCGAAGGCCATAGAGCGATAAATCAATTCGGTGGCAAAATGAGGACATGATCCGTCGGGTAATTACTCGTGGAGCTACGGCAATCCTTGCTGTTGTCGGCATCGAAGCCCTGTACGCCGTGCTCAGACCGGCGCCGAAGCAGGAAGAATTCGACCCGTCGCGCGTTCTCGGCTCACCGGGCCACCCCAAGATCCGGATTGCGGTCCTCGGCGACTCCACAGTTACTGCCCCGGGTGTCGCCGGTCCCGACGAGATCTGGATCAGCCATATCGCCCGCCGGCTTTCAGAGATCTATCAGGTCGAGCTCAGATCCTGGGCCGTGGGTGGTTCGATGGCGCATGACCTCGTCGCCAACCAGATGGAGCGTGCGCTCGAATTCAAACCTGACCTCGTCTTCTTGTCGGTCGGGGCAAATGATGCACTCAAGGGTGTGGCTCTCCGGAAATTCCAATCCAACCTGGAACAACTCGTTGCGGCATTCAGCGAAATCGGGGCAATCGTCATCCAGAGTGGTGTTGGCGATCTGGGCACGATCCCCCGTCTCAAACCGCCCCTGCGCAACCTTCTGTCCCGTCGCAGCCTTCGATTCAACGGCGCCCACGAAGCCGTCGCTGAGAAATACGGCTCCTGGGTGGTGGCGCAGCGGGATGGACCCCTGGATGTCTGGTACAAAAATCGTGACCTCTGGTCGCCCGACCTCTTCCACGTCAGCGCAGGTGGCCATGAGATCTGGGCCGAAAGGGCATGGTCGACCGTAGAGCAGGCCCTCGATCTCTGAGGCCGAAACCACCGAAGCGCTGAGCCGTTTCAGCATGGCTGAGGTGGCACGACTCGCCACCGTGAGGTCGGACGGATCTCCCCACCTGGTGCCGATCACCTTCGCTCTGTCCGAAAACCGCATCTATACGATGATCGACCACAAACCCAAGACGACGATCAATCCGCAGCGTCTCGACAACATTCGTGCCAACCCCCGGGTATCGGTGCTCGTAGATCAATACGACTCGAGCTGGGCCGACTTGTGGTGGGTTCGTGTCGATGGGTCGGCCAAGATCGTGGATCGAGGTGGGATGCACGAGATCGCCGCCGCAAAGCTCACTGAGAAGTATGAGCAATATCGGGATCATCCGCCGGCGGGGCCTGCAATCGTCATTTCAATCGACAACGTCAGATCCTGGCGCTGGTCTCGATGACTCCGGTCTCGGTGCTGAGATAACGGACGCGAATATCATGCTCTTCAAAGGGGACAGCGTCCAAAACGCGTTCGTCGACCGTGACTCCAACCGGTAGAGCATCACCGCGCATGGACGCCAATTCGCGGTCGTAGAACCCGCCACCACGCCCCAGACGATTGCCTGTCCGGTCGAATGCGACACCCGGAACCAGGAAAATATCGATCTCGTGGGTCGGAACAACGGGTCCCGACGCCACGGGTTGTTCCATTCCCCACTTATGGCGCTCCAATGGAAGGCGGCCATCACGCCACGTCAACTCGAGGTCAGATTCAACCCTGGGCAGGACCCACCGCCAGCCAGGGAGGCGATCCACCAGCTGGCTGACGTCGACCTCGTCGGGCATTGCCCGGTAAAAGGTGACCGTGCCAGGCACCCGTTGCGACAGCCACGCGAAGAGGTGCGACACCACGACGGCGCTCGTTTCCGTCGAAATTGGCGCCAGCTGCGTCAACCTCAGCCTGAAGGGGGCCTTCTCCATGCCACGAGGGTACGGCGCCACTAGCCTCAAGCCATGTCTTGGTTGGCGACCTTGTGGCGAACCGCTCTGACGTCGATCGTCGGCATCATCACCACATCGGTCGCAGTTCCGGTCGTGATGGTGATCGCAGCCGTGAACGACACGTCGCCCTGGATCGACCGGATAATCCGTACGTGGAGCCGAATCTGGCTGGCAGTCTCCGGATCGAAACTCACCATTCAGGGGAAGGAAAACATCGACTTCGACAGGTCATACGTGGTGGTTGCCAATCATCAATCAACCCTTGACATCATGTCGTGTTTTCTCGCGGTTCCCCTCCCGATTCGCTACCTGGCCAAGAAGGAGCTGTTCAGGATCCCGATCCTCGCGCAGGGCATGCGGGCCGTGGGGATAGTCCAGGTCGATCGGGCTGCGAGGTCGGCGGTCCATGCCGAGGTAAATCGCAGGTCGAATGAGCTCGTAGCCAAGGGTCGCAGCCTCATCATCTACGCGGAGGGGACCCGGCCCCGAAACGGCGAGCTCCACCCATTCAAGAAGGGTGCCTTCACGATGGCGATTGCGAGCCAATTGCCGATTCTCCCTGTGACAATCCACGGCACGTATGAAGCATGGAAACCGGGGACATTGTGGGTCCGGGGAGGGACAATCGACGCCGTCGTCGATGCCGCAATCGACACGTCCCGGTTGACCTCCCAAGATGCCGGATTACTCGCAGAAGAAGTTCACAGGCTCATCGCCAAACGGGTCCTCGAGTTGGGCGGGAAGGTCGCCGGCTAAGCAGCGGAAACGGCCGGAGGGACCGCTCCAGTATTTTGCAGACTCATCACTAGGGAGCGAAGACCTGAATTTCATTCCAGGCCACCCACGAAGGGCTGAAAATAGTGGTCACTCTAATTATCTGGCCGGTGATCGGTGTCTCGGGTACGAACTCGAGTATCGCGCCCTCGGTTGTTTCGTTCTCGAACGCCCAGACCCTCACCCCGTCGATGTCAATCAGGTGACGAGTCAGACCTTCGGGGAACTGGGCCACAGTCAGTTGGATCCTCCCAATCTCCTTAGAGTCTCCGAGGTCAACCTCGATCCATTGGGTCGGATCATCCCCGGACGCCCACTGCGTGGTGGGGTCGCCGTCAATAGCAGCTTCGGGCGGCTGGTCAGACAGGGACCGTGAGGCGGTGGCTCCAACGTTCTTGGCGAGATTGGGGTCTTCGAGAGTAGGAGTACACGGATCGGGTTGGTTGATCGGAGCGATTGCATCGAGAAGAAAGTTCTCAACGGCACTCAATGACCAGGTGACGTCACCCACCGAAGGGTCGGCCTGAGCGAACTCCCAATAGAGCCATCCACCAAAGCCCAGGTCACACGATTCAGCCATCCAGGCTTGGACGTTCAGGGCAGCATTGTTGATATCGGGGAATCGGTCGCCGAACGCCCCATACTCTCCCATGATCACCGGCTTGTCTGCCGGGAGGCCGAAGTTCTCCGCGATCTCAGCAAGCGAGATGTCCTCCCCCGGATAGGCGTGGAAGTCAAAGAAATCCAATGCCGAGTCCTCGATCAACGGTGCCGTATCCACGTGCCACGCACCACCGATTTGGGTTGGGTTGGGGAATTGCGGTGCGAAGAAGCCCGATGTGACCAGACCGAACGGATCATGTTCACCAATGACGCCGGCTACCGCCGCAAAATACGAGCGGGTGGCGTCGGTTACCATCTGACGTTTGGCATCTGGGTCCGCCATGTCGTAGGTGCCGGTTTTGGTGGTGATCTCGCCAAACTCGAGATTGAGTGGCGGCTGGTCGGTAAACATCCATTGTTCGTTCAGGATCGACCACGCCAGAACCGTATCAAAGGGCGCATCTCTCTCCACCAATCCTCCGAGGAGGTCCGACCAGTAGGTAGTGGCCGCCTCCTCGCCCGAAGCGGTCAAGTAGTGAGAGTTCCTGTATCCGGGGAAGACGTCTCCATTGTCCCGATCACTGATCGCCCAATATCCCCCCTGGTCGGGAAGATCGTTGGACGTGAAGAGGATGAAGATGCCTTTCTCTTTGGCCAGGTTCATGAACCCTACGATGGAGTCGAGGTAGTCCGGATTCAGACCAATCCCGTCGACAACGCCTATGCAGTCAGGGCCGGAGCTGCAAGTGTCGAGGAAGACTCTGACCGTGTTGTAGCCACGACTCGTCAGAGCATCGAAGTCGGCGCCAGTGCGAACTGGGTCGAAAACGGCGGGTGAGAGCGTGCGGTCCTCATAGCCCCTACCGATGAACACCCGGGTCAGATAGTTGGCGCCCCTCGGGGTGAAAACCTGTCCCGTCCGGGTGTCGACGAAGTTGGTGCCGCTGATCTGGATCGGGTGGTCAGGCGTGGCCTGCGGCAGTGTCGTAGTGGCCGTCAAGCCTGTCGCCGGGCCGGTTGACGTCGTCGTCGTCTCCAGTCCGGGTTCGGCGGTCGTGCATGCCGCGAGGATAAGGAGAACACCGAGTGACCCCGCAAGACGTCTCATGCCGATCACGGTAGCTACGCCTCGTGCGCATTTAACGAACAACCTCGCCCAAAGCGGCGTACCGCAACATGTGCGCCTGACCGTTATGGAGCGAATACTCCGAGACCATCTTGACCAGCGTCGCTCCCAGGGGCCGACCGTGGCCCAACCCGTGCGAATCCAGCGATGGGAGGGCGGCGATCGCATAGTCGGCCTTGTCTATCTCGGCCAGATACAAAGTGAGATCTTCGTGATAACTGTCAGCTGAGCCTGAATCGAAGTCGTCTTCGCCATAAACCATGTGACGTTCACCCCCACCCAGGCCCCAAGCGAGATAGACGTGCTCCATCTGAGTCATATGGCGAACCAGGCCGAGAACGGACAGTTCAAGTGGTGGGACGGCATGCTCGGCCGCCCGGGCGGGATCCAAATCGCGGAGTTTTCTGATGAACTGGCGACGCTGATAATCGAGCCAGTTGGTCAGCGATACTCGCAGGTCAGTGTCCGGATCGGGCTCGGCGGGCTTGGTGAAATCGAGTGGTGGAAGACTCATCAGAGGGGACTCTATCGGGCACTCGATGGATCGCTGAGGGCTTCGCTCAAGGCAAAGGAAGCGTGGCGAACCATTTCCGGGTTGGTATCCCAGTAGTACGCGAGGGCAGAGACGGTCTGAAACACCACCCAGCCACGTCCACGTAGCCAGGACTCATCATCTACGTCGAGCTCGGCCCTAAACCGAGCGCGGCTCGCACCAACAAACAGATTCCAGGCCGGTTGCAAGTCACAAGCCGGATCGCCCACGTTGAGACCCCCGAAGTCGATCACCGCAGACAGTCTCCCATCAACGATGAGTAGATTCCCGGGCAAAAGGTCTCCATGCACCCACACCTCCGGACCGACCCATGGTCCAGCCTCGAGTGACTCGTCCCAGCAACGAAGTACAGACTTGCCGTCAACCCGATCTCCAAGTTGGCCCACACGAAGCCGCACACCCTCATCAAACTCGCCGAGATTTCCTCCCCGACTTCCAGGTTGCCGTTTAGGAGCATCGGCACTTTCGACAACTCGTAACGCCTTGATGAATCTGGCAAGGTCAACGGCGGCCGTTTCAAGATCTTGAATTCCCGAGGAAGCATCAACGCCGGGTAGCCACTCGTAAACAGACCACGAAAATGGATACCCGAATGCCGGTCGTCCAGTGGCGACTGGCACTGGCACGGCAACGGGTAAGTGTGGTGCCAGTCGGGGAAGCCACTCCCCTTCTTTTGCCGCCTGATATTCGGCCCAGCCGATAATTGGCAAACGAACGGCAAGTTCGCGGCCCAGCCGATATATGTCGTGATCGGTTCCGAACGAGGAAACGGGCTCAATCGGGAGATCGGCCCATTTCGGAAACTCGGACATCAAGAGCTGCTGCACCAGGGCGACGTCGGTTACGACCTGATCTACATGCATCTGCGCTCTCACGCTGCCATTGTCACGTCCGTTATTGGAGATTGCGCCGGAAATACCAGTTGCACAACCAGCGGCCGGTCGAACGAATGGTGTTTTTCAAGAGGATTCCTCCGCGAATTCCGGAGGGGCTATGGAATCTGTCTGAGCGGCTTGATACAATCGAACATATGTTCGAGAACGATTTGCAGACGATTCCGAAGGAACTCGATCGAATGGAGCCCGGACCATTCTTGGCCGCGATCCTGTCAACAATCGATTTCGAGCAACTCTCGGGATACGACCGGGTTGTAGCGCTGCGATCAGTCGACCGAATGGTTTCGCATTATTCAGGGAGAAAATTTGAGGCCCTTGCCGCAGTTGCAAATGACACCGGAGACAGAGACCTGGGGGTCGAAGAGCGGTTCGAAGGTGCCGAGACCGAAGTGAGTGCCGCATTGCGCTTGACCAGGCGGTCAGCAGAAACCGTTCTCGGACTGGCCGAAAACTTCACACTGCGTCTCCCCCGAATCTCTCGTGCCATGACTGCAGGACGAATCGACCTACCCAGGGCGCGGGTAATGGTCAATGAGACCGCTCATCTCAGTGTGGGAACGGCTCGTGATGTCATCGATCAGGTCATCGAGAAGGCGCCACGGTTGACTACGGGCCAACTCCGGGCGTTGATCCGCAAACTCTGCATCGAAACCAACCCCGATGAGGCATCCGACCGGTTCGAACAGGCCATTACTGAACGGGCCGTGATCACCGAACCCACCGACCATGGCACCACCAACATTTTCCTGTTGAACGTTTCACCCGACCGGGCCACCGCAGCCACCGACCATCTCACCTACCTGGCCAAATCACTTCGCGGACCGGACGAAACCCGC
>JBGSYD010000005.1:0-24073 GCA_041751055.1 Acidimicrobiia bacterium | reverse complement strand
ACGAAGTCGACCCAATCCGCCTGCGTCCCCACCCCTACGAGTTCCACCTGTACTACGACATGTAGGTCAATACTGCAACCTAAGGCTTCCAGCACCGGATACGGTCCCAGCTGCATTCAGTTTGGGTGGGTGGCACGAAGCGTGTAATTAGGAGCGTTTTCTGAATGCAGCCGGCACCGGATACGGGTCTCAAAGCCTTAGGTTGACGGAACTAGAAGATCTCGGGGCACCAGGGCCGGGGACTCCAGGAGAAGGCGAGGTCAGCGGACTTGAGGGTTTGGGTGTCTCCGGTGAGACGACCGGCCCGACCCGCTTGAAAGAAGTTGGCGTTACCCAAGAATGACGCTCCGAGGTCTTCGATATCGAGGGTAATGTCAGGATCGTCGCTCGTTGATTCGCAGGTCGCCCCTTCGGACGAGGCGTCCAGACGGAAACGCCCGCCGCTCATTCCCATCGGGTCGTGCACCTCGAAAACTCCGCTGAAAGTGGTCGAATAGCGGCGTTGTGAGAGGGCCGACGGTATATCGACCAGACGTAGCCAAAGGCCATCGCTGACATGGGTCTTGGCACGTCTCCTCCCGGCAAGAAGACCGAATACGGGGTCCTGGGGGGACCGCAAGCGTGCAACGACCTTTGTCGCCAGATCCTGGCTCAGGATGTATGACCACAGCCCGGCCCATGCTGCCGGAGTGTTGGCGAAGAGGTCGACCACCTGAACTTCGTTGCCGAAATGCCCGTCGTCGCCGAAGCCTGATTTGACGCGGTAGCGGACATAACCATCGATACCACCGTCTCCATCAACGACAACCCAGCGCGCATCGGTAGCGCCATCATTTCGATGTGCAGATTCGGTGAAAACCCGCGCGTTCCACCATTCGGCCGAGCGAGCGAACATACCGGGCTGGCCGGTGCGAAACGCGTCGTGAAATTGTGGTATCGACTGGCGTGCCTCATCCAAAGTCAGCCACCTGGTTTCGGGGACTTGCGGCGCATGGCGCGAAAGCGAGGCACCGAGACGATGGAAGGACAACTCGGCCGAGTCGGTGGCATGGCCGTATCCGAATCGCCCATAAATCTCGGATTCCGACGCCCATAACGCGGCCATCGGCTCGCCACGGTCTTGAACATCCTGAAGAAGTCGCGTCATCAATTCCCGGAGGAGCCCACTCCTCCGATGAGTCGGTGCCACTGTGACGACAGAGGTGCCGCCACACGGAAGGACGGCGCCGGGGACTGACATTTGGAGGCTGAATGCCCCCAGCGTCGAAACGATTTGGTCACCGTCGAAGTGGCCAATCGCTCGATCGAACTCGAAAATGGGTCGGAGTCTGTCCTCTTCGGGGTCGCGGTCGAAGCCGAAGGTGAGTTCGAGGTTTGCGACGAACGCGGGATACTCGTCTTCGGTTACAGGTCGGAGATCGACCGCCACTACGGAGTCGATTCCACTCCGGCCGCTGTCTTCGTGTTGGTCACTTCAATGTTGAAGTTGTCCGTCGCCTGGGTGAAAGCAACCACAGCGGCGCGCCGGAGTTCGCCGGGATCCGAAGACCGTAGACCGTCGAGGGCGTCTGCTGCAGCCCCGGCTGCGATGTCGATGGCATTGGTGAGTGCCTGGTGGTTGGTGTCAAAACCTGCCGGAACCTCCATCTCAGCAACCTGATCGGCCAAAGCGTCGGTGTCTGTCTGAACGGCCTCCATCCGGGACTCGGCGTCGGAGAACTCGATTTCCCTCGGGTCAGCGTCAAATCCGTTGTTGACTGCGACCATCTCAGCCTGGAGAAGTTGCAGCGACGCGTCGATCGTTTCGAGTTCGTCGATGTATGCCTGAACTTCGGGATCCGTAGCCCCGTTGCCGGTGCCCGGGGGTTGAGTGGTTGAGCCGCCAGGAACGGTCGTGGTGGTCGTGCCACCAGAAACGAGAGTCGATTCCGGAGTTGCTTCAGGCAGTTCGCGCACGAAGAAATATGTAAAAGCCACCATTCCCAACACCACAAGGGGAAGGATCCAACGGCCCGGTTTGGGGTCTGGGTTCATAGCCATGCCGGGGAAAACGATAGCTTCCTCTGTCGGGTTCCCGGGTATCGGTCCCAGCGGTACACCACCATCGGCCCGCGGTCAGCCACACCCCTTGAACTGGCTGTTACAGATCCATACCTTCGTGGCATGGAAGAAAAGAGGGAAGAGATCTACGAGCGGATCCCGTGGGAGACGCTCGAAAACCCGAAAAATGACCGCCAGACTCTGATCATTGGAATTGCCGCAGCTGTTGTCGTCGGTGCTCTGGTCTACTCATTTGTAAGCAATCGTCAGTCGGTCCCGCCGGCGCCTGCTGCAGTCGAGCCGACCGCCCAACTCGCACCAGCAGCACCGGCTCCCACCGTCGAATCTCTGGCACCGCCTCCGGCCCTCACTCCCCCGAACATCACAGAAGCCGATCTCTACGCCGTTGCGCCCGCCGCCCTGTCGGAAGTGGCCGCGGCACATGCGGAGTGGTTTGTGCTCGAGTACCTGACCGTCGACGGGTCCCAGGAGAATCCAACGTTGCGGATGCTCCTTCCGGGCGACATACCGATCCCGTCCGCGCCCGAAGGAGCCCGCGTTTTTGTGGAGTGGGTGCGGGCATTGTCAACCGAGGAGATCGATGTGGGTATCTACTCAGTCGACGTTCTGGCCCGGTACATGGTGGCCCCCGACGGTCAGACGTACGAGAGGGTGGCGCCCGAACTGCTTTCGGTTGTGGTGGCCGTGTCCGAGTCAGGTGCGCAGGTGACAACTGCCCCCACCGCTGGCCCGGCGATCACCGCGCCGAGCGCCGCTGCATCACTTGTCGAGGTGCCGTCGGGGATCGTTGATCTGGTGCTCGGTGACAACCCAAACGCCGATGTCGTCGGTGGCATCCAGAGTTCGACCGGGGCATGGCAGGTGGTGGCGATGGTCCCGACTTCGGGCGGGATCGTTCGCCCGGTTCTCATCGAGGTGGACCAATAGGGGCCTTTCCCACTGGCTCCACCGGGTTCAGTTGCTGAATCGACCTTCTAGGATCGACACGGCGAGGGGAGTAATGGTTTCCCACGAACTACCTGGAGCCTTGGTGATAGTGACAAAGTCTGCGGTCATGAACATGCTGGCCACCCCTTCGATCTCCAATAGCTCCTTGACAAAAGCCTCTTCTGTCTCGGCACCGCGTACGAAGGTCGACGGCCCTCCCACGGGGACCCCTACGGCAAACTTCATCGCGTTCGGATTTGGTGTCGGGGCAGGTTGCACTGGCATAGGGAACTGAGGCTACCGCATGGACAGATCAGTCGGTGCTGACGTCGGCGGCACATTCACCGACTTTGTCACCTTCGATGGGTCCAAGATAAGAGGCTGGAAAACACCCAGCACTCGAGTCCAGTCCGACGGTGTCATGGCCGGGCTCGATGACTGCAAACTCTCGGAGGACTCGATCTTCTTACACGGCACCACCGTCGCAACTAATGCGATGCTCGAGGGCAGTGGTGCCCGGGTGGCACTCGTGACCACATCGGGATTCGAAGATCTCGTGGAGATCGCCCGTCAGAACCGGCCGAGCCTTTACGACACCGCCATTGATCGGCCCGATCCGCTGGTCGACAAGGCCAGCCGTATCGGGAATGTCGATCTGGAGTCGACTCTCGAAGCAATTCGAGAGATTGCCCCTGACGCCGTCGCCGTGGCCCTTCTCGATTCACACATCGACGCTTCGCCCGAGCGCCTCCTGGCCGCCCATGTTCGGGATGCTTTCCCCGACCTGCCGCTTAGTGTCGGCTCGGCCCTGTCGCCTGCATTTCGGGAATACGAACGCATCGCTACAACCGTTCTCAACGCCTACTTGACACCTGTCACGGCCCGGTACCTGCGAGATCTGGCCGAGCGCATCGGCGAACGCCGCGCCGACGTGATGACGTCGTCGGGCGGCCTGCTCCCGTTTGCCGCTGCGGCCGAGGTGGTAGGCCAATTAACCCTGTCCGACCAGCCGGCGGCGTCGTTGCGTCCAACGCTCTGAAGGAGTTCCATGGCATAGATTCGGCGATCAGTTTCGACATGGGCGGAACCTCAACGGACGTTTGTCGAATCGGGAGCGACGGAGTGGTTCTGGCTCGCCACCAGCTCCTTGGAGGCCGCGTGAACCGTGTTCCTTCGATGCCGATCCGGACTGTTGGCGCTGGCGGCGGTTCAATAGCGTGGCTCGACAGCGGCTGCTCGCTTCGGGTCGGCCCTCGATCGGCCGGGGCCCGCCCGGGCCCTGCTTGCTACGGATTGGGAGGCACCGAACCCACTGTCACGGACGCCAACCTCGCGCTCGGGTATTTGCCTGCGACTGCCACGTTTGGCGGCTCCTTGCAGTTGGATCGGAGTCTGGCGCTCGGCGCTCTGTCCGCACTCGGAAACGATATTGGAATGGGCCCGCTTGATGCGGCTCGGGGCATCATCGAAATCGTCGACGCTCACATGGAGCGAGCTATACGCTCGGTTTCGGTCGAGGAAGGTTTCGACCCGCGGATGTCATCGCTCATTGCGTACGGGGGCGCCGGAGCTCTCCACGCCACCCGGCTCGCTCGCGCTCTGGGAATGAAGTCAGTTCTGGTGCCACCTCTGGCGGGTGTCTTTTCAGCCCTTGGCTTGATGATGGCGCGGCCCCGTGTCGAGGTCCTGGCGACATTGATGATGTCCGACTCTGACGTCGGCCTGCCCCACTCGGTCGGGGAACTCGAGGCTCGGGCCGTAGCCCGCTATCGGGAGATCTACAGGAGCGAGCCGGAATCTGTCGATTCCTTTGCGGACGTCCGCTACCACGGACAGTCACACGAGGTGTCGGTTCCTTACCGAGGCGAGCATGTCGGCGCTGACTTTGCTGCCGAACACAAGCAGAGATTTGGCTTCGTCCTCGAAAGCCCAGGTATCGAAGTCGTCAACATTCGGGCGGTGGCCACAGGGATCCCGCCGGTCACATGGGAGTCGGTCGAATCGATCTCATCTGGTAGCGGCCCGGACCCAGCACGGACAGAGGGGTCTTTCGCCGGTCAGGGAGCGCATGGCTCGTTGTGGCAACGAAGTGGGTTCGCATGCGACGACGAGATTCGCGGACCGGGGTTGATTATCGACGAATCGTCAACCATTTGGCTCAGCGAGCAGGATGAGGCCCGGGTCCTCCGGGACGGGACCTTGGAGATCACGTGGTGAGTTCGAAATCAGATCAAGCATGTGAATTCGTCCGTCAAGCTCTTGGCGAGCAAGCGGACCCAACGAAAGCCCCGCAGATGCAGGCCTATATGAAGACGGACCTGCCCTTCTATGGCGTGCAGAAGGCGGGACGAGTCCCAATCCTGCGCCAGGTGGTGAAGGACTTTCCACCCGACTCGGCCACTGGATACGAGAAGACGGTTCTCGCACTTTGGAATCTCTCCCACCGGGAGGAGAAATACATCGCTCTCGGATACGCCCGTCGCTTCAAAGAACGAATCACACCAGATCGGCTACCCCTCTATCGAAAGCTCATCGTCTCGGGGGCGTGGTGGGACTTTGTAGACGAGGTCGCCACCAAGCTCATTCGACACCTCGTGATCGAATTTCCCGGTGCGACCTGGCCGGTGGTAGACACGTGGATCGATGAATCCGACATGTGGTTGCGACGCACTGCTCTGATCTGTCAGGTAGGAGCCAAAGATGTCACCGACTCGGCCCGGCTCTTCGGCTTCGCGATCCGCACCGCACATGAGAAGGAGTTCTTCATCCGCAAAGCCATCGGATGGGCCCTTCGGGAGTACTCCAAGACGAACCCTGAAGCTGTCGCAGGCTTCATCAATGCCAATGCCTTACAGCTCAGCGGACTGTCCTTCCGGGAAGGCTCGAAACACATCAAAGACTTGGTCAACCCACGTGATTGATCCCATCACTCTCGAGGTGGCGCGGAACCGCCTGGCTTCGATTGCGGACGAGATGGGGACTGTTCTGCGAATGACCTCTTTGTCCCCGAACATCAAGGAACGTGCCGACTGTTCCGCCGCACTTTTCACCCCGGAAGGCGAGATGCTTGCCCAGGCCGAGCACATCCCAGTCCATCTCGGATCGATGCCCGCCTCTGTCCAGGCCTGCATCGACCTATTCGATCCCGCTCCCGGAAAGCAATACGCGGTGAACGACCCCTTCCATGGTGGAACGCATCTCAATGACCTCACCCTGGTTGCACCTGTCTTCACCGGGATGGTCCACGTGGGCTGGGTTGCCAACCGGGCCCATCACGCAGACGTTGGCGGCGAAGCACCGGGCTCGATGCCGGCTCACGCTACGAAGTTGCAGCAGGAAGGCCATGTGGTGGCGCCTACCGTCGCCGTGGATGACGGCCAATGGGCGAGCGAATTCGCCGACCCGTTCCTGGAGGCTACGCGCAACCCTGTTGAGCGCCGGGGCGACCTGGCCGCGCAGATAGGGGCCAATGCCATGGGAGCCCGACGTCTCGGAGAATTGACGGAGATGGAAGGCATCGACCGGTTCGTCGCGGTATCGGCTGAGCTACTCGGGTACGGAGAACGTCGGATGTCGGCTGCGATCCTCCAACTTCCGGACGGTGTTTATCGGTTCGAAGATTTCATGGAGTTCGGCGAGGCCGATGTTGGCATACGAGTTGCCGTGACTATCTCTGGTGACGGGTTGATCGCCGACTTTGCGGGGACAGATGCCCAGATCGAGGCCAATTTCAACGCCGTGAGCGCCGTCACCCGGTCATGTCTCTACTACGCGGTGAGAGTGGCGACAGATCCGACAATTCCGGCCAACGGGGGTTGTTACCGCCTCATTGAACTGAGAACGGAGAGCGGGTCCATAGTCGATGCCGTCGCTCCGGCCGCAGTGGCGGCCGGGAATGTCGAGACCAGCCAGAGGATCGCCGACACCCTTTTGGGGGCCCTTGCGCAGGCCGCCCCGGATCGGGTGGGTGCAGCGGGACAGGGGACCATGAACAACGTCCTGATTGGCAACGACGACTTCGCCTACTACGAGACGGTGGCAGGCGGACAGGGTGGGAGGCCCACCGGTGCGGGCCAGTCCGGAATCCAGACCGGTATGACCAATACCGAGAACACACCTATCGAGGCCCTGGCTGCCCACTACCCGTTCCGCGTCGTCCGCACCACCCTGCGAAGGGGAAGCGGTGGCGCCGGCAGGCAGCCGGGTGGTGATGGGATCGAGCGCGAGATCGAATTCGATGTTCCCGTGACCCTGTCGATCATGGGAGAGCGTCGTCGCAATCGGCCTTGGGGTTTGAATGGAGGGGAGCCCGGTTCTTGCGGCGAGGATTGGCTCATCAAAACGGATGGAGCCCGAATTCGGCTTCCCGGCAAGGCCACAGTCGAGGTCGATAAGGGAGATCGATACCTGGTACAGACCCCAGGGGGAGGCGGCTGGGGATTGGCGTAGGCGGTCGTTTCATATTGTTCTTCGATATGGTTTGACTGTTTATCGATAAAGAGGTATCGTTTATCGATATGAACTTCAAACTGATCGGAATCACCAAAAAGGTCTTTGATGTTCTCTTCTGGCTCGGTGTGCTCGCGACCGTTTTCGTCGTAGGAGCGCTTGTCATCGCGATCGTGGCCGGCGACATCGAAGGCGTCGGAGGCGGTCTGATCGTAGATGGCCCGGTTGTCGACGATGTTACGGCACTGGGTGATGCGAGGATCCGTGTCCTATTGGTCGGGATCGGTGTCACGGTTGTGTCGACCCTCGGCCTCTTTCTCTACATTGCGTTTCAGATCCGCAGGGCTCTCGGGTCGATTCTCGTAGGTTCTGCGTTTCGCGCTGAGAACTATGGCCGCCTTCGCCGCATCGCTTTCGCCATTTTCTGGCTTGCAGTAATCGAGGTAGTGAGCGTCTTGTGGACCGGAGCGGTTGTCAACGGCGCCCTCGACGTCAACATCCCGATCTGGACCCTGGCCGACGGCCTGCTCGCGCTCTCCATTGCCGAGATCTATAAGGCCGGCATAACACTCCAGGACGAGAACGAGTTGACCGTCTGATCGTGAGCATCGAAGTGACGCTCGATCGGATTCTGCTCGACCGCGGCATGACACTTACGGAGCTAGCTGACGAGGTGGGGATCACAATCGCCAATCTGTCGGTTCTCAAGACTGGAAAAGCGAAGGCGATCCGGTTCTCGACACTGGAGGCGATCTGCCGGGTTCTGGATTGCCAGCCAGGCGATCTCCTCAGCTTTGAGGGAGAATCGGGCGACTGAGCACCACCGGAAGGCCAGTCCGGTACCGTTCGAGGGTGACCGCCATTGCCGACTTCAAGAGACTGTTGGGTCCCGATCGGGTGCTCGACGATCCGCTCGAGCGGCACATCTACGGGAAGGACGCCTCCCTCATGCGTGGTCCGGCAGCATGTGTGGTGTTTCCTTCCGACGCTGATGAGGTTGCAGAGGTAATAAGGATTGCCAAACGCCATAGCCTCCCCGTGGTGGCGAGGGGTGCAGGGACCGGGCTGACGGCGGGCGCATCTCCAATCACCGGTGGTGTAGTGGTTGCGATGACCGCAATGAACGACATTCAGCTAGATGTCGCCAATCAATCCGCATGGGTCGGCCCCGGAGTGATCAACCTCGATCTGAGTCACAAAGCAAAGCCTTTCGGCCTGCATTTCGCCCCGGATCCGTCATCGCAGTCTGCCTGCACGATCGGCGGCAATGTCGCCAACAACAGCGGGGGACCCCACTGCCTGGCCGAGGGAAGCACGACTTCTCACGTTCTCGGGCTCGAGTTCGTCTCGGCCGATGGAGACATATTCGAGGTTGGCGGACCTGCGCCTGACCCGATCGGCATCGATATCCGTTCCCTGATCGTCGGGTCGGAGGGGACCCTTGGCCTGGTCACGCGGGTGCTGGTTCGCCTTCTGCCCCTTCCATCTGATGTGCGAACCCTTTTGCTCGACTTCCGGTCGGTCGCAGATGCGGCGAAAACCGTGTCCGACGTGATCGCGGCTGGCCTTGTTCCGGCCGCTCTCGAGATGATGGACCAGAGAATGACACAGGCAGTGGAGAATTGGCTTCACGCCGGCCTGCCGGTCGACGCCGCAGCCATTTTGCTCGCCGAAGTCGTCGGGTCTTCGCCGGCCGTCGAATCCGAGGCCGCTGTGATCGAATCAATCGGGAAAAGCAATGGAGCCAGATCTGTATTGATTGCCGCTGACGAGGCTGAGCGGAGCCTTCTGTGGAAGGGCCGCAAGTCGGCCTTCGGTGCGGTCGCCCAGCTGGCCCCCGACTACTACTTGCACGACACGGTTGTTCCCCGGACTCGGCTCGTTGAGACCATGACCGGTGTCTACGCAATCGCAGATCGACTCGGTCTCACCATGTTGAATGTCTTCCATGCTGGAGACGGCAACCTCCACCCGCTGATTGCGTTCGATTCTTCCGATCCCGAAGTCATGGAGCGAGTTCGCCGAGCCGGTGATGAGATAGTGGCCTTGTGCCTTGCCAACGGCGGGGCTCTGTCTGGAGAGCACGGCATCGGCGTGGAGAAGAGGGATCTCATGTCGTCCAGCTTCTCTGAGGTCGACCTAGACGCCCAGGCCAGGCTGAAGGATGTATTCGATCCGACCCATCTGTTGAATCCAGCAAAGGTCCTTCCCTCCGGATCGCGGTGTTTTGACTTCGGCGGTGCTCGTTTGGCCATTCCCGATGGAGCCTGGATATGACCGTGATCGGCGACCTGGGCACCGAAATCGAGGGGGCACCGAAAGGACTGCACGTCGCACCCCGGACCGTCGAGGATGTCGCCCTCGTCCTCAAGGAGGCCACGGCTTCCGGCACACCCGTTCGAGTGTGGGGAGGAGGGACGAGACAAAGATTTGGATACCAACCACCAGATGGCATCGTCCTCTCGACGAGGCACTTCGCCGAGGTTGAGGCCTGGGAGCCCGATGACCTCACCATGGTGGTAGGTGCGGGCGCCCACGTCGACGAAGTCGAGGAGATGCTCGCAGGCAAGGGTCAGACGGCCGTTCTGCCGGAGCGCTCAGGCCCTGGCTCGATCGGGGGTGCCATCGCGACCGGCACCTCTTCCCTCAGAAGAGCCCGGCTCTACAGCTTGCGCGATCGGGTTCTGGAGGTCACCCTCGTAACAGGCGACGGAAGAGTGGTTCGATCCGGCGGGAGAGTCGTCAAGAACGTCTCCGGTTTCGACATCCATAAGGCCGCTGTAGGAGCGTTCGGCTCTCTTGGAGTAGTCGTTTCGGTCTGCTTCAAACTGTGGCCGGTCCCGGAGGCATCGGCGACGATTCGATTGGACGATCCCGCCGACGCCCGGTTGGTGGAGAGGCCGCTCGCGGTTCTCGAGACTCCCCATGGAACAGACCTGTTCCTGTGGGGAACCGCGCCGGAGATAGAGCAGGTGGCTGCCTCCATATCCGGAACAGCGCAGGCGGGTCTGTACTGGCCGGATGACCCGGAGGGATCATTTCAATGGTCTCTACGGATTCCGCCCGCACTTGTGGCTGATGGCCTCAGCCGCATCGGCAATTGGAGATACCTCGCATTACACGGCGTCGGAGAGATCCGGTTGGGCTCAGACAACATCGAGGGGGCTGTCGACCTGCGAATCTGGGCTGAGCACCAGGGAGGAGCCCTTGTCTTGACGGATCATCCGGATGACCAACCGCCCGTGGACCCGTGGGGCTCGCTGCCCGCCACCGCCGATTTGCAGCGCAAGTTGATACACGAGTTCGACCCGGCCCGGATCATCAACCGCAACCGACTGCCCGGTGGCATGTGAGCGGCTGGGCAACTACGCATCACCCGGAAGCGGATGGTCTGGCTGCATGTGTCCAATGTGGTTTGTGTTTGCCCGTATGCCCGACGTTTCGACTCACCGGGCGTGAGACTGCTTCACCACGGGGACGACTCCAGGCGATGACCGCCGTGCAGGACGATGTCGCAACTGTCGACGCCAAGTTCGCCGAGATTCTCGACTTTTGCCTCGGTTGTCGCGCTTGTGAGCCAATTTGCCCGGGAATGGTCCCGTATGGATCGCTCCTTGAAGGAGCCCGAGCAGAGATCGTTGTCCAGCAATCATCAATTGGCCGCCGGCTGCGCGGCCTGCTGACGGGTCGACTGATCGCCTCGACCGCTGCACTCAATGCCGCAACCGTGGTGCTCTCAGTGATCCAGAGGCTCGGCTTGTGGCGGGCACTCCCACGCCGCTTTCGCCGATCGATATCAGGGCTTCGACCCCTGAAGGATCGCAAAGCAGGTCCGAAAGGGATCGAGGGCGGCACCGTTGGCCTGCTGACCGGATGCATTCAGGCGCAGTGGTTCCCCGGAGTCAATAACGCAGCTGTTGAGCTCCTGACCCTTGCCGGCATCGCCGTTGGGATACCAACCGATCAGAACTGTTGCGGCGCCCTTGCCGCCCACGATGGGCACGCCGATTCAGCCCAAAAACTCGCCCGCGGCAATGCGAACGCTTTCGTGGGATACGATCGGATCGTGGCGACGGCCGCAGGATGCTCAGCTCACCTGAGGGACATCGATCCGTCGCGTGCCGTAGATATCACCGTCGTTGTCGCCGAAGCGATAGCGGCCGGCCAACTGCCTCGCCTCAAACCAGACCGGGGTCCGGCCGTGGTCCAGGATCCCTGCCATCTTCGACACGCCCAGCGTGTTGTCGACGAGCCAAGGGAGATCTTGCGGGCAGCCGGATACACCGTGATCGAACTCGACGACAATGGTATGTGCTGTGGCGCCGCCGGCTTGTACACCCTTCTCCAGCCGGTCGCGTCGGCGCAACTGGGCGAGTCCAAGGCAAATCTGGTCCGTGAGACCGGGTGCACGTTGGTAGCGTCTGCCAATCCGGGCTGTGAGATGCAGCTCCGGAGCCAGCTCGGCCCAGAATTTCGAATCGCGCACCCGATAGAGCTGTACCTCGAAGCCCTCGCAACGGCTGACATGACCACTAACGTCGCGACCGTGGAGACTGAATCTTGACTGAGACCCTGAGCCAACAGGGCTCGGTATCGGCGCTGCTGAAACGCTACGGAGTCCTGGCGTACGGAGCATTTGGCACCATGCTCGATACCGGTTTTGTCGTCGTGGGAACCCTTCTGGTTGGATTGGGCATTTCTGTCCTGTTGGGCGGATTCGGGCTGGTCGGAGAACTCAGCGATATCTCAACCGGCGCAATGTTGAGTTCGGCTCTGATCCTGGGAGTGGTCGGAATGTTTTTCCTCGGCATCGCAGCCGAAGGACCGCTGGGTCGGGGTCGCCGCCTCAGCGGGTTTGCTCTCTGGGAGGTAGGGATCGGCAGGGCGATTTCGGGCTTCCTGGTCGGGCTTGGCCTCCTCCTCGTGCACAGCTTTATCGGAGGTTTCATCGACGAGCTTCCTGGCGTTCTCGAGCGCGGCTCCGATGGCATCTATGCCACGGCCGTTGCAGGAATGATTGCTGTCCCGCTTGTTGGTGTCCCGGTTTCCCTCCTCGTCAGGTCGGTTCCTGTCGAATACGAGTGGGCCCGACGGTACGAGATTCCCGCTCTCTTCTTGGTCTGGGTCATCGCCACGATGATCCTGCTCTGAAACCAACCAGAACTAAACCGGCTTAGTGAAGATGTGAGTTTCGCTCACCGCTGCTCCGGCACGGACCAGTGTCTCGCCACTCCAACCGGTCTGTGGGAGCCTGAAAACCACTGCATTGACCTTCCGGTCTGCGGCCAGGTCGAGAATTCCGTCGACAAGGCGTGGGAACTCATTTACTGATGTCGCCGCCCACACCACGTCCAACTCTCCGGGGGTCCGGGTGTCGATAATCACCCACCCCGCCGGGCTCTCCAGGAGTCTCTGTTCCCTGGCTGCACGGCTCAGATCCTCCACGGTTGCCTTACGCCACAACCAGCCGAGGGACATGAGCCCGCGGCCCGCCTCGGCCATCTCACTAGTCGACCAGAACATCCATGCCGGATCGACGTCCGCCCGGCCGACGGTTTGTAATCGCTCGGGGCGAGATACCCGGAAGCCGGGGTCGATCTCGAAGTCGAGTGTGATCCAGGTGGAGCTCCTTCGATACCCCAGCTTTTCGACTTGGCTCATTGCGGCTTTGTTGTCGTCCTCGATGGCCAGTCGGGCGACGAGCCCCCCTTGCTGCCTGACCCATCCGACCCCCGCCTCGTTGAGACGGGTCCCATGGCCCATGCGCCGTGCATCCGGGTGGACCCGAGCTGCGTCCAGCCACCCTTCCTTGGCGCTCAACATTTGTGTCCTGGCAATGGCTACCGGAGCTCCATCTTCGCCTTCGACAACGAGCACGTTGAAATCAGGGTTGTCGACCCAATCACCTATTGCCTCGCCGACGTAGTCACCCCAGGCGAAGGTGGCTCGGGTCCAGGAAGCAATCAGGGCGACGTCCTCGCTTCGGGCAGCCCTGACCCTGTAATCCATGGCTACATCCGCTCGGGGATCTCGATCCCGAGCAACTGCAGTAGCTGTTCGAGTGTCTCGAGGGTCCACGCGGCCAGGCCCAGCAGAGACAGCTGGCGAACGGGATCGGGCTCGGAGAGGATGTGGCAAGCGTCATAGAAGCGGTTGAACTGCCCGGCAACTGCATTGGCGTATTCGGCTATGTGATTGGGGGCTCTCAGATCCATCGTGCGCTCGATGACCTCAGGGAATTGGGTCAACTCGAGAATCAGGTCCCTTTCGGCGTCGACCTGGGGAGGTTGGATCGTCCCCGGCAACAGATCCTGGTCGGCCGCTTTGCGGAGGATCGACTTGATGCGAACCGCGGCATACTGCAGGTAGGGGCCTGTCTTGCCCTCAAACGAGCTGAACCGGTCGAGGTCGAAGATGTAATCCGAAGACCGGTTGTTCACCAGGTCCCCGTATTTCAACGCAGCAATTCCGACTTGGGCCGCTATCTCCGCACGCTCCACCTCTGGGTACTCCTCGGCCAGGTGGGCCTCGTCGAGTCTCTTCTGGGCGGCGTTGACAACAAGGTCGATGAGATCTGCGAGGCGGACCACGCCACCCTCACGGGTGCGGAACGGTTTGCCGTCCGGTGCGTTCATCGTGCCGAAGCCGATGTGCTCCAAGACGACGTCGGTCGGCACAACCCCACCTTTTTGAGCGGCCCGGAACACCTGGGTGAAGTGGTCCGCCTGGCGACGATCGACGACGTAGAGAATGAGGTTCGCCCCCAACTCCTCGACTCGCATCTCAATAGTCGCGATATCGGTTGTCGAGTAGAGAAAGCCTCCAGCTGATGATTCCAGAATCAGAGGCGGGAGGTCCCTGTTGTCGTCGGACTCGGTGACAGAGATGATCAACGCGCCTTCCGACTCCTCGGCCACGCCCGATTGCCGCAACCGAGCTACCAGGGGCTCGATTCGCTCGCGGACATCGGACTCTCCGTACCAAAGGTCGAAACTGACACCAAGGGCCGCGAAATCCTCCCGTTGTGAGGCCTCGCTCACAGCTTTCATCTGCTCCCAAAGGGCCCGGTATCCGGGGTGTCCCTGTTGTAGGCCGACGGTCTTCTCCCGTGCCAGTTGGGCGAAACCCTTGTCATCCCTGGCTCGCTGAGAAGCCTCGGGATAGATGCGTTGGAGATCTTCAAGGCTCACCGGCGACTCGGCGGGATACCCCGTTGCCGACTTGTCGAAGTACGGAAGGTCGGGACTTTCCAGCTCGATCGCGGCGATCAGCAATCCCATCTGGAATCCCCAGTCCCCGAAGTGAGGATCTCGGATGACCTTGTGCCCGGCAAAGGCAAAAAGGCGCGCCAGCGAATCGCCGATGATCGTGGCCCGGATATGGCCGATATGCATCGCTTTTGCCACGTTGGGACCTGCATAGTCGACCACGACGGTTCGAGGTTTCTCCGCAACCGAAAATCCGAGGTGATCATCGGCCCAAAGCCGATTCGACCATGCGGCGAGGCTCGAAGGAGTGAGATCGATATTGATGAAACCGGGACCGGCAACCGACGCATCGGCTACGCCTTCGTCCTCGACGATTATCGACACGATCTGGTCCGCAATCTCCCGTGGCGGTCGTCCGGCGACCTTCGCTGCAGACATGGCCCCATTGCACTGAAACTGGGCGAGCTCGCGCCGCTGCGACGGGACGACTTCGCCAAACTCGGGGGAAAGCCCCATCCCGGCAAAGGCGCTGCCGACCAATTCCGATAGGTGCGACTGCAATGACATCGCCGTGAGGGTAATTCGTATCAAGATCTTGACCGCTCCTGGCCTCCCGCTTGCGCCGAGGTTGGTCCCCGCACGAGCGGCAGCGAATGGAGGTAGGAGGCAACCCTGCGGGTTGCTTGGGAGTTGCTCCGCAACTCCAGGGCAAGGTTTCTCGGGCGTTGAGATCGGTCTCGTCCCCACTCCGGCATTTCCGTTGGGATCTTGCCACCCTCCCTCCGGCCCTGGGGGGCCGGAGTACTCCCTCCGCAAGCGGAGGGAGAGTAAGAAGCGAGCGGTTGGGAGAGCAAGCAAGCGCGTTGGGAGAGTACGAGCGAGCGGAGGGGAGTGGCGCGCTCCTCCTCGATCCGAGCGGGTGTCGCTCCGCTTGCGGGAGTTTCAGTACTTGGCTAGTTCTTGGGCGCGGTCGACGATGTCTTGGGGGGTCGGGTAGAGCGAATACTCCAGAGAGCCTGAATAGGGCATGATCGGGACGTCGGGCAATGCGTAGCGTCGGACCGGTGCGTCGAGCCACTCGAAGGCTTTGTCGGCGATCTGTGCCGCTATTTCTGCTCCGTATCCGACGAACTCGTTGTCTTCGTGGACGATGAGAGCACGGGAGGTCTTCTTGATCGACTCGGCGATAGTGGGCCAATCCAACGGCTTGAGACTGCGGAGATCGATGACCTCCGGGCTGATTCCCAAATCTTCGAGGATCGGAACGGCCTCCATGGCGAAATGCGCCATGGCCCCGTAGGCGATGATGGTCAGGTCCGTCCCCAGGTGTCTGATGGCGGCCTTACCGATCGGAACCTTGTAATCCCCTTCGGGATATGGGCCTGTGGCGAGGCGATAGAGCTTTTTCGGCTCGAGGAACATCACCGGGTCGGGGTCCTCGACAGCGGAAGTCAGCAGACCTTTGACATCGGCAGGAGTCGAGGGGACGACCACCTTGAGCCCGGGGACATGGGCATAAAAAGACTCGATCGACTGCGAGTGGTAGAGGGCGCCGTGGATCCCCGCCCCGTAGGGCGTTCTGATGACGATCGGGCAGTTCCATCGGCCGTCGGATCGGAATGAGATCCGCGCCGCCTCGGACACGATCTGGTTGAAGGCGGGGTGGATGTAGTCGGCGAACTGAATCTCGGGTATCGGGCGGAAACCGGTCGCCGACATCCCAATCGCCACTCCGATAATCGATGACTCGGCGATGGGGGAGTTGAAGCAGCGATCAGCGCCAAACCTCTCGGTCAGGTCCTGGGTGGCCTTGAAGACTCCGCCTTTCTTCCTCGCCACGTCTTCGCCAAACAGCACCGTGTCGTCGTATTTCTCGAAGATCTCGTGGAGGGCCCTGTTGATCGCCTTGATCATGTTGACCTTCTCGCCTTCGGGCGTCGGCTCCAGTTCGGTTGTTGCGACACTGGGGATGATCGGGTTGGCGTAAACCCGGCTGGTCGGCTCATCTGGTTCGTCAGCATCCTCCGCGATTGCGACCGCATCGGCCAGAATCGTCGTCACCTCCGTGTCTAGTTCGGCCTCCGTCTGCTCGGAAAGCAAGCGACTCTCGATCAGATAAACCTTCAATGCGGCCAGCGGGTCCCTCTTCCGCCAGGTTTCGACCTCCTCGCGGGTGCGGTACAGCGTGTCGTTGTCGTCGGAAGTGTGGGCGTAGTACCGATAGGTTTCCGCTTCGATCAGCGACGGCCCTTCACCCGCTCGTGCCCGGGCCACCGCCTTCTGCATGGTCTCAACGACCTCGAACGGGTCATTGCCGTTGATCGCATGTCCAGGGAATCCGTAACCCCGGGCGCGATCGGCGATCTTCCCGGCAACCTCTTCTTCACTGGGAACCGAGATGGCGTATTGGTTGTTTTCGATGACAAATATGAGTGGAAGTTTGTGAATACCGGCCCAGTTCATCGCCTCGTGCCAGTCGCCCTCCGAGGTGGAGCCTTCGCCGCCATAAACGACACAAACCGAGTCCTCACCGCGGATCTTGATCCCGTGAGCGATTCCTGCGGCGTGAGGGAACTGCGGGCCGATCACGGACGACTGAGTCAGGACCCGTTTGTCCGGATCGGACCAATGGCTGGGAAGTTGCCTTCCCCCGGACATGGGGTCTGCCTTCTTGGCGAACACCCCGTAAAAGATTTCCAGAGGTGTGAATCCCCAGGCGAGTGCGACGCCCATGTCGCGGTAATAGGGGAGGACCCAATCTCGGTTGGTGTCGAGGGCGAACACCGACCCGACCTGGACCGCTTCATGTCCTGATGCTCCCAGCACAAAGTCGGCACGACCTTGACGTTGCAGGGCCCACATCCGGTCATCGATCCGGCGCGCCATCAGCATTACCCGATACATCTCGATCACCTGTGCATCGGTGAGGCCGAGGTCACGATGGTTTCTCGAGATCATGATCGATTAATTCCGGTCGTCGCCGCTGCGTCGGAAGCGCCGCAGGTCGCCAATGTCTTTGATGCGCTTCTCGGCCACCCTTATTGCGGCTTCGTTAGGGGTGATTGATTCATTCTGAGCTGTTTCGAGGATTCTCATCGTGGCGTCGTACACGCCGTCCACCCTGTGTAACGCCCGAACCCTCGAATAGCCGCTGAGTTCATCCCACACGTTGATCAGGCCCCCCGAATTCACGACGAAGTCAGGGCCGTAGACGATGCCGCGGGCGGCCAAGCGGTCGGCGTCTTCGTCGGTGGCCAGCTGATTGTTGGCACTGCCCACGATTGCCTGGCAGTTCAACTGGGGGATGGTGTCTTTGTTGAGTCCCGCACCGAGAGCACAGGGGGAGTAGATATCGCAGTCGACTGTGTGGATGTCTTCGATGTCGACGCTCTTGACCCCGAAGTTCTCGACGGCAGATGTAAGCGACGGGTCGTAGGAGTCGGCGATGATGACCTCTGCCCTGGATTCAACGAGAAGCTGCACAAAAGCCGAGCCGACCTTGCCGACGCCCTGTACGGCAAAACGTCTACCGGCCAGATCGGCGTCGCCCCATACGAACTTGGCCATCGCCCGCGCTGCTGCGTACAGACCGCGGGCGGTCACGGGAGATGGGTCTCCGGCGCCTCCCTCCGCCACCGAGTTCCCCAGAGCCCAACGTGTCTCTCGACGGACAATGTCAAGGTCCTGCGTGCCGGTCCCCACATCTTCAGCGGTGATGTAGCGGCCTTGGAGTGAGCCGACGATCCGGCCGTAAGCACGGAACAGTCTCTCCGACTTGTCGGTCCGAGGGTCACCGATGATTACCGCTTTGCCGCCCCCGAGATCGAGTCCGGCAGCGGCGGCCTTGTACGTCATTCCCTTGGAAAGCCGGAGCACGTCCTCCAGCGCCGCCGCCTCGGTTTCGTATGGAAAAAAGCGAGTCCCGCCTAAAGCGGGACCGAGAGCCGTCGAGTGGATCGCAATAATTGTCTTAAGGCCAGATACCTTGTCGTATCCAAATACGACCTGTTCGTGTCCTTCGGCCGATACCTCATCGAATACCGTCAACGGGCGACGTCCTTTCACTCAAGGCAGTGGATTCTCACTCCATTCATGGATGATACCCAAACTCAGAGCTGTCTGTTCCCGACGCGTACAGGCCGCTCCGTGCCAGGATTGGGGGGTGACGAAGACAGCCTTTCTCAGGGTCTACACCCGCTCCGAATTAGGGGCGGATGATCCGGTGCCGAAATTCGTCAGGTCTTTTGGGATGCTTTCAGAGGCGGAGACCGATCTGGATTGGATTGCCGATTGGAACGGCCGGCGTCTGGTGTGCCCACGGAACCTCCGTCTTCGCGTCCTCGAGTCGACGGTCGCATTCGCCAACTCCTTTCAGGGCCTTGGCTCCGGGCTGATCCCCGAAGCTGCTGCGGAGGCGGCCGATCGTGAGTTGAAGTCGTATCGAACGGAATATCCCGAACATCGTTCACATGTGCTGACGTCGGCCTGGCATGTGCCGGTGAGGTGGTTTGTGGCTTTCCTACCCGAGCAGGGCGAGGTCTACGACGAGGACGGGTCGCCCCGGGTCCGGTATAGGTCGGACATAACCGAAGTGCGACGTCTGCTGGATCGGGCCGTTTCGGCCCTGCGCAAGGTCGGGATGGTTCAGGGACCGACTGTCGAGATGGGCCAACTGATTTCGTGGCTAGAGCCTTTCCCCGACGACGCAATGGTCGAACTCGACTACGCCGACGTGTCCGACCTCTTCGATCCGAAAGATCTGGTACTGGAGGATTCCGTCGCCCTGACCCAGGAATCCGTGGATGCGCTGCTGGAGGGTGACATGATGCGGGCCGGGGAGTTATACGGCACCGTTGTCACTCGATGGGCTCACGCGTATTCGGTGACCTTCTCCAGCTGAGGGCGTCTCTGGCGGTAACGTCACAGAGTGGATTTGATCGATTTTCTTGTCTGGGCGGGCACCATAACCTTCGCCATAACCGGGGCTCTCGTCGCGATCCGCAAAGGATTCGATCTCGTTGGGGTTCTCGTGTTGGGGTCGGTCACGGCGATCGGTGGAGGCTCGATACGGGATCTCTTTTCGGGTGTCATTCCTCCGACGTCGCTGACCAATGAGGGGTTGCTCTGGTCGATCGCCGG
The DNA here is from genome assembly GCA_041751055.1 of Acidimicrobiia bacterium. Lineage (GTDB taxonomy): Bacteria > Actinomycetota > Acidimicrobiia > Spongiisociales > ZC4RG35 > MA-ANB-1. The sequence goes on along the minus strand of JBGSYD010000005.1, from coordinate 4,289 downwards.
AACCTGCCTGTTCGTCTTTGCCTTTCATCGCTTCATCCGTCGGGGCCGCCTCCTCTATTCATTCGACACGGCCGGGCTTGCACTGTTTGCAGCCCTCGGCGCCGAGCGGGCAATCGCCATCGGCTTCGGTTTCTGGGGGACGGTCTTTGCCGGCGTCGTCAGCGGAGTAGGAGGTGGCGTGATCCGGGATGTGTTGTCCGGCGACGTCCCCGGGATCCTCTATCGATCGGGAGACCTGTACGCGACCGCGGCGGCAGGAGCGGCAGCTGCGGTCTTCCTCCTCAACGATGTCAACGGATCCTTCGCTTTGATCTCCGGCGTCGTTGTTGGGCTGACCTTGCGGTTGGGCAGCAGAATCCTGGGATTCACCTTGCCTGTCCCGAGGACCAACGAACTAATAGATTCACCTGATGCCGTGGATTGAAGCTCCGCATGAGGATCAGTGGGCCGGGGAGCTGGCCGAGTTGAAGGACCGTGTCCTCGACCCAACCTGGAAACGGGTCGACTGGGTTCTCCGGATTCACGCCCTCGACGCCGGGAGCATGAATGCCCACGACGTGCTCTATCGCCAAGCGATGCGTTCCACCAAAACCCTCCGCAAAGTTGAACGAGAGATGGTTGCGGTGGTGGTGTCACAAATCAATGAGTGCCATTACTGAATCACCCATCACCGGCGCGGTCTGCGCCGATTGCTTCGTGATGACGAGCTGGCCAGCCTGATCGAGGAAGGCTACAAAACCGCCGGTCTTTCTAGCAAGCGACTGGCGATGCTCGATTTCGCATCGAAATTGACCATCACACCGGGCGAAATGACCGAGGGCGACGTGACCCTTCTGCGGTCAGAAGGATTCAGCGACGTCGACATCCTCCATATCACAGAGGTGGTGGCCTACTTCGCCTATGCCAACCGGATTTCGGATGGTCTCGGGATTCCGCTCGAAGACTGGATACCCGAGGACTGAACGACCATCGACCCCGGTTAGACCGCGGGTGGGAGGTACGGCATCTCCAGACGATGCCGTCCGAGCAGGTCGGAGTCGAACAGGATCTCTTCAGGCGCGCCTCCTGCAACGATGCGGCCGCCGTCCATGATCAGGACACGATCGCAAAACTCGAGGGCGAATGGCAGGTCATGTGTGATCACGAGCTGGGCCATGGGCAATGTTGACAGGACTCCTATCAAGTCGCGTCGTCCGGCCGGGTCCAGCCCCGATGTCGGTTCGTCGAGGACCAGCAGTTCGGGGCTCATCGACAAAACTGTTGCGAGGGCCACTCGTCGTCGCTCGCCACCGCTGAGGTGATGGGGAGTTCGATTCTCAAGCCCGTCGGCGCCGACCTGGCGCAGTGCGTTGGTCACGATCCCGGGCAACTCGTCGGGGGAGGCCCCCAGGTTCGCCGGCCCGAAGGCAACATCATCGGACACCGTTGGCATGAACAGCTGATCGTCGGGGTTCTGAAAAACCAATCCCACCCGTCGGCGCACCTCGCTGAGGTTCTCCTCCTCCAGTTCCAATCCGGCGACAACAATCGAACCCTCCTGACCCTCCCTGATACCGTTGAGGTGAAGGGCGAGCGTTGTCTTGCCGGCTCCATTTGGGCCCAGCAGAGCGACCTTTTCCCCTGTGCCGACAGTCATGTCAACGCCTCTCAATGCCACGTGCCCGTCCGGGTAGGTGAAGGCAAGGCCCTCGACGATCAGCGCGTCACTCATGCCGTCACGAGCGCAGAGATTGCCAGGAGGAGCGATGCACCAGGGAACACGAGCGCGAGGAGCCATTGGCGGCCGGTGGCTTTGGCGGCATCGAGGGCCGGCATTGTTCCTGTGTAGCCACGCGCGAGCATCGCGTCGTAGACCCGTTCACCTCGCTCGTACGATCGGATGAAGAGGGCGCCCGCCGACGCGGCAATGGGCTTGGCCTGACCGATCCAACGCGGGTCGTAGCCGCGAGCCGTCATGGCGGTCCGCATTCTTCCCAACTCGCCAGCGACGACTTCGAGGTAGCGAATCATGAAGCTTGCTATTGAGGTGAGGACCGCCGGCACGCGGAGACGACTCAAGCCCTTGAGGATGTCGGGGACCTCCGTCGTGGCCGCCAGGACGATGCTGGCCGTTGCTCCGAGGCTTGCCTTGGCAAGGATGTTCCACATCGCCCACAACCCGTCGACGGACAGTGAGAGGCCGGCGAATTCGGTTGTTTCACCCGTGCCGATGAATGGGAGCACGACAGCAAACAGCACAAATGGCACGATTGCGGCCAGGCGCACGAAAACGAATGGAATCGGCACGCGGGCCACCATGACAAGAGCGACGACTCCAATCCCAAATACTGCGAACGCCCAAAGTGCCTCGCGCGGAGTGATCGCCACCGCCATCACGAACAGAACCACCGCGAGGATCTTCACCTCAGAGGCCATACGGTGAATCAGACTGTGCTCGTGCACATACAGGGTGTGGGCGTGACCTACTCCCACGACTGGGCAACTTCCTTGCGCTTCTTCGGCGGTCCCGCCATCGCCTTGAATATTCCATATCCAACGGCCAGCGTGATTATCACTCCCAGGGTCCCCGCTACCGCGAGGGAAACAGTCTCGTTGCCGATTCCGGCCGTTGCGTAGTCAGCGAAGAGACTGTCCGAGAACGAGCTTTCAGTTCCCGAACCAGCGATACCGGTTTGGTTAGCCACCGATTCGAGACCGTCCGGGTCGCCAACTGCAAACTGGCTGACCACCACAGCCAGCACGAGTGCGGCGAGGAATCCTCCGATCAAGAAGGATCGAAATGGGATGCTTTCCTGGCGCCGATCCTTCTCAAAGGAGATGTCGGACGCCCCGTATACGAGGTCCGGACGCGAAGCCATTACTGCACCTATCGCCATCCCGCTGATGATCCCTTCTCCGATCCCGATGAGAAGGTGGATGCCAACCATGGCGCCAAATACTGTGTCGAACGGAACCGGCGCAGTTGCTCCAAACAACCACTCGATGGAGAAGGCCGCGGCCGAAAGGACAACCGAGAGTCCGGCAGCTAGTGATGTTGCTGCCACTACTCCCGCCGAATTGGCCGGAAAGATCTTCCGGGATAGGACAAAAAGGGCGTAGCCACCAAACGCAGGGATTATCGCCATGTTCAGAACGTTGTATCCCAGGGCTGTCAGGCCACCGTCGGCAAACACGATGGCTTGCACGACAACCACAATCCCTACGACGATGGCACCAATGCGTGGGCCTAACAGAATGGCCGCGAGAGCGCCGCCGAGGAGGTGCCCGGTGGTGCCGGCGACAACCGGGAAATTGAACATCTGAGCCGCGAATATGAAGGCAGCGGCGATTCCTGCCAACGGCACCTGCTTATCTTTCAAGGTATGTTTTGCCTGGCGAAGAGAGGCCCCGATGGTCCCGGCGCTGACGGCACCCGTGGCGATCGCCGTACCTACATTCAGAAATCCGTCCGGCGCATGCATGAATCAAGACTATACCTTTTGTTGCGAATCGTTCGCAACAAGTAATGTGGGACTGTGACCAAGACCGACAACCTCAGCGAGCTTCTGCGAGATCGCGGGAACCGCATAACCGAGCCCCGGCTACGAGTGTGGGAAGTGCTAAATCGCGCTTCGGGGCACCTGACCGTTGAAGAGATCGTCTCCGAGGTCCACAAGGCGGATCCATCGATCAACACGTCCTCGGTATATCGGACTCTCGCCCTGTTGGCAGACCTCGGCTTGGTGCGTGAGTCTCAACTGGGATCAGACGAAGGGGCGCGGTGGGAGCTGGCGCATCCCGACGATCATTTCCATCTGGTGTGCCGGTCCTGCGCTGAGGTCGAGCATCACGAAGGAGACCTGGTCGACCAGATTCGGGATCACCTGTCCGGCGGCCACAATTTTGAAGCAGAAGCGATCGATCTCGTCGTGACGGGTATTTGCTCCAAGTGCTCGAGGAGACCGGCCTAACTCTTACGAGATCGCGACGGGTCCTTCGATGCCGGTTACCTGCCAGATGCCGTCGATTCGTTCGAGTTTGTAAGTGAACCATATCCCGCACAGTCCGCCACACCACAAGGAGACCGGGAGAAATGCCACTTCGCCGTCGAAGGTTGGCGATCCGACTCCGAGGATGACCGAATTCGGTTCTACCGGTAGCAGCTGATCGGTGCGCCATTCCGACGGATCATCGATCCATTGCACCTCACCGTGATCGCCCAACGCTCCTTCGATTGCCTCCATCTCGGTCGGCGTCAACTCTCGAGACGGATTTGCTTGGGCGCCATCCGGACTGCCGGCGTTCGGGTC
>JBGSYD010000004.1:0-3025 GCA_041751055.1 Acidimicrobiia bacterium | reverse complement strand
AGTGTCAATCAGGTCCCGGCGACCTACAGCGCTCCCAATTCACGAGGTCGATCGGTCGGCCTTCGCGTCGACGAAGGCGTCCCAGTCGACGAAGGCGTCCCAGGCTTCTCACCAGAAGCGGGCCGGCGCCGCATCTACCTACCGCACAAATCGAGATGAACTCGGCCGCGAGGCGCTCACGTTGATCGGAGTAGGGACACAGATCAGCCTGCAACAGTCAACGCGTCGGGATTTCATGGGCAACAGCGCATAACGCGCGTCCGCCAGCCGCTAAGAACCCGAAACACCCGCGCTCTATCCGGCAGTTCTGAACCGCACGCCGACGTGCCGTTCTGCGTGGTTTCTCGACGCGGGCGTTATCGCCCGGGATCAGTTGATCTGCGCTAGCTGTCTACGAGCTCAACTTCGGATTCGACGTTGAAAAACGCGATCTCACCGGTCGGTCCGGCGCACCGGGCCGCAGCGGCAGCGACGACTGGGCCAGTCATCTCTTCAATCTGTTCAGCTTGCAGATAACCGCCGCCTCCGTGGAAAGTCATCCCCGGCTCCACCAACACACCACCCTTTAGGACTACTCCTGGGGGGTCATCTAGCCATCTGGTTCCTGCCGGCCAGACAATTGGATACAGGATCTCCTCTAACTCCACGAGAAGGCAATTGGAGGGCTCGTCGTACACCAGCACTCCTGTGACCTCAGCTCCCATCCCTCCCGATTGACCGACCAGTTCAGAACGTGAAGTGAGCACCGGGCCGTCGACGGTACCTGTCGAGGAACACCCCGCCGCGACCAAGGCCAGTGCCGCGAAAGCAGGGATACAACGCTTCATCGCCATATGACGTTCTGTCACGACGCATAGTTTCTCAAAATGCGGTGACCCGGGCACGAAGTGCCGATCTGCGCGGTTTCCGGACGTGGGCATCATCGCTCGGGATCATTTGATCTGTGCTATCGAGGGCAGCTTGTGGGATGGCGGAAGACACCGGGGGAGCCATCATCGGCCGCCGAGCTTCGCCCAGTTGTAGATCGCTGAGGGCGCTACGTTCCATTGGAGAAAATGAGCACCAATCCGGTCCACTGGGGAGCGTATTCCGGCGACCTTCTTGAGAAAGTCATGGCCGTATTCGTCTCTCAAGACCACCCGAAGACAATCCGGCGAACTCCGTCCAGCGGAGATGGTGGTGTCGACCTGCTCGTGCCGATGAACGGTGGCTGGCACGTCAAGCAGGTGAAGGGTTTCTCGAACCGAATTGGCTCCAACGAACGTCGCAAGATTCGAAAGTCCTACGAAACGCTATTGGAGGATCCGAGGCTCTCGGAGCCCGTGCTGGAGTGGAGACTGACGGTTCCAGTCGATCCGACTTCGGGAGAGCAGCAGTGGTTCGACCATCTGACGGCCGACGCACCGTTTGATGTTTGGTGGGAGGGAGAGGTCTATTGGCACAAGCTTGCAGCTGATCATCCCCACGTGATCGACTACTACCTCGGGGGCGGCAAGGACCGGGTGGCTAAGCGGGCAGCTGGCCTTCTGGAGACGGCGAAAGCTCTCCACGGCCCAGTCACGCCACTCGACGTGTCAGGGTTCCTCTCGGTTTTGGCTGCGAGCCTCAACAAAGACGACCCGCACTACAGATATGACTTCGAGACCAGAGGAGGGAGTGCATTGGATGTTCCCGTCCGTCCCCGACCCGGAGCGGTTCTCTCAGTGTCTGGGCCAATGGCGGACGGAGGCGTCCTCGTTACCCACGTCATGGCAAAGCATCGCTATTCGACGACGGATGCCCCTTTGGGTGGAACGATGACGGCACGTATCGTCGATCCAGACCTGGGCATCGACCTACGAGACGACATCGAGAACTTCCGGCGTTACGGGACGGCGCTCGAACTTCCTATGGGATCAGTGGATGTCACCCTTAATGCGCCGGGTGATCTGGGCGGTTCCTTTGAAGGGGCAGCGGCTCGGTTGGGGCCGGCAAGAGCGCAGGAGGGCGCAAAGCAGTTCCGGCTCCGAATAGCCGACGGCACTACCGGTAAGACCCACGTCGTGAAGCTTCACGTAGACGAGACTACACGGGGCGAAGAGGGCATCAAGTCGTTGATGTACGACCGTCATCGACATCTGAGGATTGCGTTCACTATCGACTTCGTTGGCAAACTTGCTGGCCGCTGCAACCTCAATTTCAACGTTGAGGACATCCTCCTCGCGCCCGTGGATGACATCCTCGAGGTTGTGCGATTCGTCGCGGCAATACAACCCTCCAACGTTGTGGAGCTGTTGCCTGAACACGGGGAGAAAGTCCTCGCGACAGCGCGCATTGATGACGGTTTTGCCTCCGTGGACCCGGAAACCGCGAGCATGGTGGAGGATCTCCACACTTTGCAGACCCACGTCGCTGACACCGTCCTCATGCCGGATGTCGTCTCAGAGTTGAGCCTCGCTGACTTGAGCCTGGCCGCCTCCCTCATCCGGGATCGACGCATGGAGGCGCATCACGTCACGTTCAATACTGAGTGCCCGCCCGACCAAGAGCCAGATTCATACCTTCGAGAGCTGAACTCTTCCGACGAGCCAATCACCGTCCACAACAACCTTCAAGTTCGCTTCCATGAGCATCTCGCCTACGACGTTGGAACCGTCTTCATGGTCGGGACGTCACTGACTCTCGCTGAATACCAGAGCCCGGATCCAAGATGGCTAACCCTGGTCTTGACAGGTGATGAGAGCGTGACGCTGACACTGGACGATCCGGGCGAGAGTTAGGACTCGGCTATCCCGAACCCCACTCTTCCCGAGAGCGACACCGAACCCAGGAATCGACTCGCGCATGCGAGCTAGCGCATAACGCCCACCAACGGACCGCGAACCGCACCCACTTCACAGCGCGATATCCGGCATTCTGCGCTCCCGGTCCCTCTGGTTGAGGCCCTCGGTTACTGCACTGACAGGGTGGTTGACACTGAAGTGGGAGGGGTGCGAAAACTCAAAGGTGGCGCTCGCGACATGGTCCCGACCACAGTGTCGCTGGG
>JBGSYD010000003.1:0-137802 GCA_041751055.1 Acidimicrobiia bacterium | reverse complement strand
GCATCTTTGCGGACGTTTACAGCATCGCGGTAGGAGATGCCGCGATGGAGAACCGCCTCGAGCGTGACCAGGTGCACCGCCACTGACTGTTTCGATTGAGACGACTCGATGCCGGAGTGTTGAGCGGCGTAGGCATCAACGGTTAGTGCCGTGTTGCCAGCGACTTCGCCTGCCAAGACCGTTCCGTAAAGATGCCAGCAGGCCGCGTTGGCGCCGATGTACCTGTGGACAGGACCATCAAGGTCGCCGAAATCTGCGTGGCAGCCGGGGCACCGTGCCATTTCACAATTCTATGTAGCTGTTAGGCCCGAAAAGAGACTAAATGACGTCGCGCCCTAGGTTTGCGAAGCGGGTGAACTCGGGTTGGAAGGTGAGGCGAACGGGGCCCGTGGAACCGGCCCGATGCTTGGCGACGATGACCTCGGCAATCCCCCGACTCTCGTGGTTTTCGGGGTTGTAGTACTCATCGCGATATATGAACATCACTACGTCGGCGTCCTGTTCGATAGAGCCTGACTCACGAAGGTCGGCGAGACGTGGTCGCTTGTCTTCCCTCGACTCGAGTGATCGGTTCAACTGAGACACCGCGATGATCGGAACGTTCAATTCCCGTGCCAGATTCTTGAGATTCCGGCTTATCTGAGCAATCTCCTGCTGGCGGTTTTCCCTACCCGATGCCTCCATTAGCTGGATGTAGTCGACGACGATCAAAGAAAGGCCCTTGCGCCTCTTGAGGCGACGACATTTCGCCCTGATGTCGGTGACTGTGACGATGGGCGAGTCGTCGATGTAGATCGGAGCCTGATACATCTTCCCGGCCGCGTCGACAACTCGTTGCCAAAGCGGCCCGAGTTGACCTGACCGCAACTTCATAGAATCGACCTTGCCCACTGAAGAAAGGATTCTTTGCACGATCTCCTCTTTCGACATCTCAAGAGAGAAGATGGCCACGGCCTCTCCGGCAATGGCTGCGTTCGTGGCGATGTTCATGGTCAATGAGCTCTTCCCCATGGCGGGACGGGCCGCGATAACGATAAGGTTTGCCGGCTGCATCCCGGCCAGTTTCTTGTCGAGGTCCACGAACCCGGTGGCGAGACCGGTGAGATCGGAGCCTTGCTGCTCCAGCATTTCAATGTGCTCGAGGACATCGTTAAACATCGGCCCGACTTCGAGGAGGGTCTGACTTGACCGCTTCTCGGCCACACCGAGGACCGCCTGTTCGGCCCTGTCGAGCACGTTGATGATCTCCTCGTCGATGTCGAAGGCGAAGTCAGTCACTGCGGCTCCGGCACGAATCAGCTCACGACGTTTGGCGTGCTCTTCAACGATTCCCGAGTAGTAGTTGATGTTCGACGTGGAGGGAACGATGTCGACCAGCCGCGTCAGGTATTGAACTCCACCGATTTTCTCCAGCTCGCCCTGCCGTCGGAGGGCTTCGGAAACAGTCACAACGTCGATGGGCTGACTGGTGTCGAACAGGGTGCGCATCGCCTCGAAAATCGCCTGGTGGGCCGGGACGTAGAAATCTTCGGGATGAATCTGGTCCATGACCTCGTTCACGGCATCTTCGGAGAGCAGGACGGCACCAATAACCGACTCCTCCGCCTCACGGGAATGGGGCGGATTCCGGTATCCGGGCCTCATCTGCCTTTCTTCTGATGTCATCGTCATATTCGTCCTCGACTACACACTCGCGACTACATGGGACAGATTCTTGGGCGGTAAACGGGTCCAGACGCGTAGGACCCCGCCTTGGGGAAGGTAAATCTGCCTCAGCGGGGAATTAACAAGCAACTTAGACCTGCAACAAGGGGTGGCCAAACCCATCTGCATTATGTTTTTCGCGAAAGACACGTAACGTCAAAGGTCACGAAAACAGGCGATGTTTTCGCGACCTTTGACCTTCGAACGATCTCTCTGATCGTTCTCTGCAGCATTTCCGCCACTATTGGCGCTGACAGCCTTAGGTTCGAGCTATGTAGCCGGTATTACGTCCAACGTGACCGGGAACTGGACCTCGGGGTGGAGATTGAGTTGGATTTCGTGGAGGCCTATGGCCTTGATCGGCGTGGTCAACTCGACGTGTTTCTTGTCGAGGTCTACGCCAGCGAACCGGCGGATGCCCTCGACCACGTCGGCCACCGAGACCGAACCATAAAGTTGACCTTCGTCGCCGGCTTGTGCGGCCAGGACGACTCTGGTGCCAACCAACTGGGTGGCGATCTTCTCAGCTTCGTCCTTGGCCTTCTTTTCGGCCTCGATCCGGTTCGCCCGAATCGACTCTGCCTGATGGAGAGCACCGTCGTTGGCCTTGACTGCCTTCTTCTTGGGCAGCAGGAAGTTGCGGGCAAACCCATCGCTTACGTCGACTACGTCGCCTCTATTTCCCAATTCGGCCACGTCGGCAATGAGGATCAGCTTCATCGGGTTGAGATATAGGGGAGAAGGGCCATCTCACGTGCGTTCTTAATGGCGTTGGCCACCTCACGCTGATGCCGTGGGCAGTTGCCGTTGACACGACGACCCCGGATCTTGGCCCGGTCGGACATGTACTTGCGCAGAAGACCTGTGTCTTTCCAGTCGATCACGACACTGCGGTCTGCGCAGAAAGCGCAAGGCTTTGGCTTGCCCCGACGGTTGTCTGTGGCGCGCCTACGACCCTTGCCGCCTCGCTTGTCGCTATTGCTGTTGTTGCTTTTTCGTCCCATTCAAAACTCCTGTTAGAACGGTGCCTCGTCAGGCCCGTAGTCATCGCGAGCAACAGGGGCAGGCGGGATGTTGCCGCCTCCTCCACCGCTCGAACCGCCGCCAAAGTCACCGCGCTGGGTCTTGTTGACGCTTGCTGTCGCCCAGCGAAGTGAAGGACCGACTTCATCGATCTGGATCTCGACCACGGAACGCTTGTCGCCGGTTTCGGTCTCCCAACTCCTCTGCTCGAGCCTTCCAGTGACGATCACCCTGGTCCCTTTTTGGAGGGACTCGGCGACGGCCTCGGCCTGCTCACGCCAGACGGTACCGGTGAAGAAGCTCGTGTCCTCCTGCCATTCATCGTCCTTGCCCTTCCAACGGCGGTTCACAGCAAACCGGAGCTTGGCGAGCGCCACACCCGATGGGGTGAATCGCAACTCGGGGTCGTCTACGAGATTTCCGATAAGTGTCACATTGTTCGACATTTGAGATCTCCTCTAGTCACGTCTACCGACGATCATGCCGGATCGGTAGGACGGATTCCAGCTACTCGCCGGGTCGTACGATCTTGTGCCGCAGAACCTCGTCGGAGAGCGACAACATCCGGTCCACCGAATCGATGGCATCGGCTTCTCCCTGGAACTTGAGCACCGTGTAATAGCCCTCCGAAATGTGATCGATCTCGTAGGCAAACCGACGTTTGCCCCACAGATCCCGCACGGTGACCGAACACCCTGCATTAGAGAGATACGACTCGAGTTCGCCAACTTTGGCTTCGACGTCTGCCTCGGCCAGTTCAGGCCGATGGATCGTCATTAATTCATAATCGCGCATTTGACCTCCTGTGGACATCCGCTTGGGAAGGCCCCACCAACACGATGGAGCAGGGGTTTGTTGCACCCGACCGCGCGTGGGCCAGGTAGCAGCGGAAGTGTAACGGCGATCAGTCCGAAGGCATATTCGACACCCTGTCGCCAACCTCGAAGGCGAACCGGCCCATCGGGGTCTCCAGCACTCGCAATACGTCGGCGGGAGAGCCGTAGCCGACACAGGGCTCTGCAACACATGGCTCCATCTCAGACGTTCCCACGATCACACCGTCAACGTCGATGAACCAGATGTCCAGCGGGATCAGAGTGTTCCTCATAGTGAAGGTGACCGATCGGGCAGTTTCGAAGAGAAAGAGCATGCCATCGAGATCGCCCAGATCCTCGACCTCCATTAGCCCTCTTGCCCTCTCGTCAGACGTGTCGGCGATTGCGACCTGGAGCAATTCTCCGCTCACTTCGATGTCGGTTACTCCTCCATCGAGAATTTGCGGACCCGGCGACAACGCACACGCGGCCAGAAAGAAGATCGCCGCTGCGACCGTCAGTCGGACTTGGGGCCCCGCAGCAGCTCGGCGGCAACCTCGTCCGATATGTGATAGCTCTCGTCATCACCCGGGAAGGTTCCTGCGCTGACATCAGCGACATAGTTCTTGACAGCTTCAACAGCCGTCTCATAGAGATTGGCGTAGCTGCGGACGAATTTCGGGTAGCGACCGGAGCCGAGCCCGACCACATCGTGGAATACGAGGACCTGACCGTCGGTGTGTGGACCGGCGCCGATGCCAATGGTTGGCGCATCGACTTCTTTGGTGATTAGCTCACCCAAAACGTCGGGCACGCCTTCGATAACGATCGAGAAACATCCAACCTCAGATAGGGCTTTGGCGTCGGCGATCAGTTCCCGAGCCACGTCGACGGCTTTGCCCTGGACTTTGAAGCCACCCATCCGGTGCACCGACTGCGGGGTGAGGCCGATGTGCCCCATCACCGGAATCTCGGCGTCGAGAATTGCCTGGATCATCGGGACCCGCTTGAGACCACCTTCGAGTTTCACAGCCTCAGCCCCACCCTCCTGCACGAGACGCCCGGCGTTGCGGACCGACTCCTCGCATGAGATATGGAAACTCAACCACGGCATGTCCACGACGACGAGGGCAGTCGGTTTGGCCCGTTTCACGGCCCTGGTGTGAAGAATCATGTCGTCGATAGTCATCCCAAGTGTGTCGTCCATGCCGTGAACAACATTGGCCACCGAGTCGCCGACGAGAACGATGTCCACCCCTGCCTTGTCGGCGATCAACGCCGACGGGTAGTCATATGCGGTGAGCATGGTGATCTTGGGCCCGCCCTTGCGGTCCAGGATTTGCGGGACGGTGACTTTGTCGGCCATGACGACATGTTAATTGCCCGGGCTTCTTGCGTAATAGCCTGGGGTGATGCGCGTACCCCGACCAGTTATGTGCACGTTTGCCCTATCGACCACCTGCTCCGTGACCAACACTGTTTACGGATGTGACTCCGGAATAGGCGACTTAGGCCAGGGCGCGAATCCACTTGATATCGAGTCCCTGCTCGGTGGCGCCTCCGGGAGTTTCGACAACAATCGGCGCACCGGCCGCAACGATTGCTCTGGCCAGCTGATCCGGCGGAATTTTCCCCTCGCCGAGGTTCTGATGGCGATCACGCCGGGAGTCGAAGGGATCTTTTGAGTCGTTGGCGTGGACTAGATCGATCCCACCCGTGGCCAGGATCACCCGTTCCACCAATTCGTCGAAAGGTTCCCCGCCCGCCCATGAGTGACACGTGTCGAGCACGAACCCCACGCCCAACTCACCGACCTCCTCCCACAGTCTGCCGATCCACTCCACCCTTCTCGCTACTGCTTTATCCCCACCGGCGGTGTTCTCGATGAGAACTTTCATGCCGGTGTCGAGAGCTTCCAGGGCTTTCCGCCATCGCGTGATGCCGTCTTCTTGAGGACCATCACCGGTGACATGGCCGCCATGCACTACGACGGCCTCGGCATCGATCAGAGTGGCTGCATCACACGTGTCCTGGAGGATCTTCCGACTTGGGATCCGCACCCGATTGTTGTCAGCGCAAACGTTGATCAGATATGGCGAATGCACATAGATGGGAAGTTCTGACGCCTTGAGCACATCCGCGTCGGCTCGTGGCGGAGGCTTTTTCCATGATTGCGGCGGGGAGAGAAAGATCTGGACGAGATCTGCGTCACGGGCCGCTGCCTCCTCGAGTGGGAACTCGGACGGGACGTGAGCCCCGACCTTCACGACTCGTCCCAGACCGCAGTCGTCCTGGCCTTTCTCTGGGCGACAGCCACATCGACCGCGTAGGTGCCAATTTGGTCCGCAACGTCGCCGGGATTCGTTGACCAATCCTGGGCTAGCACACCCAGCAGTCGCTCTTCGAGCCAACGTGCCCCCCATGGATGGTCGGGAAGATCACCGCGCGTGATCAACTCGATCCCGAAGAGTGGCAGGACCGAGTCTTCATCGTCGATTTCGATCGCAGCGACATCTTTGATGTTTTCCCAGGGGATCAAAGTGGGTTTTTGCAGCGGGCCGGAAAGCCGCACTGCGAGGCCGTACGGCTTTGCCTCGATGATCCGGGTCGGGAAGAACAGCTCCTTGAGACCCCAAATTACGACGATCGCGCCGAAGAGCAGCATTCCCCAAGCCCAAATCACATCCCTGGGCTCATAGATCTGGGTTTGGTCAGGTCGAAAAAGCATCTCTCGAAGTTGATCGGTGAGCTTGCGGTTGGTGAGGACATCCAGGGAGATCACGAGCAGGGGGATTCCCCCAATGGCCATGAGCCACATTTTCCATGCCGAGCGTTTTACCTCAACCGTCATGGCCCAACTCCCAAATCGGTCGGCGTGACCAGGCCAACCTGCTTGATTCCTCGCTCAGCGAACTTCGAGCCGGCCAATCCGGCACTTCGATCGATCACGGCAATCGCCTGCACCACAATAAGACCTGCTTCGACGGCCACGTCAGTCGCCTCCCCTGCTGCCGAACCGCTTGTGGTCGTGTCTTCGAGGATCGCCACTTTCATCCCTGCGAACACCGGGCCGACCAGGCGTCCACCGGTCCCGTGATCCTTCTCCGTCTTCCGTATCGAGAATGCCTTGAGGTCGCGGCCCGCTTTCGAGGCCACCATTGCGGTGGCGATGGCGATCGGATCGGCTCCCATGGTCATGCCACCCACCGCCTCGACCTCCGGATCGAGAACGTCCAAAACAGCCTGACCTACAAGCCACGCTCCAGATCCGTCGAAAGTGGTCTGGCGGGCATCGACGTACCAGGCGGCGGTCTGGCCGGAGCGAAGCGTGAACGGGCCATCCGTGCGGAGGGCGTGGGTTCGAAGATGCTCGACGAGGGCGGTGTGGCTCACCCGCCGCATGGTATTCATGGTTGCGCCAAACCAGGCAACCATCTTCTCCTACCCTTGACGACATATGGATCTGCTTCTGATTCGCCATGGACAACCGGATTGGACACCTGACCGGGTAGCCCGAAACGACCCCGACCTCACCGAATTGGGTCACGAGCAGGCGAAACGGGTGGCGCACCGGTTGACATCCTTGGACAGGGTCGACGAACTGTGGGTGTCAACCATGAATCGCGCCCGTCAAACTTCAGAACCCATATCGGTCGACATCAAGAAGGAGGCCGAGGAATACGACTGGCTTCAGGAGATCAATAACCCTCCCGAATGGGACGGTGCCCCAGCCGACGAGATCGACAACGCCCTGGGCCACGCCAACCTCAGGTCGATGGATGAGATGTGGGATGGGCTGCCCGGTGGCGAGTCATTTCGCACCTTCCATCAGAGAGTGGTCACCGGTTTGGAGGAGACGCTCGCCAATCACGGGATCGCTCCGATGAGTGAGGATCATCGGCACTTGTGGACGATCGACGATCCGGACAAACGTGTGATCATCGTGGCTCACGCCGGGACCAACGCCGTCGTGCTCGGGCACCTCCTCGGGCTCGATCCTGTGCCGTGGGAATGGGAACGTTTTCGGCAGCCTCACACCGGTGTATCCCGGCTGACGATGAGCCGCATCTCGACAGGATGGGCGTTTTCCCTACGGCAACTTGGCAGCGTCACCCACCTCCACCCGGGCCAGGTCACGGCCTGATCAGGCCACTCTCCCCTCGCTACGCGTTGTCCTCCCGCTTGCGCCGAGAGTGCAGGTAGGAGGAAACCCTGCGGGTTGCCTGGGGTTGCTCCGCAACTCCAGGACAAGGTCCCGCGAGCGTTGAGATCGGTCGCTTCCCATCCGAGCCTCACCTTTGGGAACTTGTCACCCTCCCCCTCGCTGGCGCTCGGATACTCGGGAACCCAAGGGTTTCCTTGCCGCAAGCGGAGGGAGAGCAGAAGCGAGCGGAGGCCGACACCGGGATGACCAAGGTGAGTAGGTTCCGGGGGACTTCAAGAGGAGACCGATGCGGGTTGAGGTGTCTACGGTTATCACGAGGCCCGTCTCGACCGTTTGGGAGTTCTACGCCGTCAACCATGTTGCGAACCATCCAAGGTGGGACCCCAGCCTTGAACTAGAAGCCACATCGGATGGTCCTATCGGTTTGGGCACGGTCATCAAGCGACGTGCTACCCGATTCGGAAAGACCACAGATGGGACGATGGAGATTGTCGAGTTCGAACCTCACAAGGCAATGAGGGTCAGAACTCAAGATGGACCGATGACGATCAACGGGTGGGTCCTGTTCGAGTCTGTCGGCGAAGGGGAGACGCGAATTCTCCTCGGCGGCGAATTCCCCGGAATGGACGATTCGATGGAGGAGAACATCCGTCAGATGATGGAACGCAGCGCCGCCAACATCAAGACGCTCATCGAATCCGAGCACTGACCGTCGGCGGTGACCCAACCTCGCAGCTCGCCGCTCGCCGCTCACATTCCCAAGGCTCTATTCAGACGATGACGGGGAATCGCATTTCGACGCTGATCCAATTGGAGATCAACAGACAGCCGAAATAGTCCAAGGCCAATACCTAAACGCTGGAGCAGCATCCACATTCAGCCCCGCCGACTGGAATCGGGATTGGTGGCCGACAAAGGAACGCACACTCGCAATCTATATCTCCGGCGGAGGTGTCGTCGAAGCCAGCGATGGTGACCAACACAATGTGTATCCAGGAGTGGTTCTATTGGCAGAAGCCGCTGTAGGGCGAGGCCATGCTGCACGCGTATCAGGAGACCGACCCCTGGCAGTGATACACATCAGCCTTTCGGGTCCTCTCGGCTCATAACGGGGAACGTCGCGTCTTGGTATTAGGGGACGAGTGCTATTCCGCCACGTATCTCGGATAGGTGAGTTTGGCGCCGTCGGCGTGTGTCAGGTCTATGTCGACCGTGAGCACCGGTTCGTATTCGCTCGTCGTGCCCAAAACCTCCCCGTCGGGGTCGATCACCCAACCGAGGCCGCCGAAGTCCACGCCATTGTTCGACCCGAATCGATTCGAAGACAGCGAAAATGCGCCGGACATCACTGCGGCGGCGCGACCACCAGACAGCCACTTGTCCACCCACGGCAACTCCGTCACCCGCGGGGTCAACAGCAACTGAACCCCTTGCCGGGCATATTCCCGGGCGCGATCTGTGAACCACATCTCGGTGCACATCAGAAACCCGGTTTTCTGCTCGCCCAGATCCATGGCATCGAACGTGCCGTCACCGCGGGAGTACCAGGTCGCCTCCCAGAAGCCCGGCTCTTCGGGCAGGTAATACTTGTCATGGCCGTTGCTCACCGATCCCTGCTCCCAGATGAAGGCGCGGTTATGCCCGGCTCCGGTCGCGGTCCGGACCGGTCGGGATCCTGCGACAGCGTCGGCACCCAACTCCGACAATCGCTCGATCCACAGGTCGTGTGAAGCGATCGACTGATCCCATTCGGCCGGGTCGTACCGGTCGGTCCATGCCACCCACGGATGAAAAGGCATCTCAGGAAGAACCACCAGATCGCTGCCTTTTGACTGGCTGGCCAACTCCTTCCAGGCGGCTTGGAAGTCTTCGGGCGGATCGGGAAGCTGGCAGACGGTAACTTTCATCAGGGGATTATTGCCGCCAGTCGGGGCATGCCGCTACCGGCCGTAGCGGCGGTCCCGGCTCGAGAAGTCTCTCAAAGCGCGGAGAAAATCGACACGACGAAACGCTGGCCAGTTCACATCTGTGAACACGAACTCCGAATAGGCCGACTGCCACAGCAGGAACCCTGAAAGCCTGGACTCCCCCGAGGTACGGATCAGGAGGTCAGGATCCGGCATGTCGGACGAATACATGTGCGCAGCCAGAGAATCGGCGTCAATTCTGGAGGGCACTTCGGCGGGGTCGACCGAGTCGGCGAGCAATTTGCTCACAAGATCACGGGCCGCATCGACGATCTCCTGGCGGCCGCCGTAACCCATGGCGATATTCAGCCGGCGCTCCCCCGACGGCTGGGCGGCTTCGGCAGCCTTGGCCGCCGCCACCAGCCGGTCGGGTAAGAGATCGAGGCTCCCGATGAACCGCAAACCCGTGTCGTATTCCGCACAAAGGGTGGGCAATCTCTCGAAGAGCTCCACGAGGACGTCGAAGTAAGGATCGAGTTCCTCCTCTGGTCGCGAGAGGTTCTCACGGGAAAGCACCCAGGCAGTGACCGCCGGGACCCCCAGCTCATTGGCCCATCCCAGAAACTCCTCGAATCGTTTCATCCCAACCCGGTACGACTCGGTGTAGCTGGGTAGACCCTCTTCCCGGGCATGGCGACGGTGCCCGTCTAGAACCAGCCCGATGTGGCGCGGCAAACGCTCGCGATTCAGCCCCTGGAGAAGGTTGCGCTCATAGATTCGATAGAGAAGTCCTAGTGCCATTCTTTTCTCCTGCGTCCCCCTGAAGAAACGCGCACACGGCTCCGTACGCACATCCCGCCAACCCACCTGAAACCTAATGCTGTGGGGCCCGGATACGGGCCTGGCAACCTTAGGTTGGTAGAGAAGCGATGGTAGTGGGTACTACCCCGGGCCACATTTCGGGGCCGGCGCTATATGTATCGGTTTGGTTTCCGGGGACCGTTACCCTTTTTGCCATGGATCGATTGACGATCGGCAAGATGCAGAACCCCATCCGCGGGTTTCTCCATGGAGGAGCCGCTCTGGCAAGCCTGATCGGCTTGATCTTCCTCATCTACTCCGCTGACGGCGATTTCCCGGCCACCCTCTCCTCCATCATCTTCGGTGTCGCATTGGTGTTGATGTACACCACGTCTTCGCTCTATCACTCGATCCCCTGGGGTGACAGCTGGAAGAAACGAATGCAGCGCCTCGACCACACGATGATCTTCTTCGTGGTTGCGGGCACATTCACCCCGATCGCCGTGGCGAGCCTCAACGGAGCCCAGTTGGCAATCGCTGTCAGCAGTGTTTGGGGTCTGGCCCTGGTGGGAGTTGCCCTGAAGGCGCTACTCAAGCGCCCGCTGGCATGGCTTTCGGTCACAATCCAAATGCTGATGGGGTGGTCAGCCCTGATCTGGATGCCGGCGATCTATAGCCGGCTTGGAATCGGAGCCATCGTGCTCATCGCTCTCGGAGGTCTCTGCTACACAATCGGTGTTGTTGTCTGGGTGAGGAAGTGGCCGCGGTTGCTGCCGCGGAGTTTCTCCTATCACGAGTTGTTCCACGTGCTGGTGATCTCGGCGAGCATCTTTCATTTCCTGGCGGTCTACCTCTACGCCATCCCCTCGATCACGGCATAAGCGGTAGGGAAGACTCCTCGGCGCATACCGCCTCGACCTCATCGATCTCGATGGGGACGCCTGTGGTCAGGTTGTCCGCTCCCGTCTCGGTGATGATGACGTCGTCCTCGATCCGGACTCCAATGCCCAAGAACTCTTCTGGCACCTTATGCGTGATCGTCTCGATCCCCTCGCGCTCCTTTGCCTCCTCGACCATCGCCGCCGCGCGACCTTGAAGTAGGCGACGTTGCACCCAGGCATCAGGATCGTACTCGAGGAGGGTCAGTTCGATCTCGCCTTTCTCAGGGGCGATGTACAGACCGGGCTCGACCGTGAAGGCCATCCCGGGTTCCAGCTTGCGAGGCTCACCGTCAGTCCGATAGTTGCCGCGGTCGTGAACATCCATGCCGAGCCAATGGCCCGTCCCGTGAAAGTAGAACTGATTGAAGTGCTGCATCGCCAACGAATTCGCCAACGATCGGGGAAGGAGCCCGAGTTCGACCATGCCAGCAGTAAGTGTCCTCGTGGCGGCATCATGAATTGCTCGCATGCTCGACCCGGGGGCGGACATAGCCACGCCTTCTTTCTCGGCGGCGAGGACCAATTCGTAAATTGCTCGCTGCGGGGCGGTGAACTTGCCGTTGGCAGGGAACGTCCTGGTGATGTCGGCTGAATAACCCTCGACTTCGGCCGCCGCGTCGATGAGGATCAGGTCCCCGTCCTCGATCACAGAGTCATTCTCGACGTAATGGAGGATGCAAGCATTGGCTCCCGAAGCGACAATCGACCCGTAGCCGTTGCGGCGCGCTCCTGCCATCCTCCAGCCGTATTCCATCGCAGCTTGTACCTGATACTCGTAGATTCCGGGCCGGGAAAAGCGCATCGCTTCGACGTGGCCCGCAGCCGACAGCGAACAGGCTTTGGCCATGCTCTGGTACTCATCGGCGGTCTTGATGAGTCGCATCTCCCCCACTACTGGCGCGAGATCTCTAATAGTCGAGGGAACCCTGCCGCCATAACGCTCCCGATGGCTGCGGGCTTTTTCCAGGATGGTGGTCACCCGATCGTCGTGTCGTTCGTTGCCGGTCTGGTACCAGAGGGCTTCGCGGCCGATCATGAGTCGGATCAGTTCGTCATCGAGCTCATCTATCGAAAAGGCGGCATCAGCACCATGGTTTCCCCTGGCTCCCTCGACGCCGGCCCGGAAACCGTTCCACGCCTCCTTTTCGGGGTCACGCGGTCGGACAAAAAGTGTGTAATCACCGTCCGAATGCCCGGGTGTGAGCACGGCCACCGCATCGGGTTCATCGAACCCGGTGAGGTAGAAGAAGTTCGAGTCCTGCCTGAAGTCGTGGGGCACGTCGTCGTTACGGATTTGTTCAGCCGAAGCGGGGATGATGGCGAGTCCATCGTTACCGACCACCTCGGCAAGACGGGCTCTACGAAGAGCAAAGCGATCAGGCATGACCGAATCGTAATGCCAGGTCAGCCGGTGACGAACTCGAGGTCGACGACGATTGGAAAGTGGTCGGAGCCCAGGGCCGGCCCCAGCACTCTGTCACGCACTCGAATCGAATCGCTGTAGAGCAGGTGGTCGATGGGTACACGGAACAGCCAATTCGAGTTGGCGGCGAATGTCGCCTGCAAGCCGAACCCGTTCTGCGAATTGTTCAGTTTCCCCTTATCGATCAGACGTCGGAAGGGCCATGACCAGGGTGTCGCATTGAAGTCCCCAACCACGACGTAGGCACCCTGCTGTCGGGAAGCCCAATCGGCGGCAAACCCGAGTTGTGCATCGCGCAACCCAGCCCTCTCCGCGTCCGCCGGTGACAGTGCGTGGCTGGACAGGATCATGAGTGGAGCGCTCCAATCCTCCGGTTGGTAGGAGATTTCCAGAGCCCTCGGGTCGGTGATCGCAAATCCGAACGACGTGATCACGGCTGGATGTTTCATCAGCACAAGCGTGCCGAAAATCAGATCGTCAGACCGAGCCCGCACAACTTCGTATCCAAGATTGGCGGATTCCATCGCGGTTTCCCATGGCAGGCTGGCTTCATGCAGTAGGACGATGTCGGGTTGAATCTCTTCGATGAATTCGACGACTGCCCCAAATTCGGCGTTGTCGGAGAGTAGATTGAATGACATGATGCGAACGGTCGGCGCTGCTATCTCCGACTCACCAGACGAGCCGATGAAGAGGGGGGCAACGAGAAAAAGGTTGATCCCTGCCACGAAAAGGATGCCGAACCCGATTCGGCGAAGCCGGGAAGGCACTAAGGCTATTCCGGCGGCCAGCAGCACAACGGTGTACTGGACTCTGAAGTTGGCAAGGAGGTCCAACCACCAGACATATCGTCCGAAGAAGGCGGCGAGGCTGGCCAATGCCAGGGCCAATGCCGGGATTGCGACGAAGATCACGGCGCCAGCGTAGGTCGTTCAGAGATCCTGCAGGAACGAGGCTATGTAGCGCCCAATCTCCTCGCCCGAATCCTCCTGAATGAAATGTGAACCTCGCACAGTCACTTCGAATTGATTCTCGAAACTCCGAGCCACTTCACGCACACGGCCAGTCAAAATCGACCCAGGATCGGCATTGATGAACAGCTTCGCCACTTCGGGGCGCCGCAGCCAGGCTTCGTTCTTCTCGATGATCTCAGCGACGTCAGGCGGCTGGCCATCAAATGGAACTTCTCGCGGCCACGTCAGAGTGGGCCGTCGCGATTCCCCCGGGCTCAGATAGGGGCGTCGGTATTCTTTCATGGTCTCTTCCGAGAGGGGGTCGAGTACCGATGCCGGCAGTATCCTTTCGACGAAAATGTTCTTCTGAAGAATCATCTCCTCGCCCGCTTCGGAACGCATCGACTCGAAAATACCGCGGGCGGCCTCGGGCCAGTCATCAATACTCATCGGGGTGACGATGGTCTCCATGAAGACCACAGCCTTTACGGCATCAGGGTTGCGTCGCCCCCAATCGAACAGAAGCGCGCCACCCCAGTCATGACCAACCAGAGTCACATTCTCCTCGACACCGAGGATTGCGAGCAGCGCTTCGAGATACTCACGGTGCTCTTTGAACCGGTAGGAGTTGGGCCCCGAACCGCTTTTGGCCGAGTCGCCCATCCCGATCAAGTCCGGGGCAATGCACCGTCCCAGGCCGGACAACTCCGGAATCACCTTCCTCCAGAGATAAGACGAAGTTGGGTTCCCGTGAAGCAGCACGATGGGATCGCCTTTGCCTGACTCCACGTACGCCATAGGGAGACCGAGCACCCGAGCCGTCGACTTCTTCTTCGGATTGAACCTCATGATCTGAGGCTAATCAAACCCTCGGATACAGGATCATCTGGGTGCATCTGAACGCCGCGAGAACCTTCTCGTTGGACTTGTCGGAAACCTCGACGTCCCAGACCTGGGTAGTTCGACCGCCATGAAGCATCGTTGCCCGAGCTTCCAACGTACCTTCCAGGAGGGTGGCGAAGAAGTTCGCCTTGATCTCAATGGTGGTGAAGCCGGTGGCCTCTTCCGGCCAGTTGCCCACGCAGCCGTAGCCGGCGACTGTATCGGCGAGGGAAATGATCGAGCCCGCGTGAAGGTATCCGTTGGGTGCCAGGTGGAAAGGCTTGATTTCGCACCGCATCAGGGCGGCGTTTTCGGTGATCTCCACCAACTCGAGGCCCAGATGACCGGGCAGTTTGTCGGCCCCAGCAATACGTAGAAACTCGGCAATTTGTGTGCGGTCAGGGGCATCGGCCATGGGTGGCGACGATAGCGCTCGCATCGGATCGCCGACTCAGAGCCCTTTCGAGTCTGCCCACTCTCTGACGATTCGATAGGCCTCCTGCTCCGAATACGGACCTTCGTCTATTCGAATCTCGAGCAACATCCGCATGATCTCACCAACAATCGGGCCGGGTTCGATCGAAAGAAATCTCATGACGTCGTTGCCGTCGACAGGAGGGCGCAACTTGAGGATTTCCTCCTTGGCCTCGAGCTCGACTATCCGCTCTTCCAATTCGTCGAGACCACGTTGTATCGCACGCTCACGCTTTTCGTTAGCCGTTGTCACATCACAGCGCACCAACTCGTTGAGTCGACCTACCAGCGGGCCGGCATCCCTGACATAACGGCGGACCGCCGAGTCGGTCCAACCCATCTTCAATGTGTGGGGGCGGAGATGCAGAAATACGAGGCGGGAGACGTCGTCGACAATTTCCTTTGGGTACTTCAGGGCGTTCAACCTCTTACGGGCCATGCGGGAGCCCACCACCTCGTGATGGTGGAATGACACTCCTCCTGGCCCAAATTCGCGCGTCGCGGGCTTTCCGACATCATGGAGAAGAGCAGCCAGACGGAGCACCAGATCAGGCGATGCCTTGTCAACCACGGCGAAGGTGTGAGCAAGCACATCCTTGTGCCGGTGTTGTGGGTC
Organism: Acidimicrobiia bacterium; assembly: GCA_041751055.1. GTDB lineage: Bacteria > Actinomycetota > Acidimicrobiia > Spongiisociales > ZC4RG35 > MA-ANB-1. The sequence goes on along the minus strand of JBGSYD010000003.1, from coordinate 122,098 downwards.
TTGCTCCATTGCGAGCGCAGGTAGTTCGGGCAGGAAATACTGCGAGAGCCCGGCAACCACCAGGGATTCGAGTGCTGGCCCTGGCCTGGGTGACAGAAGAAGCTTGGACAACTCGTCCCGGATTCGCTCAGCTGACACGATCTGCAGGCGGTCTGCCATCTCGGTCACGGCGCCAACAGCAGCGGCATCTGTCTCGAACTCGAGTGAAGCCTGGAAGCGGAAGAGTCGCAACATGCGCAGCGGATCGTCGGAGAAGCTGATCTCTGGATCCATCGGGGTCCTCAACCTCCGACTGGCGAGATCAGACAGACCGTCGAACGGGTCGATCGTCACAACTTCGGGGAGTCGAACGGCGATGGCATTCACGGTGAAGTCCCTGCGTGAGAGGTCGGTATCGATGTCATCGGAGTAGGTCACGCTCGGCTTCCTCGACTCATCGCGGTATACCTCGTTGCGGAAGGTCGTCACTTCCACAGTCATCCCGTCTTTGAGGGCTGCGATAGTGCCGAAGAGCTCGCCGATCCGGTATATGGCGTCGGCCCAGCCTTCCAGTATCCCGGCTATGTCATCAGGACGCGCGTCGGTGGTGAAGTCGAGATCCTCCAGGGCCCGTCCGAGAAACGCGTCGCGCACCGATCCGCCGACCAGGAACAGCTGAAAACCCGCTTCAGCGAATCGTCCGGCGAGCTGGGCGGGAATACCGCCGGGGTCGACAAGGAACTGCAGCCGGTCGGGGATCACGACCGCAGGTTATCCCGTTGAGTTCGTTCGGCTGGAATACCCCCATGGGGCGGGGCTAGCTGTCGATACCGGCGGCCATGACTTTGGCACGAAACTCATGGACGTTGCGGACGTAGGGGAGGGCCGTGGGAAGTTTGACCTTGCGGCCGATGACTAGTTCGAGGACAGCCTGATCGAAGGTCTGCATCCCGAAGAAGCCGCTCTCTTTGAGGATTTCAACGAGGTTGCCGGGCTGTGCAGAGCTGAGGACCCATTCCTGAACCCGCTCGTTGTTCGTCATGACCTCGCAAGCCATAACTCGCGAATTCTCAACCGTCTCCAGCATTCGCTGGCTTACCACCGCGGCGAGTTGGGCAGCCAACTGGGAGCGAACAATCGGTTGTTCGGTTGCCGGAAAGTAGGAAACGATGCGGTGAATCGTGTCCGCAGGATCGGTCGTGCGCATCGAGGTGATGACGAGATGTCCCGTCTCGGCTGCCGAGATCGTGGCGCGCGCGGTCTCGAGGTCTTCGATTTCACCAACCATGATGACGTCGGTGTCGTGCCGCATCGCTGCCCGAATCGCCTCGGCGGGCTCCATGGTGTCGACACCCACTTCTCGTTGCACCACGACCGACCGCTTGTCCGGGTGGAGAAACTCGATGGGGTCCTCGACTGTCACGATCGCCGCGCTCTTGTTGGAGTTGATCCAATCGATCATCGCCGCCATCGTTGTCGACTTGCCTGCCCCTGATGGCCCGGTCACGACAATGAGCCCTGAGTCCTGTCCAACGATCTTCTCGACGATCGGCGGCACCCCCAGTTCGGCGAACGTCTTGGTACCCGGGACCACTCTGCGTAGAACCAGCGAGACGGAGCCACGCTGGCGGAATGCGTTTACACGGAAACGTCCCAGATCCTGCTTGCCATACGCGAAGTCAGCGGCGCCGTACGCCTTGAAATCGGCGGCCGCCCGAGAGGTGAGAATCTCCTCTGCATATGCTTGTGTGTCTTCGGGAGTCAGCTTGTCGAAACCATCCAGGCGCCGCAACTCGCCTTCGACACGCAAAACCGGAGGTGACCCGACCTTGAGATGAAGGTCTGAGACCCCGGCCTGAACAGCCTGAGTCAGCAATGCATCGATATTCCCCGCCATGTGTTTCCTTCCAGTCAAAGATTCGACCATTGATATCGGCCGAAAAGGCCTGGAAGTTAAGCGAAATCGAAGTACCCAGAAGCCGCGTCGCGTGCCACTTGCAGGGCCGCGGCGGCACCCGCTGGCGAGACCAGCGGGTCGGCCGGCAAGAATGGACCGGCCAGCCCCTCGACGGTGCTCCTGGCAGACTCGCGGAGTGCGTCCAGGTCGTATCCACCTTCGAGAACGCTCACCGTGCGTTCCGGAGGATGGATTTCCCTCAGAGCGGAGGTCATGAACCCATAGTCATCGCTGATCAGCCGGAGCCCGGCCAGGTGGTCCAGCTCGTGGGCGTCGTAACCGGCACTGATCAAGACCCAGTCGGGCTCGAATTGGCTCAGCGCAGGAATGACCAGACTTGTCCACGCTTCGCGATAGACATCTCCGGCTGTGCCCTGAGGTAATGGGATATTCAAGGTCGTCCCGCGTGCCTCACCTTGCTGGATCGATTCGATCGCCCCATCAAAGGGGTAATAGGGCGCTTGATGCAGGCTGACGTAGAGAGTTCCCGGCTCATCGATGACGATTGACTGGGTGCCGTTGCCGTGATGGACGTCCCAATCCAAGATCGCCACCCTCAGACGCCGCTTACGGAGTATTGCGGCGCCGATTGCCACATTGTTGAAGAGGCAGAATCCCATCGCGCGGTCCCGCAACGCGTGATGCCCTGGTGGTCTCGCCACAACGAACCCGGTGGCCCCGGACTTACCCTCCAATTCTTCGATTACGGCGGTAACTCCCCCGGCGGCCGTCAAGGCGGCCCGCCAGGATGCCTTCGACACAATTGTGTCCATGTCGAGCGCGCCACCTCCCATCGAGCAGAAAGCCTCGACCATTTCCACATACGAGGAATCGTGAACCAATAGCAGGTCATCATGGGACGCTTCAGGCGAGACAATCTCGTGGATTTTCAACGAGGACTCACCGAGTCCCCGGCGCACTGCGTTCACTCGCTCCGGACGTTCCGGGTGCTGTCTCGATGTGTCATGCTCCAAAGCCGACGGGTGGCCCGCTACAACAAGCTCCATGGTCTCTACTCTCTCACAGGTGCCTGGAGCATTGCAGATTGAAGGGGCCTGGCCGGGCCCAATCGCCATTCGGAAAGGTTGGTTCAAGGCGACAGCGCGACCGTGGAACAAGGTCACCGACGACGCCACCGTGAGGATGGAACGCGGAACAGCGGCGTTCTTGAAAGATGCCAGCGGCTGGCTTCGAGAGACCGTTCCCGGAGCCATCTACTCACCGGCGCTTTATCGATCAGCAACGAGGGTGTGGGTTCGAGCCGGGTATGAGCCCTTCATCGATCTTGTTGTGATGGAGCGGAGGCTGGCTGACATTCCCGACCGCTCTGAAAAGGTAACCCTGTCAGCTGACCCCGACCTCAATCAGATCGAGTCGCTCGATCGTGCCGCATTTGACCCGTTCTGGCATATGGGTGTCGAAGGCTTGATCGAAGCCATCGACGCCACCCCGGTGGCCGGCGTCCTGGAAGCATTTGTGGACGGTGAGTTGGGCGGATATGCCATCGTTGGTGTGCAATTGGGGATCGCCTACCTCCAGCGAATCGCGACTCATCCGGACTTCAGGGGCCGGGGGTTGGGGCATGCACTCGTCGTAGACGCATGTCATTGGGGCCGAGCGGCGGGTTCATCCAACATGGTCCTCAATGTCAAGCCTGACAATGCGGCTGCCATAGCCCTCTATGCCAAGGCAGGATTCTCACAGTCGGGAAATCGACTCCACGTCATGCGTTACAACTTCCAATCGTGACTCTGCTGGACTGATCCCATGCCGACAGCTGTCCCCGATCGATACAAGCTCGAACTCCGTATCGGGCGAGACGGAGACATCGAAGAGTGGCTGGCATCGGACACGTCGCTGGATCGTCCCGTGCTGATTCGCTCGCTGGGGCCCGAGTCTTCGGCGGATCGAAGAAAGCAGTTTGTCAGCAGCGTTTCTGACGCAGCCAAGGCACATCATCCCCATCTCGCCAAGGTCTTCATCGTGGAAGTTGTAGAGGGCGGTGCCTATTCGGTGGTTGAGTGGAATGGAGGCACCAATATTGCCGATCGGATTGGCGCCGCCAGTGGGATCGAACTCGACGAGTTCCTACCCAACGCTTCCGGGCTGGCGGCAGCCCTAGCTGCGCTTCACGCCGCCGGCGCGATCCACGGCAGCATCGATCTATCAGCAATCTCCTACTCAGAAGACCACCCGGCAAAGCTCGGAGCGTTTGGCCGGCCGTTCCACGGAACCGCGGAGTCGGACGTCCGCGCCCTGGCGGCAGCGTTGGAGACTGCGCTGACCGGCGAGCCACCTGGCGGCCCGCCGCCGTCGGAGTCGATCGACGGCCTCTCGCCGATTATCGACCTGGTCCTGCGCGCCGGTCAATCGGGTCGTTATTCGGCCGAAGACCTGGAAAAGGCGCTGCGGGCGGCGCCGACACCCCGCCTCCCCAAGCCCGAACCCAAGCAATTTTCCCGCCGGCTGCTGATGACCGCTATCGGATTGGTGATTGTGGCGGTCGGCCTGGTCGGCCTCGGAGCCTTGTTTGGATCTCCAAAAGCGCCGATCATCCCCTCCCCCACTACCAACCCCACGAACTCGAAGATATCAACCACGTCGATAACCGCTCCGACAACCGGAGCATCTGCCATCACAGGAGTCTTCACTCATGACCCGTTCGGCGGTGGAGGCGAAAACGATGGTTCGGTCAACAATCTCATCGACGGGAACGTCTCAACGTCGTGGACCACCGAGCGGTACCAGGACCCACTGCCGTTGATCAAGCTCGGTGTCGGAGTCATTGCCTCCGTCACCGGGACACCGTCGCAGCTGCTGCTGACAGGGTTCGCCGAGGGCACATCTTTTGAGATTCGGTGGTCCAACCAAGTTCTCGATGACCCGGACCAGTGGGAACGGATCGCGGCCGGACGGGCGCCTGCAGGAACGACAACCATCGATCTGCCGGCGCGGGTCGACGGTTTCTGGATGGTGTGGATGCTCGAGTTGCCGCTCCAATCCGACGGGACCTTCTACTCCGAGATCTCGGAATTACGCTTGATCTCGTGACCCAGGCCGAAACCGACCATGAGCTGATGCAGCTCGTCGTGTCCGGTGACCGGCACGCGTTCGACGAGATCATGCGTCAGCACGAAGATCGCGTTTTTTCGGTTTGCATGCGGATCATGAGCGATAGGGAGCGAGCCCTCGATGCAACCCAGGACACATTCCTAACGATCTTTAGGAAGGCCGGGCAGTTCAAAGGTGATTCGACTCTCGGCACCTGGATCTACCGGATCGCGGTCAATACTTGTTATGACCAGATTCGCAAAACGAAGCGACAACGGACCGACTCCCTCCCCGACCACCTCGACCCTTCCGACCCCTCTGCGGAGGAGGCCGTCGATTCGGCTGCTATTCGCCATGAGATCCAGCACGCGTTATCGACCCTTCCCGTCGAATTCCGCGCTGCCGTTGTCCTGTGCGATATCGAAGGTATGTCGATCCCCGAGGCGGCCCACGCCCTCGGAGCCCCAACAGGGACTGTTAAGTCCCGGCTGTTTCGCGGGCGTCGGCTCTTGGCAAAACATCTCGGGAACCAAGCAGGCACTTAGGAACATCCAAGAGAAACATGCACCGACACGACCTCGACCTCATAGCTGAATACGCCGGCGGTCTCCTCGAAGAGGAGACTGTTGCCCGCAACCTCGTTGAAACCTGCAATGTCTGCCGGGCCGAATATGAGTCCCAGATGTCGGTACTCGGTGCCCTGGCGGGCATGGAGTCGCTGGCGATGACCGATCAGGAGAAAGCGGTTCTCCACCGCGATCTATGGACCGATCTGCGCCGACCCGCTACGACGCCTACAGCCGCAAGAAGGCCCTGGGCCACGTGGGCTGCGGGGGTGACCGCCGTCCTTCTGCTCAGCGTGGGTCTTGTCGGAGTCCTCAACCAGTTGGGTGGCGGCGACACCACCGCTGAAACTTTTTCCGAGGTCGGGTCCTCTTTAGACAACGGGTTCTCAGGTGAAGGTCGGGAGGAGACCACTCGAGCAGCCACCGACGGACTCGCCGGTGCGCCATCGGAAGGTCTGGGATATTTCTACGACAGCACGACCGACTTCGCCTCGGTCGCAGAACAAATCCTGGCCGACCCGAAACGCTTCAGCGACGCCGCCACGTTCTCATCAGCCGAGGAAGAGTGCCTCGAAAGCACGGCGCTCGTTGGATTCTCGCTGGTCTCCGACAACCGCGACCTCACCTGGCTGCTGGTTGCCATCGCCGACGATTCCGACGACGAGACGCCTGCGGTGGCATTTATCGACCCCGAAACGTGCGAAGTTATCCACCTGGAAGAGTGATTCGCCCGGGTTGAAACTAACCTCCAGTGGATATGGAGGAACTAGCAGCAAAATTTGCCGATTTCGTCGAATCTATTGCAAACAAGATCCGTGAGCTCACAGTTGATCGGGTTGCCCGTGGAATCCGAATCACCGGTTTGGGAATCCTTGCCGCCACTCTGGCGTTCTCATCATTGCTGTTCCTCCTACTGACGATTTTCGGTGCTCTCGAGATCCCACTGACCACAGCCGGGGCTTACGGAGTGCTGGCGGCAATTTTCTTGGGGGGCGGTTTATACCTTTGGATGAAACGAACCTGAGGACAGGATGAATCACGAAAAGTTGATAATTATCGGTTCAGGGCCGGCCGGGCACACGGCAGCTCTCTATGCAGCCCGGGCCTCTCTCGACCCGATGATGTTCGAGGGATCGGTGCCGGGTGGTCAGTTGATGATCACCACCGATGTCGAGAACTACCCCGGTTTCCCTGATGGGATCATGGGACCCGAGCTCATGGAGCAGTTCCGGAAACAATCGGAGCGCTTCGGGACCAGGATGCGCGCAGTCGATGTCACCAGTGTCGACTTCACCTCGCGGCCGTTCAAAGTCTTGGCGTCGGGAGACGAGTTCACGGCAGATTCGGTGATCGTCTCTACAGGCGCGACCGCAAAGTGGCTCGGAGTTCCCGGGGAGCAAAAGCTCACCGGCAAAGGTGTCTCAGCTTGTGCTACCTGTGACGGATTCTTCTTCAAAGACCAAGAGCTATTAGTTGTCGGAGGCGGCGACACCGCCATGGAAGAGGCCTTGTTCTTGACGAAGTTCGCCTCCAAGGTCACCATCGTGCATCGCCGCGATGAGTTCCGGGCATCGAAGATAATGGTCGCCCGCGCCATGGATCACGACAAGATCGAGATTCGTTGGAACGCAATAGTCACCGAGATTCTCGGGGACAACACAGTCACCGGCGCAATTCTCGAGGACACGGTGACGGGTGAAACCGAAGAGGTGAAAACCGACGGGGTCTTCGTCGCCATTGGGCACAAGCCGAATACCGAAATCTTCACTGACGCCCTGGCCCTCGACGAGAATGGTTATGTAATAGTCGAGCCGGGTACAACCAGGACATCGGTTGAAGGCGTATTCGCCGCGGGTGATGTGGCCGATCACATCTACCGCCAGGCCGTAACCGCGGCTGGCACCGGCTGCATGGCGGCAATCGACGCCGAACGTTGGTTGGCCGAGCAGGAACAAACCACAGAGTTGTTGGCAGAAATCAAGGAGAACTAAATGGCTGAGATAGTCACCCTCAACGACGGCACATTCAATGATGCAATAAGTGCCGATAAACCGATCCTCGTCGACTTCTGGGCCGAGTGGTGTGGTCCCTGTCGACTGATCGCTCCTGTCTTGGAAGAAATTTCCAAAGAGACCGACAAGATCACGATCGGCAAACTGAACATCGACGAGAACCCGAACCCCCCTTCACAACACGACGTCATGAGCATCCCAACACTGATCCTCTTCAAAGACGGCGTCGAGAAGAAGCGAATCGTTGGGGCGGCACCAAAGCACCGCCTGCTTCAGGAACTGGCAGAGTTCCTCTGACACCCGACGGGGCCCGGCTTAGCCATACGACCTAACTGATGCGTCTCTACCGCCAAGGCGACGAGGGCTCAGCGATTCGAGACATCCAGGACCGCTTGAGTGCACTTGGGTTTGTCTCACTGCCCGATGGTCGCGGCGATTTCAGCACCGGGACTCTCGACGCGGTCATTGCATTTCAGAAAGATAAGGGCCTTTCCCCCGACGGGATTGTCGGTCCCGACACCTGGCGGTCACTGTATGAGGCTGGGTACCGGTTTGGGGACCGGCTGCTGTTCTTGCGCCGTCCCATGATCCGTGGCGAAGATGTCTCCGAGCTCCAATCGCGCCTCAATTCACTTGGATTCGACGCGGGCAAGGTCGACGGGATCTTCGGCTCCGAGACTGAGAACGCTGTCGTGGAATTCCAACACAACAGGGGCCTCGCCGAGGATGGCAAAGTCGGCCCGGCGGTGGTGACTGAGATACTCCTCGTCACTCGGGGCGAGATGAAGGAAGGCCGCGAGGCCATTAGGGAACGTGAATGGCTGCGCCGTCTTGCCCCGACGATCGCCGGCGCCAGAATCTACCTCGACGCCGGCTGTCGGTCCGAGTTGGAAACCCGGGCGGCGTGGGAGGCCGCGTCAAGTGCGGCGCTACGGCTTCAGGATCAGGGCGGGCTACCCGTTATGTCAAGGTCACATGGTGTGAAACTCCCCGAGAGGGTGCGGGCGCGTCGAGCGAATCGACTGGGCGCAGATCTCATCGTGGCTTTTCAGTTGAACGACGACAACGACGACTGTGTCTTCTATTTCGCTTCGAACCTGAGTCAATCCGAGGCAGGGGCGAGACTGGCCAAGGCCGTGGCAGCGAGAACCGGCGGGCGGGTCGAAGGACGGGCCAATGCCCTACTCAAAGAAACCCGGGCGCCTGCGATCATCGTCAGCTGTGGAGAGCTCACCGAAAAGGTGGGGGCCGAGGTAACCGAAGGTCTCTCTGACTTTTTCGCCGAGAACGCAAGGGGCGTTTGACGGCCCGGTGACTAAGGAGATGTGATGGTGCGGTACAACCGCTCCAACTCCTCAACGGAACCGAATTTGATCTCGACCCGGCCCTTCTGGTTGCTGTAGTTGATCTTGACAGGGGCTCCCAGTTGCTCGCCGAGTCGGTTCTCCAATTCGATTATCTCGACCGGCCGAAGTGTCCGAACGGAAACTCCCCCACCGTTCTCGCCTTTCGCGCCCTCCATCCCCTTGCGAGTGCGGACAGCATCTTCCATCTGCCTCACGCTCCATCCCTCCGAAACCGCCTTCTCCGCCAGAAATGAGGCGTAACGGCCGTCTTCCATCCCCACAAGGGTTCGGGCATGACCGGCCGAAAGATCGCCGTCTTCGACCATCTGTTGGACGTTTTCGGGCAATTGGAGCAATCTCAAAGTGTTGGATATGGCCGGACGTGACTTTCCCACCCGGGCCGCCACCGCTTCTTGTGTCATTCCATATTCTTCCAGAAGCTGCTGATAGGCGCGCGCTTCCTCCAATGGTGTCAGATCCATCCGTTGCACGTTCTCCACGAGAGCTTCCACCAGGGTGTGGCCGCCTGTGGAATCTCTGACGACCGCCGGGATCACTCCCAGTCCCGCACGTTTAGCGGCGCGCCATCGTCGCTCACCGGCAACGAGCGTAAAGCCCTTCTCCCCTACTTCGACAATGATGGGTTGCAGCACCCCGACTTCTTTGAGCGAGGCGGCCAATTCCTCCAGGCTCGCATCGTCAAATCTCGATCGCGGCTGATCCGGGTTGGCGTGGATTTCCTCAACCGGGATATAGGAAAAACCAGGAGCGCTGGTCGCTGGCGCTGACGGGATAAGTGACTCCAGCCCTCTTCCCAGCCCACTTTTTCTGACCGCCATTACGACTCCTTCTCTAACCCGTGTTTATGCCGAAATTCTTTGGCGAGATGTCGATATGCGATCGCGCCGCGACTCATGGGGTCGAAAGCCTCGATAGGTTCACCGTAGGAGGGTGCCTCGGAGAGGCGAACTGATCTCGGAATGATGGTTCGATAAGCAGTATCTCCGAAATGTTGCCGGACCTGTTCCGCTACTTCTTTTGAGAGTTTCGTTCTACCATCGAACATCGTGAGAACAACCCCTCCAACCTTTAACTCCGGGTTGAGGTTTGTCGTGACCAATTGCACATTCCGCAGCAACTGACTCACACCTTCGAGCGCGTAGTATTCGCATTGGATCGGAATCAGCACTTCCCCGGCTGCAACCAGAGCGTTGACGGTAAGTAGACCCAATGATGGGGGGCAATCGATCAAGACCACATCAAATTGCTGGTCAATCTTGTCCAAAGCCACCCTGAGCCGTGTTTCACGTGAAAACTGGGATACCAACTCAATTTCCGCCCCTGCCAGGTCGATCGTGGCCGGGACCACAAACAAATCCCGCACCGAAGTCGGTTCTATGGCATCGTCGATGTCGGCCTCTTTGAGCAGAACGTCATAGATGGACACGTTTATCGACGACCGATCGATCCCCAGACCGGATGTGGCATTTCCCTGCGGGTCGAGATCGATCAAGAGAACTCTTGAACCCTGAAATGCCAGAGAAGCCGCCATATTGATGGCTGTCGTAGATTTTCCGACGCCACCTTTCTGGTTGGCGAGGGCTACCACTACCGGAGCAGGCGAAGAAGATTTGTTCACGTCTGCTGCATCATAAGTATCCATACCGGTTGGTCAAGGATCTCCGACCCGACATCTAAGACCTCGAACCCATCGCAATCCGGTTCACTGGTCCAAGATCCTCCGAGAACGGCTCGTCCTCCGGGAGAGAGAACCCGTCTCAGTTCGACAAGCATCCGGGCCGGGGGCAGTGCCGCTCGAGAAACAACCAAGGGCAGGGACATAGTCCAATCGGTGAAATCGCCTTGAACTACCTGGACATTTTCCAGGTCCAGCACCCTGGTCGCCCGTTTCATGAGATCGACACGACGGGCCGAACGGTCGAGTAGATGGAACATGGTGTCGGGTCGAGCAATCGCCAACGGGATGCCGGGTAGACCAACACCCGAGCCAACGTCGAGCGCTGCGGGGGTTTCTGGCATCGCGAAAAGAAATAGGAGTGAATCGGCAATATGCCTCAGATCAAGTCGATCCGACTCGCCCGGTCCGATTCCTCCGGCGGGAGAGGCCTCCGTCGACAGCCAATCGCGAAACCGCGAGAGTAGATCAATTTGACCCCGAATAAGGGCGCCATTGGCGCGAATCAAGATGTCACCCCACAGATGTTCCACGTGAAACAGACTAAATCACCGACGTGCTGCAGTGCGGCACCAAAAGGAAAGACCCGACCGGCAACGGTCGGGTCTTTTCAAAGTATGCGTTGATTACCTATTCTTCTTCGCTCTGATCTTTGTCAATGGCCAAAACCACATAACGCCGAGGTGGTTCCCCTTCGGAGTAAGAGTTCACACGACCGCTTTCAGCCGCAGCATCGTGAATCACCTTTCGATCAGCCGAACTCATCGGCTCCAGCATGAGTTCGCCACCCTCGGACTCGAGTTGTTCGATTAGCTGCTTGGCATAAATCGTTAGAGCCTCGCGCCGTCGCTCCGCATAACCGGCGATGTCGAGGCGCAGTCGGGCCGTGTCCTGTGCATACCTCTGCATCACCGTTCGGGTGAGCTCATGTATCGCGGATCGAACCGATCCCCTAACTCCGACCAACGCTTCGGTTTGTTCCCCGCGGACATCTGCGACGATGACTTCGTCATCGATACGAGCGTCTACCTCACCTTCGAGTCCGTACGCATCGACCAGACCGACGAGGAAGTCCTTGACTATCTCAGATTGCTTTTCGATCGACAACACGTCACGGTCGTCTTCGCGACTTGGTTCTGATTTCTGACGGCTCATGTCGCGTCCTTTAGGTTTCTGCGTTTTTCCCTGGTTTCTGTTGCCATTTTTGGCACTTGAGGATTCTCTGTTGCCAGGGTTCTGGCTCCTGGCGCCACTTCTTTGCGCATCGTTACGATTGTTCTTACCACGATCGCGACGTCGCCGCGGTGGCTTCTGACGTTTCACGTGCACGATGGCGTCCTGCCCACCCATTCCCAGAAACCCTTTCTCCGGTTCCTGGATAATCGTCACGGCCAGCTGTTCTTTGTCCTCGACCCCGAGCTCTTGCATGGCAGCTTCGACGGCAAGGTCGACAGTTTTGGCCTTGACCTCTATCTCGACGTATCCCACGTCACCTCCTCCTGCGCCTGCGGCGCTTGTTAGCGGCACCCTGTTGCGGTTGCTTATTCCCCGCGTCGGAATCCGGGTCATCGAGAGCCTTCTTCTCATCCGGCTCCTGATTGCTTCCGGGTGCGGGCGGGCGCCCATCGATCTTGAAAATAAGGACCTGCTGGCCGAGTCGGAACATGTTGGAGGTACTCCAGTAGAGGACCAGCCCGGCGGGGAAGTTGTAGGAGATAAACCCAATGAACAAGGGCATTATCTTGGTGATTGCCTGCGTTGCACCCGCTCCTGGAGCTCCCGTGTTTTTGTCCTGGCCATAGGTCGAATGCCATTGTTGGACGTACTGGGTGGCAATCATCATCGCCATCAGGATCAAATAGGGGAAGGCTGAACCGACGCCACCGGCGGCGAGTGCCTGACTGGGAGAAATTAACAGGTCCATCCCGAGGAAGGTTTTAGTCACCGTGTCCTGTAGGGCCATCCCCAGGGCCGAAAGTGGGTCGATGGCGTGCGCTGCACCCTGGACGAGATCTCCCACTTCGTCGAGGACAAGCGGGGTTCGCAACAGTCGGAAGAGGGCAAACCAGATCGGCATCTGAACCAATAGCGGCAAAAGACATCCGGCCGGTGAGGCACCGGCTTCTTTCTGGACTTGCATGAGACGCTTCTGCATCTCTTCCTTGTCGTCCTTGAACTCGGCCTGGATCTTCTTGATTTTGGGTTGCAGGGCACTAAAGGCCCTGGTCGACCGGGTTTGTTTGAGGGTCAGTGGGAAAACGACGATGTTGATCGCAATTGTCAGGAAGATGATCGCGAGCCCGAACCCCCAACCCTCGCTGAAGAAAGGTGTCAAGACGTCGTAGAAGAAGGCGAGAACCGAGCCGAGAATCTGCTCGATAAAGGTCAGCATCAGTTAGTTCTCCAATTCTCGGGTACAGGGTCGTAGCCACCTTCGCGGAGTGGATGGCATCTACCGATCCGCTTCATCCCGAGCCAGCCGCCTTTTACGACCCCGAACCTAGAGATCGCTTCTGCGGCATAGGCCGAGCAGGTAGGGGAGTAGCGGCAGCTTTTGCCAAGGGAAGGACTTACCATTTTTTGGTAAATCTTAATCATACGGACCAGCAGATTTCGCGGTCGAAACTGGTCAAACATCGGACAACTCGTTGAGGGCGCGCCTCAACCACCCAATCAACTCAGAGTGGGGAGCGTTGACAACCGATTTGTGGGCGATGATCACGTAGTCCGTTCCTGACCGGAATTCCACGTCACGCACTGTATGTCGTAGTCGGCGCTTTGCCCTATTCCGGGCAACTGCGTTACCGACATTTCGGGAAACAATGAGACCGAGGCGTGGTGGGCCCGGGCTTCCGGTGGCCTGTATCAAAACTATGCCACCGACTTGTCTCCGCTTGCCCTTCTTCAGAACCCGAGAGAATTCGAGGGGGGAACGAAGAGAAACAACGTCAGACAGCGAGACGCTTGCGGCCTTTCTCGCGGCGCGATTTAAGCACGTTGCGCCCTGATCGGGTCTGCATTCGATGACGGAAGCCATGACGGCGCCTCCGGCGTCGAACCTTAGGTTGGTAGGTCCTCTTCATAAGAAACACAAGGGTAGAGGGGGTGAACCACTACAGACTACGAGGCCGAGGAAATCTATGTCAAAAGCTGGATCCCACTCGATGATGAAAGGGAAGCCGAACCGTCCCTCCGCTCGCTCTCACTCTCCCTCCGCTCGCTTCTTTCTCTCCCTCCGCTTGCGGAGGGAGTACCCGAGCGCAGCGAGGGGGAGGGTGGCAGGATCCCAACAGAAAAGCCCGAGTGGGAACGCTACCGACCTCAACACCCGCGGGAACCCTCCCTTGGAGTTGTGGAGCAACTCCCTAGCAAATCCCAGGGTTGCCTCCTACCTTCACTCGCTGACGCTCGTGCAGGAACCCAACCTCGCAGGCGGGAAGACAGTCACGTTCCCGGCTTCACCACCCGTTGACCGGCCAGCGAAGCGATCAGTTCGACTATGAGCTCTGCAGTCATGTTATGGGTATCGAAGACCGGGTTTACCTCGCAGAAATCAGCCGAGGTAATGATGTCTGCCTCAGAGAGCATCTCCATGATCAGATGGCTCTCTCGATATGTGAATCCCCCGCGCACAGGAGTTCCGGTTCCGGGGGCCTCTCGGGGATCGATGGCATCGGCATCGAATGACAGGTGGACCCGATCGATGCCATCTGCGGTGAGAGTCGCGATGGCCTTCTCCATTAGGGCCGGGATGCCTTCTTGGTCGACGTCATGCATAGTGAAATAGGTCATCTTCGATGCCCTCACCCGGACGGCTTCTTCGCGATCGACGCTTCTCAGCCCAAGGAGGACAGTGTGGTCTTCGAGCGCCTTAGGGCTGACACCTGCCACGTTCACGAGGCTCTCCGGCCCCGCACCCAGGATCGCGGCGACTGGCATCCCGTGGATGTTCCCGCTTGGGCTTGTCTCGGGAGTGTTGGAGTCGGCGTGAGCATCGATCCACAACAGTCCCTGGCGAGCATCAACGACAGCGGCGCCGCCAACGGAGCCGATCGCGACAGAGTGGTCGCCTCCTATCACCAACGGAAAATGGCCAGCCCGCACTGCTTTCTCGACCATCGACGCCAGGAGCTCTGAGTCTTCGACGACATGGTCGAGGAACCGGGCGTTTGTTGGTCCCTCCTCACCCGTGGCCATCGTCGCGCCCGGCACATTTCCCGAATCGACCACAGTGAATCCCAATGCCTCGAGCCGTGGTACCAACCCGGCGACACGAACCGCGCTCGGGCCCATGTCGACGCCACGGTGGACCTGTCCAAGGTCCTGAGGAGCGCCTATCAATTCGATCGTCGGCTTGGAGTTGAGCATCGGCAAAGAGTAACTGGCGTCGTCTCGCTTGAGTTCTCACCAGATCGGACTGGAGCGGGAATGCGCCCCGGGTGCGTCGCCTTCGAGTTCGGTCGCGCCCCAACCAGTGTCCCCGCCGGGACCGTGCGGCCCACACCTCACTGGCGTTCGGGTCCCTCGAACCCCCAAGGGGTTCCTTCCGCAAGCGCAGGGAGAGCGACACCGCGATGCTCCTGGGGAAGGAGTCGGCATGCGGTGGAGGAGCGCTGGAGCACGTCCAACTCGCGAAGATTTGTGCCACCTCGCGAAAAGAACTCATCTCGTGTTCGGGCCATTATGTGTCCGTCCGAACCCTCACCAAAAGATGGAAAAACAACCAGGTAGCTGGGAATTTGCTTGTGGACAGATTTGTGCAGTGTCATCCACAAGCGCGATTCTCGCGCTCTTGACGGCCGGATTTGATGCGCCGATACTCGCCGGTCTTAGCAATGAGTTTCGCTTGCACTGTGTCCACGCTGGATGGCGCGGGTGTGACTCGAATTTCAACTGGACAAAGCCCGAAGGACGATTCGCGACTATCCACAGGTGTGGACTGGTCTGTGGACAACTTTGGGGGGAGGAGTGGCCTTGACACAACGTTTGCAAGCGCCCGATGAATGGAAAGAATTCCGGGAGCTACTCAAATCGAGCGTTTCCAAGTCGAATTGGGAGACCTGGCTTCAACGAATCGACGTGGATCTGGAGGGCGAGCCACCCACATTGATCACCCCGAGTGATTTCCACCTCAAGTGGATCCAGGACAAACACGGCGAGCTCATCACAGCCACATTTCAAACCGCTTTCAAGACCACCAACGCCCCGGAATTCCGGATTGCTGAAGGCTTACCGCCTGAACTCCCCCTCGAGACCGAAGATGAAGCCGACGAAAACCTTCCCCGTTCCTTCACCCAGACTCCAACCCACCCCGAGACCAATCTCATCTCGAGATACCGATTCGAAAGTTTCGTCGTCGGCCAATCCAACCGCTTCGCGTGGGCCGCGGCCATGGCGGTCGCCGAACAACCCGGGACCCATTACAACCCGCTGTTCATCTATGGCGGGGCGGGTCTGGGAAAAACCCACCTTCTGAACGCGGTCGGTCACGAGGCGCTGGCGATGTATCCAAACCTCGTGGTTCGGTATCTCTCCTCAGAGAACTTTCTCAACGATTTCATCGACTGCATCAGGAGGAAGAGGCCGGACGACTTCAAGCATCGCTACCGGGGGGTTGACTTGTTGTTGCTCGACGATGTCCAATTCTTCGAAGGCAAGGAACAAATCCTCGAGGAATTCTTCCACACGTTCAACTCTCTCTATGAATCAGGAAAACAGATGGTGATCAGCTCGGACCGGCACCCGCGGAACCTCTCGTCGTTGGAGGACCGCTTGCGGAGCAGGTTCGAGTGGGGGCTCCTAACCGACATCCAGCCTCCGGATGTGGAAACCAGGCTGGCGATCCTCAAGACCAACGCCGAGTTTGCGCCGCGCCCGGTGCCCATCGAGGTTCTCGAGTACATCGCAGGTCTGGTCTCCGACAACATACGGGAGTTGGAAGGCGCGTTGACCCGCGTCACGGCATGGTCAGCCTTAAATCGCAGGGACATCGATCTGGAGACTGCACAACGCGTCCTCCAGGACATGGTTTCTCCTGATGAGCCGGTGCCGCTCGATGCCGAGCTCATCATTCGCACAACGGCCTCCGCCTACGAGTTCACGTCTGAAGACGTCTTGAGCTCGAGCAGACGGCAACCGCTCGTTTTGTGCCGGCAGATCTCGATGTACCTCTGTCGTGAGCTGACCGACCTCTCACTCCCCAAGATTGGGGCGGCGTTCAACCGGGATCACACCACAGTGCTTCATTCGGTGGAGAAGGTGAAACGCATCTTGCGGTCCGATCGGGCGGTGTTCGATCGAGTTACACAACTCACACAGGACCTGAGGAAAGGTGAGCGTGTTTCCACAGGCTCGTGAGTAATCCCCAGATCCCCATTTGTTATGCGCCTACGATCCACACCACAATCCACAGGAAAAAGCCAAGCGAACCCATGGCGAAACTCCACGTATCAACAAATGCACAGCCCCCTACTACGACTACTAGTTCCTAAATGAAATCAAATACCAATAGAAGAAGGGACCTCAACCTGTGAGAATCCGAGCACAGCGAGATGATCTTGCCGATGTTCTTGCTCGAGCTAACCGAGCAGTTAGCACCCGTACCGCTCTGCCGGTTCTCCAAGGACTCCTGTGTGAGGTTTCGGGTAACACTCTCCGGGTTACCGGCACCGATCTCGATGTGACCGTGCGCACGGCTCTCGAAGTCGAGGTTATGGAGGAAGGCCGCGCCGTGATACCCGGTCGACTGCTGTCTGAAGCGGTTCGCAAGATGCCGGCTGGAGAAGTGACTATCGGAGTTTCGGATACCGAGATCGAGATCCAGGGCAACGGTCCTCGATTCAATCTCCGTCCCTTGAACGCAGAAGACTTTCCAACACAAGACGACGTGGTGAGCGACGGTGTCGAAGTCGATGGTGAGCAACTGGCCGATGCCATCTCCCAGGTTGCGGTTGCCGCATCCGGCGACGGGGCGCGGCCGATCCTCACCGGCGTCTTGTTCGAGGGGATCGACACCGGGTTGCGAATGGTTGCCACCGACTCGTACCGGCTGGCAAAGCGAGAGCTGGCCGGAGTTGGCATTGAGGGTTCCGGTTTGATCCCGGCGCGGGGTCTGCGTGAGCTACCGCGCACCATTGGTTCGGCGAAAGTGACAGCTCAGATCCGGGAGAGGGAGGCAGTATTCACATCAGACAAGGGAACCCTCCGTCTCCGGCTGATAGACGGGAACTTCCCCAAGTATCAGTCTCTATTGCCTGAGAGCTACCCCAACCAGGTGATACTCGACAAATACGAGCTACTGGACGCTCTGGGTCGTGTCACCCTTGTAGCCGAAGATCACATTCCGGTACGGCTCAAACTGGTCGACGGGGGCGTCGAGGTCACTGTCACCCGCCAGGATGTCGGTGGGGAGTCCGAGCACATCGCTGGTGAGTTCGAGGGCAGTGACGACGAGGTTTCGATCGCATTCAATCCGCGGTATCTCCAAGACGGCGTCACGGCGATACCTGGTGACAAGGTCCGTATTCGTGTGATTGACGCGTTCAAGCCCAGTGTGGTCGACGCCGGATCCGATGAGGATTACCTCTACCTCCTGATGCCCGTTCGGGTCTAGAAAGTCGGGCTTGGGATCATCCAAAAGGATCGTTCATGAAAGTCGACTGGCTGTCCCTCGGCGACTTTCGGTCCTACAAGTCCCTGGAGTGGAAGCCGGAGCCGGGAGTCAACATTCTCGTCGGCCCCAACGGGGCCGGTAAAACCAATCTGCTCGAGGCGATCGCCTACCTCGCCACGTTGCGCTCGTTCCGGCATGCTCCTGATTCAGCGCTGGTTGCAGATGAGGCCGAGGCTGCGATCATCCGAGCTGGAGTCTTGGAAGGAGAGCGTGAGCGCCTCATCGAGGTCGAGGTTCCGCTGAAAGGTGGCAGGCGAACTCAGGTCGACAAGCAGAGGTTGAGGCGTACCGCGGACTTGTTGGGTGTGGTGAGGGTGGTCGCCTTCCTTCCCGAGGATCTTGAGCTTGTCAAACGGGGGCCCGCCTTCCGGCGTGACCTCCTCGATGAGATAGCGGTGCAGTTGTGGCCGTCGGCCTATGTCGATCAGAGCGAATTTGATCGGTCGCTTCGGCAGCGAAACGCCTTTCTCAAGGCCGGACATCGTGACGACCTGACTTTGGATGTGTGGGACGCGCGGCTGGCACAGGCGGCTGGGAAGGTCGCATTGCGCAGATCGCGGGTTATCGAGACGATCGTCCCCAAGCTGGAAGTTGCGTACCGCGACATCGCCAGGTCAGAGGTCACTGCGGGGATCTCATACATCACCAGCTGGCCGACAGAGGAGTTTCTGGGCGGTTCTGCAGCTGAGTTTACCGAGTCGATGATTGCCGGATTCCGAGAAACCAGACGCGTCGATTACGACCGGCGCTTGACCACCACAGGACCGCAACGCGATGAGCCGATCCTCTTGCTCGACGGCCACGATTCACGCATTCATGGCTCACAGGGGGAGCAGCGGACTTTGGCTTTAGCGGTGAAGCTGGCAGCACACAGACTGATAGCGGACGCCACCGACGCTCCTCCTATCCTGTTACTCGACGACGTGTTCTCCGAGCTTGACCCCGATCGAAGCGATGCCCTGGCGGCGTCCTTGCCCACCGACACCCAGACGTTGATCACCTCTGCCCGTCCCGACGAGGTTCCGGTGGGTGGCGTCGTCTGGAAGGTCGACGGGGGGCTGAGCCGATGACTGACCGCAATGACATGGCGTCGTTCGAAACCGCGATGAAGGAGATGTTCCGCCGAATGGGTCTTCCCGATCCGTTGCTGGTGGGCGCAATCAAGACGGAATGGGACACCCTCGCCGGCCCACCGTGGATTGGCCGCTCCACACCGGTGACGATTCAGGGGAAAACCCTTGTGGTGGAGGCGGTTTCGCCGTCGATGATCGCCTTCCTGAGATACGGCGTAAGCGATCTGTTGGCGAAGCTACAGAAGCGGTTCGGAGCCGACCTCATTGATGCCGTGGACGTTCGCGGCCCTAGTCGCTGAGTGCTTCAAACCTCTTCCAATGATTCGTTTTTGTCAGTAAATACCTTTAGAATGACATTATTGAAACTTTCCCGCCGACACGGCGGAACCTGAGCCAGGGCAGCGGTTCAAAACAGCAACGAGGAGGGTCGTGACGGCCACACGCGACAGTTACAAAGCCAAAGATATAACAGTCCTGGAAGGGCTCGAAGCGGTCAAGCGCCGACCGGGCATGTATATCGGTTCAACGGGCCCCCGTGGACTCCATCACCTCATCTGGGAGGTCGTGGACAACTCGGTCGATGAGGCAATGGCAGGTCACTGCGATCAGATCGCGGTGACGCTCCTGGCCGATGGGGGAGTGGAAGTAGTCGACAACGGTCGTGGCATTCCGATCGACCGCCTCGAGAAAACCAAGAAGTCAGCCCTCACGACGGTCCTCACGACACTTCACGCCGGAGGCAAGTTCGGCCAGGGCGCCTACACGGTGTCAGGAGGACTTCACGGCGTCGGCGTCTCAGTAGTCAATGCGCTGAGTAGCCGTCTCGAGGCCGAGGTGCGGCGCGACGGATATGTCTACACGCAGGACTTCGTCAACGGTGTGCCCAAGACCAAGGATCCCAAGAAGGATCGCCCGATCAAGAAGAGTGGGACGACAATTCGTTTCTGGCCGGCAGAGGATACTTTCGTAGAGACTCGCGATTTCGATTTGGAAATAGTCACCTCCCGGATGCGGGAGACAGCGTTCCTCAACAAAGGTCTGGAGATCACCCTTACCGACTTACGCGGTGTGGAACCTGTCGAGGAGAAGTTCCAATACAAGGGTGGGCTGGTCGACTTCGTCAAGCATCTCAACAACAGTCGCGATCCAATTCACTCCCACATCATCGACATCGCCGATATCACCGATGACGCCGAGCTCGATGTTGCGTTGCAGTGGACCACTTCATACACCGAGTCGGTGTTGTCCTTTGCCAACAACATCAATACCCATGAGGGTGGGACACACGAGGAGGGCTTTCGTAAGGCCCTCACCAAGTCGATCAACGAGTTTGCCCGTTCCAAAGGCCTCCTCAAGGAGAAAGACCCCAACCTCACCGGAGAGGATGTGCGCGAGGGCCTTACTGCTGTCATCTCGGTCCGTGTCAAGGAGCCCCAGTTCGAAGGTCAGACCAAGACCAAGTTGGGCAACACCGAAATCCGCTCCTACGTCGAAAAGGCGCTCAATCGGAGACTTCCAGAATGGCTGGAGAAGTATTCGCCGGAAGCGCGACGGATCGTCGAAAAGTCCGTCAATGCGGCCAAAGCCAGAGAGGCTGCCCGCAAAGCCCGTGAACTGACCAGGCGGAAGTCGGGCCTCGAATCGGGTGGGCTCCCCGACAAACTCGCCGACTGTTCGAGTCGAGACCCCGGAGAGTCCGAATTGTTCATAGTGGAAGGGAAATCGGCTGCGGGCCCGGCGAAGTCGGCTCGAGACTCGGCCACCCAAGCGATCCTTCCCATTCGAGGGAAGATCTTGAATGTGGAGAAGGCACGTTTGGCCAAAGCGCTCCAAAATTCCGAGGTCCAGGACATTATCACCGCGATGGGGACCGGGATCGGCGATGAGTTCGATGTTTCGAAGGCCCGGTATCACAAGATCGTCGTGCTGACCGACGCCGACGTCGATGGTTCTCACATTCGCACGCTGTTGTTGACATTGTTATTCCGGCACATGAGGGGTTTGATCGAGGCCGGGTTCGTTTATGTCGCCCAACCGCCTCTCTACCGGGTGAAAGTTGGCTCCAAGGTTCACTACCTCAAGGACGAGCGTGGCTTGGACGCTTTCAAAGTCGACCACCCCAACGTCAAACCGACCCGGTTCAAGGGTCTCGGTGAGATGAACCCCGGCGAGTTGTGGGACACCACGATGAACCCGGAGACCAGGACCCTTCTTCAGGTGGGGATGGAGGATGCCGCCCGAGCAGAAGAGGTCTTCGTCACGCTTATGGGTGACGACGTCGCCTCGCGGAAGCAATTCATCCAACAGAACGCGGACGACGTCCGATTCCTAGACATTTGATGGCTGGTATTTGATCCATGACAGACGAGACACACGACCCGATAGCCACGTCCCCCGAGATTGAAATCACGCAGGAGATGGAGCAGAGCTTCATCGACTACGCGATGTCGGTCATCGTTTCGAGGGCGCTACCCGATGTGCGTGACGGTTTGAAGCCGGTGCAACGACGCATCGTCTATTCGATGTTCGAGAACAACATCAACCCATCGTCAGCGCACCGAAAGTGCTCGAAAGTGGTTGGCGATGTGATGGGTAATTACCACCCCCATGGTGACCAGGCGATCTACGACGCGCTGGTGCGGATGGGGCAGGACTTTTCGATGAGGCACCTCCTCATCGACCCGCAGGGAAACTTCGGGACTATCGATGATCCTCCTGGTGCGGCCAGGTACACCGAATGCCGTTTGACCAAGCTTTCGATGCACCTACTGGAAGGTATCAAGGAGAACACCGTCGACTTTGTCGACAACTACTCAGGAGAGATGCAGCAGCCCTCGGTGCTTCCTGCCCGTTTCCCGAACCTCCTTGTCAATGGCTCACAGGGCATCGCCGTGGGTATGGCGACCAACATCCCGCCCCACAATCTCACCGAGGTGATTGATGCGTGTCTCCATGTCATCTCGAACCCTGATGCCAATGCTGAGGAACTCATGCAGTTCATCAAGGGCCCCGACTTCCCAACCGGTGGGTTCCTGGTCGGCGCGTACGGAATTCGAGAGGCGCTGACCACGGGCAGAGGATCGGTCAAGATCCGCGCCGTCTGCGACATCCAGGAGATCCGGAAGGGTCGGACCGCCATTGTGGTCACCGAGCTCCCGTATCAAGTCTCAATAGAGCGGATCGTCGCGAAGATCAAAGAGTTGGTCGACTCGAAGAAGATCACAGGCATTTCCGAAGTTCGAAACGAATCATCCGACCGGGTAGGAACGCGACTCGTCATCGAGTTGAAACAGGGCGCCATTCCTCAAGTCGTGCTCAACCAGCTCTTCAAGGGGACGCCACTCCAGGACTCCTTCGGATACAACATGGTTTCGCTGGTCGACGGGGTGCCACGCACGCTCGACATCTCGCAGATGCTCGGTTACTACCTCGATCATCAGATGGAAGTCATCGAGCGCCGGACCCAGTTCCGGCTCGACGAGGCCGAGGCCCGGGCTCACATCCTCGAAGGCTTGATCGTCGCCGTCGACCAGATCGACGAGGTCATCAAGATCATCCGCGGTTCGCAGGACACCGCCGATGCTCGCGCCAACCTGATCGAGCGCTTCTCGCTTTCGGAGATCCAGACGAATGCCATTCTCGACATGCCGCTGCGTCGTCTCACCGCACTCGAGGTCGATAAGCTCCGCACCGAATTGGCCGAACTTCAGGGACTGATCGCAGAGCTGAAAGCGATACTCGGCGACCCAGAAGTCCGCTGGTCGATCATTCGCGAAGAGTTGACAGAGATCCGCGAGAAGTACGGCGAGCCGCGTCGTAGCCGGTTGATCCCGGACGAAGGTGACCTCAGCCTCGAAGACCTCATCGCAGATGACGAGCTGATCGTCACCGTTTCCTCGACCGGCTACATCAAGTCGGTCCCGGCTTCGACATACAAGACCCAGGGCCGCGGTGGACGCGGGATTAAGGCGGCCGAGGTGGCCGAGGACGATGTCATCAACCACTTGGTGCACACCACCGCCCACGCCTACCTCTTGTTCTTCACGAACAAGGGCTTGGTGCACCGGATCAAGGCCCATTCGATTCCACGTCAGTCCCGGACTGCCAAGGGCATCATGGCCCAGGCGGTGCTACCTCTGGACCCGGAAGAGAAGATCCAGGCGATCATCGACACCCGGGACTACGAGACGGGGCGCTATCTGGTGATGGTGACCAAAAATGGGCAGGCCAAGAAGACCGAGTTCCAGGAGTACGACTCGAGGAATTCAACTCTCGTGGCGATCAAACTCACCGACGACGACGAGTTGGTCTCCGTTCGCACTACCAGCGGCAACAACGATTTCCTTATTTTCACAGCCAAAGGCCAGGGCATCCGATTTGCCGAACAGGATCTGCGAGCGATGGGCCGAGGCACCCAGGGAGTGCGCGGCATCAAACTCCGTGAGGGTGATGAAGTAGTTGCCGCTGTCTCTTCTGTTGACGGAGACGAAGTGCTGCTGCTGACCTCTGGTGGATATGGGAAGCGCACCAAGATGGAAGAATTCCGCCGGCAAACCCGCGGTGGCATTGGAGTCAAGGCCTACAAGCTGACGAGAGTCCGAGGAACTCTGGTCGGTGCGCGGGCGGTGTCGCCTGAAGACGAGGTCTACCTGATCTCATCGGCAGGTATCGCCAATAAGCAGGCTGTTGGAAAGATCTCGCGCCAGAAGCGTGACTCGACCGGCGTCAAAGTGATCAACATGACCGGCGATCAGAGCCTGTCAGCCTTCGCCGTGGTCCACGACATCGAGGAATAGCAGGACTCTTCGGGGAACCCTGCGCTCATCGAGATTCGTTGGACTAAACGAGTTCTCCCGTAGACTCCAGACAAACCAGGAGGGCCGAATGGCCACTGTCCGTCGCGTTAGACGCATTATTCGAAAAATCGACCCATGGACTGCCTTAAAGGTGTCCGCTGTTCTGTGGGCTGTCCTCGCAATCGGATTGGTCCTGGGGACGGTCATCTTCTGGAGTGTTCTAGACCGCGCCGGCATCCCCGATCGGATCACGGAGTTCATGGTCGAAATCACCCTGATCGACGAAGGCTCGCAGCCGTTCGCCAATGTCGAGCAATTTTTTCGTGCCCTCATATTTGGTGGCGTCGTCTGGTGGGTCGGCATGACCGGGGCCACCGTTGGTGGTGCGGTTGTGTACAACCTCGTGTCCGATGTCGTGGGTGGTATCGAGATCGTGGTTCTCGAGGAGACCTACAACCCGACCGTCGCCGCGGCCCCCGCACAGGTTTTGCACCCGCCAACGGCCTATCGCACCAACGGGATCCCTGACGATCAGGCTGACATCCCGACCCAGGAACACCAAAGCGTAGAACCCCGCAGCTGACGGCAGCCTCTCCCACTTGCAAGGGTGGCGAGCCGACCAAATACCGAAGCTGAGGGCGGATCTCTCCCCTTCGCTTGCGGATGGAGTACCCGAGCGTGCTTCTTACTCTGCCTCCGCTTGCAGAGGGAGTACCCGAGCGTCAGCGAGGGGGAGGGTGGCAAGTTCCCGACGGCACAGCCCAAACGCGGCGCCACACCCGAGTGGACTTCTGGCCCTGTCGACACCCGCAACTTTGGGCCGTGAGCGTTGATGGGCGACGCCTCGAACCCAGGGTTCGACATGGAAGGCTGCCTATTTTTGGGCTGTGGTTACGCTTCACGGATGGTGACTTTTCGTCGAAAACGCACCGTTGGGGGGCTGCTGACCCTGGCGTTGATCGTCGCCGCTTGCAGTGGAAACGGCGGCGCTGGAAGCTCTACCTCAACGTCTTCAGACCAACCCGATACCAGTGGAGGGTCCACCGAAGAGTGCGGTATCGATCGGGAAAGCACACCGTGGTCTGACGATATCTCGGTGCCTGTTGAGGTGGTCCAGGAGCAGAGTGGGTCCACTCCGGGTGTCGCCATCGCTATGTATCCACGCCCAGACTATGACGGGAAACCGTGGTCGGCGTGGGGGCAAGGTCTTATCGCATCAAATGGAAGCTTTTTCAGTTCGATTGGCGATCACCAAGGTGCCGACGGCAACTCATTCGTTTACGAGTACGACCCGGAGACTATGACTCTGACCCAGATCGTCGACGTCCTCGCATCGGTCCCGCACGTAGAAGGCGACTGGGGTTTCGGGAAGATCCACGCACAGATGGTCGAAGGCACGTGCGGTGACATCTTCTTGTCGACTTACTGGGGCTCCAGAAACGGCCTGACCTTTAACGATGGCTATCAGGGCGATCTCCTCCTCCGTCTCGACCCATCCGCCCGAACCGTCCAGGACTTCGGTGTCATCCTCGCCGAGCACGGGGTCGCTTCGATGGCGGCATCACCCGATGGGGCGCTGATCTACGCCGAGGCCGCCGATCCATTCGGGGAAAAGACCGGCGCGTTCGTGGTACTCGACGCGCTGACCGGAGAGGTGATATTCAGCGATGACAATTCGTCTCACGGCGGTT
This sequence comes from Acidimicrobiia bacterium, assembly GCA_041751055.1. Taxonomy (GTDB): domain Bacteria; phylum Actinomycetota; class Acidimicrobiia; order Spongiisociales; family ZC4RG35; genus MA-ANB-1. Next base: position 96,259 of record JBGSYD010000003.1, on the reverse strand, counting down.
ATCGAAATATCGCAGTCGGCCCGGACGGATCGGCGTACATAACTTGGGATGACACCGGCCTCGCCGTCTATGCCCCCGATGAGAACACCTTGACGTCTACTTCGATCCAGATCCCCGGCGCGCTTCTCCGCGCTTCTACCAAACCCGACGATTCGGGGACGATTTATGCGGTCTCCCGTGATCCAGCGGTCTTCTTCGCCCTCGATTCGGACGGCACGGTCACCGAACTCTCCCCGGCCCTTGGCTACACGACCTCCATGGCCCTCGACCCATCAGGAGATCGGTTCTACTACGTACCCGATGCACATGGGGGTGCATGGGAGCAAGGCACACCGTTGATAGCTGTTGACACAGCGACCGGTGACGCGGAGGTAATCGTGGAACTCAACCCGTTTGTCGAATCAAAATTCGGTCTGCGAGCTGGCGGCACCTACTCCGTTTCCGTGAGTGACGATGGAAGAACCGTCTACGTGGTGTTGAACTCTGGCGATCCGGCCACACGCGACTCGTTTGGCGAGGTTGTGCTGGCGGTTGTGACCCTGCCATGAAATTGGGGGCCCCAGCAGTGCTGGGGGCGTTCCTCCTCACACTTGTGGCTTGCACCGGGACTGCCGGATCGGGCGCTGGCGATTCGTCGCCGTCAAGCGAAACCGGACCCGATGCTTCAGGCCAGGATGGCTATGAGGTTTGTTGGGCCGCTGAAGCCTCCGGGGACACAGGAAGCATCGAATTCGTAGACCGGACGGCTGATTTCGGCCTCATCTCACCGCTTATCGGAATGAAGGCCCACGCTGCTGCGTGGGGTGACATAGACGGTGACGGAAAAGCCGATCTCATAGTCGGGACGTTTGCCACCGCCTCGAGGAGCGAGGTCTACCTGGAAAGGGGGGCGACAGGGCCGGCCCCCGATCGAGTGTTGATCCAGGGTGACGGCTCCTTCGACATAGATACTTCGTTTCCCGAACAATTCGGCCGTACGTCGGGAGTTGCTTTGGTCGATCTCGACGGAGATGGCGATCTGGACCTCGTTCTCTCCCGAAATGTAAACCCTCGGCAGGCTGGTGCCACCACGGCCATCTTCGAAAATACAGGAGGCGGTCTCGTTGAGGTTGATTCTGGTCTCGATCCCGAACTGGGTGGACGTTCAGTTGGTGTTCTCGACGTCGACCAGGACGGTCTGCTCGATCTGGTAATTGTCGAGGATCGGTACACCGGTGGCTCCACACGTGTTTATCGCAATACCGGCGACCTGGGTTTTGAGGATGTCACTGAATCAGTTGGCTTCCCACTCGACGTCCATGGCCTGGGGGTAGCAACCGGTGATCTCAACAGCGATGGGTTCACCGATGTCTTCATTGCAGGTTCCAACAGGCTTTTCGTCGGCTCGGCCGGGGGGCTCACCGAGGCGGTCGGGGCCATCCCCGAATGGGAGACTTACGGCCCCGAAGATGACGTCGCCGGGGCGGCGATCGCCGACGTGAATCGGGACGGCTACCCCGATCTGCTGATCGGACACCACTTCAACAGCACCCTGAGCAGGGGGAGTGAAGTCCCGGTTCGGCTCTATCTCAACAGCGGAGATCCTGGGACCGTCTCCTTTGAGGATGTGACTGATGCATCTGGTTTGCCCGGTTTATCCACGAAGGCACCCCACGTGGAGTTGGCGGATGTGGACAATGACGGTTGGCTCGATGTCGTCACTTCCGCCTCCGCACACGGTGGAACCGTGCCTGCGATCTTCCGGAACGAGGGTCTCGTCAACGGGGTCCCGACTTTCGCAACGCCGGATGGCCTTGGTTCGGCCCAATACTGGGTCACGGCACCGATGGCAGATGTCGACCGAGATGGTCGCCTCGACATGCTCGCCGTCGAATGGGAGTCTTCTCTTGCTTCGATCCTGTTCATGAATGCCACCTCAGGCGGGCACTGGTTGGACGTGACCGTGTCCGATCGGGTCGGTGGCGTGGGCACGCGGGTCGAGGTCTACCAGAGCGGGGGATCAGGTGAGCCGTCGTCTCTTCTCGGAGTGAGGGAGATCACAGCGACAGTTGGTTACACGGCCGGCGTCGAGTTGGCGGCGCATTTCGGTTTAGGCGATGTTTCGGTGGTCGACATCGTCCTGGTACCACCGGCCGGTGGGGCCCCCATCGAACTGAGCGATGTGCATGCAGACCGTCGCATCGGTGTTGGCGGCTGCTGACACCCGGTCGATCTAGTTCGTTATGGCCATGACCAGGCCCATCGCTGTTGCAGTCTCGAGGTAGGGAAGGCTGCTTTCCCAGACGGGACGGGACTCGGCGCCGGCGGCGACGATGCCAGCGGCGAGCGCTACCCCCGACAGAAAGTCGGCTCGGTCGATGATGGTGACATTCCGTGTCTTCGACACAACTAGGCAGCTGGCGTAGTCGTTGTACGACTTGCCCCTGAGCAGACTTTTGCCACCGAGACTTATCTCGTCCACCTGGGTTGCCCCGACCGGCTTGGCGAAACGCACGGATTGACCAGATCCGGACGTCGCTTCCGGATGGGCGAACGCGATCGTGGAGATCTTCGCCTCCCGGGCGGACATGGCCAGTGTGAGCCCGGCGATATTTGCACCCCAGACACTCACGCCTTTAGCGGGTTGGTCGCCGTCCCAGATGAGGGGCAGTCCGAAACCACGGGCACGGCCTGGCGCCGTGGCGCCGGACCCAATCAGGTAGTCGCAACCTTCAGGGTCCTCGACGACCTTGAAGCTGCGACTCTTGGCGGGGCCCACCACTACGACTTCGTCAACTGCAGGATCAGCTGATAGCGAATGTGCAGCGCGAACTGCTCGATCCCCGGTCATCAGAACCCCGATCCTCATGAGGGTTGAACTGGTTTCCAGCCGTCAGCGTCCGGTGCAGGCTTTGGTTTCAGGTCTAGCTTTCTGACAACGAAAACTGCGACAAGACCCAGGAACGCAAGGGGTGCGAGCTTCTTCACGACTGCTCAGTGTATGTCGACATGCAATTTGGCCGATTCGAATCAATGTCGATGGGGGCGACGCGCGTGTAAGCCCGTTGAATAGAGTGTCGACAGCGGGTATCTCTGGACATAGGGTTCGGGATCGCAAGGAGGAGGAAACATGACCGATGATCAGACCGGTATGTCCGGAGGAGCCGGGTCGGGCGACGCCCAAGAGCCGGTAGCGGTCCCGCCGCCCGAAGCACCGAAGGAGTCCTTGGCCGATCAGGCCTCGGCGATGTTCTCGTCGTCGGAGGGGATGGTCGCCGTTGGTGGAGGGGTGGTTGCAGCCGGCTGGTTTCTCTTTGATGTGATCCTCAACGACTTTTACACCGATTGGTTGATTCTGCTGTTCGCCGCCCTGGCGTTGCTGTTACCGCGAGCCAACCGTGCATTCGTCGAGAAATTTGCCCCACTTCCAGCGCTAATGAAGGCCGCAGGATATCTGTTGGTTATAACGGCAGCCTTCTCCCTGGTGGAGAACATACGTTATGCCAGTGGCAATCTGGATGACTTCATGGAAATCCTGGGCGCCCTCGTGCTCTATGCAGGAGCCGCGATCGCGTGGCTGGGTGCTCGGTCTATCGACGCCTGACCCGGGTTTATCTCCAGGACCTAGCCGAGCCAGCCCAGCATCGCCATGATGGGTATGGCGAAAACCGCAATGGCGATGAGCACTATGACCAGCGCTTTCCAGGAGAATCTGTGTCTCCGGCGTTCGCTACGGATGTCGGGGACATTGCCTACGTCGAATGCCATGAGCACAGGCTATCAACGGTGTCAGCGATGTAGGTCGGGGTCGGTCTGATGCGCCCGGGTGCGAATAGTGAAAGCCGAGTCACCGGATAAAACTCCGCCACGACCAAACAGCCGTCCGAATTGCCAGTTGGAAAGTCCTAACTCGGGCTGATCAAAGGCGTACTGACCGTCGACCCATCGCGTGAATCCGTTACCCACAAACGGTGAGTCGACGTTGTCGAAGAACTCCTGATGTTCAGTCTCGTCCTCAGAGATGAGACTTGCTGCAAACTTCGGGCTCTGGCTGTTGAAAGCCGCCACCGCTTCGTCAACGCTCGACACCACGGTCAGAGTGACCTCAGGGCTCTCCTCCCATTCCCACTCCAGGCCTAATGAGTTGCCGGCGATCAGCTCTGCTCTCGGTTCTTGGACAGCGCCTTCACTGCGCACGATTTGGGCTTCTTCAAACCAATCCACTGGGATCAGGCCCTTGGCAGAATCGGTGACGTGCAATTTGCTGGTAGCTCCACGCCGTTCTCCAGCTTCGTGGAGTGACTCGAGGAAGATAGGAATGAGCTCTTCAGCTCGACTTGTCACGATGCAACACGTATTCAGGGTGTTGCACACTTTGCGGTCGAGTGAGTGGAGGACTGCTTTTCGGAACAATTGGGTTTCGGCGGTTTCTGAGGCGATGATCCAAGCGCCGCCGGTTCCATGGAGACTGACGGCCGTTCCCGCCTGGCGAGCTACTGCACCGAGTTGAGAGACAGCCGGTCCCGAGCCCCGGGCAACCGCCAGGGACAAACGGGCGTCGCTGAACATTGCCCACCCGGCAGCTCTCGACGGAGTTGCCACCAGAGAAGCGGCTCCGCGCGGGAGCCCCGCGTCTTCTAGCGCCGGTGCCAGGGCATGTTCCATGATCGCCTTCGCCGTCTCCAGGGCGGCCGATCCGATTCGAAAAACCACCGTGTTCCCGGAGCGGAGCACGCCAGTGGCATCGGCAAAAACGTTAGGCCGACCTTCGAATACGAAACCAACCACACCCAAACCCGAACGAACGGTTTTCACCGTCCAACCCTGGTGATCGATTGTGTCGAGGGTCTGCCCACGTCCGCTGTCGGTTTTGGCCCAACCCCGCAGTCCGTCGATCATCCCGGCGCGCATCCTGTCATCGAGGACCAACCGGGTTGTGGATCGACCGGCTTTCGATGAACTTTCCACGTCTCTGGCGTTTGCCTCAGCTATGGGCTCGAATGACTCGGCCGTTTCCAGGTTCGAGGCGAACCCTTCATAGAAGTCGGAGATCTGATCGTCGGTAACGCGCCCCATCGCAGCAAACGCTTCAACTGCCGCTGAAACAGCATGATTTGCGACCGACCAGATTTCAGATGGGATGTGAAGCAGGACACCGGTGTCCTGGACCACAACCAGACGGTCACCCGACCGGAACGCGCTGGCCAGGTCCTCGCTCACGTGTGTGACGCGGTTACCTCCAAAGACGATGGGCATTCCGGCGACGAGTTCGGTCAGCGGTGCCGGTTGCGTCGGTCTCATATGGACAAAAGGCTAGCTTCGGCCCGAATCGTCACGTCTTGCCGGGTTGGTCGCTTCATGCCAACAGCACCAGATCGTCCCGGTGGATGACCTCTCCGCCAACTACCGACGAGTGCTGGCCCGCCGCCAGTCGTACCGACCCGGAGTCCATACGAACCAGACCTTTGGCCAGGTGGGTTCCGTCAGGGCCGACAACACCGACGGCATCACCTGCGTTGAACTCGCCTTTCGCTTCCCGTATGCCGACTGCAAGAAGGCTTCGGCCCTGGGTTCGGATTGCAGCCGTGGCGCCTTCATCGATATGGATCTCGCCGGCTGGTGGTAAGCCAAAAGCAATCCACAACTTCCGTGCCGATAATCCAGATTGGTGCGGAGCTATCCATGTTCCCACCTCCTCGCCGCGCAAAGCGCGGTCGACCACGTCGCGATCGGTGGCCTTGGCGACGACTGTGGGAATTCCTGACCAGGCCGCCATACGCGCAGCTGCGATCTTGGTGGTAATGCCCCCCGAGCCAAACCCTCCCTTTGACGACGACCGGTACAACTCGTCGAGGAGGGCGTCGTTGTGCTCGACTGCGTTGACGAATTCAGCCGAATCATTGAGTCGGGGATCCGCGGAGAATATACCGAAGGTATCGGTGAGCAACACCAGCATGTCGGCCTCGACCAGGTGGCAAACCAGGGCGGCGAGACGGTCATTATCTCCAAGCCGCAACTCGTCGACGGTCACGGTGTCGTTCTCGTTGATGATCGGTATGACGTTGATCGAGAGCAGTCGGGTCAGCGTTTCTCGTGCGTGCAGGTATTGCACTCGATTGGCGAACACGTCCCGCGTCAGGAGCACCTGTCCCACGACGATGCCGTGTTCGGCGAATTCCGAAGCGTATGAGCGCATCAACAGCGTCTGACCTACGGAAGCGGCGGCCTGCAGCCCCGGAAGGTCGGTGGGACGGTCGGAGAGCCCCAGCGATGGCAGACCGGCGGCAACTGCCCCAGAGCTCACTAGTACCGGCCGATAGCCAGCTTGTTTCGCCCCTACTACCTGGCTCACCGTCCGATGGACGCTGGCCTGCTCCAGTCCACCAGAGGGCAAAGCGAGGCTCGACGACCCCACTTTGATCACGACACATCGCCCCGGTTGTGCTGCTCTCCTCACCTGTCTCCTCCAATTGGGACAGAATCTAGTGACCTGACCTCAGGTATCGGCCGGCTGATATTCGCACTGATCAGGATTTTCCTCGATTCCCCCGGCAAGAACGGGGTTTGCGAGCTAACGCTCGAGTTGATCGGATAGGGGGTCGGTATTCAGAGTTTCGGAGTTTCTGCCGATAAAGCGAATTGAAAATGAAGATTCGATTATCGAGCTGGCGCAATCGTGTGGCGGTGGCGGTTCTCTTGTCGCTCGTTTTGTCTGTGTTGGCTGGGGTAGGAATGCTGCTGGCCAATACCTACGGCGCGTCCAGAGTGGCCGCCAATGCCCGCGATCTCCACTGGACAAACGCAACCGCGGGGTCGGTGGCAATCTCCCGTGCGGCGATTGCTCAGGCCGTTTTCTTCTCGTTCGATGGGACCAACAACCCCGATGGCGCTGACCAGGCGCTTTCGGAGGCTCGAATCAATCTGGCTGCGGTCGCAGAAGCCCGTTCCCATACCGAAGCCAATGATCAGCTGGTGGCCGCGATCGACAGTTTTGTGGCCTTGGGGGAAGACACCCTCGGCCTGGTGAGCGCCGACCAGCCGGATGAGGCCGAAGCTCGGAGAACCTCGACCCTGGAGGCCGAATACGTAGATCTCATCAAGCTCTTAGAAGATCAACAAGTAGCCCTGGTGGCGTCCATATCGGAATCAGAGCGATCCACGGGCCAGCTCTCACAAATCACTTTTGTCGCCATCGCCTTCTTCATCCCAGCAATCACGATCCTCGTCTTCTGGTTCGCCTTAAGGCAGAAAGTGAAAACGCGCGAGAACAGGATGCGAAGCGTCGTCGAGAAAGAGCGCGACCTCAACCGGACCAAGGACGAGTTGATAGCTGGCCTTTCCCATGAGCTGCGGACCCCGATTACTTCGATCTTGGGGTTTTCGGAGATACTCCTGGAGGATCCCCGTGTGCATCAAGAGGCCCATGAGTTGATCGGGCTCATCAACGCCAGTTCTTCAGATCTATCTCGAATGGTGAATGACCTGCTGATAGCTGCCCGACTGGACGCCGGGGCTCTCACGGTAGACCTTGCGGAAGTCGACCTCGCGGATGAGGTTCGTACGGTGGTGACTGTGTACCGGCGGTCCGGAGAGAACATCGAGGTGAAGGTTCCTCCGGTTAGGGCATACGCCGATCCGTTGCGGGTCCGCCAGGCAATCCACAATCTGGTCTCGAACGCCTTACGCCACGGTGGTAGCCAGGTTGTGATCAGCGCGATGGAGACGCCGCGTGGCCCGGTTTTGGTTGTCGCCGACAATGGACCGGGTCTACCCAACGACATGGACGGGAAGATATTCGAGAGATTTGCGCACAAAGGACGCCAGGCTGTCGTGGCCGGAAGTGTCGGTCTGGGCTTGGCCATCTGTAAGGAACTAGCGGTGCAGATGGGTGGAGACCTCGAGTATCGCCGCGTCGATGGATGGACCACCTTCAACCTTCGTCTTCGCCCTTACATCGGCGGTATGGCGCGAAAGGGTTTGACGGTGCTCGAAACCCGGAGTGAGGTTGCAGGATGATCAGGCACCGACGACTGATGCTCCTCCTCGCGATTGCCACGATGCTGACCTCGGTTGCCAGCGTTGCACTAGCGGCTGCGTCGAACCTCTACTTCGGAGCGGATGGGGAACCCATTGCATCGATGACGTTCTCTCCACCGCCGGGTGGGGCCCTTCCCGATTTCGACCACGATGGTGAAAAAGGACTGACCGTCAAGAAGGGTGGCGACGGCCCAACGGAGTCTGATCCCGCCCGCTACCAGGAGTGGGCGTACACGTTCACCGAAAAGACCGCTCTCTCGGTCGCCAACCTCACGGTCTGGGCAGGCGAAGAAGACCTGCGAGGAGACAAGGAAGTCGAGTTTACGGCGTATGTGCTGGAGTGCGACGGTTCATGTGCATTGCTGGCAAGTTCGACCAAAAAACTCAAGGAGAAAGCGGGTTGGGTCGAGGTCACCTTCGGTTTGGGAACCCCCGTACGGACCTATCAACCGGGCATGCGCCTCATTGTCAAGATCATCGTTACCGACGGGTCCGAGGACGACATGTGGTTTGCGTATGGCACGTCTGCTTATGACGCGCACCTGAAGGTCACCGAGCAGGAGACGACCGCGACGACCTCGACCCATGGACCGTCCGCAACGACAGGTGTGTCAGGGAGTACTACGACCGAGCAAAGTGGACCTCCGACGACGGCCGCTACGACAACATCAACAACTATTCCGTCGACCACTTCGACAACGAACGCGGCGGCGATATCGGGGGGTGGCGGCCCGGGAGGTCCTTCGGGCTCAGACGGAAACACGTCCGGCGTTCTTGGCGACGATCCGATCGGCCATGATCTATTCAGTCCCGGGGCTTTTGAAGAGGCTCCAAACCTCAAGCCCCAGGTCGGCTTGATGGTGGTCTATGCGACAGTCGCCGAGAACGTAAACCTCTATTGGCAGGTAGCTCTCGCTCTGGGTGCCCTGATGACCGTGCTGCTGATAGCCGGTTTCGAAGAGAAGGAATCAGAGGCCGACCCCAGCCGCCGCATGCAATGGCATAACCGCCTTAGCCGGATCTAAGCCTCGGGATGAGATAGAAGGTCGGGATCTCATCCCAAAACCGCTCGGTTACGAATAGACCGTGGATATGCCACAGTTGTCGTCATCGTCATGAAAGTCCTCGTAACCGGAGCCACCGGATATATCGGCGGCCGACTTGTACCCCGCTTGCTCGAAGCGGGCCACCAGGTTCGTTGTCTGGCGCGCGACCCCGCCAAGCTTGCCGGCGATCCGTGGCGGGAGGATGTCGAGGTGGTTTGCGCTGATGTCCTCGATGCCGAGGGCCTTCAGACGGCGCTCGTTGGGATGGACGCAGCCTTCTACCTGATCCATTCGATGGACGGTGCCTCCGAGGATTTTGGTGAGCGCGATCGCAGGGCTGCGACCAACTTCCGGGATGCGGCTGACGCCGCGGGTCTGAAGAGAATCGTGTATCTCGGCGGCCTCGGCGATTCGGAAGAGTTGAGCAAACACCTGTCGAGCCGTCAGGAGGTGGGACGCGTGCTTGCTTCCGGAAAGACACCGATCACCGAATTGAGAGCGGGCGTGATAATCGGATCAGGCTCGGTCTCGTTCGAGATGTTGCGATACCTGACGGAGGTGCTTCCGGCGATGTTGACGCCGACTTGGGTTCGGACGCTTTGCCAGCCCATTGCCGTGACGGATGTGCTCGAGATATTGGTCGCCTCTGTTGCTGACCGGGTCGACACCAACGAGATCCATGAAATCGGTGGACCTGATCAGATGACCTACGAAGACCTGATGCGGGTCTACGCCGAGGTGGCTGGACTGCGCCGCAGATGGATCATCCCGGTGCCCGTCCTGTCACCGCAGCTGTCGAGTCACTGGGTTGGGCTTGTCACCCCGCTGCCGACCGGAGTAGCCAAGCCTCTTGTCGAAAGTCTCCGTAACGAGGTAACCGTCGCGGACAACTCTTATGCGCGTCGGCACGCCAGCCCCCTCATCACATACCGCGATGCGGTGGCGAGCGCATTGCAAAGCACTGACGAGGCAGGTGTGCCGACTCGCTGGTCTGATTCGGATCTCGCTGACTCACCTGCGGCCCCGAATACGACTGATCCAAGCTGGGCCGGGGGGACCACCTTGACCGACGTCCAGGTTGTGGAATCGTCGGCCGCGCCTGCAGATGTGTATTGGGCATTCACCAGGATTGGTGGTGACTTCGGGTATTACACGATGAATTGGGCCTGGGCACTGCGAGGCTTGCTCGATTCCCTCGTCGGCGGGGTAGGTCTTCGCCGCGGACGCCGTCACCCGGAGGAGATCTTTGCAGGAGAAGCGCTTGATTTCTGGAGAGTTGTTCAGGTCACGCCGGGGGAGAGCCTTCAGTTGTATGCGCAGATGAAGCTGCCCGGGAAAGCCTGGTTGTCCTTTGAGACGCAAGCCGTTCCAGGTGGGGCAATTCTTCGGCAAACTGCGCTATTCATTCCCCGTGGGCTAACGGGGCGCATCTACTGGTACGCGCTGTTTCCGTTCCATCTTGCGATCTTCGGCCGGATGGCGCGGAGATTGGTTGCGGCGGCCGAAGCCCATTCCAACCAATCGACTCTCGTTGCGTGAAGGCTATGACCGAGGCCCAGAAGCCCTTCAACCTGTATAGGTTTACCCGACTCGGTCGCACGTTGAGCCTGAGGCACGAGTCACATCGCTTTGCCCTGACGGGCTCGATCATGGCTGGTGCTGGGGGTTTTGTCTATTGGTGGCTGGCCCGAGACGAAGTCGACCTCGTCGGAGCTTTCTTTGTCGGCGTAGCCGTCTTCCTGGCATGGGCATGTGCTCGCGAACTGGACCCGGATCGCAATTTCACCGCTGGCGTGGCACTTGTCCTGGCCGCACCTATGGCAGTCTGGGGACGCCCGGCGCTGTTACTTGTTCTCATTGCGCTCCAGGCGATGCGGCTTACGGTTGGGACGATAGGAGGGACTCTCAAGCCCGCGGACTATGTGGCAATTATCCTCGCGGCTGGCTATGCGGGCACACGACCCGAAGGTTGGGTCTTGGTGGCCTTTCTGGTGGCTGGCGTAGCGATTTCTCAAGCTCCCGGCTACCTCTTCCTCGCCGGAGGAGTTATGGCTTCGGGGAGCCTTGGCGCGATCATCACTGGTGCGTCGATTCCGGATCAGCCGGGATCGAATGTTGGTTGGGTGTGGCAACTCGTCGTCGTGGTCGCCCTGGTCGTTTCTCTTCAGGTCCGTGGAGTATCCAGTACGACTGATGTCGGAAATCAGCCCATTTCGGCCATGAGATTGCGGGTCGCCCGGGCGTTGACCGGACTCATGGTCGTCGGTGCTCTTTTGAGTAACACCACCGACGCTGTCGTCGTCATGGGCCCCGTGTTGGCGGCCCTGGTGGCGACTGTTGTCGTGGCCGCTGTCAGTTCCGGGTCTGTGGTTCCCGTGGGTTGGGGATCAGACGGTCGGGAGCACTGAGGTAAAACTACGGTTTTCGACGACATCGGCAGGCACGGTTCCGCGATAATTCATCCGCTTAGGAAGGTTATCAATGTCTCCAGCTCCTGCTGGGGTGCGGAACCTTTTCCGCGCCGCTCTTGTGATCTTTGTGATTACAGTCGTTATCGGGATCCTCAACGGGACCGATATCTGGGATCCGCCCAGAAACACGCTCCTGACTCACGTCCACGCCGGAACATTGGGTTGGATCACTTTGTCGGTTTTTGGCGCCGCCATCTGGATGTTCGGCGACCCGGATGATGAGAGATCGAGAACGCTGGCGAACTTCTCGATACTCGCAATGTCGGTTTATGTTCTGGCCTTTTGGTCCGGTGATCTCCTAAACACAACCGAGAGCATTCAGCGACCTGCTGGAGGGGCACTTGCCTTTGTGGCCATTGCCTGGATGTTCATCTGGACAACCAGGCGGAAATCGAATTCCAGGTGGAATGTTGCCGAGTTCGGAATGGGCCTGGCTCTCTTCTTTCTTCTTATTGGTGCTGTACTCGGAGTGCTGCTGGGATTACAGCTGGCTGACATAAATGTGGTGGCACCCGAGAACGCCAGACGCCTCGGTGACGCTCACCCGGCGGCCATGGTCATCGGCTATGTCGTTCTGGCCATGTTGGCCATACTCGAATGGCAGTTGCGCGGCAGGTCTACACCTGTCCTTCGCAAGGCAAAGGCAGGGGCCATCCAGATGGTCCTCATGTTCCTCGCGGGTCTATTTGGAATGTTGAGTTTTCTGCTGGACACAGAGGGCCTGCTGATTGCCAATACACCACTTCAGGTGGCCGGTCTACTGATATTCCTGTGGAGGCTTCGGGACGAGATGGCCGTGCAAAAGTGGCGAGGTGAGATCGAGAGAGTGATGTTGCGCACCTCGGTCCTTGGTTTGATCCTCGCAGTGGCTCTGACCGCCATTCTGGTCAGCAAGTTCGTTTCGGGCGGCGAAGACGAAGATGCCCTATTTGCCGAAATCCTCCCGTGGGTTCTGGTCCTCGATCACAGCACCTTCATTCTCGTTGCGACCAATGCGATCTTCGCGATGATGGCGGTCGCCTCCATCGTTGCCGACAGTTCGTTGAGGGCCATCTATTTTGGAGTCAATATCGGCGCCGTCGGGTTCGTCGTGGGTTTGATCACTGAGAGTTCGCCCATAAAGCGGATATTCACTCCGATACTGGGGCTTGCCTTGCTGTACGGGATCTATGTCTTTCTTACAGCAAAGCCGAGGGAGCAAACTGCCCTGGGGACCACGTCCTAGAAGTTCGCGCCCGGTCCCGGCTACTACATCCGGGCCGGGTCGTTGAGACTCCTGTAAACGTCAATGGCGAATGCGATGTCATGACAAGAACACTGATGAACATGACGAGATAGAAGTCGGGCTCGCTTTTCCTGATGCCGAACTCGACATAGGTCAGACCGAGCACTCCGGCGGCCTTTTCGAACGCTTTCCTCAGAATTACCGGCGTTCGGCCTGGGGCGTACCGCAAAAATGTGGCGTGAGAATGCTAAGCGGCAGCGAGCATATCCCTCTCGACTCGCCGCAACATCCGCGCTGTCCATGACGACGAAAAGAGGGCAGGCATAGCGGTCAATACCATGGTCAACACACGGTGCGGTCCCGACCAGGTGGGTACGCCAGACCGTATTGCGCATGACCGGTAATGACGGTCGGTGAAAAGCATCATCAACACTGCCGCGGCTCGCGGGGGACTGAATCTTGGAAGATTCACCGCGTCGATCAGGCGACGAAAAGCGCCGGCCCTCCTCGTCGCGAGAAGCATCAGGTCGCGTCGGGCCGATCTGACGGTGGCGGCCGCGTCGCCTTTCCCATCGGACCCGAGATAGGGCGTCAGATCTCGGTGGTATGCGATGCCCCGCCGAAGATCTTTCTCCACGTCCCTGGTGATGTTGGCCAGTTGGACCAGCTCGGAGACCTCCAAGGCATCCCTGGCATGTTCGGTGCCGAGGTCACCGAGCAACAATTCCATGACGAAAAGAGCCGGCAGGCCGATAACCCGGTGGCAATAGTCGAGTACTTGCTGTTCTTCGCCAAGGACACCCTTCTGACGTTCGAAGATCGTCGAGAACTCGGCCATCCCGGCTGCCATGTCACGTATCAGCCCGACGATACGAAGTCTTGCCTTGGGGTCGAGCTCGAGGAAAACGGCGTCGACAAGGTTGTGCCTGTCAACGAGCAGAAGATGAGTTCGGTCTCGAAGGTCGGGAGTTGCGGGCGAGGGGGAATGAGGAGCGGGAGACGGGACCTCGTTCGTGAAACGCGCCGCGAAATTGGCCAAAGAATCACGGGCAACCTTGGGGGAAGGGGAAAGGTCTTCGTACGTATCGAGCATTCTGGCGTACAGATATCCAACGGCCGCCTCTCGGGCAGATGCCTCGGGAAGGAGCAGAATGCTCGGGGCGAATGATCGCGCGGCGTGCGGAAGGATCGCCCACACAAATTGTTCGGGGTTGCTCACCGAACCCAGACGTTCGAGATCGGGCCGGTCACGATCGATGAATGCACCCCTTGCCAAGAGCAGGAGCCGCCGAATTGAAAAGGGGAGTGCTGCCACCTTCAGAAATTAGCTGCTGTGATCGCTTGAGCGATCCATGTTGCCCGAAGTGTTCACTTTGCAGCCGGAGCCAGCACTCTGATGGTCAGCAATTCGTCCGCGATAGAGACCCGCCACTCATTGCCCTCGTAGTCCCACGTGGTTTCGTACCCGTCATCCGGCAGATCGCCCAAGTCTTGACCGTCCAGGCCGATCTCGAAGTAGTTGTCGATGCAATCGGGAGAGAACGGATTGATGACCTGGCAGAGATGCAGGTACATGTTGTCAACAGCGGAATGGTCAACAGTCGATCGGATCATGAGAGCCACCAGATAATCACCGTCGGGGTCGTAGGCACCAACAAGTTCGGCCGAGTTGTCAAAACGATAGAGGAAGCTGTCGAAAGGCCCGTTTTCGCGAAACCTCCGGAGGGGCCGGTTGATAGCTGGGGGCCTGTCGAGTGAGTTCCAGAGGCCACGAACTTCGTCAAATCTGGCACCGAGCGAGTCCTCGGGCGGCGGCTTCGCCTCGACGCTGATCGTTGGCAACGGTTCGAGTGCGACCACAGTTGGCCCTCCCTTGAATCCTCCGGCGAGGGCGTAGACCAGAAGGGCGGCGAACACAGCAGCGGCAAACGCTGTGGCGATCAGCTTCTTCGGAAATCCTTCGACGGACTCGTCATCGGTCGACCCCGAGTCGTAAGGCTCGAACTCGTCGCCACGCCTCTCGGCAGCTTCTTCGATCGGCGCTTCAATTGTCGGATTTGGCATGGCAACCCCATAGGTCGCTGAATGTCTCTTTATCGGCACGAAGGTTGGATTCCCCAACCCCCTGTTTGAACAATTCTGTTTTGAGATGCAGGGCACCCGACATCACTCGGTGGTGACTACGTGGGCCATTTGGCCTATGGAAGATCGGATCAGCCTATGGAAGTCTGTGACTGCATTCCATCGGAATCAGGGGGCTATCAAAATGGTGTTGTCAATGAAACGAGCAGAAGTCACACCCGAGCCGTGTTCTCATACGGTTAGGACCAGGAGCGGAACCACGGCCGGCCTGGAGAGGGTCGTCTGCTCCGATTGTGGTCATGTCAGCGTTCGGTACTTGTTCGATGTGTTGGAACACCGCTACCCGATGGCAGCTGAGTTGCTGAGTTTCCCGGATCCGGCAACTAGCTGATCCTCACCGTTTCGACCCTTTACAGTGGGTGGATGTTCGACAAGAAAACGCGTGAGAGGCTCCAACAAGAGCCTGTTATCTGGCTAACCACCGTTTCGTCTCAGGGCCAACCCCAAACATCGGTGGTTTGGTTTCTTCTCGAGGACGATGACTTGCTCATGTATTCGGCCGAGACTGCACGTGTGACGAACATCGCGTCACATTCCGAGGTGGCACTCAACCTGGATGGAGATCGCCGTGGTGGAGCGGTTGTAACGATGGAGGGAGTCGCGGCGGTTGATTCCAACGCACCGCGAGCGAGCCAACATCCGGGCTATGTTGGGAAGTACCTCGATTTCATGAAGAGCAATGGCTGGTCTCCGGATGAATTCAGCAGCCTGTACCCGGTGCCTATACGAATCCGCATCGAAAAGGTTCGAACCTGGTGACTTTCGGCTAGTCCAGGAACCAGCCGACACCGCTGGTCGCAAAGAGAAGGGCCACTCCGCTTACCGCCACAGCTATCAAAATCACAATTGTCTTGACGGCAGCTTCGGCGCGAGCGGCTACATCGGCTGGCGCAGGTGCATCTGGACCGAGAGCGTGTCTGTGGGCGCGCCATGCATTGGAGGAGAAGATGGCCCCGATTACTGGCAACACAGCGAGCGTGGTGGCATGGAGGAATCCCATCGCAAGCAAGAAGACGGCAAACCTGTCAGCCGTCTCGTGCAGACCTCTTTGTAGAGAAATCGCGGCTCCCGGATTGGTCAGGGACACCGACACGAGGATGATCCCGCCGAATACGAGGTAGTAGGCCATGTCCAACAAGTCGAGCATTCGCTTGCCGGTCCCGGCACCCATACGGAAGATGTCGTCAACGTAGTTGCGGCCGAATCGGCGGATCGATGGCCCTAATGCGACCGTGACGGCGATCAGAATCAGTGCCTCCAGTAGTTCCATCGTCCACCTCGGCACCAGCAAGGCGCCGGTTGCGATGGATCGCGTCACAAATGCTCCCACGAACAGAACCGCAAAAACTGTCCCAACAATCGAGGCTGTACCGTACGTCACCAGCCTGCGGCGATGAGCACGGTCTTCGGCGAGGCTGCGCTCGACCCTGGCAAAAAGGTCAGGGCTGGGCTCGAAATTGTCGGCGATGCGAAGAGCTTGCTCCAACCGCTGCTCGAGGTTCATTTTTGATCCTCCAACAGCTTTTCGAGCGCGGCCATCCCGCGCTGGCTGTGCGTTTTCACCGAGTTTGGGGAGATTCGCAGCGTATCGGCGATCTCTCGTTCCGATAGCTCGAGGAAGAACCTCAACACCAAACAGTCGCGTTGGCGTGGTGACAGATTGCCCAGGGATTCTATAACCCGACTCTGGCTTTCCGATCGGAAAAGTTGCTCCTCGGGAGGTTCTGCAAAGCCGACATCAGCCGTTTGTTGGTGTCGCAGCGACAAAAGACCGCGGCGGTTGTGGTCTCGGGCGAGGTTGAGCACAATCGAGCGCAGATAGGCCGGGAGCTTCGATTCGTCTCGCACGCGATGGGCCGATCGATACAGACGAATGAAGGCCTCCTGAACCAGGTCTTCAGCGGCATTCCTGTCTTCGGTGAAGATCCGGGCGAGCCTGACAAGCGATTGACCTTCCTGACGGAACATTGTGGCGAGCAGGGCATGGCGGTCGACGTCATCGGCCGATGACGCACGTGCGCTGAATTCGACCATCAAAGCCGCAAGGGTCGATTCGACCGTCATGGCAAATGCCATAGATCAGGCCGTGGTGGAAACGTCTTCGTCGAACTGTCTGGCGAATCCCAGTAGTCGTCCGATGAGAGGCAGGCTCAGCACGTTCAGCCCGTGGAGGATTCCCATCAGAAGCAACATTCCACCCACGCGCACCACCTCGCTCTCGAGCTGGGCTCCGGTCTGGCTCCACTGTGCTTCCTGGCGGAACTTGACCGTGAACATGATGTAGGCGAAGAAAATCAAGTAGTACGCCACGTCCATCAGGACTAGATAGCTTTTTCCAGTCCGCGGGTTGGCCCGAAACACATCTCCCGCATACGCCCTTCCGAACCTCTTGATCAGCGGTCCGAGCACCACGACTATCAGAATCAGGACGATGTTGGTTATCAGTTCGATGACCCACCAGCTCACGGCGATTCCCTCCTAGGTGTCTCGTCAATCATGCCATTACCTCCAAAGACTGTGCTTCTTTAATGGCTGCAAACTTGAGGTGCCCAAAAACGGCGCTGGCGACCCACCCGTACGCAAAACCGACCAAACCGAACATCGGAATGTTCATCGCCCCTCCCAAACCGAGTTCGAGGAGCTCGGTTCGGATGTCGGGCGTCGCGAACAGCATCGCGAGAAGACTTCCAGCGGAAAAGATGGCGATACCAAGTCTGCCCCACCCGAAGCCACGACCCAGAAACATCGCTGTGGTTCCGGTGGGCACGCCGAAGAACAAGCCGAGGAACACGACAATGAAGACGGTTCCTTCGAGACTGAATTCAGGAGACTGGGTCGGCTCGGCAATGGCGACCAAGCGCATTGCGATACGCATCCCCGGGCCAAGAACCAATGCCCCCGCAATCGCGCCGGCTAGAGCTGATCCGCCGAGTGTTCTCCAGAATCCGGGAATAATCACGCCCCCGACGAGGATTGCGGCCAGGGGCAGTATCACCAAGGAAACCCCTCCCATGGAGAGAAGGAAGGTAGAACCGAACAGCATCAGGCCGACGACTATCGCGGCGATGCGCTCAGACCGGGGAATGGTTTTTGCGTCTCTCATCACCATACAGACGATCATGTTGCTGGTTTGGGTGACAAGCGGGTGATTCAATCGACCCCCTGTCGTTATGGTCTGAGGGCCATCGACGAGGGAGCGAGAATGGATGCGAGAGATGTGTACCTGGCCAAGCCGCCACCCGAAGCGATTGCGGAGCAACTTCTCAAGCCGATCAACGCCGGCGTAGGGACGTTGAATCCGGACGGGTCGATACACCTGGCGTATGTCCTCTTCCTGTGGGAGAACGAGCGGTTCTACTTCGAGACGGCATCGATGACGAAGAAAGTTCGGAATATCCGAAAGCGTCCGACGGCCTCGTTCGCCATCGACCCGCCAGGGTTCATGGCTATGGCTGAAGGCACGGGCCGGGTCATCGCCGGTGAGGGGGCGCACGAAATCAACGGCCGGCTTAGAGCGAAATACCTCACACCGGAGGCGTTGGATGGGGTTGGCTCAGCATGGAACACGATTGACGACGTGGCTGTGGAGATAACTCCCCTCAATTGGCGTTCGTGGTCGAGCGAGGCACTGACGGAACTGAGCAAGGAGTCGGCAGGGGGCGTGCCACCCGCCGACTGGTGGGTGCCTGAAGGATAACTGATTAGTTGGGCGGCGCTCGAGGACGTGTTGGTTTCACGTGAGCATCGCGACCGGACCCGGGGGGAGGATCACCACGACCGTCTGCCCAAACCGGATGGCGCTTTCGTTGTCGACTGGCCAGGACAATTCCAAGCACAGGTCCACCAATCAAGATGGCCACGGTCACCAACCCAACGAGCAGATTGTGTTCGAAGACATCTCCGATGTCGGCTTGGTATCCCTCCTCGACGCCGGTGTAAATGACGAAATTGACAGCGGCGATCGCGCCAGCGATGCCGCCGAGGACTAGACCAACCAATAGATCGAGACGCCAACTAGGTCTTCTCATCTTCGCAACAGCTTTCCGGGGTCCTGGCTCGCCCCAAGTCCTTCATCTCTTGTCTTATGCTCCCGGCCGCTTCAAAGTCAGGGCCGAAGGTCCTTTCCGATACCTCCAAAGTCACCAGATCGAAAAATGCCTAGCCAGGCATTAACTTCGGATGGTGCGATTCCCTCGACATACGATTGCTGCGGTTGCCCTAACCCTCTTCGTCCTGATCCTTCCAGCTTGCACTCGGTCAGTGGCGATCGACGGTGAGATAGATTGCGAGACCGACTTCCCCTGGTCAGAGGAAGGCACCGTACCTGAGGGAACCCCGGGTTTCGCCACAGCCGATCAGGCAGTTGAGGAATATCTCGCGCCCTTCCAGGCCAATCACGGTGGAGACCAGCAAATGATCGACGAGTTCACCGGATCTCTGGTATTGGAACAGCGTGAGGTGGTAGTAGCGGTGGCAACTGAGGCGTCGGGCGGGGGTTGGTTGGTTTTGACCGCCTTCGGATGTGAGGACTTCGACAGACGGTAGAAGTCAGGTGACGGGAAGGTGCACCTCCACCATGGGCGCCTCCGCAACGAGCTGATCGAGCTCCGCCTGCGAGCTGTACCACCGGGTTTCGGGCTGGGAGAAGACCTCGAGTCGCAGGTCGCTATCAGAGACGATTGAGACATGGGCGTCGATATCCATCCCGGCAGCATGAACGATCACCCTCGGATCATTGCTCATGTTGGCCAGCCAATCTCTAGGCCCCGGCGTCCCGGTGACGAAGAAGCGATCATCGACATGAAACCACCAGATTTCAATACGGCGTGCCCTACCCGTCTGCCGGCCGAAAGTCGTCAGGTCAATGGTCCGGATTGCGGCGAGTCGGGCGAGGTCACCAGCATCTAGTTTCATTCGGCGACTGTAAGCATTCAACCTAAGTTGAAGTCAAGGACTAGAGGCCAAGAACACAGCCCGCCAGGTTTTCTAGGCGGGCTGTGTTGGATTCGAAGGCCTTCTCAGGCGCCGGTTGTGATTGCTTCGCGTTTGTCGGCTTGAATGCTGACCTTGCGCGGCTTGGACTCTTCCCGCATCGGTAGGCGGACCGTGAGAACACCGTTGTCATAGTTGGCAGCCACCTTGCCTGTATCGAGGGTCTCGGCGAGCCGCACCTGGCGACTGTGTTGGCCGGTTGGCCGTTCCCGTAGTAGCCAGTTCACCTCATCTGTGTCTTCATTGCGTCGGGAGGCAGTGACTGTCAGCGTGTTGTTCTCGACAGTGAGGTCTACGTGCTCGGGATCGACGTCGGGGAGGTCGAATCGCAGCGTGTACTGCCCGTCCTTTTCGAAGGCGTCCATCGGCATGATGCCTCCGCGCCATCTTCCACCAAATTGAGTCATCGCCCGCTCGAGTTCTTCGAAGGGGTCGGGGAATCTCAGCATTTACGTCTCCTTCCGTGGTTTGGTGTCTCGCACGTCCGGAAATGGGGGATTCGCGCGATCTCACAGAATTCTTGGTGAGCATCAAGGAGCTTGGTCTCCCAAGTCCGTCGTGCATGAGTTGTAAATTAATCTGATAGTAAAGCACTCAGATTTATGTGTCAAGCTCTCCTATTGAATCAACATGTAGCTGAGAAATCCTTCGGGGTTGGACCCCATGTCCAGACCGGTAAAGCAGCGCACGCCATCCGGTGCAGCATCGTTCACGGCCATCCTGCGGGAACCGTTTCATCACTCCTATGCGTCCAAGCTCAGACAGCGGAGAAGAGGAAACCTTGTGAGTCGTGCGACGAAAACCATCGGAATTGTGGCGATATTGGCAATGACTATCGCTTCCTGTTCGGTCGACATACCAACCGGATCGCCTGGCTCCACATCGACAACCCGAATTCCTGGCCCCCTTGCCGCTCCGTCCCTCGTCCAATTCGATGCTTGCGAGTCCTTTCTCGACTACGTGACTGCCAACGCCATTGATCGGGTTGGGCCATACGGGCTAGAGGATCCTTTTGGCGGCTGGTGGGGCAGGCGGCTGGGATTCGCTACCGACGGCTTTTCGGAAACGGCAGGAGCGCTCGATTCCAGCTCCGGTAGTCCGAGTTTCTCCGGTACCAATGTCCAAGTACTTGGGGTCGATGAGCCGGACATGGTCAAGACCGATGGCAAACGGCTGGTCGTATTGGCCGAGAACACCTTGATCATCGCCGATGTGACCGGCGACAAGCCCGTCGTGACGGGGCGGCTCCAGTTGGGCAGCCGCAGTGTTCAGAGCCTGTTCCTTTCCGGGGACAAGGTCTTGCTACTGGGGTCGATTTGGTCCGCATATCAGCCGTTTGCCCGGATCGAAGGGGATTTTGCACCGAGTTCTCAGTCACCCTCGATCGAACTTGTCGAGGTTGACATAGCCGATGATCCGGAGATCGTCCGGACTATGACCATCGATGGCCAGTTCATCTCCGGTCGGATGGTCGGCGATAGCGTGAGATTGGTCTCTACGTCAGGGCCTATCGGATTCGAGTGGAGCTTTCCCACCGGCACTGGACTGCGAGCCGAGCA
The DNA here is from genome assembly GCA_041751055.1 of Acidimicrobiia bacterium. Taxonomy (GTDB): domain Bacteria; phylum Actinomycetota; class Acidimicrobiia; order Spongiisociales; family ZC4RG35; genus MA-ANB-1. The sequence goes on along the minus strand of JBGSYD010000003.1, from coordinate 74,808 downwards.
AAGGGCGACCGAGGAGAACAAGGAGATCATCCGGCGCTCAACGCCCGACAATTGGATCCCCTATTACATCGTCCAGAATGCGCGAGGAGACGTCACCGACCAGGGGACCCTCTTCGAATGCTCGCGGGCCGCACATCCCAAGGAGTTCTCCGGTTTGAACATGTTGTCGGTGGTGACAATCGACTTGAGCCAGGGCCTTGCAGTCGTAGATTCGACCGGGATTCTGGCCAATGGCGAAACGGTCTACGCGTCGGAGGACAACCTCTATGTGGCTACCCAGAATTGGAATTCCTGGCAATGGGCCCGACAAGGCATCCCCGAACAACAACCAGCGTCAGCGGAAACGGATATTCACAAGTTCGACATCAGCAATCCGACGGTGACCCGTTATCTGGCGACCGGGAGTGTCGATGGCTATCTCCTCAATCAGTTTGCGATGGACGAATTTAACGGAAACCTTCGGGTCGCATCGACTACCAGCCCGACTTGGTGGGGGTCAGGCTTCGAATCCGAGTCGATGGTTACGGTGCTCGACGACGATGGACTCGGTCGACTGGTGAGGATCGGCAGCGTCGACGGACTCGGCAAGACCGAGCAGATCTACTCTGTCCGGTTCCTTGGCGAGGCGGCATATGTGGTCACTTTTCGCCAGACCGATCCGTTGTACACGATCGACCTCTCCGACCCGACCAGGCCCGAAGTCGTTGGCGAGCTCAAGATCCTGGGATATTCGGCCTATCTCCATCCTGTAGGCGATGGGCTCCTGCTCGGCATCGGACAGGACGCCACTGACACCGGCCAGGTCCAAGGTACCCAGGTCTCGTTGTTCGACGTCAGTGATCCCTCGAACCCGGTTCGGATCGACCAGATAACGCTGAACGAGGGTTCGAGTTCACAAGCCGAATATGACCACCATGCGTTTCTCTACTGGGATCCGACCGGTCTGGCCATGGTCCCGGTGCAACAGTGGAACTGGGATGAGAACAAGGAAGAAGTGTTCCTCGGAGCGGTCGGCTTCAGGGTGAACAACGGCGGGCTCGGCAAGGTCCGTCAGTTTTCCCACCCCGGCGGCGACGTCAACGAATGGGACTACCGGGCACAGATCCTGAGGTCCGTAGTCATCGGTGACGTCGTCTACACCATCTCCAGCAAGGGGATCATGAGCAGCGACCTGGATAACCTCGAAGAACTCAACTGGTTGGGGTTCTGACCAGGGAACCTGAGACAGTCCCACGTTTTCATGGTCAAAGTCGCGACCCGTATCTCCTTCCCAAGAAGTTGGCTCCGCCAAACGGGCAAGAACTCGAGGATCTTGCAAATGGCTTGAGCCGGGCGGGGTAGCTGCTGTTGCTAGGGAGTACCGGAAGGCAGTCTGAAGCTGCCGTCGACTTCTGGCGGAAAGTCGACTACGGATTTTGCCATCGCCTTCGGCAGCGGTTCGTAACAGTGAGGAAACTCCTCTCCGACGCCGTATGAGTCCTCGACCACGATGTTTAGGCCCTCGCCGTCGGCGGCGACCAACACCAGACCCTGCATACCGTGATTGAACGCTGTCGCGGTGCGCTCTACCTGACCGCGGAACGAGAAATGGATGAATCCCTCTTGTTCGAGGCTGGCGGGAGCGTACCTACCCGCGTCGGCTTCCCACTCCTCCCGCTGACACCAGTGGTAGATCATCGTTGCAGGCTAACGGCGGATGTTTTCCCCAGCCTTTCCCGAAATGTCGTATCAGAGAGCCGGGAGTCCGCTCTCTGCGGTAGGAAGCTGATACTCATGACAGAGAGGAGAGGACCATGTTTCCGTATGAACAGATGGAGGCACGGGCCTGGCAAAAGATGGACCGATATCGGTCGGACGCAGAGCGCCACCGGCAGATCAAGGCCGACCGGCATGGTCCTTGGTTGCCCCGCTTAAGAAATTGGCTCGTCGGTCGAAATGGGTTGGATCGTTTCGGTATCCGAAGAATCGCTCGGGTGTTGTCGGGTGACGAGAGCGGCCCGATTCTGCCGGCGACATAGACCTCCGGTGGTCGTCCTTAACGGATGGCCTGGAGCGACAACGAGAAACCCCCCAACTCGGGGGGTTTCTCCGTTTCCTTCTAGATCACCAGACCCGGGATGTCCGAATAACGCACGTGGTGGTTCTTCCACCACACCAAACCGTCGAATGCTTCCATGGGTCGACGGCTCACATAACAGGCTGCGGCAACAGCCGTGGCGAAGGACGATCCACTCCATGAAACCCACTCGTCTTTGGTGCCACCTCCTGTACTGACGAGGTCGACCCCGGGGGCTACATCGTCGATCCACGGACGTGAGGGTGGGTCGACGGCCATGCCCTGGTCCCACACCACCTGGCGCCCACCTTCCTCGGCGGCAGCGACCGAGCGGACGTGGCCGAATGCTCCGGGGAATACTGGTCTTGGATCGGGGGTGTTTCCTCCTGCAGCAAAGATCGGGACACACCGGGACAAGTGGCGCCGCCAAAAATCGATCGCCTGCGATAGAACGAGCATCCACGAGTCGGTCTTGTCGCAGGTGACTCCGCCCAGCGAGAGGTTGAGCGCCTCGACGGCGCCGAGGTTGCCGTGGTGGCGGTGGAGCAGACGGATTATTGCCTCCATCACATGCAATTCGGATGTCATGTCATCGGCATCTTTGTGTCCGGGAGCCCGTTTGGGGTTGAATCTGGAGATGTCGACCTTGGCGGGCCGGGCCATCGAAATAGTGTGCTCCGGGGCGATGCGGCGGATCAAACCGGCAACGAAGGTCCCGTGGCTGGCGTCTTTGGCGGGGTCGGCCAGGACTTCGACGTCGAACGGATCGAAGCGTAGACCAGACTCCAGCCAGGCCGGAAGGTTCTCGGTGACCCCGGAATCCACGACTGCCACGATGCGATTCGGGCTGGAGTCTGCCAGTTCAGGGACTTTGGTGACGTTGGCAGGTTGGTGGTCCGCTCCTGGCATGTAGGAGATGTGGTTGAGATGACCAATACCATGAATCACTGAACCTCGAACCCCACCTCCTTCGAGTTGGGCGACGCTCTCAGCAGGATCTTTCACCCGAAAGACAGCGACCAACTCGACAATGTGTTGGAGGACTTCATCATCGGGGGATTCATCCGTCTCTGGGTCATGCAATATCTCGTACACGCCGCCGGTGTCGAGGGGTGTCGTACCCAGGATTTCCGCAGCTAGGTCGGCTTGATCGCCACGGGCTGTAACCAAACCTTCCAAAAAATGACAGCCGGTCCCCGATTTCATGGTGGTTCTCCCATCTAGGATTCGAGCAGTGGGGGCAACGCCCCATATTTCGGAGTATACGGAGCGGATATGTCGGCTGTTGAGCGGGGACCATCGTGACGGTGAGTCCGCGCGCCCAGACTCTCCTCGAAATGGCCGCTTCCGATCCTCAGGCAGTGCTCCGTGACGGTCCGACGGCTATCGATGAGTTGACCAATGCCGACTCGAAATCGGTGGCATATCGGGCCATGAGTGTCGCTGCCCGGAGTGCTGCAACGCTCAAGGAAAGCGTTACGTATGCCCGGATTTCGGCCGATGTGGCTGAGCGACCTTCGCTTCGATTCGAGGCATTGGGGACTCTCGCTGGATCAGTCGCCATGTCAGGTGATGTGGAGCGCGCTCTTCAGATACTAAAGGCGGCTTCAGCAGAGGCGTTCGGGACCAGTGCCGCCAAACTCGAGTTCCAGCGGGGAGCAATCCTGACGTCGATGGGTGAGTATGAAGCCGCTCTGGTTTGCTATGAGAAAGCGCTCCGGGTCTTCAGACTGAACGAGGATCCCGACTTCATTGCCCGGGTCTTACACAATCAGGGTTTCATATCCATCCACCTGGGTCGGTTGGATGAGGCTGAATCAGTGCTGGGGGAGGCTCGTGAACTCGAAGCTGCATCGGGGCGCCATCTCGAAGTCTCCGGCATCGATCACAACCTGGGACTCCTTGCCTCCTACCGGGGAGACATTCCCGAAGCCCTGAGACGCCTCACCATGAGCGATGAGACCCATATGCAACTGACGGGTGACGAGGTGCCACGTCACGTGAGTCGCTGCGATGTCCTCCTTTCGGCCGGTCTTTATCGAGAGGCCCTGGACCTTGCCAAGCGTATTGCCAGGGGAGCCCGGGAAAAGGGTCGAGCTGAGGACGAAGCCGATGCCCTTCTGGTTGCTGCGCGAGCCGCATTGCTGTCCGGTGATCCAGAGCAAGCGGTGAAGCTGGCCTCGATCGCCAATAAACGATTCTCGAGCCAAGGCCGTGACATCTGGCTGAGACACGCCAGCCTCGTCATTGCCGAGGCGCGGTACGAATCCGAAGGCGCCTCCGCCGAATTGCTCGAATTCAGCAGGCAGGTGGCACAAGGCCTGGAGGACAGTCAGTTTGTGGTCGGGGCCGCCCAGGCCAGCATCCTGTCGGGCCGGATCGCTATTGATCTCGATGAAGTCGAAGCCGCCCAAGCCGACCTCGATGGTGTGATTGAGGGACGCTCGGGTCCGGTTGAGCTGAAGATTCAGCGGGCACACGCAACTGCCCTGCTCCGAATGGCACAGGGAGATGCCCGGGGGGCAGACTCTGCCGCTCGATCCGGTTTGAAGCTGTTGGATGAATACCAGTCCGAGTTAGGGGCCTCGGATTTGCGTTACGGGATCGAGCGGCGCGGATTGGAATTGGGGCGGATTGGCCTCCGACTCGCAGTCGACTCCGGACGGCCCCAACGCATCTTCAAATGGATGGAGCGAACGAGGGCCCGTGCCTTGCGTTTTCCACCCGTGCTGCCATCGGACGACGAACAAATACTGCCGTTGGTTGCGGACCTGCGGAGGGCCACTGGTGAGCTTCGTGAGAACCCTGACGATTTCGACCTCCTGAAAAAGCGGTCCCAGCTTCAGGAGGAATTGAGCCGCGTCCATCGGAGTTCCCGGGCGACCGGAGAGGATGACTCGACGTTCAGCATTGCCAGGCTGGTCGAAGCCCTGGGTGATCGCATGCTTGTCGAACTGGGGGTAGTTGGAGATCAATTGGTTTCGGTTGTGCTCTCCAACGGCAGGTTCACGCTGGTTCCGATTGGAGAATGGCAGCCGATCGTCTCCGAGTTGGGTCTCTTGCGCTTCGACATGCGACGCTCTGTACGTCTGAATCGGAACCCGGACGGCGTCCAACGGGCTGTCTACGAGTTCGATGGGATGCTCGGAGGAAAGATTGGAGGGGACGCCGATCAAATCGTCTTGGTTCCGCCCGGGGCGCTGATGGCGGCACCGTGGTCGGTATTGCCATCACTGGCGAAACGGACGGTAACCATCGCGCCTTCAGCCGAGATCTGGTGGCGAGCGCAACGCCAGACCGAATCGAACGGTCGTGTCGTCCTGGCCGCCGGGCCCGATCTCGAACATTCCCAACGTGAGATCGACGTGCTAGCGGATGCCTATCGTCTGCCCAAGATTCTCGGACCGGGCGAATCAGCCGAATCATTCGGCGCAGCTATACAAGGTGCACGAGTGGCCCATGCAGCTTGCCATGCGCGATTCGAGGTCGACAACCCGATGTTCTCGGCGCTACGACTCGGCGATGGGGATTTCAACGTCTACGACATGGAGCGACTCGAAAAGCCCCCGAGGCTGATGGTCCTGTCGGCGTGTGACTCCGGGTATACCGACACAAATGCAGGCGACGAGTTGACCGGCCTCACCTCCGCGTTGCTCAGCATGGGCTCACAGGCCGTTGTGGCCAGCGTTGGTCTCGTCCCGGACACCGAAGCGACCGCCGATCTGATGTTGATGTTCCATCGTGGCATTGCCCACGGCCTCGAACCGAGCGAGGCGTTATCTCGCGCCCAAACCTTGATGGCCTCCGACCCCGACGGGTTCATCGCGGCAGCGTCCTTCCTGTGCATCGGCGGGGGATAAATCCGCGCTCCCTAGGTATGGAGCGCCATATGTCGCGTATTTTCCTGCGAAGAAACGGTCCGCGTGTGAAGTTCACGGTCGGTACGATCTCTCCATCGAAGATGTATCCCATGGCCAACTGCTGACACGTGCTGCCGGGGGGGAGCGAGCAGCCTGGGACGCGCTCGTCGACAGGTTCGGGCAAATGGTCTGGTCAGTCGCGAGAGGTTTCCGACTCGACGAAGCTGCCGCTCACGATGTCAGTCAGACGGTCTGGCTCCGCCTGATCGAGAACATCGACCGAATCAACGACCCCGAGCGATTGCCCGGATGGTTGGTCACCACGTGTCGCCGAGAAGCGCTCAAAGTGATCAAGAAGAGCGAGCGGTCGGTCCCCAGTGAGTTCGAATACGACATCGAGGACGATTCGCCGTCCCTCGAGGCGATGCTGGTCGAAGACGAGGAAACCCGCGAGGTCGTCTTGGCCTTCGGCGAGCTCGATGACGAGTGCCAGGAGTTGCTTCGGCTTCTCACCGTTGAGCCCGCCTTGAGCTACGAGGAGATCTCAGAGGCAACCGGACGGCCGGTTGGAAGTCTCGGACCGACCCGAGGCAGATGTGTGGAGAAGTTAAAAAGTGCCATATCGCGTATCAGGAGAGCTTCTGGTGCCTCTAATTGACAAAGGAGGTGGATTCGGATGAGCGATTTCACGAGCAGATCTGACGAAGAGATTTTTGAGGTGCTTGGTAGTGGCCTAAGTCAAAGCGATCCTGCGCCGACGACCATCTCCGAATTTGCCAGAGCCCTATTCACGTGGCGAGACGTTGATGCCGAGCTTGCCGAAATGACCTATGACTCGGTCGATGAAAGCCTTCCATCAGGTGTTCGGTCGACGGCGACGGCACGCATGGTCTCTTTCCATGTCGAAGGCTGGACTATCGATCTCGAGTACGACCCGATCGCAGCACACGTGGTTGGAAGGGTTTCGCCAGACTCACGATTCAAAGTCGAGCTCCACATGGGTGGGGCTCGTATCGCGTCTGAATCGGATGCCTCTGGTCGATTCGCGTTCGAGGAGGTCCAAGGCGGACCAGTAAGCCTGGTTTTTCGGTTCGACGACGGGTCGGTAATCAAGACCAGCTGGATCGTGCTCTGATTTTGCCTGTTTTTCGTATCACCGGTTTACGGACGGGCTCTTTGTTCGCAGAAGCCGTCGTGGAGAGGCGACGGATCACGAGAGGAGAGCTGATGCTCTACATGTCCAAGTTACAGGTCTCTCGCCAGGCAAGGCGATGGGCGTGGGCCCCTCGCCCATTCGAATCCATCGATAGTCCGGTCAAGAGATACCTCAGGGAACGACCCGCAAATATGGCGCGGGCACAACGATTCCGTCGGGCATTCGGTCGCATGATTTTGCGCCCGGCCTTCTAAGGAAAGAGCAGAGCTTGGGGGAGCTGTCCGATCGCACGAGAGTACGGGGCCTGAGTGGGAGGACTCTCTGGGGGCGACGGAGAAGGAAGAAAGACCACCTCATGAGGTGGTCTTTCTTCTCGTCAGTACCTTTCTAGCGATCCTGGCGAAGGAGGGTGCGTATCGCTGAGTTCTTCCAGATGTTCTTGACCTCGGACCATTGACGCTTCTTGTCTACTAGTTGCACACTCATCCGGATCGCCGGGGTTTCAGCGCCAAAATACGCCGCGACCTGGGTCAAGGTGTGAGTCCAGATTTTGTCTTCGAGCTTGCTGGTATACAGCTTGAAACTCGCCTCATAGAGGGGATCATTGGCTCGGACTAGTAGGTGAACCTTGGCCACCGAACCTCCTTCGACATCCGATTCGTGGGCGCTGAAAGTGATGATCGCGGCCCAGGGGTGACCTTCAGGTGTCATGTACGACCACGACCGGTCATCGGCGTAGATGACACGCACACCCGTTGTCACTTTGGCGGGGCCCTTTCCTCCACCGATTACTGCCACCTCTCCCGGGGCGATCCCGCCGGCGGGGGCGTAGAACTTGTTGTCGGATGGCCAGAACTCGCCAAAGTTGGCCTTCCAAGTGGCGATGACCTGCTCGGGGGTGGTTGCCGGGACGTCGACCTCGTATGACTTCTGCCAGAGTTGTCCGAATCCTTGCAGTGGACCTGTGGGCCTTCGACCTTCGACATTGCCTTTGGCCACATTGGCTGCCATCTCGCCGACATGGAATTGGTCGACAGGTTTCGCCCAGTTCTTGGCATCTCGTGGTTCTGTCATTTGATCGTTCCTTTCAACCCGATGTCTACTGGAGCGCCGTTCCGGAACCGTTACGAAACTCATGGGTCACGATGGATGACGTAGATCACCGTTTCGTAACGGTAGATCGGCGACAATCGCATGATGACTTCGTACGACGCCGTTGTGGTTGGAGCCGGGCCAAACGGCCTGGCGGCGGCGGCATTCCTCACACGTAGCGGCAAGCGCGTCCTTGTAGTCGAGCAAGCTGCAGAGATTGGTGGTGGCACCCGAACAGAGGAGCTAACCGAGCCCGGGTTCTTGCACGATGTGTGTTCCGCAATTCACCCGTTGGGCGTCGCCTCACCGTTCTTCCGCGAAATCGGGCTCGATGTCGATTGGGTCCAGCCTGAGATCCCGGTAGCCCACCCTCTTGGCGATGGTCGACCGGCGGGTCTGCTCCGAAATGTCGACGACAGCTCAGCCCGGTTTGGGGTCGATGGGGAAAAGTATCGCCGAATAGTCGGCCCTTTGGTCGACCGAGCTGACGAGTTGATCGAGGATTTTGTGGGACCGATGCGGTTTTTCCCAAGGAATCCTACTTCGTTTGTCCGACTGGCGACTCGAGGTGCATTGCCTGCGTCGACGATCATCGGCGGATTCGAAACCGACGAAGCCCGCGCGGTCCTCGGCGGACTGGCGGCGCATGCGATATCGCCCTTCAGCTCGCCCTTGACCGGTGGCGTGACCCTACTTTTTGCCGTCACCGCCCATGCTTATGGCTGGCCCATGGCGAGGGGAGGGTCACAACGGATCGCCGATGCTCTCGCCGAGATTGTCACGGCCGGAGGCGGATCTGTGGAGACCGGGCAAATGGTCAACTCCCTCGATCAGCTTCCTGTTGCCCCGATTTACCTGCTCGACGTGATGCCCGAGGCAGCTGGGTCGATTGCGGGTGAGAGGGTCAGTTCCAGATACCAAAGGCGAGCTCCTTCTCGGAAAGCGGGACCGGGCGTATTCAAAGTCGACTGGGCCCTTGATGAACCGATTCCGTGGCTGGATGAGCTCAGTCCCCTCGCCGGAACAGTCCATGTCGGCGGACGGTACGAAGAGGTCGCGGCTGCCGAAGACGCAGTCCACGACGGTCGACACCCCGAAAACCCCTTTGTGTTGTTAGCCCAGCAGACTCCATTCGATCCGTCACGGGCACCGGCGGGAAAGCACACAGCATGGGCTTACTGCCACGTCCCTAACGGTTCGACAGTAGATATGACCGATGCCATCGAGAGCCAGGTCGAACGTTTTGCTCCGGGTTTTCGCGATCTGGTCATCGGCCGCCACACAATGGATTCAATGGCGATGCAGTCGCATAATCCGAACTACGTGGGCGGGGACATTGCCGGTGGTGACTTCGGCTTCAAGAAGGTCATGCAGCTGGGAACCACCGCTCCATACAAGATCGGTGAGGGTGTTTATCTGTGCTCTTCCTCGACGCCGCCCGGAGCTGGTGTCCATGGGATGTGCGGCTATTACGCGGCCTCGGCAGCCTTGGCCTGAGGGTCCTCAAAGAAGTGCGCTGTATCTAAGAAACTGAAGCTACCGCCTCATCCTCATCGTTGAAGATCCCGATGGCCTCGTTGAGCCGTGTCAAAGCGAAAATCTGGGAGTAATGCTCGGTCAACCCATAGGCCAGAAGTTGGTGACCTGAGCGCTGCGCCCTGATCAGAGTCGTCACCAGCAAGCCGATGCCTCCGCTATTCATGTAGTCCAGTCCGCTGAAGTTGAGGACGACTGCCTTGGGGTTGTTCGCCGATGCCTTCTCATGTGCAGCCGTGATTTCGGCGTCGGCGAACGATGTGATCTCGCCGACAATGTCAATTACGGAGACGGTTTCGCCCCTAGGACGCACTGTCATTGTGAGGTTGGTCATGGGCATTGTCACTCTTCCTAGTTCTCGGCTGCAATCGCAGCGACTTCACTGTCGTAAATCTTCATGAAATCGGACAGGCGGGTGATCTTGAATAGCTCCCGGTAGTGGTCGGTCAGCCCGAAAGCGCCGACGTCTCGGCTCACCGCTCGCGCCTGAGCCAGAACGCCGACAATCAGTGCAATTCCGGTCGAGTTGATGTAATCGACGTCGGTGTAGTCGAAGAGGAGCCGGCCCGGTCCGTCCTGAGCCTCCTGGTTGGCTGCCGCCAGACCGTCTTGGGCACTACGGTTCACGTCGCCGCTGAGATGGATCACCGTGTCGGAGCCACTCTTGTCGACTGTCGCACCAAACGCTCGTCCGGGCATCAACTTTCTCCTTTTCGATTCATGATCAGCTCGACGGTGTGAAGACCGTCGGCTGTCGTCGTATTCATCTCGTCAACCAATTCACCTACGAGAAACAGGCCCCAGCCGCGCGGAGACTGCTCACCGGCGAGCTTGGCTTCGATGTCAGGAATCTCGGCTTCGGTTATTGCCGTGTCGCCACCGTGATCGGTGACCCGCACCGCCACAACTTGTGAAGTCGTTGCGACTTCGACCGCCACATCGAGGTCGTCCCGGTATCGATTGCCGTGTTCAATGGCGTTCATCACTGTCTCACCGACCGCTGTTTTCAGTCGTTCGAGGTCCGCAGGCGATATTCCGCTGTCTGCGATGGCGGTTGCCACCTTTTCGATTGCGATTCGTTCGTTGCCCTCCTCAGAGGCGACCTTGAATGCGGCGAGAATCGTGCCGTCATGGCTCTCGATGTCAAACGCGGTAGCGCTGCGCGCAGCGGAAGCGGTCCGCTTGACCACCACCAGGGTGATGTCGTCTTCTTGCTCCGCGTCGGCGCCCGTGTGCCGCTCTACATCGTCGACCAGCGCGCCGACAACGTCGTCGTCTGGCGAAGGTGCGGCTACCCGGCCGAGGAGTCTGGCGAATCCGTACATCTCGCCCTCGGGGCTGTGAGCTTCAGTGATGCCATCAGATGTGAGGACCATCACATCTCCGTCCTCGAAGTCGTAGGTCTTCTCCTCATATGGCATGTCCTTCATGAGGCCGAGGGGCATGCCGGTTGCCCTGAGCTCGACAACGCCGTCGTGCGATCGGATGTAGGGGAGATTGTGCCCGGCATTGGCGATTGTCATAGCGCCATTTTTTGTGTCGATGATTGCGTAGAGGCAGGTAACAAACATCGCAGGCGGAATCTCGTCAACGAGCGTCTCATTCACGTCCGCAAGAACGGCTCCCGGTGAGTCGTGCCGCGAAGCGGCTGCCCGGAGCATCGACCGGCAAGTTGCCATCACCAGCGCGGCGGGAACGCCCTTGTCGGTGACGTCGCCGATCGTCACGCCGAGACGTCCATCGTGGAGATCGATGAAGTCGTAGAAGTCACCACCAACCGATCTTGCCGGTCGGTAGAAGGCGTCCACTGCCCAGCCGGGGCGTTCGGGAAGTTGTTTCGGCAGAAGCGTGTGTTGAATGAGCGCAGCAACCTGAAGTTCCTGTTGGATTCGCTCTCGCTCCTTGGCCTCGACCTGCTGCTCGCGCACCAGCTGAGCGACCTGCATAGCCGGTGCCACTTGTGACGCCAGGTTGGCCAGAAGTTTGCGATCGTCCGCCGAATACGGCTGATCGGAAAGGCGTGAGCCGAGGTAGAGCGCACCGAGTAGATCGCCCTGCCCAACGAGGGGAATAACGACTTCGACCTTCAATTCGCGCAGCCTGTCGAGTGCCGCAGATTGCAGTTCGAGATCCTCGATCTCCACGGGTGCTCCAACGGTGACGAGGTAGGTGTAAAGGGGGTCGTCAGCGGGAATCTCCACTTGCTCGACCTCCGACGTGGGGGATTCCACCTGTTCTTCGACCACTTCTGGCAGGTTCTGGGTTCTCTGACGACGTCGCATTAGCGAAACCATGTCGCATTTCTACAACTCAAGCGTTCCGAAACCGTTACGGGAACCCTCATCGCTGCCTCACCCAAACTCCGACCCTGATCGGTTGCATCGTTTCGGATACGACTGAAACCCAGCCAAAGAGAGATACGGCCAAAAGGCGGCTCAGCGAAAAGCGTGGCGTCAGCACTCATGCCTCCTCAGGTCACATTCGGCGCGAAGAAGGTGTCTGGAGCGTACCTCGTTGCGATGATCCGAAAGGCCGAAAAACCGACGTTTGCGTCTCATCTTTGCTTCATCCAGACTCCGGCCGATGAGGGATTCATGGTCCTGGTTACGGCCGAAACCCAGTCTGCGGCGAGACGATCGATGTCGGTCTGATCGCTGAGTTGCGCTTTGAACTCTTCGACCACCCTTTCAGAGTCGTATCGCGCGCGGTAGAACCTCCTGTCGACGGCCTGCAGAATGCGGCGACGCAGAGGATTGAAGAGTGCCGCAGCGATGAGTGTCGCCACCGCTACGAATACAGGCGACTCGCCCGAAAGAACCGATGGCAGCCAGACCGCTCCGGTTGTGTACACGAGCCCGAGGACTCCTATCACCAGGGCATATCCGACAGTACGCGAAATTACGCGGTCGATCTCAAAAAGCCGGTACTTCAGGATTGCAATTGCAATGGCAATCGCAATGCTGTTCAGCGATAAGGCGAGCACCAAGTCGAAGGCCCCACCGTCCACAGTCTCGAACTGAGCGGCACTGGGGTAAATCACGCCAAAAAGCCCAACCGCAAAAAGTAGCCACTTGATCTGCTGACGCTCCACAGCGACGCTGTTCCGGTATCTGAGGACGATAGAAATCACGCCACTAATGGTGACGACCAGCAAGCCGGCGCCCCACGCAACAGAGAAGATTCCATCGACAGCGGCCGTAGTAACGAATCCGATCGGATTGGGCACAGTCCAATCACCATCGATAGGGCCGATTTCGGTGACGAAGAACCCCAGAATGATCATGGTCGACACCATCAGGATCTCAAGGCCAACGACGGGCCGCCAACGTCGAGAAAGGAGCTGGCCGGTTGGGAATACCAAGAGCAAATGAAATACTGGAAAGATCAGAAATACCCACGAGAAGTTGTTGAACGCGAGAGCAACTACCAAACCTGATGTGACAATCTCCGGCGCGTGCTCCAAGCCTTCGACACCGATGGTCAAAAGCTTCTCGATGAGCCCGCTCATGGCCGGAAGCATCAGCAACCATCCGACAATGTTCCGAGGTTGGCGTGCCACGATCAAAGCACCGACGAGGACCAGCACCGTCGGCAAGAATCCCCAGGCGAGGGCACTCAGGATTTGCCTTACTTGACCGTCGCTCGATGAAATGTCTGTGCCGACAACAAAACTCGAAGACAGGAACTGAATCACCACCAGGATCCAGACCATTCTCGGGAAACTTCCTCTCACATTTGCCATTATTGCCCGATTGCCGTTCCGGAATCGTTACGAATCAGCCCTTTCAGAATGTGGTCCGTTCCGAAATCGGCCGTGTGCCCCTTGCCGTAACGAAAGGGTCGATTATTGTCCGCACCCACCATGCTCTATGTCAAGCTGCTCGGCTCGCCGCAAATCGAACGCCAAGGTCTCTCTGTGGCCGCGGACACGAGGAAGGCAACCGCATTATTGGCATACTTGATCGTTGAGGGGCCAACACGGAGAGAGAGCTTGGCTGCGCTGTTGTGGCCCGAGTCCGCTGAGTCGCAGGCAAGAGCATCCTTACGTCGGACCCTCTCTGCGTTGAGGGCGGCGATGGGAGACGAAGTGGTCTCGTCTGATCGGGAGCAGGTCCATATCACCGAGCACGTGCGAGCTGACCTGATGGAGTTCCGCGATGCCATCGGTCAAACAAGGACCCATGAACACGACGCCGGCGACGTGTGTGATGCTTGCATAATCCACCTGGGACGCGCCGTTGCAGCCTATCGGGGCGACTTCATGGGCGGATTCTCGATTCGCGATGCCCCGGAGTTCGAAGACTGGACCAGAACCACGGCGGAATCGCTCCGCCTCGAAGTCGGTCGAGCCTATGAGCGACTGGCGACAGGTTTGGCGAGTCAAGGGGACTATCGATCGGCAATAGAAGCTGTCAATTCGTGGCTCGAACTCGACTCGTTGCGTGAGCCGGCCTACCGGCAGCTCATGATCCTCTGCGCTTGGGCGGGCGATGGCGCAGGTGCAACAGAGGCATACCGGAGATGTGTTGCGGCGCTGAGCAGAGAACTGGGGGTCGACCCACTCGAGGAGACAACTGAGCTCCATGAGGCGATCCTCGACGACGACCTGCCACCCGCGCCAAGTCTGAGGAAACGCGTGGTGGCCCGCCGATCGGATGACACATATTCGGCCGGAGATCTGATTGACAGGACGAAGGAGCTCGGCGTTCTGTTCAGGGCTGTCGAAGAGCCGGAAAGTGGCAAGGTGATCTGGGTGGTTGGCGAAGCCTGGCTAGGCAAAACACGTCTCCTCGACGAGCTCCAACTCCATGCCGGGCGACGGGCAGCCTCAATCGCTTCGGCACGCGGCTATCAAGCCGAACGTGACCTGCCATACGGGGTGGTTTCCCAGCTGTTGGCATCGCTGTCTGCAGCTCATAACTGGGCCAATATCAAGGCGAACACCCCACAGTGGGTCTTGAATGAGGCAGGACGGCTCAACCCCGACTTAGGCAAATCCGAGGTGCAGAATGATGGTTTGGGGGAAACCCGCCTCTATGACGCCGTTTTCAGACTGATCACCACGGGGCAGAACTTGGTGATTGTCGACGACCTGCAATGGGCGGATCAAAGCTCGTTAGCGCTGCTCACTTATGTCTTGCACCGCATCGGCGAAACGTCGACTTTGCTCGTTCTGGCACACCGCCGCGACGAGTCGACCTCCCTGGCCCCGATCATCGAAGCATCGCAATCAGGCCGTGACCAGAAGCTGGTTCTCGAGCCTCTGGTTCCGGCCGACATCGCTGAGTTGGCCCAGAACCCGGAGGATCTGATTGCCCGCACCGGCGGGATCCCGGCATTGGTAACCGAAGCGCTCTCATCGGACGAGGATGCCTTTTCACACGGCATCCGACGATTCATGGACTCCCGGCTGGCCGGGCTGGGTGGGCTCTCGCAGCAGGTGTTAACCACTGCCGCGGTCCTCAACGGGACCTGCGATTTTGATCTGATTCGAGCTACCAGTGGTCGCAGCGAAGACGAGGTGGTTGAGGCGATCGAAACATTGATCCGACGCGGTGTGCTCCAAACAACTTCCGACGACAGGCTCGAATTTGCCTTCGCCAACATGGAATCCCTCGTTTATGACGAGATCAGCAGGGTAAGGCGCAGCTTGCTACACAGACGCGCGGCGTCGGCCATCGAACAACTCCCGAATGCCGGAAGCGACGGTGTCATCGCCACCACGATCGCCCAGCACCATCGCGAAGGCGGGCAAATCGAGTCAGCCGCTGAGTGGTTTGTCATGGCCGGCGACCTTGCCGGAAGAGTTTTCGCATCGGCTGAAGCGATCAACTCTTATCGGGCGGCGCTCGCTCTCGGTGGGGTAGACGAGGCGAGGTTGCATCGGGCGATTGGAGATTCTCTCCTCTTCCTTGGCCGATTCAGCGAGGCGCGTGCTGAGTTTCAGCAGGCGGCGGCCCTGAGCGACGGTCCAGATCGCGCCCTTGCCGAACATCGCATCGGCGAAGCCAATCGGAGGCTGGGACGCTTCGATGTGGCAGTTGCTCAATTCCAGTTGGCACAAGTCGACCACCCCGATCACGTCACCCTGTTCTGTGATTGGGCTCTGGCGCTGCTTCGCCTGGGAGATCGGACGGGCGCGAAGGAAAAGGCAGAACACGCCGCTGCCTCGGCCGAGAACGGACCTACGGCCAACCGTTCCCGCGCTCTAACGGTCTTGGCCATCGTTTCAGACGATCAAGGTCAATCGCGCTCAGTGTTGGAGGAAGCCCTCGAGTTGGCCGAGGACGACCCGGCGCTTCGGATGGCCGCCCTCAATGCCCTTGCCTACACATATGCACAGTCAGATGAGGGAGAACGAGCGGTCGCATCCGTGAATGAGGCCCTGGCGATTGCGGCTGAGATAGGTGACCGCCACCGCCAGGCCGCGCTCTGGAATCATCTCGCCGATCTCCATCACAGGTCGGGACGCAAAACAGAAGCAGAAAGGTCGCTCACCGAGGCCGTCAAGCTATTTGCCGAGGTGGAGCCGGGGTCCTGGGAACCCGAAGTCTGGTTGTTGTCGAAATGGTGAGAGTCCACGCCCTGGCGCCCAAAACAAAAAGGGGAGCCCGTTTCCGGACTCCCCTTCTTGCTGATTCGGAGACGGTCTCTGGTAGACCGACTCATTCTCCTGCGCTAGGAACGTCGCCTGCGCCTTGACTGAACAGCAGATCGGCACGGTCCGCTACAACGGGGCTCCGCCCGATGTCTGCCTGGTTCAATTCGTTGGCCCCGGCGAAGTACTGCTGGGTGTATTGCTCGATCCATGGGTCGGCGACCAGCTCGGTGACCTCGGCTGGTGCGGTCACTTCTGGTGCCGGCCGATCGTTGGCGGCGAGAACCGCCCCCGTTGCGATCGCTCCGACCAAAGCCGCCGATGCAAAGATTCGGCCTAGTTGCCCCCAGTCGATACCTATTGCTTCCCGTCTATTCAGGACAGTCATTTGCTTCTCCCCTTTTCGTGTCCTTTGCGGTAGCCCGCAGTCATCGATTGCGATGACACGAGAGAGAGCCGATCGTCTCGATCTTGATACGCGGTTTTCGAACAATTGGCGGGTGGCGGTCTGGTGGTTACCCGATAGGCTTTATAGCAGAGGAATTGGGAGGTTCCAGATGTGGGTGGAAGGTTTCAGCAACAAGGAGTTCATCGGCCTCCTCGTCGGGCTCGTTCTCAGCGCACTGGGCTATTGGTCCTATCGGGTGGAAGTAAAAAGTGCTCGGGACGCAGCTGAGAATGTGGCCATTGCCTTGATGCCCGCCGAAGCCTCTCTCGAACTCACGGCGAGTGCCGTTGAGGAGTTCTACGACCTTCTGAAGGATCTATCAATACCAAAGATCTTTGCCATCAGCGGGATCGCGGTTCTTTTGTGGAGTTTGGGCCTGCTCGACCTAGCCGTCGCCATCGGAGGGTAGGTCCAGGAAACAACGAGGAATGAGGAGGCCCAAATTGGCCTCCTCATCTCCTTCTCGCCCCATTGTCCCCGTCGGTGGAACCGTCGGTGTGATTGGTGTTCGTTACGAATGTTCGTTTGGATTGCTTGGTTAGGGACTGGTTCGGCCGACATGAGTCGGGCTGTCGGTCCCGGAACCGAACGGTGAATCCGGGCCGAGCGTGCTGCCGATTGGGCTGTTCCGGCCCTTGTGAGAAGGCGTATCGGTATCGGCAAGGAACGGTGCGCCTGTTTGTTCCTGTTCGATTTGGGTGGCGGGTTCTACTTTGGGATTGACAGCCATTGCCACTCCAATAACCAGCACGATGACGATGGCGGCTGCTATCAACACACGGCCGACTCTCGGAAGGCCGATGCCGGCGTGTCCCTTCTTCTCCAGGACTGTCACTTGGTCTCTCCTTGTTGACACGGAAGTGTTTCCGGTCGAGGAGAGCCCCGGAGGCGGGCGTTGATACAGGTTTTCGATTCTTCTTACCGGAAAGTGCGATCGATCGGATCTACCCTGCTTCGAGTGAGAAAAATCGGTTGGGTTCTCATCGCCATCTCGGAGCTGATCCTGGTATTTGGAGTCTGGTGGACCGTCTCCTATATGGATACATATAGCTACAAGGGCCTAACGGAGATGTTCACGCAGGGTTGGTGGATTCTCGCTGCGGCCGCGCTGCCGGGTCTCACCGGGTGGCTTCTGGTTATCAGGAACCCGAAACCGGAATAGGCCAATTTCAGGGCCTTATCCGCCGTTGGCTACCCAGCACGTTCATGTCATAGGTGTTGCCGCAACAGAAGCATTCGACATGTTCACCTGCATCGCTACCTGGAATCAACGGAATCGACAACAACCTGAACCAGCTTCGAGTCCGAAAGATCCAGTAAGCCCTTTCGGTTGCTTCAGCGGGACAGGCAAAAACCCCACTACCGACGTGACGCTGGATTGGCCTCCATCCCCAAAGACGCGATGACGTAGGGCTTGTCCCATCAAGTCGCGTGGGATGCGAGGCTGGCGCGTGAGGTTGAGTTGTCGGCTGGTTCTCTACCATCCCATTTCCGAACGTAGATAAAGCGATATCGGCAAATTCGTCTTCCCAACTTGAGGTTTTGTAACGGATCGCCGGTCCCATATGCAGATTGGCCCCTTTCTTCAGCCCGAGCGTGCCATAGCTCTCGGATGAACATCGAGCTCTGGCGACTTAGCCGATCGAATTCCGGAAGGTGCGGCGCGGGCCTTTGCTATCTGAGGAGTTGGGCGGCCGTAACCACATCGTGTTCGTCAAAGCCCTCGGTGAATGAGTTGTGCAGCGTGGCCAGCTCATCGGTGCCATCTGGGGTGTGGCCCAGCTGGCGGCGCAGAGCCACTAATCGAGTTAGTGCCTGCAAGCGGATCAGGTGCAGCCCGCCGGTCTTCGCGCCGTCGGCAGCGGTTTGGTAGTTGGCTATGGCAGCGTCGAAGTTGGGCTCGGGGAGCATCGACAGGAAGTCGCCTCTGAATACCCAGAATTGGGGAGTGACGATTGCATCCCTGCCCCCGATTTCGATTGCCTCGTCGACGATCTCAACGGCGCGCTCGGGCTGACCCGCTGAAGCGTGGACCATTGCCCGTAGGGTCAGTATGAGCGGCCAGAAAACAGGAGGAGTGGTTAATCCCTGGTAGAGGTCAATGGCCGCCTCAGTCATGGAAAGGCCTTCGTCGGCTTGACCCATGGCGGTGATCGCTACCCCTTCCAAAACGGTGGCGAGTGTTCTCCACACGAGGTAATCGTTTTCATCGGAGACCAAAGCCAGTTCTCGGGCAAACTCGATGCAATCGTCGAATCGATATCTGTTGAGGGCGAGGAATCCATTGTGATACAGGGCGTAAGCGATGCTGTAGGGATGATCGAGAGCGCGGGCCAGGTCGAGTGTTTCGGTAACTCGCGCCACAGCCTGGTCGAGGGATCCGCACTGCCAGAGGGTTAATCCCGAAGCGACCCGGGCAACGACGCCGATGTTCGGGCCCAGTCGATATCGACTCGAGCCCTGCGTCTGAGGATTGTGTAACTCGATCGCCTTATCGAGATGGGGGAGACCCTGTGCCAGGTCACCGGAGAAGGCCGTGGCCGCTCCGAAGACGTAGTGGGCATCGACCCGGATCGACTCTTCTCGTTCGCTCATCTCGAGCATTTGCTTGCCAACTTCGGCGGCGGCTGCAAAGTCGGCGGTATTCATGTAGTAGGTGGCAAGAGCTCGCAGGACCGGGAAACGCTGGGCCGTGGTTCCGGTGGCATCGGCCATGTCGAGGACCTCTTTGAATGCCTCCTCGACCTCCACGCCGTAGCCGCGAACCGCCATTAATGCCCGCGCGAGGCTGGTCCGCAGAATCAGCTCCTCGGCGGCCAATTCAGGTGTCGATTCGGCTTCACCAAGCACTCGCAGAGTGTCCGACGCCAGCTCAATCGCCGCGTGATACCACCCACGGGCCTCGTGGAGTGCCCAAAGACCGCCGATCAGCTGAAACAGCTGCTCGAGATCGCTATGGTTTACCCAATATCGCCACGCAGTCCTGAGATTCCCTATCTCTGAGCCGAGATCCTCAAGGGCCAACTCCCGATCGGACCCAGCGAGGCGGTCCTCCAACTGGTGGGCGAACTCGGAAAAGTGCTTCGCATGAGCCCGTCGCACTGCCTGTTCCCTCTCCGGCGCTTCGGCGAGTTGCTCCTCGGCGTACTCCTTGATCATCAACAACATGGCGAATCGCCTTGTGTTAGCAGTGTCGTCGGACTGGACCAGGCTCTTGTCCACCAGCGATGCGAGTGCATCGACGTCGAATTCCCCGAGGGCTTGGGTAGCGACTTTCTCGATTGCAGCCATCTGGGTTGTCGAGAATACGGCTAGGAGGTCGAAGAGGTCACGCTCGTGTTCGTCCAGCAGTTCATAACTCCAACCGATTGCGCCCCACAACGTGCGTTGCCGGTCCGGCACATCCCGCCCACCGGCCCCCAGAATGTCGAGCCGTTCCCGCAGGCGGGTCAGAAGGTCCGAAGGTGTGAACAAGTTGAGTCGCGCCGCCGCCAGTTCAATCGCTAAGGGCAAACCGTCGAGCCGAAGACAGATCTCAGCGACTGTGGGAGCGTTTTCGGCGTTGAGTGTGAAATCAGGACGCACCGCCTGCGCTCGCTCGACAAAAAGCTGGGCCGCTTCCGACTCGGCAATTACGGCCACCGGGGCTTTGGGGTCGGGTAGCGACAGGGGCGGAACCGGGAACACATACTCGCCTCGGACCCGAAGAGTCTCTCGGCTGGTGACGATGACCTGGACCTCCGGTGCGTTCTGCAAGAGCTCCACGATTCCGGGGGCGGCGGAAGTCACCTGCTCGAAGTTGTCGAGAACCAGCAACATTTGGAGATCGCGGAGTCGTGCCTTGAGCACCTGGAGGGCGTCGCCACCGCCTGAGGTTGGCA
Source organism: Acidimicrobiia bacterium (assembly GCA_041751055.1). Taxonomy (GTDB): domain Bacteria; phylum Actinomycetota; class Acidimicrobiia; order Spongiisociales; family ZC4RG35; genus MA-ANB-1. Next base: position 54,181 of record JBGSYD010000003.1, on the reverse strand, counting down.
GGTCGAGCTCCCTCACGACTGCCTCGAAGGCTGCTCCTGGGTCACGCTCCGCAGATAGATCTACGAAGAAGACGCCATCGCGAAACCGGTCAAACTGGTCGGCTGCAACTTGGAGACCAAGCCGGGTCTTGCCGGCGCCACCCGGACCGGCGATCGTGAGCAACCTGATATTTGGCGATTCCAGCATGGCATCGATCGCTGCCAGCTCGTTGGCGCGCCCGAGGAACTCTGTCGTCTGCAGTGGGAGATTGTGGGGGCGTGAATCGAGGGTTCGCAGAGCCCGAAACTCGGAGATCAGGGTTTCGTGGACCAGTTGAAATAGGTGCTCTGGGGAGGTGAGATCTTTCAACCGATGTGTTCCCAAATCACGAAGGGCGGCGCCATCAGGCAATGAATCAGCGACGAGGTCGGCTGTGAGGCCCGACATGAGGACCTGGCCCCCATGGGCCGCCGCCATGATTCGGGCGGTCCGGTTCATCGCAGGTCCGAAGTAGTCACCATCCCGGCTCTCGCTGTCCCCGGTGTGGATCCCCATTCGGGCTCGGAGCGGGCCGGTATTTCCCCACGATTCCTCTTGCAGCATTCGCTGCGCCGCGATGGACGCCGCAACGGCGTCGCGTCCTGAGACGAAAACCGCAACCGCACCATCGCCAGTGGTCTTGACGATTTTGCCCCGCTCCCGCAATATCGCCTCGGCGAGGATGGCGTCGTGACGAGCCAGGGCAGTCGCCATCTCAGCAGGGTGCTCTTCCCACAGGCGCGTACTCGACTCGATATCTGTGAAGAGGAACGTCTGCATCGTCTAGCGATGATAGAAACCTCCAAACCGTCCACTGCGAATCGGTCGAACCCTCCCTCCCGGGGAATCCTGAGATGGCTCCGTACACGATCGCCCGGCTGCCTGAGCGGGTAGCGTCGAATCCTCTCTCAAGGAGGCAATTTGCCGGACAAGGAATATCAAGCCCGGATATGGGTAAAACTGACCGATGACATGCTTCCCCAACCGATGCTGTCAAAGTCAGAGCTGGAAGCCCATCTCAAGAATGCCCTCGAAGTGGGTGGTGCTGACTCCCCGATCGTGTCGGTTGTCGTGGAAGACCCGAGGACCGATTCCAAGCCACGACGCTACTAAATCGGGGTATTGCGTTCGCCGCCAACATTCGTTCCTACAACCAAATGGTTGTAGGAACGATGAATGAGGAGCAGGTCGACCTGCTGTTTCACGCGATGGCTGACACCACGCGCCGGGACATCGTTAATCGCACCATGACGGAGGACTACTCCGTCTCCGCACTGGCCCGTTGTTACACCATGAGTTTTGCCGCGGTCCAGAAGCATGTTGCCGTGTTGGAGCGGGCCGGATTCGTTACCAAACATCCCAATGGACGCGAACAGCTCGTTCGTGCGAATCCCGGCACCGTTCGCACCGCTCACGGACTCCTCGAGGAACTCGAAGAACTGTGGCGGGACCGTATAGACCGTATGGGCGAGATCCTCGCCGAACCAGAAACAGGAGAAGCCGAATGACAGTCACAAATGTGCACAAGGATGCCGAGAGCCTCACGCTCACCATCACCGCTGAGTTCGAGGCCTCAGCGTCACGGGTATGGCAGCTGTGGGAAGACCCACGTCAACTCGAGCGCTGGTGGGGTCCTCCCACCTACCCGGCGACCTTCGTCGATCACGATCTCACCCCCGGCGGCGATGTCACCTATTACATGACTGGTCCCGAGGGTGACCAGCCACGAGGGTGGTGGCGTGTGGTCAAGGTCGACAAACCCCATTCCCTCGAGTTCGAGGACGGGTTCGCCGACAAGGACGGAAAACCGATCGACGATATGCCGACGATCAAGATAAGTGTCTCCATCGATGAGGTTGATTCGGGTCGCACCCGGATGGTCATCGAAGACAGGTTCACCTCGTTGGAGGCCATGGAGCAGTTGGTCGAAATGGGCATGGAAGAGGGCATGACCCTGGCGCTCGGTCAGATCGACGAGTTGCTTGCCGAAGATGTCCGCCCGGGCCTCAGTGCCTGACGATCCGGAGGAATAGACGATGAGTCTGGTTGCAAGCGATTTCATCACCCTCGACGGTGTTGTCCAAGCTCCAGGAGGGGCTGAGGAGGACACCGACGGGGGTTTTGCCCACGGCGGTTGGTCGTTCCCGTACTTCGACGAGGAAGTGATGGGCCCGGTGTTCGACAACGCGGTCAAGACCACCGGTGCCCTCTTGTTCGGACGCAAGACCTGGCAGGTGATGGCCGGAGCCTGGCCAGAACGTGCCGGCGATCCTTTCGCTGACCACATGAACAGTGTGGCCAAGTATGTCGTCTCGCAAACGCTGCAACCGGATGATCTGGCTTGGAACAACTCGCGGCTGCTCCCATCCGATGACGTGGCTTCATCAGTCGCCGAGCTCAAGACCAAAGTTGATGGGGATATTCAGATCCTGGGCAGCTCCCAACTGGTGCGCTCTCTGGTGAGCCACGATCTCATCGACCAGCTGAATCTGATGATCCATCCGATCATTCTCGGAGGAGGCAAGCGCCTGTTCCCTGATGACGGAGTGGCACGCACACTTGAACTGAAGGATCTGAAGCAAGCTTCCACCGGCGTGCTGATCGCCACATACGCCCGCAGCTGATTTCAGTCACGGCGGCATTCGCAACCCGCAGCTGAATCGGCCTGGCATCATTTGAGGTGGCCGATGCCGTCCCACGGATGGTTCGCAAGCTTGCAGTATCTGGGGTGGGCGGTAGATCCCGACGCTTAGGACAACCTCAGAGCCCATCCATTGACGGCGTCACATTCCGCGGAGGCGCTGTCACGACCAAGTCCCTTAAGATCACCCTCCAACAGGAGATGTCTTTGACTGAAATACGAGAAACCCCGCTGCCCGGTGTCGGCCAACGAGTCGAGTTTGTTTCCGAGGACGGAAATCGGATCGGCGTCATCCATCATCGGACCGGAAAACGCGAGCTGTTCGTATGCCCTCCCGAGGATCCGGATGTCGTGGGTCTGAGTCTGCGACTCTCAGATGACGAAAGTCACGCCCTCGCTGATGCGCTGGGGGGCTCCTCGGTGGTGGAAAGCCTCAACCACATGGCGCACCAAATCGAGGGTCTCGCGATCGACTGGCTAAACGTTGATCCGGATACCCCATTCGTCGGTAAGACGATTGGCGATGCCCGCGTCCGTACCCGTACGGGCGTCTCGGTCGTTGCTGTGATTCGTGGCGATGCGGCATTCCCCGCACCGGGACCGGGATTCGGGATCGAAGCTGAAGACAGTCTTGTGGTCGTAGGAACCACTGAAGGCATCGAGGCGGTCCGCGACATCCTGACGTCGGGCTAAGACTTGGACGGTCGCGCTCTTCTCCTCGTTGAGCTCGGTGCCGTGGTCCTCGGGCTCGGGGTCCTTGCCCGATTGGCAGGCAGATTCGGGGTCTCACCCATTCCGCTTTATCTACTCGCCGGGTTGGCTTTCGGGGACGGAGGACTGCTGCCGATCGTGACGTCGGAAGGCTTCATCGAGGTGGGCGCGGAACTAGGGGTGATTTTCCTCCTGTTGATGCTGGGTCTCGAGTACTCGGCAGGCGAACTGGTCACGGGGATGCGAACTATTGCGCCGGCAGGGCTCGTGGATTTTGCTCTCAACTTCACGCCGGGGTTTGTTGGTGGTCTCGTGCTCGGCTGGGGCTACGCGCCCGCGCTGTTCTTGGGCGGTGTCACCTACATCTCCTCGAGCGGCGTCGTCGCCAAACTGCTCAACGATCTCGGTTGGACGGGAAACCGGGAGACGCCTGTTGTCCTGTCGATCCTGGTGTTCGAAGACCTGGCGATGGCTGTGCTCCTCCCGATTCTCGGCGCGGTCGCACTTGGTGGAAAACCGTCGGCAGCCTTCATCAGCATCGTGGTGGCAGTATCGGTTCTTGTTGCCGCTCTGGCGTTTGCCTACCGCCAGGGTGACGGACTCGGGAACTTGATCTTCCACAGGTCGGACGAGGTCAGCTTGCTATCCGTGTTCGGCCTCGCGCTCCTGGTGGCCGGTTTGGCGGAGTCGATCCACATCTCGGCAGCGGTGGGTGCGTTTCTTGTCGGGATCAGCGTCTCAGGCGAGGGCGCCGCACGGGCCGAGTTTCTCCTCGCTCCTTTGCGTGACCTTTTTGCGGGCGTCTTCTTCGTGTTCTTTGGGTTGTCGACGAACCCCCGAGATATCCCAAAAGTTCTGTTGGCGGCAGTCATCCTCGGCTTAATCACGACCACGACCAAGATCGTCGGCGGAAGATGGGCTGCGCGGCGCGAGGGGATCGGCAGGTCGGGCCAGATCCGGGTCGGGCTGGCCCTCATCGCTCGGGGAGAGTTCTCAATAATCATTGCCGGGCTTGCCGTGGGGGTTTCCGGGGCGGAGGATCTGCCGGCGCTTGCGGCCACCTACGTGTTGCTGATGGCAATTGCCGGCCCGCTTGCCGCCAAGCTGGGCGATCCGAGCCGGCGCAAAACTGTACCCGCCGTCCACTGACCTCCATTTTGCGTCATGAGGCAGGGCCACCTTTCGGGTGGCAGAATCCGGTGTACATGCCTGGCGCACTACCAACTGGAACAGTGTCCTTCCTTTTCACAGATGTTGAGGACTCAACCGGTCTGGCTCAACGGCTTGGCGTCGAATTCGTTCCTTTGATGGGTGAGCATTTCGAGCTGATCCGGGGAGCGCTCCGAGAAAACAACGGGGTGGAGGTCAAGAGCACCGGAGATGGCATCTTTGCCGCTTTCGCTACTGCCGCTGATGCGGTGGCGGCTGCGGTAACGGTCGAAAAGGCAATCTCCGGTCATGGCTGGCCCCCGGGTGGCGACGTGCGAGTGAGGATCGGAATCCATACCGGCGAAGCGGTCGTCGCCGATGACGACTATGTCGGCCTCGAGGTCCATCGGGCGGCACGAGTGATGGCAGCGGCCCACGGTGGACAAGTGGTCGTAACCGAAGCCACCCGCCTGCTCACCACCAGTGGCTTTGAGTTCAAGGAACTGGGCCGCCATCTCTTGCGTGGGTTGGAAGCCGATGAGCTCATTTGCCAGGTGATCGTTCCGGGTCTGCCAGCCCAGTTCCCCCCGCTTCGGACCGCGACCGCGATCCCCAACAATCTTCCCACCCGACTCACCTCGATCATCGGCCGAGATGATGAGCTGGACGTGCTTTCGAACCTGGTCGGCGAGAACCGCTTGGTGACCATCCTCGGGCCAGGTGGAGTCGGCAAAACGAGCCTGGCTCTGACCGTTGCCACACGATTGGTCGACCGATTCAACGGTGGTGTCGTCTTTGTCGACCTGTCCTCAGTGTCCGATCCCGACCTCGTGGTGCCTTCGATAGCCGCGGAGCTGAAAGTTGAGCCGAAGACAGTCGAAGGTATCGCCGAAAGGCTTGGCGAAGCGGCGTGTCTACTGGTCCTGGACAACTTCGAACAGATCGAGTCGGCGGCTGCCGAGGTCGGGCGACTTCTTGGAATCACCAGCCAGATCAGAGTGCTGGTCACCAGCCAGGTGCCCCTGCGGCTCCCGGGAGAAAAGCGGTATCTCCTCGAACCCCTCGACCCTGATGGCAGCGAAGGCATGCGACTGTTTTTCGAGCGTGCTGAAGCGGCGGCTCCTGGGTTTTCGGGCGATCAGGACGAGGTGCGCGAATTGATCAGATATGTGGGTGGTCTTCCCCTTGCGATCGAATTGATGGCGGCACGGGCCAACATCCTTGGGCCCGCACAGATGCTGGATCGGCTCCGTGGGGACCGGATGAGCTACGGCACCCAGACCGGCCGTCCGGAACGGCATCGAACACTCGAGGAAGCAATCGGATGGAGCTACGACCTCCTTAGTGAATCCACCCAGGAGGCATTTCGTCGTCTCAGCGTTTTTGCCGGGGCCATGAGCATTGAAGCAGTCGAGGAGATCGTAAGGGATACCTCGATCGACGCACTCGACGAACTAGCGGAGTTGGTCGACCGGTCGCTGGTACGCCGTGTCGTCGAGTCAAGTGGACGATTCACGATGTTGGACGGGATCCGTCGTTTCGCTCGGAGCCGGCTGGCCGAATCGACCGAGGCTCGCGAGATCGAAGAGCGTTTCGTCGTCTTTTACCTCAACATGTCGCGGGAGGCGTATGCCGGCCTCCAGAGTGACAGAGGGGAGTGGTGGCGGGCCCAACTCAATGACGACCTGGAGAATCTGCGCGAAGTCCTATCGGTTCTCCATCGCCTCGGACGACGCGGTGACGGATTGGAGCTGCTCGGAAACACGTGGAGGTTTTATCAGAGCCGCGGCTACATGGTGGAGTTGGAGATCTGGCTGAATCGGTTCTTCACGCTCCCCGGCGCCAAAGCCGATGTGGGCAATATCAAAGGGATAATGGCCCGATCGGCCCTTCTGTATTGGCAAAAGAAGCCGGCTGAGGGCGTCGAGGGTTACCGGGAGGCGGTGGAACTCGCCCGTCATCTCGACGACGAAGCACTCCTCGCCGATGCCCTGTATGGGCTGGGGACTTCGTTGATCGTTTCCGGTCAGACCGACAGTGGAGCTGCTCCTCTGGATGAGGCCAAAGGGATCTACTCGCGGCTGGGCGACGAGAGCGGACTCGCCGATGTCCTGGCTGGAGAGGCCTTCGCAAAGGTCTATTCGTCGGGGTGGGCCGATGCCGGCCCGATGTTCAAACAGGCCTCTGAAATGTATGAGCGTGTCGGTCGACAAACACAGGCGGCGCAATCGATCTACGCACAGGCAGGCGCGGCCCTGACTGAGGACCGGCTGGACGATGCGCTGGAATTCGCTCTGAAAGGCATCCTTCGTGGCCGTGAGTTGAGCGATGTGTTCCTACAGGCGTGGGGGCTGGAGTACGTGTCGCGAATTCAGCTCGACATGGAAAACATCGAGTTCGCCGGGCTGATCGCAGGCGCAGCTGCGGCGGCAGCTGGGCGGATAGGTGGCGGGTGGAGTCCGGAATCGATCGGAATCGAGGACTGCAAGTCGAAGCTGGCGCGGGAGGTTGGAAAAGACGAAGCGTCACGGCTCATGGAGCCCGGGCGGTCCCTCGGCATCGAGGAGGCGGTGAGAAAGGCGCTAGGCGAGGGCGAGGCATAAGATCGCCCCTCCATGTTGCCGATTCGAGACGTCAACCCAACTCGCATCACTCCATGGGCCACTCTTGTGTTCATTGCCGCAAGCGTCTTTGTGTACTTCGCGTTTCAAAGCGGGAGCACCGTTGACGAAGAAGACGAATTCCTCTACCGGCGAGCTGCAATCTCGTGTGAGATCCTCACCGGCGATCCTCTGACCCTCGACGAAATCAACCGCGATGTCTGCGAATCCGGCGGCGGAACTCCTTTGTTCCCGGAGAAGAACCCGCTGTTGTCGATCCTGACCTCGATGTTCCTTCATGGGAACATCGCCCATCTTCTTTTCAACATGTGGTCGCTGTGGATCTTCGGCAACAATGTCGAGGAGGCGTTTGGCCATCTCAGGTACCTGGTCTTTTACCTGGTCGGTGGCGTTGTGGCCACGTTTGCTTTTGCGTTTGCCAACTTCGACTCGACAATCCCGCTCGTGGGTGCCTCCGGGGCCATCGCCGCCGTTTTGGGTGCTTACGCGGTCTTGTTCCCGGGCCATCGAGTTCTCACTTTTGTTGGCTGGCTGCTCCTGCCTCTCCCGGCCATTCTGTTCCTGGGCTTCTGGTTCTTTGCCCAGTTCGGTCTCGAAGGGTCGAGCACGGCCTGGGAAGCTCATGTCGGCGGTTTCATCTTTGGGATCGTGGTGGCGCTGATCTTGAGAAGGTCTTTGTTGCGCCGCGTGGCGACGGCGGTCTAGCGGATAGCGCTGCGGAAACCACCCGTTCGCTATTTGCCTTCGGGGGATGGGCGCGAGACGAGATCGAGCAACTCGTCTCCGTAGGCTTCCAATTTGGCGGGACCAATACCGGAAATCGCCAGTAAGCCTTCTGGGGTCGTGGGCTGGACAGCTGCGATCTCGCTGAGCGTGGTGTCATGGAATATCACAAAAGCGGGTACACCCTGTGTGACCGATTGGTCAAGCCGCCACTTCTTGAGTTGGTCGAGCAAGCCCTCGTCGACGCCCTCAGGATTTCGGACGAGTGGTCCTGCGCGACCTCCGACTTCGATGCGGTCACCCCATCGGATCGTTAGCTCGGCGCCTCCGCCGTCGAGTTTGATCACGTAGCCAGCATCGTCAGAGCCGGTCACGATGCCGGAATACCCGCCTCTTGTGCTGACCTCGTCTCCGATGGAGACCGCGATGCCGGTGAGCACGGTGGCCCTCTGCCGGACCGGCTCGGGGTTCAATTGGCGCTTCGGACGGCTTCCATCTAGTTCGGAGAGGAAGAGCGACGGGTTGTTGCGGTCGGCGAGGAGGGTGACTGACTTGATCCCCCGGGTCATTGCTACGTGGAAGATCCGCCGCTCCTCCTCGATGTCATTGGCCAGATGGTGGGGCATCAGCGAGGCGTCTGCCCCGAAGACGATCACATGCTCCCATTCCAAGCCCTTGACCCGATGGACAGTGGACAAGACCACTCCACCCGGGTTCGATCGTGTGGCAAGTCGTTCCCGGAGCCAGGGCTCGAAACTCGCAGGATCGTCATGAAGACCGGCGATCCGTTGCAAGGCAACGAGGTCATCGCTCTGGCCAGATCGGTCCGCCTGGCTCCGGCCGGCGTCGAGAGCCTCGGCGGCACGACTCAATCCGATCTCATCGGCCAGGGTTCCCAATAGCTGTGCCGTGCTGGTGGTTGATTCCGCCGCGAGTCGAATGTCGCCGCAGAAAAGTTCCCAGCGGCTTTGGCGTTTGTTGTCGAGATGGTCACCGAGACGCTCGATTTCCTCGATGCCGAAAGGCCCCCGCCTCCTTTCTATGGAGTTGGTGAACAGACGGGTCAGCCCCCTTCCCGGCCGGCGGATCGCTTCGTACAGGTCATTTCGAGTCATCGACTCGATGTCGAGCGCGATGCGAATCCAGGCGAGCGTGGCCCGCAGCAGGGTGCGGTCGAGGACGGATGAGCTAAGCGAAGACTGGAACGGGATGTCGTTTTCGGCGAGGGCAACCTGGACTGGTAGGAGGCTTGAGTTGACCCTGGAAAGGACTGCGATCTCGCCGACGGCGATTCCCTCACTCATCAGATCGGTGATCTTGTCGAGGGCGACGGTCCCCAATTCGACGCCGTCGGCCTGTTCGACGGTTAGGCCGTCGCTCGTCGATTCCGCCTTGATCTCTTTTGGCAGGCGCCGTTGGTTGTACCCGAGAACGTTGGAGGTAGCGGCGACAACGTCGGCCGGGCAGCGATAGTTGGTCGCCAGTGCATATGTGCCGGCGCCCGGGAACAGAGTTTCGTAGTCGAGCAGGAATCGGGGGTCGGCCCCGGCGTATCCATAGATCACCTGATCGTCGTCGCCAACTCCGAAGACATTGAGACCGGGGCTTGACACCAGGCGGAGCAGCAGGAGATAGGCCGGAGTTAGATCCTGGAACTCGTCGACGAGAAGGTGCGTGCACTCCCGCTGCCAGTGCTGGCGGAGGTCGGAGTCGGCAAGGAGGGCCCTTATCGCCCCGTAAATCTGCTCGTCGTGGTCTGCCTCTCCACGTTCGGCCAGGATCAGCTGGTATTTTTCGAACGTGTCGGCGAATCCCGGAACGTCATCACGACCGGACTCGATGTCGGAAGGTGATCGGAGCCCGATTCGCACATCGCTCAGCGCCTCGAGGTATGGCCCGATGACGTCGGTGTTGGCCCGCGGTGGCGCCGGAGATATTGGTTCGAGACGGCGGCGCTGTTCTCGTTCATCTATGAGGGCGAGGTGGGGCTTCGCCATTCGCAGTATCGCCCAGCCGAGGGAGTGGATCGTCCGGACCCGCGACTTCAGAAGAGCGGGGAGGCGTTCGGTCATCTCATCAGCGGCCCGGCGGTTGTACGCAACGGCTGTGATAATTTCCGGTTCAACCCCACGGTCTTCGACCAGGTGGTGCAAACGTGCAGTGAGAACACGGGTTTTTCCCGAACCGGCAGGGGCGATGACCCGGGCGGGGCCGACCCGATGAGACACTGCGGCGAGCTGGTCCGAAGCGAGGTCGGCGCGGGGAGGAGTCTGGCTCGGAACCAGTGTTGTCCTGCCCAGTTCGAGCGTCTCGTGGTGAACGACGCCCTGCCCCAGTTCGAGGGGTTGGCGTGGGCCGCCGTCGAGCCATACCGGAGTGCCGTCGGGGAGGAGGACGTCGGCCGCCCCATTGACGGTGACACCGAGCCACGCCTCTGCTTTGCGTGACCACCACCAGATCGGATCACCACCTGTGGCGTCGTAGGAGTTGTGCCACAGCGCTTTGGTTAAACGCTCTCCGAAAAAGGTGAAGTCACTGCCCAGGTCGACGGGGTCGCTCGCGGTCGATTCGGGCTGGTTCAGTTCTTGGAGAGTGACCGCTAGTTCGTAGACGGTGGGGAGGCGGCGGACGAATCGCCTCTGAATTTCGGTGAGACGGTTGGCGTCTCCGAAAATGCCAGTGTCGACAGTGATGTGGTCGGCGTTTTCCCAGCCAGCGGGCACCGGAAACCCGGGCTTGACCACGACGGAACGACCCAACTCTGGTGGACCTGGATAACGGTTGCGCACCCGGTCGACGGTACCGCATGTCCGGGGAGGTCAATACCCGGGCTTCGACCGACGAAAGAGGACTGCACCCGGATCCATTAGCGATCGTCCAGTCGTAACGTGACGGCCGGACCAAGTGTCACCAACATGGGAAGGAGTCCGACAGGTCATTTCAGGCCTACTTGGACAACATCGAGGAAAAGACCGGACTCACTCCCGGCAGTTCATTGCGTTCGCCGCTGAGCGGGGTTTCGACCACCCAGATACCAAGGCTGGGGCCATCGTGGATTGGCTAGGCGAGGATTTCGACCTTGGCAGGGGACATGCCATGGCCCTGGTTCACGTTATCAAGAAGGGCGACCAGATCGACGCCAAACATGTGGGGTCCGAAGGCAGCCACCGCGACGAGTTCCGACATGTTGTGGCTCGACGGCACGGCGACCAAGCCGTCCTGAGGGGTATCAGCTCTGGCTAGCCCGGCGTTGCAGCCAATCGCCCGGCCAGAGTGAATATCGCCGGATCGGGATAGTCGGCGCAGTAGTTGTAAAGATAGGAGACTTTGACCACACCTTCTGTGTCGATGACGAACTCGCCTGACTGCATCCACGGATCGTCGACGAGCGGGCGGCCCTGGCCGCGTCGGTCTGCCTGGAATGCCTCACCGATTTCTTTGGTAAGCGAGCAGTATTCTTCCGGAGCGTCGTACAGAACTTGCTCCTTGGACCAGTGCGAAAGGCCAAACGCCCTGTGGGTTCGATAGTCAGGGTCGGCAAGCACGGGAGCCGGGAGCTTGTAGCGCTCTTTGTAGGCCTGTACCCGTTCGATCTCTCCCGGTGCCACCACAACGACGTCGAGGCCCGAATCCCGATAAGAGTCGTACTCCTCGGTTAGACGCTCGATCCGCTCCAAACCGCAGCCACACCCGAGATGACGCCATAACATCGCGAGCAACGGCCGATCCTGCCAGAAGCTGCTGAGCGACACTTGCTCGCCGTCTTCAGCGGTCAATTCCAGGTCGGGTGCTATCTGACCGCGTCGCACCGGTTCGCCTTCGAGGGTGGGACCAGCCAGCCAGTTGTCCATCCATCGGCGTTCCGCCGACATCACCAATGCAAGTATGTCTTGATCACTCATGGCCTGCCTTTCCGTTGGCGATGCTACCCAGACAATGCAGGAGGTGGGTCGCTCGACTTTGCCTCTTGGGTTGACCGTCATCCGAACAACAGCAGTAACGTCTGCGAGCCATGAGCGTATCCGCCACCAAGTCAGTTGAAGTAGTCGCGCTCAACGCCGATGTCGCTGGATACAGCAGGCTCCTCGCTGACGATTTCGATTCCACCACAGTGGTCATGGGTGAGTTGCAACACATTGTCGAGGAGAGCGTCACCGCCAGCGAAGGTACATTGGTCAACTTCGTTGGAGATAACTTCATGGCGGTTTTCGGCGACTCCAAGGATGCGATGCAATCGGCCATTGCGATTTCAGGTGCTATCGAAGCTCGCAACACCGACGTTCCGCCGGGCAGCCAGGTTCGATTCAGGATGGGTCTGGACCAGGGTTCGGTGACTGTGACCGATGACCAGTATTTCGGCGATGCGCTCAACGTGGCGGCACGAATTCAGGGCATCGCACCGGTCGGGGGTTTGAGCGTCTCGAGCCGTGTATACCAGTCGCTCGACGAGCCGGCTTTGCGCTTTCAGTCGATTGGGCGGAAGAGGCTGAAGAACATTCCCGAGGAGGTCGAGGTCTTTCAGTTCGTCGACCTGCCGACCGACGGGCACGTCGCGGCGGGTCACCCGAGTTTGTCTTTGGCCGCCCCGACGGTTGCGGTCTTGCCGATTCACGCCGATTCGCTAGAACCCGCCCTGCAGTCGGTGGCGGACCTGATTCGCGATGACCTAATACATCGACTCTCTCAGGTACCCAGGCTCCGGGTGGTGAACGCGTCGAGCCAGCCGGACAGGGGCTCGGCAGATGAGACAGTCCGTTACCTTCTCGAGACCGGCGTGCACCAGGTGGGCGATCAGGTGCGGGTGTATGCGAAGTTGATGGATGTCACCTCAATGAACATCGTGACGACCAGCAAGTGGACTTCTACAACCCAGGATCTTCTTGGCCTCTCCGACGAGGTTGCCGAAGGTGTGGCTCGAGCCGTCGAAATCGAGCTGATAATCGGCGAGCCTGCCGGGCTTTACAGCGAGCTGGAAGACCCGGTCGCTATCCAGAATATCTACACGGGCTGGTATCACCTCACCTCGGGGAACCCGGAAAGTTGGATGAAGGCAATCGAATTCTTCTCGAAGGTTGCGTCCAGCCACCCCGACATGTCGTACGGCCATGTTCTGTCAGGGTTCGCATACTGGATGGCCGCGACGGAGGGTTTGCTGAGTCAGCGCGATGTCTTGTTTGAGAAGGCCCTTGACCATGCCCAGATCGGCTTGGACCTCGGCGATCCGACCGGGTTGGCGCAGATGGTCATCGCGGCAACCCTCATGTTTCAAGGGCATCCCGACGAGGCGGTGGAAAGGCTCGAGAACCTCGTTATCAAACGCCCGACATGCGACGTCACTTATGCGGTCGAGGGCAGCGTTCGACGCTATATGGGCGATTGGGAAAAGTCAGTCGATCTGCTCGGCAAGGCGATGAGGCTGACGGCGGTGAATAACCCGTGGTATCCGACAGTCCAGGCATGTTCGTTGTACTTGGGCGGGCGTGTCGAACAGGCCGCTGCCACCGCAGAGGCAGTAGTGGAGCACCAACCATCGAATCTCGAGGCGCTTCTGGTATTGACGGCGGCGCAAGTCGAGCTGGGCCTGGATCGACGGGCTCGCGCCACGGCTGATCTGATCAGGGAGCGGTTTCCCTCCGTGAACATCGATCGGTGGATCGAGGAGAGCCCCTACCAGAAGCGAGAAATGGTCGATCGCTGGAAGAGCGATCTCGCATCGGTAGGCCTGATCAGCTGAATCGGTTGAGGTCGGGCACGGGTGCGGGCTTGAATCTGGAATCTGTGTCAACCCCGGGTGTGCAATGCCTCTACGGGCATGTCACGGCGACGGTCCCCATCCCAACCTCGGAGAAACGGCCGGGATCGTCTTTAGGTGAGGCAGCGAAATAGCCTTGATACAGCAGGAAAGACCCTTCCGTGGCGGCGGCGCCCAAACCACCGGCCGAGCTCGACGAGTATTTGAAGTCAGAATTCTCGGGTGCCACTGTCGAGGAAACTATCAGTTTGCCCTCGCGTATAACCGCGCCCTGCAGCAACAGGTCGTGTCGATCCGACTGGAAGTTGACGGACACACCGTTGTCCCGAATCTCGCAGGTGAAAGGTCCTTCGAGCATCTCGCTCTGCTTGAACACGAAGGTTTCGCCGTCGACTTCGAAGCGGGCCTCTCCAGCCGGGGGCATCTCGGGTGTTTCTACCTCGTCCTTGCTGCCGGAAGGTGATCCTTGATCCTGGTTTCCGGAGTCGCCCTCTCCGTCGTGGGACGAAACCGTGTTGTCGCCGCCACATGCCCCCACGATCAACGCCATCGTCAACGACGGTCGTCATGCTGATCTGTTGAGTCACATGTCCTCCTGCTCAGTCTGTGAACCTCCGTCCGACCCTACCGACTTCGTCGTCCGGCTTCCCCATCAGCGGAACAGGCGCTCTTCCAACGAGAAAACAGGTGTCGATTGGCCCGCGACCCTTAACGTCGACGAACCCTCGTTCCTCCCAAACAAACAACTCTCCGACCAGCTCCCTGGTTGCAGCCGGCATCTGGATACGACCCGGGATCCCGGTCGACTCCATGCGACTGGCCAGGTTGACGGTGTCACCCCAAAGGTCGTAGCTGAATTTCTGACGTCCGATTATTCCGGCCATCACCGGGCCTGAGGCGATCCCGATTCGCATCTCGATCTGTCGGCCGCCGAGGGTGTTGGACTTCAGATGCTCCTGAATGTCCAATGCGAGATCGCAGATTGCCTCCGCGTGGTCTTCTCTTGCTGCCGGGACGCCGGAAGCGACCATGTAGGCGTCTCCGATGGTCTTGATCTTCTCGAGTCCCCGTGCCGCCACCAGTTGGTCGAAGGCGGTGAACACGTCATTGAGCAGGTTGACTGTCTCGCCGGGTTCGAGTTGTGAGGCTATCGGCGTGAAACCGGCGATATCGGCGAAGAGGATCGAGGCCGCAGGGAATTCGTCGGCGATCATGTCGTCCGAAGCCTTGAGGCGATCTGCGATCTCGTTGGGGAGGATGTTGCGTAAGAGGCCCTCTGACTGTCGATACAACCGGGCGGACTGCCTTACGAAGTAGTAGAGGACCACGAATATGAACACGGTCACGACGACCAGGTTGAACAACGAGAGGTAGGACTCCTCGGGTTGGACATATCTCGGATCAACGCGGTCGGCCACGATTGAGGCGCCAACCACGTTGACTACGAAAACGGCAAGCCAGAAAAACGCGCGCCGGTCGGCGAAGATGGCAACAGCGCCGACCACCACGAGCACGGCCCACAGGGCGTTCCCTGCAGCCTCGTCAATCCCGCCGTAAAGAATGGTTACAGCCGTATTTGTGATCATCGTCCCCAACACAACAATGTGCATCACGGCTGGGAAGGTCGTCGGTCGAAGCCACAGCAGCACCAGCGTGATGACCGCGGCAACGATGGCGATACCCACCGCGGCTGCCGCCCACGGGGCGTCGAAGACAAAGAGCTGATAAACCGAGACCACTGAAGTGACGATCGACGCCCACATCGCCGCAGTGAACAACCGCTTGGTTCTGATCAAGTCGGGTCGATCCCCGGGCAGGACGGCAAGGGATATCATCCGATTAGCCAACTCCGGCAAGCCACCGGGCCGGTTGAACGGTTTGCGAGTAGAGATCTCCGTCATGGGCCGACAAAAGGTACTCGTCTCGCCGGGTTTTACGTCGTGAGATCGTTGTTCCTTAGACGTCGCCTCCCCGCACGGTTGATGCACGGCTGCCCGCTACGTCTCAATCACGGACGAAGTTGCGATGGAACCTCGTTCGAAACGCATAATTGGCGGGTGAGGTTGGCTCAGATCACCTGGATGACGCGTTCGTCGCGGCCCACGCACTCGACCGTTCGAAATGCCTATGTCGGGTCGGTGGCGGCAGGTGCGTTCGCCTTTCTCAACAACCTCGCCATCGATGACAACGGGCTGGCAGGTGTCGTGGTCGTGGGCGCCAGCACTGGATCGGGGTGGGGACAGTGGTATCTCCACCCCGATCCGCATGGCTAGTTGACCAGCACCGGTTCCTTCAGGTCGATCTCGAGGTCGGGATCGTCGAGGTGGCCTTCAATGGCGACGTTGGGGATCCATTCGAGCCACTTCGGGAAATACCAGTTGCGGGAGCCCAACAGCTTCATCGTCGCCGGGACCAGGATGGTCCTGACAATCGTGGCATCCAGGAGTACGGCGACGGCCAGACCGAAGCCCATCTGTTGGAAGCTGGTCAGTCTCCCTGCGGCGAATCCGGCGAATACCGCGACCATGATGGCGGCAGCTCCGGTGATGAGGGCACCGGTGCTTCTCAACCCGTAGGCCACTGATTCGGTGTTGTCGCCGGTGACGTCGAAGTGCTCCTTGATCCTGGACAACAGGAACACGTGATAGTCCATCGACAGGCCGAACAGGACCGAGAACAAGAACAACGGAATCCACGCTTCGATCACTTCGACCTGGTTGAACCCGAGAAACGATGCGATGTCCTTCACCCACGCCGGTCCAACTCCCGTCTGGAAGAACGAAACTACGAGACCGTATGCGGCCCCGACAGAGAGCAGGTTCATGGCGATGGCCTTGCCGGGGATTACGACCGATCGGAACGCCACCATCAACAATAGGAAGGAGAGTCCGAGGACGACGACGAACACGATCGGTGTGTAGTTGTCAGTCTGGTCCACCAGGTCGATGGTGATGGCGGTTTGGCCACCCACGACCACCTCGCTGCCACCAACCACGGCGCTCGGGGCGATGTCCGAACGCAAGTCGCGCACTACTTCCATCGACTCCGCCGAGGCGACGTCACCAGGCAGGTGCACAGCCAACACAGCTATGTCGCTGTTCGAAGCCGGGTCGATCGCGACCGGCCCGAAAGCAGAGTCTGCTGATAGAGCAGCTTGGAGATTGGCCACGGTCGCTTCGACATCTCCACCGCTGACAGCGATCTCGACAGGAGAAGCAAGCCCACCTTCAAACTCGGTCGCAAGTACGTCGAAGGCCTGGGCAGATTCAATCTCATCGGGCATCGTGGACACGCCGGCGAGGCCGGTTTCGATGGAGAAGAAGCTGGAGGCTGCGAGGACGAGCACAGCGACCGACAGGACCATCGCGATAACCGGACGCCTCATGACCGTCTTGGTGATGCGGTCCCAGTAGCGGCCCTGGCTGTCCAACGATCCCCGCCGCCGCACCTTGAGAGCGTTGATCTTGTCGCCCATCAAGGACAACACCGCTGGGAGCAACGTCGTCGATGCGATTACAGCGGCGACGACCACGAGTATGGCGCCCAACCCGAGTGAGCGGAACAGGGTGTTCGGGACGAGCAGCATCCCAATCAGGGCCAGCACAACGGTCATCCCGGAAAAGAAGACGGCTCGGGTTGCCGTGGCGCCGGCGCGGCCAATGGCTTCGACCTTCTCGAACCCTTTCTCACGCTCTTCGCGATAGCGGGAGACGATGAAGAGGGAATAGTCGATGCCGACGGCGAGCCCGATCATCGTGATCATGTTGGTGATGAAGAAACTCAGGTCGAACGCCTGCCCGACCAGAGCGGCAAGTCCCATGGCGATAGCGATCGAGACCACGCCCAGGATGATCGGGATTACACCAGATGCCACGGTCCCGAACACGAATACCAACACGATCAAAGCGACGACGATCCCGACGGTCTCACCGGTGCGGAGGTCTTCTTCGGCGACGGTGTTGAAGTCGTTGTTGATCGTGGCTGGACCGGCGATCAGGGCTTCGAGTCCGTCGGGTGCGGCGATGGCGTGAACCTCCTCGCGTAACTGCTCGGCATTGGCGGAGAACTCATCTGGATCCGACCCGGCCAGTTCCACCGGGAGCAGGACGGCGGTACCGGACTCGGAGACCGGACCGTTTTCGGTCAGGTAGGACCCCACAGACTTCACGGCGGAAGATCCGGCCAACGCCGTCTGGATCTCCGTCACGTATTGCATGTACGCCGGGTCGTCGGCGGTGAGTGATTCAGAGGCGACCACGACGAATTCGGAATCTCCGGCTTCGCCTCGGATCTCCTCGACGAGTTGTTGAGCGCGCACCGATTCGGGGCTGTCCGTGAACTCGATGCTGGCGGTGAGAGCGTCGCCGAGCAGCGCCGACGAAGCCAGTCCGGCCAGGATTAGCAGGGCCACCCAGATGCCCAGTGTTTTCCAGGGTTTTCTGGCGCTTGCCCTGGCCATCGCCTCGGTTCCCAAAGCCATTTTCGATTCTCCTTGATAAACGTACACCGTATGCGTACACTGTAAACGTACGGTGTAAACATATACATACGCCGTAAGCGTGTCAAGAGCGACTTTGGAGATTTCTTTGGCTTACGATGTGGACATGACCGCCGAGACCCGAACCACGCTCAACCGTGATCGGGTCATCGAGGCCGCAGTCACCTACGCAGACACTCACGGTATCGACGACATGTCGATGCGAAAACTGGGTGCTCAGCTGGGTGTCGAAGCGATGTCGTTGTACAACCACGTCGACGACAAGTCCGACCTCCACCAGGGAATGATCGACTTCGTTTTCGGATCGATCGAACTTCCGGATTCCGATCTGGGTTGGAAAGAACAGACCCGGGTCATCGGCCAGGCGGCGATGGCGCAGTTCGGCGCCCACTCCTGGGTGGTGTTCCTTCTGATGCAGGAAGGCAACACCGGCCCCGGATCGTTGCGGTTTATGGATCACGTCGTCGGAGTGCTCTTAGAGGCGGGTTTCAGTGAAGCCGACACCCACCACGCCTGGCAGATGCTGGCGTCGCACACCATGGGTTACGCCTTCCAGTCGGCGAACGGGCCGGGAGTCCACGAAGGTGAATACGCCAAGCTCGAAACCCAGATGGCCCAACTCGCCTCGGCCTTCCCAAACGTCGCCCGTATTGCCCCCAATCTGATCAACTGCAGGTTTGACCGGGAGTACATGTTCGGCCTCGAGATCATCATCGACGGACTGGAGTCCCGCCTGGGGTAGGGATCCTCTCATCCGAATGGGTTGTCCACGACGAGCGGTAGGTTTGGGGATGCGGTTTCTGATGTTCGCGTTCCTCCTTGTCATCTCAGCCTGCACCGTCACACCGGTCAATCAGGCACCACCTGAACCAACTACGTCGGCAACGAGTACGACCGACCTCCCCACGACGACTTTGGACGGCGAAACAACGTCCACCGCATCGCCCGTGCCGACCACGACGGGCATCGCTCCGGAAGAACTCATCGTCGAGGCGTTCCCAGTCCCGGCCGGTTCGCGCCCTCACGATGTCGCCCCCGCGGCAGACGGCGGCGTCTGGTACACGGCGCAGGGGTTGGGGGAGTTGGGATGGCTCGACCCGGCAACGGGTGAAACCCGGCACATCGCTCTGGGTCAGGGATCACGGCCCCACGGGGTCATTGTTGACGCTGACGGAACACCGTGGATCACCGACGGAGGGCTCAACTCGATCGTCTCAGTCGACCCCGAGACCGGCGCAGTGACCATTTATCCGCTTCCCGATGCCGACGCGGCCAACCTGAACACCGCCGTTTTCGATGAGGACGGCTTCCTCTGGTTCACCGGCCAGAACGGTGTGTATGGATGGCTGGACCCCGCCACTGGCGAAACAGCATCGTTCCCGTCACCCGAGGGAGCTGGGCCTTACGGCATCACCGCCACTCCGAATGGTCAGATCGTGTTCGCATCGTTGGCCGGGTCGTACGTCGCCGAGATCCTGGAAGCCGGGGAGCTGACAGTGTTCGAGCCACCGACTCCGGATCAGGGTGCACGGCGCGTGTGGAGCGATTCGTCGGGCGCGATTTGGGTGAGCGAATGGAACAGTGGGAATGTCAGCCGACTCGACCTGCAGTCAGGGCTTTGGGATACCTGGCCCCTTCCCGGGAACGCCGCGACTTATGCGGTCTACGTCGACGAGTCAGACATTGTGTGGCTGAGCGACTTTGCCGCCAACGCCCTGGTGCGTTTCGACCCCGAGACCGAGTTGTTCAACGTGTATCCGCTACCCCATGACCCCGGCGACGTCCGACAGATCCACGGCCGACCCGGTGAGATCTGGGGCGCCGAGTCCGCCGCCGATTACCTGGTCCTGATCCGGACCAAGTAGGAACGACCGAGCCGGCTGACGGAGGGCAGTGCGCTCGCACCTGTCGGCCAGCCGCGAATTCCTGCCAACCCAGGGTTCTGAGCGTCGGTTAGCGACGCTGGCAGCCCAGGGTTGGACGGATGTATACCTCCGAATACCCGAGGGCGTGTCGCGGTCAGTCCTCTTCAGATGCAGCGGGTCGGGTTACGGGCTGGTGCAACTCGGTAGTGGTGGGGAACGAGCGGTGCCAGCCGGAACGCTCCACAACCCGTCTCGTGATGGCCCTCCAGGGGTCGGGCTCGGCTGATGGGAACTCGAGCAATTCCGGGACCACCCGGGCCCATCCCACGAAACGCAGGGCAAATACCATCGCCAGCCCGGTGATGGCCACGATCCCGACCGCCGAGAGCAGGACCACGGCGCGTGGCAGGTCGAGGGCGAAAAAATCGCGCAGGGCTGGGAGTGCCATCGACAACACGAGGAGGCTGGACATCGACCCGATCAGTCCTTTCTTCCATGGAACGAGTGGCCGGCTGACGATGCCCAGAGCGAACAGGCCTATCGCAGCGAGAATTAGCGTGGCCGTGGTTCGGGATTCTTCGATGGTGGAGGCTTCCACGTCGGCTAGCCAGTACCCGGCGAAGGTCGCAATGGTGGCCACGGCGCCCACCGGGATGGCGAACTTGAGCACCCTGGCGACGAATCCCTGATGGGATTTGCGGCGGGAAGGTGCCAGAGCGAGGAAAAAGGATGGGATGCCAACGGTGAGGCTCCCCACCAGGGTGAGGTGGCGGGGGAGGAAGGGGAATGGCAGGGTGGAGAGCACTATGGCGAGGGAGAGTCCGAGCGCGTAAACGGTGCTGGTGATGAAGAGGTTGGCAACCCGCTCGATGTTGCCCGTGACCCGTCTCCCCTCACCGACGATCTGGGGGAGTGTGCCGAACTGCCCGTCGATCAGGACCAACTGGGCAACGGCACGTGACGCCGGGGCTCCGCTGCCGATGGCTATTCCGATGTCGGAGTCCTTGAGGGCGAGCACGTCATTGACGCCGTCCCCGGTCATCGCCACCACATGACCTCTCGATTGCAGCGCGCGAACCATTGCACTCTTCTGCTGCGGGGTGACACGTCCAAAAACTGTCGCCGACTCCATCAGGTCGGCCAGTGCTTCACCGCCTTCGGGAAGGTCCCGGGCGTCGATGATGATGGCGCCGGCCAGGCCCACCTGGCTGGCGATTGCAGCAACCGTGTCGGGGTGATCACCGGAGATGATCTTGACCTTGACCCCCTGTTCGGCAAAGTAGCGGAGGGTGTCCTCGGCATCGAGTCTGACCTGGTCGGAGAGCACCACAATGGCGACTGGTTCGACGTCGCTCGGCAGCAACCTGTCGTCGATGGCTGCCGAACTGGTGGCCAACAGCAACACCCGGCTTCCGTCTGCGGAAACTTCCTTGACAACCTCTTGGGCTCGCTCATGTCGGGGGGCGATCACATCAGGCGCTCCGATCACCCAGGTGCGGTCGCCGTAGAAGGTCACTCCGCTCCATTTACGCACTGACGAAAACGGAACGGAGAGCTGAATACCCCAACCCGGGTCGTTGGGGAAAGCCGCGGCGACCGCCGCCATGGTCACGTTCGGGTGGGACTCGGCCGCCGCAATCGCGGCGAGAGCGGGGATCGGGTCGACATCGGTGAGAGTGAGCACTTCCTTGACGGCGAGCCTTCCCTCGGTGAGGGTCCCGGTCTTGTCGAAGCACACCGTGTCGACACGGGCCAGGCCCTCGATCGCGGGAAGCTCCTGGACCAGGACGTTGCGTCGTCCCAGCCTGATGACGCCGACCGCAAATGCGATGGAGGCGAGGAGCACCAACCCTTGAGGCACCATGGCGACTCCCGCAGCGACGGCCCCACCCAGTCCGTCGATGAATGTGCCCCCGCCCCGCTTCTGGCTCCACACCAGGAGGGCACCGATCGGGAGAACGACCCAGCTGACGATGCCGAGCATTCGGTCTATCCCGTCGCGCAATTCAGAACGAACCAAAGTGAATCGTTTCGCCGCGTGCGCCAGCCGGGCGGCATAGGCGTCGGCACCAACCCTTGTGGCCCGGTATCGACCTGACCCGGCGGCGACGAAGCTACCGGAAAGGCAACCGTCGTCGATTTCTTTGCGCACGGGGTCAGCCTCGCCGGTCAGGAGCGATTCGTCGATCTCGAGACCGCTGGACTCGACGACGACGCCGTCGACCACGAGTTGTTCGCCGGGCCGGAGGTCGATGAGGTCGTCGACGACGACCCGATCAGTGCTGTGCTCGGTGACCTTTCCCGACCTGACCAGCCGCACTTTTGGAGCGGCGACGACCTCGAGTCGGTCGAGAGTGCGTTTGGCACGAAGCTCCTGGATGGTCCCGATTGCGGAGTTGGTGATGAGGACGATGCCGAACAATGCGTCGCGGGGCTGGCGGAGAACGATCAGCGTGACCAGCAGAAGGATTCCGAGGAGGATGTTGAATCGTGTGACGACGTTGGCCCGGACGATCTCCCCAGCGGTGCGACTGGGCCGCTCGACGATCGTGTTGACCTGGCCAGCCCTGACTCTGTCCCGGACCTCGGTTGGTGTGAGGCCCTCCTGAGGCGAGGCCAGTTCCACGTTCGTCATCCCGGGAGAGCTTACGTTCGAGATTCGAAAAAACCCCACGGGGGTGCTGTTTTTCCTTCGTCCTGAGCAGTAAGTCGAGCGCCACCTCACCCGAAGTCCTGGACTCGATACGTTTTCCTACTAGAGCTCATGGAGAGAATCGGCAGAAACCTGTGCCGCCGTAGATGGAAGCTGTGGACCCGACGGTTACGGCTTCGCGTAGGTGAACTGAACCGATGCATCCGTGGTCTGAATCGTCAGAGAATTCCTGCCGCTGTAGCGACTCAGAGTGTCAAGATGGCTCATGTGGGCGTCGGCTAAGGCAGTGACCGGTTCACAGGTGATCGACCATGCGATCTGGGCGAGTTCGATGTGCTGGTCCGGAAGGAGAGTGGCCACACCTTCGAAGTCAACGCAGTCGACGTGGCCGCTGAAGTCGTCGCCGTCGAACTCGATCCACGCCCCATCGCCACGTTGCAATGAGCCTCTTGGCAGCTCGATGAGTATCAACTGCCAGCGTCCTTCGATTGGATTGTCGTCGAAACGGAGTAGTGCGATGAGGGTGAGAGCGCCGATGATCAGGAGGACCAGGGCGAGCACAGCAATACGCCGCAGCCAAACCCCGCGCTCAAGATTGTCGACCACATCGAAAAACTACTTGTCTCGAAGCCAAACGGGCCGTCTACCCTTAACGGCGGCGGAAGCTTTGGACCGACACCACGGACCGGTCCATGAACGCCTCCTCAAGCAAAGGTGGGTTCCCTTCGTTCGAATCGTGCGGTGTGGATGCGCCGATAGGCGTGGGCTTGGACGGTTCCGGAGACGATGCATCCGGGGATGAATCCGAACTGCACAGTGACCAATGCATATGCGATCCACGGCAGCTGGACCGATGCGCCGAGCAGCCAGCCCCAGTCTTCGCCGGAAGCGGCAGTCCGGAGAGCAACAACTTGAAATCCGGTCAGGACCCATGCCCAGTACCCGGGTGCGCCGAGACCCGATCCGTCATTGATCGACGTCATCAGGATTACGACAACAACGACGCAGCTACCCAGTACGGCAAGGCCGATGTGGTTTGGTCTTGTCGTCGCTTGGCGGCCTCGTCTCATACTCACAACGTATGGAAAGGACACCACCTATTTAATGGGGAATTCTCCCCACGGCACCAGCCCGTGCTCGGTGGCGTAAAGCGTGGCGGCCGCTCTCGTGGAGACGCCCATCTTGCGATAGGCGTTCTGGATGTGCCGGTCTGCTGTCTTGGGCGATATGCCCAGCTGGGAGGCGACTTGCTTGGTTTGGAGGCCACGTGCCAGTAGCCCGACCACCTCGGCTTCTCGCGATGTGAGATCGGCGGGATCGGAAACTTTGGGACGATCCAGCCCAGCTGCCTCGACGACGGCGGCCACAGCGTCGGAGTCCAGCTGACCCTCTTTGACCCGTGCCGCCAACAATCCAGCGGACTCTTCTTTCGAATGTGGGTCCCGGTGGTGACGTGGCTCTCCCATGGCGTGGAAGGCGTCCGCCGCCGCGAGTAGTCTCGCTCCCGTCGTAAGGGCAGCCGCCGGAACACCCCGGTAGTAGCCAGACCCATCGGTATTCTCATGATGACAGCAAGCCACTTCGGCGAGTCCCTGGAGTGGCGTCGACGGGGCGAGGACCCGACCCGTGTGATAGGGATGGAGCCTGACCTGTTCCCACTCGTGCGCAGAGAGAGGGCCAGGCTTCTGCCAGATTCGAGGGTGGATTGCGACGCGCCCCACATCGTGGAGCATTGCGGCGTGCCGAATTCGCTTCTGTCCGGTTTCGTCGAATCCGGCGAGGCCGGCAGCCGACTGTGTGAGTTGGGCAACTCCCGGCGAGTGTCCACTAATGCGTGGTGACACCATGTCGGCAAAGTCGCCCAGGGCAGCTATCGCCCGGTCGAACTTCTCGGCATCGAGCATGCGGTGGGGCTTGGGCTCGAGGGAGAGGAACTCCTCCCAGATCGAGCCTTCCCCACCGGGGGGGACCAGTAGGTCGGCTGCGTTGTCGGCGAAAGCTTTCGCGATCTCAGGGTCGAACGCACCGCCGCCCCGGTTCTTCACCACCTCGGCGGCATGGGTGACTCCACCGATCAGGTTCTGAAACGCAGCATCGCGAGCCACATGGACAATCCGCATCGCCATCGGCACGCTGTCGCCTTCTGCCCTTCCCAGGGCGCCCCTACCGTCCCATCGCTCGGTGAGGTCGCTGAACATTCGACTGACCTCCGATGGAGCACCGAGTCGATCGGAAAGCACGACTGCGACCTCGCACATTGATGCGAAGTGGTCCTGGCGGAAGGTGCGGGCCTTCGGTAGTCGGGAGACCATCTGGTATGAGCGGGTGAGGGGCCTAGCGGCGGGGTCGGGCAGGGCGCGGAGGACGCCGCGGATCATCTCGAAATCAGTTCCGAATTGGTTGGGTGTGATGTTGTCCAGTCCCGAGCCCCCGAATATTCGAAGGTTTGGCTCGGAGTCGGTGTTGCAGCCCAGATACATGAGGAGACTCACGTAGAACACCTCCGACTCGGTTTCGATGTCGACGTCGAGTAGTCGGGCCAGTCGCGAACTGACCAGTGTCGACTCGATACCGTGCTCGAAGGGGAATCCCATTCCCATATCGGTGGCGAGACATGCCGCACCGATCACCTCGGCGGCACGGACCTTTTCGGAGGTTTCGGGCAGATCCACCCTTTCGAGACTAGGCGAAACCGGCGGCGCGGTGGCCTGTTCAATGTCCCGGTACCCATCCCCGCTCGTGGGCTATTCTCCGGCTCAGAGGCGAGTAGGACCCGGGCTTGGGTACTGCTCAGCTAAGGCGGCTCCGTGCGTCGCGACCGCCCGATCGACTGGGCAGTGCGCGTTGAGAAGCACACTCAAATCGGACGAAGCCTTCATTGAACACCCGTCGAGGTTGACCCCGATGTCGCGCCTCAGGCGGATTATCGATCGCGGCGTTGATGAGAACGGGACGCTTGCGGATGCGCGGTGGGTGCGAGCAATCAACGTCGCAGCCGTCGCCTCGCTGGCGATCAGCCTCTCGTACTCCATTTTCTACGCGTTGCTCGACCTCGGTTCGTTGTGGCCCGTAGTGGCCACCAACTTCGTGCGGAACTGCGGGTATGTGGTGATTCTGCGAGTCAACTGGACCGGCCGCCACCAGGTAGCGGCGTGGTTGGCGATGGCGGTCGGGCTGGGCAACACGTTGACGCCCGCCTACTTTCTCGGCGCAGGAAGCGGCGCATACCTGTTCATAGTCCTAGTGCCGATGGTCGGCGTCTTGTTGAGCGGCCCGACGGACCATCTGATGCGCGTGTTGGTGGTGGCAGGCGGAGTTGTGGCGTTCGCTACGGCGCCCATCGCCTTCGCACAGGCTCCGGAGGTTCTCGATGGAAGCCGGGCCGAACGTTTCCTTTTTGTGTCGTCGGCTCTGGATGTTGCCTTGTTCGGTGCCTTTTTCGCCTTGTATTACAGGTCGTTGGTGGACCAGGCCGAGAAGGCGCTCGCCGAAGCCAATGCAACTTCTGAGCGGTTGCTCCTCAACATCCTCCCCGGTCCGATTGCCGAACGGCTCAAATCAGATGAATCGGCGTTCGCCGACAGGATCGAAGAGGTGACGGTCCTGTTTGCCGACCTGGTGGACTCGACGCTCCTGGCAGAGCTCCTCGACCCCGACGAGCTGGTCGCGCTGCTCGATCGGGTGTTCTCCGAGTTCGACGATCTTACGGATTCATGGGGCCTCGAGAAGGTGGCGACCATCGGCGATGCCTATTTTGCCGTCGCCGGACTGGATCGATCGCTCACCGACCACGTGGCCGCCGCTGTGGAGGTTGCGCTGGCGATGAGGGACGCGGTTTCTCGCATTGAGGTACCCGGTTACGGAACCGCCGGGGTGAGGATCGGGTTGGCGTCGGGGCCGGTTATCGCCGGGGTGATCGGCAGGCGCAAGTTCCGCCATGACCTGTGGGGTGACACTGTCAACACAGCCAGTCGGATGCAGTCACATGGTGAGCCCGGGATGGTTCACGTGACCGGCGAGATTCAACGCGCTCTCGCTGGGCGCTACAAATGCGTGCCCAGGGGCGAGATCTGGGTAAAGGGGAAAGGAATGATGGAGACGTACTTCCTGGAGCGCCGGATCGCCAGCACCATCACCGAGACCCCTCAGGCCGCGCTCTCGCAGGCTGAGGGGTCAGAATGATGTCAGACAGGTTATGGCCTGATTGATACCCGGGCCGAAATCATCGGCCTACTGCTTCCTCGCCTTTGGAGGGTCGGGTTGGTTGTATGTGGCACAGGCGCAAATAGGCACAGTGCATCCGACGTCGGTGTGATGCTCCCTTTGCGGATGCCCACATCCAGCGCAACGCAGTTGGGTGCCGTGACCCCGTTTTACGGGGTTTGGACTCAACGTGAACGCTCTTTGGCCTCGTTCACAGTGAGTTGACGGCCGTCGACGTCGTGTCCGTTGAGGGCGTCGGTTGCAGCTCTTGCTGAGTCCGAAGTTGCCATCTCGACGAAACCGAAGCCTCGTGATCTGCCGGTGTCACGGTCTGTGATTACCTGGGCCGACTTGACCTCGCCATGAGCGGAGAAAAGTGACTCGAGGTCAGCAGTTGTTGTGTTGAACGTGAGATTTCCCACATAAAGGTTGGTGGACATGGATGCTCCTTTTGAAGCTGTGAACCGTCGAGGGCTGACGCCCCGCCCGGTTGGCCGGGAGCTGGTGCCGTTTGGCACCGACGAGAACCTGCAAGTCTTGCGGTACTTCGCTTTGACGGAAGGAAGCGGAGTTGGCGCCGTACGCGTCGTGCGTACGTAGCTCTAGTCAGTGTAGCGGTGACGCTTCGCTGACCAAACATCGCCCACAGGCGACCGGCTGATTTTCGAATGACACGTGGGTCCCGGTTCGACGGAGGGCGCGTCGAATCTGGCCTCCGCGTGCAGATCCAGGGAGCCACCGGACTCCAGCCTTGCAGACTTCGACCGGATCCCGGAAGGGGTTTCCTTCGATCGAATGTCCGACTGACCGGGATGAAGGGTCTGGTCGAACGGATGGAGGTTTACCGCTTGTTAGCCGCCTCGACGCCCTGAGCGTCGGTGCGGGCGATGGAGCCAAGTCGGGCGACGCTCGAATCACGCTCGCCTCCAGCGCTTCGCCTTTTCGGCTTGCGCGTGGCGAACCCTTACGCCCGCCAACAACTTCCTTGGCTGTAGTGTCCGCCGTCGTGGAATCCCTACCCGACGGAATCGTCACTTTCCTCTTCACCGACGTGGAGGGCAGCCCCCGGTTGTGGGAGGAAGCGCCCGATTCGATGATTGAGGCGCTCAGACACCACGACGAACTCATTTCGGATTCGGTGGAAATGCATGGCGGGATCTCGGTCAAACCGCGTTGCGAAGGTGATAGCCGGTTCGTCGTATTTGGCTCGGCGGTTGATGCGACTAATGCAGTCGCCGAGATCCAACGCCGTGACCGCTACTGATTTGACATGTGAGAGTCGTGCGGTCCCGTACGGGCCGTTGCCGCCCGGGATGATCCACCGTGACAGCCGATATCCTGCGGACTCTCGCCGGACGCTAAGAGTTCGTGCCCAGAGGTGAGATCTGGGTCAAGGGCATGTTGGAGACCTACTTCTTGGAGAGGCGGATCACCAGCACCAACACGGAGACTCCCCACGCCGCACCACTGGTCGGCTGACAGAACAACGTCGTGTGTGGAACTACGACGGTTGATGCTCACCGCTTCCGACGCCACCAAGGCAACGTAACGGCTGCAAAGGTCGCTGCCGCTGCGGCCATGATTAACGCGTTCCATCCGAAGGCCCACGGATAGCCGCTGGTGTCTGCAACAGCTCCAAGCAACGGGGGCCCGATAAGCAAACCGACGTCACCCGCGGTCCTGAAGGCGCCCATGGCCATGCCACGTGCTTCGGGTGAAGTCACCTCAGCCGCAAAGGCCGCTGGGGCGGGGCCACCCAGGGCGCTACCGAAGCCGAGTAACAAAGCTCCGATCACGAAGGCCAGGGTTGTTGCTGCGAGCCCGACCAGAGCGAGCCCGCCAGCCATGACCGTGAGGCTTGGGATGATGACCTGGGCCTTGCCCCATCGGTCGGCGACGGTCGAAGCCAGGGGCAGGAGGACCAGGCTCATTAGCGCCATGGCTCCGAGAAGCATGCCGATGGTGTCGACATCGAGCCCGTATGTATCTGCTCCAGCCAGAGGGATCAGCGCCTGGCTGGCGGAGCCTCGTGTCAGGAAGTGAGCGAAGCTCACGAACGCGACTGCAAGAAACGGGGCGGTCATCAGTGATCGGATGCCGGGCTTCTCGGCAGTCGTGTTCTGGGACGAGTGGACCTCCAGACGTGCGATTTCGATTGTCTCCGGCATCCGCAAGTACGCATAGGCGGAAGCCACTAGAGCTGCCCCTGCCACGATGAAGAACGGGGCTCGTAGGCCGAAGTTGGCGCCAACCAGCCCACCGACCCAAGGGCCGACCGACACGCCAATCAGTAGGGCGGCCTGGTTTACGGCGAGGAGCCGGGTCCGGTTGCCTGGCTGGGAGATGTCGATCACGTATGCCAACGATCCCGTCATGTACATCGAGGACCCGAGCCCCGCTACGAATCGCCAGACGACCAACGTGACGAGACTGGTTGCAAGACCTGAACCGACCATCCCCACTGCCACGATTGCCGGCCCTCCGACGATGAGAAGACGCCGGCCGCGCCGATCGGAGAGCGCACCGAGAGGCATGTTGAAGAGCAAACGCGCCAAGGCAAAGGCTCCGACTGCTGCGCCGGCAGCGGTGGCTCCGAAGCCCAGCTCCCTGGCGAAGAGGGGAAGGACGGGGCCCATGATTCCCTGACCCATCATGACCAGGACTGTCGAAATCGAGACGGCGATCACCCTCTCCTGCCCTTTCAGGCGATCGATGAGGTGATTGGCCGGGACTTTCGGCATTAATGGGGCGTGGTGAATCCCGGCCTCATGCCGAGTGGGCGTCCTCCCAGGCAATTATCGGATTCCGCAGGACTCCAACTCTTTCTATCTCAGCCTCAACTACGTCTCCAGGTCGTAAATACAACGAGGCGGCGTCTTCGCTGAAACCGGCAACGCCGGACACGGTCCCGGTCGACACGATGTCGCCTGCCGAGTAGCCCATGGGTGAGTAGTGAGAGAGAATCTCCTCGATCGTCACCGACATGTTCCCCGTATTCGACTTCTGCCTGCCCTCGCCGTTTACCCGCAATTCGACGTCCAGGGTGTGCGGGTCGCCGACCTCGTCGGGCGTGACGATCCATGGGCCTATCGGGCAGAAGGTATCTATGCCTTTACACAGGGAGAACACGCCAGACTTCATCTCCTCCCTTTGAATGTCTCGGGCGGTGATGTCGTTGAAGACCAAGAACCCCCCGATGTAGTCAGAGGCCTCTTCCGGGGAGAAGAACTTTCCTGGTTTGCCCACGATCACCGCCAACTCGAGCTCGTAGTCAAGCTCATTGGTCAATTGGTGCGGATAGACGATCGGGTCGTCCGGGCCGATGATGGCATCGACGTTTTGAAAGAACACGATCCAGGGGAGTACCGGATGTGACCAATTGACACGCAATGACTCCTCATGGTGCTCTTTATAGTTCCCGGCGGTGTGGAAGAACTTCTTGGGCCTTATCGGGGCTTCCAACTTCACGTCCAACAGAGCGAACTCTCTTCCTGTCGGGTCGGCGTCGCTTCCCCTTTCGAAGAACTCGCGCATCGACGCCACATCGAGTTCAACAATGGTTTCGCCGTCGGCTATGTAGCCGACCTTCTCGCCGTCAAAGGTGACGAGTTTCATGACTTCTCCTCAGTATTTGGCACTTTTTCAAAGTGTCGGGTGGCTTGGCTCAAACCGCAGACTCCTCGGGAGCGACCTCATCGGCGACTTCCTGCGCTCGAATCATCGCGATGGCGCCGACCATTGTCCGGCTGAGGTGTCCCTGCAATTCGGTGGCTGCGGTTTCGGGATCTCCTGAGGCGACTGCCTCTACGAGGGCTCGGTGCTCATCGACACGCTGGTCGATCGTCCCTCGTACCGGTATCTGCAACCTGCGATAGCGTTCACTGTTGTCCCAAAGCACGGGGAGTATGAGCCGGAGCCACTTCGAATCGGCCAGGTCATAAATGGCCATGTGGAGACGGGTATGGGCGTCTGGTGCGGTGCCGTCATCGGCCCTAAGGGCGGCGGCATACTTGTCCACCAGCCCGCTGAGATGCTGATGGTCCTTCTCGGTGATCTTTTCGGCAGCTATCCGCACCGCCATGGACTCGAGTTCGAGCCTGATCTTGTAAGTGTCTTCCAAGTCGGCCGCAGACATCTCGCTGACAATTACTCCGCGATGAGGGCGACGCTCGATCAGGCCCTTCTGTTCTAGAAAGCGTAACGCCTCTCGGATCGGCACGCTGCTCATCGACAACCGGTCAACGTATTCCTGGAGTCGGATCGGAGATCCGGGTGGGATCTCACCTGACACAATTGCCTCGCGAAGTTCGACCAAGGCAACGTCAGCAAGAGTGCGGGCACCATCGCCCGGGCGCAATGTCATCGGTTTCTCCTCTGATATTCGTTGGGTAACGCCAATGACTCGGGCACCGCCGGCAAAGCGACGGAGTGCGAAGCCATAACGAAAAGGGCATGACCATTGGTGTTGGCTAGACGGCTGGCAACCGAGATGTATGTCCGGCTCATCCTGCGGCGCCCGAAGCGGACGACATGACATCGTCGATAATATTGCTGAATTCCTGGTCGGTCACGAGCCCCTTCTTGGCGATTCCCCTGACTTTGACTTGCGCCAGCACCGCCGCGTGGAATTCCTCGGGGACGCTCAGACCCAGCTCCTCCGTTTTGATCTTGATGCTGGCCAGGCCACTCTTCTTCCCGAGAACGAGGCCTCGTTGGGCACCGACAAGTGTCGATGAATACGGCTCGACCGCGTTTGGGTCATGGAACTGCGCGGCCACTGCGCCACTTTCTCGGATGAAAAGGTTCTGGCCGGTGACCGGCTTCCAAGGTGCGAGGTCATAATCCGACAACGAGCGTACGATCTCGGCGACTTCCGAGATGTGCTCGAGTCGGAGTCCCGTATCGGCCCCGTAGATGGCTTCGATAGCGATGGCGAACTCTGCGAGGTCGGTGTTCCCGGCCCTCTCTCCCATTCCGTTGATGGTTCCCTGAACCCAATCTGCTCCGGCGCGGACGGCTTCTATGCTGCCGGCGGTGGCAAGGCCGAAGTCGTCGTGGCCGTGCCAGTGAATAGGCACATTGCCGACCCAAGCACGCGCCGCTGTGACCATTTCCGCAACGGCTTCGGGAGCGGCTATCCCGAGCGTGTCGACTAGCGCAATTTCATGAGCGCCTGCTTCAACGGCGTCGGTGTATATCTGCTCCAGGAAACCGCGGTCGGCTCTGCTCCCATCTACGCCGAAGAAGCAGACTGTGATGTCGTGCTCGACTGCGTATTGGACCGCGGTGGTCACGCGCTTGGTGACTTTCGCTCGATCGAGGCCGTAGGCGGAGAGTTTCCCGTCGCTCACCGGAGCTTCGATAACCGCGGCGCCGACTCCGAGGCTGACCAAGAGCTCGATATCGGCGGGAACGGCTCTGGCGAACCCCCAGATCTCGGCATCGAGCCGGGCCGCCATGATCAGCTCGAAAGATTGGACGTCATCTGCTGACACCCTGGGGAATCCTGCCTCGATGCGTTTGATCCCAAGCTTGTCCAAGGCTTTGGCGATCTCGAGCTTTGAATGCGGGTCGAGCGCAACGCCTACCGTCTGCTCTCCATCACGCAGTGTCGTGTCATAGATGCCGATCGACCGCTGTAGAGCGGCGTCTTGTGCTACCTCATTTATGTTCCCGGTCCATACCAGGTCCTTGTCCAACAACCTTGATCCCCTTAACTAATTGCTAGCAAATATCAATGATAACATCCAGATCATATGGCCTTGCCGGCGTACAGGTGGCATGCGACGGAGTGCCCGGGCTCGATTTCGATCGAATCTGGCACTTGCTCGCAAATCGTCATTACCGACGGGCATCTCGTGCGGAATTGGCACCCCGAAGGTGGGTCCAGCGGGCTGGGCATCTCACCGAGTATCTCGAGTTCCGGTCTGCGGTTCCGGGGGTGATCAGGCAAGGCGGAAGCGAAGAGCCCCTTGGTGTATGGATGTTGTGGGTTCTCGAATATCTGGTCGACGCTTCCGGTCTCGACCACCCGTCCCATGTACATCACTGCGACTTGGTCTGCGACGTACCGGACCGTTGCCAGGTCGTGCGAGATGAGTAGAAATGCGGTTCCCAGTTCGCTTTGGAGGTCCTTGAGCAGATTCATCACCTGAGCTTGGACCGAGACGTCGAGCGCCGATACCGGTTCGTCCAGGACGAGCAGCCTCGGCTGGGTTATCAACGCGCTGGCCAGGGCCACCCGTTGTCGCTGCCCGCCACTGAACTCGTGGGGAAACAGATCGCCGTGCCACGGCTGCATTCCCACTTGTTCGAGGGTGGCACCCACCCGCTCTCTGACCTCGTGTCGGTCAACTTTCTGATTGACGACCAGCGGCTCGGCCACGATGTCTCTAACTCGCATCCGCGGACTCAGTGATGCCCATGGGTCCTGGAACACGGCCTGCACGGCCGATCTGAACCACTTGAGATCAGCTCCTTTGAGATCGTGGATATTGCGACCCTCAAGGGTCACGTTGCCAGCCGTGGGCGTCCAGAGGCGCAGAATCATACGGGCCGTCGTGGTCTTTCCACATCCCGACTCGCCCACCAAGGCCAAAGTCTTTCCCTTCTCGATAGCGAAGCTGACTCCGTCGACGGCCTTCACGTGACCAATGGTTTTCCCGCCGTATTGGCCGGCGCTTACCGGAAAGTGCTTGCTGAGTTTCTCAGCAGACATCAAGAGGTCTCCCACAGCACCTCCTCGCTCCGCCAACAGGCAACGGAGTGCCCGCCTATCGCCACCAGGTCGGGATATTCGAGGCTGCACCGATCCATCGCGTACTCACAGCGCGTGGCAAATCGGCATCCATCGGGCAGATCGGCGAGTGATGGAGGCTGGCCCTCGATCGACGAGAGCCTCTCCCCTTTTGCTCCCGTTTTGGGGCGGGAGTCGAGGAGGGCCTTGGTATATGGGTGCTTGGGGTGGTCGAAAATGTCACTCACCGATGCCTGCTCGACAAAGCGCCCTGCATACATGACCGCTACGCGGTCGCAGGTTTCGGCGATGACTCCGAAGTCGTGGGTGATGATGATAATTCCCACTCCCGTACGCTGCTGAAGATCTTTGAGCAGCCTCAAGTATTGGGCTTGGATGGTCACATCGAGGGCTGTAGTGGGCTCATCGGCGATGAGAACCTGCGGCTGATAGGCCATGGCCATGGCGCCTACTATCCTCTGCTTCATTCCACCGGACATGTGATGGGGGAAATTGCGAAGTCGGCGTTCCGGGGCAGGCACTTGAACGCTCTTTAGGGCGGCGACAGACCTGGCATAGACCTCGTCCTTACCGGCGTCGCTGTCGTGGACGCGGATCGCCTCACCGAGCTGGTTGCCGATCGAAAAGACGGGGTTGAGTGACTGCTGCGGATCCTGGAGGACCATCGATATCTCCGTCCCTCTCACTGCACGCATCTGCTTCTCGGGAAGCGATAGCAGGTCTCTGCCGTTGAGGATCACCTGGCCACCCTCGATCCGCCCGGCAGGCTCTGGGGTCAATCTGACCAGGGACAGGGCCAGCATGCTCTTGCCGCTGCCGGACTCACCCACGATCCCGAGAGTCTCCCCCGGGTCGAGACTGAACGAAACTCCGTCGACCGCTTTTGTCGTTCCCCAGCGTGTGTAGAGGTAGGTGCGGAGGTCCGACACCTCGAGCACGGGCGAAACGCTGCCCTGGGTTGGGCTTACTGGCAGCGCCATCAGTCGCGACCCCTCTGACGCAGCTTCGGGTCGAGAAAGTCTCGCAGCCAGTCACCAACGAGATTGAGTGACAGGACGACCAGCAGAATGGCCAGGCCTGGGAAAAAAGAAATCCACCACGAGATCAGGATCTGGTCGCGACCGTCGGCGACCATGACGCCCCAACTCGGGTTGGGCCGTGGGATACCGGCACCTATGAAGCTGAGGGAAGACTCTTCGAGGATCACTACACCGACCTGGAGAGTGGCCAACACGATCAATGTGTTGGCGATGTTGGGGAGCACATGACGCAACAGGATTCGAGCGCTGGGGGCGCCGGCCACCCTTGCCCTCGCCACGTATTCAGACTCGCGCACACTGAGCGTCTCCCCCCTTACCTGTCTGGCAAAACTTGCCCAGATCGTGACCGCAATGATCGCCACGATCGTCACGAACGAGGGCCCGATTGCGGCGACGATCACTAGAGCGAGAAGGACATGGGGGAGCGAGAGGAAAGTGTCGATGAGCCAGCTGACGATTCGGTCGATCCAGCCCCCGAAATAGCCCGCCAGCAAACCCAGCGATGTTCCAATCACTGCGCCGATCAGGATGGTCAAACCTGAAACTGTGAGCGAGATCCGAGCGCCATAGATGATCCTGGTCAGGATGTCCCGACCCTGTTTGTCGGTGCCGAGAGGGTAAGTCCACGAGCCATCCTCCATCCAGAACGGGGGAGCCAGCCGGTCACCTAGCGTGCCGCGAAGGGGATCGTGCACTGTGATCAAGTCGGCTAACAGAGCCGGCAGGATTAGCACGACCAGCACGATGCCGATTGATATCCACGGTATGTGACCGACCCGGCGGCGGAATCGCCGTCGCTTCTTAACCGGTCTCCCTTCTCGATCGTGACCCACTTCGATGGATCGGGTTACGTCGTCGGAACCCCTAGTCGGCTGGTTGCCAACGGACATCAGGCAACCGCCTTGGCGCCGAGACGAACCCGGGGGTCGAGGTAGGCGTAAGTGACGTCGATAAGCAGGTTCATGACCACAATCGCGGTTGCGGTGAACAAGGCGAGCGCCTGGACGACCGGGAAGTCCCTGGCGTTGGCCGCCTCGAACGCGAGAAGGCCGACGCCGGGCCAGGCGAAGACGATCTCGACGACCGTTGCCCCGGTGAGCATGCGGACTGCGATGCCTCCGAAGAAGGTCAGTGGTGCGATCGAAGCGGGCTTCAGCGCGTGCTTCCAGACGAC
This sequence comes from Acidimicrobiia bacterium, assembly GCA_041751055.1. Classification (GTDB taxonomy): domain Bacteria; phylum Actinomycetota; class Acidimicrobiia; order Spongiisociales; family ZC4RG35; genus MA-ANB-1. The sequence continues at coordinate 18,375 of JBGSYD010000003.1, read as the reverse complement.
CTTGAATTCGCTCACACCCTTGAGCCGGGCGAGTTTCACGTACTCAGTGCCCAGAGTCTCCAACATCGCGGAGCGAAAGAGGCGCAACAGCGCGGCGATCCCGAATATCGAGATGACGATCGAAGGCAATATGTACGACTGCCAGCCGGTGATGCCCGACGTCGGCACAAAGTCCCACCGCACAGCCACCACCCAGATCAGGACGATCGCCAGCCAGAACTCAGGCACCGACTGGCCAAATAGAGCCAAACCCTTGGCGATCGAGTCGGCCAGCGAACCCCGCTTGACCGCCGACAGGATGCCCAAGGGCACACCGATCAAAAGAGTCAGGACGGTAGCTACCGCACCGAGTTTCACCGATGCCGGGAGGCGGTCGACGATGACCGATGCAGCCGTTTCTGTCGGATACTTGAACGACCCTCCGAAGTCGCCCTGAAAGGCATTCCCGACGAAGGCCACATACTGGGTGGAAACAGGCTTGTCCAAGCCCCACTTCTCCCGGATCGCCTGTTCGTCTTCCCGGCTTATGTCAACGGGTGCAAGGACATCGAGTGGATCACCCGTCAACCGCGCCAGGGAGAAAACGATTATCGAAACCGCTAACAAGGTCAAGAGTCCTCGAATGGAGTTGATGAGGATGTAACGGGCCATCAGGTGTGACCGCGAGTGTCGCCGCTCACAGTTCGAGCTCCAAGATATAGAGACCATCACCGTGGCGGTCTGAGACGTAGATCAGGCCATCGGTTGCGACGGTGACGTCGTTGAACTGAATCGAATCTCGCCCAGGCGGAGCAACGGGCACATGGTGGGCGATTTCAACCGGGCGGCCCGGATCAGTCAGGTCGTAGACCCTGATGCCACCGCCGAAGTAAGTGAGAAAGACGAGGTTCGGGTCCTGGAACGTGCCTGGCTTCATCTCGTGGAGGTTGTGCGGGCCCCAGCGGATACTCTCCTCATGTCTCGCCCCGTCCGGAACGGGGAAGCGGGAGATCACATGAGGATTCTTCTCGTCGGAGACATCCACCACCCACACATGGCGCTGCACCCCGATCCATCGGGTGAGCTGCTCATCGGTTACCACGACGATGTCTCGTCCCGGCAGTCGTTGAGCCGTGTGGGTGTTGCGGCTCTCATCACCGAACTCGAGTCGGCTGATCAGGGTGGGATGCGAAGGCTCGGAAACGTCCAGAATCACCAGGCCGCCGTCCCAGTACCCGCAGTAGAGACGGTCGTCGTAGGGCAAGCCATGATGCAGTGCATATTGCCTACCGTCATCTCCGGGCCCGGGCTCGCTGGCATGATTCCAATCTGGCGCCTCTCCTGCTGCGGCGTGTTGGCCCGGGTACCACCACCTCCCAGCTTCGAATGGTGCAGAAGGGTTGGAGACGTCGACAATGTGAAGGAACCGCCCGGTGTAGCCCGTGTCGGTGCCCGCTACGTAGGCCAGGTCGCCGTCCCACCAGGCCATGCGGTGAACACCGGTGCCCGGAGTCGGGTGGAAACCGATCTGCTCCGGACGTGCGGGGTCCGTCACGTCATAGATTGCGAGGCCGGCGCTCCAGGTTGTTGGTGGCGAGTCCTCGAAGCGGTTCCGTTCATGGTTGACCAATAGTGTGTTGTCACGCACCTGGACTTTGTGGGAGTGGGTGCCTTCCGGCCTCCGTATTTGGGAGATCAGGCGTGGGAAGGCAGGGTCGGAGACGTCGATGATGCTCGTCCCGAGGTCGGTATATCCCATATGACCCATGTAGGCCACTCCGTCCACCACGTTGATGTGCATCCCGTCGCCCTTGCCATCGAGGTCGAGACGGCCTATCAATCTCATCCGGTGCGCCGAAGTAGCCATTGGTGTCGTCATCGTCGTATTCCCTCAAGGATGCGTCCAACGTTGCCTTCAAGGATGGCATGGCGGTCGGATGGGGTCAGGCCGGGCACTGAGTCGACGAAGGATACGGGCGAGCGTTCGGCCATCTCGTATGGATAGTCGGTGCCCACAACGACCTGTTCTGACCCCACCAGTTCGAGGAGGAAGCTCATGGCTTCCGGGATGTGGACGAGTGTGTCGAAGTAGAGCATCTTGACGTACTCGAGCGGAGACTTGGTCAGGTTCTTGGCGACGATGTCGGGTACGACCCGGTATGCCTTCTCCCAACGTCCGAGTTGGTAGGGCATGTAGCCACCTCCGTGGACCATGCAGAGAACCAGGTCTGGAAAACGCTCGAAGACACCACTCAATAACAGATATCCCATCGCCAAAGTCGACTCCGCCGGCCGACCGACGATGTTGCTCATGAAATACCGGCTCAGATCGATCCCGCGAAGCGGATCGTTGGGGTGGAACAGAACCAGGCACCGGAGGTCGTTGGCGGCCTCCCAAAAAGGCTCGAGCCCCGCCTGATCGATTGGCGTCCCGTCAACGTGGGTGGCTATCTCCACTCCGGCCATTCCCAGAACTTGCACCAGGTAGACCAACTCCTCAGCGGCAGCTTCCGGGCTCTGTAGCGGAACCGTGCCCAGACCGATTAGGCGATCTGGGTTTGCCGACACCAAATCGGCGAGGATTCGATTGAAGGCGCGGGCGTAGGCTGCCCCCTGCTCCGCCGGTAGCGCGTAAGCGCTGAATTCGGTCCTGTGACCAACGAGTTGGATATCGACACCACCCGATTCCATTGCCTCGAAGCGAGCCTCGAGGTCGAATAGCACTGGGGGAAATGGCCCGAGCTCCTGGGTGCCGGCGACTCGCAGCTTCTCTTTGCCTTCGGGTGTGGTGAACAGCTCGAGGCCGAACTTGTGGCCATCAACTCGGAGGAGGTCCATCAACTCATTCGGGACTATGTGTGCGTGGACGTCGTAAACGGTCAAGATTTCCCTTTCCTCGCTTGGGCGATCGCTTCCCAGACGCGACTAGGTGTAAGCGGCATGTTGATTGAAGTGACGCCATGGGGGAGGAGTGCATCGTGAACCGCGTTCAGGACGGCAGGTGGTACGCCGATACACCCGGCCTCACCGGTGCCTTTCACCCCCAAGGGATTTGATGGTGCAGGAGTCTCAAGTCGCCTGGTCGTCAGGGGTGAAGGCTGACCGGCTGTTGGTATCAAATAGTCCACGAGGGTGGCAGTGAGGGGTTGTCCATCTTCGTCATATATCACTTGTTCAATCAGGGCCGTGCCCAGCCCCTGCATGATCGATCCGTGGAGCTGGCCCTCGACGACCATCGGGTTGAGCACGATGCCGCAGTCATCGACTGCGACTAGATCGAGGACGCTAACCAGTCCAGTTTCCAGGTCGACCTCGACGACGGCGATGTAGGTGCCGTAGGGAAACGTCATTGACCCGGGGTCGAAAACCTCCTCCGCAGATAGTGACGTTCCTCCTTCTGCCGCCCTTTGCGCAACTTCAGCCAGTGAGATCTCGGACCCGGGGGACCCGACAACCCGAAAGAAGCCGTCTGTCAGCTCGATATCGTTGACGCTTGCCTCGAGCGTCTCGGCTGCGACGTTGGTTGCCTGCCTGACGACCTCCCGCGCCGTCCTGTAGATCGCCGAAGCCCCTAACTGTGTTGACCTGCTCGCGAAGCTCCCAACTCCGCCGCGGACCTCGAATGTGTCGCCGGCGATGAACCTGATTTGGTCGACATCGACGGTGAAGACGGCAGCCGCCAGGCCCGACCAGGTGGTTCGATGACTCTGTCCCGCTGCGGTGGAGCCGGTGCGAACAGTGACGGTGCCATCTGGCAGCAGTTCGACCATGCCGTATTCGCCGGCACCGCCGGCGCGTTCGATGAACGAGCCAATCCCGATTCCGATTGGATTCTCGGAGGCACCGATCCGGCGTTTCCGCTCACCACGCCATCTTTCGACGTCGATCGTCTCGACTGCCAGGTTCAGTGCGGCTTGGTAGTCGCCAGAGTCATAGATGGCACCCGTCCTCGAGGTGAACGGCATCTGTTCCTTCTTGACGAAATTGATTCGTCGTACCTCCTCAGGAGGCAAGCCGATTTCGTTGGCAAAGGCGTCGACGGCTCGCTCGATGGCGATTGCGCCTTCGGGTCGTCCGGCTCCGCGGTAAGGCCCGGTCGGGGCCTTATTGGTGACTACGGCACGCGCCCTGATACTCACGTACTCGAGGTCGTATGCGCCTTGAACCACGTGCTGGGTGAAAAATGGAATGCGAGACCCTGTGTTCGGGTAGGCACCGATGTCACCCAGGATATCGATCTCTGCCGATGCGATCCGACCGCTCGAGCTCCCTCCGAGTCGAACCTTGATCTGTTGGGCGCGCCCGTGAGTGCCGGACATGAGCTGCTCCCGGCGACGCTGGATCCATGCGACCGGGCGCCCGAGCCGGCGTGCCAGGGCACTGACGACGGGATACTCGGCGTAGAACTGTCCTTTGGTTCCAAATGCTCCTCCCACCTCCGGCACCCTGGCCCTGATCGACTCCGGCGGAAGACCCAGCATCGCACCGATCTGGTTGGGCAACCGTGCGGGCGACTGGTGCCCGCACCACAACTCGAGGCCATCACCTAACGGCCTGGCAAGGACGGCCAGAGGCTCGATGGTCACGGGAGACACTCTCGGCACATCGACTTCGATCTCCACGTATCGCTCACTGGGCGGTGCCGGCCCCGAGTCGCCCACCGTCGCCTCATGGACGAGATTGGTCCCCGTGTCAGGGAAGAGAAGCGTCGAGTCTTCCAGGGCCGACTTCGGATCGGTCACGGCAGGTAGCGGTTCGACTTCGGCCCAGACGAGGTCGGCGGCGTCCACCGCCTGGCTCGGTGTCTCGGCGACGACGACTGCTATCGCATCGCCGACGTGGCGGACGCGGTCTCTCGCAAGGGCGGGTTGACCCATACCGGCCGCCTCAGGGGCGCCGCGGCCAGGTGTCGAGGGTAGGTCCGGAAGGTCGAGATCGGCAGCCGTGAAAACCCCAACGACCCCTGGCATGTCACGGGCGATGTCGAGGTCGATCGGGCCGAGGACGCCGTGGGCGACCTGGCTTCGGACGAATGCACAGTGAAGAGTGTCATCATCCACCAGATCGGCGACGTAGCGGCCGGCTCCGGTGATTAGCGACTCGTCCTCGAGCCTGAGCATCGAAACGATGCCGGACCGAATCATGAGGCTGACTCTCGAGGTTGACGCACCATCTTCAGGCGCATCATGGCTCAACTGACCTCTGACTCGTGATTGGAATCGCTCTCTTTGACTATCCAGATTCCGTCGTTGAGCCCACTCAGGTAGATGTAGCCGCGGGGGTCGACGAGGACGTCCTGGCTGCAGACGTCGCGAACCCCGCCGTGGATGACATCGAAGATCCGCATGAACGGTCTCGGGTCGACAATCTGGGTCGGGCTTGCCGGGAGGAAAGAGGCCGTTTCCGTGGGCTGTGATGGATTGGAGATGTCGAACACCCTGAGGCCGGCGTTGAAATAGGCGTTGTAGACCTTGCCGGTGATTTTCTTCGTGCCCTGGTGATTTTCGTTCATGTTGTGCGGTCCGAAGCGTTCGCCCTTGTGGAAGTAGCTTGGATAGGGCTCGTCTCCAGTCGGCTCGGGGATCGGCAGCGTCGAGACCTCCGTTGGTGCCGTCTCATCCGATATGTCCCAAAGTCGTATGTTCTTGGGGCCTTCGAGCCCGTAGTTCGACATTGGCTCTTCGCAGACCACCAGCAGACCTCTTTCGACCAGCGGGACACAGGTGTGGGTCTGGCCATCGGTCAATTCTGGGAATGTCCTCACATGGCTGACCAGACGAGCGTTCTCCCTGTCGGAGACGTCGACGATCGCGAAACCACCGTCCGAGTATGCGATGTACGCTCGGTCACCCTCGACCAGGGGGAAGTGGACGCCGAACGTTTCATCGGGTAGCGCGGGAGTGTCCGCTCCCAATTGCACCGGGTGCCAGAAGTCGGACACCTTCTTGGGGCTCTCCGGGTCCGATACATCGAGGATGGTCATGACCCGTGTGCGGCCCGTTCGCCAGTGATACGACACTCCGGGGGCATCGATCATGTTGGACAGATAGGCATAACGTCCGCCGTTCCACCAACTGCGGTGTACGCCGTAATCTTTGGGCTGGTCGCCCTGCCAGTGTGAGAGCTCCTTCGGTGCTGTCGGATCGGAGACGTCGAAGAAGCGGACGCCGGGCACGGCTTTCGACGAGTCCACGTCTGGCTTGAAGAAGGCGACCTCGCATGCCGCCATGAGAATGTCATCCGCAACCTGGATCTTGATATGCCAGGTGTGCTCGTTGGGAGTCGGAATGAAGGCGGCCACCTGTGGGTCGTTAGGTGAGGTCACGTCGAGAACTGTGATGCCGTTCGACCAGGGGTGGCCGACGTACAGATAGTGATGTGAGCCGACGGTCTGGAACTGGAGTTGCGCGCCGTCAACCCGGCCCTGCATGTCGGAGTAACCGACGAAGTCGACGTTTACGCCGACGGGATCACTCAGGGGGGTGGATGCTCTTCGTCGAATCCAGCTCTTCCATTCGGGCTGCTTCTCAGCCATGACGTTTCTCCCGAGTCTCGTCTACTCCGATGTGACAAAATATCATTGATCAACTGCCCGGGTCAAACATAGCAATAGGCAGTCATGGTCTGCCCAAAGTCACGCCACCATCAACCGGCACGACGGCACCGTTGACGTAGGACGCTTTGTCCGTGGCGAGGAAGAAGATCACGGCGGCGACCTCCTCAGGGGTGCCCATCCTCCCAAGGGGCACGGTGTTGCGAATCCGATTTCCGAAGCCTTCGGATTGGGAGATGGGCTCGACGAACTCGGTCAGAATCGGACCCCCCGGCGAGACACAGTTGACTCGAATGCCATGTTGACCCAATTCCATGGCTGCATTGCGCGCGAGCATCTCAAGTGCTGCCTTGCTGGAGCCGTAAGCGGAGTGTCCCGGTCTCGCCTGCCGAGCCGAGGCCGAAGTGACCATCACGACCGAACCTGTTGCCTCGCTGTCGACCCATCGTCGCGAGACCAACTGCGTCAAGTTGAATGCACCAAACACGTTGGTCTGGAAGGTCTCCTCGAATGCTGCCATGTCGTAGTCCAAGAAGGGCGCAAACTCGATGTGACCTGCGTTGTTTACCAGCACGTCGATTTGACCGTGTTCGGAGAAGATCGAGTCGACCATCGCCTTCGCTTCGACCCGACTACCGACATCGCCGAGGAGCGTTGTCACTACGACGCCGCGTTCGCGAAGCTGGTTCGCTGCCTTGATAAGACCAGGTTCATCGATGTCGTTGAGTGCGATGTCCCAGCCTTCGACGGCGAATCGGTTGGCGGTGGCAAAACCGATCCCACGCCGTCCGCCGGTGACAAGCACCAAACGTCTCTTGTTGGTCGTGTCGACTCTCCTTTGCGATCCGAACCCCTCCGACGGCGTGGACTGACCTAACTCCGCGTTGTTGAGGGTGGATGAGCGAGAGCCCGCCCGGAGAGATCCGGACGGGCTCTCCTCATGTTCAGCAGGACGAGATGTACTCGACGAAGCTGAATGGGGCACTCATGTTGGCCCCGGGGAAGGTGTAGCCGCAGACCACCCCAGGGTCGACCACGATCTCGTCGAACGTCCTCAGCAATGGAATGTGGGGCACGTTGTCGAAGATGAGGTTCCCGAAGCCGAGCCACAGCTGCGCTTGGCGTGCCGGGTCGAGCTCAGCGAGCACCGCTTCGTACTGGGTGTCCCATTCGACCATCTCGATCGCTCGGCCCGAGTCCTGGTTGCCGTACCCGGCGGGCTCGAAGCCTGTGACGTTCTCACTGGCGGTGTCGTCGAACTCGATCATTCGATCGAACTCGCGGGCCTCTCTTTGTGACGAGAACTGCCCACCATCCATAGACACCAACTCCACGATGAAGCCCGCGTCTTCGAGCATCACAGCCACGGCCTCACTGAGGTCGTCCTTTGCGAAGATCTGGATCTCGACGGGTTCGCCGATGCCATCGAGGATCTCGCGAGCCCCTTCGGGGTCGAATCCGATCTCGTCGGCGTATCGAGTCTCCCAGTCCGGGTTCCAAGACTCGGTCTGCTCTGGCAGCCAGTACCACATGATCGCGGTCTCGGCCTCGCCGCCGTAGAACGCCTCGTTGAGGGCGTCACGGTCGATCGCCTTGGATGCAGCGCGGCGGATGTCTTCGTTGCACCATGGGCTGTCGGGGAACTTGCGCTCGCCGCTGACAAAGACGTCGGCGGCCAGGTCGCCCGGTTGTGGTGGTTCGAGGTAATAGCACCCTTCGAGAGCCAGACCGTATCGGCGTCCGGGCAAGGTTGATTTCACAACTTCCATGCCCTGTGACTCGGCTTCGTCGCCAAGCTCGGCCGGCAGGCCTGTCAGGTGAATCTCACCCGCAAGCAGGGCCGAGAGACGTGTCGAGTCTTCGAGGATGAAGCGATACTCCAGCTCCTGGAACGATGCGTTCTGGCGCCAGTGATCGTATGGAACCTTCTCGAAGACCACGCTTTGGCCAGGTGTCCGCTCCAAGAATTGGTACGAGCCTGTGCCAGCGATTGGTGCTTCGTCGAGGGTCGGCGAGGCTGGCGAGCCACCACCACGTGCATCCCAGTCCGCTTTGCTCTTGATGACGGTTCCGGCGGCGCCATAGCTGATCCCTTCGAAGAAACTGAAGCTCAACCCGCCTTCGACGAGGTGGAAAATGACCGTGTAGTCATCGACGATCTCGAACTCGGCGACGGCGTTACGTACGGCCTCGGCGACACCTGAGATGGCTCCGGGTGGATCGATCAGGTCAGTGAGAGAGAACACCACGTCCTCTGCAGTCATCTCACCAAATCCATTGTGGAATTCGACTCCTTGCCGGAGGAAGAAGGTGAGCTGGTCACCTGCGTCATTGATCTCCCAACTCTCTGCGAGCATCGGAACCCACTGGGCGGTCTCCGGATCTACGCCGACCAGGTTCTCATACATCGGCTTCAGCTGATACTCGTCGTTGGGTTGAATCTCGCGGTTGGGGTTGTTCGACTCACCGTCCGGTGGTGGTGGTACGCCGAAGACGAGTCGCGTGACCTCACCCTCGCCACCGCCCTCTGTGCTTGTGGTGGTTTCTCCTACGCCACCCCCCTCGGTGGTGGTGCTTTCCCCGGTCGTGGGCTCCGACGTGCAAGCAGCCGCGACCATTGCGAGGCAGAGCAGCAGGGCCAATACCCTCAAGAACGAGGGCCTAGAAGATCGCAAGATTTACCTCCTCAGCGGATCTGGGAGCAAAATTATCATTGATCAACTATCGTCGCAAGCGATATGCGAGTCTTTTTGGGGACTCGCGGAGAAACAGATGTTGGCGGATTGATGGAGTAGAAGTTATGGCATCCGACCCCAAAATTTTCAGGCGTTTAGAGGGCAAAGCCGTGTTGGTCACCGGTGCGGGCACCGGATTCGGCAGTGCGTTGGCCGTCAGGGCGGCGCAAGAAGGAGCACGCGTCGGAGTCCACTACAACAGCTCCAAGTCCGGCGCCGATACGACTGCACAGCGGATTCGCGACGTTGGCGGCGAAGCATCGATCTTTCAGGCCGACATCAGTTCTTGGGATGCAGTGAAGGCGATGGCAGCGGCGGCGTTCCATGAGTTCGGGCGGGTCGATGTGCTGATCAACAACGTCGGTGATGTGGCGACCGAGCAGATGTCGTGGAGGGACGTCACTCAGGAATTGATCGATCGGGTGATCGATGTCGACATCAAGGGGACCATGTACATGTTGCACGAGTTTGGTAGCCGGATGCTCGACCAAGGTGGTGGCGCGATCATCAACGTCGGCTCGACTGTCATCGTGCGTGGCAGCCCAAGGGCCCCGCAGTACGCCGCCGGCAAGTACGGCATCATCGGCCTGACCAAGTCGTACGCCAACGCCTTTGCTCCGACCGTCCGGGTCAACACGTTTGCGCCTGGCTTTATGGAGACCGAAGCAACTCTGGCACGCGACGACTGGCAGTCGGGTCGTCGTGAGAAGCTGACTGCGGCGACTCCCGCAGGGCGGATACCACCTCCGGAAGATCTCGCCGGGACCGCGATCTTTCTTGCTACGGACGACGCCGCCCACATCTATGGCGCATACATGATCGCCGATGGTGGGTACAGCATGCTCGGCGGATGACGGTTCCAGCTTCCAGACCTGTCGCTCCTGACATCGCGGCGGTCCCGCTCCTATCCACTGGTGTGGCGACGGGTGCCCTTTCGGGCCTGCTCGGGATTGGTGGCGGTGTTGTCATGGTTCCGGCCCTGGCGGCGATCGGATTCACCAGGCACGTCGCCAACGCCATATCCCTAGCCACGATCTTCCTGGTGGCAATGGCCGGCGCCATCGGCTTCGCTGTGTCAGGTGCCGTCGACTTCCCCGTTGGATTGGCCCTCGGCGCCGGCGGAGTGGTTGGCGCAACCTTCGGAGCCGGCTGGGCGCATCGCATGTCCGGGAGGTCGCTCGCACGTTTCTTCGGCATTCTGCTGCTCTTCGTTGGGCTAAGGATGCTTTTCGGGAGTGATGTGGCCGCCGAGGCGATCGTATCGGGGACGTTCGCCAGCATCGTGATCGGAGTCGCTATCGGCGTGGCAACAGGGGTTCTATCGGGGATGGCCGGCGTTGGTGGTGGCGTCGTCATGGTTCCGGCAATGGTCTTTCTGCTCGGATTCGGCCAGCACCTGGCTGAGGGGACCTCGCTCCTGGCAATCCTTTTCACCTCGGCAGCCGGTACCAGGGTCAATCGTGCCAACGGTTACGTGGTGTGGCGACCGACACTTCTTCTTGCCGCCACCGGCGTTGTCGCCGCCCCTCTTGCCGCGTTGTTCGCCCAGCGCATTCCCGCCCAGACGTTGACCCGGCTGTTTGCCCTATGGTTGCTGGTCATCGCGGGGCGAACACTATGGAAGAACCGCTCTCCGCGAGAAACCACGGATTCCAAATAGCTTTGCGAGTGTCTGGCAGGCTGACGGCCCAAAGCGAGATCGGAACTACATTCGACGTATGGGATTCCGTTACGCCGAAGTCGCCGTGAGGTGCACTTGGTCGTTGGGCTCTGTTTCAGCTCAGCGACTGGTCTGACCTGGAAAACCGGTGTGCTGTGACACGCCCATATACCGGGTTGCATTTGCATTCGGCTCCCGTCAACGAGACCGTGATTTATTGACCGACTTCGAACGGATTGGGCTCTGATTCAGCTGCTCAGTGCCAACACAAAAGGTCGGTCGCTGTTAAACGGAGCCGAGTCGCTGATAGGCAATGTTCGAACTTCGACGCTCTATCAGATTGGCGAGATTCTTTCTCCAACCCTCGACAACCTAAAGGTCGCCTTCCATCGAATCTGGTTGACGACCGACTCGTCAACCGGTGTATTTGTTTGGGATTGGAGGGTTGGCTCCGTCTAACACGCGCTCCTCAAACCTTTTGGATTGCGTGTCGTGATGTCTACCCGTTCTCGTCATTTTCTCCATCTGACAGGAGGCAATGGAACCGTCGTTCTTCACACCGCTCATTGCGAAGCAGAACGCTCCGGGTCCTGACTAGTCGCCGTCTTCGGCCCATGGCAAGAGTCCGCCCTGAGCACTTCAACCTTTACCTGGCGCCCTCAGTCCATGTTCGCAATAGCTCAATCGGACGGAAGGAGGCCGGCTCCCTCGAGGACAGCCAGAGCCGGCAACAGCCATGGTACGAAGGCTTGGGGTTCGTCCCGCATCCGGTCGCGAAGGCCTGCGATCGTGATCCACGCGTGATCCGCAACCTCCTTGGGGTTGGGCTCGGGCTCCTCATCTGTACTGCCGATCAGCACATGGTCGACCTCGGCTTCCGTTAGCCCTGTCGTCTCGTCCGTCGCCCGATAATCAAAAGTGGCTAAATCGATCAGCTCGGCATCAAGTCCCAACTCGTTCCTCAGACTTCGACGACCCGCTTCGACAGAGCTCTCAGCCGGACGAGGATGGGTGCAGCTGGAGTTGGCCCAAAGGCCGGCGAATATGTGTTTCGTGCCAGCGCGTTGCTGGATCAACAACCGGCCTTGCGAGTCGAACAGGAAGACACTTACTGCCCTGTGGAGTAGACCCTTGTCGTGGGCCTCGATCTTCTCGGCGGTGCCAACCTCGATGTCGGCTTGATCGACGAGCACTACCAAGTCGTCCTCAGCCGCCGTCTGGCCGAGCAGGATTGCCAAGCTCTGAACTCCTGCTGCCCAGGCGGGGTCGGACTCATAACCGGAGTGCCCTCGCAATCGCGGGATGGGCCTATATGGCCTGACCTTGGTCTCCCAAGGGTCCTCGAGCAAGACGTCACATGCGATCGCCGTCCGTTCCCGTGCGGCCAGTGCGACGGCGGCGAGGGTCGGGACCGACATGTTGCTCAACTCGCCTGTTCGCAATGCCGCCTGGCCGATCGGGTCGGTGGAACGGTAGAAGTTGATCCAGTAGAGCTGCTTCGGCTGTTCATCGCTGGGGCCTACCTTCTCGGCAAGCGAGTACACCAGTTCGTCAGGGAACGCGGCGGGGAAAAATGGCCGGTAGAACCTCCCGATCGGGCTTCCGTACGTCACCAGCGCAGTTTTGGCCTTGACGTCGTCTGGCAGCGAAGCCATGACGGCGGCGACTATCACCGATCCCTGACTGTGGCCAGCCAATACGACGCGGCCTCCGCTGTTGACGGTTTCAGTAACTCTGGCTTGAATCTCCGGCACGGCACGTGCGGCATACGCAGGCGGTGCCAGCGGATGGAAACTGCGCGGGAAGAAGCTTGCAACGTCCCAGACGATTCCGATCTTTCGGCGTGTGGCCTCACTCCGAATCGCGGAGCGGACTGCGAGATAGGCAGCGACGATTGTGGCCAGCGCAAGCCAAGAAGACACATCGAACAGCAATGCCCAAGCCCGGTCGGTCTCCGGAAACCAGTCGTTGACGCTCCGGCCCCGGAACACAAAGTCGACCACGCGGGACACGAGGGCCGCGAACATCACCATCCCGGCCAGGGTGATCATGACGTCGGCTCCATTGATCGTCTCGGAGAGGCTTCGAGATATGACTGTGGAACTGGCCAATCCTTCTACTGCATCGTCTGGATATCCGGCATCATGGAGTCGCTGTTTGGCTCTGCTTCTCCACTCCGAACCGTTGCTCCACCACAGACGCACTCCATGGAGGAGCAACGCGATGACGACGACTGCCAGTCCGATCGTGACGATCACCACGGCCCATTGATAGAAGTCGGGATAGTTGATAGCGATCTCGTCGACTGAGAGCCACGACGCTGTCCTGATGATGAGTCCGGAGAAGAGTCCCAGGAGAACGGCGGCAGCTAAGGCTCCGATGGCGCCCGTGCCGGCCCACCGAAACCCCGGTTCGGGGCGACGAGCCAGCCAGAAAAGCGCAGCGGCAACAGTCGTGAGCCCGACACCAAACCATCCGTACGCGGGCTCTTCGCTTGCCAGCCAGAGCACTAGCCCGACTATCGCGGGGGCTGTCAGGACCGTTAGGTCGCGGAGTATTGCCGTTCGACCGTTGGCCTTCGACGCAACAACGTTGACTGCCACCAGGATCACCGCAACAGCGACCATGACTTGCACATAGGGAAACAGGGCAACGACAACAGCGGCGATGACGACCAGGAACTGGTCGCTGTGGATGTATTTCTCCGCGAGCCAACGGAGGGCTTGCACGGTCGAGATGAGGACGCCGATCCCGATGGCAACAAGCAGCAACCAGAGGGGGGCCAGTGCGAACCAGGTGATCACTTCGTCGGTCGAGGCGGTGGATTGGACGGGCCAGGTCGCCGCAAGCAGGACTAACAGCACGGCGAGTACCACGGCTAGGGCAGCCGAGCTCACTCGATTGCCCGTGACATAGACCTCCTTCTCCCTTTCCTCCACCCCGTCGCCTTCGGATGCCGAGAGGGTTCGATCGCGGCGAGCTGCGACCCAACCCACAAGGAGAAACGAGGCGATTGCGATCAGCGCTCCGCCCACCACTCCACCCGTGTAGAGAGCTCGTCGCCATCCCCCGGGTGAAAGGAGTTGGATCGTGCCTGAGAATGTCGTGACGAGGATTCCAAGGCAGGTGACGGCATGCAATCTCGCCATGATCTTCTGGTATTTGGCCCGATCCCATACCTCAGCGTGCTCGAGTGGGGTCGCTCCCGTGGGTTTGATCTCACCGATTTGTGGTTTGAACGACTCGTATGTCTGCCTGCTGCTGCGGGCGAGGTAGAGAAACAACAGGAGCAGCGCCAGCGGTAACGCGGTGCCGATGACCAGCCGGCGTCCAACTTCGAACTCCGATCCCAGCACTCCCGTCAGCGGAAGTCGTGCGAGGCAAGCGTCTTCGGAACCGCATTGAAACCCGACGAGATCGACGGCGAGGTAGGCCGCGAACTGGATGTAGGTTGCGCTGAAGATGAGTGCAAGGAGATGTACCAGCCACTCCTGGGCTCTTCGCAACCACTCAGATATTCCAGAGATTCTCCCGCCTAGCCTTGCCAGTAAGCGGTCCATCGCGCCGAAAGGCCATGGGCTGGGACCGATCTCCCTCTCCCGAACGGGTTCGATCATCCATCCGGCGATGTTGATCAGGCTGAACGGGAGGAGGAGTGTCCACAGTGCTCGGGTCGCCGACCTGGCGGTCAGACCGCCCCAGGAATATGCCTCCACCGATCGGGATCCGCGTCTGTCGGCGACGCGGTAAAAGCCTGAGATCTCGTCACCGGCGACCTGTACGACGTCGGATCGCCCGAGCATCGTGGCCGGGGATGTCCCGCCTACTCCGTGGACCCTGATTTCAGTGATGTGTGGCGCCATCGAAGTGTCCTCGTGCTGGGCTTCTCTGACTCGCGACAACTCAAGCACAATCGCTGGACGAATGCGGGTAGCCTGGTCGGACAGATCATGTCTCTGCTCCAGTTTGCCCGATTTCTCCGGTCCGACACCCTTGGAGCATCGGTCACGATGGTCCTTTTGGGGGCCGCAACAGCATTGTCGAGACTGACGCCCGGCATGGTCCCGGGTCTTGTTGCGGTGGCCTTGTCGTTCCACATCTATGCCTATGTCCTCAATGACGTCGTGGACTTGCCGATCGACCGGACCGACGCGAGACGTCGCAACTCGCCTCTCGTCATGGGCCAGATCTCGGCCAGGTCGGCCCTCGGCATAGCTCTTGCCCAGATACCGGTCCTGGTGCTTCTCACCATATGGATGGGAGGCGAGTCTTCGGCTTTGGTGACCCTCGGTGTCCTGGTGGCGGCCGTCACGGTCTATGACTTGTGGGGAAAGCGCTCCCCGATTCCGCCCGTGACCGACCTCGTCCAGGGAGTGGCATGGGGTGCGCTCGGCTGGCTGGCCGCCGAGTTGACTGGGGGAGCCAGCCGATGGACCGTCGTTCTGGCCTTGTATTTTCTGGCGTTCATCATGCTGGCCAACGGTGTGCACGGCAGCATCCGCGACCTTGAGAACGACCGCGGACACGGGGCAAGGACCACGGCGATCTGGTTCGCCGCCGGGAATGGTCGTTCCGGAGCAGTGAGCGTCGAAGGTGGCTATCTGGTGTACGCCATGACACTTCAGGTTGTGACTGTGATGCTGGCGCTCACACCTACCTATCTGGGTTGGATGCCAGGTCGCGTGGGGCAAGTGGTGTTGATGGGGGTAGCGGGTGCGATGTCGACCATCCTGTTGGTGGCCGCGGCGAGGGCGCGGGACCGTCACAGGCAGCTCGTTCTCGGCGCCTGGCATCTGATCTTGATCCTCGCCTCCGTCTTTCTGATGGTTGCCGATCGGCTGCCCGGATGGGCGCTTCTTGCCGTGGTGTTTTGCTATATCGCCCCGTTCGCGTCATACCGCTGGCTGTTTCGACCCGAGCCGCCTAGCGGCACGCATTGGACGGTGGAGTCGGCACAAGTGAGATGAGCGCCATCCTGGTCATGGCAAGGCCACAGGCATTTTTGGCCGCCGGCACCGCCTCATTGCTCGGATCACATCTTGGCGGCGCCTCCCGGTCAGGCGGAAGATCCTGGCTAGCGGCTCTCACTGTCTTGCTGATCGTGGCTTGCTGCAATGTGGTCAATGACCTTGTTGATGTCGAGACGGACACGCTCAACCGTCCGGACCGTGCTCTCCCGGCCGGTAGGGTCGGTTTTCGCACTGCGGCAGTCACAGCTTCGCTTCTAGCCGCCTGTGGGATGTCCGTTGCGAGAGCACTCGGCCCCGGCGAGGCGGCAGTCGCCGGCATCTTCTTGTTGGCGGGCGTGTCCTACTCTCTCATCCTCAGGCGTCTTCCACTACTCGGCCATATTTGGGTGGCCATGCTCTTTGGAGGCACTGTGATCTGGGCCGGGTGGGCCACGTCGCGAATCTCAAGTGCGGTTTGGATGGCAGCCGTGCTGGTCGCTCTGTTCCTGCTGCCACGCGAGTTGCTCAAGTCCCTCGGAGATGATCGAGGCGACCGTGTGTCGGGTTGGCGGACCGCAGCAGTGGTTTGGGGAAGACGAGGGACGGTGGTGGCGATCTCGGCCACGGCAGTGGTGTTTGTTGCCGCCACTCTGGCACCAATGCTCGTCGGGATGGGGGGCGGCATCTACCTCGGGGTGATCTCGCTGGGCACGACGTTGCCGCTCCTCGTTGTCGTCGCTGCATTGTGGCGGCGTCCCAACATGGAGCTAAGACGGGTCGAGCTTCTCACCGCGCTGATGTGGCTTCCGGGGCTCGCTGCTCTGTGGCAACTCGCGCCCGCCGGATGATAGGTTGGCAGCGATGAGCGCAGAGGGCTTCACTAGGTCTCGGTTCCCCAACGACGACTCCGGTCGTGAAGTCGTCACCGTCGGCGACCCGAACTCGTCGCGACCCGTGATACTGCTTCACGAGCTCGGTGGGCTATCACAGCCAACCATGGACTATGCAGCCAAACTCGCCGCATCCGGCTGTGTGGTCCATATGCCGCTCGTCTTCGGATCGGTCGGCCAGCGGAGCACGTTGAAGGGAGCAGTGCAGCTTTGCTGGGGCAGACAGCTCACTTTGCTGCTGTCTGACCGGCGGCCGAAGCTCGCCGTGTGGCTGGCGGAGTTCAGCAGCCACATCCTGGAGGAGGCCGGACATGCGCCGGTGGTGATCGGCATGTGTGCGACGGGCGGAGTCGTCTTCTCAGTGATGATGCTCGACTCGGTCGGGGGCGCGGTGGCGGCCCAACCGTCTCTGCCCTTCCGCCGGTCTTGGACCACGTTCAGCATGTCAAACCTGGGCTCGACGAGCGAGGATGTCGAAGCTTCGATTGAGTCAGGCAAACCCTTTGTCGCGTTGCGGTTCCGGCAAGACGGAATCTGCCCGGCGGGTCGATTGACGCAGATCGCCGAGCTGTTTGGCGAGGATTCCACCCTCGAAATCAACGGGAGCGGTCATTCGACGCTGGTCTACGAGCACAGCGAGGAAGCTCATTCGGCCGTGCTAGCACTCCTCGATGAGGTCTTTGGGCCTGGCCTCGAGTAACCCGCCCCGACAGTTGTGGTTCCGCCAGAACGTTCCGACAACACAAGCAGCGCTTGAGCGCGGACTAGAAGACGCTCGAGCGGGCCGTGTCCGCAAAGCAAAGCTCCGATCGGAATCCCCGATACCGGCCTCCGCCGAGAGATCGCCTAAAGGGGCCCGGCGCATAACTGCGGTGGTGGTTCAATGGGCGGGGCGTTCCCCGATCGCGCCAGGGGCTTCGATGTGGCGGGGTGGAGAAGGCCTTGTTCTGATCGGCGTGCCTTCAGGCCGGCCAGATCTTTCGGCCTCCACCTGGAGGTACGAGACGATCCACAGACTCTCTCTCCTCAGCTGAGAGCAACGGCTTGAAACCAGCCATGGAGTTCGACTCGGCTTGTTGCCGATTACGCGCACCAGGTATGACGGTGCTAACCGTTGGATTGCTGAGGACGAACCGTAAAGCGAACTGGGCCATCGTTTCGCCGTCGGGCACGACGTCTCTCAAGTTCTCCACGACCGCCAGGTCGCGGAGGAACTGCTCTCGTTGCACCGGATCCTCAATCCAGGCTCGACGAAAATCCCCCTCAGGGAACGAGTCAGAAGCCGAGTACTTACCCGTCAGCAATCCCATTGCCAGCGGGCCACGCACGACCACTCCAATCCCGTTCTCCGCGCAATACGGCAAAAGCTCTTCCTCGGCGGTGCGGTTGAGAATCGAGTAGTCGGTTTGCAGCACATCGCAATCACCTTCGGCGTTGAACAGGCGCAGGTGAGCGGGATCGCTCGTGCTAACACCCCATGCCTTTACCGTTCCGGCCTCTTTCAGCTTTCGGAAGCCTTCGATGAATATCGACGAGTTTGGCTCCGGATGGTCGATGTGACACTGGATGACGTCGATGTGGTCAGCGCTCAGTCGGCGCAAGGATTGTT
>JBGSYD010000002.1:0-2558 GCA_041751055.1 Acidimicrobiia bacterium | reverse complement strand
GCGACCGCGATACCGAGGCCGATCAACAAGTAGCCAACTACATCGAGGTCCCAGAAGGCGGCACCAGCAGTAGCGCCAATGACAGCACCGAGGGCTGTGACCGTGAACGGGTCGAGGAGTGGAATCGCCTGGAACCGGAGGGCCAGAGCGCCAAGAACCGAAGCGGCAATCACTGCCACCAAGAAGACATCAACAGCGCGAGCGTCGGGAGAAAATGCCGACCGTGACAACACCATCGACGCCGCGGCCAGGCCACCCAAGAGGCTTGCCAAGAGTGTCGGGCTGAAGCTATCGACTTCGCGATACTCCGCAAAGGCAACCGCCCAACCGAGGGCGACAGCAACTGCGATAGCTACTGACAGGCCATAACCGGAAGAGCCGAGCGTATAAGCGGCGAGGACCGCTCCGGCGGAGGTGACCACCACCGGGAGAGCCGCGAAGACGCGACCGCGCTTTTCGAAAACTGACGCGAGATCGATCGCCCAAATAGCGGCAACTGCAACGAGAAAAGCTCCCCAAACTGCCTGTCCCTGGAAATTGGCGAGAACAGCTAGCACTACGATGCCCAGAGGCAAGAACCCAACCAAGTCAGACGGGGCGAACGAGGCTGCAACAGGTTGGCTACCGCCGGATACCGGAGGGATTAGGACCAACTCGTCTGCCGACACCACCGGTGTATCCAGGTTGGCTGTCTCGCCATTGATCCAGACCCGCGCCGACTCGACGCCTCGCCCAAAGTCGGGTCCAAATCGATCGACGGCCCCATCGAGCACTCCTCCGACTGTGTCGGAATCGATTTCGACTCTCGAAGTGCCGGCGATTTCTCTCAAGTTGGCGAACAGTCTGAGCTTGGCCATGTTCCAATCGTAAAGGAATTGAAAGGCTCATACGTGCCTCTCGGTGATTATTGCCTAGCCTCGGGTCATGGACGACACGATATTCGTTGCAGTTGAGGTTCCATTGATCGGCGACGAACGCCACAAGAACTGGGCGAAAGTGGTGGAATCGGTGGATACCGACAAAGCATCGGGCTGGGCGTTTCAGGGGGACTTCGTCGCGACCGGAGGCATCCAAGACCTGCCTGCTGGAGGCGTCCTCTTGGTCTACGGTGAGCGGGGGTCACGTGCCAACCCGCAGATTGCGGCCCGTGCGTATCTCGTCAATCCGGATGGAACCCTGACGCTCAACGCCGAGGCCAAGGGGAAGGCCTGGGCACGGACTCTGCGCGACCCAGTGGAGGCCCTGCTGGGCACCGAGCACCCACAGTTCGATGTTTCCCTGATTCCCGACTCTGTCTTGGTCGATGAGCTGCGGCTCCGAGGATGGACAGTTGACCGGTAGATACTGATGGAACGCCTTCTGGTCGTCACCGAAAACCCACCAAACGCGGAGACACCGTTGGCGCGGCTCGACGGCACACCATTGGGAAACGATCTCGTCTATATGCGGAATAATTTCACCCCGCCCGAGCGTGGTCCTTCTGCCATTGAGGTCGATCTCGGAGGCGAGACAAATACGATCGCTGTCTCCGACCTGGGCCGGTTTGCTCAGGTTGACGTCGACATGGTACTGGAGTGCGCCGGAAATGGACGTATCTACATGGATCCAACTCCCGAAGGTACCCCGTGGGACCTTGGTGGCGTCTCGCCGGTGACCGCCTCGGGACCGAGACTCCTGGACGTTCTGGGACCGATCCCGCCATCGATGACCGAGCTGGTGTTCACAGGGGCAGATACCGGCGTCGTCGAACCGGAGGGTGCAATCAGCTACCAGTTCTCGATCGGACGGGAAATGTGGGATCGAGCAATTCTGGCCACCCGTCTTGGCGGCGTTCCTCTCACCCCCGAACACGGAGCGCTGGTCCGGCTAATCGTGCCCGGCCAGTATGCGATGAAGTCGGTCAAGTGGCTGCGATCCATCTCCGCCGTCTCGCAACCGTTTTTCGGCCATTTCGTCAACAAGTACCGATACTTTGGCGACGCTGGCTACGACGATGGCGCACCAGTCGGAGAGATAAGGGTGAGGTCATTGATCGCCACACCCGGATCCGGTGAGCGTGTATCGACCGGCTTGGTCACCGTCCTCGGGTCCGCCTGGTCGGGAGCTGGGCAAATTTTGAAGGTTGAGATCGTGCTAGACGACAGGCCGGCCGGCGACGCCGACCTGGCACCTCGGCCCGGCGAATACGGGGCGACGCCATGGCGTTCCGACATCGAGGTTGGTCCCGGTAGCCATCTCCTTTCCGCTCGGGCAACCGATATTGCGGGGAATGTCCAACCCGACCAATCAGTATGGAATCGAAACGGATATGGAAACAACGTGGTCCAGGTTGTCGGATTCGAGGCAGGCTAGGGAATCAACCCCTGGATCACCTCAGCGACTCCGGCAGGGGATTCCAGATGGGCCTGAAATACGTCGAATCGCTCCAGGACGATTCCCGGAACGGCCGAGACCACTCTATCAACCGAGTCTTCCGGGACCGGCCCTCGTTGAGACCACACAAAAACAGTCGGCGCTGTGATGTCACCCAACCGCGAGGGAACATCTGACGCCGGATT
>JBGSYD010000001.1:0-280969 GCA_041751055.1 Acidimicrobiia bacterium | reverse complement strand
ATGTAAGGTTTCGCCATGACTTTCCCGCAAAGCTCCGCCTATCCCGAACAAAGCCAGTCGACCACGATCCTCGTCCTGGGAATTCTCGGCATTATCTGCTGTGGGCCCCTCGGGATCGCAGCATGGATCATGGGCAACAATGAGTTGGAGGCGATCGACGCCGGTCGTCGCAACCCTGAGGGCAGGAGTACGGCCAACGCCGGCCGGATCATGGGGATCATCGCATCAGTCCTGATGATCCTGGCAGTGCTGTTCTTCGTGGGTCTGATCATTTTTGGAGTCAGCTTCTCAACGATTTTCGACACTGGCTTCTAGGAACTCATTTTGACCACTGTTTGGCGAACCCGTCTGATCCTGGCCGCTCCCTTCCTGGGGATGCTGGCGCTGGCCGTATACAGCCCCACCGACGATGGCCCGACGATCTGCCCGTTCGCACTCATCACCGGAAGTGCATGCCCCGGTTGTGGCATGACCCGCGCCGTTGGCTATCTGGCCCGGGGAGACTTGGGCATGGCCCTCAAATACCACCCGTTGGCTTTGTTGGTCGCCGCACAGGCCATGGCCGGATGGACGTGGTTCGCAGTCAGGGGCCGTCGCGCCGGCGCTGCTCCCATCTCGAACAGGATCACGTCGGCGATACTGGTGGGAACGGCTGTCAGCCTGGTCGTGGTGTGGCTGCTTCGGATGGCTGCAGGGACGCTCCCACCGGTGTAGCCGTGCTGACCCGCACCAGCCAAACGAATAGGGCCGCTACTGCACCGGCACCTCCAAGCAGGGCCGGCAACACCCATTTGGAGTCGGCAAGCAGTGAAAGGCTTTCAGAGACTGGCGCCCGACCGCCCTCAGGGTCCAAAACCCAGCTTCCCAACCTGAGCAGAACAGCGAATGACAACCCGGTGAGAGCAAACCGATTCAGCAGGGTTCGCATGCGTTTGAGCCGGTCAGGAGCAGCGAGGACGTAAACGCCGGCAAAGATGAGTTGAAAGAGCACGGCCAGGATCGCCGCCGTGCCGAGCCGGCCAGCCAGGGGTGAGTTCCCTCCGACAAGAGGGGGCTCAGAAGCCTTGCGAATCACCAGCGGGTCGATTCCCCGGATCACAGCACCTACCTGAGTCTCGGTGACTGGCACCCCGGTATCTACGAGGGCCATCGTGACGGCGGGGACAGTGGGCTCGAGTTTCGAAGCCACATCCACGGTTCCGCCTTCAACTCCGTCACTTGCGGCAGCGTCGACGACGTCGACAACAATGCCTTTGAGGGCAAAAGAAACCTCGTCGGTTACCAGCGCTGCTTCCGTCGCATCTTCAGCCGCCCCGGCCGGGACGCCCGACTCGACCAATTCGGTTGTCATCCAGTCCGAGAAAGCCGAGGCGACCTGCTCGGATTGACTCAGTGGGAGCAGACTGTCACCCAGCTCGTCGGTGTCGACTACAACGGCCCGACCCCACAAGGACACAAACAAGACCGATGTCGCCAGACCGAAGATCCAGGCGGCGAGAGAGCTCAGGACGGCGTTGGTCCGGTAGCTCACTTGATCACCAAGGCAGGATTGGTCCGAACCCTTGGACGCTTTTCGATCACTGCTTTGGCCAGTTGGTCGAAGCTCACCTCAGCTTCGGACCCGGGAGCAGCGATAGTGACGGGTTGGCCGTCGTCGGCGCCACGGCCCATCGCGGGCAGGAGCGGAATCCTCGCCATGAGGTCTACTCCAAGCTCGTCCGCCAGAGCTTGTCCGCCGCCTGAGCCGAAAAGTTCATATTGCTTGCCATCGTCAGCGGTGAACCACGACATGTTTTCCACGACCCCGATCACCTGTTGATCGACCTCGGCTGCCATCAGAGCCGCCCGCCGGGCGACGCGCTGGGCCGTCGGCTGTGGCGTGGTCACCAGAAGGACCTGGGCGCGGGGCAGGAACTGTGACATGGATATTGCGATATCACCTGTCCCTGGCGGCATATCGACGATCAAGAAGTCAAGCCTGTCCCAGAATACGTCCTTGAGGAATTGCTCTATTGCCTTATGGAGCATCGGCCCTCTCCAGATAACCGCTTTTTCGTCACCTACGAAGTAGTCCATCGACATGACTCGCACACCATGGGCAACAGGAGGGACGATGGCATCTCCGACCATGATGGGCGGCTCCTCCACGCCAAGCATCCTGGGGATGGAGAAACCCCAAATGTCGCCATCGACGATTCCAACCATCTGACCGGCGCGCCGCAGGGCGATCGCCAGGTTGGTCGACACCGACGACTTGCCAACACCTCCCTTTCCCGACGAGACGGCGACGACGCGAGTCGCCGAGCCGGGTTCGCCCATCCCGGGACCGGCCTTGTCTTTAAGGCCGTTCATCCATTCAGCTGATCCTTCTTCGGACATGATCTCGACATCGATATCCGCGCTGCGCCCGAATGGTGACAGGGCGGATTTCAGTGCCTCATCGAGGCCACGCTCCGGAGCAGCCAACAGCAGCTGGACTTTGATCTTCCCAGTGATGGACTTGTCCACGGACTTCACCTGGCCGAGCTCGCCAAGCGTGCGGCCGGGCATGAGGGTCGACTCGACCCCGGACACCGCGTCGAACATGGGCGAGCCGCTATCTGTTTGTTGTTGGTCGGGAGCCATGGATTTCACCTACGGCGACAGTGGTTAGAAGACACTCGAAACTATAGTTTTAAGTGGTTGATACCCCTCATGGACACAAAGACCCTCGAAACCCGGATCTCGGATCTCACCTCGGCCCTTGGTGACCCCACTAGGCGCGCTATCTACATCGCAGTGCGGGAATCGGCCGAACCGTTGACGACTTCGACTGTCGCCAATCTCTTCGACATCCACCCCAATGTGGCACGCCATCACCTGGATCGGCTCGCCACCGACGGATATCTCAAAGTGAATACCGATCGTCCGCCAAGAACCGGCGGGCCGGGAGCGGGGCGCCCCGCGAAGGCCTATGAGGCCACGCAGAAGGAGGTGTCGCTGCACTTCGCGCCGCGACGTTTTGAGATGCTCGTTGAATTGCTGATGCAGATACTGGGCCAGGTCTCTGACGAGAATCTCTCATCCGTGGCAGAGTCCGTCGGCCGACAGTATGGAACTCAGCTTGCGGCGGAAATCGGGGCACCGGAAGACTCGGGCTACGAATCGGCAGTTCAATCCGTGGCCCGCGCGATGACCGGACTCGGGTTTTCAATGAACCCCGACGTCCCCGGCCAGCAGCTGCTCACGAGTCATTGTCCGTTTGGCGAGGCAGCGACCAGTCATCCCGAAGTCATCTGCTCACTGGACAGGGGCATCGTCTCGGGCCTGTTCGGTGCGATGGCGGTCGGATGCGAGCCGATTCTGATCCCGCATGCCAGGCTCGATGCGGACTGTGTCACCAAAGTCCCGGTCAATCTGGTTGCTCAAAACCGATAAGAACCCGCTTTCTTTCGCGGTAGCCGGGGATTTTCGAATAGGTCTCGTCCGTTAACCTCAAAGACAACCACCTTTTGCAGTCAACCCCAGAGGTCTCCAATGACAAATGATCCATTCGGGTCCCGGACCCAAATCCAAACTGCCCTCGGGCAGCGTGAGATCTCAAGGCTCGATGCCCTCGAAGGCACAGCAAACCTCCCCTACTCGATCAAGGTCCTCCTCGAATCAGCTCTGAGGAACGTCGATGGGATTGCGGTGACCGAAGCAGATGTCCGTCGGATCGCAAGTTACGACGCAAGCAACGTCGGCGACGATGAGATTCCGTTCATACCCGGTCGTGTGGTACTTCAAGACTTCACGGGTGTGCCCGCCGTTGTGGATCTGGCCGCCATGAGGTCGGCCATCGTCCGAATGACCAGCGACGAGGGATCAGCCCAGAAGGTGAACCCGCTGATACCGGCCGACCTCGTGATTGACCACTCTGTCCAGGTTGATGCATTTGCCCGATCTGACGCCTTGCTCATCAACTCCTCGAAGGAATTCGAAAGGAACCAGGAGCGCTACGAGTTCCTCAAATGGGGCCAATCCGCCTTCGCAAACTTCCGCGTCGTACCCCCGGCCACCGGGATCGTCCACCAGGTCAACCTCGAGTATCTGGCGAAGGTCGTATGGGACAACGGCACCGAGCTGTACCCGGACAGCCTCGTGGGCACTGACAGCCATACGACGATGATCAATGGGCTTGGAGTTGTCGGGTGGGGAGTCGGCGGGATCGAAGCCGAGGCGGCCATGGTGGGCCAGCCGATCTACATGCTCATGCCGGAGGTAGTCGGTTTCAAGCTCACCGGAAAACTCCCCGAGGGTGGCACTGCAACCGACTTAGTGCTCCGGGTGACCGAGATGCTCCGGGCCCACGGTGTCGTCAGCAAGTTCGTCGAGTTTTACGGCCCGGGTTTATCCGACATGCCACTGGCGAACCGGGCCACCATCGCCAACATGGCCCCGGAGTACGGGGCGACAGTCGGATTCTTCCCTGTGGACGAGCAAACCATTCGTTATCTCCGGCTGACGGGCCGGGACGACAAGCTGATCGACACGGTTGAGCAGTACTACCGTGAACAAGGACTGTGGCGCGACGACAGCCGCGTGATCAATTACTCGTCGCATCTCGAGCTCGATATGGGGACAGTTGAGCCTTCGTTGGCCGGACCGAAGCGGCCCCAGGACCGCGTAGCACTTTCGGGGATGAAATCTCAGTGGGAACAGGATCTCTCGAACGTCTTCGGCAAAGCAAGCCCCTCCAAGGAAGGGACAACTACCGAGTGGGTCGATGAAGGCGGAGCCGGCCCCAACGGCTTGGATGCGTCGAACAGCATCGCAGTGACGTATGACGGCGAGACCTTCCAAATTACCGACGGAGATGTAGTCATCGCCGCGATTACTTCTTGCACAAACACGTCGAACCCAGACGTGATGGTCGGCGCAGGCTTGGTGGCAAGAAAAGCAAGAGAGTTAGGGCTCAACCGCAAGCCCTGGGTCAAGACTTCCCTGGCGCCGGGGTCGAAAGTCGTTACCGAGTATCTGACGAAATCCGGGTTGCTCGAAGATCTGGAGGCTCTCGGGTTCCACGTGGTGGGATATGGATGTACCACGTGCATCGGCAACTCCGGCCCGCTACCCGAGCCGATCTCAAAAGCGATCAACGCCAACGACCTGGTCGCCGCGGCCGTTCTCTCCGGAAATCGCAACTTCGAGGGACGGATTTCACCCGATGTCCGGGCCAACTACCTGGCGTCGCCGCCGCTGGTCGTCGCCTACGCAATTGCCGGCACGGTTGCCTGGGATCCACTGACTGAACCAATCGGCATTGACCGCGACGGCAACGACGTGATGCTGAGCGACATCTGGCCGACGCAGGATGAAATCGCGACCATCGTCGGCAAGAACGTTCTCCAGTCGCAATTCATCGAGAAATACGCGGATGTTTTCACCGGCTCCGACGAGTGGCGGTCGATAGCAACCGTCGAGTCCGACCTTTACGAATGGAACGAAGACAGCACCTATGTCCAGGAGCCACCTTTCTTTACGACCCTGACTCCCGAGGTCACGCCGCTCGAACCAATCGTGGGCGCCCGAGCCCTCGCCAAACTCGGCGACTCCGTCACAACCGACCACATCAGCCCGGCAGGCTCGATTGCAGCCGACACGCCGGCCGGCCGGTACTTGATAGGCCAAGGTGTCCAGCCGCCGATGTTCAACTCCTACGGATCGCGCCGTGGAAACGACCGTGTCATGACCCGGGGCACTTTCGCCAATATTCGGGTTCAGAACCAGCTCGCGCCTGGAACCGAAGGCGGTTGGACCACCGACTTACTCGATGGCGAGATCAAGTCCATCCACGAAGCTGCCATGCACTACCAGGAAGAATCAGTTCCGCTGGTGGTTCTGGGCGGCGTCGACTACGGCATGGGATCTTCGCGAGATTGGGCAGCAAAAGGAACCTTTCTCCTCGGTGTGAAGGCGGTTATCACCAAGTCGTTCGAGAGGATCCACCGCTCAAACCTGGTGATGATGGGTGTGCTGCCCTTGGTCTTTGCCGACGGAGAAGACTCAGCTTCCCTGGGCCTCGATGGCACCGAAACCTTCGACATCTACCTGAATGACGAATTGAAGCCTAAGGAGAAGGTTCGGGTCGTGGCCACCCATCCGACTGGCACCGTGACCGAGTTCCAGACCACGGCACGCGTCGACACTCCGATAGAGGTCGAATATCTACGTAACGGTGGCATCCTGCATTATGTCCTCAGAAAAATGGCCCCCGCCTGACGGTGACACCGACCCGTTGCCCCGCCAGGGGTTACGACTTACAGGGATCTTTGCGGCTGTCATCGCACTCGGGCTTTTTGGTGCCTGGATATTCAACACTGACGATCCGACCGTGGCATCAATAGGCACGGTGGCCCCCGGGTTCGATGTCCGGAACATTGTTGGCGGTGAGTCGGTCACCCTCGATCAGTTGTTGGACGACGGTCGTCCGATCGTCATCAATCTGATGGCATCGTGGTGCGGTCCGTGTCGTGCCGAGATTCCCGAAATATCAGCCTTTGCCGACACCCACCCCGAGTTCATCGTCCTTGGTGTAGCAGTTGAAGACGTTTACGAGGCGTTCGAGGAGTTTGTGGCTGATGTAGGGCCTACTTATCCGGTCGCGTTCGACGACGGTGACATGCGAGCCCGGTACCAGTCCTTGGGCCTCCCCGCCACTTTCTTCATCAACAGCAATGGGACCATCGAAGACATATTCAACGGAATTCTCAACGCCGAAATCATCGAGGAACTGGCGTCGGGCCTGTCTTAGCGGCGCGGGATCAGCCCAGAAGGTTCGACCTGGCTTGCAATAGATCGACATAGGCCGTGTTGGGCCCTGCAACCATCTCGGCAAATACGATCAGCCGTTGTCGGGCGGAGAACTTGGGATGACATGTTGTGAGGGTCAGCCAACCCCCTTCTCTATCTTCGGTGACCCAGACGTCAGTGGGCTCGACGATCTCGGTGCTCCTTACTTCATAAACCGTGACACCTATTGCTGTTTCCAACTCGATGCGATCGCCTGGCTTCAGCAGATCTAGGTCAAAAAAGGGCCGACCGTAGGTGGTGCGGTGACCCGAAATCACCGAGTTTCCTGGTTGCCCCGGAACGGCGGTGTCGGGCATGTGCCCCGGGCCTTTTTTTAAGGTATCGCGATCGACACCCTCGAACACCACTGCGCTCAATCCGAGCCTTTCGACTGTCAACACTGCAAGTTCGGTCCCCGCGTCGGGTGCAGCTTCGGGGTGAAACCGCACCGGGCCTTCGGCGTCATCGAAGACCTCGGTAGGAGGAAGCTCGATCCGGTTCTCCTCGAGTACTCCGGTGACCCGACTCTGGGCATCGGCCTGGATCCTCGAGTTGATGAAGTCCGTCGCTAGCAGCTCCCACCCTGCGTAGCCGAGGACGAAGATGCCGGACCAAATCAAGGTCCAGCCGACGATTTGGATCCTGCGGCGCACGCCTAGAGGCTAAACCGCCAGTGCGACTATGAGCACGTCAGCGACCGCTCCACTGGGGTGGTCGCTTTTCCCGAAAAGCATTGATGCCTTCGGCGGCGTCCTCGGTCAGCGCAATCTCGGTGAGACCACCCTGGAGCCGATCGAGAGCCGAGTCGAAGTCCCGGTCGGCGATGCCTGCGATTGCATCTCTGCCGATGAGAATGGCGGCCGGGCTCGCGGCGAGGAGCGAATCGACGACCTCGTCTATAACTTCGTCTAGCTGCTCACGGCGAACCACCCTCGAGACCGCGCCAAGCCTGTGTGCTTCGACAGGGTCGATTGTTCGCCCGGTCAACATCAGTTCGACAACGGCCTTCCGGGGCATCGAACGCAGAAGAACAGCGGAGATCATCATCGGCCACAGTCCGACTTTCACCTCGGTCACGCCCAACCGGGCATCGTCGACGCAAACGGTGATGTCGCAAGCGACGGCCAGCCCGAAGCCCCCGGCAAGGGCATGACCGTTGACGCGGGCGACAGTGGGTTTGCCACCCCGCGTCATCAGGCGAAACAGCTCGGCCAGCTCGCCACGCGCATCGTGTCGGCCGATCGGGTCGTCGACAAACCCGCTCGAAAGATCACCGCCGGCACTGAACGCCTTGTCGCCCGATCCGGTATAAATGATGACGCCCACCGAGTTGTCATCCAAAGCCGACTTCGTGGCTTCCGCCAGTTCCTTCATGACCTCCGCTGACATCGGGTTGCGCCGATCCGGGTCATTGATGGTGATAGTGGCCCTTCCAGCTCCGGTCTCGTATTGAATCATTTTGAAGTTTCTCCGTTGTCGTCTAACGGTCCATCGTCAGGGCGATTACCGTCGGGACCCATGCTGTGGCTGGCTCTCGTTCTGTTCTTGGCTCTGGCCATCGCACTTCTTCGCGGTGGTCGCTTGACCAATCTCGGTGATATCCATCTTCGGGCATGGGGACTCCTGCTGGTCGGATTTGGGCTCCAGTCTGTGACGCGGTTCCTGCCCGACTCCTGGCCGGACTCCGTGGGCGTCATCATGGTCCTTGCCTCGTTTTTCCTGCTCATGATCCTCGCCATCGTCAACCGCGACCGGCCCGGGATGTGGCTGGCTGGTGTGGGTGTCCTCCTCAACTTCACGGTCATTGCCCTGAACGGTGGCATGCCGGTGCTGGCCGAGGCGGCAAAAGTTGCGAGCGGCTTCACCCAGAGCAACCCGGACATCGTTGGATCTTTCAAACACGTCCCGCTCGACGGCACCACCATGTTTCCCGCCTTCGCCGACGTAATACCGCTTCGGCTCGCCGGCAACGGCCAGGTCATCAGTCTCGGGGACGTCTTCCTTGCCGTTGGACTGGGGCGATTTCTCGAGTTCGAATTGCGCAGGCCCCGACGATACTTCAGAAAGGGAGCCTCGGCCGAAGCCGGATCAGCCCACTGAACTGCGGTTCCCGCTGATCACGCCCCGGCTCGTCAGAAGCCTGCGGAGCGAGGCCACAACATCGGCGTCGTACTCATAAGCACTGCCTGCATGAAGGTGTTCCATCGCCTGGAGAGGTGACCTACCGTCTCGATGTACCTGCCAGTCATAGGCTGCAGCCACTTTGACGATCCGCGAGACCGGCGTGATCTCGGGGTTGTTGTCCTCACCAGGGCGCCGATACGGCTCATACTGATTGCGGACGTCATCAGCGACGCGGTCGAGATACGGGGCTTCGGCGATTATCTCGGCACTCCAACGTGCGATGTCGTCGTCGGTGAACCCCATCTTCAAAACCTGCGGCTCGTTGAGGCTGACCCTTCCGATGTCATGCATTAGGCCGGCGAACTCAACCTGTTCCACGTGATTCGGTCCCAGACCCATCTCTTTGGCGATGGCAGACGCCAATTCGGTGGTTCTGTCGGCGTGTCCATCTACCCCCAGGCCAGAAACCTCGGGGATCCGCGCTAGCGCCCTGATCGTCTGCTTGTAGGTGACCTTTGTCTCCTGGAAGCGGCCAAAGGCCGTGTGGGCGAACCAGTATGGGAGAAAGGCGATGGGAAGAGCCCACCCCTGGAGTTCGGGGTACAACTCACCGAACAGAGCACCGGTCAACGTCAACCCCAAGAACACATTCAGGTCATGTAGGAGTGCGCGCGCCAGGTAGGTCCGCGAAAGTTCGCGTGGTCCCAGAATGAGCAAGGCACGGAGACCCACCTCCACCCCCAGCCACGCCGTTAAGGCAACCGCAAAGGGGAACAAGTCTTCCCATCCCCCAGCAAAATCGGCAAACATGCCAACTCGCATCATCGTGTAGACCTGGGCGTACACGATGTAGCCCGCCAGTCGTCGGACCAGCGTGGGGAGGAGCTCCGAATGCGCCTCTCCTCGGGCAAAGCGGAGGGCCCACACTCCGGCGAGACCGAATCCGTAGACAACTACGGCTCCGGCGTAGTCAACACCTTCGGTGCTGTTCATCATGACAAGGGGAATCGCCGCTGCCACCGCAAGACCGGTCGTGAACCTGTTGCCGGAGTTGCTCGTCGCCACGCTGACCAGCGATGCAAGCACCAGAGCCGTAACTCCAACCGTCAACGTGAGCGGGTCGTTGGCGGCCGCGGGAATGGCCATCGTGCCTATGAGTATGGCGACCAGCGGAAAGAGCCATGAGAGGAAAGCCACGGCTCGTGGGCTCCAATCAGCCACGTAGTGTCAACTCCGGCTCTTCTGCGAGACGGCGGGCCATCTCCTCATCGTTGACATGGGGGGCACCCCAACGTCTTCCGGTCTTTTTGAGCGCTCTCTCGAATGCGTCGACCACTCCCGGATGGAACTGGCCGCCCGAGTGTCGTCGAAGCTCCCCCAGTGCGTATTGCTGGGAAAGGGCCATCCGATAGGAGCGGGCCGATGTCATGGCGTCGAAGGAGTCGGCCACCGCCACAATGCACGCTTGCAAACTGGGGCTTTCACCTTCAGTGTGGCCACGTCCGCCATAACCGTTTCCATCGAAATGACTGTGGTGGCCGGAGGCGATCTCGACCATGGGCTGAAGAAAGTCAACTTCCGCCAGAATCTCTTCGACAAGGTGGGCATGATCTTTCATGACCTCGTACTCATGCTCGTCCAGGCGGCCCCGCTTGCGTATCAGCTCGGTTGGGACGGCCAACTTGCCGAGGTCGTGGATCAGGGCTGCCCACCGAATTTCTTCCAGCTGTGTCCCCGTAAACGAGAGCTCCTCACCTATCAACTGGGCAAAGTGAGCCACACGCTCGGTATGCCCCCTCGTATACATGTCTTTGGCCTCGAGAGTTTTGACGAAGCCACGCAACGACCCGATGTGAGATTCCCGGAGCTGGGCAAATGCGTATAAGGACATATGCCCGATCCCGTACACGCCGATGATGAGGACGAGGATGGCTTCACGACCCGCAATCAGATAGGCAGCGCCGATGACGCCGCCAAGAAGGCCCATCGCCACCTGGCTGCTGAACAGGACACCCATCTTCGACCAGGGCTCCAGGTTGTCCCGTCCGTAAACGGTCTTCACGGCGCGGCGGATCATGAGAGTCTGAGTGGTGACATATACAAGGGCGGCCAGAGATGAAGCCAGAACCACCCACAGCAAATCAGAGTTGCCGATGTCACGTTGCAGGGATCCCAGCATCAAATCGAGGACCAAACCGGCCAGGGCCGGTCCCAGTGTTATTTGCCCGAAATTGGCCAACGGCTGGAACCACTGTTTCGCCTTGACATCAGTCGGGGTAACCGAAGCCATCGCACCCATCAGGGCCATGGCAAAGATGGCGTCGGACTCAGTCCGGATTGCGAAAATGACCCCTGCGGTCATGATCACCATGACACCCGAGGACTGCATCAAACGATCGTTGACCTCAACCGCGAAGAATTCGAGTAGGACGAAGAGGGCCGCGAAGGCGGTCCACGCTGCCCAATTGGGCGTATCGCTGAGAGCAAAAGTGACCACCAGGGTGGTAATGCCGACGAGGGCATAGGGAATAGCGACCCGGAGCCGCAAACGCACCGTGGGCCTGAGATGGTCCAACCATCTCCGCTTCCGCCTTCTTTGTTTCTTTTCCATGGACAGCTAATGACATGTTGCCCGATGTGAGCGGTAAGCCGGCGTCTTTAGGTTCAGCCGATACGAGAGTTAGTCGTCAAACCGTTGAGCCTCCTTGAGGCTCTGCGGCCGCGATGACGGTTGGATCGTTCGTCTTCATGCTTCGGGGGACACTCACCTACGGTTTCATTTCAGCAATCGTGATGATGGCTGATTGGATCCGCTCCGCTGATTGTCGATGGTGATTGGTTCTTCAGCCTGATGCGACGCCGACGCTTACCACTTCGTCCCGATTCCTCGGGAACCCTTTACATGTCAAAAGGCCCCTGACTCACCCGCCGGGAGATAGGGATGACGATCAGGGACCGTCTAGCCCTCCAGCCCAAGGAAAAATCCCCAGCTCGCAGAAATCTAGACCGCCGCGGCCGCGCGTACAAGAGCAATCGGCATAGTGGAGTCCCACCGGCGACATTTCCGAGTACGCTTCGCCCCTGTGGACATCCTTGCTTTCCAGGAGAAAATCGGCAGGATCGAAGGGGTCGAAGCAGCGCGCGTCGTCGCCGGCAACGGCCACATCGAAGAAATCCATGTGTTGGCCAGACGGAACAAGCCGCCGAAGCAGCTGGTCAGAGATGTTCAGTCCCTCAGCCAGGCCCTTTTTGGTGAGGACATAGACCGACGCGTAGTCTCCATCGTCCAACTGTCCGATGGCGATCTCGAAGGAGGATTTCGTCCCGCCCTCATCGATATCGCCGAGACACTCGACGGTTCGAGGGCTGAGGTCTCGGTCAGCCTCCGCTGGAACGACAGAGTCTTGACCGGCACCGTGTCGGGAGCGGCATCGACATCCACACGTCATCGCCAGGTTGCCGAGGCCACCATCGACGCCATTCGACAGGGCATTCAGCCAAAAGCAGCCCTGGCGGTTAGTTCCATGGATGTCCCTACTTTGGGATCCCGCCAGGTTGCAATTGCTCAGGTGGTGTTGGTGACAGATGCCACCGAGCGGATGCTCATCGGCTGCGCGTTTGTCGAAGATGATGTGGCCCGCGCCGTCGTCCGTGCCGTACTCGACGCCTTGAATCGCCTGCTGCCGGACCTGAGGCTGTCCTGACCGGTAACGCCGTCGTCAGCCCTCATCACCTGTCCGCCGAGGCGGGTCGTCACATCCTGGTGCACGGTGGGAACGCAGTGGATGCGGCAGTTGCCATGGTTGCCGCCCAGGGAGTTGTCGCTCCCGAGACCTGTGGTCTCGGAGGCGACCTTTTCGCCATCATCCATATGGACGGAGAGGAGTCCCCGTATGCTCTGAATGCCTCCGGGCGCTCGGGCTCAAATGCGTTCGCCAACACCCTTCGAGAACTAGGTGCTGAAACCGTGCCTGGAGACCACCCACTTGCGGTCACAATCCCGGGTTGCGTCGACGGCCTTACCGCCCTGTCAGAAAGATTTGGCTCGATGAGCCTGGACACGTCACTCGCTCCGGCTATCGCTCTGGCCACCGAAGGGTTTCGCTCATCGAACGAGCAGTCGAATGCGTTCGCCGCGATGGCCCATCGCTACGTGGGGAATCCCGCGGTTTCCTCTTTCTACCCGGGTGGCGCGCCGATAGGCCCGGGCCAAGTAGTGATGCGCCCTCGCCTGGCGTCGACCCTTCGGGAGATCGCATCCGGCGGCCGCGATGCTTTCTATGCAGGAGTTGCCGGCGAGGACATCGTGAATTCGCTAGATGGGCACGTCACTATGGAGGACCTGGGACGCTCACAAGCTGAGTGGATCGAGCCCATGGGCGTCGGGGTCGGCGACGACTTCGCCTGGTTCAGCCCACCGAACTCCGCTGGGTATCTCGGGCCGGGAACACTCGCAGTATTTGTCCGACTCGATCCGCCTGATGATCCGGACGATCCACTGTGGTGGCACTTGCTGATCGAGGCCCATCGAGCTCTGGCCTGGGAGCGAGACCGTCTGGTGAGCGATCCGAGTACCGCGGAGGTGCCACCCAGTGAGTTGTTGTCCGACGATCGGCTCGATGAGGCAGCCGCTTCGGTCTCGGTCGACAGAGCCGGGAGTTGGCCCACCAAGCCGGCGGCGGCAAGCGGCACGGCCTACATGTGCGTCGGTGACAACAAGGGACTGTCGGTTTCGATCATCAACTCGAATTATCACGGTACCGGTTCGCCTTTTGGCGCGGCGCGATCGGGATTTCTGCTCCATGATCGCGGAAGGGGGTTCTCGCTGGAGCCGGGTCATCCCAACGAGCTTCTGCCCGGGAAACGACCGGGTCACACGTTGTCCCCGACTTTGTGGACCCGAGGGAGCCACACGTCCTGGCTTCTCGGGACTCGTGGCGGCGAGATCCAACCTCAGCTCATTGCCCAGCTTGCAGCCCGGGCAATCGTGGGCGGCCAACCCCTGGAATCTGCCCAGGCGGCGCCCCGCTGGTCGATGACCCAATACGGGCCAGGGTCTACATCTGCCATTTCGCTCGAGCCGGGAGCCAATGTGGCGGATCAGCTCCGATCGCTGGGCCACGAAGTCGGCGAGATGCAAAACCTGCAATCGGGATGGGGTCCGATGTCGATAATCGATAGACGCACGAGTGAGCTCGCCGCTGCGGCGGACCCTCGTGTCGACACCACGGCGGCGTTCGTCTTCTGACGGGTGCCCGCTGCGTTCGAATGGGATTACCGTGCGAACATGGAGAGATTCGTCGGAACGTGGCGGCTTGTGGAATGGATTGCGCGCGTCGGCGACAAAGAACAGCAGCCATATGGTGGCAAGGCCACGGGTTTGCTGACGTACACCGGCGACGGGCGTATGAATGCCACTCTCATGAGGACCGACCGGCCCAGCCTTTCCGCCACGACCCTGGGATCGGCGACTGCTTCGGAGAGAGCCAGGGCCGCTGCCGGCTACCTCAGTTACGCCGGGACCTTCCGAATCGAGGCGAACGAGGTCGTACACACCGTCGAAGTCAGCTTGTTTCCCAACTGGGTGGCTGGTGAGCAGCGCCGGTTGGTCGAATGGGAAGCCAATCCGGCAGGTGGCGAGGACCTGATTCTGTCGGCGTCGAGCCAACCCAAAGGTCGGAAACCGGTGATGAACCGCCTGCGCTGGCGACGCCTCGATGAATGGGACCCCTCTACTCCTGGAGCTGGCCGATAATCGTCCGCAAGGTTTCCCGCTCCATCGTGGCCCCTGACCCAACCGCGTAAAAGCCGATTCGCTGCAAGCGATCGCCGTATCGCGTTTTGATAGCTTCGGCGAGCTTGTCGATCGGAGCTGCGACGCCGACCTCGAGCACGGCCTCATCGGGGACGACCGCCGGCATCTCAGCCCACTCCCCCCGCTTGGACATGGCATTCAGTTCGTCGCCGAAATCCCAGCCGTTCGCCTCCAGGACCGGCCGGTACGACGGAGTGGATGCGTAGAAGGATATTTGCGCTCGCACCGGTTCCATCGCCTCTTCGATTTCGGCCTGGCTGTCGCCAGTCATGATGAAGACCGAAGCAGCCATATTCACGTCATCGAGAACTCGACTCGTGTCACCCGCCCCGACCTCGATGTTGGGGATTACGACATCGTCGAGGTACTTGGCGGTGTGGAAAGGATGCACGAAAAAGCCGTCGCAAACCTCTCCTGCGATCTTGGAGAGATAAGGCCCGACCCCCGCGATGTAGATCGGGATGTCGGGTTTTGGGATCGGGCCAGGATTGAAGAACGGCGTCATCAGGGTGAATTTGTAGAACTCGCCGTCATATCGCATCGGTGCGGCGTTTTGCCAGGTGTCCCATATCGCTTTGAGCGAGAGGATGTAGTCACGAAGCCTGGGCCCGGGGTTTCCCCACTCAGTGGAGAATCTGCGTGTGATGTGGGGGCGGATCTGAGTGCCGAGGCCGAGAATGAAGCGTCCACCACTCAGCCGCGCCAGATCCCATGAGGTCATCGCTGTGACCATCGGTGACCTCGGGAAGGCCACCGCAATGGCCGTTCCCAACTCGAGCGAAGTCGCTTCAGCGCCTGCGAAAGCCAGTGGGAAGAACGGGTCGTATTGCGTTTCAGAGGAGAAAAACCCGTGATAGCCGAGGTCAGAAGCCTCCACAGCTGCAGCTGCAGCTCCTTGGGGCGGGCTGGGGGGGTAATAAAAGTCAACCTTCATGCAGGTCATCGTAGAGTCGCAACGGTTAGTAGCCTTACGGTTGTGTTTGGCAGATTCGCAAAGATCGTTGGTTTCATCGGGGCAGTTGCCGCGGTGACCTGGGCCATGCGGGACCGCTTCATCTCCGTCGCGGTTTCCCGGGAGCCAGACCCTCCCGCATTTCGCAAGACCTCCGGGAGCGTCGAGTTGATCGAGGGCGTGGGACCCGTGTTCGCATCGAGGCTGTCGGAAGCCGGGTTGGGGACGGTCTCCGCCCTGGCCGGATCCAGGCCCGACAACGTCGCCGAGGTAGCCGGAGTCAGCACCGTGAGGGCGCAGTCCTGGATCGACAGGGCCGCCGAGCTCTCCTGAACCCGGCACAGCTGAAATTGCCCTATCTGATCGCCCCCGAAGATCTGAACTCCTATCTGGAGGGCGAACCGTCCTACCGATCCGATCAATTGCGACACTGGCTATATCGGACCCCGGTCCTCGACGTGGACGACATGACCAATATCCCGGCTGGTGTCAGGAGCAAAATTGGCGAGTCGCTATGGCCTTTTCGAGTGGAGATGGAACAGTCCTCAGATGGGAGCCGGACCCGAAAGTGGCTTTTTCGGGCACCCGACGGTGCAGCGATCGAGTCGGTGCTCATGGGCTACCCGAAACGTGCCACTCTTTGCATTTCTTCTCAGGCTGGCTGCGCACTGGCTTGCACTTTCTGCGCAACCGGGCAATTTGGATTTGAACGGCACCTCGAGCCGGGTGAGATCGTCGCCCAGGTGGCATACGCACAGGCATATCTCCGGCAGACCGGAATGCCCGGGGTCCCCGACCACCTCACCAACATCGTCTTCATGGGGATGGGTGAGCCGCTGGCAAATTACAACAGGGTTCGGGAGGCCATCAGACGAATGGTCGAAGTCATTGGCATCTCGGCGCGGTCGCTGACCGTATCGACCGTTGGCATCGTGCCCGGGATCAAGCGACTGGCCGACGAGCCATGGCCGGTCTATCTCGCAATAAGCCTCCACGCCGCCGACGACGAGCTGCGAACCTCCCTGGTCCCAATCAACAAGCGATACCCCCTGGCCGACCTGGAGGCAGCCGCAGCCTCGTACTTCGAGAAGAAGCGTCGCCGACTGTCCATCGAGTGGACAATGATGAACGGGGTAAACGACACCGAAGACCAGGCGTTCAAACTGGCGGCGATAGCGCGGCGACTCCACGCCCATGTAAATCTGATCGCCTTGAACCCGACCCCGCTGACCACCGAAACCGCATCGACGAAGCCTCGAATCGAGGAGTTCGCTGCGATGCTCAAACGTGAAGGCGTAAACGTGACCATCCGCGACACGAGGGGCCAGGATATAGACGCCGCCTGTGGACAGTTGAGAGCCAAAGAAAGGCAGGGCATACCGTCGTCTGCCGTCCCG
This sequence comes from Acidimicrobiia bacterium, assembly GCA_041751055.1. Classification (GTDB taxonomy): domain Bacteria; phylum Actinomycetota; class Acidimicrobiia; order Spongiisociales; family ZC4RG35; genus MA-ANB-1. The sequence goes on along the minus strand of JBGSYD010000001.1, from coordinate 263,868 downwards.
ATCAAAGTCAGACCTTCTTCACCCAACGACTGGCCGAATGATTCAGTCTGAGGGCCCTCACCCGTCGATTAAAAAGGGCCCCTGGCGATCCCCATCTTTGTTCCAGCGCCTATGAGGGCGATGTTTCGTCAGAGAAGCTGAGGCTCCTGCTTTCAGAAAACTTCGCCGTTTCCAACGCGACTCAAATCTTTCCGGTGTTTCAAGCGGCTCTGAGAAGACCTGCCATGCCTGAGATCGATTCGACAGGATGGATTGGTGTCACGCAGTTCTTGTAGGAAAAAATCTTGTCTGGCGTTTATACCTACCGACGCGTATTCGGCTGCCTTGTAAATCCGTTCACGAGATCACCATGCTATCCAATACTGCCCATTCGTCGTGCTTCACTTCATGCACCGAGTAGGGGCCTTTGGTCTTGGCTGTCGCCCACAATTGAGGCGAGGTCTTGTCTACGATCTAAGCCGTTGACATGATGGTGATATCCATCCTGGCACCCTGGACATCGGCAATCAGATAGTTCATCTGAGAGGTGCGGCCCAGGGTGCTCCCGTGGGCCAACTGTACGATTCCGTCCTGCTCCAGCTTGGTGTAGGTGTGGTCTTCACCGCACAGATAAAGTTTGACCTTGGGATAGGACTTGAGGATCTGCCAGAACTCGGAATTGTCCCCACCCTCCAGGGAGAGCCCCGAAGAATGCTCCTGGGCCACTGGCCCAAGGTCGCCTTTGATGCTGGTGAAGTCTTTGGATGGCACGATGTGGCAGATCCCTTGAGGTTAAGTCGGAATCGGCCCCACAGCCCGCAACATACCCACCTGGCTCACCCGAATCACACGGACCCGCGTCCAAGGCGGCCGGTTCCCCGGATGCAAACGCACCTCTGGCTCCACAACCAACACATCGTCCACTGGGCCGACGGCGAACCCGCCGCCCTCAACAATCTCATCCACCCTCTGCGGATACCACCACCGGCTCATCCACAACGACGAACCGCCTAAAGGCGGACCCCACCATCACGACATACAACAGCTCGGAACGAGACTAGGGCCCCCGTCAAAAGAGGGCCGCCGGTGTGGTGTGGGTGAAATCCTCGTATCGCTGGTAATTCCAGTTTCAACAGGTAGGCTCATCTACGCGGAGCGGATCAGGGGCTGAAGGAGTTGTGCCTCCAATGCCTGAAAATCGTCGCGCCCGAGCTGCGGTAGTCGCCACCGTCATCTCATTGCTCGTTGGGCTGTTTTCGCTCGACTACACGGTGGACCGGGGTGACACCCTCTCGGCTATCGCCGCTGATCAGGGGGTTTCCCTTGCCGATCTGATCGAGGCCAACGATCTCTCCAACCCTGATCTGATCTATCCGGGACAAGTGCTGGTGATTCCGGGTAAGGGCGGCAACAAGGATGTCGTCCATGTCGTCACCAGGGGCGAAACCTTGAACCGAATTGCCGAGAGTTACGGCACAACCGGACGCTTGCTGGCGGAGGCCAACGGTCTTGCCAATCCTGATCTGATCCGCATCGGTCAGAAAATCACAGTGCCGGGCGACGCCAAGACCACTGTCCAGGGGAGCAACGACGGAGGGTCGACGTCCAAGGGCGTCAAAGGCGATTTCCACATCGTCAGGAGTGGCGAGTCCGTTGAGTCAATCGCCGCCAAACACAAAGGTGTTAGCGCTGCGGACATCAGAAAAGCCAACGGGATCGTGGGCAACACCGTCTACACGGGGACTCGGCTCTTCCTCGATGGCCCGGGATACATTGCCAAAGGCTCGCCGGGCCAGATCACCTACACCGTGCAGAAGGGGGACAGCCTCGGCGAAATCGCTCTGGCCCATGCCACGAGTGTTTCGACGCTCGTGAAGTTGAACGACATCGGGAACGCCAACGTCATCAAGAGCGGTCAGAAGCTGAAAGTCCCTGGCGGAGCCACTTGGGCATGCCCGGTCGGCAAGGCCAGCTTCTTCAACGACTGGGGTTTCCCGCGCAGCGGCGGTCGGTACCACGAAGGCAATGATCTGTTCACCGGGCGCGGCACTCCGGTCGTGGCGCCGGTATCCGGCGACGTCGAGTTCATCGTCGGCACGATTGGGGGGAACCAGTTCAACCTCGACGGGAGCGATGGCGTCCGTTACCTGGGCAGCCACATGGACTGGTTCAAGGGAAAGAGCCGCCACGTCAAGGCCGGGGACGTCCTTGGCTACGTTGGAACCACCGGAAACGCTGCGGGTTCTTCCCCGCATCTGCATTTTGCGATGTACATGAACGGCCGCGCGGTCAACCCTTACCCGTCGTTGCTGAAGTTCGACTGCAGGCGGTAGCGATCAATCAGGTCAGGCCGGTCTGATCACGTCGAGCACATCACGGGTGGTCGTGAGAGGTCATTGCGACGCATCGTGCCAATCCACCCGATCGCACGGGGCACAACCAACTCTGCCAAAAGTTTGTATCGATCGCGATTCTCGGCCCTGCTCAGGTCGAAGAACGCCTTGTTCACAACAGGAACTCTCGTACCTGGTCGAGACGAATCGCTCCAACTTCGAGCATCTCGCGATGGAATGCCTTCAGATCGAAACTATCGCCGTCGCGAGACCGGCGTTCTTCACGGATCTTGAGGATCTCGCGCTCCCCCACCTTGTATGAGATGGCCTGCCCATACCACCCGAGGTATCGTTTTACCTCCGAGACAGCGACATCTCGCTCCTGAAGTCCGATTTTCTCCATGTAATCGACGGCGATCTCGTAGTTCCAGATCTCGCCCGGGTACAAGGGAGCATCGTCGGGAATGTTCAATTGAAGTTGGGTTCCGATGTCAACGACCACGCGCGTCGCCCGGAACAGCTGGCTCGCCAACAGACCCAACCGATATTCAGGCCTGGAGAAAAACCCGAGCTCATCCATCAGCCTCTCGGCATATAGCGCCCAACCTTCCCCCGCGCCTGACTTCCAAACAAAGATACGGTGGAACCGGGACACTTCGTCCCGGAGCATGGTGGCAGTGCCTACCTGGAGGTGGTGGCCCGGGAAGCCTTCGTGATAAGCCGTGGAAACCTCCTGCCAGACCGGGATCGCAGTTCTCGAACCGGGGGCATACCAGATCGAGCCGGGTCGGCTCATGTCCTCTGATGGCCCGTGATACCACGCCCCGAGGGCACCGTCGCCGGGAGCGATGTTGACCGACACCTTGCGCAATTCGTCGGGTACATCGAAATGGCTGCCCGCGAGCTGGTCAACGGCTTCGTTCTGGATCTCCTGGACAAACTCGGCAAACGCGTCATGACTGGGGGCCGATCGCTCCGGATCGGAATTGAGCAGGGCGATTACTTCTTCGACGCTCAGGCCGGAGTCGATCTCAGATGCCGTCACCCTCATCGCCTCGAGAAGGGCGTTGACCTCCCCCCAACCCCATTCGTAAGTTTCCTGGGGGTCGATCCCGATGCCGAGGAATTTCTCCGTAGCCCGCAGGTATTTCTCCCGACCCACCGAGTCACTCTCGGCCGCTGATGGCAAATACGCATCTTCAAGCCAGTCGGCCAATTTCCCGTAAGCCATGCGCGCATGGCGCACTGCAGTGGAGATCTCGCTGCCGATTCGACCCTCGGCCCCGGCCAGTTTCTCATACTTCATGAATCTCGAGCTGTCAGAGGCCAGCGATCGGCACTGCTCGACCACCGAGTCGACCTGGCGCCGCGCCACAACTTCATTCCGGTCCAATCCGAGTTGTAGGGTCGCCCGATAGCCCTCGAGTGGCTGATCGATTGTCCGGAGGCGAGTAACGACGTTCGCCCAACCATCTTCGCTATCTGTCGGCATGAGGTCGAACACGTCACGCAGTATCTGGACCGGGCTGTATATATGATTCAGATTCCTGAGATGATCCCCCTGGTCGTACGTGTCGATAATTTCCTGGAGATACGCCGTGACGACTTTGGCAGCTGTTGCCTCTCTGGCATCGGGATGATCGAGATGGGGTGCCATGGCGGCAATTCCACCAGTGGCGAAATCGGCGATAGCCTGATGCCCTGAGGGTGAGGTATCTCCCCACAGGTGGTCACGTCCCGGAATTCCATATGAGGTGGCGGCTTGCGGTGCGAGATCGGCGTACTCTTCAGTGAGACGGTCCGAGATCTCAAACGGTGTTGGCAACATCTGCTCCTTGGCTTGGGCCGGCGGACAGAGTACAGGGGAGTTGCGCCCTAATCTCTGGAGCGGTGAGCGATGTGATCCCGGTACGTCCCGACGAGACCCTCGATGTGATCGCCCTCCGTAAGTGGGTCGGGGGCCAGGAGGGTTTGCCAGGCGGAACGCCCGAGATCCTCCAGTTTGCCAATGGCAGGGCCAATCTCACATATCTGCTGAAGTACGAAGACGGGTCCGAATTGGTGCTTCGTCGGCCACCACTTGGCCCGGTGGCCCATGGCTCTCACGATATGTCACGCGAATACAGGGTGCTCTCCAACCTGTGGCAGTCATTCCCGCTGGCGCCGAAAGCTGTTGCGTTCTGCGATGACCAGAGCGTGATCGGAAGTCAATTCTTCGTCATGCAAAGACTGGACGGCATAGTCGTCAAGAACGTGGTGCCGGAATTGTTCGGCGGCGGGGTGGACGAGGACGCCAATCGTGCGCTCTCATTGGTCGTGATCGACACGCTGGCGGACCTCCATGAGGTCGACGCTGCATCATGCGGCCTCGGAGATCTTGGACATCCGGAGGGTTTCCTCGATCGTCAGGTATCGGGTTGGGCCGATCGATGGCAGAACGCAAGACATCAATCAAACCCCGTGGCAGACGAAGTTGCCTCCTGGCTGGCCGGCTCGGTGCCCGTCTCGGGGACTCCGAGTCTCATCCACAACGACTGGCGCCTGGACAACATGGCTGTGGACCCAGACGATCCGGGGAAATGCGTGGCTGTCTACGACTGGGACATGACAACACGGGGAGACCCATTGGCCGACGTGGGGACCCTCATGGCCACATGGTATGACCCCGGTGAGGCCCCGTCGTCACTGAACCCGATGCCGACCGCCGCTCCCGGTTGGCTCCGGCGATCAGAGGCTTTGGAGAGATACGCGGCCACGTCGGGCCGGGAAATGGCGAACATTGAGTGGTACATAGTCTTTGGCACCTGGAAGCTGGCGGTGGTCCTGCAACAGATCTACATTCGCTGGCTGAAGGGCCAAACCCGCGATGAAAGATTCGCGGCGTTGGGGGCTGGAGCGGAACGGCTCTTCGAACTCGCAGCAGAGCGTCGGAGATAGGCCAATGGGTTGCCCGCGCGCTGTCGTATCATCGCGGGTTCGTCCCTGAGGAAAGTCCCCAAATTGTTAGCTGTAAAAACCTCCGACGTCACCAAGTATTTCGGGGACGTCCACGCACTCGACGGTGTGTCTCTCGAATTCGAGCCGGGAATCGTTTATGGCCTTCTAGGTCCCAACGGTGCGGGAAAGACAACGCTGATCCGCATACTCGCCACTCTGTCACGACCCACATCGGGCACCGCACTTGTGGGAGGCATAAACGTTGTCGACGACCCAATGGCCGTCCGGAACCGAATCGGCCTTGGTGGGCAATTCGCTGCCGTCGATGGTTACCAGACGGGTCGCGAGAACGTGGAAATGGTGGGTCGTCTCTATAACCTCACCGAGGCCGAGGCCCACCGCCGTGCCGGCGAGATCCTGGAAAAGATTCGACTCACCGATGCTGCGGATCGTCAGGTTAAGACTTACTCGGGGGGTATGAAGCGTCGGCTCGACCTGGCGGCGTCCATCGTCGGTAGGCCAGAGATTCTCTTCCTGGATGAGCCAACTACGGGGATCGACCCTGGCAGCAGACTCGAGGTCTGGGAGCTGATCGAAGAGTTGGTGAGCGGTGGCACGACTTTGCTTCTCACAACCCAATACCTGGAGGAGGCCGACCGTCTCGCGGATCGCATCGGCGTCATAGATCACGGCAAGCTGATCGCTGAGGGCACCTCGGTGGAGTTGAAGGATCGTATGGGCGGAGACGTCGTCGAGCTCACCGTTGACGACGTTGACCGCGAACGCACCGCCGAAGCATTGCAGCGGGTGGCTGGCGAACCCCCTCAGCTGCTGGTCGAGACTCTGCGTATTCCGGCCGTCCGCGGAGTCGACACACTTACTCAGGTCGTCCGTGAGCTCGATGCGAGCCAGATCAGGCCCACCGACATCGCTTTGCGCAAGCCGACACTCGACGATGTGTTCCTGTCGTTGACCGGACGTGCCACCGACGAGACCGGAAATGGCGCAAAGCCGGAACCAACCGGCAAACGCAGCAGGAGGAACCGATGACGTCAACAACGACCACCCGGCCGGGCATCAAGCGTGCCTTCACTCACACGGCGGTCATCACGAAGCGAAACATTCTGCGCAATGTGCGGCTCCCCCAGCTACTGGTGTTTGCAACGATCCAACCTGTCATGTTCCTTCTTCTCTTCAACTACGTGTTTGGAGGAGCCATCTCCAGCTCCGGCCCGGCCGCCGCGGCGGGCCAATACATCAACTGGCTGATTCCCGGGATACTGGTCCAGTCCGCCGTGTTCGGAGCTACCCAGACTGCAGTTGGGTTGACAGAAGACCTGAGTGCGGGTGTGATCGACAGATTCCGTTCATTGCCCATGGCCCGCTCAGCGGTCCTCACCGGCCGCACCAACGCCGACCTTTTCAGAAATCTCTGGGTCAACGCTCTCATGCTCCTGGTGGGATTCTTGATCGGCTGGCGCTTCGAGCAGGGGTTCGTGAAGATGGCTTTCGGTGTTTTGCTCGTGCTCCTCTTTGCGTACGCGATGTCCTGGGTGATGGCCTGCCTCGGCCTGGCCATCAAAGACACCGAGGCCGTCCAGGTCGCCGGTTTCCTACCGATATTCCCGCTGGTCTTTGCCTCGTCGGTTTTTGTGCCGACCGATACGATGCCGGCCTGGCTTCAAACCTTCGCTGATAACCAGCCGATAACGATCCTCGCCAACACGGTTCGATCCCTGATGCTTCCTGAAGAGGCACTTGGGTTCATTGGGCTCGATCAGGGAACTCTGATCCTCCAATCGTTTGCGTGGATAGCAGGCATAATTCTGGTCTTCTCACCGTTGGCCGTCCGTCTCTACCGGCGCGTCACGGACTGATTCCTGGCGAGGAGGGCGGTGGCCGGACTTAGAACCGAAAGATTGTCCGCCGACTATTGGCGTCTGTGGGGTTCTTCTTCCGTATCGAATATTGGCGACGGGATTCGGCTAACGGCCTTGCCTCTGCTCATGGCCACTATCACCAGAGATCCGGTGGTGGTAACCGGGGTGACGGCCGCAACGACAGTTCCCTGGATATTGTTTTCACTCCCGGCCGGGGCGTTGGTCGATCGACTCAACCGGAAAACGTTGATGTTGTACGGCCAGCTGACCCGCGGCGTGGCGGTCGGTCTGCTTACCTTTGCCATCGCGACGGGTGCGGAGACCATCGCGATGATCTACGTCGTGGGTTTTATCCTGGGGCTTGGCGAGGTCTTTGTGGACTCTTCTTCTCAAGCTGCCATTCCAATGGTGGCGGGGAACGCCGATCTGGAGAGGGCCAACAGCAATTTGCTCGCTGTCGAGTTCATCACAAACGACGCAATCGGGGGCCCGGTGGGAGCGTGGCTTTTTGCGTTGACGGCCGCCATCCCGTTCGGGATCGACTCCGCGAGTTTCTTAATCGCTGCCGTCCTGATAAGCCGGATCAAAACGCCATTGCAGAGGCCAGACAGCGGTCCCCGCACGTCGATTCGCTCGGCCATCGCCGAAGGCGTCGTATTTGTGCGCGACAATGCCCTGCTCAGAGGTCTGGCCTTTGCCGTGTCGGCCGCCAACTTCGCTCTCGGTGGCGGTGGGGCGCTACTCGTCCTCTTCGCCCTGGAGGACCTCGGCGCAACGGAGTTTCAGTTTGGGCTCATTGTGGGAGCAGGCGCCCTGGGCGGCTTTGCAGGTGCAGTCGCTGCCAGATGGGTTTCCGGTCTCCTCGGCCGACGCTGGTCAATGACCGGCGGCGCTCTCCTGCTCGCCGGCGGACAACTGGTGGTCGGACTGGCACCGAGCGTGTATGTAGCCGGTCTGGGGTTTTTCTTAGGAAGTCTCGGCGTCTCGGTGTTCTCGGTCGTTGGCCGATCGTTGCGCCAGGCGCTCAGCCCGGACAGGATTCTGGGACGAGTCGTCACCACCTTTCGGCTGATCGGCTTTGGCGCTCTGCCGGCTGGTGCGATATTCGCCGGGGCACTCGCCGACGCCACAACTCTGCGAGTTCCCTACCTGGTGGGGGCCGCGATCATGGTTGTCGTGGGAATCGCAATATTCCGGGTCGCAACTGAAGCCAGGCTGGCCATGACTGGCGGCCGACCCGCCTAATATCGGACAAACCGGCGGAGATCCCCATGTGCGATCTTGAAAACCCGCCTATTCGGCCTAGCCTGTGGAGCGGGAATGCGGAGGGATTGTGGGATGCTTGTCCTTGGGGTGAATTCGTGATGCGGGGCGGTCTTTGATGGCTGCCAACGCCAATTGTCGATTCTGTGGCTCGGACCTAGAGACCACCATGATCGATCTCGGGATGCATCCGCTATGCGAGTCATTCCTGACTCTCGACGAACTCGACCAGATGGAGCCCTTTTACCCTCTCCATGTCCGCGTATGTGGCCAATGCTTCCTGGCTCAAATCGGTGAATACGTTTCGCCGGAGCAGATCTTCGACGACTACGCCTACTACTCATCCTTTTCGACGGCATGGCTCGAACATGCTCGGAAGTATGTGGCCATGATGATTGACCGATTCGATCTCGGTGAAGACACCAATGTCCTCGAGATAGCGAGCAACGACGGTTACCTGCTCCAGTTCTTCCAGAAAGAAGGAGCAAACGTCTTAGGTGTTGAGCCGTCGTCAAACGTTGCGGCTGCGGCCAGGGAGAAAGGGATCGATTCGATACCCGAGTTCTTCAACGCGACCCTTGCAGAACGCCTCCAACTCGAGGGCTATCAAGCCGATCTCGTGGTAGGCAACAACGTCCTGGCCCACACCCCGGACATCAATGGGTTCGTCGCCGGACTGCCGTTGGTCTTGTCGCCCACCGGGGTCGCCACCTTTGAGTTTCCACATCTGATGAGGTTGATGGAGCAGAACCAGTTCGACACGATCTACCACGAGCACTGGTCATACCTTTCATTGGGAACGGCACAACGTGTATTCGCACAACATGGAATGACCGTTTTCGACGTCGAAGAACTATGGACACACGGCGGCTCACTGCGACTCTACGTCAAACCTGACGGAGACACCTCCAAACCCGTGCAGGACTCGGTCTCGGCACTCCTGCGAAGAGAAGAAGAGTTTGGCCTCTTCGATCTTGCCACCTATGCCAACTTCTCAGAGAAGGTCAAGGCAACAAAGCGGGCTTTGCTGTCGTTGTTGACCGAAGCCAAAGACGCGGGAAAATCCATCGTTATCTACGGGGCGGCCGGAAAGGGCAATACTCTGCTCAACTACTGTGGAATCGGGACCGATTTCATCGACTACGCATGTGATATGAACCCCTACAAACACGGGCGCTACACCCCGGGGACGCACATACCGATATTCAGCCCGGAGCGAATCGAAGAGACCAAACCCGACCTGGTCCTATTACTGCCGTGGAACATCAAGGGGGAATTGATGGAACAACTCTCATATATCTCAGAATGGGGTGGACAGTTTGTGGTCCCCATTCCCGGCGCCAGCATCATTGAGGCGGTCCGAACATGAAGGTTGTCCTGTTTTGCGGCGGCGAGGGAATGCGGATTCGCGACTTCTCGAGCAATGTGCCGAAACCGATGGTCGCCGTAGGTAATCGACCGATCCTGTGGCACGTGATGCGGTATTACGCACACTTTGGCTACAAGGACTTCATCGTCGCCCTCGGATACGGTGCCGAGGCCATAAAGCGATTCTTCCTCGACTATGAAGAAGCGGTCAGCAACGACTTCGTCATGAAGAAGGGTGGGGCCGAGAGAATCATGCTCGGCACCGACATCGACGACTGGAGCATCACGTTTGTCGACACCGGGTTCAGTTCCGAGATCGGGGAAAGACTACGACGGGTCAAGGATCACCTCGGTGACGACGAGATGTTCTTGGCCAACTACGCCGATGGAGTCACCGACCTCGATCTCGCCGAATACGTCACCACCTTCCAGTCCAAGGACAAGATCGCGGGCTTCCTGGCCGTGCGACCTCCCCAGTCGTACCACGTGGCCCAGGTCGATGGCGATGACGCCGTTTCCATGGGCCCGATTGCCGAAGAGGACTTGTGGCTCAATGGTGGGTACTTCATATTTCGAAAGGAAATCTTCGACTACATCAACCCCGGCGAGGATCTAGTCGGGGCCCCATTCCAGCGAATCATCAAGGAGCGAAAGCTGTACGCACACCGCTTCGAGGGGTTCTGGTCTCCCATGGACACCTTCAAGGAGCAGACCTACCTCGAGGGTCTCTATACCTCGGCGCAAGCGCCCTGGGCGCTCTGGAGGGATGGCAACGACGAATGATCGGCCTCAGCTTCGAATCACCCGTTGGCCACGTGGCGTGCCTCGGTGCCCACCCCGACGACATCGAGGTCGGAGCCGCGGGACTACTCGGGCGTCTCGCCTCCATGAACGATGAAACAAGATTCACGTTTGCGATCGCGGCGGGCGACGAGACCCGGGCTACAGAGGCCAAAGCCAGCGCCAGCGACCTCCTCGGTGACCGGGTCGACGTGATTTGCGGCAACATGACTGACGGCTTTCTTCCATATAGCCATGCAAGGGAGACGAAAGAATTCTTGAAAGCGGCCACCGCGGGCCCCCCCGCAGACCTGGTGATCGCCCCACATATCAGAGATCGACATCAGGACCACCGATTCATCGCCGAACTCGCACATCAGCTTTTTCGCACTCACATGATTCTCGAATACGAGATCGTGAAGCTGGAGGGAGACCTCGGCGCTCCCAACGTGTATGTCCCCTTGACCGGTGCCGAGGCCGAGCGAAAACTCGACCACATCGACTCCCATTTCGAAACCCAGCACGAGAAAGCCTGGTACAACCGCCATATTTTTTCAGGTCTGATGCGGCTGCGCGGTGTGGAGAGCCTGGCACCGGATGGCTTCGCAGAGGCGTTTCATGCCACACGAATCCGGCTTGGTTGAATCAATCGGCCGCACCGGCCTGTAGAAACGGCTTCAATAGGGATGTCGACACAACGACGGTCCCGAAGGGAGATCGGTGACAAGCCACGGCGACAAAAGCCCATCGACATCATCATTGCCGCTGGTTTCCGTTGGAGTCCCGGTCTACCAGGGCGAGGAGTTCCTGGACGAAACGCTGTACGCACTGCGGAAACAGGAGTATCCGAACCTCGAGATAGTGATTTCCGACAATGCCTCTACCGATCGGACACCAGAGATCATTGCAAAGCACGCCGCTGAGGATGACCGGGTCCAGAACGTCCGTCAGGAGTCGAATATCGGCGCAGCGGAGAACTACAACGTAGTGTTCAGGGCAGCTTCGGGCGACTACTTTGCATGGAACGCCCACGACGACCTGTTCACACCGGACTTCTTCCTATCAGGTACCCGGGCTCTTGCCGCCGATCCCGAGGCGGTGGTCGCGGTCGCACGCCCGTTCCGGGTTGACACCCAGGGCGAGAAGCTCGAGGAATTCGAAGTGCCCGAGGAGCTCTATTCGCCCAAACCCCACGTGCGCTTCCGCGCGGCGGCCCGATCTTCGCCCGAGGCATTGGTATTCGGCCTGTATCGGAGGGAGGCCCTGGCGGCCACGCGGCTCCACGGGCACTTTGCCGGGAGCGACCGCAACCTCGTATCCGAAGCAATGTTATACGGCCGCGTGACCCGGGCAGGGAGCAGCGAGTTTTACCTGCTCGAGCATAAGTCCCGATCCGTCCGCTCCCACAGCCGCTCCCAGGGCAAACGGTTGAGCCACGCCCGCGACGCATGGTACGACCCCCAGCGCAAGAACCGCATGGTGTTTCCCAACTGGCGACGCCTCGGCAGCTACGTGGGTGCCGTGACATCGGCACCACTGGGTTTTGTCGAGCGCATCCGTTGCTACGTCTCGGTGTGGCAGCTGCTCTTCGACGACAGATGCAAGCTCGGAAAGCAACTGATCTACGATCTTGCCACGGCAGGAAGTCATCTCCTTGGGAAACTCCGCAAATCCAGTTGACACCAACGGGTGGGCGTAATGGGCCACAACGTCTCGGATATCACGATCGGCGACTCGCACGAGGCCTATCTGGTCCGTCCTGAGAGTGACACCCCCGGCCCTGCAGTCATCTTTCTTCACTGGTTCGACGAGGCGCCCAACGCCAATCGGTCCCAGTATGTCGACGAAGCAAAGCTGCTTGCCGAGCATGGTGTCACCTCGTTGCTGCCCCAGCTGAAGTTCCCGTGGCATTCACCGCCGTCGGATCTGACCAGCGACCTCGCGCGGATCAACGATGAAACCCGGGGGCTAAAGGCCGGATACGAAATGCTGGCCGGGCTGGGTGAGGTGGACCCCAAACGGGTGGCAGTAGTGGGCCACGACTTCGGGGCGATGCATGGAGCGCTACTCCTGCGCCAAGTAGAAGCAGCCTGTGCCGTCCTTGTCGCTCCGACAGCGCGATGGGCCGACTGGTTCCTCGAATTCTGGCCCAGTTCGACTGATAGATTCGACTACTTGCGTGGCATGGACCAGGTAGATCCCATCAACGCTGTTGGAGACCTTGACTGCCCTGTTCTGTTCCAGTTCGCGCGCAATGACTTCTACATATCCGCCATGACCGGACAGGGCCTGTACCGCGCCGCTGCCGAACCCAAGGAGATGGTCGCATATGAAGGCGGGCACGATCTGGAAGTCGAAACGGCCCGCACCGACCGACTGCGCTTCTTACATAGCCACCTCGGCATCACTGACTTAGACCTGGAATAACGAGCTTGCATCAATAGTCGATTCCTCGTCGGGCCATCACGCCACGATCAAAGGCGTGTTTGATCTTTTTCATCTCGGTGACGGTGTCAGCCACATCGATCAACTCAGACGGGGCATCTCTACCGGTGAAAATCAGACTGACATTCTGGGGCCGTTTCTCGATGACTGACAAAACATCGTCCAGGTCGATCCAAACCCAGTTGATTGGATAAGTCACCTCGTCCAGCAACACAAGTTGATACTTTCCCGAAGCAATGACCTCCTTGGCCCTCTTCCACGCATCACGAGCGATCGCCTCTGACTCGCCCATATCTGCAGAGTCCCAGGTGAATCCGTCTCCAAGCGCCCACCAGTCGACACCGTGCTCGCGCAGAATCTTCTCCTCGCCGACCTGCCAGTCGCCCGACTTGAGAAACTGGACAACCGCCACCGACCAACCCCGGGCAATCGCCCGGAGCAAAGTGCCAAAAGCTGCGGTCGATTTGCCTTTCCCGTCGCCTGTGTTGACCAGCACCAGCGAAGGCTCGCGTGTCGTAGCGCGGGGTGGTGGTTGGGTGGGGGGAACCTGCTCAGGCAAGATCCGATCCTCGATTCCTTCTCGGTATCACTGTCGGTCGACCGTCGTGGATGACAACGCTGACTCCGGTACCGTAATGCTCGAGGAGGGCCTGAGGTGCGAGGACTTCGGCCCCCGAGCCTTCGGTGATGATTTTCCCTCCTGCCATCAGAACCAGCCGATCTGCAAACCGCTCTGCGAGGGTCAAGTCGTGGATCGCTGTGACCACAGTCAGACCGCCTTCCATCCTCAATTCGTCAATCAACTCCAACACATCGACAGCATGACCGAGATCGAGGCTCGACGTTGGCTCATCGAGAAGGAGCACCGGGCTTTGCTGCGCCAAAGCCCTGGCCAGGACGACGCGTTGTGCCTCACCTCCAGAGAGAGTCTTCAAACGGCGATGGGTCAGCTGTTGTAAGTCAAGACGGGCGAGTGCTGACTCGGTGGCCTCGATATCGGTGGAGCGTTCCGACTGCAGGTACCCAAGGTGAGGTGTCCTGCCCAGGAGCGCGTATTCCCCCACCGTCATCTCGTCGGGAAGAGTCGGGCGCTGGGGCATCCAGGCGATATCGAGACCGAGCCGCCGCGCCTCCCCTCCCAAAGACACCGTTCCTGAGAAATCCACGCCGGCGACTGCGCTCTTGAGCAAGGTGGACTTCCCGGCGCCGTTGGGGCCAATCAGCGCCACCCACTCACCGTTTCCGACCTCGAGGTCGATCGGGCCCACCACAAAAGATCCGTTGTACGCAACTCGAACCTGCTCCCAGCGGATCATGACTCCCTGCCCACCGAGCGCAACACGACCAGAAAAAAAGGTGCTCCGAGGAATGCCGTGACAATCCCTATCGGCAGTTCTGCCGGGGCCGCAACTGTCCGCGCCACCAGGTCCGCCGCGACGAGAAACCCGGCTCCAAACACAATCGACAGGGGGACGATGACCCTATAGCTCCACGAGGTCATCAGGCGGATGGTGTGAGGGACAATTATCCCCACAAATCCAATCAGGCCGCTCACCGAAACGGCTGCTGCCGTAGCCAGGGTGGCGGCTAGGACCACAACCCACCGCACCCTGGTGACGTTGAGACCCAAGGCCGACGCCTCATCATCACCAACCCCGAGGACATCGAGCGCCCTTCTCTGTGCGAAAATCAAGCCCACCGCAACAATCGCATAAGGAAAGAGGCCACCGACCTCACTCCATCCGACGGTAGTCAGCCGGCCGAACACCCAGGTGTAGACCGAACGCAGAGTATCCGAGTTCCGCTGAAGCAAATATGTCTGCAGCGCCGTGGCAAAGGCTGAAACCGCCACGCCGGCAAGGATCAAAGCAGTGGCGGTCCTGTTTCCCATGGACCGCCCCAACAGATACGTCAATGCGACGGCACCGGTGGCACCCAGAAAAGCGAGCAGCGTCACAAAGTTGGCGTCCGTACCGATCCCAAACCCGATCGTCGCCCCCAACCCGGCTCCGGCTGCAACACCCAGCAAGTAAGGATCGGCGAGTGGGTTTCGGAATACTCCCTGATAGGCAGCACCGCCAACAGCGAGAATGGCACCCACCATCGAGCCCATCATTACGCGGGGAGCCCGAATCTCGTAAAGGATCGCCACCTGCGTATCGGTCAACGAGTGGGCCATGGCCACACCGGGAATAGCATCGGCGAGAGCACGCAGACTTTCCGAGAATGGGAGAGAAACCGGTCCGAGCAGCAAACCCGCGAGACCCGCGATTACCCACGCCAACAATCCAAACACGATGACAAGACGGCGCGGCTTGGCCGGCTTCGTACGAGTGGGCTCGGTTGAGGTCTTCACCCCACAGGCACCAGTTCCGCAATGGCTTCGGCAACCTCCCGGATGAAGACCACGCTGCGGGGGGTCCAACGCGACGAAACATCGGGGTCGATCGCGATGACGGCATCATTGGCGACGGCCTTCATTTCGGACCAGCCCGGCCTCTGTCGCAAGGTGTCGATCGACTCACCAAAGCCGGCGTCGGCCAGAAGGATCACATCCGGGTCCTGATCGACGATGTATTCGGCAGCGAGCTGCGGGTATCCAAAACCCTCGGGATCGGCGGCATCGGCGATGTTGACCAGACCCAACAGTGCGTAAAGCTCCCCGACGTAGCTGGCCGAAGAAACCGAGTAGTAGGTGGGATCGAGTTCGTGATAGATCGTGGTCCCGGCAATCAATTCGCCAACCTCGGCTACCAGCTCGGAAAGATCCGCTGCCATTGACGCAATAACGGCGGCAGCTTCCTCGGAATGTCCTGTGGCATCCCCGAGCACCTGAATCTCGCCGAACGCCGCGTCGATTGACGTGGCCGAGGGAAGCAGCAGCACGGGCACACCCACGGCCGTCAGACCCTCGATCAGGCCACCGGGATCAAAAGTGATCACGACGAGGTCCGGGTCGTAGGAAAGGATCGACTCCAGATTCGGTGTGAAACCCGACAGGTCCGTGGTGGGAGCGCCTTCGGGATAGTTCGACTGGTCGTCGACTGCAACCACCTGTTGCCCGGCGCCGACAGCAAACAGGTTTTCAGTGGCCGAAGGTGAGAGCGAGATGATCGCCTCAGGCATCGCCTCGATCGCCACCTGACCATTGGCAGCATCGACGGTTACCGGGAAAGCCGGTTCAGAAGTCGTGGTGGACTCCCCCAGCGTGGTCGTTGTCTCCGGGGCGCCGCTGGTCGTGCCAACGGTTGTGGTCGAATCGCCCGACCCGGTGCTACATGCCGCCACCATGAGCAGCAATGCGGTCAGGACCGCAGACCTCTTGATAAACAAAACATCCTCCGTTTCGGAGGATGAAGATGGAAGGCTTCCCTGAGCCCACTAGACCGTCTTCATCCGAGACTTCTTTGTGGTCCTGAATTCAGGCGACCTGGCTCGTCCCCATCGGGGCATCACAGTTGCGGGACAGCGCCGGGATCTCACCGGCTTCGCTGCATTCAGAACGCCTGCCGCATGTGACAGGCAAGGAGGATCATACCTCGTGGCAGCAAATGTTGCTGTCCGGGGCCGGCTCGGATCAGTCGGGTCGTACCTGGAGGATGGCCTGAAGCGTGAATTCTTGGTCACCACGGACAACCAGGAACTGCACCGTCTCGCCGGGGCGGTGTGTGCGCACCTGGGAAGCCAGGTCGGAGATGCCCTGAACGCGGACTCCTTCGATCGAGACGACCAGGTCGCCTACTTCAAAGCCTGCTTCTTCTGCGGCCGAACCTGCGGTCACTTCGGTTATCAAGGCACCGGCGCGGCCCGAATCGACGTCTTCACCGACGACACCCAGGAATCCGAACTCGATGCTCTCCCCGGCAACCACAGCCTGGGCGATGTCATAAGCAACGCCGATTGGAACTGCGAAACCAACTCCGTCGTTGGCCCCGGAGAGCGAGAAAATGGAGACGTTGATCCCGAGGACGCGTCCGTCACGGTCGACCAACGGACCACCTGAGTTACCGGGATTGATCGCGGCATCGGTCTGCAGCATCGATCGGCACGCTCCGCCGCCTCCGCATCCCAACGGCTGATTAACGGCTGAGACGATTCCGGCCGTCACCGTGGATGTCAGGTCCCACGGCGAGCCAACTGCAATCGCCATCTGACCCACACGTGGCTGGTAGTCAACAGCGAGTTCGGCGATCGGCACGTCGGTGCGGTCAATCCTGACGACCGCGATGTCCGCTTCAGATGTTCCGCCCAACACCGTTCCCTGGACCACTTCGCCGTCCTCGAGTCTCACCAATACGGACTCTTCCCCCGCTACAACATGGGCCGCTGTCATGATCAGACCGTCACCGAAGACGACGCCGGAGCCAACACCGTCGGATGTCTGGATCTGGACCACCGATGGCAGGATCTTCTCTGCGGCGTCGGCGATCGGCTCATCACCCTCGAAGTAGGTGGGGGCTGTGACATCGACGATGTTGGAGCTGTCGTTTGGCAGTTCGGCGGTAACCGCTGACGGCGGTGGATCGCTCAACGCGAGCCAAGTGATCCCACCCGCAGAGCCCAATACGAGCACCGCCAACAGGATCCTGGTGATCCATTTGCTCGAGCGCTTTGGCTCGGGTGTCGGCGTTTCGTATTCAATCATTGGTCGTGAACCTCCTGGTGCCCTCAAATTAGGGGCCAATCATTAAACAACGGTTAAGGGTGAGTTATTCGGTTGTGGTGTTTTTGCGGCGTTGGTCGGCAGCCACATGACCATCGTCGCACCTGCGCCGCTCGCGCCGGGAAAAGCCATCAGTCGACCACCATGGGCGTCGAGAACCCTTTCCACTATGGAAAGGCCCAACCCTATTGGCATTTCGTCGTCGTCGAGTTCGAGGCCCGGCCCCGAATCATCGACTCCGAGGTATGCCCACCCTGATTCGGAACCGCTGACGATTCGGATTGTGGAACCTACCGGCGCGACTTTCAACGCATTGTCGACCAGGTTCGCGAGCGCTCGTTCCAACGCGAGTTCGACCCCGAGCACTTGGGCCGGACCGGCCTCGACTGAAAGGTGGATCCCTGCTTCGAAGATAACCGGCTGATAGTCGCGAGCCTTGCGTGTGACCAGCTGATCGAGATGGACCTGTGCCGTTGAGGTGTTGGCAGTTTCGGCCCTGGCGACCGCGAGGAGCCCATCGATCATCTCGGCCATTTTCTCGACATTGCGCTTTACGATGCACGCAGTTTCACGCCACTCCTCGGTCCTGGTTTCTGGATCGTCGAGCGCCACTTCGATATTGGAACGGATCACAGCAAGGGGTGTTCGCAGATCGTGACTCGTGTCTGCCAGGAACCGACGCTGACTTCCGAACGCACGGTCGAGGCGCTCGAGCATCATGTCGATCGTGGCCCCAAGCCGGGTCAGTTCGTCATCCGGCCCTTGCAAATTGATTCTTTGACTCAGGTCGGATGCCTCGATTTCTTGTGCTTTCCTGGTGATCTGGGCGATCGGCTTGAGGACCCGTCCGGACATGAACCATCCCACTACCAGGCTGAGCAGGAACAAAGCGGCCAAACCGAAGGCGGTAAACCGCGCCACTTCATCAAGGACTATCTCGTTGTAGACCGTTTCGATCATGAAGAGATCGTGGTCGTTCAGGTTCGGCACGTATCCGACGAGGACACTGTCTATCCAGACGGGATCACCCGAAATTACATACCTTGTCATCGATTGATTGCGGAGCCACGACTGAACGGCCAGGTAGACCAACCCGAGAAGGGCACCTCCCAGCCCGAAGACCAGGGCTGAATACTGCACGGAAAGCCGGAACCTGATCGACTTGAAGAAGCTCATTCCGCGTCTTCCAACAACCGATATCCCCGCCCCGGGACGGTCTCGATCACCAAGGGCTCGCCAATCTTCTTTCTGAGGTTGCTCAATGTGACCCGGACCACGTTTGTCAAGGGATCGGCCATCTCATCCCACACATGCTCCAGCAAGTGCTCCTGGCTGAAGACCTCACCCGGGCGTGTCATGAAGTAGTGCAACAAAGCAAATTCCTTCGACGTCAAAGTCACCAGCGAGCCATCACGTGTGATCTCGAACCGCGCCGGATTCATGGAAAGAGACCCAACCGTCAGCACCGGATCGACATCCGGCTCACGTCGCAGCAGCGCCCTGACCCGCGCAGACAACTCTGTGAAGGCGAATGGCTTGACGAGATAGTCGTCGGCACCCGAGTCGAGACCCGAGACCCGGTCAACGATGTCGTCTCGCGCTGTAAGCATCAAAATTCGCGGGCGGACGGACTCGAAAGTCTCGAGATCGCCAGAAATGAGATTGCGGCACAGTTCCAAACCCGAGCCGTCAGGCAGATTCCAGTCCAGGCACAGCAAGTCATAGCCCGCAGTTCTGAGTTTGAAGTCCGCATCGGCAGCGGTCAGCGCAATATCCACGGCATGGCCATCGCGCCTGAGGCCGCGGGCAACGGCTTCGGCAAGATCCGGTTCATCCTCGACGACAAGTAATCGCACCATGAGAACCTATACCGGGTTGGGTAACAAGTGGATAAACCACGAAACCGCGATGATCCGAGCCAGTATGAACCGTCCGACCCATCAGTTTTGAAACCAAATGCCGATAGTCAGGGTCGGAGTAATAAATGGACGTAACTTTCATAACAAAAGACAGTGATGGGCTTCATACCTACACGGGTCACGTCGTCAGCCGGGGGCCGACAACAATCGTTGTCTTACTAACTGAACCGTTCAGCCTTGCAGGACGTTCAGTTCAATTCCCGATCGATTCCGTGGTCGAGGAAAAAGTCACCACTTCAAATTGATCGCGCCAGCTCGTCGACTTCGGGCATGATCCGAAATAGGGTGTACAGATGATCGAAGGTGCCACGCTCAACGCTCTAGCCATCGTTGCTATTGTCGGCGCTATAGCCGGCTTCATCGGTGGGTTTCTCGCCAACGCCGACAATCTGATCGGAACCCTGCTCATGGGCGCAATTGGCGGAATCGCGCTGTCGGCGATTTTCCGTATTGCCGACTGGCCCCCGATCTACTCGATCGGAGCGGACAACTTCTCACTGGTTTGGGGTGCTGTGGGTGGCCTCGTGCTCGGCTTCGCCGTGGGTCGCGCTAATTAGCTGAGTCGTTGTTGGCGAAACGCCCGGCCGCACTGCGAAAGACCTCAGACGCTCCGCTTCGGACTGGCTTGCCGTGCCCGAATACCGCTAATTCAAAGTCGAAATGACTCAAGCGTCGAAACGAGTCGATCGCTGAGCCGATGTCTTCGCCGGCCGGCGGCGGCCCGACCTTCCCCAGCAGATTTCCGGCGGCGTCACCTGCGATGAGAACCTTCCCCGGGTTCCAGATCAGCGAAATGTGTC
Organism: Acidimicrobiia bacterium; assembly: GCA_041751055.1. GTDB lineage: Bacteria > Actinomycetota > Acidimicrobiia > Spongiisociales > ZC4RG35 > MA-ANB-1. Next base: position 243,501 of record JBGSYD010000001.1, on the reverse strand, counting down.
CCGGGGTGTGGCCGGGTGTGTGCAGAACCTGAAACCCCCCGGCAAGATCAAGGACCTCGCCACCAGATAACTCGACGTCGATCGGCGCCGGCTCCGCTCCTGAGGCGCGGTTTGCGCCCAGCGCCATCAATCGGCCAAGGGTATTGCGGCCCCTCATACGCCCGGACGCCTCTCCGGAACGGGTGACCCGTGCGTCGGAGTTGTGGATGTATACGGTGGCACCTGTGACCCGGGCCAGGGCCGCCAGACTCCCGATGTGATCAACATGGCTGTGAGTGACCACGATGTCAGACACGGTCGCCGGTTTGAAACCGCTCCGGGCGACAGCTTCAAGAATTGTCTCGTGTTTCCTGGGGAGCCCGGTATCCACCACGACCACACCAGACTCGCCCTCGACGAGGTATGCGTTGACGTAGCCAAGCTTGACCATTTTCAAGCCATTGGTGATCGAAGTTGTCGCCATTGCCGGCGACGCTAACCGACTGCTCCTGCCTCGAGCATGTTCAGCTCGATCAGGCGGTTCATCTCGACTGCGTACTCCATCGGGAGCTCTTTGATGATGGGCTCGATGAAGCCGGCGACGATCATCGATGTTGCCTCGTCCTCAGTCAACCCTCGTGACATCAAGTAGAAGAGTTGCTCCTCGCCGACCTTGGAGACTGTTGCCTCATGGCCGATCTCGGCATCGTTCTCCTCGATCTCCATGTAGGGATACGTGTCCGAGCGACTGTTCTCATCGAGGATGAGAGCATCACACCGCACAAAACTCTTGGCGTTCTCGGCCCCGGGCTCGACGCGGACCAATCCGCGATAGCCAGCGCGGCCCCCGCCTTTGGCAATGGACTTCGAAACGATCGTGGAGGTCGTATTCGGGGCGACGTGGACCATCTTGGCCCCGGCATCCTGGTGCTGGCCTTCGCCGGCAAAGGCAATGGACAAAACCTCGCCGTGGGCACCCGGCTCCATGAGCCAAACCGCCGGGTATTTCATAGTCAAGCGCGACCCGAGGTTGCCGTCCACCCATTCCATCGTCGCATCCCGGTAAGCCGCGGCGCGTTTCGTAACCAGATTGAACACGTTGTTCGACCAGTTCTGGATCGTGGTGTAACGGCACCTTCCGCCTGCCTTGACGATTATCTCGACAACTGCCGAGTGCAACGAGTCCGTGGTGTAGGTGGGCGCCGAACAACCCTCGACGTAGTGCACATAGGCACCCTCGTCCACGATTATCAGGGTGCGCTCGAACTGGCCCATGTTCTCGGAATTGATCCGGAAATACGCCTGGAGGGGCTGATCGACATGCACACCCGGGGGAACATAAATAAATGACCCACCGGACCAAACAGCTGAGTTCAGGGCTGCAAACTTGTTGTCGTTGGGCGGGATAACGGTCCCAAAGTGCTTTTTGACGATTTCGGGGTAGTCCCGCAGAGCCGTGTCCATATCGGTGAACAGGACTCCAAGCTTCTCCAGGTCTTCGCGATTGCGGTGATACACCACTTCGGACTCGTATTGGGCAGTCACCCCGGCCAGGTACTTGCGCTCGGCTTCGGGGATGCCGAGCTTCTCGTACGTCTCTTTGATCGACTCGGGCACCATGTCCCAGTCCTTTTGCTGCTCACCCTCAGGCTTGACGTAATAGTAGATATCGTCGAAATCGATGGTGTTGAGCGCGCCGCCACCACCCCATTGGGGCATCGGCTTCCTCAGGAAGCGCTGATATGCCTTCAGACGGAAGTCGAGCATCCACTGGGGCTCGCCTTTCATTGCCGACATGTCACGGATCACGTCTTCATTCAGCCCCTTGCGCGGGGTGAAGGCGAGAGTCACATCGTCATCGCGCCAGCCGAGCTGGTAGCCGCCTAGATCGATATCAACTGTTGCCACTGGTGATTCACCTCAAAAGATTCGTTGTCTCATTATTCAACGGAAAGCCGTCGTGGTGTATTTCCACTACGCCGGTAGTTGTAATTGTAGCGGTTTACCGAACCCATCCAAACGAGGGCCTGAGCGCAACCATCACATTCTTCTCGCAACGACCCGGGCGATAGGCCAGGCCACGTGAGGCATCACCTCTCCCAATTCCACCAGGAGTGAACGAATTCGTCCGGGACGCTCGTACGGATCAGGTATGTGAGCGAGATAACGGGCCTTCAGCGCCATCACTCGTTCACCTAGCCCCAACAACTCCTCATCAGACTTCTCGCCCAACGAGGTCGGATAAGTGAAGGGCTCCGGGTTATCAGCAGCCTCGACGATGAATCCGTTGGCGGCGAGCGAGTTGACGAACATGGGGACTTTCAGCCCGAACCCGGTCTGGCCGAGTGGGCCCTCTCGGGGCGGGAGACTGAGATACCGGACTACCGCGCCGAGCTCAGGGTTGGCTTCGATGACAGTGCTCACATCCGGGAGAGCGCCGGTGTGGGGATGGCCCTCGAGTCCCACAAACTCATGGAAGGCAACGACAAGCCGCCCCCCCGGACGTAGCACTGATGCGAACTCGGCGGTCATTGTGTCTGGATCGGCGCGGTCCCCTTCCCAGGTCGGGAATTGAAAGACCATCCGGGCAACGGCGAGGTCGAACGTGCGCTGACCTACCGACTCCGCCACATTCCCTGCGGCAACACCAGAGATCCATTCGACTCCGTCGCGGTCGGCGCCGGGCTCGGGCTCAGGCCGGGTCGCCGTGACGGAACGGGCACCTGTTGATGCCATGTATCGGGAGAGGTCTCCGAGCCCGGCCGAGAAGTCCAACACATCGGAGCCGACCACCATATCCGGTGGGACCAGGTCTTCGAGCAGGTAATAGACCAGCCACCTCATCACATGCCAGCTCCGCGCCGACTCCCAGGTTGGATCGATCACAAATGACACGTTACGTCCCGTCTCCATTACCGTCGAAAACGCTCATGCCAGTAATCGTTGTTGGAGCCGATACTCCGCTTGGCGGCTCGATTGTCTCGAGCCTCGTTGCACCCGGCCGGGAGGTCCGCGCCTTTGTCACCGACGAGGAGGTAGCTGCACGATTGCGTGATCGTGGGATCAAAGTAGCTCTTGGTGATGTCTCAGACGACAGCCACATCGAAGGCGCCGCCATTCGATGTTTCAGCGCAATCCTCGTCGGCGAGGCGGCACGTGACGCCCGCCAGCGATCCTTTGCCGATTCGGAATCCGCGGTTCTCCAGGGTTGGGCCAATGCCGTATCGAAGGTGACTCGCGTCATCTGGGTACACGACGGGCCCGTCCCCGAAGTCAAGGCGTCTCAGATGGCGATCGTCGATCCCGACGATCCCGATGCCGTGATGAAAGTGGTTGCCCTGGACGACGCCGCAGAGATCTAGGCCCAAATCAACGCATCTGGTCGGGTTCTAGGGGTGATGCGAGACGCCACAGCGGCTCGCTGGCGGCCTTAATCGCGCGCTCGGCCGCGGCGACTAGATACGAATAGGGGCTGACTGCAACGCCATTGTGTCGCAACTCGAAATGAGTATGCGACCCGGTCCACTCGGCGTTACCTGAGTCACCGACGTACCCGATCAACTGGCCGGCGAACACGTGAGTGCCTACCTCGAGACCCGGGATCACAGTCAAGGACCAGTCGGCCGATCCGTTATCGGTGCCGGGGTTGTCATTGTTCAGATGCATGTACGTGGTCGACCAGCCTTCGGCATGGTTGATCGTCAGATACCGTCCGGCATTTCCGGACACTTTGATGGTGTCGACGACCCCATCAGCGGCCGCATAGACCTCGGTCATCTTTGGTGCCATCAGGTCGTTTCCTTTGTGACGTCTGCCCCCCGACCTCCCGGCACCGAATGTGGAACTGAACACGGTCTGGGTGACCTCTTGTGGAAACCAGAGCTCGAATGGGAGCTGGGATGAAGCTGCTGCCCTGTTGGGCGGGGGGATCAGAACGATCAACAGACCAAAAATGATCAAAAGCGAGAAGGTGCGGAAGGGTTTCCTCTTGGACGGCATAAAGCCTCCATTTGTTTTGACGGCGTGGAGGACATTTCCTGGCGGTCCTCAGAAGAGAATGCAACGTTATGAGGTGCTTGCAGCAAGCACAAATCCGGGAGCGCCGGCAAGCAACTCAGATCGGGTTCTGGGGTGCCGGTCTCTGTCGGACGATAAACCGGAGTCGGGAGACCGGTTCCGACTCAACCGAGATGACAAACGAGTAGGACCCGGGCTGTGGAAACACCAGGTTGTTGAAGGTGAATGACCTCACGAGGCCGATGTCAGTCGCCTGCGGGTCGTGGTTTCGCGGTAGGTTGATGGTTTGAGTGAGCGGACGGGGAAGCAGCGGCCCGCCATCTGCGTTTTGGAGCTCCACCGAAAGTGTCAAGTCGTCGCTGCTCCAGGATGTGGGGATTCTCAGCCGGAGACCGATGGCCAAAGATGGGTGCCGCGCCGGAAAGCCTTGTACCCAGAGGGTGTCCCATCCGCCCCCGAGCACAAATAGCTTGCCCCGGACCGCCTGAACCGAGTCAGCAAGCAGAGCCACATCCACCGTTGGACCGATTGAGTCCGGAGTTACGTCCACCGTCTGAGGGTACCTCTCGCCGCACGGGTAACGTTGTGCCCATGTCTGACACCACACCGGTCGCCCCTGCCGAAGGCAAGCTGGGGATCCTGACCCCGGGAATGGGCGCTGTCTCGACGACCTTCGTCGCAGGCGTGCTCGCCGCACGCAAGGGATATGCCACGCCATATGGCTCCCTGACGCAGATGGCACACATCCGCCTGGGAAAGAGAACCGACTCCAATAACCCGATGATTAAAGATTTTGTCCCTCTGGCGGGGCTGGAAGACCTCGAATTCGGGGGGTGGGACCCGTACTCGGACGACGCCTATACCTCGGCCATGAAGGCCGGTGTTCTCGACCCGCGCCACATCGAGGGGATTGGCGACGAGCTTCGACAGATCAAACCAATGCCGGCGGTGTTCTCTCACGAGTGGGTGAAGAATCTCGACAATATCGATCAGGTCAAGGACGGTCCGACCTACATGGCCCTGGCCGAACAGATCATGGAGGACATCGACAGATTCCGGGCAACCAAGGAAGTTGACCGGTTGGTGATGGTCTGGTGCGGCTCGACAGAGGCCTATCGGGAACTGACCGGGGTTCACGCCGATCTGGCATCCTTCGAAGAGGGTCTCCGGAACAGCGACGCCTCGATCAGCCCGTCGCAGATATATGCCTACGCCGCACTGATGATGGGTGTGCCATTCGCCAACGGAGCCCCAAACCTCACTGTCGATGCCCCGGCCCTCGTGCAGTTGGCAAAGGAGAAGAAAGTTCCGATCGCCGGAAAGGACTTCAAGACGGGTCAGACCCTGATGAAGACCATGATCGCGCCCGGACTCAAGGCACGAATGCTGGGCATCAACGGATGGTTCTCCACCAACATTCTCGGCAACCGGGATGGTGAGGTCCTCGACGACCCGGAAAGTTTCAGGTCGAAGGAAGTCTCAAAGCTTGGTGTGCTCGATCAGATCCTGGAACCGGATCTCTACCCGGAGCTTTACGGCGACATCTACCACAAAGTCCGGATCAATTACTACCCGCCACGTGGAGACGACAAAGAGGGCTGGGACAACATCGACATTTTCGGATGGCTGGGCTACAAGATGCAGATCAAGGTCGATTTTCTGTGCAAGGACTCGATCCTGGCTGCCCCGATCGTCCTCGACCTTGCCCTTTTCATGGACCTCGCCGCCAGAGCTGGAAGAAGCGGTATCCAGGAGTGGCTGTCGTTCTACTTCAAGAGCCCTCAACATGCGCCCGGGCTATATGCCGAGAACGACCTGTTTATCCAATTGACCAAACTGAAGAACAATCTCCGTCACATGATGGGTGAAGAGATGATCACCCACTTGGGGACCGAGTACTACGACGAAGGATGATCCTGCCGGGGCTGGTCGTAGGTGAGTGGGAGGTACCCGAGGACGAGCTCGAGGAGTCATTCGACACCCCCGGCGGGCCGGGCGGCCAACACGCCAACCGCAACAAAACGGCCGTAACCCTGCGTATCGACCTGCGCACCACTTCGATGCCTCCTGCGATGGTCCGTCGCATCCGGGACCGTCTTGGATATGACCTTGTGACGGTTTCCGCCGGCGACTCGCGGTCGCAGTGGAGGAATCGGGCCCTGGCGAGGGCCCGGCTGAAGAAGACGCTCGAGGATGCCCTCCGCGAGGCCAAGCCGCGCCGGCCAACCCGCCCGACACGGGCATCGAAGCAGCGTCGTATCGATACCAAGCGGAAACGATCCGAGACGAAGAAGGACCGCCGCCGTCCTGAGGATTGGTGAGCCAAATCCCCGATTTGGTAATCTCGAGACATGAAAGACCGGTCGAGCACCCGACATGGATCGATGAGGCCATCCAAGCCGCTCAGGAGAACGGTGACTTCGACGACCTGCCCGGAGCCGGCAAACCAATACCTGGTGCGGGCAAGAGAGACGACGACCTCTGGTGGGTTCGCTCGTGGTTGCGGCGCAATAGCAAAAGTGAAAACACCAACCGCGATGTCGGCTGAGCCCAAGTGGCCATGACCCCGGATAGGTGGGAGTTCACCAAGAAGTACTCCGCCGATGTCTTCGGCCGACAAGACCCCCATCTCGCAGGTCTCATGGATCGGGCAACTGCTGCGGGATTGCCGGCCATCGCAGTATCCGCTGACGTGGGCCGAATGCTCAAGATTCTCGTGTCGATGACTGCCGGGCAACGAGCGCTCGAACTGGGGACACTCGGAGGATTCAGCGCCATCTGGATAGCCCGAGGGCTCGCCCCCGACGGGAAGTTGACGACCATCGAATATGACCCAAAACATGCTGCATTCGCCCGCCAGGAGATCCAAGAAGCAGGCGAGGATGACCGCGTCGAAGTCATCGAAGGGGCCGCACTCTCCGTACTCCCAGGACTAGCCGAGCAGTGGGGCCCGGGCACCGTCGACTTCGCGTTCATCGATGCGGTAAAAAGCGAATACGTCCAGTACTTCGATCTGATCCGGCCACTCATCAAACCCGGTGGGCTGATCGTGGCCGACAACGTATTCGGAACTGGTGCCGGCTGGATCGACGAGGGTCACGGGACCGACGGGTTCAACCGGGTTTTGGCTAATGATGCCGAGTTCGAGGCTGTCGCCGTGCCGTTGCGCGAAGGGGTCCTGATTGCGAGGCGTTCGTGAGAGTCTCTGTTCTCGGTGGCACGGGTCTCCTCGGCACGCGGGTGGTGCAACTCCTCGACCATGATGGCATAGAGTCGATATCAGCCAGCCGGTCAGCTGAAGGGCCCAACACAGCTCGATTCGACTTCGAGACAGGGGAAGGGCTCGAATCGGCCATTGAGGGCTGCGACACCGTCATCCTGCTTTCTTCCAACCCGAGGAAAGTGAAAGAGGTCGATATAGCCGGGACCAAACGCCTCCTACCCATGTTGGGACAGAAGCATCTGGTCTTCATTTCGATCGTGGGTGTCGACCGCCACCCGCTCTCTTTCTACCAAGCCAAGTATGAGATCGAAGGGATGATCACCGCTTCGTCAACTCAACACACCATTGTTCGGGCCACCCAGTTTCACGATCTGGTGGGCTTCATCTTCAGTAAGTTGGTCAAATCGCCCGTCTGCCTCGTTCCCCGGGGGTTCAAGTTCCAGCCCGTAGATGTTGGAGAAGTCGCCCAACAATTGGTCGATATTGCCAGGTCGGGGCCTGGAGGCTTACTCCCCGATCTCGCCGGACCGGAGGTTCTCGGAGCCGAGCATCTGGCTCGCACTTACATGGAGGCCGTTGGCAAGGAGCGCCCGGTCATACAGGTCCCGATCCCGGGACGGGTCGCACGCGCTTTCAGGGACGGAGTCAATACCAATCCCGATCGGGCTGTCGGCCGCAGCACCTGGGCACAGTATTTGGACACCCTTCGAGCCACTCAATATCCGGACTACTAGGAGTCGTGCTCGGCCTCGGCGATCGTCCGGCCCATCCCTCGATCTGGCTTGCCCAGTGCCGTGGTCGGGATTGCAGCCACGTGGATCCAGCGCTTGGGGACTTCGAATCTCTGCAGAGCGCCTCGAGCCCTAACCCACTCGTCGAGTCTGGCCACTGATACATCTCCCACGTACAAGCAGACCACCTCACTTCCCCATTCGTCAGAAGGCTCTCCAACCACCATCGCAGCTACAACGCCAGGATGGGCACTGATGTGACCTTCAACGGCGGCCGGGTCGACATTCTCCCCACCGGTCACGATGATCGAATCGGCGCGGCCATGGACGACGAATCCGCCGGCAGGATCTGGAGAGCCGATGTCTCCGGTGACGAACCACTCCTCGGGCGCCCGCTTCTCCTCTCCCGCGTATCCGGAGAAAATCTGATCACCACGAAGGGCGATTCGCCCGTCCGAGTCGAAGCTGACTTCGACGCCCGGCAACGGGTCGACTCGATAGGCAAGCTCGGCACCGGGTCTTAGGGTCGCCACCTGAGCACAAGTCTCTGTCATCCCGTATGTAGGGAGCACGGGCAACCCGCGCTCCGCTGCCTCCTCGAGCAGACCGACAGGAATGGGGCCGCCACCAACGAGCACCGCGCGCAGACCCCGATAGCGACGACCATCGAGGTCGAGGATTCTCCTGAGCATTGTCGGCACGACAGAAGCCATGGTCACTTCGCCGAGCGCCTCGGCAAATGAGCGCTCGTCGAACTGAGGCAGGAGCCTGACACCGGCACCGACGAAAGCTGAACGAAATATCGCGGCCAGACCGCCGACGTGGTGCAGCGGCAAAGCGACAAGCCACTCGTCCTCAGGCCCATGGTCGAGATGGGCCGCTGAGGCTTCAACAGCCGCCCGCCAGTTTGCTCGGGTGAGAGGGACAACCTTGGGCTGACCGGACGTCCCGGACGTGAACATCACGGTTAACAGGTCTTCACCGGGCGAATCGCCCGTCCACTGTCGCTCGAAATCCAGCACAACGGCCCCATTTGTCATACCTGAGAAGATGCTGATGATTGACTCGATATCCAGGGCTGGGGACATAGCCGTGATGCGATATGGAGAGGGATCGGGAAGTGCCGCTATCAGATCTCCGTAGGACAGTCGGCCATGAGGGGTCGATATGAACGACCGGTTCCGGTCGCCGTTGAGTAGCCAATCGATCACAACCTGATTCTGCCCCTTATCCTCTGTGATCGTGGTTTCTCAGATATTTGACCCGGACGCGTGGGATGTAGTCCGCGGGTTCGACTTCACCGACATCACCTACCACCGTTCCCGCTCGAGCGGGACGGTGCGTGTGGCCTTCGATCGACCGGAAGTCCGCAATGCATTCCGGCCGCACACAGTGGACGAGTTGTACCTGGCCCTCGACCATGCCCGCCAGACCAGCGATGTGGGATGCGTGCTGCTCACGGGCAACGGGCCATCTCCGAAAGACGGGGGTTGGGCCTTCTGCTCCGGAGGTGACCAACGCATCCGCGGCAAGGACGGCTACAAGTACGCAGATGGCGAGACCGGTGACACCGTCGACATGGCACGCCTCGGTCGGCTACACATCCTCGAAGTACAACGTCTGATCCGATTCATGCCCAAGGTCGTGATCGCGGTCGTGCCGGGCTGGGCGGTGGGTGGTGGCCACAGTCTCCACGTCGTGTGCGACTTGACTTTGGCTTCAGCCGAAAACGCAGTCTTCAAGCAGACCGATGCCGACGTTGCCAGCTACGACGCCGGATATGGGTCGGCCTATCTGGCGCGGATCGTTGGCCAGAAACGGGCGAGAGAAATCTTCTTTCTGGGACGTGGCTACAGCGCTCAGGAGGCATACGAAATGGGAATGGTCAACGCAGTGATCCCACATGCGGAGCTCGAGGCCGTGGCCCTCGAATGGGCCGGCGAGATCACACGAAAGAGCCCCACTGCGCAACGAATGCTGAAATTCGCCTTCAATATGATCGACGATGGCCTCGTCGGCCAGCAGATATTCGCAGGGGAAGCAACGAGGCTCGGCTACATGACCGACGAGGCACAGGAGGGTCGGGACGCCTTCATCGAGAAGCGAGATCCTGATTTCGAGCCGTTCCCCTGGCGGTATTGAACCGGTGAATCAGACCCAGATTTGGCGCACGGCTGCTCGCATCCACACACTACCGGCGGCCATCACACCTGTGATGGTCGGGGCTGGCTTGGCAGTGCACGATGGAGTTTTCCGCTGGGACGCTTTTCTCTGGACTGTGCTGGGAGCCCTGGCAATCCAGGTTGCAGCCAATTTCGCCAACGACGCATCAGACGCTCGCTGGGGAGCCGACACCAGCGATCGGTTGGGGCCCCCGAGAATGGTCTCCACCGGGATGGTGACGCCAAAACAAATGTGGCTCGCCACAATTGCCGCGATCGCCGTGGCGGCCGTATCTGCGGTGGCGCTCACTTTCATCGCCGGACCGTTGATTCTCCTGATTGGCATCGCATCCGTCGTGGCGATGCTGGGTTATGTGGGTGGTCCGATCCCCTATGGCTATAAGGGATTTGGCGAGTTGTTCGTATTCATATTCTTCGGGCTAGTCGCCACCGTCGGTTCCCGATACGTCCACGACCAGAGCGCACCGCTATCGGTGTGGCTACTGGCTATCCCGGTCGGGATGCTGGCAAGCGCCATCCTCGTCGCCAACAATTACAGGGACCGGGAGACTGACGAGCGCGTGGGGAAACGCACGCTCGCGGTCATTATCGGCGCACACAGGACACGCTTACTGTTTTCATTTCTGATCCTCGGTGCATTTCCCTTGATAGTCGTGTTTGCAATGGCCGACTGGACTCCGCTCCCCACCTTGTTCGCAGGCCTCGTGGCGCCTTACGCCGTCGGTCCGGTAAACATCGTCAACCGGAAGACCGACGGCCCCAACCTGATACGCGCTCTCAAATACACAGCCCGGGTCCAGCTGTTGACCGGTGTGGTCCTGGCGGCCGGATCCATCATCGCGATTTAGCTGGAACCGTTCCCGGCCCCGACGCCATCAAATACAACATGAGCAGGATTCTCGGCATTCTCGTTGCAACAACAGTTCTCGTCGTCTCGTGCGGGACGACTCCCGACGTCGGCGCACCGATCGGCATCGACGGGCCCTGGCAGCTTGTCTCGGGCTCACACTCCGGGACCGCAATCCAGCCCATCTCTTCACACCCGGTGACCCTCAATATCGACGGCAACATGATCGGAGGCACAGCCGCCTGCAACGGGTATGGAGGAGAGTGGGTGAAAGACGGTTCCTCCGTGACGTTCGGGGATGTCGCACACACCGAGATGGCCTGTGAACCCGTTGCGACGATGGACCTGGAGCGTGCCTACCTGGATGCTCTCCTGGCTGTTACGACTATCGCAGTCGAAGATGGGCAGCTGGTCTTGACCGGCCCCGATGTCGAGTTGCGTTTCGACGAACTGCAACCACCGCCCACAGCCCAGCTTCTCGGGACGGTCTGGGTGTTGGACAGCCTGGTTCAGGGTGATGCAGTCTCGTCGGTCTCCGGTGGGCCCACTCTCGAGTTTTTCACGGACGGCTCATTCCTGGCCACGACCGGATGTAGAAACATCACAGGAAACTATGTCGAGAGTGGGGCCGGGATCACTACGACCCAGATGCAGGCCCAGGGCGAGTGCGCGGATGAGCTGGGCGACCAGGACAGTCACATCATCTCGGTCCTCGAGGGCGAGTATCGGGCCAATATCGAAGGACAGACCCTCACGTTGATGATCGCCGGCGAATCCGGCCTGGTCTACAAAGCGACCCAGCAGAGCTGACCCACGGGGCCATCTTCCAGCCACATCGGGACTTTCGGCCCTTTTGACCAGTTGGGTTGGCGGGTTCGATGGAAGAATGACAAGCCCATCGGATAATTCAAAGACCTTTGAACGCGCTCTGCTCTTCCTTGGAGTCATGGGTGCCCTTGTGGCCGTGCTAGCAGTTGTGGCGGTCCTAACCGATTCTGGCTCGGAGAACGCCGTGGCCGGACCGGGTTCCCGAAGCTGCCGGGCCGGGTATCGCCGAAGTTGTCGTCCAATATGACCTCACCGAGTTTGCCATTGTCGGACCGACCCAGATCCGCCCCGGCCATGTCGACATCGAAATCCAGAACGATGGTGCCGCGATACACAATCTGGTGATCGAGGGTGGACCGAAAAGCGAAGACCTGGCGGCCGGAGCTACTGGCACACTCGACGCCGGACAATTGGCGGCCGGCGAATACACGATCTTCTGTGATATCCCCGGGCACCGCGAAGCCGGGATGGAGCTCAATCTCGTTGTTTCCGAAGACGCCCCGGCCGACACCACAATCGGGCATGACGACATGACCCCCGAGCAGATGAACCAGATGATGATCGACTCGATGCTGGCATTTCCTGCCGAGACCGAGGGCAAGGGAAACCAACCCCTGAGTGCCGCCGAGGTCAAAGCCGATGGGACCAAGGTGTTCGAACTCACCGCCGAGGTAATCCAATGGGAAGTGGAACCAGGAAAATTCGTCGATGCGTGGGCCTACAACGGCCAGGTGCCGGGCCCATGGATCCAGCTTGATGTCGGAGACAAGATCGAGGTCAGGATCACCAACCTGACTCCACTGGGCACGGACATCCATTGGCACGGAGTATCAACACCCAATGAGATGGATGGTGTCTCCCCATTGACACAAGACCCGATTCTCACCGGGGAGACATTTACTTATTCGTTTGAAGCCGAACGACCGGCGATCGGGATGTACCACGCTCACTTCCACTCCCAAATCAGCGTTCCCAACGGGATGTTCGGAGCGATCATGATTGGAGACACACCGTTGCCTCGTGGCAAGACCGTCTCGGGGATTGACATACCCGAAGACCTTGAAGTAGCCCAGGAGATTCCAATGGTCCTCAACGACGCCGGCGTCATCGGGTTTAGTCTCAACGGGAAGTCCTTCCCGGCAACGGAGCCGTACGTGGTCAACGAGGGCGACTGGATCGTTTACCACTATTACAACGAAGGATTGACCGGCCATCCGATGCATCAACATCAGTTCCCGCAACTCGTCTTTGCTAAAGACGGGATTCCGCTTGACGTCCCCTTCTGGGCCGACACCATCAACGTGGCGCCCGGTGAGCGATATTCAGTGCTCGTGCACGCCGACAGAGTGGGAACCTGGGTCTGGCACTGCCACATCCTCACCCACGTCGAACGTGACACAGGAATGTTTGGGATGGTCACTGCCCTGGTAGTGGAGGATGGGTCTTAGCAACGGAGGAACAGAATTCCCCTCGATAAGGGCCTCCCAACTCCGGAAATAGAAAGATCGACGTTTCTTGTGGGAATTCAGGAGGACTTAGCCCGCCCAGCATTGGTAGCTTCGCGTCAAGCCACACCCTGGAGCCCTGTAGTTGCCCTATCTCTTTGACTTCGACAACGACGGTCCGCCCGACGCCAACCTCCTCGGAGGGAAAGGGGCAGGGCTCGCCGAAATGACCGGGTTGGGCTTACCAGTGCCAACCGGGTTCACCATTACCACCGAGGTGTGCCTGAAGCGTATCGAGGAGGGGTCGCTGCCTGATGACCTGTGGGTCGAAGTCGAATCGGCCATTGAGCGTATGGAGGAGAAAACAGGACGGACCTTCGGGTCGGGCCCCACCCCTGTTCTCCTGTCGGTCCGATCCGGAGCTTCGATATCGATGCCGGGGATGATGGACTCCGTCCTCAACCTCGGGATCAACGATCAGGTGGTTACTGCCCTGATCCAGTGGTCCGGCGACCCTCACTTCGCTTGGGATGCCTATCGCAGATTTGTCCAGATGTATGGAAACGTCGTCCTGGGGGTCGAAGACAGCCACTTTCAAGAAGTCCTAAACGAGCTGCGAGTCGCCCGGGGCGTCGACAACGACGCCGCCTTGACAGCCCACGACCTCGAGTCGGCCACCAAACGTTTCAAAGAAATTGTCGACGCCCGGCGCCCCGGGGAGCTTCCCGACGATCCCTACGAGCAACTCAAGGGGGCGATCGACGCTGTCTTTGCCTCTTGGGGCGGACGTCGTGCAGTCAGTTATCGGAAAATTCAAGGCATCCCTGACACTCTTGGCACTGCAGCGAACGTCCAGATGATGGTCTTCGGTGATCTGGGGGCCGACTCCGGCACCGGGGTGTGTTTCACCCGCGACCCCTCGACCGGGAGGAAGGTCGCTTTCGGCGATTACCTGCCCCAGGCGCAAGGAGAAGACGTCGTGGCCGGTGTCCGGAACACGCTGAGCCTCGACGAGCTGGCGGAGTTACACCCTGGCTGTCACGACCAATTGATCCGGACGATGGACCAGTTGGAGAAGTACTACACCGATATGTGTGACATCGAGTTCACGATCGAAAAGGGCGTCCTCTACATTCTCCAAACCCGTATCGGCAAACGCACTGCCGAAGCCGCTATTCGACTCGCTGTCGTCATGGCCAAAGATGGTCTAATCGACAGGGCAACGGCGGTGAGTCGAGTGGCGCCAGAGTCGCTGGAGCAACTTCGTCGCCCGAGAGTTGCCGACAACATCGAGAATCCCCCATTTGTATTCGGTGTCGCTGCCTCGCCCGGCGCTGCAACCGGTCGCGCAGTTTTTGACGCCGATAGCGCCGTCGAGCTGGCCGGGCGGGGTGAGATGGTTCTGCTGGTAAGACCCGAGACCACACCGGACGACATCCACGGCATGGCAGCAGCAGTAGGAATTCTCACGAGCCGTGGCGGAAAAACCTCACACGCCGCGGTGGTCGCTCGCGGCATGGGCAAGCCGGCGCTGACGGGTGCCTCGAAACTTCATGTCGACGCGGCCAACCAGATCGCTACTTCCGGAGAGATCGATATCGCCGCTGGCGACCTAGTCACCATTGACGGCACCAACGGGGTGGCCTACGTGGGCTCGGTCGATGTGGTTGAGCCCGAACCGCTCCCCGAACTCGTCGAATTGCTGGAATGGGCAGACGAGATCCGCACGATGGGAGTTCGGGCCAACGCCGACACCGCCGAAGATGCTGCACTCGCCAGGGAACTAGGTGCTGAGGGAATTGGTCTGGCACGGACCGAGCACATGTTCCTCGGAGAACGCCTCGAAGTGGTCCAGAAGATCATCCTCTCAGTGGATCAAGAAGAAAAGGACCAGGCCTTGCAGGAGCTGGAGCTGCTTCAGATCGAGGACTTCGTCGGCCTGCTCGAGGCGATGGACGGCCTCCCGGTGATAGTCCGACTCCTCGACCCGCCACTACACGAATTCCTCCCATCGCGGCTCGAACTCGAACAGGAGGCCCTACGACGTGTCAGGGCCGGGCGCGCCATCGACGACCTTCATGCGATGTCAGACAACGTTGCGCGATGGGAAGAGACGAATCCCATGCTCGGGTTGAGGGGCGTTCGTCTCGGCCTGATTGTCCCTCACCTCTACCGGATGCAAGCCCGGGCCGCCGGCAAGGCCATCGCACGAAGGCTCGAAGACGGTGGGAATCCGAAAATGGAGATCATGATCCCTCTGGTCTCGACTGTCGAGGAACTGACAAGAATGCGAGAGATGATCGAAGTCGAGATGGCTTTGGCAACAGCGGATTCAGGCAGGGACATCAGCGTCCCCGTCGGCACCATGATCGAGCTCCCCCGTGCAGCCCTGACTGCCGGAGCGATCGCCGCGAAGGCCGACTTTTTCAGCTTTGGAACCAACGACCTGACCCAAATGACGTATGGCCTGAGCCGGGACGACGCCGAGGGTCACTTTCTCAGGGACTACCTGGAGCAGGGCATCCTTGAATCCGACCCGTTCCAGTCCATTGACAGGCTAGGCGTCGGAAGACTGATCAGGGTTGCGTCCATCGAAGGTCGTGAGGCCAACCCGGATCTCACCGTCGGCATCTGTGGCGAACACGGTGGCGACCCAGCGTCGATCGAGTTTGTCCGGGGCCTGGGCCTCGATTACGTGTCGTGCAGCCCTCCCCGAATCGAGGGGGCGAGGTTGGCCGCCGCTCAGGCTGAGTTGCGCATCGCCGCGTCCGGTAGCGAGTCGAACTGAGCTCCATGCGGTTATCGCTCGGAGAGAAGGGCAAGAAGCTCAGCCACCCCTTCACCGGTGAGAGCGTCCGTAATCAAAATCGGCCTTTCGGCTCGGCCCGACCGCGCAACCTCGGCGAGGGCACTTCGTAGGGGCTCGACACCCGGTTGATCGGCTTTGTTGATCACGAAGACGTCGGCGATCTCGACGATCCCTGCCTTGTCGGCCTGGATCTGATCTCCCCATCCCGGGGCAACAACCAATACCACGACATCGGCCATGTCCATGATCTCGACTTCGGATTGGCCGACACCCACCGTCTCGACCAGAACGAAATCGAACCCTGCCTGAGAAACCAGTGCAATTGTTTGCCCCGCGGCCACCGCCAGCCCACCCAGGTGACCACGTGTGGCCATGGAGCGTATGTAGACGTCTGAATCGTCGACGTGTTGCTGCATCCGGATCCGATCGCCAAGCAGGGCACCACCGGTAAGCGGGCTGGATGGGTCCACGGCGACTACTGCAACTCTCTGGCCCTTTGCCCGAATCTCAGATATCAGGGTATTGACGAGGGTGGATTTGCCGACTCCGGGAGGGCCGGTAACACCGATGATCTTTGCCAGGGGATTGCGAAGTAGGTCTGACGACGCCGGATCGGCCTCGATGAGGCTGATGGCGCGGGCGAGAGCGCGCTTGTCACCGTTTTTGACGTCTTCGAGCAAACCCGGGGTCATCACACCCGCAAGCTTATGACCCGTCTAGCTACCGACAGGGGAGGTGCCCAGAATTCCGGAGATATCGATGCCAGGAGCGTTGGCGTCCTCGACCTCGGGGGCATCTGCCACGGCTGCCACTTCGGTCACACCCGGAACGCGGTCCATGAGAATCCTCTCGATGCCGGCCTTGAGAGTCATCATCGACAGCGGGCAACCTCCGCAGGCACCAACCATCTGAATGCTGACTTTGCCCTCGTCGGCTCCGAGTAGGACCAGATCACCACCGTCGGCCTGGACGGCAGGGCGGATGTACTCGAGGGTCTCCTCGAGTTTGGCCATGTCAATGCCTCCCTCGTGGGGTGCCGAACTGGCGATCCTTACCGGTGTTGTCTCACTCATGCGTACCTGAAAACGTAGAAAACCTGCTCCGTGTTCCCGATTGTACCGCTCCGGGGGTTCATCCTCGATTGAAGGTCGATGTGAACCCGTCGGAGACGACGGTCAAGGTGTTGCCCGAGCACGTGAATTCACCCGAAGTGGTGAGGAACTCGCTGGGCACCGAAATCGGACTTGTCGGCAACACGACTTCCTGACCATCGACCTCGATCGATGTCGTTGTCTCAAACCCAGACCCGCCATCGAGCACCAGCATCAAAGTCGAACCTTCGGCAGCCCAGGTCCCTGATTGGTTACCGTTGATCCTGATCTTGAAAGTGCCGTCGTCGGTCACCACCGAGAACCCCCAGTCATCTCGCTCCGAATCTATCGTCCCATCGGCATTGAAAACCGCAGTGAAGTCGCCGTCGGCGACCGTCAGTTCACCGAAACCTTCCTCGCCCGAAAATTCCTCGGACAAGATCTCGAAGAAGGCCTGATCGTCGAGAACCCAGGTGCCAACCAAGCAGTCGTCACCACCCGATGCCGCTGCCAGCGTTGTCGTCGTGGTCTCGGCAGCAGTGGTTGTGGCGTTGCTGCCGGCGGTCGTCGTGGTCAGCCCATTGGATTGCAGCGTGGTGGTCTCCCCGACACTGTCACCTCCACAGGCGGCAAGAATCAGACTGAGCATGGCAATGACGGCTAGGTGCTTCTTCCTCATGTCGCCCAGGTTAGGTGCTATCGACCCTTTTTACTGAGGCGCCGAGGTTGGCCAGCCTGCCGGCGAAGTCCTCGTAGCCACGATCGATATGGGCGATGTCCCCGATTTCGGTGACACCCTCGGCGCGCAATCCGGCCAAGGCCAATGCGGCGCCGGCGCGGATGTCAGGTGCCAGGACCGGGCACCCGGATAAGCGTTCGACCCCTCGAATAACCGCATGCTGGGCCTCAGTGGTGATGTCTGCCCCCATCCGCGCCAATTCGCCGACATACCGGAATCTTGCATCGTAGAGGTTCTCGGTCACCACAGACGTTCCCTTAGCGATTGCCAGGTAGGACACCATCTGGGGGTGCATGTCGGTGTGAAAACCGGGGAAAGGCAGCGTCGCTAGATCCACCGCTTTGGGCCGCTCCGGTCCGACAACACGAAGCCAGCCATCGCCGCGCTCTATCTCGCACCCGGTATCTTCGAGCTTGCGCAACTCCATTCGAAGGTGCTCTGGATTGCAGCCCGTGACGGTCACGTCGCCGGCGGTGATGGCACCGGCAATAGCATATGTGCCCGCCTCCAAGCGATCGGCGATCACCCTGTGGTCGGCGGGGTGGAGCGCCGAAACTCCGTGGATCGTGACCAGGCTGGTGCCCCCACCGTCGATTTCAGCACCCATGGCCTTCAGCTGGGAGATCAGATCGACGATTTCTGGCTCCCGGGCCGCGTTGACGATGACAGTGTCGCCACGAGCTGTCACGCCAGCAAAAAGTAAGTTCTCGGTCGCACCAACCGAGGGAAAGGGCAACTCGACCTCTGTGCCTACCAGTTGGCCCTCGACGGTCGCCACCAACTCACCATGGACCAGTTCGAACCTGGCGCCCATCTTCTCGAGGCCTTCTGTGTGCATGTCGATCGGGCGGGCACCAAGATCATCGCCTCCCGGAAGAGCCACGCGCGCCGTCTTGCAACGGGCGAGCAACGGCCCGAGGACCACGATGGAGGCCCGCATCTGGCGAACGAGGTCGATCGGCGCCTCCGGGTTCAGCTGGTTGGGCACGACGATCGCAAGATCGTGACCCTCACGCTGGACTTTGCAGCCGGTATGTTCCAGGACCTGACACATCAGGTCGACGTCGAGGATGCGGGGCACATTGGTCAACCGGTGACGCCCCGGAGCGAGCAGCGTGGCCACCAATTCCTTGAGTACGGCGTTTTTGGCCCCGAGGACT
Organism: Acidimicrobiia bacterium; assembly: GCA_041751055.1. Classification (GTDB taxonomy): domain Bacteria; phylum Actinomycetota; class Acidimicrobiia; order Spongiisociales; family ZC4RG35; genus MA-ANB-1. The sequence goes on along the minus strand of JBGSYD010000001.1, from coordinate 224,449 downwards.
CCGACCGTCCCGTGAAGCTGCTTACCACCATCGATTATCAGAGTGGGCACGTTGACGAAGATAGTGGCCTCGGGGTCGAATACCGGGTTGTTGAACCCGGCCAAAAGACGGAAATGGCTAACCTGCCGCCCGTATGAGAATTGCACTCGGCTCTGACCATGCCGGTTACCCGCTCAAGGAACAACTGGCGACGTGGCTTGCCGAGTCGGGCCACGCCGTATACGACCTCGGAACCCACAACACCGATCCGGTCGACTATCCCGACTACGCCGCTGCGGTCGGCAAGGCTGTTCTCGACGGTCGGGCGGATCGGGGAATCGTCATCTGTGGTTCCGGTGCCGGAGCGGCCGTCGCAGCGAACAAGCTCAACGGGATCCGCTCCTCGGTCGCACACGATGTCTACACGGCCCACCAGATGGTGGAACACGACGATGTCAACGTGTTGTGCCTGGGCTCCCGGGTCGTCGGTTCGTCCCTGGCAGAAGACCTGGTATCGGCTTTTCTGGGCGCCAAGTTCTCCAGGGAAGACCGCCATGTGCGCCGCCTGGACAAGATCAAGGCGATGGAGCGGTAGCGACGCGTTTCGCTAGCTGGCGGCTTGAGCCTCGGCGACTAGAGCGTTCAAACCGGCGATGCCGATCTCACCCGAAGCTCGGACCACAACATTGTTGTCCCCGTCGAGGACGACATAAAACGGTGTCCCGGACATGCCGTAGGAAGCGGCCACGGTCCCGATCTGATCGTCCATGATCACCGGAACAGTCCAGCCCTCATCTTCAAGCCAGTCCTGAGGTGGCCAGTTGGGACGAAGCCGGTCTGTCGAGGTGGTTACCGAATACATGTCGACGTCGTCAGGAAGGTTCCCGGCGTCGAGCCAACTCTGCACAACGGGAACTTCAGCCTGACAATGCGGGCACCAGTGGGCAAGGAAAACAATGATTTTCGGGCGCCCGTCGGCGTCGATCGAGGTTTCGTTGTCATTCCAGTCGGTCCCGGAAGCTGTAGGTGCCTCGAGGCCGACGGTCGGGTCACCAGCATCAGGATTTAATAGTGGCAGAGGCGTCCCTGTGACTTCCACGGGGCGGAAGCCAATCGAGTCGTCCAGCGGCTGCTCATTGGCGATCGAGAACGCCAGAAGGACGATCAACCCCAGGCCGACGACGCCGGCGATGCCGCCAAGAATGGTTTTCTTATTCATGGGTGGTTCTCACATAGAAGGCAAGCAGTATCGAGATCACGATAAACCCGGTCCCGGCCATAAACGGGATCGACACAAAACCGAACACGTCAACGTATTTGGCGGAACAGGGATTTATCGGATCACAAGACCCACCCTCCAACGAAGGGAACGTCTGGGTTAGGTAGTGCCAGATCGAGATGAGAGCACCACCCAAAGCCAGGGGAAGGGCGTAATACCGCACCACCACCTCGCGCCGGATGGCCCCTACCAGGAGGATCACGGCCATCGGATACATGGCAATGCGCTGGAACCAACAGAGCCTGCACGGGACAAAGTGGATCACCTCTGAGTAGACCAATGAGCCGGCGGTGGCCACAGCAGCGACGATCCAGGCCAGCCAGACACCACCTGACCCGAACAGATTCAGCGCGGCTTCCTTACCCGCCACCAACCGGTAGCCGAGCAGCCCGACCGCAGCGACGAGCATCACGATCGTGAGGATGGCGAGGAGCGTGTTGTAGAACTCGACTGATTGCGCTGACATAGTCCTTCTGGCTTGAGAGAGAGAACGTCTCACTGATTCGAGAAACTTGGCAGTCCCGACCGGATTCGAACCGGCGTTTCCGGCTTGAAAGGCCAGCGTCCTGGGCCTCTGGACGACGGGACCAAGGCAGGAGATATAACAGGTTACCGCTTCCTGAAATTCCACCCCAACTCTCCATGATTTGAAGCAACCTAAGGCTTGGGGGACCGGATACGGCGCCAACTGCATTGAGTTTGCGCTCCGGTCGATGGGGCGGATCGGCTCAGCTGATTCTCAATGCAACCAGACCCGGATACGGGCCGGCAAACCTCAGGTTTGAGGAAGGAGTTTGCGAGCGTTGCTCAACCGGTCGACGGTCGTCGATTGGCCCAGCACGGCCATGGATTCGAAAAGTGGGGGGCTGATGGAAGAGCCGGTGACCGCCACCCGCATTGGCTGCAAGCCCTTGCCGACACCAACTTCCAGCTCCTCGAGGAGCGCTCGCAGGCTGCTCTCGATGGATTCGGGGGTCCAGTCCTCCAGGGTTAAGAGCCGCTCGCCGGCGGCGTCGAGGATCGCCGGGACTCCCTCTTTGGTCATGACCTTTTCCCACGAAGCGGCGTCATATTCCTCGATGTCGGTGAAGAGGAATCGGACCTGCTCTCCAGCCTCGGGGAGCAGCTTGGTCCGCTCCTGGACCACCGGCGCGATCTCGTCGAGCAACATCATCTCTTCGGATGTGAGGTCCCTGCCCAATTCGGCAACGACAAACGGAAGAGCAGCGGCAACGAAGTCGGGAGTTGGCATGGCCCTTATGTATTCGCCGTTCATCCACTCCAGCTTTGAAGGGTCGAACGTCGCCGGGTTCTTGGACACATCTGACAACTCGAAAGCTTCCACTGCGGCGTCACGTCCGAAAATCGTGGTCTCACCGTCGACGGACCATCCCAACAACGCCAGATAGTTGAACACGGCATCAGGCATGAAGCCGCGATCCCGGTAGGTCGTGAGTGACGTTGCGTCGTGGCGTTTCGACAGCTTCTTCCCGTCAGTCCCGAATAGAAGAGGGAGATGCGCATAAGTTGGCTCACCCATACCCATCGCTCGGGTCAACACGATGTGTTTCGGTGTCGAAGGGAGGAGATCCTCCCCACGGGCCACATGGGTGATCTCGTAATCCACGTCGTCCACCGTGGACGCCAGGTGATACGTCGGTGTCCCATTCCCTCGAAGGATCACAAAGTCGTCCACATCCTCCGGCTCGAAAGAAACCGTGCCCCGAATCAGATCGTCGAACACGATCGGGGCATTTTGTGGAATCGACATCCTGATTGCCCCCTCTGACGCCGGGTCGGAGGGCTTGCGGATGTAGTGGCCGGGATGTTTGCCCTCCTTCTGTGCCTGCTGACGCAAGGATTCCAGCTCATCCGGGGGCCGGTTTTCGTAGTACGCCGCACCCGAAGCCACGAGTTGGATAGCGACCTCCCGATATCGGTCAGACCGATCAGACTGCCGGTAAGTGCCATGCGGCCCCCCGACCGCCACTCCCTCATCCCAGTCGAGCCCTAACCATCGCAGTGACTCGAGGATGCCATCTTCGTAGTCCTGAGTGGACCTTTCGTGATCCGTGTCATCGATCCGGACGATGAACACACCATCCGTATGACGGGCATACAGCCAGTTGAACAATGCAGCCCGAGCAGTTCCGACGTGAAGATTCCCGGTAGGCGAAGGAGCTATTCGAAGCCTGGTTGTCACCGTTTCACAACCTGGTTTATGAGCGTTCCGATCCCGTCAATTTCGACTTCCATGGTGTCGCCAACATTCACAGCGGAAACACCCGAGGGAGTCCCGGTGCACAACACATCACCAGGCAGCAGCGTCATGATCGCTGTGACGAACTCGATGAGGGCCGCAACTCCGAAGACCATGTCGGAAGTGAACCCGGCCTGTCGCACCTCGCCGTTGACACGACAAATCACGGCGAGTCGCTCCAGCGGATCCAACTCGGTCTCGATGGCGGGGCCCAGGGGGCAAAATGTGTCAAAGCTCTTGGCCCGGGTCCAATGGCCGTCCTGTCGTTGGAGATCCCTCGCTGTCACATCGTTGGCAGCGGTGTAACCCAGGATGTAGTTCGAAGCATCCTCGGCCTTGACATGTCGGGCAACTTTGGACATGACCACCGCCAACTCGGCCTCATGGTGGACCTCCTGGCTGGAAGCGGGATAGACCACAGGACCTTCAGGCCCTACCACCGAAGTCGCCGGTTTCATGAAGATAAGCGGGCGTTCGAAAATCTGACCACCCATTTCCGAAGCGTGGTCTTCGTAATTCTTCCCCACGCAGATCACCTTGGTGGGAATTACCGGTGCCAGCAACTGCACCTTGGGCCACGGGACCACGGACTCCGTTGGCTCCCAGGCTACAAACGGTGAGCCCCGGTAGACCTGGACTCCTTCTGTGTCAGCGATTCCATAGGCAATGTCATCGCCGGATTTGATGCGCACGATTTTCATGAGGTGATGACGGTAGTTAGTTCCCCGGAAACTCCGACCTCAGGTCAGGAGGAACCCGGACCATCCTGGGGATGATTGTGGGTGAGCATGTAATGGACCTGCTCAGGCTGCTTGAGGAGGATGTCCAGGCTCACCTCGGCGACAGCTGTCGAGCCCGGGCGCAATTCATGTGGGACTGCAGCCAACCACCGCTCCCGGCGTTCGAGGACATACTTGGGAGCTTGATCCCAGAACCCACAAAGGGCCAGGGCGACTTCGACGTCTTCGCGGATGGCTCCGCGACCTGCGGCCGCGGCGCGGGCCATGGTCAATGCAGCGATCACTGCCTTGAGGTCGGGGTCGTCAGAAGGCAATTCGAACTCGGCCACAACCCGCCAAGCCCAACCGGGGTCGGGCCCCGTCGAGCCGAACAATCCACCCGAAGGATTTTGCTCGGGCGACGTGATCAGACCGGGCTTGGTCGGCCGCCACCGTCGGGCCGGCGCAGTATCGAGAGTTTCACGTGGCTTCTCAGACTCGGTCAGCTCGATATTGGGTTGTTGGCCCACCTTCAGGAACCCATGATTGGGCGGCGCACTATACGAATTCCAGCCAGTCGCGGTATTGGTCCAATTCACCTCGCACGGCCTTGGAGAAGAGCTCCTGAGCGTGCTGGGTCACCGGGCCGGGACGACCCGTCCCTACCGGTCGACCGTCGATCTCGCGGACCGGGGTGACCTCGGCGGCGGTTCCCGTCAGGAAGACCTCATCTACGGTGTAGAGACTTCCTCTCGCAAGGTCGGTCTCTGCAACTTCGTAGCCGGCGTCGCTCAGTAGTTCCATAACGGTGAGCCTGGTGATGCCACGCAGGATCCCTGCCGAAACCGGGGGCGTGTGCACCACACCATCGGAGACGACAAAGAGATTCATCCCGGTCCCCTCGGAAACAGAGCCCTCCTGGCTGAGCATGATGGCCTCGTCGTAGCCGGCACGCTTGGCCTCAGACTTGGCGAGGGCGGAGTTCAGATAGGCTCCTGTCCCCTTCGCTGTTGGGATGAAGTCGGCATGGGAAATGCGCCTCCATGAGGAGATCATGGCCCGAATCCCGTTTTTCACACCGTCTTCGCCGAGGTACTTGCCCAAGGCGAAGGCCCCCATCATGGTCCGTACCTTGCTGCCCTCAGGATTGAGCCCGAACTCACCGACGCCGTGGAAGACCAGTGGGCGGATGTAGGCGGAGGTGAGCTCGTTTGCGCGCAACAGCTCGAGCGCGGCCTTGTCGAGGTCATCGGCAGAAAAGCTCATCGGGATGGCGTAAGCGCGGGCTGAGCCGTCGAGACGGGTCATGTGATCGTGAAGTCTAAAAACCGCCGAACCATCAGAGGTCTCGTAGGAGCGGATGCCCTCGAAGACTCCCGTCCCGTAGTGAAGAGCGTGTGCCAGAAAGTGGACATTTGCCTCGGCCCAAGGGATGAGCTCGCCGTCGTCCCATATATAGGTTGCTGGTTCCATACCGGAAGAGTAAACGAGATCGGGACTCCTGTGTTAGTCGGCAGCCATGCTGTGCACAGGCAATCCATCCGCCAGCGCCAACGGCAATAACGGTGACGCGGGTCGGCTTCCGCCTTCCGTTAGGCTCTCCGGCGTGGAACCAGTCGCATTACGGCCACTTACTTTCGGCGAAGTACTCGACACATCCTTCAACCTGTTCCGACGAAACTTCAAATCTGCTGTGACTGTTGCGGCGGTGATCATGGTTCCCCTCACCCTCATCGGCGCGGTTGCCGCGGCCGGCCTCGCTCCCACCAACCTCGCGGTCCTCAACGATCCGAACGTGACACCGGAGGACGTCCTCTCCGTGATGGGCGGCTTCCTCGGCGCTCTCGGTATTGGCGCACTTTTGCAATTGTTTGGCGCCATTCTCGTTCAGGCTGCAACCACTCGCATATACAGCGAGAACTATCGGGGAATCAAAGTTGCACCTGGTGAAGCGCTACGTCACGGGCTGTCCCGGGTGTGGGCCATGCTCGGGCTCACGCTCCTAACCTCGATAGGGACGTTCATCGCCCTTCTGGCGTGCCTGCTTCCCGGGATCTGGCTGTGGGCAGCATGGGGTCTTGCCCCGGCCGGCCTGATTGCGGAGAAGGCAGGCCCAATTACGTCCTTGCGGCGATCCTTTCGCCTTGTCAGGGGATCGTGGTGGCGCATATTCGGGATCCTCTTGCTGACCACGGTCATGGTGGCAGTTATCACCAGCATCGTCACAGCTCCACTTCAGTTGGCTTTCACTTTCGGCTCAGGCTTCGCCGACTCCCCCGATGCGGTTCTATCGCCAACCTTCCTGGTGGCAAACACTCTGATCTCCGGACTCGCAACTGCGCTCACACTTCCGTTCACGGCAGCGGTTGTGGTTGCCGTGTACTACGACCAGAGGGTTCGCAAAGAGGGCTACGACCTGGAGCGTCTCATCGCCGATTTGGGTGAACGACCCAGCGCACCGGCTGAAAGCTCTACGGACCAAAACGACCCCTTCGGCCTCGGCTGACCGTGCCTTGGGGGCGGACGCCGGTCGGTAGCGCTGCCGCGACCACGTTGTTTCTCACAGCTGCCGAGCGCCTGGAGGGTGAGCCGATCGACCCAACGGAAGTCAGCGAACAGGCGCGCCTGATCCTTTCGGATCCGCGCTACGCCCAGGACTCCCCGTCACTTCTCGAACGGATTCTCGGTCCTGTCTATGACTGGCTGGAAAGAATCATCGCCTTCGTGATGGAGACGTTCACACGCCTTCTCGAATGGCTCTCCCGCGCCCTGAACACCGACGCCATCACTCTCCTCGGCCCGATCCTCATCGTGGTGGTCGCCGCGGCCGGAGCCTGGGTTCTAGCCCGTCGGAGAGCCCGAGACATCGAACGACGAGCAACCATCGAACGCATCCTCAAACTGGGAACCGACCCTGCGGATCTGGAGGCGCGGGCAGTTGGCGCAGACGAAGCTGGCGACCATACCGAAGCCATACGACTTCGCTTCGTTGCGGGCCTACTACGCCTCGACGCCGAGGGATCGATCGAGTTCTACCCGGGGCTGTCCAACGGAACGATCTCCGACCAACTGGACAATCCCACCTTCGACCGTCTTGCCGCCCAGTTCGACCAGGTCGTGTACGGCCGGAAGCCGGCATCCCGGGACGACTCCGTCCAGGCGGCAGCCGATTGGACGACGATGCTCGGAGCACACGTATGAGCATCAAGGCGCCGAAATGGTGGGCTCCGAGCACCACCCTTACCAGGGAGGGACGGGGCATCCGCCTGAACCTGCAATCGTTGATCGGGGCTCTGATTGTCGTGGCGATCCTCGGATGGGCGCTGGGACAGTTCGGCAAGTCTCAGACGGGAGCGGGCCCCAACGGCTCATCGTTCGTCACTGATGTCAACGGCGCTGCAGCCCTCGCCGAGTTGTTGGAAGTGCGCGGCCATGAAGTGAGGCCTGCCGTATCCCCCCTGAACGACCTCGCCGGAGTGGGCACCCTTTTGATCCTCGATGCGAGCTTTCGTGCCGAGTTCGGCGCAGACGAACTCCGATCCCTCACCGACTGGGTGGAACAAGGTGGTCGCTTGATCGTCACCGGCCGACCCCATCCCGAACTCGTCGGGTCATTGCTCCCGGACGACCTGAGACTCGGCTTCTCCGGTCAGGAGGTTGCCCGGATCGTTACTCCGATCCGCGGAGTTGAAAGGCAAATCGAGACAGACGGCGTCTACTCAATCGACACAGCCGGCGACATGGTCCCTTTGGCGGGAGACCCACCAATGGCATCTGCATTTGAACGCGGCGAAGGCGTCATCATCTACGTAGCCGACGGATCGATCTTCTGGAACCCCCGACTGGTCGCCAATGCGCCCTGGATCGTGTCCCTGATCCCGGACGGTCCGGTCGTTTTCGACGAGGTGCGCCACGGTTTTCTTGCCGGCTCCGCTACCGATTCTTCGACCAGCTTGGTGGCGGCATTCCCCGACCGGGTGAGAAACGTGGTGGTGCTCCTGATGCCAGTGTTGCTGATCGGGTTGATCGTCTACGGGCGTCGATTCGGCCCACCGGAAGCATCGGAGGGGCATCTCGCTCCCGCGCGGCGAGAGTTGGTCGATGCCGTTGCCGGTCTCATGAGTCGCATCCCCGACCAGGCCGACGCAGCGGAGTTGGTACGCGCACGGTTGCGCGAAGTAGTGACGCGTAGGACTGGCGCATCGCCGGACCTATCCGATGAATCTGTTGCCGCGCTGGCGGGCGAGCTCGGGGTCGACCCCGAGCGTCTGGAGGCGTCTTTGACCGCAAAAACCGAAGCGAACATGCTGGAGGCGCAGCGCATGCTCGCCCGGCTGTCCAGGAGGGACAATCGATGAATGATCTGAGAGAGCGAATCCAGAAGGAGGTGGCAAAAGTGGTACTCGGTCAAACGGGTCCCGTTGACGCCCTCGTCGCAGCCATTCTCGTAGGTGGGCACGTGTTGTTGGAGGGCGTGCCCGGAACGGCGAAGACATTGCTGGCAAACGCATTCAGCCGTTCGACCGGCCTTCAGTTTGGTAGGGCCCAATTCACGCCCGACATGTTGCCTTCGGACCTAACTGGCACGATGGCCTTGCGTGCGGGTGAGCTATCGTTCAGACCCGGACCGGTCTTCACCAACATCCTCCTTGCAGACGAGATCAATCGCACCCCACCGAAGACCCAGGCTGCGCTACTGGAGGCGATGGCGGAATCGCAAGTCACCGTCGACGGCACATCGCATCCGCTTCCCTCCCCTTTCCTGGTGGTGGCTACGCAGAATCCGATCGAGTATGAAGGGACATACCCCCTACCCGAAGCCCAGCTCGATCGATTTCTTATGAAGATCGACGTCGGCTACCCCAGCGAGGATTCCGAGCTGGCCATGCTGAGGTTGGGACGGGACGGAGTGCGTCCGGCGACTCTGGACGACGTCCGCGCCGTGACTGACGGACAAGAATTGCTTGCACTTCGTTCGAAAGTGAGCGAAGTGCGTATCGAGGATCCTGTACTTCGATATCTGGCAACCGTGGTGCGCGCCACGAGAACCCAACCTTCGGTCGAGGTGGGGGCAAGCCCCAGGGCAACGGTTCATCTGCTTGCCGCTGCCAGGGCCATCGCAACACTCGCCGACCGCGAGTTCGTGACGCCCGATGACGTGGCGCGGGTGGCTCTGCCGGTTCTGAGACACCGCATCGTGCTCCGCCCCGAAGCTGAGCTGGAGCGTTATCGCCCGGAGACGGCTGTTGAAACTGCGCTTGCCTCGGTGGAGATCCCGAGGTGAGCTTGACGTGGCGGGCGATCGTGCTGCTGGCAGCAGCCGCAACGACGGGCATCTTCCTGCCCTGGCAAGTCGCTGCGCTCACGATGGCCGTTGTGCTGATGGCGTCGATCGTCGACGCTTGGACAGTTCGCGCCGTACCAACAGTCGATCGCAGTGTGAGCCCGATACTCAGCCGCGGCATACCCTCTCCGATGTCCATCCGCACGGTGGGGCGATGGCCGCGTATCCATCTCCGGCAGCCGGCTATGGCTGACGTGAGCATCGTCCCGCAGGACGGTGCGCTCAGTATCGACGCCGAAATCGTGGCATGGCGGAGGGGCTCGCACCCACTTGGCCAGGTGGCGACGCGATCGGTGGGGCCCCTGGGCTTGGGCACCTGGTACCACAGGAGCGGAGACATCGACTCAATCACGGTCTTTCCCGATATGCCCGCAGCGAGACGGATCGCTGCCTCGGTGCGCATGGGTCACTTTCGCGAGGAGGGCCGGCGAACCCGCGGGCCCCTCGGGCTGGGGACTGAGTTCGAATCGATTCGGGAATACCGCCCGGACGATGACATTCGCCAACTCAACTGGTCTGCGACCGCCCGGCTTGCCACACCGATGTCCAACCAGTTCCGCATAGAGCAGGATCGCGACATCATCTGCCTGATTGACTGTGGGCGCCTCATGGCGGCTCGGATCGAGGATCGGACGAGACTCGATGCTGCGGTCGATGCAGTCGCAGCTCTGGCTGCGGTGGCCGACCAGGTCGGTGACCGGATTGGAGTCGTCGCGTTCGCGCGGAGGATTCTTCGGACTCTCCCACCGCGTCGCGATGGAGGTCGACCGGTCGTCCAGGCAATCCATGACCTCGAGCCACATGACGAGGACACCGACTTCGAACTTGCTTTTCGATCCGTCCTCGGCCGGAAGAGGGCCTTCGTCCTGATTTTCACCGACCTTCTGGATGAGGCCGCCGCCCGTCCACTGGCGTCTGCGGTACCGATCCTCGCCAGAAAACACGCTGTCGCCGTGGCTTCGGTAATCGATCCCGACCTGGCAGCAGCAATCGAGACCCCTGCCGAGTCGCGGGGTGATCTCATGCGGGCTGCAGTGGCGATTCAGTTCATCGCTGCCAAGGAGGCCGTTGGCGCCACTCTCACTCATCGCGGGGTTGAGGTTATCGAAGCACCGCTTGAATCTCTCTCCGCGCGTTGTGTTGCCGCTTACCTGCGAGCCAAGTCCAAAGCACGACTTTGAACTCAGAATTCTGAGAGTCGAAAAACCGATCGGGTGGAGTTCAATCGAGCGCAATTTGTGCGTTGGCGAGCCCCACTACCTGGGTATCTTGCGCAGCCACACGACCGCGAGTTCCCTGGAACCACACCAGGAACCAGAACCCTCCTCCGACAACGACACCGATCGCTAGAGCCGGGCCCCATGGGGTTCCAGTGCGTGAGACAAAACCTTCGATTACCCCGGCGAGCACCAGCCACGGGATTGTTCCAAGTGCGATCAAGGCAGCAGACCTTGCCTCGGCCCCGAGCGACTCGCGCCGGGTCAAGTTTCCCGGACGCAGTATTGCCCGTCCCAACGAGAGACCTGTGCCACCACCGATGACGATGCACGAGAGTTCCAGGAATCCGTGGGCTGCGACGGCAGCTGTGAAAACTTCACCGTTCCCTGCCTGGAAGGCCAGTCCTGCAACGGCTCCAAGAATCAACCCGTTCTGGACCACGATGTACCCCGTCATGAGCCCCCATGTGACTCCCATGACGAGGGCCAGAAGAGTGACCCTTATGTTGTTCTGCATCACATATGTCGAGAAGCCAACGAGCCCCGCAGTACCGTAGCCCTGGTCAGTGCTTCCGGCTTCGGTCACCCAGAGGAAGTCAGGCGGGAGCACCGCCGCAACCCGATCGGGATCGGCCGCCGCCCACACGGCACCAAATGCGGCGGGGAGAAGCAAAAGGGCCCCGGCAAGCGCCATCTGCCGCCACCTTCCTGCAATCAGCTCCCAATAGGCCCGACCAAAAAAGGATGCCACCGACTCCCGACGACCGCTCCGATCGAACAGGAGGCCCCGGGCGCGAACGACCAGTTGTTCCAATGTCGGGAGAATCGGGTCGTTTGGGAAGAGCCTGCGTGCCATCGCCAGGTCTGCCGATGTGGCCCGATAGAGGTCGACGAACCGCCGGAGTCGGGCGGCCCCGAGCTTCTCGGCGCGACGCCCCGCCCTGGCACAGAGATCCCGCAATTCGTCCCATCGGGGCTGGCCAGCTTCCAGGAACTGAGGTAGCTTCATGGCTTGATCATGAGGGGTGCAACCTGACCTTCCAAGACCAACTGGCGATCACGACATCAGAGGGCGTGACCGTCCGGATGACGATAGCGGGGATCGGTTCCCGAACATTGGCATGGCTCCTCGACGGGCTGGTACTCGGCGCGGTTCTGCTCATCGTGGGCCTGGCCAGTTTCCGGACCGCCAACACTGACTCCCTGCTGGCGCTCGGGCTTCTGAGCATGGCGACATTGCTCTTGCCGCTGGGGTATCTGGTCATGATGGAATCGCTCAACGGTGGGCGAACTTTGGGCAAAATGGCGGCAGGTATCAAGGTGGTGAGGGTAACCGGCGCACCGATCGGGTTCGGGGCGGCGATAATCCGTGCCCTGTTCCTCCCCGTAGACATACTCCTCTTTGGCGTCGGGTTCATCTCGGTGTTCGTATCCGGGCAAAGCCAGCGAATCGGAGACTTTGCCGCTGGCACCGTGGTTGTTCGCGACCGGATCCGGCAATCCAAAATTGCCCCTATCGCCGACCCGGCCGTCTACGCCGATCGGCCCCGCTGGGATGTGTCCGCGATTACGGAAGAGGAAATTGGCGTAATCCGGTCGTTTTTGTCCCGTGCGAGTGCCCTACCGTCTTCCTCACGTTCCGAGTACGCAAGGCAACTCCGAAACCGCATTGAGCCGAGAATCGGTGGCGGCGAACCTGCAATGTCGAATGAGGCATACTTGAAACGAGTGGTCGTCGAGAAGACCCGCACTTGACGTGAGTCCCCACCTGAAGGTGGACCGGGTTTAGTCTGCTGCGCTGTGCACAAGTTCGTCGCATCCTTCTTCGGAACCGGTCTGATCCTGGGTCACATCAGGGGCGCAGACGCAGGTTCGGGGACTGTTGGCTCCATTTTCGCCTTCCCGGCAGCATTGTGGATCGGAACCTTTGGGATCGCAGCGCAGGCCGCGGCGACGATCCTCGTGATAACGCTTGCACTGTGGTCGATAGGACCGCTGGTCGACTCCGAAGGTGATGCCGGTTGGATCGTGATTGATGAAGCCGCCGGCATGTTTCTGGCGACAGTGGGCCTTGCACTGGCTCCGGCCCTTGCGGCCTTCGTCGTGTTTCGCCTGGCCGACATCTTCAAGAATGCTTTTCCAGGCGTGGCCCGTGCCGAGGCGATCCGGGGCCCATCGGGAATCGTGGCCGACGACCTGGTCGCCGGTATCTACGGGCTCGGTGCCGGCCTTCTGGTCACCTTCATCTAGCGACAGGTTTTCAGCCGGAGACCTTGACTCCGCGCCAGAAGGCGATGTGATCCCTGATGTTCGATGCTGCCGGCTTGGGATCCGGGTAAAACCATGCGGCCCCGGAGTTGACGTCTCCATCTACGACAACGTCGTAGTAGCTGGCCTGGCCCTTCCAGGGACAGGTTGAAGCCTGGGAGGAGGCTCTGAAATACTCTTCTTTGATACTTGTGGGCGGGAAATAGTGGTTTCCCTCGACGATTTCGGTCTCGTTGCTCTCGGCGATGACCACGCCGTTCCATGTAGCTACTGCCATGATCTGTGTTTCTCCTGGAGGATCTTCTCTTGAGCCAACGACATCGCTTCCGCGATATTCCCGACCTACGCTGCTTTGGTGCCCGTCGCAGCCATCGTTCCCATACGGTCATTTGAGCACGGAAAGGGCCGGCTCTCCCCCGATCTCCACCCAGATCAGCGCACCCGTCTCGCCATGGGAATGGCCCAACGGACTGTCACCGCCGCCGAATTGGCCCTACTCCTCCCCGTGATAGTCACGGCTGCGGATGAAGTCCGAACGTGGGCAGTCGACCTCGGGCTCTTGGTCATCCCGGAAACGAGTGCCGGATTGGATTCAGCAGCGCGGGTTGGCGCGGCTTGGGCTGCATCCAATGGAATGTCTTGGGCTGTGATCCACTCCGATTTGCCCCTGGTAACAGCGGCGGACCTATCCGATTTGGGTGCACTGGCGAATTCGGGCCGAGACGTTATCGCACCGTCCGCCGACGGTGGGACGACGGCAATCTCCTCGGCGGGGGCCGTTGAGTTTGCTTATGGTCCTGGGAGTTTCCACAGGCACTTGTCGCAGCTCGACCGGCCTGCGGTTCTGGCCAGAGTCGGGACGTTGCACGATCTCGATTCACTCAATGACCTGCATGCCGCGATGGATCATCCTGAGGGCGCATGGCTGGCGCAGGTCGCGGCATCCTCCGATGATTCAGCCCCAGACGGCAAAGAAATCTAGAGTGACACCTAAAGCAACGAGGATCGGCGTGGAAAAAACAATCGTCATAACCGGTGGGACTGGCGGCTTGGGGACCGCCCTGGTCCGACGTCTTCTAAAGAGGAAGTACCGACTGGCAGTCACCTACCTGCTTCCCCACGAGGCAACCAGGTTTGAAGAAGAGTTCGATGTTTCTGAAGACCGGCTCATGCTCACCCGGATCGACGCAACCAACCCCGAAGCAGTGACCAAGCTAATGAAAGATGTCGTCGACAAATGGGGCGAGATTCACGGGGTGTGTTCGTTGGTCGGTGGTTGGGCCGGGGGCCGCGACGTCGAAGAGACAGACGACGTCAGGTTCGAGCGCATGCTCGATCTGAACCTGCGGTCTGCCTTCTACGCAGTGCGCGCCGCAGTCCCACACCTTCGCGAGACTGGATGGGGCAGGATCATCTTGGTGGGCAGTCGTGGAGCGGTCGACTACCCAACGGGGCAGGCAGCGTTCAACATTGCCAAAGCAGGTGTGGTCGCTCTTGGAAAAACAGTCGCCGAGGAACTCAACGACTCGGGTGTCACCGCGAATGTCATCATGCCCTCCGTGATCGACACTCCTGCGACGCGGGAGTCGCTGCCCTACGCCGACTACGTCGACTGGCCAACGCCTGACGAGATCGCGGCGGTTGCAGAGTTTCTACTCACCGATGAGTCGGGTGTGATGACCGGCGCGCTGGTACCTGTTTACGGCAGAACCTGATACTCGAGGTCGATCCATTCGCCGTGCGGGTGAGCAGTCCCGAGTTCGACCATTTCCAATTCGCTGCCGACTTCGAGCCGCGCCCAGTCGTCAGCCTTGTCGATAAATTCAAGTGAGACCCGGTACACCGGCCGATGCGCCCGGGCCGACTCTACGATCGACGCCACTTCTTCGCGCTGACCCGCGTCGAGTTGGATGAGGGCGAAGCTATTCATCACAACGACCGGCTCATGCCCCGGCAAGTCCGACAGGACGGTATCGAGAACATCGAGGACGCTTCCCCCGACAAACTCTGTCTCGACCTCGCCGGCGACAGCGAGGGCCGTGCGCAGTCTTGCCCTTCGTTCCCCATGCTCGGGCCATATCAAAGCGTCGAGCCACCGACGGTCGTCGGGATCGGTCGGGTTGACGACATTGAGGTCGATACCGATTCGGGATCCGACTTCGACGGGTCTGGTCCGGGGCTGATCACCTTTGGCTTCGGCTTGGAGCAACACCGGCGATTCCGGGCCCCAGACAACATCTCCGATTTCGTACCGGTATTTGTCGAAGGCAAGGTTGAGGCCGGCGCTGGTCCCGATGTCCACCACGTGAAAACGGTTGAACGGAGAGGTCATGATTGCCGGCATCAGCGCCACACAACGCCGGGATTCATTGGTCTGTGTGTATCGAGTATTCGCCAGCCTGATGATCTCCGCCTGATGGGTCAGCACGAACTCGGTAAAGGAGGGGCCGACCTCGCTGAAGGGCCGGGGTGTGTCCACTAATGATTCGTAGAACTCGGCCAGATCATCTGAGGCGCCGTTCATAAGCAAGAATTGGATGGCTGCGAAATACACATTTGGCGGTGGGCGATGGTCGATTTTCTGGATCACGCTCATCAGTTCGGGCGAAGCTGCCGTGAGTTCCACGAGATGGGCGTATAGGGGCGACCCATGGGTATGTCGGCCCCAGGCCTGCAAATACTCCACTGTCATCGGGGCCGGGAGAGTCAATGCACTTCTCTCCGGTATGACGTCGCGAGAGAGTCTGCATATTCGTTCCATCGGTTGCCGCTGTGGGCCCGGATCCATTGGATCCTCACGTTTGGGCGCTGCTGCGCCAGCGCAAAAGCCTCCTGCACCAGCTCGAGGTTGGCTATGGGGCCGGATGACTTCTTCTTCCATCCGTTGGCTTTCCATACCGCAGCCCAGCTGTTGAGGGTGTCGACGATCAGCTTCGAGTCCGTGTAGACATCGATATCGGAGCCTGCCTCCAGCATCTTCAATCCCGCGATCATCGCCGTGAGCTCCATTTTGTTGTTCGTCGTGTACTGATCGGCGCCCATCGATTCATTGATAACCTCGCCTTCCACGACATACACGACGCCCCATCCACCCGGACCAGGATTGCCCTCGGACGCGCCGTCGGTGAAAACGCCGGTGTCAGGGCCCTCGGTGAACGACTCAAGGACCTCGTCGATTCGAAGGTCTCTGTTTTTGGAAGCGCTGGGCGGTCGTTTCGACGTTGGCTTGTCGGGCACGCCCCCCTTATTGCGACAGTCGAGGCACTGTCGCGGCGTCCAACCCGGGTAGCGATCGAGTACCTCGGGCCGAAGATCGAAGGATTTGCCGCACTCCTCGCATTTGAACACGCCCTGAACCTACCCCGACGTGCGCGTAAAGACTGATACGAATTGTGGGCTCTTGAAGAGATTGAACTCGTGATGATCCTCTTGGAAGCCCAGTGGCTCAAGCATCGTTCTGACTTTCTTTGGCGTCAGTTTTTGGCAGTGGACTTCTCGAGCTTTCAGCGGGTTCTTGTACAGGATCACCGCGGTGGGTATTGCGTACAGACCCATGATCGGCTCGGCCGGATAGATGAACAACGCACGTCCTCCCGGTTTGAGGACACGTGCCATCTCGGCGAAGGCTTCCGCCAATGGCGGGATATGCTCGATCGAGTGGACGGCAACTACAGCGTCGAATTCGTCATCGGCAAACTCAAGGGCTTCGGCGAGCATGTGCATGACTCGATCCGTTTTTGCCAGCTCGGCAGCTTGGAGATTGGCATCGATACCCGTTACATCGTGTCCACGATCGGCGAGACGTGCAGTCAGATGTCCCACCCCGCAACCAACTTCCAACACCCGGGATCCAGGCACCAGAGGCAGGAGCCGATCGATCTTGTCTAGGTGGGACGAGTCCCACCGATTGACCTGTGCGTAACGGCGTGAGTTGTACTCAGACATCAGATAGATCCAGCTGTTCGAGGTGAGAGGCCACTCCGAAGTCGAGTATCAATGGGCCCCGGTCAGTCATGGCAATGTGTGTGACGCTTGCGTTTCCCGGGGTGAATAATGATTCGGCATATGTGTCGCTTGTCGCACTCAATGATGAAACGTAAGAGCGGATCGCCCCGCCGTGGGCGACTACAAGAGTGGGCTCCCCTGAGGCCGGGGAAACCGAATCCACCGCATTGCGGAACCGCTTTGTCAGCTGCGCCCACGTCTCCCCCGTCTCGCCCCTGGGGATGTCCTCGCCCTGGGTGTAGATCCTTTCGATCACATCGGGCCATCGCTCGGCAATTTCCTCTGTGGTCAGACCCTCCCAATTGCCCATATGCAACTCACGCAGGTCATCCAGGAATGTGAGCTCACCTGCTGCGACGTAGTCCGCAGTTTGATTGGCGCGCTTGAGTGGCGAGCTAAAGACCGTCTGCCACCTCCCGTAATAGCGCCCGAGAGCCTCCGCCTGACGATGCCCCAACTCGTCTAGATCCCAATCGGTGTGACCCTGCCATCGACGTTCTACGTTGGCCCTGGTCCTTCCATGTCTGATCAAGGCAATCACCGGTTGCCCATCCTCCAAGATCTTCTCCACCTGCGCCGACCGGGGGCCTAGGTGGCCCGTGTCGTTGAAGGTGGCCAACCGGGGACGACCCTCGTGGACCTTGATACGGGTCAAAGAAGTGTTGTCGACAAAAGAATGCACCCGATTCTTGCCACCGGGTAAGAACTGGTGGAGAACCGTCTGCACAAGCCCGCCATGCGTCACAACGGCAGCAGTGGAGCCGTCGGCCATCGAATCTGTGAGTTTGCCAACCGCGTTCAGCACCCGCTCCCCGGCCTCGTTGAGACTCTCTCCGGTCTCTCCCATCGGCCGGGTCCGTCCTGACAAGGAGTCACGCAGTTCATCGGCGGCCCGCTCGGTCACCTCAGCGCCGGTGAGACCCTCCCACTTGCCGAGGTCGAGCTCGACGAACTCGTCATCGAACACGATTTTTTCGGCGAATGCGGCTGCAGTGCGACGGGCCCGCTCCAACGGCGAAGAGACAACCATGTCGAGCTGGATCCGGCTCATCCTGTGGCCGAGCGCATCGAGTTGCTTCTCCCCCACTTCGCTCAACGGCCCATCACCTCGACCATTCCAGATGCCGGCGTCGTTGGCCTCCGACCGGGCGTGCCGGACGAAGATGATCTCCTTCATCAAATAAATGCCGAAGCGAAGATCAGCGAGACAATGGTCATCACCTTGATGACGATGTTCATGGCGGGGCCGGACGTGTCTTTGAACGGATCGCCCACCGTGTCTCCAATAACGGCAGCGTGATGCGCCTCGCTTCCCTTGCCACCGAATGCGCCGGTTTCGATGAATTTCTTGGCATTGTCCCACGCCCCTCCGGCGTTGGCCATGAAGATGGCAAGTAGGAAACCGGTGACGAGGGCACCCGCAAGAAGACCACCTAGCGCTTCGACGTCGATGAATCCGACCACCAGAGGCAGAGCAACCGCCAGGGCGCCGGGAATGATCATCTCGCGCAGCGCACCTGTGGTGGCGATTTCAATACAAGTCGTATAGTCAGGCTTTGCCTCAGGGTCTCCCGCCTTCAGACCGGGGATCTCCCGGAACTGGCGCCGGACCTCGTCGATCATCTTCCCTGCGGCCCGACCGACAGCATTCATCGTCAGTGCCGCGAACAAAAACGGGAACATTGCGCCGATGAACAGCCCGATCGTCGTCGGGGCTCTCGACACGTCGATCACGTCGAGATTCACAGCTTTCGTGAAGGCGTTGAATAGGGCCAGGGAGGTCACCGCTGCCGACGCGATGGCAAAACCCTTGGCGACTGCTGCCGTTGTGTTACCAAGCGAGTCGAGGGCGTCTGTCGCCTGACGAACTTCAGCAGGTAGGTGAGCCATCTCGGCGATCCCGCCGGCGTTGTCGGCGATCGGCCCGTAGGCGTCGACCGAAATCGTGATGCCTAGCGTGGCGAGGACACCAATTGCGGCGATGGCGACACCGTAGATACCCCCACCGTCTCCCATTGCCCACTCCCCTGAGTAGAAGGCCACTCCTATGCCAGCCGCCACGACAATGACTGAGAACGCTGCTGAACGCATGCCCTCGGCGATACCGGTGATGATCACGGTCGCCGGACCGGTCTGACTCTGACGTGCGATCTCCTTGACTGTCTTGTAATGGTCAGATGTGAACCATTCCGAGATCTTCCCGACCAGCCAACCGACGACAAGGCCGGCAATCACGGCGAACCAGATCCCCATCCAGTTGTCGACGATGTCGCCGAAGACCCAGTAAGCCAACCCGGCCACGCCAGCCGCGGTAACGATCATTGCAAAGTTCGTTCCCCGGTGAAGGGCAGCCGATAGCCCGCTGGCGTCTTTGGCTTTCACCAGGAACGAACCGATGATCGCCGCAAACATCCCGAGAGCCGCAACGGCTAGCGGGAAGATGATGGCCTCGGCTTGGAAGATCGAGTCCCGGAATACCAATGCCGAATAGGCGACCGGCGCCACGATGGCACCGATATAGGACTCGAATAAGTCGGCTCCCATTCCAGCCACGTCACCGACGTTGTCGCCGACATTGTCTGCGATGACTGCGGGGTTGCGAGGGTCGTCTTCCGGAATCCCTGCTTCGACCTTTCCAACCAGGTCGGCGCCTACATCCGCCGCTTTGGTAAAGATGCCCCCTCCGACACGAGCAAACAGTGCGATCGAGGAGCCACCAAGCCCGATTGCGGTTATGACGTCAACCCACCTGTCGAGTCCGAGCACATTGTTGAACAGCCAGAACCCCAAACCGATACCGAGCAATCCCAGACCGGCGACAGTAAACCCCATGACTGCCCCACCGCGAAAAGCAACCGGCAGGGCGGCCGGGATGCCTCCGGTCCGGGCGGCCTCGGTGGTCCGCGAGTTCGCTGCTGTGGCGATTCTCATCCCCACAAACCCGGCAAAAGCTGACAGCACTGCTCCAAACACGTAGGCGATCGCACCCCAGGGCCGTCCCCACTCCAGAAGGGATGCAATCAGGACGGCCATGACCAGCACAAAAACAGATACCCAGGTGTATTCCCGCTTGAGAAAGGCCATCGCTCCCTCGCGGATCGCGTCAGACAGTTCCACCATCCGCTCGTTGCCGCGTGGGGCCGCCAGGACCAGTCGTGTATAGAAGACAGCAAGCAGGAGTGCCAGCAGTCCGGCGCCAAGCGCGATGTACAGAATCGTGTCCGCCATTTCGAGAAACCCTCCGGGAAAGAAAAATGAATTCGGGGCGGCGGCGAGTATAGATGAGGCCCGGGAACGAGCTAAAACGGACTAGCTCGCTCGATCAGTCCAAAGAAAAGGGCGCCGGCAGAACCGGCGCCCTTTTCGCTTGTTTTGCGGTGAGACTATGCGTTGGCGTCGCGCATGTTCCTGACGTCGTCGTGAGCCTTCTTGATCTCGTTGAATTGACGAACAACGACATCGTGAATGTCACTGGAAAGGTTGCCAGATTTCATGGCGTCCTCATACTCCTCGACCGCGTGGTCTTCGCCGGCTTCCGCAGCGGCGAGAACCGCATGCGGGTCGTCACCGGTGAGGGCGTCGGCAAGGGCGATCCATCCACGGTGCAGAGCTGCGCCCGCTGATCCATTTTCGGAGACCTCAAAGCCGGCGTCACCGGCAAGACGGCGGAGTTCAACACTGAACTGAGCTCTCTGGTCGGCATAGTTGCGGAACTTCGCAGCCATCCCATTGCTGTCGTCACCATCTAATTTTTCGGCGGCCTGTGCGAATCCCTTGCGACCGTCTTCAAGGGTCTCGATCAAATCTTCCAGGACACCCAATGCGGTATCGGTTCTCATGGTTGCAACCTCCTGTGGTTGATGTGGTTCAGTTGGTTCGTACCCGGATACGGCTGCGATGAAACGTCAGGACCGCGCGGGCAGCGAGTCGAGCGCGGCAATCGCAGCATTGAAATCGCGATAAACCCGCCAGCGAAGACTCGCCCCGGTGAGGTCGACCACTTTCTCCACGATTGGACGGGTGCCAATGTGGAACACAATCGAAGTATCTCTTTTAGCTGCCTCTTGCGTTACAGCGTCGAGCACACGAACGATCGAACAGTCGATGAAGGTGGCATCGCTGAGATCAACCAAGATGCTCACTCCGCTGTTGACCAAGCCCAACATCGTCTCCCCTACCAAGCCTTCTGATGCAATGTCCTGGTCTCCACGCAGTGTTGCGATAGTGATTTTGGGGGACCACTCGCTCACCGCTACCCGTGTGTCCGCAACCGCCGCATACCGTGACATAGAGACTCCTATTCACCGAGAACGACCTGTCTTCCTATCGTCGGGTGCGTTTTTAGTACTAGACAGGTCTGTCTGTCAAGAGCTAATCTCAAACCATGGTTATGACGGCACCCGTGTCGGGAAAAGCGGATCCAGAGCCCCGTGTCAGACTGCTCGACACTGCCTATTTGTTGTTTTCCCAGCGTGGTATCCGGGCAGTTGGGATCGATGAGTTGATCAAGGAAGCCAACGTCGCAAAGGCCACCTTCTACCGACACTTTCCCTCAAAGGACGATCTCGTGTTGGCGTTCCTCCTGGAGCGCGAACGGGTTTGGACAAAACAATGGGTTGAAGCCGGGGCGAGGTCACGGGCCGAAACACCTCAGGAGCAGCTACTTGCGATCTTTGATCTCTTCGATGAGTGGTTTCACCGGACGGACTTCGAAGGATGTTCATTCGTCAACGTGCTCCTTGAGTTTGGTGGTCGGTCCGAGACGCCTCTCGGCGCGGCGTCGGCGACGTATCTCGAGAACATTCGCTCGGTGATCGAAGGCTTTGCAGCCGAAGCAGAAATTCCCGACCCGAGTGCATTCGCTCTCTCTTGGCACATCCTGATGAAAGGTTCCATCGTCCAGGCGGCTGAGGGTGACCTCAAAGCTGCCAAGCGAGCTCAAGTCATGGGCAGGATGTTGATCGAGCAGTTCCGGCTCAACGGTTGAATCCCGCCTAGATTCCTGACTACGGACAAAAAAATGAGAAATCAACTCGACTTGCGCAACAAATGGGTCGGCGAAGGCAAGCAGGTAGCGGTCGCCACCGTCATTCGTGTCGAAGGCAGCGCGCCACGGCCAGAAGGCTCAAAATTCTTGGTGTCATCTGCCGGAGACATGGAGGGCTCGGTCAGCGGCGGTTGCGTCGAAAATGACGTATTCCTTCACGCCCAGGAAGTGATCGCGACCGGCAAGCCACGCACCGTGACCTACGGCATCGCGGACGAAGACGCCTTTGAAGTAGGGATGGCTTGCGGAGGCACGATCGACGTCTTCATCGAACAGTGGTAACCGCTCTCGATCGAATCCAGGAGATCCTCGACGCTGAGGTATTCGGCTCGGTGGTGACCTTCGTGGAAGGTCCCAACGTCGGCGAAAAGATCGTCATCAGTTCTCAGGGCGAGATTGTCCACGGTGCTCTCCCCGCCGACATTGCCGAGCCATTGACTGCGGATGCCAAGACGCTTATGGGTTTTGAGCAACATCGCTCAATGGAGTACGGCCCGCACTCGGTCTTCATCGAGACATTGGCTCCACCTTCGAATCTGTATATCTTCGGCGCGGTTCATATCGGCCAGGCATTGGCCCAGTTCGCATCCCAGATGGGTTACCGGGTGAGCGTGATCGATTCCAGGGGTGCGTTTGCGACCGATGAGAGGTTCCCGACAGCCGAGCGGGTCCTGATTGGCTGGCCCCGTGATTTGATGGACCAGCTTGTTCTCGATCGCAGGACCTGGGTTGTCATCCTGTCCCATGACCCCCGGCATGAAGATCCTGTGCTGGAGGCCGCGCTGAAGAGCGATGTCCGCTACGTCGGGGCGATGGGGAGCCGTCGGACTCAAAAGCGCCGTGAGGAGCGGCTATCTGCGATGGGCTTCACCGAGGCTGACCTCGCCCGGATCCACGGACCTGTCGGTCTGGATATCGGAGCCGAATCCCCCCAAGAGGTGGCCGTCTCCATCCTCGCCGAGATGACTCTGGTCCGCTACGGAAAAGGAAGCGGGATGTCGCTTCAGGGGACCGAGGGCAGGGTGCACAAACAGCGCGAGGACAGCTAGCAAAAGGTCTTGCTGATTGTCCGACTCGCCGACGGCGGGTGATGTAGCTTCTCCAAAGGGACCTGAAGGAGGATTCTGTGATATTCGATGCACTCAGTGATCTGAATTGGCTGGCTGTTGTCGTGGCCGGTCTCGCGTATTTCGTTATCGGGGCAATCTGGTACTCCGATGCGGTGATGGGAAAGCAGTACCGGGCGGCGATCGGTCAGGATCCGAATTCGCCGGCGAAAATGGAGCCGGTTGCACTATTCGTCAACTTGATCGGCTGGATCGTGGCTGCGGCCGCCCTCGGTCTGGTATCGGTGTCGATCGGTGCCGACTCGGTGGGCGACGGGCTGGCACTCGGGCTGGTCGTGTGGCTCGGGTTCATCGCCACCAACCGAATTGTTGCCGCCTATTACGAAGGCCCCAACCGGGCTCTGATGATGGCGAACGGTCCCTACAACCTGCTCGGCTACCTGGCAATGGGAGCGATTCTGGCCGTTTGGACCTGAAACGACACCATTGAGCAACTCATGCCGGCTGTTGTCTCCGGGGGCGCGACGCTACGAAGTATGCGAATGAGCCGGTCGGAATGGCTATCTCCACATCGTGGAAGGAAGCCTCGAGTATTTTCCGAAGACCTTCGACATCGTCATCGCGGTTGTCGAAGCCACCCTGAAGGTTTGCCAGGCGCAGGAACAGGCGCGCCGCCCTGGTGTGCTGCGCTGACATTCCAAGCACCGTTCCTCCGAACAACACGCCGTCGTCGCTGAGGACTGCAGCGACGTGCTCGACGGCACGCGCCTTTGCCGGCATAGGTGCGGGGAGGCAGTGGATTACGTGAGCAAGCGCTGCCGAATCAAATGGTCCGTCAACGGGTAGGGGTTCGAGCACGTTGGCTTCGACCGTTTTAGGCTCCCACCCGGCCAACGTCCTGGTGCAGTGTTCGAGGACGTTGGGGTTGGCATCGACGAGTGTCAACTCGATATCTTCAGCAGGGTTCGATTCGACGATGAAATACCCGGTCCCTGGCCCCACGTCCAAGTGCCGTCGGCCCATATGCCTCCTATAGAGGTTGAGAGCAGGCTCATCTCCAATCTTCCAGACTCGCGGAGCCATGAATCCCAACACCCACCAGTCGTAGATTTTCAGAAAGCGAGGTGTGTATTCCTTGAAGCCCTTATAGCCGGGGTCGCTTTTATCCATTGGCAGGTACTTTCCTACTGTCCGCCCGCCGTCGAGTTGTGTCCCGTCGGTTTGCTGCTCTTGGAAACTGGACTCTAATGACCAGACGGTGTTCGGCCATCTTCGACTCGCAGGCGCGTGCTCTGGGACGGGCACTGCTGAGCGATGAGCAGGTTCATCATCGCAACGGAGGCAAACTTGACAATCGCCTCGACAATCTCGAATTGTGGTCGAATTCACATCCGAGCGGTGCCAGAGTCGAGGATCTCGTCGAGTATTCGATCATGATCCTGGCTCGATACGCCTCGAAGGGTATCCCCTGGCGAATAGGGCGACAAGCTCTCGATGCGGCATTGAGCGAATGTGCCAAGGTCAGGGAAGCCCTTTGAAGGGCTCCTGACTGGGGTTTTGCAGTCCCGACCAGATTTGAACTGGCGTTACCGGCTTGAGAGGCCGGCGTCCTAGACCCCTAGACGACGGGACCGTGTTGTCGACGAGTTTGGCACTCGTCTCGCTCGGGGGGAAGGACTTGAACCCTCAACGACAGGACCAGAACCTGCTGTGTTACCAATTACACCACCCCCGAACAAGCAACACCTTGCGGTGTTGCGGGGAACTCCAAG
Organism: Acidimicrobiia bacterium; assembly: GCA_041751055.1. Lineage (GTDB taxonomy): Bacteria > Actinomycetota > Acidimicrobiia > Spongiisociales > ZC4RG35 > MA-ANB-1. The sequence goes on along the minus strand of JBGSYD010000001.1, from coordinate 199,492 downwards.
ATTACTGGAAGCACCCGTCAGTGCGAAGTCACGGTCGGAGCAATTAATGCGAAACCGACTTGGGCTCGTCTGACGGGTTCGGCAGACCTGTGCGGGGGACGTCAACCTCGCGGGTTCTGTCGAGACGGATCGCGCGCGGGAGTGCGAGAGCCGCGATGACCGACACTGCGAGCCCGGCGGCGATCAGAGTTGCCTGTATTCCGAAAGCGGCCGCTAGTGGGGGCGCTATCGCCAGAGGCAGCAGGTGACCTACTTCGGAGTGGACATGGGTGACGCCAGTAATCCGACCGACATAATCGTCAGGTGAATTCAGCTGGATCAGCGTCCTGTGTAGTGGCGCCATCATTCCGATGACCGAGCCCCAGACGACACCCGCTGCCACGACGACCCCAAGCTTGTCGGTTCCCACGTAGAAGATCGAACCCAGACCGGTGAGAATGACGATGAAGGCAAGGCTTCGTGCGGTGCGGTATCGCGCTTTGAATCGCGAGGCGATCCAAGTACCGCCTATTAGGCCAAGTCCAAATATCGAGTTGACCCATCCAAGCGTTTCGATCTCAACTCCAAGCACGTCCCGAAAGAACAAGGCTTCGAGGGCGCTGAACGTACCAAACATGATCCACACCGAGGAGCCGAGCAATATGTAAAACCTGAGCCGGGGATGCCCATAGGTGAAGCGGAATCCGTCGCGCAACTCCGCCAAGCCCCCGCTATGGTCGGCTGACTTGTCGAGCTGACGGACCTTCACACCGACCACCAGGAGAGCGGCGACAACAGAGGTGGCGGCGTCGAGGACGAAGATCGCGTCGATGCCCACCGAGCCGGCGAGAATCGCTCCGATCGCGGGCCCAACTACAAATGCCGACCAGGACGCACCTTCGATGTACCCATTGATCTTGGCTAGACGATCAGGGTCGCCGGTCAGGTACGGACCGAATGACGATATGGCCGTGAACACCGGCGTGCCTACCAGCCCGACAAAGAAGGTCATGATGGCAAGGGCGTGCAGCGAATCGACGAAAATCATGCCGATGACCACCGGGACGAAGAGAAATTCGCTTGCGATCAGCACCCGACGCGGATCGAATCGGTCAACCAGGATCCCTGCGACTGAAGAGCCGATCAGCGACGAGAAGCCCAGGGCGGCCATCACCAGAGCAACACCCGACGGTGTGGCGTCCAGCTCGAAAGCAGCTTTTCCCCATATCCCCACGAAGAAAGCGGCCTCGCCGCCGACACGCGAAATGAAGCGTGCGGCAACAACCCGGAGGACATGGGAATCGGTGAACATCGGCCGCAGCTTACGAGTCGCTCAGGCCCGCGACGATCGATTAAATGAATCGACCTTTCCCTGTCAGGGTATCGGAGGGTTGTCCTCCAAGGGGTAGATGTTTATGAAGATGTCGGCGGCGGCGGGGAGCCCTTCAAAACCCTCTTCCCCGTTGCGGAGCCATCGGTCCAAAAACGCCAGCAGCACCCCCCGGGTGGTCTCCATGACATTGTCCACCGCTCTTGGAACAGGAGTCAGGCTCGGGACGAAACGACCACCGTCGGTGAAGTCTGCGTGCTCAGCCCATGGCACGACAACTCGAATTGCTTCGTCGGACGCCTCGAATCGCCGTGCTATCTCAGGATGAACCTCGGTCTCTTTTGTAAGAAATAGGAACGCCTGCGCCGGAGCGTCCGCCTGCATCGTGTGGCCAAACGGGCCGCCAGCGTTCTGGCCATCCACATTCACACATGCGACAAATCTTGGATCTGCCCCGCAAGACTCTGCTGCAGCGATCCCGCCATTGGAATGACCAATAACTGCGACATTTTCGGTGTCCACTCGCCCGGCAAGAAGCGATGGGGGATCTAACGCCAATCGATCAAATACATATCGAATGTCGGCAACTCTCTCGGTGAACTTCTCGCCGTCAGGGCGCTCTTCGTAAAGAGCCAATTCCCCGCTGGGTAAATGCACGGCAGCCACCTGAAACGGGTGGTCGACGCCGACCACTATGTAGCCGTGACTGGCTAGATCCTCGGCCACCGACGCGTAGAAAGCGACGTTGGTGGCGTTTCCGGGTGAAAGGATTATTAGCGGGAACTTTTGCGCACTCGACACCAGTTCGGCATCCGACAGCGCTTGGTCCCTCACGTACTGAAGGGCACGAACCTCAACCCAACCGAGTTCCCCCGACGAGACTAGCCCGGAGGCTATTTCATCGAGATTGTGGATGTACGCCGCAGACGACCCGGTGCCGGGCTGGGCCGGGTACCACACTTGAACTGGGACGGATCGAAAGTCGCCCGGATCTGCCGTGCCGGGCTCGAGTCTGGTCGCATCGGACCACACAAACTCGGCCCTTCCCACGGAGTGAGGTCCCGTTACCGATGGCACCGCAAGGTGAAACCAGGTCGAAACGAAACCCACTATCAGCAGACCAGCCAGCACCCGCAGCGCGAGGTGAGGAAGCCGCGGCAGCCTTGCCAACACGGGGAACGACGAGACACGTCCGACTACAGAATGCGCGGTCATTTTGACACTTCCGATAGGTTTTTGTAGCTACCAATATCCGCTCTTACGAAAGCGTGTCACACGTATCAGAAGAATCTGAGCTGCCGGACCGGCCACCCGACGGAATCGGCAACGCATTCACCTCTCAAAAAATGTAGACACAAAAGATTGTGTTGACGTTGACCACCGAGAGTGTACGATCGCGGTGTTCGGGACCGCCGATGTGTTCGGGGAGGCCGAAACTGGCAACGGGTAGCAGGAGAGATCCTGGGGATGGGAATGCTGGGAGGCATCATGAGGAATGGTCTATTTCATGTGGGCTATGGGGGGCAGTGGCGTAAAGCCAGAGCGCGCCTCACACCACTTTTGGCGGTAGTAGTTCTGTTTGCAGCAGTGCCGATCGCCGGCGCCGAGGATGCAGCTTTCGAGCCTAACGAACATCCTCATTCGATCGTGATCGACTGGGTCGACGCAATGCTGGAGGCAATCGAGCTCAACCCGCCCGCCCCGACAGCAACGACATGGCGTATGTGGGTAACGATGTCATCCATGTACGACGCCTGGTCGCACTATGACGCCACCGCGTTGTCGACAACGTCGGGCCTGGACGGAAAGCGGCCACTGGCCCAGAGGACAACGGCCAACAAGGAGAAGGCGGTCTCGTACGCCGCCCATCGCGCGTTGACGTACCTGTTTCCCAACCAGCAGTGGATTTTCGACGATGTCATGGAGTTGCACGGGTTCCGGCTCAGCGACTCGACCAACATTCGCAAGCCTGCAGGTATCGGCAACGTATCTGCCCAGACAGTGATCGACATGCGGGTCGCCGACGGCTCGAACGCCGCGGGCGGATTCGCCCAGATCGTGTCCTCGACCTACCCGACCCTGTATACGGCTACCAACAGCGCGGATCCGAATTCGAGCTTCTCGATTGGTGGCGCAGACTTCAACGCGAACTTCTGGACACCGCTACGGGTATCAAATGGGACGCTGCTCGACGAAAACGGCAACCCGACATATGACGACAACGACCCCGGCACCTACTCGGACCAGAAGTTCCTGACCCCGCATTGGGGTGGGGTAACTCCGTTTGCTCTGAGTTCAGGCGACCAGTTCCGCCCGGTGGCTCCGCCCGTCTACGGATCAAATGCCCCGTACACAGACGCTTTGGGCAATGTGACAACGAACGACCAAGCATTCCGGACCCAAACCGCCGAGGTGCTGGAGCACAGCGCCAACCTGGACGACTCGGCGAAGGTGAATGCTGAGTTCTGGGCTGATGGCCCTCACACCTGGACGCCACCCGGGCATTGGGTCCAGATCGCAGAGGGCGTCGCGCTTCGTGACGGTCACACCATCGATCAAGACGTCAGGATGTACATGGCGCTCACCGGAGGATTGCTTGACTCCGGTATCGCGGCGTGGGAAGCCAAGCGTGCGTACGACTATGTCCGTCCGGTCACCGCTATCCGCTATCTCTACGGCGGGCAGCAAGTCATGGCGTGGGCCGGTCCCAACCAAGGGATACAGCTGATCGACGGATCCGACTGGACTCCCTACCAGTCCGGCACGTTCGTGACGCCACCATTTGCGGAGTATGTCTCGGGCCACAGCACGTTCAGTCGTTCTGCCGCCGAGATCCTCACCGCATTCACCGGGTCATCGGCCTATTACGACGGTTCGACCACTCTTGGTCGCGACTACGACGGTGATGGCTATGAGGACCTGATGGGACAGCACAATGCCGTGCCGGGAACCCTGATGTTCGAGGACGGGCCAGCCAGCACCGTGACCCTGACCTGGAACACGTTCCTCGACGCAGCGGACGAAGCCGGGTACTCGCGGCGCTACGGCGGGATCCACTTCCAGGACGGTGACATGCGGGCCCGTGACATGGGGGCCGCTATCGGCAAGCAGGCCTACCAATGGGCAGAGCTCTACTGGAACCCGTTTGGCGAGATGAAGTCAACGGTGGTCGAGCTCAGGGCATCTGGCGACCTGTCGAAGAGCGCCAAAGACGCCCTCCTCAACCGGTTGACCAAGGCCGAGAAGGCCTTCAAGCAGGACAACGAATCCGGAGGATGTGCGTGGCTGGCATCAACGGCGACCCTTATTGACCGGGGCAAAGGCATGAGCGCCGATGCCGAACTGCTGCTGGGTCGTCAGGTCGACACTGTGAGTGGCTCGATCTGCGGCTGACCAACGACCAAGAAGAGCGATGGTGCCGCGATAGCGCGGCACCATCGGCTCGTTCACCTGTTGGAAGGAATAAGGTGGCGGGCCCTAAGCGTTCCTCACCTGTTCCTTGAGCGCCTGCCGGTCTGAGATGGGCTCACCTGTATTCAGGTAGTGCTCCAGCCCGAGGAACACGCGCTGCAGAGACGCCTTAATGGGCCCTTTTCCGAGTTGCGCGATGATGCGTTCCTTCACGCTCTTTCCGTCCAACGAGGCCACTGCCGAGACTCTCGTCGACTGTAAATCCACCGCCGCTGCCGAGATACTGGCCAGACGACATCAACAGGAAGCGGAATGACTCGTGTGATCGGTACACCTGACATTGGTTTCGGCTTCGTCGACAGAACCTTCCGGACAGTCGAAAATCACGATGTGGGGTCGGTTTCTCGGTCGACTACCCGCGCTCTCGGGTCTCCGGTGATTGACCGAGCAGCACTCTCAACCTCTCACTGTCCTCCTCCAATTCGGCAACGATCCGGCTTCTCAACGAATCCGGGATTCTGGATTCGGACTCCGCGGTGTTGACCCGTCTGAGCACCCCACGTGCTCGCCTGGAATTGGCCACGAGGTCTGACCTTGTCAGCCTGTCCAGCATTCGGCTCCTTACCCGTCGGCCCTTGTTGAGATGCGGATAGGTACCCAGTGGGATCGCGGGGATGTCGAGACGTTCGAGGATCTCGAGGTGCAGCGCGCCTGGATCGGCTGCAAGCCTCTCAAAGTCAATCACCAAGATCCGTTCTGCCGCAAATCGATCCAAGTAGCGCTGGACCTGAGCCGACAAGCTCGCCACCGAGAGGTAGTCCAGATAGTGTCTGAAATCTCCAGGGCCGCTCCGGCCCCTATGGAATACCGCGCTCTCGAGATCCTGCTCGGGCTCGATGCCGAGATAAACGTGATGATTGTGCAGCGAGGCGATCATCTCGACCGGGTCGCGGAGCATGATGATTATGCGGGAGTCGGGTTCTAAGGATGCTATGGATTCAGCGGCTGCCTCGGAGTAGAGATACCAGGGTGTGGCATCGCCCCGATACTCGTGCAGTTCCGGATCGCCGATCGTCGCCAGGTATGCGTCGATATCGCCGATGCGGTGGGTCATCGTGAGGTCCTTGGCGTGGTAGCTCGGCTCCTTGGGGCGGCTCATCGAGATGGATGGGTGGATTCCCAGCCACCGGGCGAGAGAGGTGGTCCCGGAACGTGGCGGCCCGACGATGTAGAGGTTGGGAGGAAGTCTCAAGGTTCACTCTAAACAGCTTCACGAAGATCCGGCAAGACCGATCTGTCTAGGGAATCAAGACCGCGACGGCAGACATTCGGCCGAGCGGGCAACGAAGAGCCCGGGGCCGCCGCGGGTGGGTTCAGCGACTCGGGCCTGACTCCGGAATTCTCACCACATTTTCGACGATTTTCCCATATTCAGTCTGAGCGTAGAAGTTGCTGTGCGCCCTCACTGAGGGCCTCGGCTCGCCCTGGGCGGGGGGAAGCGGAGTTTCGGGGTCGAGCACCAGCTCATCGCTGGCACCATCGGGTATGGGATCGAAGACGCTCCCACCGATGTAGTCGGTTCGTCGACGTAGGTTGAACCACGTGGTGGGCCCGGGCCCTAGATGTTCACGAATCGCGGCGAACAAGGATTGATCGAAGTACTCCGGGAAATATCGAGCGTAGAGCCTTCTGATCGGAGATCCATGGGTGAGAACAGTTGTGCGCCGAAGGGTTGCCCCTGACGCTTCAGGCTCATCCAACATGGAGGCGAGGGTCGCAACGGCGATAGCGGTGCCCTGACTATGGGCCGACAGGATGACAGAGTTGCTTTCCGCCAAATGCATTAGCCGGTTCCGCAATTGTGGGACCGCCCGCTCCCCATACGACGGCGGAGCCCAGGGGTGAAACCAACGCGGCCAAAAGGTTGCCACGTCCCACACGATACCCACTACTCGACGAAGACCGTCGCTGCTGTAGACGCGATTGATGAACCAAATCGCCACAATCGGCAGTAGCCCCACGACGTATGAGGCCGGCTGATGAAGCGACGGCAAAATGAGTAGGCCGGCGTTAGACGCGCTAAAACCGCCGGCCACTGCGGTGATTATGAACAGCCCTCCACCGATGAGACCCGCGCTGGCAACGACGAAGGCGGTCTGGTCGGTGAGACCGGCAATGGCCTCGGCTCTGCCGACACCCGCAGCCCAGCTCATGTCTTCTTGGTTTGCGTTATCCAGGCCGCCTGCTCCGGCGTACCGCTCTTGGAGCTCTTCAAAAGTAGGCGCGGCGTTCAGCGCCTTACGCCACGCGACGAACAAAAGTGCGGCGAACACAATCAGCATGACCACCGTGAAGACGGCCGTACCGCCAACTGTGTCTGCATAAATGATCGTGCTCTCATTTCCGATGCTCTCAGCCGATTTCGAGGCAGAAAACGGCAAAGCATCACCCAGCAGATCGGCCATGCGGATGAGGATGCCTGAACCAATAGCGTTGATAGGACCGCCGGCGGAAATGAGAATCGCTACGGGTACAACAAATAGGGTCCAGTCACGCTTCTCGGCGGCGCCTTCCCTTCGCCAAACCGAGAAGTGGACGGCGACGAGGATCACAGCGACCGCTCCACCCACGATGTAGGACCACTGCGCAAGAGATCTCGCTCCCGGAGCCTGACCCAGCAGCGGCGTGATGGAGACCCCGGTCATCAGCCATATCTCAAACACAACCATAAGGGCCACAACAATTATGAGGAGGCTGGCATGAACGCCCTGGGGGACACGTTCCAGCCGTAGTGTCATAAGACCAGCCACCACCAACAGGATGAGAAATCCTGTGGCGAACCATGGAGCGGCGGAGCTCGTGGAGGTCGACTCCACAACACGCGCCGCCGTTACTCCAACAGTGGCAACAGCTGCAGCGGTGTGGGTGAGCCCGAGTCGGTGAGCCACATGAGGGCTCCGCCAGAGCTCGCCTTTTCGTAGCGACAGTCGCCAGGCCGGGTCATCGGTTGCGCGGAAAGATCGATCCGGATGGACGTATTTCTGGCTTCGCCGCACGACGTATGCCAGAACCAGCACGCTGAGGAAGAGGAGTCCTGCAGCTACTCCAATACCTCGCGCCGGCCTCGCCACGACCCATGGGTGATCCCACGGCCACAGGAACCACCGACCACGCACGCACCCTTCCCGAAGGCCACATTGATACGCCATCAAATCGACAACGATCACGGAAGCAAAGACCCATGCGGTCACTGTGATGATCATGCCGTATAGCCGGATCAGCCCCATAGCGACATTCTCGGTCGATGTCCGGTTTCGTATCGTCGTTTGATCGGCCGTTCCGCCGTTTCGAAACATCCAACCCGCCATGTTGACGAGCGCGAACGGCAGCAAAAGGAGCCATAGCGCTCGGGCTCGCGACCTTGATGTGAGCCCGCCCCACGAATAGCCCTCCAACGTTCGCTTCGGGCCCTCCAACGTGATCCACGCCGGCGGCCGGAAAAATCCTGCCGTCTTGTCCCCGCCAACGAGCTCGACATAGGGAACACCCAACAAAGTTTCCGGACTGGTGCCACCTACACCGTGGATCCGCAACTCGACGAAATCGGGCGGAGGAGCGGTCTCCTCGTCAGAAGCCACTTATGAGACTCCTAGTTGGCGGGCCATCGAAACGCGAGCAAGTCTGCCTTTGGGTATCCGGAGATCGATACCTGATCGCTCTGATTGCCTCCCAACACCAGTATCCGCTCGCCGGATTGTCCCCAATAGAACGCGACATGACCCTTTTTCGGATCTGTACCTCTGCGGAAAACGGTCACCGCTCCGCGCCGGGGACGGTCGATGGGTTGACCCCAGCTCAACCACGACCGCGCCAGTGCGCTATTCGTGCCTCGAATCCCGCTTTGAGTGACGGACCAGTTGACGAAGTTCGAGCACCATGGGGTTTCGTCTTGTGATGCCAGAGGGCCCGGCAATGTTGTCGTCCTGTGATACTCGACGATTCTCGGGTTGTCGCCTGCACCGCGAACCTCGTCGATTCCGGTGTCCATTCCCGTTCAGCGACTACCAGCCATAGCGGTCGTCCCTTTTTTGCTGGCAAGGTCACCGTCGAAACTGACTTAGTAACTGAATTTTCCGGAACGGTGATCAGCTGGCTCGGTCTGATCAATCGAGGATCCGCGACTTGAGGATTAGCTGCGATCAGCTCTGTGAGCGTCACACCCAAATGCGATGCGATCTTCACCATGGAGTCACCGGATCGCACGATGTAGGCAGGAGTCGAGACCTCTTTTGGCTTAGGTGTTGACGACCCTGCACTCCCCTGCGGGACGAATAACCGCTGGCCGGTCAGTATCAGATCGATGTCTTTCAGTTCAGGATTGGCGGCCTTGAACGCTGCCACTGTGGTCCCAAACTGTTTGGCGATCCGGCCGAGCGTGTCGCCCTTTTTCACGACATGGAACATCGTCAAAAGCCTCCAGAAGGCACACGTGAGATTACTCCACGGAGTACCGGGGTCCACGAACTAATTCTGAAATTATTTTTGTCACTTTCCGGACTCGAGGCGAAGCACAAAGTGCGCCGACTGCGGCTCGGAGCTCGGGATGTCTAGGGAATCAGGACCGGGACGGCAGACGAAGTGGCGCGCACGGTCAATGGGGCATCGTCACTCACAAATAGGCCGAGAAGACCCAACACAACGTCATCGACGAGCGCCACCTCCACGCTTGAGCCATCAGCGGCGACCTCGATGACTATCGAATCCAATTGGACATGTTGGGAATCGATCGATGCCAAGCCGAGGTCGGTCGCTCTTGCCTCGTCCAGACGGATCTCGCCCGTGACACGGTATGCCTCCTCGTCGATTCCTGAGGCTGCCGCAACGGAAGCAGCATCGGCGATCGCTGCCAGTTCTCGCTGTGTGGCCAGGGCTCGCCAGAAATCCAACGCAATCCCTCCGAACCCCAGAATCACCACCGTGAGCCCCAACACCCAAATCGTGACCGAGCCCCGGTCGTCCTTCACCCCAAACTCCGGTACAGATCGACGTTCTCCGAATGTGCTCTCGAGATCCAAACGCCACCAATGGATCCCCACGGGGTCGGCACAAATGGAACCCAAACCTGCACCTCAGCGGTCACCGTCTCACCTCGAGCAAAGATGCAATCACCCACCCCGCCGGCAACTGGCACAGCACCACACCAACCGATCCGGGTGTCTCCAGCTCCGAGCCCGTAGTTGTCCGCCATTTCCAGCACCACCCCGGTTCCCGGTCCCACGTCCAGAGCGAGCACCGCCGCCCGCGATGCTTCGGCGGCAGCGGCTTCCGCCAGGACAATCCGCTCCGACCACGGACCGAAACCGAGCACGACGATGGCGGCAGGAATGAGGAGAAGCCCGACTCCAAGCGCAAGTTCAATTGCGGCATGGCCGGATTCACGTCCCATTCGACTCCAAAACTGCCTCGGCGACGAGACTCAGGTCGAATTCGGTGGCGAAAGGGGTCCACGAGTCAACGACACCGCTGACAGTCGCGGTCATAAGTCCGCCGTCAATAGAGCAACCAAACCCGATGGTGTCACCGATTTCCCCGGCCAACAGATCGCCGAGGACAGCTGCAATACGAGCCTCGCAAACAGTCGTCGATTGGTGGATAGCGCCAACCCGGACGCCTTGATCCAGGGCCGACCTCATGGCACCGCGCGTGAACTGGACAACAACAATGTTGGCCAGGGCAAGAAAGACAACGAGCGCAAGTACCGAAGCAAACACGAACTGGACGGACGTGACTCCCGAGTCCCTCAACCGCCGATCAGCTGTCCTCTGATCCATCCAACAATGTCCACTCCCAGCGCCTGGAGCGCCCCCCATATCACGACAAGCGCAGCGATAGCCAAGGCGGCATTCCCCATCAACTCAGCTGTGTTCAGACCACGATCGTCATCACGCAATCTCGTTAGCGCATAACGGAAGTCCGGCATATTTTCTCCTTTCATTGCCAGCCCGTAATCAGGTATGGCAGCGGTGCTGCCACGAAGAGAATCAAGACCGGAGCGAGCACGGCCACTGTCGGGATCAACATCGCTGCTCTGCGTTTCGTCGCAGACCTTTTGATTTCCTCCCGCCTCGTCTCCCGCACATCCTCGGAGAGGGCGAGGAGTGAACCCGCAAGGTCGGTGCCTCGCTCCTCTGCTGACGCCAGGAGTCGATACGTCCGGGAACAGAAGGGCTCAGGAGTTAGTTCTGCGATGCGACGGAAGGCGTCGGCCGCTCGCCACCCCGCCCGTTGCAAGCGCAGAGCCTGGTTCAATTCGGAAATAACCGCACCATGGCCGCGCTCCACAGTTGCTTGGACGGCATGAACCACTCCTCCTCCGGCCCGAACCCGCATTGCAAGGAGCTGGTTCACCGTGTAGACCTCAATTCGCATCAACTCACGCCGATCCGCTATCGAGGTTTCCACCTTCCCGCGTTGTCGAGTGGCGCCGATAACCGCGGCCAGGGCGACCACGATTACTCGGAGACCGAAGGAAAAGTCCAGGGCGAATCCAACGATCAGGCCACCGGCAATCGCAAAGGTCAGACTCTTGAATTGTGCAAGCCGGTATGCAGAGACCATCTCCTCGTCGTCGATATCCGGGAACCAGCCAGCTTGTTTGAGACGCAGGAGACTCACCTCGCCACCCGGGCGATCGATAATTCGGCTGGCGAGGTCCGCTCCGTGCATCAAGATCGGGCCAAAAACTCGCCCGAACGCACCACGCCCAATTTGCGCCGAAGTCGAGAGCGACGGTGAAAGGTATGGCCGTACCCGACTCGCCAGAGATCGCGGTGGCGGCGAAACCGAATGGACCATAAGGCCCGCCACCAAGGCGGTCGCCAACGAAGCTGCCAGTGAGAATGCTGTCATTGGGCCACCCCGGTGAACACACGCGGCTCAGTGGGCTGAGAGCCGATCCGCGAGGCGATAACCATCCCGGCAATGCTCATGACACCACCGATGGCCACTACGAGAGCCCCGGCCGACGACGAATAGAACTCACGGAAGGCCGTTGACTGCGCCGTCATTGCAACCAGAACCAGCCATGGAAGAACGAAGACCACGCGCGAGTTGATCTTCTGCTCGAGAGCTTCGCCCCGTACCTGTTCCAGCGTCCAGACGTCCTTAGTTGTGGCATCGGCAATGTCGTTGAGAATCGCTGGAATCACCGCGCCGCCCCGCTGGTGGGCAAGAATCAAGACTTCGATGACGCGGTCGGAGGTTGGGTCAGCCAGGTCGGAGCGGATCATTTCCAATGCCGGTACGACACCGAGGCTCCGCGCGTAGACGCCAAAGCCGCCAAAGGAAGCACGCAAAGGTTCGGGGCCAAATCGTCCAAGGCTCTCGATCGCCGTGGGAAGTGAAGCACCAGAGCGGACAGACGAGACGAGATCTCTAAGACCATCCGGCCACGCCTCGAGCAATTCGGCGACCTGGCGTGCCCGCCGTCTCACATAGTAAGAGCGAGGGAATGTGGCGACGACTACAGACGGCACGATGGCTACTACGACGATTCGGGTTGCAGCGAGCACCAGAACGAAGGTGGCGGCACTCGCCGCGACAGAGGTGGCCCAAAATTGTGCCCTCGAAAGATCCACACCGAGGTGATCGGAATCGGCCGGGCGCCGATGGGACGAGGCAGATCGTTCACGCACGAGATGAGTGAGGATTCCTCCCACGGCGAACGCTGTCATCATCGCCGCTAACAACGTCACTTGAACCCCATTCTTCCGTTCAAGATTCCGCCGAGCGTGGTGCCCGGTGGCAGCACCTTTTCCATGCGAGTCCTGATTCGATCCGGCGGAAAGGCTCCCGTCCACTCCAGTGGTCGGCCCAGAGATTGGCGTTCGAAAAGTGGCTGCGACGAGAAGTCGTCGTGTAAGGACGGCACGAGGCATCGGATCTCCATGGCCTCTCGTCTGACATTCCCGGCTTCATCGGTGTCCCGGTCGAGATGGATGACCAGGTCGATAGATGATGAAAACACCTTTCGAACCACACCGTCTGGAACATTCTCTCCGGCCATGAGCGCGGCGTTGACCAGGGCATCGAGCGCGTCCGACGCGGAGTTGGCGTGGATAGTCGCGGCCATTCCGCACCCGGCGTTCACAGCCCTCGTGAGCTCGAAAGCCTCTGCTCCACGTACTTCGCCAACAACAATCATGTCCGGGCGCATCGCCAGGGTCATCTTCACCAGATCGCGAAGAGTCACTTCTCCCGACCCGTCGAGGGATGGCGGCCGCACCTCGTAGTAGGCACCATGCAGCAGGGGCACATGCAATTCCCTGACTTCCTCAGATGATCGGACACAATGATCGGCGGGCACGGCTGCAATGAGAGCGGACAGGAACGACGTTTTCCCCGAACCTGGTGGCCCCGACACGATGGTCGAAGCCGAGGCCGCCATGGCAACCTCGAGAAAGCGAGCCGCCGCGGCACTGACCGAGCCCAGTTCGACCAGTGAATCAAGGTCTTGGCGTCGAAGGGCATATCGTCTAACAGTGGCCGAGAGATGATCGGAAATGGGTGGGATGATTGCCGTCAGCCGAGCGGAACCGTCGAGAATTCTCGCCTGTGCAATCGGTGATGAAGCATCGAGCCTGCGGTCGGTCGCAGCCACAAGCCGCTCAATCACCTGACGGTTCTCGGCCTCCGATGTAGGCGTGTCAAGTGCACACAATCGACCATTCGCCTCGAGGTAGGTCACACGACCTCCCTCGATAAAGACCTCTTCGATGTCTTCACGCCCCAGCAGGTCAGCAAGATGACCGAATGCGCCAACGCTCCGAACCAGTCGAAGGATAGTTGCCGCAGGGTCGGCCAGTGATCGCCCGTCACCGAGATGGGAGAGCCGCTGATATTCGTCCACCGTTCCGGCAACCAACTCCATCAGACGATCCGAGTCAGCTTCGGGATCGATCCCGGCACTGTCGATCCGTTCCAGGGTCCGGCGCCGAATCTCCTCGTACGCGTCGACGGTCACGGTCGACCTACGTTTTGGAACAATGAAGCGAGCGGGCGCACGGATCGGGCAAACGCCCCGCTGTCTTTGACAAAACCATTCCACGCAGCAGCCGAAAGAGCAGAAACTTCGGGCACGATAAAGACTGGCGTAGGCCCAATCGAGCGCGATATCTGGTCCAGAATCTGGCCGCGCTCTCGTTTGGATCTAACTCTGTTGACGATCAAGCCAATCTCGGCTGTCGGTCCAATCGCTTCTGAGACGCGCCAGTAGGACTTGATCAGTCGCGTGATGCCGATCGGGTCGCCAAGTCCGACAATCAACGTGGCGTGAGCGCAACGGCTAATCATGTCAGTTGCCCAATCGGTCACCGTTCCCACGTCGATAATCACATGATCGTGGGTGTCCGCTAGTTCAGAGATAAGGGCTGAGGCGTCTGTTGTTGTCAGGACGCCCGCGTCTGGATTGACCAGACCCACCACTACATCGATCTCGCCGACTCGATGAAACGAGCCGCTGAGTCGGTCAGGATCGTGAAGAACGGAATCCACGGCTGTTCGCAAGTTCGGGTGCACCGGCAACCCAAGCCGTTGGCCCACCGCGGCCCATTGCTGATTTAGGTCGACGAGCGCCACCCCTGGCCCACGCATTTGGGTTGCGATCCCAAGCGCAATTTCGGTGATCCCGACTCCTCCGGGAGGTCCCGTTATCGCCAAGCACAAACCGTCTGACGTCAACGGGTGGCCCTCCAGACGTGGAATCTGCCGATGCCCGTCGACCAGTCGAACCTGTTCGAGGAGTTCCGAAGGCGAAGCGTCAGAATCGATGACGTCGCTGATTCCGACCTCCAGGAGCCTTCGCTTCGCGTCGGGCCCGTCCCCGGGTGCAAAGACGCCGATGACACCGCGGCCGAGCCGGCGCATGTCCACGATCAACCGCCGTGTCAAGAACGAGCAGATGTCGTCGATGACTAGCACGTCAAAATCAGCCGACGTGGCTTGATCCACCGACATCACCCGCGCCTTGACTGTGGCACCTCCATGATCGAGGACAAACCGGTGAAGCTGGTCACCCCACGGCCTCGTGGAGGCAGCAATGGCCACGCTCGGACCGCTCATCCCTCACCACTGTTCCCAGGAGCTGTGGCGGCGGACCGGACGACCTCGATAGAACCCTCGTTGATCGCTCCGGCAAGGCCCAGAGCCTGATCTACATCCACGGCCAATACGACGTGATAGTCGCCCGCCACTCCAATTCCCGACCCCTCGACAGGCCCTACTTTGACAACCAGCAGGCCTCGCCCGACGTAAACGGGTCCCTCGTCCCCGACCGAGATCACATCGACCAGATCGCCGACCTCGAGCAGCCCACCGGCCGCGTGCTCAATGGGGACCGGAATGCTCATTTGTCCGAGTCCATCTGCGTCTGTGGCTCTGGCCAGCAACGCTCGATCGATCGGAACGTCCTTATCAACGGGGCGAGTGACTACCCAGCCTTCGACATCGAGCCAGGTCGCCTCGTCGACCAAACCGGACAGGCCCTCGAAATCTGAATCAATCGACACGAAGCGAACGTCCTCGACTGAGATCACCGAGCCCGGAATCAACTGAGAATTCGAAACCGCGACCAAGGCGGTGCTCCCACGATCTTGCAACGCTAGAAAGTTGAAGACGAAGGCCAGGATCACCGCCAGCGCGATGAGGACGTGTGAAAGGGACGGCCGGCGGGTGGAGCTGCACCGGGCCGCAAGTGAGGTGCCCGCTTCCCTCGATGACGTTAAGGGAGCCAAGTTCACTGCCGAAAAACTATTCTGTAAGGAACAGTCGATGTCGAGAGCGCGAAATCCGATGACACAAGAGAACATTCCAGGCGAAGAGCTCCCCTCCATTCTCAGGCAGGAAGCGGGTCGAGAGTTTGCAGAAGAGGCCGCCGAAGAGGAACAACTGACCGAGACCCTGCGGCAACGCCGCCTCGACTTTGCCGGTGTCGCCGAGGAGGCCGCCCATGCCGGCCAACGTGGGACAGCTGAGTTCGACAGCAAAGTGCACAGCGGGCCGATCGTGGCCACCGGGTCTGACTACATCACGCTGCGTCTGGCCGACCAGGAGGCTGACGTGTATCTGCCAACCGCGGTTTGGGCCTTTACAGACTTCGAAGGGGAAATGCCGCCACCGACCAGGAGCGGTATGAGCCTCAAGGGACGTCTCGGCGAGCACGCCGCTGCCGCATCGCGGGTTCGTGTCGAGGTGGCCGGGGGCTCGGCGATCATGGGCACGATCATGACCGTGGCCGACGATCACATGAGGATGGAAGACGCCGATGGGCGCGACGTCTACGTATCGATCGAAATGGTTCGGGCGGTTATTCGGTCCACCGTCGCTCACTAAACACATCGCGGGACTCGCTTTCTGCAGTCACCGGGTGGGCGCGGAGAAACTCGAAAATCTCCTCTCTGAAGAACTTAAAGGTCCTTCCGCCTGGGAGTTTGTAGGCAGGCAACCGCCCCTCCCTGGCGTATCGCCGCACCATCTGGATATTCATCCCCAGTAACTCTGCTACCTGCGCTGCGTCGAGGATTGGCGGGAAATCGCCCTTCTTATCCTCGGTCATTGTCCGTCCTCATCGTTGCTCAACGTGATCGTACGGTATTCAACACTCGTCTGTAACCCTGTCGCTCCCTTGACATCGCAGCCATTTTGCGGAGCATGAGGGCATGCTTGAGTTCATAGTCGGCTATTCAATGGGCGAGAGAGCTTCAGCGCGGGCATCTTCTTTGGAGCGCAGCATGGAGATCGCGCAGAGCAATATGCGCACCGACCGCATGGAGCAGCTCAACGAAAAAATCGACAACGTCGGTGTGATACTTCGGGCGATGTGGGAGCTTCTCGAAGAGCAAGGGATGACGGCCGACGCCTTGATGGACAAGATCGAGGCGATTCAGGAGCAAGAGCGCATTGAGCGTGAAGACGGGGTTCCGAATGCTACGAGGTGCACCAGCTGTGACTCGATGGTTGCCCACGGACTTCCCAAGTGCCAGTACTGCGGAGCCGTCATGCCAACCATGGACCAGCACCCGCTATCGAGTCTTTAGGACCTCAACCGACAGACTGATCGATGGCGAAGGGGCATTGCACCCCGACCTCGGGGCCGATCCGTGCCCACCGATCATAAAACACCTCGAGAGTCGCCAGGTCACCGTTGCTGATCGGAAGCAGCCTTGTCCAGGATGCCAGAACCACTGGATCGCTCAATCCGGCCCTGGGTGCCACCAGGATGTGCGAAGGCTTGGACCGGGCAAACTCCTCGATCGTGGCCAACTCGTCGGCCGGCAGATCGGGTTGATAGTGCACCACAACCGTCCCGTGCTCCAGATTGTGGACCAGAGTGACATCGGGTAGCTCTTCGGTGTAGATGCCACACGCCGCCGCAGAAGGGTTGTGCGGACCGCTTGTCGCCGGCGACGAGTTATAGACCGGGACAGGGTCGCCCGGTTGAAGATGATCGCCGGCACCGAGGTCGGGGAATGTCTCCGTCGCAGCCAGTTCTGCGGCCTCGGGCCTCGTCACAGCAAATGCCACGACCCCGATCACCACGACGGCAAGGGCTCCGATGATGAGATTTCGGCGCTTTCGCTTCTTGGCCTCGATTGCAGCCTTGCGGGCTGCCCGCTCGCGGGCCTTCTTTCCACCGGTTGTCATCGTCGGCTACACCCTAAGCATCGTCATCAACTGTTTGTAGTCGTCCAGACCCAGTGCCTGTGGACCGTCGCTCAACGCCTCGGCTGGATTGGGGTGAATCTCAACCATGATCCCGTCCGCTCCTGCCGCCTGCGCCGCCAACGCAAGCGGAGCGACCAAAAGTCGATCGCCCGCAGCGTGTGACGGGTCGACGATGATTGGAAGGTGGGTGCGGCTCTTCAGCACCGGAACCGCGGCCACATCGAGTGTGTTGCGTGTCGAGGTCTCGAACGTCCTGATCCCCCGTTCACAGAGGAACACTTGCTGGTTCCCAGCCGACAGGATGTACTCGGCTGCCTGGAGCAACTCATCGAGGGATGCGCTCATCCCCCGCTTCAACATCACAGGTCGTGACGATCGACCAACCTCTGACAGCAACGTGAAGTTCTGCATGTTGCGAGCGCCGATCTGGAGGACATCGGCCAACGCTGACATTCTTTCGACCTCCTCAGGAGCAGGCACCTCGGTGACGATCGGTAGTCCGTAGACCCGTCCCGCCTCCGCCAGCATCTCCAAACCTTCATAGCCGAGGCCTTGGAAGCTGTATGGCGATGTTCTCGGTTTGAAACAACCGCCGCGTAGCATCGTCCCTCCGGCGGCCTTCACGGCCTTGGCGGATTCCATGACCTGGTCGATCGACTCCACCGCGCAGGGCCCGGCAATGACAAACATTCGGTCGCCACCGATCTTGACCCCGCCCACGTCGATCACGGTGTTCTCTGCCTTGTGATGGCGTGAGGCGAGCCGGTATCCATTGGGCTCGACCGATGAGGCAACTGTCTTCAACTCCACCGACCCGGCGTCGGTGTCCACCGGTGGCTCGGTGACAGTGACCCGTGAGCGATGAGGCCGGAGGTCTTCGGACTGATAGCTGCCCAGAACCCGAACGTACTTCGCCTTCCGCTTGATCCCATCGAGCGCGCGCTGCACTCTCCTATCCGCCAGATTCCCTTCGAAGTCGAGGTAGAACATCTCTTCCCAGGGGTTGTCGATCGTGGGACGCGATTCCAGCTTGACCAACGGAATGGCTTCGGTTCGAAATTCGGACAGGACTTCCATCAAGGCGCCCGGCTCGTTGCCCACGGCCATCACGAGAGATGTCTTTGAGGGCACCTGGAGATCAACAGCGATCGGTTCGCGGGCCACCACGAGAAAGCGGGTGTAATTCTGTTTGCGGTTGCTGATCCCGGTCTTGAGGACTTGCAAGCCAAAAATCTTGGCGGCTTCCTCACTGGCGATTGCCGCAACCGTCGGATCGCCCAACTCGTGAATCCTCCTACCCGACATCGCGGTATCACCGAAATAGATCACCTCGACATCGTTGAGGCTATTGAGGAAGTCCGAGCACTGGGTGACCGCCTGCGGATGCCCGTAAACGGTTTTCAGACCGGCCATTGAAGACTCGGCGCTGCCGAGTAGGCAGTGGCGGACCAGGAACTTGACTTCGCCGACTACCGAAAGTCGGCTGTGCAGGAGCAGGTCGTAGACCTCGGCGATCCCACCTGAAGTGGTGTTCTCAACTGGCAGCACGGCGATATCGGCACGGCCGTGCTCAACAGCCTCGATGGCATCGGAGAAACGGGAGCTGGCGATGAAAGTGAGATCCACCGGTTTGTTGCTGAAGTGCTGGAGTGTGGCAAGTTGGCTGTACGAGCCTTCGATTCCCTGAATCGCGACCTTGGTCGGCCTGAAGCCACCATTGATCTCGCCCTGGAGATATTCGTGCTGGAGTCGCACGGAATCGTCGATGATTTGTTCCCACAATCGAATGACGAGGCCCGAGTCGAGTTCATGATCCCTTGCCGCCTCGGCGCGCTTTGCCAGCAAGGATTGTTCTCTTTCCTCGTCGCGAAAAGGGCGGTGATTCCGTTGCTTCTCGATAGCTATGTCAGTGGAGAGACGGCGTCTGTTGGCGAGCAATGACAGGATTTGGTCATCGATCTCATCGACACCAACCCTGAGTTGTTCGACATGGTCGACAATTGACTTTTCTTCAGGAAGTTCTTCCATGATTGGCTCCATGGGGCAATGCGGCGTGCGCGGTGGCAGAGGGGTTGAAAGGGGGATCGCGGAGGTGAGGTGTATCGGCGCTAAACGCCGAAATAGCCGCGTGAAAACTCTGCGAAGGTCACTGGCGTGGCAACGCCCGGACGCAGAGTTGTGCTCATTAACGGGGATTGTGTCGTCATATTCGCCGGACGTCAAGCCCCAAACCCTTTGGCGTGGATTCGTGACGCCTACTCTCGCCCCAAATGGAGACGAAATGACATCAGGCGACGTCTTGATACACGGCACGGGTCTCATTGGCGCATCGATCGGTCTGGGCCTGACTGAGGCCGGTTGGTCGGTGTCCGGGTGGGACCCTGACCGGGAAGCGCTGGGTCAGGCGGTCAATCGAGGGGCGATCCTCAAGGCCAACAGTGATCCACATGAGGGCATGTCGGCAGCCGACGTCGTCGTTCTCGCTGGCCCGTCTGCAGCAACGATCGCGACTCTGAGGACAATCGAGACTCCGGCAGTCATCACGGACATAACCAGTATCAAGATGCCCATTGTCTCGGCAGGATCACACTTGAGCCGATTCGTCGCCGGCCACCCCATGGCCGGAAGCGCCGCCAGCGGAGTCGCCCACGCATCCTCTCATCTGTTCCACGGCGCAAAATGGATCCTTTGCGACGACACAGCGAGCCCGGACGACGTGGAAAAGATCGGAGCATTGGTGACTTCCCTCGGCGCCACACCGGTAATCATGTCGGCGAACGATCACGATCGCTCGGTCGCTTTGGTCTCCCACCTGCCCCGGGTACTCGCGTCAGCATTGGTTCAGCTGGCGTCGGCCGATCCGCAAGCCCTGAACGTGAGCGCGGGTAGTTTTCGGGATTTGACACGCGTTGCCGCCTCGGGCTCCGACTGGTGGACCGACATCCTGATCACGAACGCCGAGCAGGTCGGAGCGGCGATCTCCGAGCTCAGGGCCGCACTCTTGCGAATCTCCTCGCACCTCGAAATGGGTGAAGGTGACTCAGTTGCGGACTTCTTGAAAGAGACAGGCAATGTTCGATCGCACCTGGCCGCTCATGGAGCCGAGGTTCGGGTGATCCTGTTTGATCGCCCGGGCGAAATTGCAATGGTGGGCCGCGCTCTCGAAGAATCCGCCGTAGATCTCAGAGACCTCCAACTGCGCCATGCCGAGCATGGAGGTGGGGGAATTCTCACGCTTACCGTTGGTGCCGATGAGGCGGACGACCTGCGCTCCGCACTCGCCCACCACGAGTTCGAGATCGAGTTGTAGCCGGGCCGTATTCACCTACCGCCGATAGGCTTGACCTCAATGGATGAATCAACAGAACCCAAAGTCATCAGTGAAATCATTGCCGCCTCCGACGCGTCGGGTGGCGAAGACTCCCCCGTGTCCGAACCGACCAAACTCATCCGTATCGCCACCATGACGAGGGCGATGCTCGAGGAGGTGCGGCAGGCTCCTCTCGATGAGGGCGGGCGCGCCAGACTCGCCGAGGTTCACGGTCGATCGGTGGCAGAGCTTCGCGATGTCCTGTCACCAGACCTTCTCGAAGAGTTCGACGAGATCATGATCCCCCTCAAGGTCGAGGCGGTCACCGAACCCGAACTACGAATCGCCCAAGCGCAGCTGATCGGATGGCTCGAGGGCCTTTTCCATGGCATTCAGGCGTCGCTCTGGTCCCAACAGATGGCGGCCCAAAGCCAGCTGGCAGAAATGCAGCGCCGGTCCCTGATGGCGCCTTCTGGCGACGAATCAGATCGCTCCGGACCATATCTGTAAAAACCTATTCACAACAATGGTTCTTATCAGACCCGTGTTCTACAACTGTCCTGCATGCCCCTCCCGAGCACATAACGGCACTAGCGGGCGTATGTGAAGCGGGCGTTTATGAGCAACTTTACGGCGGGGGTTGGTCGAACCTGTCGGCCAACCCCCCGTCTACCGTCTCCACCCTGTCGGGCGGCCTACTTCAGCTGGACAGCCCGAAGGCATAGAGCTGGTTGTTCGGCGTCCCGAAACCGAAGTTGCTGTATCCGGATCCCCAGAACAGCATGCCGTCGGAGATGGCAGCTCCCGACAGGCAAGAGCCTCCGCTCGCGTAGCTCCACAACACTGATCCAGTTGTCGCGTTCAACGCATACATGTAACCGGCCGCGTCGAGCGAGCAGCCGAATACGACACCGTTGGCAGTTGTCACCGGGCCCGACGTGCCGCCCCCATTCGGAGGCGTGGTCTGCCAAAGCACTTCACCGGTAAGGGCGTCCAGCCCGCTCCACCCGCCGCTCGTCGTCTCGGCCCCACGGAGGGGCGTCCACGGAATGGAGTTGCTGTTGGCGTTGGCCGTGTATACCTGGTTACCGTCAACAGCCGAGCCCCACTGGAGGCCGCCGGCGGTCCCGCCGGGTCCGGTTTGGGTGACCCATACGACGGCGCCAGTATTGGGGTTGAGCGCCCAGTACTGGCCGCTCTTCTGTCGGGCACCCACCAACTCGACCGGCTTGCCCTTGGCACCTTTCGCATTGAACAGCGCCGGGGCCTGGCCGAAATTGAAGTCAGGGCCGGCCGGATCCGGACAATTGTCGCCGTCACCGAAGAAGGGAATGCAGTCGACGTTCCAGGCATCGAACGGGATCGCACGAGTGGCCCACCGGATAGCACCAGTCTTCATATCGAGCGCCAGGACGCTGTCGAAGTGATTATCGGCCGGGAGGCAAGCTGCCGTGGCCGCTGGATCGCCGCCGGCCGTCGCCACGCAGTCGAGCACGCTCTGCGGGACCTAATAGTTGCTGCCGGTGGCGATGTAAACCTGACCGCGCTTGGTGTCGATTGCCGGGGAGCTCCCCCACACTGCGTTCCCGCTATACCCCTCCGGAACCAGGGAGGTCTTCCAGAGGATCTCTCCGAGGTTGCAACAGGCATCAACATGCTGACGGCAATCACATTCGGGAACGACGGATCGCTGTGGGCAGTGCAAAACGCATTGATCCCGGGTCTGGTCGAAGTGGTGCAGTTGCCTTAGGAAGAGTTGTCGTGGTCCCTCTGGCTTGTGTCGGAGGGACCTACGACCTATCGGGCGTTATCAACCAACTTTGCGTTCACGCAAAGCACGTTCGCGACGGACCCGGCGTCTTTCTCTTTCGGAGAGGCCGCCCCAGATCCCGAACTTCTCACCCATGTCAATCGCATAGTCGAGACATTCGATCTTGACCTCACAGGCACCACAGATGGCTTTCGCCTTCCGCGTAGATGCCCCCCGCTCCGGGAAGAAGAGATCCGCGTCTGCCCCCCGGCAATTGGCATAGTCCTGCCAGGCCAACTCACCGACTGCAAGCGCTTCGACAAGCTTGCTCTGCATTTGGGAACTCCTCACAACCGTGTAATTACATCAATGACATTACGAGTAGGCGCGCGCGGCGTCAAGGCCGAATCAGATTCTTAGGCTCCGGCGGCCTTCACGATTCCCCACCAGATGCGAGAACTTGCTCATCGCAGCCGATTTTCGTAACGAATCCGTAACCATGTCAGGCTATAAATCGGACGATGCCTCGTTGGATTGGGTTCGGCTCGATGGTGGCCGTGGGTTTCACTCTCGTCGTCACCCAGTTTTTTGCCGCGGGCGTACAGCCGAGTGAGCCAATAATCGGCGGTGTCGGCTTCGGCGTCTATGCCTTCCTAGGAGCGCTAATCATTGCCAAGCGCGACGGTCACCTCACCGGCTGGCTGCTCACGCTGTCCGGTCTGGCCATTGTGATCGCCGACGGTACCGGCCGCCTTCCTTTCGTCAGCCCCGAAATAGCCCTCTGGGTGGGGAGTTGGGCATGGACCGCGGTATTTGCGGTGTTCGCTGCGATGACTCTTACGTTTCCTTCAGGACACCCTCACCGCGGGCCTGGAGTATTGGCACTGCTCGGTCGCATCGCTCTCTATGCCGTCCCGGTGCTGGTTGCAACGGCAGCTCTCACCAAAACATTGGGGGGGCCGGAGATGGGTGGCGCCCAGGTCAACCCGATCGGATTCCTCCCCTCCTTCTTGACGTATCCGTCGATACTCGGCGTGGTTGCTATCTGGTTGGCCGCAACGATCTCACTGATCGTCAAACGAAGCGGTGCCTCAGGGACGGAGAGGGCCCAGTTGACCTGGGTAGTGTTCGCATTGACCATCTTCGTGGCACTCGTCGTTGCCACTTTTACCTACCTCGGCGCAACATTGGCGCTCACCGGCAACGACCCCGGCGATGCCGCCTGGACACCGGTATATCTCATGATGTTCCTTTTCCCGCTCTCCTTTGCGGTTGCGATCCTGAGATATCGCCTCTTCGACATCGGTCGCATCGTGTCACGCACTATCACATACGCGATCGTGGCGGCTCTGCTTGCCGGCGCCTTCTTCGCCATGGTGACCCTGCTTGGCACTGTCATCCCGGTTGATGACACCAGTTGGCAGGTCGCGGCCTCGACCTTGGTCGTTGCGTTCCTGTTCAACCCGGCACGCCGCCGTTTACAGGATCTGGTTGACCGCAGGTTCAATCGGAGGCAATACGACACCCAAAGGGTGTCAGAAGAGCTAGCCAACGACATCCGCGATATCACCGACCCGTTGGTGATTGGTGAAGCATGGTCACACGTTGTTGCCGCGACGATCCAACCCTCAGCCATCTACCTTTGGCTGAATGACCGGAGCGCCAGGCCGTAGCAGAGGACAACCCACCGGGTGGCACTAGAATTGACAGAACCGGGTGGCGTTAACAAAGTGAGATCGTGACCACGAAGACCGAAGAGAAGAGGGCCATGTGGCCTGTTGAGTTCTATCGGTCGGCCGTAGGCAAGAAATGGGTCATGGCCGTCACGGGCATCCTGATCATTGGATTTGTCGTCGCCCACATGATCGGGAACTGGAAGATCTTCCTCCCGGACGTGAACGGTGTGCCTGACATCGACGTCTACGCCGACGCCCTACGCCAACTGTTGGTCCCATTCATCCCCGAGACCGTCACGCTGTGGCTTCTGCGCACCGGGCTGGCCGCCGCCTTCCTGCTTCACATCCACGCCGCCTATTCGTTGACGATCATGAATCGTCATGCCCGCCCCGAGGACTATCACGGCCCGCGTCGCTACGTCGCTGCCAATTACGCAAGTCGGACGATGTTCTGGAGCGGCAACATCTTCCTGCTGTTTCTGATCTTCCACCTCGCCGACCTGACCTGGGGTGTCCAGCCTGCCGCTCCTGAGGTCTGGGAGCACGGGGAGGTCTACGCCAACTTCGTCGCCACGTTTAGCCGGGCACCCGTCACCCTTTTCTACGTCATCGCGATGATCGCTCTCGGGTTCCATCTCTACCACGGCTTCTGGTCGATGTTCCAGAGTCTTGGCGTCAATAACCCTCGATTCAACGCCTGGCGTCGCTACCTCGCCAGTGGCTCCGCGGTGCTGATCGTCATTGGAAATAGCGTCATGCCTTTGGCGGTGCTCTTCGGGTTGATCGAGTGAAGAAATGACTCTGCAGTTAGACCCCAAGGTTCCGCCCGGGACAATTGAAGACAAATGGGAGGACCACAAGTTCTCCGTGAAGCTCGTGAACCCGGCGAACAAGCGCAAGTTCAAGGTCATCATCGTGGGCACCGGTCTGGCAGGCGCCTCCGCGGCGGCAACGATGGGTGAGCTCGGATACGACGTCGAGGCGTTCACATTCCACGACTCCCCGAGGAGAGCTCACTCCATCGCAGCCCAAGGTGGGATCAACGCCGCGAAGAACTACCGGAACGACGGCGACTCGGTGTATCGACTTTTCTACGACACCGTCAAAGGTGGTGACTACAGGAGCCGGGAATCCAATGTCTATCGCCTGGCTGAGGTATCGCTGAATATCATCGACCAGGCCACTGCCCAGGGGGTTCCGTTCGCCAGGGAATATGGCGGCCTCCTCGACAACCGGAGTTTCGGCGGAGCACAAGTGTCCAGGACGTTCTACGCCCGGGGACAGACCGGTCAACAATTGCTACTTGGTGCGTATCAGGCGCTAATGCGCCAGGTCGATGTCGGGAAGGTAAAGCTTCACACCCGATCCGAGATGCTCGACCTCGTCGTCAAAGATGGCCGCGCCGTCGGAATCGTCGTACGCAACCTCGTCACCGGCGAGATAAGCCGCCATTCGGCCCACGCGGTCGTATTGGCCACAGGCGGTTACTCGAATGTCTTCTACCTATCGACCAACGCCATGGCATCAAACGTCACCGCGATTTGGAGGGCACACCGCAAAGGGGCCGCTTTCGCCAACCCATGTTTCACCCAGATCCACCCCACTTGTATCCCAGCTTCCGACGAGTTCCAGTCGAAGCTGACCCTGATGTCCGAGTCACTCCGCAACGACGGCCGCATCTGGGTGCCCAAAAACGCCGACGAAACTCGGAAGGCAAACGAGATCCCGGAAGATGACCGTGACTACTTCCTGGAGCGGATGTACCCGGCCTTTGGCAACCTGGTCCCAAGAGATGTGGCCTCCCGTGCTGCCAAGCGGATGGTCGACTCAGGAAAGGGAGTTGGTCCACTCAAGAATGGCGTTTATCTCGACTTCAAACATGCCATCGAGCGTGAAGGGCAGGATGCGATAGAAGAGCGGTATTCCAACCTCTTCGAGATGTACGAACGGATCACCGACGAGAACCCGTACAAAGTCCCCATGCGGATCTACCCGGCACCGCATTACACCATGGGCGGGTTGTGGGTCGACTACAACCTGATGACAACCGTTCCCGGTCTCTACGCCATAGGTGAGGCCAACTTCAGTGACCACGGGGCCAACCGGCTCGGGGCGTCGGCGTTGATGCAGGGTCTCGCCGATGGATATTTCGTGCTCCCTTCGACGATCGGCGACTATCTCGGACAGTTCTTGAACCAGCCTGTGGTGGACACCGATGACCCGGCCTTCGAGGAGTCCGCAGAACAGGTAACGGCCAACATCAACCGGTTCCTAGATTCCGGCGGCACCCGCTCGGTGGATTGGTTCCACAAGGAGCTGGGCAAGATCATGCTGGAACACTGCGGGATGGCCCGAAATGCCGTGGGGTTGGAGAAGGCATTGGCTGAGATCCCGGCGCTTCACGAGGAGTACCGGAACGACGTCAAGGTCCTGGGTGGTGGGGACAACCTGAATCAAAGTCTGGAAAAGGCCCAACGGGTGGATGATTTCTTCGAGTTGGCGCAGGTCATGTGTATCGACGCATTGAATCGCGAGGAGTCCTGTGGCGGCCATTTCCGCGAGGAGCACCAAAGCGCTGAAGGCGAGGCCATGCGTGACGACGAGAACTTTGCCAACGTCTCGGCGTGGGAGTGGACCGGCGACCCCTCATCCCCTGCCCTCAACGTCGAGCCGCTGGACTTCGAAAACGTGAAGCTATCGACCCGGAGTTACAAGTGAATCTCACGCTCCAGGTCTGGCGCCAGGCAGGGCCGGACGCCGAAGGTGGCTTCAAGACGTACCAGCTCGACGGCGTGTCCGAGGAAATGTCTTTTCTCGAGATGCTCGACCTCCTCAATGAGCGCCTGATCAAACAGAATGAAGAACCCGTCCAATTCGACCATGACTGCCGTGAGGGCATTTGCGGAAGTTGTGGCGTGATGATCAACGGCCAAGCCCATGGGCCCCAGTTGGGCACCGCCACCTGCCAGCTTCACATGAGGAAATTCGAAGACGGTGCCACGATCTGCGTGGAACCGTGGCGCGCGGCGGGGTTTCCCCTGGTACGCGACCTGGTTGTCGACCGCACCGCCTTTGATGAGATCGTTGCGAGCGGCGGGTACATCACAATCGACACCGGGTCGGCGCCGGACGCCAATCTGATCCCGGTGCCCAAGGTGGTGTCAGACACTGCTTTTGACGCCGCTGCTTGTATCGGGTGTGGTGCATGCGTGGCCGCCTGCCCCAACAGCGCCGCCAACCTTTTCACCGCTGCCAAGATCAATCATCTCAACCTGCTGCCCCAGGGCCAGTCGGAGCGATGGACCCGGGTGGAACGGATGGTCGACACCATGGAGGGCTTTTTCGGCTCATGCACCAACCACGGAGAGTGTGAGAAGGCCTGTCCGAAGCAGATCTCCATCGACTTCATCGCCATGATGAATTCCGACTACGTGAAGTCGAAATTCAAGAATCGGCGTCTTGCCAGCCAAAGCTGATTGTCACCGATGGGGCCTATCGTCCCCTTGTAGAACACTGGCTTTGATCTATCCTTACCTGCACAATGATTTGGCGGAGGACGGGGCTCCGCTATTGCGCGTAGATTTTTCTGCCTTGCTGATGTGGGCGGAGGGTGGATGATGGGCAGGTCCAAACTCAGAAGAGACGATCGAGGGGCAACTCTCGTTGAAGCCGCGATCGTCTACGGCCTTCTCTTCCTGACGATATTGGCGGTGCTCGAGTTCGGCCTTGCTTTCAAAGACTGGCTTTCAGTCAGCCACGCATCGCGCGAAGGCGCCCGGGCCGGCGCCACCTACGGGAACGATCCGACGGCTGACATCCAGATCCTCCGTGATGTCGAGGCGACCCTCGCCCCGGTGGCGATTACCAACGGCATGATCGTCAGGATCTTCAAAGCGCCCGCTGGCGCCTCGACTTCCTACATGTATACCCCCGGTAGTGATTGCAGCGATCTCTCCCCTGGCGGGACTCTCACCGGTTGTTGTGACTGGACTCCATGTCCCGAGCCATTCCGCGCCACCTATATGACCCCGG
The DNA here is from genome assembly GCA_041751055.1 of Acidimicrobiia bacterium. GTDB lineage: Bacteria > Actinomycetota > Acidimicrobiia > Spongiisociales > ZC4RG35 > MA-ANB-1. The sequence goes on along the minus strand of JBGSYD010000001.1, from coordinate 171,284 downwards.
GTTGGGATCCCGCGACCCGCGACATCGAGGCACCCATCACCGACCGTATCGGGGTCGAAGTCCAATTCACCCATCGTTGGTTTACGGGACTATTTGGCAACACCTCTGACTTCACCACCGAAACTGACTTCCAGATCGAACCCCAGGTGTTTGGATCGTGAAGGATCTCAGAGACCGGGGTGCGACGTTGATCGAAGCAGCGTTTGTCCTGCCTTTGCTGATCCTCCTCGCTGTGGGCCTCTCCGAGGTGGGGTTTCTAGTGATCGACTACATCACGGTGACCAACTCGGCCCGTGAGGGCGCGCGAACTGGTGCCGCAGCCGCCAACTTCGACGACGGCACCAATGACGCCGATGACCTGATTCTCGAAGCAGTGGAAGAGGCGGCCTGCAACCTTCAGTTCAGTGATCTTGTTGAAGTGGAGATTTACAAGGCCGACGCCAATGGAGACCCGATCGCCGGTTCCACAAACCACTTTGTTCCGAGCCCGGGCGGCCTGCAATGTGACAAACCTGCGACCGGTCTCACGTGTGACAACGGATGTCCATGGGCCCCCTCTAGCCGGGATCGTGTCCCGCCCACGTTTGACGTTCTTGGTGTAGAAGTCACCTTCACACATAGCGACATCACCGGCTTCTTCCCATTTCCGACCACGACGTGGACTGAGCGCGCCATCATGCAGATTGAGCCCGACACACGGGGGACCCAATGAAACGACTGATTGAGCAAGCCTGGAAACGCGAGTCCGGAGCCGCCATGGCTCTCGTGGCCTCGATGCTCGTTGTGCTCATGGGTGTCGCGGCACTGAGCGCCGATGTCGCCTGGTTCTATCTCAATGCGAGCCGAATCCAACGATCTGCCGATGCTGCCGCCTTGGGCGGCGTCGTGTGGCTTCCAGCCGCGGTAGGAACGGCCAACGGGACTGCGTTTGACATCGCTTTCCGCAATGGCTACGACGACGCGGACCCCGATATAACCGTTACTTCGGGTGTGGTGGCTGGTGAGCCCAACCAACTTGAAGTAGAGATCAGAGCCATCGTCCCCACCTTCTTTGGCAAAGTCATTGGTTTTGACACGATGGCCATCTCACGTCGCGCCGTTGCCGAGTTCATCCCGCCACTCAAGTTGGGGAGTCCCGCTAACCAGTTTGGCAACAATTGCAACCCGACGCAGCCAGGTTGCCCGGCCCAGACCGCAAACTTTTGGGCCAACATCCACGGCTGGTACACAATCCGGTCAATGGGAGATGCGAATGCCTCCCACTGCACCAGCCAGGCGGACAACCCTGGTTGTCCGACAAATCCCTTTGCCAGGGATACCGGATATCTCTACGGAATTGAATCTGGCTCGAGCTTCACCGTCGAAGGGCTCGACCTGGCATTCCACAACACTTCCGGTGGCAGTCCAACTGGCGACCCGATCCGCACGGGTGACCGCGGTTGTGAGGATTGGGGTCCAAGCACCGCATCGGACTGTGGTCCCACAATGGTGGTCACGCTGTACGCCCCCGACCCGACTCCCCTCGATGTCTCCGATAACGCCGTGTTGTGCACCGCCACAATCCCGCCTCAGCCTCAGGCGCCCGCGGCTGGAGCCTACAACTGGGTCACACCAGACGGCCAGAGCTGCTGGACTCAGTCTGGAACCGGCATCTTCGTCCTGCAGATCAGGCATCTCGACCCTGTCGGTGCGACCGATCGTGCGGGCCTCAACCGCTATTCGATCCGGTCTTCGAGCGGGAATTTGTTCGCTATCGGCGATTTCTCAATCTACAACAACACCGTCGGGAGTTTGACTCAGTTCTACCTGGCCGAGGTCCCTTCTTTCTATAACGGCAAGACCTTTGTGGTCGAGTTGTTTGACGCCGGCGATGCAGACAATGGAACTCTTCAATTGGTCGACCCGTCCGGAGGGGTGTTCAACGGCGGCGAATGCCGGCTCTACACCAGACCCAATCCCGGTGCAACATGGACCCAGACCGGAACAATCCCGGCCGGTTCCCCGTGCGAGGAACTGGTGACGTCGGGGGAATACAACGATCGGTGGCTCAAATTCGAGCTGGATCTGCCGGCTACGTACTCCTGCACCACCTGCTGGTGGAAGATGAACTACGTCTACTCGGGAAACGTTCAGGACACGACGACCTGGCGTGCCTACATGATCGGGAACCCGATCCACATCATCGACTGAGCAAACTCCCGTAATCCCAGATATACCGGGCATTTAGGTCCAACGGCCCCTACGAATTCCTCAACTTCTCCGTAGCTTTTGTCGATGTAACATGAGCACGGAACGTGTTGTTCCGTCATTTTGCGTGGTTTCTGCCCGGGTGGGGTAGAGGAATGGAACTATGGGTCGACTCAAACTGAGAAAACGCGGTGACCGTGGGGCAACGCTGATCGAAGCGGCCATGGCCCTGCCCATTATGTTGTTGATCCTGATCGCCATTATGGAATTGGGCCTGGCGTTCAAGGACTATCTGACGGTTTCCTACATTTCTCGAGAGGGCGCTCGCATCGGAGCCCTGGCGGGTGACGACCCGGAAGCCGACTGCGCCATCCTCAGGGGGATCGGCGAGATCGTAACTTCAGGTGACCTGGCCCGGATCGACCGTATCGAGATCTTCAAGTCGGACGCTGCGGGTGGGCAGGGCGTGACCAACACTGCCGTTTATAAGCCAGGTCAGGACCCGACTCTTTGCAACGTCCCCGCATTACCTACTGATGGTTGGACTCTGAACTCCGGTCCGTGGCCTCCGACTTCGCGCCAGACGGCAGTTGGAACGAACCCGCTCGACATCATCGGGGTGCGCGTCATCCTCGACCGCGAGTGGGTGTCCGGGCTTCCCCCGTTCAACGGTGGTTTCCAGGTAAATGAATCGACAATCACCCGACTCGAACCCGAGGTGTTCGACTGATGAAACTCACCAAGCGAATAATCAACAGATTCCGTAGCAACGACAAGGGTATTGCTCTCCCTATGGTCGCCGGCATGTTCGTCGTCCTCCTCGGTTTCTCGGCCTTCGCAATCGATCTGGGCTGGCTCTATCTCAACGGAACCCGACTGCAACGTGCTGCCGACTCATCCGCTCTGGCGGGGGTCGTCTTCCTTCCCGCCGACGTCGTGAACGTCTCAGCCAAAGCAGTCGATGGCGCAAACGCCAACGGATGGAACATCGGCACGGTGAATGGTAACCCCACCGGCTCAGGGGGCCCCGACGATCTGACCTGGGCCCAGCTCGCCGACAACAAGCTGGAGGTCACGCTGGAGACCACAGTCGGAACCTTCTTCTTGAAAGCCATAGGATTCGACCAATTCCCCATAACGCGCAAGGCCACTGCTGAATACGTCAAGCCAGTGCCTCTGGGCAGTCCCGCCAACTGCATCGGTATCGGCCAGTCTGTGTCCAACACCGGGTTGCCCGGAAGCGCCTCGGCTTCCTTCGCCACCTGCAACTCTTACACCCAGAACTTCTGGGGCGCGATTCAGGGGCGGGCCACCGACCTTCATCACGGTGACCCTTACGCCACCAACTGCGGATACAACTGCTCGGGTTCCAATCCGAGCTACAACCCCAACTACTACCACGCCATCGAAGTGCCTGCCGGCAAGACCTTTGTCGACGTCTACCTCTACGACGCCGGGTTCTACGACCGCGCCGGGTTTGCCGAGACCGGGGACGAGGAGTCTCTCGCCAACTCGAATACTGGTGGAACCAACATGACGTTCAACCTCTACATGCCGGACAGCACCCCATTGATCCCGAACGACAACTCGGTGGCGGTCACGTGCTCGAGTGGTTCCTCGTCGCTGACCATCAACTCCGGAGCCAGTTCGGGCACCTATCGGAATAGTTGGGCCCGGATGTGCCGGATCAACAACCCGGTGGCCGGCCTCTATGTTCTTCGCACCCAAAACGGTGGAAACAGCCTGGGTGGGACCAACCAATACTCGATTCTCGCTGCAGCCAACACCACATCCCCCTTGGTCCGGGTATACGCGATCAATAGCATGTCGATCTTCACCAACGCCCCCAGTGGGACAGCCACGGTCTATATCGCCGAGGTCGACCCGGTCCACGCCGGCAAGACCCTGGAGCTGGTCTTCTATGACCCCGGAGAAGGTGCCGGTAATGCCAACATGACCGTGCTCGCGCCGCCCGGAGTCAGTGGTTTCACATGTAGCTGGACGGCGACCAACGTGAGGCCACCGGGTAACGCGACCAGTGGTTCCTCGTGCACCATCGCGACAACCATCGGCGGAACCGCCCAATTCAACGGTGAGTGGATCACCATGGAAATTGACATACCCAGTGGATATACCTGTTCGAGCGACTGCTTCTGGAAAATGAACCTCGCTCTCAACACGTCCCATGACCGCACCACCTGGGAAGCCCGAATCATCGGTAACCCGGTTCGTCTGGTGCCCAACCCGTGAGACGATTTCACTTGAAGCGATCTGACGAAAAAGGGGCAACCCTCGTCGAATTCTCCCTTCTCTTCGGGCTTCTCATGATGCTCGCTATCGGGGTTTTCGAGTACGGAATGGTCTTCCGCGACTCGCTGTCGGTCAGCGTGTCGGCCCGAGAAGGAGCCCGTGTTGCAGCATCTGCCGCCAACTATGGAGACGCTGACTGTGTGATCCTCGAGGCCGCGTCTGGCGCGTTGCAGTCGTTGGAGTCGGGAAACATCGTCCAAATCCACATCTATCGCTCTAGCTCCTCGGGAAGCTACCCGGGGGCCAGTTCGTCGTTCACCCGCCGCTACCGCCCGGCTGTGCCCGCCGAGCCGGGACTGATTGCCTGCACCAGCTCAGACTGGTTCCCCCTGCATCTGGGGAGCAACTGGGATCCGACCGACCGTTCCAACACAGGTTTGAGTGCCGACTGGATCGGAGTTCGCGTCGAATTCGACCACGTCTGGTTGACCAACTTCCTGTGGTGGAACGGGACTGTCACCTATGACGACAGCTCCGTGTTCCGGATGGAGCCTCCGGCACCATAAACGGCGCAGAGCCCATCGATGTGGGCGATAATCGCCTCGTGACAACTCCTCCGCCCTACATGCCCGCATTGGTGACTCCGTTTACCGTTCGTGGTGAACTCGACCTGAAGGCATTCCAATTCAACGTGCGATTTCTCGCCGACATGGGAATGGAAGGCTTCGTCGTGGCAGGCTCAAATGGCGAAGGTCCCTACTTGGAGGCCGGCGAGCGTTTCAGGCTGGTCAAGGCGCTGCGAAGACGAAAGGCACATCTCATGGTCGGAATCGCCGGAGAGTCGACTCGGATGGCCCTGACCCAGGTTCGAGAAGCCGAGCAAGCCGGCGCCGACTCGGTCCTGGTGATGACACCGACCTCAGCGGCCCGGGGTCGGGATGAGGCCCTCCTCAATTTCTACAAGGCGATCGCAGATTCATCGAAGCTCCCGGTCTATCTGTATTCCGTCCCTCCGGTGACCGCTTACAACCTCCCGGTGGACGTCGTCGGCCAGCTGGCCCGTCACCCCAACATCGTGGGTATGAAGGACTCCTCGGGCGATGTCGTCCGTCTGCAGACGATCGTCGACGCCACACCGCGTGATTTCCTTCTCTATTCGGGCTCATCGCGAGCATTGACCGCAGCAATTGCAGTCGGTTGTTACGGGGCCATCACCGGTTCTGGCAACTATGTGCCGCGGTTGGTAATGGACACTTTGGCCAAGGCCAAGGCGGATCCGGCGTCGGCGCGGCGACTGCAGAAACGCCTTTCGTCGATCAGCGTCGACGTCGAGGCCCATGGAGTGCCCGGCGTCAAAGCAGCAACTCGCGCCGCCGGACTCGAGTCTGGCTATCCGCGCCAACCTCTGCAGAGACTGCGCCGGGGCATCGAAACCTCTATCGCCAAACTCATCTGAAGCGACGACCAGACATTGAGTGATTATTCAAACTTCGCCTTGCTGGCTATTCTCGTTGCTGACATAACCACAAGGAGTACCGCACGATGTCGAAGTTTCTCAGCGAAGAATGGGCGGCTGAAGCCACTAATGCCCTGAATGGGCACGAGGGTTTCAAGAACGCCATTGGTGCGGCAGTTCTCGGAATCCAGTTCAATACCTCCGACGCTCCTGACAGCGAAGTCGACTATTACCTGTCGACGTCTGGCGGCCATGCAGTTCTCGCAATCGGCGAGTTGGAGAGCCCCGACGTCAGCGTCAAACAAACCTATGACACCGCCGCAGCAATCGCCAAAGGCGAGCTCAACACTCAAACCGCCTTCATGACCGGCAAACTCAAGGTCTCTGGCAACCTCGCCAAGCTGATGATGCACCAGTCCGCCATCCAGCAATGGAGCGCTGCCGTCTCCAATATGGACGTCGAGTTCTAGGGGAAACATCCCGGGCGCGCCCGCAGTCGCATTACCAACCTGGGTCGGATGGGCACGATCCTGGCCGCAGTTTGGCCGCAAAGGCCAAATGTATAGTCACAGCTCCTGCCCAACCTCGAGGCGCCATGGCCTATTCGATTTCCAAAGTTGTTCTCGCCTACTCCGGCGGCCTGGACACCTCGGTCATTCTCCAGTGGCTAAAGGAAACCTACGGGTGCGAAGTAGCCACCTTCACCGCTGATCTCGGTCAGGGCCAGGAAGTGGATTTGGCGAGGAGTAAAGCTCTCCGCCTCGGTGTCCCCGAAGATCTGATCTTCGTCGAGGACCTACGCGACGAGTTCGTGGCGAATTATGTGTTCCCGATGTTCCGGGCCAACACCATTTACGAAGGCGAATATCTGCTCGGAACGTCGATCGCCCGGCCGTTGGTCGCCAAGAGATTGGTCGAGATTGCCGATGCGATCGGAGCCGATGCAATTGCACACGGGGCCACCGGCAAAGGCAACGATCAGGTTCGATTCGAGGTGGGCGCCTATGCCCTCAGCCCCGACATCAGGATCATTGCTCCGTGGCGAGAGTGGGATCTTCTCAGCCGCGAGAAGTTGATGTCTTACGCTGCCGAACGAGACATTCCGATCGAGCAGAAGCTGGGAACAAAGAGCCCCTACTCAACCGATGCCAACCTCCTTCATGTCTCGTATGAGGGTGGGCCATTGGAGAACCCCTGGACCGAACCGGACCCCGAGATGTGGCGTTGGACGACCAGTCCCGAAAACGCTCCGGACCTACCAACAACCGTCGAAGTGGAGTTCCGGTCCGGTGACATCGTGGCCGTCGATGGAGTCGAATTGAGCCCCTCAGCCGTACTCGAAACGCTGAACGAACTGGGTCGACAAAACGGTGTCGGGCGAATCGACATCGTCGAGAACCGGTTTGTTGGCATAAAGAGCCGTGGGGCCTACGAAACACCGGGCGGCACCCTCATTCTCAAGGCCCATCGTGCGATTGAGAGCATCACCCTCGACCGTGAAGTGGCACACCTCAAAGATGAGCTGATGCCGAGGTATGCCTCCATGATCTACAACGGGTACTGGTGGAGCCCCGAACGGGTGGTGCTCCAGGAGCTGATCGACTCCACACAGGAGATGGTGAGCGGATCGGTCCGTATGAAGCTCTACAAGGGAAACGTCACGGTTACCGGGCGCAAAAGCCCCAATTCGCTATTCGACGAAAACGTGGCCACTTTCGAGGACGATGGTGGGGCATACAACCAGGCGGATGCTGACGGTTTCATCAAGTTGAACGCTTTGCGGTTGAGAACCCTGGCCAAGAGGGACGGTGAATGATCGTGGCGGGTGAGCTGTGGGAGGGGCGATTGAAAGGACGCCGTAGCGATGACCTGCGCGCCCTGAACGACAGCCTGGCCATCGATCACCGGCTGTTCCGGGAAGATATCGCTGGATCACGAGCCCACGTTTCGATGCTCAGCAAGGTGGGGCTGATCTCAGAAGCAGAACACGACATCATCGCTTCGGGCTTGGCCCAGGTGGAGGACGAAATGGCGTCCGGGGCCTTCGAGCCCCTGGCTTCGGACGAGGACATCCACACCGCTGTGGAACGCCGCCTCACCGAGATTGTCGGCCCGGTCGGAGGCAAGGTCCATACCGGTCGGAGCCGAAATGACCAGGTGGCCCTCGATGTCCGTTTGTGGATCAGGTCCGAGATCCTGGAAAGGATTGTGCCGGCGATCTTGGGATTTCAGTCAACGCTGATCAGACGGGCGCAAGAGCATCTCGATGACTTCCTGCCGGGATACACCCACCTCCAGCAGGCGCAGCCGGTGTCGCTCGCCCATCATCTCATGGCCCATTTCTGGGCGCTGGGACGTGACGTGGATCGACTGATTTCAACTGCGGACCGACTTGATATCTCACCACTGGGAGCCGGCGCCCTCGCCGGGACGTCGCTACCGATCGACCCGGCTACGACGGCTGAGCTTCTCGGTTTTTCGCAGGCTTTCGAGAACTCCATCGATGCCGTGAGCGATCGAGACCATGTTGCAGAGGTCCTTTTCGATCTCTCGCTTCTGGGTATTCACCTCTCCCGGATCGGCGAGGAACTAATACTCTGGGCCACTACCGAATTCGGCTACCTGACTTTGGACGACTCCTTCGCAACCGGGTCGTCGATGTTGCCGCAGAAGAAGAATCCCGACATCGCCGAGCTGGCACGGGGCAAGGCGGGCAGGTTGCTGGGAAATCTCGTCACGGTGTTGACAGCTCTGAAAGGTCTGCCACTTGCATACAACAAGGACCTCCAGGAGGACAAGGAACCGCTCTTTGACTCGTGCGACACAATCGTCCTCACATTGGCGGCCCTTGACGGCATGATCTCGACAGCTCGTTTCAACACTGACGTGATGTCGGAGCGGGCCAGTTCGCCACACCTGGTGGCGACAGACCTTGCGGAGCATCTGGTCAAGACCGGCACGCCGTTCCGCACAGCTCACGGCCTTGTTGCAGAACTGGTGGCAAAATCGATCGCCGAGGACCGCAGTCTCGAAGAGCTCGTCGCCGCACACGAGGATTTGGGCGCTGAGGCGCTGCGTCTGTTCGAGCCCGGCTCGTCGGCATCATCCCGTACGAGCCATGGCGGAGGCGGGCCCGCGGCGGTCTCTGACCAGCTGGAGCGCGCCAGTCGCCTCATCGCCGTTGATAGAGCACGACTGGGGGACCGACTGGCCCGTATCCCCCGAGACCATTGAGGTCCCACTCCCGAGGAACGAGTTCGTGAACCCAATCCCATTGAGTCTTCTTCCTGACAATGCGGGGATATCCGATCAGGGAGCTCTCTCGATTGGCGGGATCGAGGTAGTCGAGCTTGCGGAGGAGTTCGGGACGCCTCTGTTCGTTTACGACGAAGACCATCTCCGGGCCCGATGCAGAGAAGCTGTTGCGCAGTTCGGCGAGGGAGCCGTGTATGCGACCAAGGCCTTTCTATGCAAGGCCATGGCACGTCTAGCCCATCAGGAAGGGATGAAACTCGACGTTGCCACAGGCGGCGAATATCACGTGGCCATAACCGCCGGAGTGCCGCCGAAGGACCTCGTTTTCCATGGCAACAACAAAAGCGTTCAAGAACTGACGCTGGCACTCACAGGAGAGGTTGGTCGACTGGTCGTGGATTCCTTCGACGAGATCGACCGTATCGAGCATCTGGTCAACGAAGGCCTTCCGGTGCCTGATGTCCTGATACGAATAACACCCGGCGTTGAAGCACACACCCACGAATACATCGCCACCGGCCAAGACGATTCCAAATTCGGATTCACCTTGTCGACCGGGGATGCGAGGACGGCTGTCGAGCGGATCGAAGCGTCGAAGTTGATCAATCTCCGTGGGATCCACATGCATATCGGGTCTCAGGTCTTCCGCACTCAGTCTTATGCTGACGCCTTCGCCGCCATCAATACCTTTGCAGCCGATGATCGATTTGAAGAAGTTTCGATAGGAGGTGGCCTGGGGGTCGCCTATGTCGAGGGCGAATATGCGCCGACAATCTCCGAGTGGGCCGAAACTATCTGGCGAGGTGTCGAACAAGCGAATCTCAAGTCGAAAATCTCGGTCGAGCCGGGCCGTGCCATCGTCGCATCCGCAGCAATCACGCTGTACAAAGTTGGGACGGTGAAGCAGATACCGGGTGTCCGCACGTATGTGGCAGTAGATGGTGGCATGAGCGACAATCCGCGGCCCATTCTCTATGGCTCCGGATACGAGACCTTTCTCCCCCGGGCCACTCTCGATCACAGAAACCGAGAGGTCAGACTCGTCGGCAAGCATTGTGAGTCAGGTGATGTGATAGTCCAATATGGCCATCTGCCGGATGATCTTGTGGTTGGCGACATCGTCGCGACCCCGGTCACTGGCGCTTACGGACATTCGATGGGCTCCAACTACAACAAGGTTCTCAGGCCTGCCGTGGTTTTCGTCTCCGACGGCCAATCCCGGGTCGTCGTGCGTCGTGAAACCTACGACGACCTTCTGGTGACCGACATCGGTTGAAACCACTCAGCCGCGACGGTCCAACGCCCATGAGATGGCGCCCCGCGCGGTGTGCATCCGATTCTGAGCCTGTTTCCAGACCCGGCTCTGGGGGCCATCTATCACCGAGGCTGAGACCTCTTCGCCCCTCTTTGCCGGCAGGCAGTGGAGAAAAATGGCGTCGGGAGCGGCGCAGGCCATGACCTCGTCTGTTATCGCCAACGACGAGAAATCCTGCAGCCGGGTTGGAGTCTCCGACTCCTCCCCCATGGATACCCACCGATCGGTGTAGACAACATCGGCGTCTTTGGCTGCGATAAGCGGGCTCGACACGATCTCGATCTGGGTCCCGGAAGCCGAGATCTCCGAAATCGCGTCCGCAGTGGGCTGATGCTCGTTGGGCACGGCCAGCCTGACGTTCATGCCGAGCCCACCCGCTGCCAACGAAAGGGACCGCCAGACGTTGCCGGGGTATCCGATGTACGCCATATTTCGCCCGGCTAGATCGCCGAACTCATCCTCTATGGTCAAAAGGTCTGCCAGGCCCTGAAGGGGGTGGGAGCGAGCTGAGAGCATGTTCACGATTGGAACTTCGTCGACGGCTGCCATTCGCTCCAGAATCGTGTGGTCGTGGACTCTGGCACAGACCACCGAGTAATACTGCGCCAGGGTCATGGTGACGTCCTCCACCGACTCTCTAACGTCGAAACCAAGCTCAGACGCCGCGATGTAGGTCGGGTGGAGCCCCAACTGCACGCAAGCCATCTCTGTTGAGTTTCGGGTGCGTGCCGACGGCATCTCGAATATGAGGGCCACTCCCTCCGATTCATCTCCCCGCTGCGGAAGGCCTTTTGAAAGTTCGAGTACTTGTCGGAGCTCTCCCAGGTTCAAGTCGTCGATTTCAAGCATGTGTCTCATGTAATCACTCCTCGCAGAATGGATATCGCTTCATCTATTTCTTCGTTGCTGACGATGAGTGGAGGTGTGAACCGCAATGCGGTATTTGTGACCGCATTGACGACGAGCCCGGATATCAGTGCGACAGATGCCAATCTTCTTGCGTCTCTTCTCTCGAGCTCAGCAGCAAGGAGGAGCCCCCTCCCCCGCACGTCGACCACTCCGTCGATGCCTGACAGCCCGGTACGCAACCGCTCGCCTGCTTTTCTGGCGAGGGCCGGGGCATCGATCTCCATCATGACCTCGACGACTCTCGCCGCAGTCGCCGTCGCCAGGGGCTGTCCTCCGAAAGTACTTCCATGGTCCCCCGGGCCGAATGAGGCTGCAACCGCTTCGCTCGCCCATGTCGCACCGATCGGGAACCCGTTTCCGAGAGCCTTGGCCACAGTGACAACGTCCGGGGTGATTCCGTAGCCCTGGAACGCGAACCAGTCGCCGGTGCGGGCCAGGCCGCTCTGGATCTCGTCAACCATGAGGAGGAGGTTGTTGTCCCGGCAGATTTGCTCGACACCTCGGAGGTAGTCGGCGCTGGCGGGCCGCACACCACCCTCACCCTGGATCGGCTCCAGGAGAACTGCTGCCACATCAGGAGTCACAGCTCGCTCCATCGAGTCCAGGTCATTCCACTCGACGTGGCGAAAACCGTCCGGCAGGGGTTGAAACGGACCGTGTTTTGCTGGTTGCCCGGTGGCATGGAGCGTCGCCAATGTTCGTCCGTGGAAGGAGTCCGAAGCAGTCAGGACCACATAGCGGCCGGGGCCTCCCCACTTTCTGGCCAGCTTCAAAGCTGCCTCGTTGGCTTCGGCTCCAGAATTGCTGAAGAACAACCTTCCACCACCGCCAAGGAGCCCATCCAGTAGCCCTGCCAGCTTGGGTCCCGGTTGGTTTCCAAACAGGTTCGATACGTGCGTCAGACGGGTGGCCTGATCTCCGAGAGCCCGCGCTATCTCCGGATGTGAGTGCCCCAGACTTGTCACTGCGAGGCCGGACAGAAAGTCGAGGTATCTGCGGCCGCGGTCGTCCCACAATTCAGTGCCATGTCCTTCGACGAAGGTCACTTGATGAGGCGGGTAGGTATCCATCAACCGGCCATTGTCGACTCCTGTGGTGGTCATGGATTGCCTCCAGCGGATGCCATCGTCCCGATCCCGGCATCGGTGAAAAGTTCGATGAGAAGGGCGTGCGGAGTGCCGGCACCCAATATGTGCGCCGAAGGCACGCCGCGACCCAGGGCGGTTATGCACCCGTCCAATTTGGGGATCATTCCTGAAGTAGCTGCACCGGATTCGAGAATCGAGACGAGTTCTTCGGAAGTCGCATGAGTGATCAGCGATATCGGATCGTCGCCGTTGCGGTACAGGCCTTCGACGTCGGTGAGGTAGATCAGTTTCAGTGCTTCCAATTCGGAGGCAATTGCCGCGGCACCTGAGTCGGCGTTGATGTTGTAGGCCTGACCCGACCCATCGGTCCCAACGGTGGCAATCACCGGGACCAGCTCCTCTGCGAGGAGCCGATTAACCAGATCCGGGTTCACAGCTACGACATCTCCCACAAAGCCGAGTTCGGGATCGCGTTCCATTGCAATCAACAGGTCGGCATCCTCGCCCGAGACGCCAAGGGCGATCGGACCATGACGATTGATCCTGGTGACGATGTCCCTGTTGATGTTGCCGACCAGCACCATGCGCGTGATGTCGAGCGATTCCGAGTCCGTGACCCTGTGCCCGGCCCGGAAGGTCGCTGTCTTGCCTAGGCGCTTCATCATGGCGGTGATCTGCGGCCCCCCACCGTGGACCACCACGGGTTTGATGCCGACCATGTGCATCAGAGCGATGTCCGACGCGAAGTCATCGGCCGTCACCGGATCTGTGAGGGCCGACCCTCCCACCTTGACGACCACGATCTTCCCCCGGAATCGTTGGATGTACGGCAGCACCTCGACGAGAACGGTGGCGATGCCCGCCCCGCCCTCAGTCTTCAACAAGGAGCTCGGTGCGAGGCTCACGAATAAGACCCTGCTGTTTCGAGACCGGTTTGCTCGCCAAAGCCAAGGGCAACATTGAGACCCTGGATGGCATGCCCGGCCGCACCCTTGATGAGATTGTCCAATGCGCCAAGGGCAACGACCCAACCCGTTCGCTCATCCTTTCGGAAGGTCATGTGAACCGAGTTCGACCCGAGTGTCGCTTTGGTGTGTGGGACTTCGTCGGATATGTGGATAAATGGCTCCCCCTCGTAGAAATCCGCCGCGACGTGTAGCAAGTCCTCAGTGGAATCGTCTGCCGTGGGCCTGAGATAACAGGTGGCGAGGATCCCACGGTTCATGGGTGCGAGATGGGGCGTGAACAGCAATTCAACCGGAGCATTTGCCAGCCTCGACAGCGCAATTTCCATTTCCCGGGTGTGGCGATGGTGCAGGAGCCCGTAAGCGGTGAAGTCTTCGCTGGCCGATGTGAACATCGTCTCTGGCTTCGGGTCGCGCCCGGCCCCGGAGACACCACTGGCCGCATCCACGACGATCCCGGCCGGCTCCACCACACCGGCGGCCAGGAGGGGGGCCATCGTCAAGATGGCGGCGGTCACGTAACAGCCCGGGACGGCGATCGCGTTCGTCGTAGAAATCAGCTGCCTGTTCAACTCCACCATGCCGTAGGTGAAGCCCGGCAGCAGTTCTGGCGCCGAATGTGTGAGGCCATACCAACCCGCGTATTCCGCCGGATCGTCAAACCTGAAGTCGGCTCCGAGGTCGACGACCAGATTTGCATCGAGCTTGGGGATCACCGATTGTGAGAGGCCGTGGGGCAGCGCGACGAGAGCGACATCGAGGCCTTCGGGTACATCGGCCCATGCCTGGAGATGGAGTTCGGGAAAGAGCTTGGCCAGACCAGGGAATCTACGGCCAACCGGCACACCGGATTGGCTCTCGCTGGAGGCGAATACCACCTCCAGGCCGGGGTGGTGAGCCGCCAGCCGAAGCAATTCGGCACCGGCTAACCCCGACGCGCCCAGGACCGCCGTGCGCAGGGTTTTTGCTCCCGTCACGGCGAACCCTGCAAAACCCTGGCGCGGGATAATTCTTGCAAACTCGGTCCGATCGTTCCGCGGTCCCTGGACACTCCGGCCATACGGAGCGCACGTGTGTATGCCGCCTGAGCGGTAAGGCCACCCGCCATCACCTCACCGGTCGACCGCATCTCAGGCCCGCGATCTCCTCCCGTTGCGAACCGATCGCTGGGAAAGATGGCTTCCTTGGCCCAGGACTGTGTCGGGACGGCTTTGTCCGGATGCCCGATTGCCGACAGATTTGCTCCCATCATCAATTGACAGGCCCACGCGACTAGCGGCAGCCCGGTCGCCTTGGAAAGGAAGGGCACGGTGCGCGAGGCTCTCGGATTGGCTTCGAGGACGAAGATCTCCTCGCCTTTGATCGCCAATTGCAGATTGAGGAGACCTCTCACTTTGAGTTGGCCGGCGATCACATCGGCCAACCTGCGGATTGCATCCTCGCGGGGCTCTGTAATCGATGGCCCCGGCATCACACAGGCCGAGTCTCCTGAATGAACTCCTGCCGGCTCCACATGTTCGAGGATTCCGGCCACCCAGCCGTTGACGCCGTCGGAGAGAATCTCGATGTCCACCTCAATGGCATTCTCGATGAACTGATCCACCAGGACCGAACCCGTGCCACGTACATCTTCTGGCGAACGAATGATGCGCATTCCTGCCCCACCAAGGACATAGTCCGGTCGCACCATCACGGGGTAGCCGATGTCGCCCGCGGCTCGCATGACTTCTTCGGGCGTAGCCGCGGTAGCCCAGTTCGGTGCGAGCAGCCCGGCCGACTTCAGCAGTTCCGCAAACCGTTCCCGATCTTCAGATGTGTCGATAGACCAACCCGGGTCACCTATGAGAGGAATCCCGGCACTTGAAAGCGAAGCCACGAGATTCAACGGGGTCTGGCCACCCAGGGTCACCACCACACCCACTGGCTCTTCGATCTCAAACACGTCGAGGACGCTCTCCAACGTCACGGGCTCGAGGTAGAGCCGGTGGCTGGTGTCGTAGTCGGTCGACACTGTCGATGGATTCGAGTTGAGCATGATGACTTCATATCCCATCTCGGTGAATGCCCGGACCGCATGCACGCACGAGTAATCGAACTCGATGCCCTGGCCGATCCGGTTAGCCCCGGACCCGAGAATCAGAATGCGTGGCTTTTCAGACCGTGCTGGCGGAGGGTCCCCGGCCTCGTGGGACAGGTAGTAGTAGGGCGTTTCCGCTTCGAATTCAGCGGCACACGAGTCAACTGCCAGAGCGCCGGGGAGTTGCCGCCTCTCCCTGATCTCGAGTTCTGTGCTGCCAAGGAGCGCGGCGATTCGCTGATCGCGGAGTCCGAATCGTTTTGCTGCGGTCACATCGCCGGTCGCGATGAGGTCATGCTCGGCAGCGGCTATCGATGCGATCTCGGAGACGAAGTAGTCGTTCGCTCCTTTGAATTCGGGCCTTTGGTCGGCTGACTCGATCCCTGTCCAGGCTTTCAGGAATGCCTCGGGAAAGGTGCGTCCCAGACCCAAAGCCTCGCCAACCGACTGCATCTGTGTGCCCAGGGTGGGTTCCTCAATTCCGAACTTCGAGAAGTCGAACCTCGGAGCCTTTACCGCGACGTAGTCGATCGCCGGCTCGAACGCAGCGGTGGTTTTCCCGGTGATGTCGTTCGGCAGCTCGGCCAGGGTGTGCCCGACGGCGAGCAAAGCCGAGATCTTGGCAATCGGGTAGCCGGTCGCTTTCGAGGCCAGGGCCGAGGATCGGGACGCCCGCGGATTCATCTCGATGATGCGTAGATCGGCGGTGTCCGGCTTATAGGCAAATTGGACATTGGCCCCGCCGTTGGCCAGGCCAACAGCGCGAACACATGCGAAAGCGACATCACGCATCCTCTGATACTCGGGATCAGACAGGGTCTGCTGTGGCGCCACAGTCCACGAGTCGCCGGTGTGAACGCCGACCGGCTCGATGTTCTCGATTGAGCAGACGACGATGTAGTTCCCCGCGGCGTCACACATGACCTCGAGTTCGAACTCGGACCAACCCTCGACTGATTCCTCAACGAGCACCTCGCCGATCGGGCTCGCCATCAACCCCCGCGCGACGAGCTGAGTCAACTCCTCTTCGGTGCGCGCCAGACCACCGCCGGATCCACCGAGCGTAAAGGCGGGCCGGACCACGGCCGGTACCAAGCCACCAGGTAGGTCGGAGACATCTCTGACTACCAGACCCTGGAGCACATCGAGTCCGTTCTCGATCATCAACGCTCTAAAGACCTGGCGATCCTCGGCCTTGCGAATTGCACTGAGGTCCGCTCCGATCAACTCGACCTCGAACTGTTCGAGTATCCCGGCCTCGGCGAGCTCGAATGCAAGGTTGAGAGCCGTTTGACCCCCGAGACCGGCCAGCAGGGCGTCGGGTCTCTCCTTGGCAATGACCTGGGCCGCAGTCTCTGCGTCTAGCGGCTCGAGGTACGTGGCGTCAGCCCACTCCGGATCGGTCATGATCGTCGCCGGGTTGGAGTTGATGAGAATGACGCGATATCCGTACTCGCGCAGAACACGACATGCCTGCGATCCCGAGTAGTCGAACTCGCAGGCTTGTCCGATCCGAATCGGGCCTGATCCCAGGATCAGGATGCTTGTGATGTCGGTACGCGCCGGCATGCTTTTCCCATCTCCTCGAAGAACCCGATTCCGTCGGTCGGCCCTGGCGCCGCCTCAGGGTGGAACTGAACACTGTTGAAACCGTCTCCCTTTATGCCTTCGACGGTGGAGTCGTTCAGAGAGACATGAGTAACGGAAACTCCCCCGGCGGGCTGGACAGCGAAGCCATGGTTCTGCGAGGTGACCAGCACCCGCCCCGATTTCGTCTCATGCACCGGGTGATTGGAGCCCCTGTGACCAAACGGGAGTTTGAACGTCTTCATGCCCACGGCCAAAGCGATGAGCTGGTGGCCGAGACAGATCCCGAACAAAGGGACATTTCCCAGCAGACGCTGAATCGTCTCAACCTGATCCACCAGTTGGGCGGGGTCTCCGGGCCCGTTTCCGATCAAGACAGCACTCGGTGCCAATTCGAGGATTCGCCCGGCGTCATAGGTGCCCGGGACCACATGAGCCTTCATTCCGGCATTCGCTATCGACCTGACAACGGAACGTTTGCACCCGAGATCCACTACGACAACGGTCGGGCCACTCCCGACCTGATAAGGCCTTTCGACCGCGACTTCGAGGGCCAGGGGCGGCATGGTCAATTCGGGCTCGGCGACCGCCCGGCCGTAATCGATGTGGGGTTCGGCCAGGGCCAAATCCAGGAGTTCCGACACATCACCTTCGCCCGCCGCGCATCTCATCGCTCCGACACTCCGGATGTGCCTGACCAGAGATCGGGTATCGACGTCGGACAATGCCACTACACCCTGGCTATCAAGCCATCTCGACCATTCGGGCCTGGACTGCCGCATCACCACAGCACGCGTCTGAGCTGTTGAGGACTGGGCAGCGGCCTCGCTAATGCCATAGTTTCCGATCAAGGGGTAGCTGAAAACGAGGGCCTGACCCCGGTAACTCGGGTCGGTGACGGCTTCCTGATAACCCGCCATAGTCGTTGTGAATGCGACCTCTGCGGCCACCGTTCCCCGGGCGCCAACAGAGGTTCCCGGGAACACCGAGCCGTCTTCGAGTACCAAATGTATGTTTATGCTGATATGCTGCATTTTATGCACGACCTAGTAGGAGAGCAAACCGAATGAGATGTATATTTTTTGACACTTTGATGCAGCAAGGACAATGAGCGTCACCGCGCCTATTGGTTTCGTCGCCGGTTCGGCCTACGCCGGGATTCGGAGAAAACACGTGCCTGACCTGACGGTGGTTCGCTCTACGACCAAATCGACAGGCGCGGCAATGTTCACGACCAACCAGGTGCAGGCAGCGCCCGTGGTCGTCTCCAAAGAACACCTCCGATTGGCTCAGCCCCAGGCGGTCGTCATCAATTCCGGCGTGGCCAACGCAGCGACGGGTGCGCGAGGAGAGTTGGACGCCAAGGCGACGGCAGTCGAAGCGGCTCGTCTGCTTGGTCTCGACGTCGAAGAAGTTCTCGTTCTTTCGACCGGACTCATCGGGGTGCCGCTACCTCTTGGGAGCATCAGAACCGGACTCGCGGAGATAGTGCCGGCGCTCAGCCCGGACGGCGGTGCCGGAGCCGCGGAGGCGATCATGACCACCGACACCAGACCGAAAATGGCCACTGCACGATTTGGTGGTTTCACGGTCGGTGGCATGGCCAAGGGCTCGGGCATGATCCACCCATCCCTCGCAACGATGCTCGCCGTGATAACCACCGACTACCCGCTCCAGCCGGGTGAAGCCGATGACCTCCTCAGGCCGGCCGTCAAAAAGAGCTTCAACCGGATGAGCGTTGATGGCGAGTGCTCGACCAACGACGCCGTAATCCTGCTCTCATCTGGAGAGCCCGGCACCGGCCACCACAACGCCGGATTTGTGGAAGCACTCGATCAGGTGTGTTCCAGTCTGACGAGACAGATTGCCGAAGACGGGGAAGGCGCGACCGTGATTTTGGAAATAGATGTATCGGGTGCGGCTGATGAGACAGATGCCGTGGCGATCGCCGCCAGAATTGCGACCTCGTCTTTGGTCAAGACGGCGGCCTTCGGCAAGGACGCCAACTGGGGAAGGGTGGTGGCTGCTGCTGGATCGGCACCGGTGGGCGAGTCATTCGCCAGGGTTGACGTCAATACGTTGACGGTCGCATTCAACGGAACCAAAGTCCTGACCAATGGTCGACCCACGGGTACGGATGTGGATGTGACCGGACCCGTGTTGAGAATCGACCTGGACCTCGGTCTAGGGTTTGGTCACGCCGGCTATCTGACTACTGATCTCAGCTACGACTATGTCAAGATAAACGCCGAGTACACAACTTGACACCGCACCAAAATTGACCAAACGAACCCGCCACGGAACGATCCTCGAGATCATCGATGAGCATAGGGTCAGCACCCAGGACGAACTGGTGTCTGCCCTCGCAGCCCTTGGCACGACGGTTACCCAAACGACAATCTCAAGGGACATCTCCGAACTCGGGTTGGTGAAAGTGAGGGACGAATCCGGGCAGTTGCGTTACGCGCGGCCGGGCACGCCCGACCAGGACCAAATGGCATCCCTGGCCCTGGCCCTGCGCACCTGGGCGCTGAGTCTTGAAGCAAGCGGGAACCTCGTTGTCGCGACGACACCGAACGGCTATGCCGACCCGCTGGCCCAGGCCATCGACCGCAGTGGTCATCCCAACGTCCTGGGGACCATCGCCGGCGAGAACACAGTCCTTATCGTGAGCGCCGAGGGCATAACCGGGGCCACCCTCAAGCAACACCTGGGGAAACTCGTCAATCGAGGTACTACCTCATAGCGAGTTTGTCGCCTATCAAGCCCAGGCAGCACCTTTCGCCTTTTCCAATCTCGTCGACGAGACCGGACCAAACCCCTCGGCAACATACGACTTGAACGCTGAGACAATCCGGTTCAGCGCATCGACCTCTATGAGGAATCCATCGTGCCCTTGAGGAGCATGCAGGGTCTCATATCGCCCGTTTGGGACGGCGTGGGCGAGATCACGCACTTCAGAAGTCGGGAAGAGCACATCTGTAGAGATTCCGACAGCGAGTAGAGGCACGTCGATCGATGCGAGCACTTCAGACGCCGTCCCTCGACCCGATGTCAGATCGTGGCTGTCCATGGCGTCGAGGAGCCGGAGATACGAATTGGCGTCGAACCGTTCCACCAATTTCATCCCCTGGTGGTCAAGATAGGAACCGATTTGATACCCCTCCTCGGACAGTGTTCGGCCGAACCGCGATTCGAAGTTGCCATGAGATCGATATGAGATCATCGCAATCATCCTGGCTACAGCGAGGCCGGGTGAGGGCGCGCCACTAATTCGGTAATGGCCGTCGTTGAACTCGGGGTCGGTGTGAATCGCCTTCCGCTGCGGAGCGGCAAATGCCATAGCCCAAGCCGATTGGGCTATCCCGGCCCCGATCGACACCGCGCTCTGGACCCTGTCGGGGTACGTAACCGCAAACTCTGATGCCTGCATGCCTCCCATAGATCCCCCGATCACCATCTTCAGGTTTTTCACTCCCAACGCTTCAACCAGGGCGGCTTGTAGTCTCACGATGTCGCGAATCGTCACCGGTGGGAAGGTTGGCCCGTACGCATGATCGGTGCCCGGTACGGGAGAGGTAGGCCCGGTCGTCCCGTAACAGCCACCGAGGACATTCGTCGCAATCACATATTCGGCCAACGGATCGAAACTCCGACCAGGCCCGAACATTCCGCCCCACCACTCGTCGGCGTCGGCACTTCCGGTGAGAGCGTGGCAGATGAGTGTGGCTTCCTCCCGGGGCTCACCCCAGGTTCGGTACGCCACACGCACGCCATGGAGAGAGTCCCCGCTTTCCAGCGGGAACTCCTCATCGAAATCGTGGAACCGCGTCAGGTCTGAAACCTGTCCCCTCAAGCGGCCGACTCCTTTACCAGGGCGACTTCGAATGCTTGATCGAAGTCTTCCTTGATGTCATCGATGTGCTCGATACCAACCGAGATCCGGATCTGGTCCGGCCTCACGCCGGCAGCGTGCTGCTCGTCGTCCGTCAGTTGCTGATGAGTGGTCGACCCGGGATGGATGACCAGCGTCTTGGCATCACCCACGTTGGCGAGATGTGATGCCAGCTTGACCGAGTCGATAAAGACCCGGGCTGCTGCATCGCCGCCCTTTATGCCGAACGTCAGCACCGACCCGAATCCGTTTGTCAGCAGGCGCTTGGCGTTTTCGTGATAGGGATGGCTCTCGAGACCGGGAAAGTCCACCCAGGCCACTGCATCATGCGACTCCAGCCACCGGGCCAGGTCCAGCGCGTTGTCGACGTGACGCTGAACCCGCAATGACAGAGTTTCCAATCCCTGAAGAAACAGGAATGAGTTGAACGGGCTGAGCGCCGCTCCGAGATCACGGAGCCCCTCGACCCGGGCACGGATTGCAAAAGCGATGTTGCCAAACGGGCCGTCCGGCCCAAATGTGTCAGCAAAAATGAGGCCGTGATACCCGGGGGCAGGCTCGGTGAATGTCGGGAAGCGACCATTCCTCCAATCAAAGTTGCCCGAGTCGACAATCACTCCGCCAATAGATGTCCCATGGCCGCCGATCCACTTCGTTGCGGATGCAACGATGATGTCGGCCCCGTGATCGATCGGTCGGCTCAAATAGCCGGCAGCGCCAAACGTGTTATCGACGACGACGGGGACGCCTGCCGCATGGGCGACCTCGGCGATCGCGGGGATGTCGGGCACGTTGAATCGAGGATTGCCGATGGTCTCGAGATAAATCGCTTTGGTCTTGTCGTCTATCAGTCGGGCGAAATCGTCAGGTTCGTCACCATCGACGAAGCGAGTCTCGATCCCCAGCCTGGTCAAAGCCACTTTGAACTGGTTGTAGGTTCCGCCATAGAGGAAGCTCGTCGACACAATGTTGTCGCCCGCTTCGGCAAGCGTGGTCAGGGCCGTCAACTGCGCCGCCTGGCCACTTGCCGTCGCAACGGCAGCCACCCCACCTTCCAGAGCAGCAATGCGCTTCTCGAACACGTCTGTCGTCGGGTTCATGATCCGGGTGTAGATGTTCCCGAATTCTTGCAACGCGAACAGCCGGGCACCGTGCTCGGCGTTGTCGAACGTATACGACGTAGTTTGATATATGGGGACCGCCCGGGCATTGGTACCCGGTGCAGGCTCCTGACCCGCATGTACCTGAAGTGTCTCGAATCGGTAGTTGGCTGACATGTCGCTCTTCTCCTGTCTTGGAGAGTTCGCACCGTCGGCAACGTTGTGATCACAAAAAGATCCGCTTCCGTTGCCGGTGCGGATCTCTCGATCTTGAGTAGGTCTGGCTTTACACGACTCGGACGCACGGCTCTTGGGAGCACGCGCACATCATTCGAGTCGACTTGGTGCCAAACATGTTGGAGAGGAAGCTATCGGAAGGCGGGTGCTTCGTCAAACTTTTCCGACCATTCTCTTCCGCTGCCCTCTCTTGGGACGGATAGGCTCCAGGGTCGCTCGCAGACAAAGAGCACCACAAAAAACTAGATCCTTCATGGCCCTCACAACCAGCACACTGCTCATCACCTGTCCAGACCAGCCCGGCTTAGTAGCCACTGTTGCCCAATTCCTGCTGGATCGGAAGGCGAACATCGTCCATGCAGATCAGCATGTCGACCGGCAGGAACAGCTATTTCTCCAGCGCATCGAGTTCACGTTGCCCGATTTGAATCCCAACGCCTTTGTAACCGACTTTCAACAACTGGCTCAACGATGGGATATGTCGTGGACGTTGCGCGCGCCGGACACGCCGCGTCGGGTCGCGATTCTGGTGTCGAAGGAGTCCCATTGCCTGTCCGACTTATTGAGTCGATGGGACATTGGCGAGATGGATCCGGCCCAGCTGGTATTCGTGGCTTCAAATCATCCAGACCACGACCGACTGACGACGAGCCAAGGCATCCCCTATCACCATCTTGTGTCACGTGCCGATAGTCCTGCCGATTTCGGAGAAGATGTGCGCCGTCTGGCCGACGACTTTGAGATCGATCTTCTGATTTTGGCGCGATACATGCAGATAATCCCGGTCTCGATGGCTCACGACTACCGCGACCGAATCATCAACATCCACCACTCGTTCCTGCCGGCATTCGTGGGGGCCAAGCCTTATCACCAGGCGCACGCCAGAGGTGTGAAGCTGATCGGTGCGACCGCCCACTATGTGACTTCACAGTTGGATGAAGGCCCGATCATCGCCCAAGACGTTCTTACCGTGAGCCACCGAGATGGCATCGACGAACTGCGCCAGAAGGGGCGCGACCTCGAGAAGACCGTCCTGGCACGCGCGGTGCGCCTTCACCTGAATGATCGAATCCTCACCTACGGCAACCGCACCGCCGTTTTCGATTGACTGCACGATTACGTTGCGAATCTTGTGTCGAAATAGGTGAGGTCGATTCGTCATAGAGTGAAAGGCACCGATCAAAGGAGACCACGATGCCGTTGTACGCAGCCCTGATCTATTCGCCCGCAGAAACCGAGGGAATGGACGTCTCAGAAGAGACAATGAACCAAATCCTGGCCGACTACACCGAGTTCGGCGAGAAGGCGGGCGCGGCGGGCGTCATGGCCGGAGGAGAGGCGCTCCACGACACCAACACCGCCACGACCATCCAAGTCGAAGGTGGAAAAGGGGGCGACGCGGTATTTACCGATGGCCCCTTTGCGGAGACCAAAGAAGTCCTCGGTGGGTTCTACCTGCTGAATTGCGCCGACCTCGACGACGCCCTCAAATGGGCTCAGCAAATACCAGGTGCATGGCATGGCAAGGTCGAAGTGCGTCCCTGCATCGACTTCTCCAACGGTTAGCAACGAACTAGATCAATCCCAGTTCAGCAACTGCATCACGTTCGCTGACAAGTTCGGCAACTGAGTCGTCTATCCGGCTACGCGAGTAGTCATCGATCTCGAGGCCACGAATGATTTCCCACTTCCCATCGCGGGTAACGCAAGGGAAGGAGGAAATCAGGCCCTCGGGCACGCCATACGAACCGTCGGACGGAACTCCCATCGAAACCCAGTCTCCTTCGGGGCTCCCCAGCACCCAGTCATGCATGTGGTCCACTGCGGCATTGGCGGCTGAGGCCGCTGACGATGCGCCTCTGGCATCGATGATCGCCGCACCGCGTTTGGCGACGGTCGGGATGAACTCCGACTCGACCCAGTCGTGGTCGGCGACCAGCTCGTAGGCATTCTGACCATCGACCTCGCAGTGGAACAGGTCCGGATACTGGGTTGCCGAATGGTTACCCCATATCGTCATTTTCCTTATCGAGGACACTGGCTTCCCGGTCTTCGAAGCGAGCTGGCTGAGCGCCCTGTTGTGATCCAGCCGCGTCATCGCAGTGAATTGAGCCGGGTCGAGCCCGGACGCATTGGACTTGGCAATCAGGCAATTGGTGTTGGCAGGGTTACCGACTACCAGAACTTTGACGTCGGGTGCGGCTGAAGATGCGAGCGCCTTACCTTGGGTGGTGAAGATCGCCCCATTGGCAGAAAGGAGATCGGCTCGTTCCATCCCCGCCTTTCGCGGCATGGCCCCGACCAACAGCGCATAGTCGGCTCCAGCAAAGGCGTCCTCCGGGTCCGCAGTCTTGACCATTCCGGCGAGAAGCGGAAAGGCGCAATCCTCGAGCTCCATCGCCACGCCGTCGAGGGCGGGCAACGCAGGCGGAATCTCGAGCATTTGGAGCACTATTGGTTGATCCGGCCCGAGCATCTGGCCGGACGCGATTCGAAACAACAGGCTGTATCCGATCTGTCCGGCGGCACCAGTCACAGCAACATTCACAGGAGATTTCATGGTGTTTGAGCGTACCCGCTGGAACTGTCAGACCTAAAGTTCTCGACTGGCTGGAGCGCCTATCTCAGGTCGCGACGAAGTCCAGCCCGATGTCCAGTTGGGGTGCCGAGTGGGTGATCCAGCCCACAGAGATGACATCGACTCCGGTTTCTGCGATCTCGCGGACTGTTTCGAGGGTGACACCGCCTGACGCCTCGGTAGTCATGGCGCCACCAACCATGCGCACTGCCTCTGCAAGCTCCATCGGGGTCATGTTGTCGAGAAGAACGATGTCTGTGTCGGTTTCGAGCACTTCGGCCAACTGTTTGAAATTCTCGACCTCGACTTCGACCGCCACCGTATGGCCGACGTGGGCGCGGACCGCTTCCACGGCCTTCGTGATTGAGCCAACCGATACGATGTGGTTGTCCTTGATCATCACGGCGTCGTGGAGGCCGAACCTATGGTTCATCCCTCCCCCCATGCGAACCGCGTACTTGTCGAGCGCCCGCAGGCCCGGCATCGTCTTCCTGGTATCAGCGATGCGAGCGGCGGTTCCCCGCACTGCATCGACCAAGAGTGCCGTTTGGGTTGCCACACCTGACATGCGCGCCAGCAGATTGAGTGCCGTTCGCTCGGCCGAAAGAATCGATCGGGCGTTCCCGGATACCACTGCCAACACGGAATTCTCGACCACCCGGTCACCATCGTCGACCCGGGTATCGAAGTCGAGTGTCTCGTCAGCTACCTCGAAGACATATGCGGCCACTTCCAGCCCGGCAATTACCCCGGGGTGCCGTGTTCGGAATTGGGCAGTCGCTTGGATCGCAGGATCGATGATCGATTCGGTTGTGAGGTCACCTGCAGTGCCGAGATCCTCCTCCAAGGCCAAAGCCACGATTCCCTCATAGAGCGAACGATTGAGCATCAAACCGGGACCAGGTCGGTGGGAGCCGGATCCACAAGCGTCCGATGGGCCTGCAACGGGTCGGGTTCGGGGTAGTCGGCTCGATAATGCCCACCCCTCGACTCACTGCGTCGGAGGGCGGCCAGAACCATCATCAGCCCCAATTCGACTGCCACCCGCCCGGCGATCGTCCGCCTCAGGACTGATTCGAGATCGAGAAGCCCATTACGGGCCTCCCACAACCCCGAGCCTGTCCGAACCAGGCCGACACGATCCCACATGAGCTGGCGCATCTCTTCGAGGGCCGGTCCGGCCACCAGGGGAAGGTCGAGAGCCTCCTTGGGTGCCTCAGCATCCCCGCCAGGCTCAACGGTATTCTCAGCCACGTCAATTGCAACCCTGGCACCAAAAACAAGACCTTCCAGAAGCGAGTTCGAAGCGAGGCGGTTCGCGCCATGGACTCCCGTCGACGAGCACTCCCCCACCGCCCACAGGCCTTGAAGCGACGTCCTCCCGTTGAAGTCCGCGTCGATGCCACCCATGTAGTAATGGGCCGCCGGGGAAACTGGCAAAAGGTCACTTGTCGGGTCCAGGTCCACCGAATGCGCGTGGGCATTGACCGTTGGGAATCGATCGGCGAACTCTGAGATTTTCGTGCAGTCGAGATATGCCCCGGCGCCTTTGTCGTACTGCCAGAAGATGGCCCGAGCGACGATGTCCCTGGGGGCCAATTCGGCCATCGGATGATATTGATCCATGAACCGGCGCCCGTGAGCATCGACGAGGACCGCCCCTTCACCCCTCAGCGCCTCGGTGAGCAATGGCAACGGGTCCTTGCCGGCAAGCAGCGCCGTCGGGTGGAATTGGACGAACTCGAGGTCCGCGAGCCTTGCGCCCAATCGACCCGCCATCGCGATGCCATCTCCGGTGACCCCCAATGGATTGGTGGTGCGGGCAAACAGTCGACCGGCGCCGCCCGTCGCGAGAATGACAGCCGGCGCCTTGATGACTTCTCGCTTGGTCCCGTCGCCCGTGATTACCCCGACCACCCTGCCCCCGGCCTCCACCAGGTCGATCACGCGCGCCGGGATCATCTCAATCGTCTCCGACGCCGCCACCGCCGCATTTAGAGCCCTCATGACCTCGGCCCCTGTCGCATCGCCATCGGCATGGACGACACGCCTGGTCTGATGTCCGCCCTCCCGGCCCAGAATCAGGTCCCCGGCGTCGTCCCGATCGAACTCCGCCCCCATTGCGGTGAGCCGTCTGATCGCTTCGGGCCCACCGGCCGTGAGGATCTCAACAGCCGTCTGGACTGCCAGCCCTCCGGCCACGACAACCGTGTCGTGGGCATGTTGAGAAGGTGAGTCGTCCAGTGCCAGTGCTGCAGCGATGCCACCCTGAGCCCACCATGTCGACCCCATCTCTGGGGCTGTGACTACATACGCCTTGGGCAACCCCAAAGCAACGGTCAAGCCGGCCACACCCGCGCCAACTATCAGAGGTGCATCGAGGCGTCTTGTTTCGGGCATTAGCTTGCCACCTCAGTCGCGACGACCGACCTCGAGCATCCGCTTCACTGCCACTCGAGCGCGATCGGCAATTTCCGGCGGAATCTCAATCTGATGGGTCATCGTCGCCAATGAGGTCCGGATGTTGTCGAGTGTGATTCGTTTCATGTGCGGGCACATATTGCATGGCCGGATGTACTCGGTCTCTGGGGTCTCCAGCGCAACGTTGTCTGCCATCGAGCACTCTGTGATCATCATGACCCGATCCGGTTTGTTGGCTCGCACCCACTCGATCATGCCATGAGTAGAGCCGACATAGTCGGCCTCGGCCAGAACATCGGGCGGGCACTCGGGGTGGGCAATGACCTGGATGCCGCCGAGACCATCGCGATGCTGGGCAATCTCCTCGCCAGTAAAGCGATCATGCACCATGCAGGACCCTTCCCAGAGGATCACCTCGACGTCGGTCTGTGTCGCCACCCATTTCCCCAGGTACTGATCAGGCGTGAAAATGACGCGATCTACACCCAGTGATTCGACCACAGCCACCGCGTTCGACGAGGTGCAAGTTATGTCTGACTCAGCTTTGACCTCAGCCGATGTGTTCACATAGGTGACAACTGGAGTGTCGGGGTAGAGCTCCCGCATTCGCCGCACATCAGCGCCGGTAATCCCGTCTGCCAGCGAGCATCCAGCCTGAAGATCTGGGATGAGGACCGTCTTGGCAGGATTGATGATCTTGGCGGTCTCGGCCATGAAATGGACGCCGGCGAGGACGATCACTTCGGCCTCGGTCTCCAATGCCAGGTTGGCCAAAGCCAGCGAGTCGCCCGTGATGTCGGCTGCGAGGTGATAGATGTCGGGCGTCATGTAGTTGTGGGCTGCAACGATGGCGTTGCGCTCCTTCTTGAGCCGGTTGATATCGTCGATCACTGGCTGCAGGGCAGCGACTTCGGCTTCTGGAAGAACATCCTTGGCCCTGGTTATCTGAAGCGTTGCCATCAGAATTGAGTGTAGGAGATGGTCGTCCTTTCCCAACCCCGACAAGTCTCCGATGGTGTTTACATTCGGTCCATGAGCGAAGAGTGGTACTACTGCGTCGAACACAACACGGTCGAACCCAAGCTGGGTTGCCGGATCCTGGACCGTCTCGGTCCTTATCCGACGCGGGAAGCAGCCGAACGAGCGTTGGAAACCGTGGAGAAGCGCAACCAGGAGTGGGAAGAGGAAGATCTGGAATTCGACTGAGCGCCGGAGCTCTTCCTCTAGAGGGAAGGAAGTCCAGCCACTGCCGAGATAGTCAGCACCAGTCCGAGGACAACCACGGCAGAAGCCGCCGTGACCGGAACCCAACGCCACAACGTCGACTCGGGCCGGTTCCGGGAGAACCATCTCCAGCCAAACCGGTGAGCGGCCACCGCCAACAATCCGGAACCAACCAACGCCGAAGCCATGCCGATTCCGAAAGCTGCCACCAGAAGGACGCCGAACCAGGCCCGTCCGAGCTGAATTGCACCCAGAAGCAAAACCACCGCGGAGGCCGACGGCACCAGACCGCCCGAGAATCCCAGCGCTGCCACCGCCTTCCAACCGAGGGCGGGGGTGTGTGATTGGGCCTCATCGTGGCTATGAGTTCCGTGGCTGTCGTGGTCGTGAGGGTGACCATGATCATGGGTGTGCCCATGTTTGCGGCGAAGAGCGGACCACAGCAGACGCCCCCCGACGACGACGATTACGACGCCGGCAAGGGTCGACAGGTACGGGTAGAAAACCGTGGGCTCGAATGCCACTGAGGCTGTTGCTGCGATGATCCCGAGAATGGCGACGCCTGCCGTATGAGAGACAGCCGTGGCCCCGGCCAGCACCAGGGCCTGGCGCGAAGTGCCGCGGCTACCCACCAGATAGGCCGCGACAATGGTTTTACCGTGCCCGGGAGCCAGAGCATGACCGGCGCCGAGGGCGAGGGCAGCGGCAAACGCCACTAAACCTGCGACAAGACCGGAGTTCTCAGCATCGAAGGCTGAGGAGAGTGCGACGAGCGGAGCCTGCCCTGCAGTCACCTTCGATCCCGTCCCAATGGCGACCTCGCCGCTTCGTGTGTTAGGCGTCTCACCTAGTTCATCGTCCGGGTAGGCGCTGAGATAGGCGGAAGCCGACTCGCCGGGGAGATCGGTGCTGATAGGGATCTCAGATGAGACGATTATCTCGGCCCAACCGATCCGATCTTCGAAATTGGCGTTTCGAATATTGAGTAGCCCTGACGCTGCCTCAGCTACATAGGTGCACTCGATTCGGAGCGTGGGCACGCCGTTCTGTCCGGGCAAAGTCGCGGCAATGCCATCAGTCACCTCTAGTTCGAGTCGCTTCCCGTCGAGTTCGAACCACAGGCCGAGGCCCAACGCTGAGCAAGTTTCTTGTGAGTAGGCGCCCAGTTCGCTTTCAGAGGCCAACCCTTCGCCATTGACGTCGAGCGCAGAAATCTCCTTGAAGGCTGGGATCTCGGCCATGTCCACGATGTACTCTGCCTCGAGGCGGGACTCCGCGATCGAAACGGCGAGATGATGGTTGATTGTGAAGTTCCCCAACGGATGCCCGAGGGCGGAGATCGGGATCAGCACGATCGCGAGAACCATGAGAAATTGGAACCTCTTCATGGCCGGAGGGCTCTCATGGTCTCGGCAATCTCGGCCACTGCCACCGGATCGAACGCGGGCGAGAGGCTGAGGGCCATTTCGAGATCGGCAAGCGCATTGGCTTCCTCTCCGAGCCCGGCCCAGATCGCCCCGGAGTGGTACCAGAGCATCGCATTGGCAGGCTTGGTCTGTAAGGCTTGGTCGGCAGCCAGACGTGCCGCATCCAGGTTGCCGGCTTGGAATTGCGCCCAGGCGAGGGCGTCATATGAGAAAAGGTCTGGACGCCCCGAGACAAGTTTCTCGGCGGTTTCAACCGCTCTCGACACTGAACCGTGGTTGGCCTCGTAGAACACGAGCGACAGATCAAAAAGGCCATTGCTTAGGTCGGAGACGACCCCAACCGTATCAAAAGCCTCGCGTGCCTTATCTGTTTGGCCATCGAGCTCGTACAGCTCGCCGAGGGCTAGAAGGATCCCGGGCAGAGGCTGAACTGACATCGCCTTTTCATATGCGGCGAACGCACCGGCTCGGTCCCCGATAGCTTCGAGTGAGCGGGCGAGTCCAGCAAGCGAAGCCGGGTAGTCGGGAAGGATTTCGAGTGACATCTCATAGGCAGCTATCGCGTCGCCATAGGCACCCGAGGCAAATGCGAGGTCACCTCTCCTCATCTGAAACCATGCTGCGGTTTCCCCGGATCCACCCGCGTCGAGGAAGGCGGCCGCCGCTTTGTCCATCGTGAGCCGCGCTCCCCCGAGGTCTCCATAAATCTCATCCAAGTGGGCAAGGCGGGCGCTAACCACAGTTGCTGAAAAGTGGTCCATTGCCGTCAGGAAGGTCTCCCGGGCCTGTTGGTACCGGCCCAATGCGAGCTGGGCGTCACCAATTGTGATGATGGCGCCGCCGTCTGGATCGGCCGCGTTTGCTATCCGCGCCAAGACAAGAGCTTCGGAAAATCTGTGTTGGGCTATGTAAACCGACGACAACGCGGTCTGGGCGCGCGGGTAGTCCGGCACCGACAACAGGGCGCGGTCGAGGGCGGCCTCGGCCTTCTCGAGCTTGGATACGTCACCGGTCTCCCGGGCCTGCCTGCTGAACAGCTCGCCGAGAATGGTGGCGCTCACCACGTCGCTGCCGTTGAGCTCAACGCGTCTTTGGAACATCGAGATCGCTTGGGATGTCGGGATCGATTCCAAGGGCCCGACATCGCCGGTGCCCGCATCGCTATGGAACGTCGGGCCAATCCCGAACACAACCGCTCCTATGACGATTGCGGCGATGACCCCCGAGAGCTTTCGTCTCATCTGAATCCATTCCTCCTTTTTGAACAGGACCACGGTGGGCCGGCAAACCGACCCACTCGTGATTCAGCTCATGGCTCTCTAGTGGGGGTCCGCCAGGTACGGGAACGCACCCGGGAACGCAACGTCATTGCCATCGACGCAGTCGCCAGCAGCGGGGTCGCCACTGATGATCTGCAGCTCGATATCGATCACGTCGTTTGTGAGCTGGCGTCCATTCAGGAATCCAGCGTCACTCGATGTGTCGAACGTCAGAATGTCGGGGAGCAGAACTCCCGCGAAGTCGCCAAGGAACTCGCCAAATTGCTTGGCATCCTTTTTGGGCAGCGACTCGTTGAACGCATTCTTGAACTCGGACGGGATGAACACCGTGTTGATTGCAGGACGACCCATACGGTCGACCTGGCTTCTACCGAGCCCGGTACGGGCCCAGACACCGATGTCATCAGATCCGAAAGTGCTCGAGGGAACCTCGAGGACGATCGCGGACACATTCAGCCCGGCAAAGAAGTCGCTACCGGATGAGCCCGCTGGCCCTCCGGGCGCTTCACAGAACGCATATGAGCCGAGAAATGCATTGAGGTCGAAGAAGAACGGATCATCGAACAGACCGGCGCGCAAAGTGCCGCCGCCCTGTACCGAGATGTCCTCTCCGGTGGTCCCTTCAGCAATTATCTCGTTGCCCTTGGTCGACTTGATCAGTCGGACGCTCTGGTTGCCATCGCTGTCCGGCGCTCCAAAGGTGAACTTGTACGACAAGTCGTCTTTGGCGTCACCATCTGTGTCGATCTCGAACCCGTATCTGGCGCCCTCACTGAACGTCAGTGGGCTGAAGACTCCCGCTGCCGGATTGACACCCATGATGAGCACCGTGTTCTCACCGTTCTTGAACGCATAAACGTCCGTGATGTCCAGACGACCGTCACCGCCAGGTGAGGTCAGACCGGGGGCATCCAAGTGGTCTGCGGCGCCCAGGGTTGCTGGGACAGCTGCAAGTCCGACAAGAGCCATCGCAACGAGCAGCACGACCATTCGTGGCGCTTTTGCGAATCGTTTCATTTTGCCTCCTTACGTGGAGACCCGTGTGGCCTCCGTCGCGTTGTTCGCAGTCAGGAGAGCTGTGGATTGGTTGATCCGACGAAAACGGCTGGAGCGGCGGGTCGGAACCCACCCGAGCCCATCTACAATGTCGCTATGGCTAACCCAGTTTTGACCCGTCAGTGGGGCGAGAGAACCACCTCACGAGGGACCCAGCTCCCGACCCAACCATCGATCATCACGTCCCCCGGAGATCGGATGACGATGGGCGATGTCATGCGGGCTACCGGGTTCTTGTTCCTGCTTCTGCTCGGTGGGGCGATATTTGGTTGGGCCAACGCCGAATCGATCAGGGGAATCCTCCTGGTCTCGATCCTTGCGCTGTTTGGCCTGCTGATCGTGACGATGGTCAGACCCCAATGGGCAAGAGTGACCGCCCCGTTGTACGCACTCGCCGAGGGTGTCCTGGTTGGTGCCATCTCGAACATCTACGAGACGTTGTATGACGGGATCGTGTTCCAGGCGATTCTGGCGACCCTCGCAGTGTTCGCATCCATGCTTTTCCTCTACTCGACCCGAATCATCAAGGTCACCGATCGGCTCCGATCCACCATCGTGCTGGCCACCGCTGGTATCGCCTTGTTCTACGTCGCTTCGATCGTGCTCAATCTGTTCGGCGTGAACATCCCCTATGTCTGGGATGGTGGGCTGCTCAGCATCGGCATCAGCGTGCTGATCGTCGGTGTTGCCGCTTTCAACCTGCTGCTGGACTTCGACCTGATCGAGAACGGGATCAAGCAAGGCGCACCGGGTTGGATGTCATGGTTCGCCGCCTTCGGTCTAATGGTCACCGTGGTCTGGCTGTACCTGGAGCTGCTGAGGCTGATCTCCTACTTCTCCGGCCGGGACTGAGCGGTCTGGAGCGCTCACGGGGTAGGTCACCTGCTGGGTCAGTCCGTGGTCATTTCCGCGGGCATCTCTAAATTCGGTCCAGGAATTTCGGGAGAAAAGACTTGTATTGTCTGGAGGATTGTGTCACAATCGAACATATGTTCGATTCACAGGTAGTGTCGAGGGGAGCGGGTCTCGAACATCAACATCACGATTACGAGTCAGAACTCGAGATCGCCCCACCGCGGTCAGGGGAGGACACGACAGAACAGGTCTACGAGCGCCACCAGGCGCGGGTCCGCATCGTTGACGACGCCATAGTTCAGCTCAACGCCTCTTATCTCATGTTGGTGGACTGTCTCATCGAAGCAGACACCAATGGGGTATGGGTCGACGATGGTTCACCATCACTAGCCGAGTGGGTCACTGCCCGGTATCGGATGACCCGTCATACCGGACGGACCCTGGCCAAGATCGCGCTGGTGTTACCTGGACTCCCCCAGATCCGGGCTGCTTTCGCCGCAGGCCGGTTGTCGTGGGACCAGTTGCGGGCCGTGATCACTATCGCCACACCCGAGACCGACGCCGAGTTGGTTGCTACGGCACCTGATCTGGAACCATCTGTGATAAGAGCCCAGACCCGCAACGTCGACGACAAACAAGCAACCGAAGCCCGGGAGTCAAGGTATGTGACCTATGAGTTCTCTGACGACAAGCCGGTTTTCGAAATGCATGTTGTCCTGCCCGACGACGAAGGAGCCACCTTCATCACTGCCCTCACCCGCAAAGCCGGCCAGGTCGACCTCGACCCCTACGACGGAAGCTGTCCCGAACACGGAGTCCGACTCGCCGACGCATTAATCCAAATGGGGTCAGAAACCCTCGCCGCCGACACCGACCACGATCGGGCCACCCTCATCGTCGAAACCACTCTCGAAGCCCTCCAGGACCTCCACAATGCCCCTCAGGCGACCATCGGCGACGGGACAACGATCCCCGAAGGCACCACCATCAGCTACGAGACGCTAAGACGTCTCGCCTGCGACGCCCGCATCCAACTCGTCGTCGCCGACGCCACCAGCGGGGTAATCGGAATCGGCCGCACCGCCCGCAACATACCCACCTGGCTCACCCGAATCACACGGACCCGCGACCAGGGCTGCCGGTTCCCCGGATGCAAACGCACCCTCTGGCTCCACATCCACCACATCGTCCACTGGGCCGACGGCGGACCCACCGACCTCAACAATCTCATCACCCTGTGCGGGTACCACCACCGGCTCATCCACCACGACGGATGGACCATCAAAGGCGACCCGAACGGAGAGATCATCTGGATCACCAAATGGGGAACCATCTTCGAACGCCACCCAACATTCGCCGGCATCGACGCCATTCAGAACTACCTCGCCAACCCACCGCCGATAACACCACCCCTACGACGAACCGCCTAAGGGCGGACCCCCACCAGCAAGACACACCCATTCCAACCCAGCCCGCAGCCTCCTACATGTGTGAAATAATGGCGTCGCCAAATTCTGATGTTTTGACTTCGGTGGCGTCGTCGGTGAGACGGGCAAAGTCATAGGTCACTGTCTTGGCGGCGATGGCCCCCTCGATACCCTTCACGATGAGGTCGGCAACGGCGTCCCAGCCCAGATAGCGGAACATCATCTCACCGCTCAGAATCACCGAACCCGGATTCACCTTGTCCTGGCCCGCATATTTGGGAGCAGTCCCATGGGTAGCTTCGAAGATGGCCACACCGGTGTCGTAGTTGATGTTCCCACCAGGAGCTATGCCGATTCCACCCACCTGGGCGGCCAGGGCATCCGACAGGTAGTCACCGTTCAGGTTGGTTGTGGCGATCACGTCGTAGTTTGCCGGCCGGGTGAGTACCTGTTGCAACATGGCATCGGCGATGACGTCCTGGACGAGGAGCTTGTCTCCGGGGTCGCCCCCGCTGTCTTCCCAAGAAACGGCCTTGTCGGAGAATTCCTCCTTCACGACCTCGTAACCCCAATTGCGGAAGGCGCCTTCGGTGAACTTCATAATGTTGCCCTTGTGAACCAGGGTCACCGACTTCCGACCATTGGCGAGGGCGTACTTGATGGCCGCTCTGACCAGACGTTTTGATCCGGTTATCGAAACCGGCTTCAAGCCAAGGCCGGAGTCGGGCCTGATTTCCCAACCGAACTCGGACTCGAGGAATTCGAGCAACTTCTTGGCATCCTCGGTCCCCTCTTCGACTTCCTTCCCGGCGTAGACGTCCTCGGTGTTCTCACGGAAGATCACCATGTCAACGGCACCCGGATCCTTCACTGGAGACGGGACACCGTCGTACCAACGAATTGGCCGGACGCACGCGTAAAGATCGAGCAATTGGCGCAAGGCCACGTTCAACGATCGAATCCCTCCCCCGACCGGAGTCGTGAGCGGGCCTTTGATGCCAACCAGATAGGTAGAGAATGCATCAACCGTCTCGTCGGGCAGCCATGAGCCAGTTGCATCGAAAGCCTTCTGCCCCGCCAGCACTTCCTTCCATTCAACGTTGCGGTCGCCTCCGTACGCTCGCAGAACGGCGTTATCGAAGACCCTTACCGCAGCGGCCCAAATGTCGGGGCCGATTCCATCGCCCTCGATGAACGGGATGATCGGGTCGTTCGGTACTTCGAGACCGTCCGGTCCCATCTTTATCGCAGTGCCCATGCAGTGTTTCTCCTGAAGATCTGAGGAAACGCCAGCCTAGCGGTGCGTATTTACCTTCACTTTCTCGCGGCACGGTAGGTTGGGCGCCCATGAGCGTCATCAACAAGCGGAACGTGAGCATCGCCGCCGTGGTCCTCGGGATTCCCGCCTTGGTCCTGGCATGGTGGCTCCTATCCCCACTCTTTCTCGACCGGGAGGTCAATGAATACTTTCCCCTGTCGGCATCGGCCCAAGTCCCTGACGACATGACTCAGGAAGAGGTAGAACAGGCGATGGAAGATGCGGCAGAAGGAGATGATGTCCCCTCCGCGGAGGCGATGCCAGACGGTGGTTCC
This sequence comes from Acidimicrobiia bacterium, assembly GCA_041751055.1. Classification (GTDB taxonomy): domain Bacteria; phylum Actinomycetota; class Acidimicrobiia; order Spongiisociales; family ZC4RG35; genus MA-ANB-1. Next base: position 135,102 of record JBGSYD010000001.1, on the reverse strand, counting down.
GAGCCTGCTGCTCTTTCCACGGGCGAGTTTCGCAATGCGGATGACTTCCACATGGGATCGGGGACAGCGACTGTCTATGAGCTAGAAGATGGGAGCCGGGTCCTTCGACTCGAGGACTTCGAGGTCACCAACGGTCCCGACCTGCATGTGCTCTTGGTCCCCAACTCCGACCCCGCCACCCGTGAAGATGTCGAGGGCTACGTAGATCTCGGGTCTCTGAAGGGAAACATCGGGGACCAGAACTACGACATACCCTCCGAAATCGACCTGGAGCAGTTCGGCAGCGTGGTCATCTACTGCCAGCCTTTCCATGTCCTGTTCAGCGTGGCCGGCCTGGGCTAGTTGGTCAGCCTTCGGGCATGGGCGGCGCGCAGGGTGTTCACAAGGAGCATCGCCCGCGTCATGGGCCCCACGCCACCGGGAACGGGTGTTATGGCTGAGGCAACCGCCGAGACACTGTCGAAGTCGACGTCACCAACGAGACCTGCTTCCGTGCGGTTGATCCCGACATCGATGACCACGGCACCCACTTTGACGTGGTCGGCAGTGATCAGGCCCGGTGAGCCAACGGCGGCAACCAAGATGTCCGCCTCCAACGTCACAGCAGCAAGATCTGCTGTCCGCGAATGGGCGACCGAGACCGTGGCATCGGCTCCCCGACTGGCCAGCATGAGAGCGAGCGGGCGGCCCACCAGGAAAGATCGACCGATCACGACCGCCCGGGATCCGGATGTGGCGATGCCGTAGTGGTCGAGGATCCGCATGATCCCGCCCGGCGTGCACGGCCGCAGCCCGGGGCGATCGAGGACCATAAGGCCGAGGTTGAAAGGGTGCAGCCCATCGACGTCTTTCGACGGATCAATCGCCTCCACAACGGTCTGCGCGTCGATCCCTGTGGGTAGCGGCAGTTGCACCAGGATCCCATCTACCTGCTCGTCTGCATTCAGTACGTCGATGACCGAGAGAAGATCGGACTGGGATGTGTCATCGCTCAGTTCGTGATGTATCGAGTGGATGCCGACTTCAGCCGCATCTCTGCGCTTGCCCCGGACATAGGTGTGCGACGCCGGATCATCACCCACCAGGACGGTGGCCAATCCCGGCGTGTAACTCAGCTGTGATACCGCGGCTGCAACCTCGTCCTTGACGGCCGAAGCCACCAACTTTCCGTCGAGAATCCGGGCAGACATCAGTGTTTGAAATGCCTGTTTTGAGAAAAAACGAGCGCGATCCCGTGCTCATTCGCTGCGTTGATGATCTCCTGGTCGTTCTTTGAACCACCGGGCTCGACGATCGCCGTGACCCCGGCCTCGACAAGAGTGTCCAGCCCATCTCGAAATGGAAAAAAGGCATCCGAGGCCGCAACTGCACCCCGGGCCCGTTCTCCCGCCTGGGCAACTGCACGTTTGCCGGCACCAACGCGGGACTGATCACCGGCACCCACTCCAACAGCGGCGAAATCCTTGAAGATGACAATCGCATTCGATTTGGTGTGCATCGCTACCGTCATCGCCGTACTCAGTTGAACCATCTCGTCCTCGGACGGCATCCGATCTGAGACCGTTACCCACACCTCCCCGACGTCGGAATCCAGATCCTGGACCAGGAACCCTCCCTCGATTTGCCTCATATCGCGCCCCGAGCGGCCCGGCTGCGGTGCCTCGAGAACTCTCAGATTCTGTTTTGTGGCCAGAATCGCAAGAGCCTCGGGTGTGATCGAACTGCAGACGACAACCTCGATAAAACGCTCGGCTATCAGGTTCGCAGTTTCAGCATCAAGCTGGCCGTTGACTGCGATCACGCTTCCGAACGCCGACAGAGGATCACCATCCCATGCCTTCTGGAATGCGACCGCAACCTCCTCGGCATAGGCAAATCCGGCAGGATTGGTGTGTTTGACAACGGCCACCGACGCCTCAGGCATGTCACACGCCAGACGCCATGCCGCATCGGCATCGGCGTAGTTGTTGAACGACATTTCTTTGCCTTGATACTGCCGCGCCACCTTCCACCACGGCCCAGCACCGTCCTCGAGAAAAAGGGTCGCATCCTGATGTGGATTCTCTCCGTAACGGAGATCGCTAAACGATCGCAGCGGAATCACGAGGTCTTTTCCCAGCCACCCGACGATCGCCGCGTCATACGAAGCCGTGGCAAAGAAGGCGTCCGCTGCGAGGTCTCGCCTCAAGGCGTCGTCAAGTCCGCCACCCTGAATGGCATCCAACACGGCCCCGTACTGGCCCGGATCGGTGACGACACCGACGTACTCATGGTTCTTGGCAGCAGCACGCACCATGGCGGGGCCGCCGATGTCAATCATCTCGACAATCGTCGACTCGTCGGCTTCAGGACTAGAGAGAGTCTCCCGGAAGGGGTAGAGGTTGGCGACGACGAGCTGGAAAGGTTGGATGTCGTTGTCGACCAAGTCTTTGTGGTCCTGTGGCACGCCGGGTCTTGCCAGAATCCCACCATGAATCTTCGGGTGCAGCGTCTTGACCCGGCCGCCGAAGATCTCGGGAGACCCGGTGACATCACTGACTGCGACGACTTTCAACCCTGCGTCGGACAGCGCCGTGGCGGTTCCGCCGGAGGACACGATCTCGACCCCCGCGTCGACAAGGCCCGACACGAATTCGACGAGGCCCGACTTGTCATAAACGCTGATGAGGGCGCGCAGCACCTTCACTCTCATGACATGACCACCTCGCGACCTGCAACTGCGACGTCCCCGGCGGCGAATGCCCTGACGACTGCCGGATACAGGAGGTGTTCCTCGGCCTGAATACGTTCGTGGAGTGACTGCTCGTTGTCACCCGGAAGCACAGCGACGGGACGTTGGGCGATTATCGGTCCATGATCGACCTCCGCGTCGACGAAGTGAACAGTGACTCCTGTCACTTTCACGCCGTAGGCGAGTGCCTGCGCAATGGCGTGAGCACCCGGGAAGGCGGGCAGCAGGGAAGGGTGGATATTGAGGATGCGGTCGGGAAATGTCGCTATGGCGATCGGGCTGAGTATGCGCATGAACCCCGCCAGGATCATGGCCTCCGCCCCGGCTCCCATGGCGGTGTCCGCTATCGCAGCCGAAAAGTGGTCGCGGTCGGCAAAGTCTGTGTAGGGGATCACTCTGGTTTCTATCCCCACCGCCGCTGCCCTGCTCAGCGCTCCCGATGCGGGTCGATCTGAAATGACCACCGCGATCCGGGCACCTAGGTCCTCGGTATCGATTAGCGCTTGAAGATTTGTACCCGAACCTGAGGCGAGTACTGCAATGTCGATGATGCCCTCCGCTGGTTGTGCGGGACGGCATTGTAGGACACGGTCGTAAGACTCAGGCGCTCAGGTCCTGATGACCTGGCGGGCCCGGTACAAGATGGAACGCACCGATGCCGGCGAAGTTCCCAGTAATTGGGCCGTCTTTGCCACTGTGAGGCCGTAGCCCTCTTTCAACAACAGAGCACATCGATAGTTATCAGACAGCTGGGCAAGGCGGTCGAGAACCTCCATGCGCCGATCGAGCTCCTCGTCGAGCCCGTTGCGATTGCCGGGTCCCCGAAACGGATTTCCCTCGACGACCGCATCCAAATATATGTCGTGTGAGCACCTTCCCCGGCCGGCGTGTACTTCAAATGTGGTCAGCGCATGGAGCCAGCGCCTGACCATCGTTGGCCCCCGGAAGGTATCGAGGGAACCAGTCGCGTCATGGAGCGCTCTTGAGCTCTCCGCACCGTGGCAAAGCCACTCCGCCATGGTGTTGAGCTCGTTTGCGTAGTCCCACTCAGTAGCCTGAGGTGAGTTGAATCGAGACAACGCACGCTGTAACGGAGATTCGAACATGCACCTGTATATCCACCAAGGACCGATTTGATGTCGTCGCCGCTGAACGTACCGGCCGTTGAATGGAAGCAATGGACGGACGACAACGACGCCGTGATCCTCGATGTGCGTGAGCCCGACGAATGGGAGCTGGGGACGCTCCCCGGCTCCACACTCGTCAGCATGGGTGAGGTCGTGACGAAACTCGAGGAGTTCGACAAGACCAAGCCCATATTGTGTGTCTGCAGGTCCGGGGGGCGGAGCGGCCAGGTTGCCGCCTATCTCTCGGCACAGGGCTTCGAGACTGTGGCCAACATGGCAGGCGGGGTCAAAGCACTCGGGATGCAAGACTGATTCATGGACGTCGAGACGATCAGAACCGCTGGCTTGGGAGACTCGACTTATGTTTTGAGTTTCGACGGAGTCGGGTTGGTCGTTGATCCGCAACGCGACATAGATCGTTTCGAGAAGGTGATCGACGCTCTGGAAGTGGATGTCCGTTGGGTGCTCGACACCCACCTGCACAACGATTACGTTTCGGGTGCCAAAGACATCGCCGCCAAACTCGGGGCCGAGTTGGTTATCCCTGGAGGTGCAGCTCCCGCCTACCGACACCGGCCAGCATTTCATATGGAAGACATCGATGGCCCCGGCTTCACCATCCGTCCCATTCACACTCCGGGCCACACGCCCGAGCACATGTCCTATGTGGTCGTCGTCGACGGAGTTGAGCAGGCTGTCTTTTCGGGGGGAAGTCTGCTGGTTGGCTCCGCGGGCCGCAGCGACCTGCTCGGTATGCAGAGGGCAGAATCTCTGGCTCGACTTCAGTACATCTCAGTCAACCGGCTTGCAAGCTTGCCCGATTCGACGGCTTTGTACCCGACACACGGGGCCGGGAGCTTTTGTACGGCATCGATCACGACAAAGGGTGCATCCAGCATTGGGGCCGAGAAAAAGACCAACCCGTCATTGGCCCATCGGGATGCCGATTCGTTTGTGTCTTCTCATCTCTCGGGCTTGGTCCCCTTCCCTGCCTACTACCAGCACATGGGCCCGGCCAACCTGGCCGGACTACCCCCTAGCGATGAGACTCCCCGACCTCCGGTCTTAAACGAGGAGCAGTTCAAGCCGATCTCTTCGCAGGTGACTGTCATCGATGCCCGACCGAAGAAAGAGTTCGCGGCCGGCCACATTCCCGGCTCATTGGGGGTTGAGCTTCGCGACGATTTCGGGGTTTGGGTGGGCTGGGTCGCCGAGTTCAACTCCAAACTGGTGCTCGTCGTGGACCCGGACCAGAACCTCGATGAAGCAATTCGACAACTCGCTCGAATCGGATTCGACCAGGTTGCCGGCGTGGTCACCAACTTGAGCGTCTGGAACATGAAGCTGGCTTCGCACCAAATAGTCGATCTCGCCGAATTCGTATCCATGGTGAAATCCGGCCCTCAGATGTTGGATGTCCGGGCACCGTCGGAGTGGGACTCGGGAGTCATCGACGAGTCGGTCCTGGACTACGCCCCGGATGTGGCATCGCGGCCACCGTCTGGCCTCGATGCCGATCAGCCAGTGCTGATTGCGTGCGGCACCGGATACCGCGCCTCGGTGGCCGCTTCATTTCTCCACCGATACGGCTACAAGCCAGTCGTATTGGCCGACGCCGGAGTGCCCGAAGTCCTGGCTGCCCTCAACAAATAGGACATTGCTCCCTGTTCAGCCTTGAAACGACTGGCACAATGTCGGTATGGGTGAGAACGTTGGCAATCGAAATTGGACACTGCCGATTGTTGCACTGGTCATAATCGCGATTCTCAGCGTTATCGCACTAACCAGGAAACCCCTTGAACTGGATCCAGATACGCCAGAGGGGACTGTTCAGGCCTATCTACAGGCGATAGCCGACAAGGATTACGACGATGCGTACAGCTATCTCAGTACCGATATTCAAAGAGACTGCTCCCCCACCGACATCGCCAACAACGTCTATTACGACACTTTCAATGCAGTCCTCGGGGACATCAACGAATTTGGCGATAGTGTGACCGTGGAGGCGTCTATTCAGTTCGGCGCCACGCCCCTTGATCCCGGGATCGACGGCTACTACGAACGATTCTCATTGATGGAGGAAGATGGCGAATGGGTCATCACATTGGACCCATGGCCTTATTTCACATACGGGTGTCGTGAATGAGCATCGCGCTTGGTCTCGTGTTCCTGGCGGGAATTGTCATCGCGGGGATTTTCATCCTGGTTCGTGCTCTGTCTTCTAAGAACCAGTCTGTCGGAGCCGACCTGGTCGCATATGGCCTCCTCGGGATCTTCGTTGGCGGAACGGTCTGGTCGCTGATCCTGTTGGCAAGGGCTGCCTTTCCTGATCAGGGTCTCATCGGCGAAGGATCGCAGGCCGAGCTCGCCGGCGCCCTCGCCGGGATTATCGTCGCCGCCCCTATCTCGTACATCCTCTGGAAGCGCCAGGACGAGCGCAGGTCGCAGTTCCTTGACAGTTCAGGATGGTCGGTCTACCTCGCCATAACGGACGCCATCTACCTGACGTGGGCGGTCGTGTACGGAGCCTTGATCCTGTTTGCACTCCTCGGAGACGGCGAGTTCCCGCGTTTGACCGATGTGATCATCATCTTCGGTGTGGTGGCGCTGCATGAGTGGGCATCGCGTGTCGATCAGCCGGGTGGCAACATCTCTCAGATCCACCGCGTTGTCGGGTCGTTCATCGGTCTGACGACCCTCTCCGCCGGAGTCGGCTGGATTCTGTTCTGGATTTTTGAGCGCATCTACGGCTCGTTTACCGCAACCGCAGGTTCGTCCCAACTGGCGATTGGCGTTTCAATGGCGGTCGTAGGAGGACTGGTTTGGTCTGTGCGCTGGATGGCGCCGTGGAGCCAGCCCGCGGACGGGACCAAATTCACCTATCTCGTTCTCGTGGTAACAGGGTCGTTCGTCACAATGATCGCCGCGGCAGGCTCACTCGGAATCCTGATAGTCGTCTACCTGCTAGATCGGCCCAGTGCGCCAGGACAACATTTCGTGGCCTCACCGGCGATCCTTGCGGTGCTCGTGACAGCGGCTCTGGTGTGGGCCCATCACCGGCCGGGTTTTGGCAAGGAGCGCAATGACGCCGAACGTGCCTATCAGTACCTGACCGCAGCGATCGGCCTGGGGACTGCCATAACGGCCGGGGTAGCGCTTGCCCGAATCCTGGTAACAAGCGATTCATTGATCAACAACGTCGCCGCCGAGGGCATCACACTCGTCATCGTCCTGGCCGTCGGCGCGGTGGTCTGGTGGATGTTCTGGTCCGATGCCCAGGAAGCGCCGCGGACCGAAGAGGCGGCATCGTTGCCCCGCAAGTTCTACGTGATCGGGCTGGCCGTCATTCTCGGTCTGATAACGGCCGGTGCGGTCGTAGGTGTGCTGCTTTATATCTTCCAGTCCCTATTCGGCCTGGATCCGCGACCATCCACTCTGGTCACCGAGCTGACCCTGGCTCTCCTGGCTGGTGGAGCAACTTTCCATCTGATAACGCAGAACCGGGCCGACGCCGAGCTTCGGGACGAGCCCGGCAGCAGACCTTATGTCTTAACTGTGATCTGCAGTCACCCCGGCCCGCTGGCCGCGAAGCTTCCTGACGAGGCAAGTCTTCGGATCATCCATCGCGGTGACGAGATCGGAGTTATCACTGAGGAGATGGCTGCGCATATCGCCGAACAGACCGTTGGTTTTGACTCGATCATCTGGGTCGACGAAACCGGCTTCAAGAGCGTCCCGGCGCTCCACACTTAGCTCGTCGAAAATCATCGGGATTTAGCTCATGAAGTGGCTGGCTGAGAAGTATCTGAAGCTTCGGGGTTGGAAGCTAATAGGCGATCTGCCCAACGAGGCGAAATTCATTGTGATCGGTGCTCCCCATACGACCAACTGGGATTTTGTCATCTATCTGGCTGCCATCAGCCATTGGAACTTCAGACCACGCTACCTGGGAAAACACACCCTCTTTGAAGGGCCCTTTGGGTGGCTGTTCAGGCGCTGGGGTGGAATCCCGGTGGACCGGCGCCAGGCTGGAGGCGTCATCGCTCAGGTGGCCCGGACCTTCGCTCAAGAGGATGAGATTGCCCTGGTTATTGCCCCGGAAGGTACCCGCCGGGCTGCACCGATGTGGAAATCCGGATTTCTGCTCATTGCCAAGAAGACCGGAGCGCCCATCGTCCCGGCGGGTGTCGACTACGGGAGGAAAGAGGTCACGCTGGGAGAGCCGATCACTCCACTTGGGTCCTACTCGGAGATCATGGATCGAATCAGATCGTTTTACGAGGGAATCGAAGGGAAACACCCTGAATTCAAGGGACCCATTCGAGTCCTGGAGGAGGGCTGAATCAAGGACGCTCGGCGAGGCGGCGGAAGTCGTCGGAAGTGCCGGTATCGGCTCTGGCGCCGATCTTCAAGGCTGCGTTCCCGTACTTCTCCCGGATCATGTCGACCTCATGATCCAACGACGCCATTTGGTCAGCGGCCCGAGTTCCCGGCCGGGTGGCATCGCCATCATCAAAACCCAGCTCGAGCTGCGCATACTGATTGCTAGCGAGGTTCGAGACCGAGATGCCTATCAGAGTGACCGGCTCTGCTTCGTCGATCAGGCCGCGTGTGAGCAGTTCGGCCCCTATTGACCCGATGGCCCTCGTTGACGCGGTCGGCCAACGCAGGGTATGACTTCGGGAGATTCGACGCGGGCCCGGGAAGCGGAGCCGGACTGTGATTGTAGATCCTGAACGCTCTTTGTGTCGCAGCCTTCTACCGACCCGATCAGCCAGACCCCGGACCACCGTTTCCATCTCGGAGAAATCTTTGAGACCGGGGCCCAAAGCCTGCTGACTGCCCACACTGCCCGCCCGGCGCCCACGTAGCACCGGCCGCGGGTCGCGGTTGTTGGCCAGAGAATGCAGACTGGTCCCAACGACAGATCCGAGCCCCTTGCCCAGCACGGAGTCGGGAACGGCCGCCAATTGACCGATATCCTCGATGCCCATTCCCCGCAGGCGCCTCGAAGTGACCGGTCCGACCCCCCACATGGCCTCTATCGGGAGCGCATGGAGAAAATCCAATTCGGTCTCAGGTGGGACGAGGACCATCCCGTCGGGTTTGGCCCGAGCAGATGCGATCTTGGCAAGAAATTTTGTCGAGGCGATACCGATGGAGATCGGCAGGCCGACCTCATCACGGACCCGTCGGCGGATCTCACGGGCTATGACACTCGGCTCCCCGAGCAGATGTGTGGTGCCGAGAACGTCCAGAAAGGCCTCGTCAACGCTGATCTGTTCCACCACAGGTGTGAAATCATCAATGATCGCCATGACCTTCTCGGAGTAATCCATATAACGCTCGAAGTGGCCATCGACAACCCGCAGCATCGGGCACAACTGGCGCGCTTCTCGGATGTTCATCGGAGCCCGGACCCCATACGATCTCGCCTCATACGATGCCGCCAGGATTACTCCGCCGCCCACCGCCATCGGAATGCCCCGCAATGATGGATCGAGGAGTTGTTCCACGGACGCATAGAAGGCGTCGACGTCGGCGTGGAGGATCGTCGGTTCCATTCCCCCATCTTCGCGTTCTTTTGGGACAGATTCGAATGCCGAACGTCCCGGCCAACTCGGGCACCTTGTCCCGGACCCGGGGGACCTAATCCTCTACCTGGCAGGCGAGTGTTTGGCGATGATGAGGGGAGATTCACAAATACGAAAGGGAGTGAACTTTCATGGCCAAGCGTTTCCAAATGGTTGGAGTTGTATTGGCATTGTTCGGGATCGGATTTCTGGTCGCGGGCGGCATCGCGTACGCGAAAGTCCAGGATGGGTATGGCTCGCTACAGGCCTTCAGTGAGGCGCAGAGCGTTGAGCTCGGCTACAACGAAGATGGTCAGCTTATCGACCGTGGCACCACCGAAGGTGCCGAGGCAATATTGGTCCTCCTCGAAAACGATTGGGAATACCCCGTCGTCGAGGGCGATCTGGACCCGAATGACCCGTTGGTGAACACCGCCACCGAGTACATGTTCCAGATGGCGACCATTGCCTATCACACCCTCAACGGGACCCAGACCGTGGTTCTCGCCGAAGATGTCGAGTACAACGGCGAGTTGTTCACCGCGGGGACATATGAGTTCAACGTGGATGGCAAATACTGGACCGACTTCGACCGAAGTCACCCGATCGAGGGACCAGCCCGAGAGCAGGCATGGAGCGGAACCGCCCATGGTCTGATCGGTGAACTGGGCGTAGGTACGGTTACCGCCTCCACCCTCCAGTTGGGACTTGGTGTAGCCGGAATCCTTGCCGGATTGGGAATGGTGTTCCTACTCACCGGACTCGGGATCTATTGGGCCGGCAACTCCAAGGTTGACGCCTTCGAGGTTCGGATCCATGACGATGCCAGGGAGACCGCCAGAGTCTGACCAAACACCTACTAAAAACAAGTACCCCTACCGGATGCTCCCGGTAGGGGTACTTCTTTGGTTGAGCTCAAGTCACACAGCGAGACGCTTGAGAGCCGATCGGTCCACTTTACCCAGGTGAGTTTGCGGGAGCTCATCAACGAGATACACCCGGCGGGGGTGCTTGTAAGGCTCGAGGTGGCGGAGGACCCAGTCGATCAAGTCTTGTTCTGACACAGGGCCACTCGCAACGACGAATGCAACCGGCCTGGCCAAACCCGACTCGTCGTTGATGGCGACTACGGCGGTCTCCCTCACGGCCTCGTGATCGAGCAGAACGGATTCGACTTCTTGTGGCCGAAACCACTTGCCTTTCACCTTTATCGCGTCGTCTGCGCGTCCCCGATGGGTCACATACCCGTCGGCATCGATCGAGACCAGGTCTCCACCGACGAACCACTCCCCCCGAAAGGCATCTCGAGTTCGCTCCGGCTCCTCGAAGTATTCCAGGCCCAATGACTCGCCTCGCACCCACAATCTGCCCACCTCCCCGACAGGGAGTTCGACGCCGTCGTCGTCGCACACCTTGATCTCAAACCCCGGCACCACCTTGCCCAACGTCCCTGGTTTGACATCTCCAACGATATTGGTGACGAAGATGTGCCACATCTCTGCAGTGCCCAAACCGTCGAGGAGCTCGACGCCAAAAGCCTCTTTCCATTGGTGATAGAGGGTCTCGGGCAGGGCCTCACCCGCTGATGTGGCCAGACGCAACGACGAAAGATCGCGGCCCGACGCAGAGGCGTCCCCGAGCATTTGATTAATGGCCGAGGGGACGTTGACCAAGACCGTTGGGCGATACTTCTCGATCCTGGTGAACAACTCCCCAGGCGTTGGGTGTTGCTCGAAAAGAGCCACGGAAGCCCCTACCGAGAATGGAAACAACAGGTTGGTCCCGGTGGCGTACCCGAAATAGAGTTTCGGGACAGACATCGTGGTGTCCGCTGCGGACATCTGGAGCGAGCCCTGCCCGTACAACCGTGTGGTGTTGACGAGGCTCTGGTGAGTCTGTACTACGGCTTTGGGGGCTCCGGTGGTCCCCCCGGAGAACAGCCATATTGCAGGGTCCATTGGCCCGGTGGCCGCGGTCGGAAAATCTTCAGCGCCATCGACATCTATCTCGTCGGGGTTGAGCACCTGTAAGGACAGCCCCGAGCCCAGTCGACCCTTATCGAAGTCCGCCAGATACCTCTTGTCTACAAAAACGGCGGGGGCCTGGGCCCGCCGCAGTATGCCGGCCAGGGCCGCTTCGGAAAGACCCGGGTTGACCATCACTGCAACTGCGCCGATCCGGAAAATGGCAAACAAGGCTGCCACGTAGGTCTGGTTATCCGGCAACACGATGAGAACCCGGTCGGCCCTGGCGACGCCGGCCGAAGCGAGTGCCCGGGCGTAAGCCGACGTCATCCGATCGACCCCGGCATATGTGACGTCGCCGTCATCGGTGCGGAGGGCTACTCGATCACTATCCCCGGCGAGATGGCTGCGCAGAAACAGGTCGTCGACATTGAGCACGTCGGGCCAGTCAGTCACCTGAATGACGGTAGTAGCGGTACTACCGTCAGCTTTGATGAAAACGGCATTGATCACCGGCCCGTCGTCGGGGATCGGGAGGGTAACCGCTCTCGAGATGGCCCGTTTGGGTTACCACATCGTGGCGGCAGGACGGTCGGAGGATCGGGTCGGACCTGTGGTCGACGCAATCACAAAAGCTCGAGGATCGGCGGAATTCCTGGCGCTGGACCTTGCCTCGCTCGACTCGGTGCGACTGGCCGCGGACGACTATGCGTCACGGAATATGTCGCTGGACGTACTGGTCAACAACGCTGGCGTTTGGCGGGTGCGCGGGCTCACCGCAGACGGCTTCGAGACCCATTTCGGAATCAACCACCTGGGACATTTCCTCCTAACGAACCTGCTCTCCGGGGCAATCGCTGACGGGGCGCGGGTTGTCACGGTCGCCAGCGCTGTGCACCAAAGAGTCGACGGCATCGACTTCGATGCCGTCACCAGGCCTACCAAGACGGTGGCGGGCCTCGACGAATACGCTGTCTCCAAATTGGCCAATATCTTGTTCACATCGGAATTGGCACGTCGGCGGCCCGAATGGCGGACCTATGCAGTCCATCCCGGCTTCTCCGGCACTGGCATCATTCCTTTCTGGGCGAAGCCATTTGTGCGGCACCGACTGATCAGCCACGAAGCGGCTGCAGCAACCAGCATCTGGTGCGCGACCGACCCGGAGTTAGCCACAGAGACCGGGGGCTACTACGTCCGAGGTGAGCCCGCCATGCCATCCCAAGCTGCCCGCGACGAGGATCTGGCCGTCGAATTGTGGGAGAGGTCTGCGGACTGGTCCGGTGTCTCGCTCAGCGATCCGCACCACTAGCTTCTGGTTATGGGCGACTCCATCTACTACAGCGACTACCTCCACCTGGACAAGCTGCTCAGCTCCCAGGAGCTCGAGAGCGCCAAAGACGGAAACCCGCAACACGACGAGATGCTTTTCATCATCGTCCATCAGGCGTATGAGCTCTGGTTCAAACAGATCCTATGGGAGCTCGACGACGTCCTCGCAATGTTCGGAGGGGAGAGGGTTGCGGAGGGAGATATGGGACGGGTCGTGTCCCGGCTGCGAAGGATTACCGAGATCCAGGAGTTGCTGATCAAACAGATCTCAGTGTTAGAAACGATGACTCCCCTCGACTTTCTCGACTTCCGCGATTACTTGTTCCCGGCTTCCGGATTCCAGTCCGCTCAGTTTCGCCTGGTCGAGAACAAGCTCGGGATGCGCCGGGAAGACCGACTTCTATTCGAGGGTGGCGCATACACAGAGCGTTTCGACGATGACGACCGGGAAAAGGTCATCGAGAGTGAATCTGCAAAGTCGCTTTTCGACGAAGTCAACGGTTGGCTCGAACGAACGCCGTTCCTGGAGGACGGCGATTTCAAATTCTGGGACGCCTTCCAGGATGCGGTTCGCAGTCGTTTGGAGGCCGACCGGGATGTGATCGATTCGAATCCCAATCTCAATGACGAACAACGGGCCGCCCAGCTAAAGGACTTCGAGCTGACCATGCGCCAGTACGAAGCCGTTTTTGACCCCGAGAAGCACAAGAGCATGACCAAAGTCGGCCAACGTGGTCTCAGCCATCGCGCCTTTCAGGCTGCGCTATTCATCAACCTCTATCGGGACCTGCCTGCACTCCAGGAGCCCCATCGCATGCTCGAGTTGCTGATGGACATCGATGAGAACTTCACGGCGTGGCGCTATCGCCATGCCCAGATGGCACTGAGGATGATCGGGCGTAGGATCGGCACCGGGGGCTCGGCCGGCGCCAAGTACCTCGAGAAATCCGCAGAGAGGTCCCGGGTATTTGCCGACCTGTTCAACCTAACTACGTTTCTCGTCCCCCACCGGGATCGCCCCGAGCTCCCCGCTGAAGTCGTGGAGAGCATGAAATTCCGTTATCAAACGTGAGTTACAAGGAGCATTTTTCGGAGTTCTTCGCCGATGCCCCGGACAGGCTTCACTTCGCAGCCCACTCTCATCACCCCTGGCCCGATGTGACCCGGGAGGCTCACAACCGCTATTGGGCGGATTCGGTGCGCCTGGTCGACGACAAATGGGACCGCGTGTTCGGCGAGGTCCTCCCCAATACAAGGCAGCGCATTAGATCGGTTCTCGGGTTGTCGAAGCAGGAATCTCTGACGTTTGCGCCAAATACCCACAACTTCCTCGTCCGCATCTTCTCCTGTTTCGAACCCCCGGTCAGGATCTTGTCGACCGGTTCGGAATTTCACTCCTTTACCCGTCAGAGCAGACGCTGGGAGGAGGCGGGGCTGGCTGTCATAGACCGAATCGAAACCGAGCCTTTTGATTCATTCGAGGACCGGTTTATGAAGTATGTGGAAGCCGGCGCCCATGACCTGATCTATTTGTCGTCCGTTTTCTACGACTCGGGCTACCCCGTGAAAGCCATCGATGAGATGGTTGCGTCGGTGCCCAATGATTCAACTTTTTTCGTGGTCGACGGCTACCACGAGTTCATGGCCCGTCCGTCCGATCTGGCAGCGATCGAGAACCGAGCCTTTTTTCTCGCTGGTGGCTACAAATACGCCATGGCCGGTGAGGGTGTCTGTTTCCTCCATTCACCCCCGGGATACGGGCTGAGGCCCGTCGACACCGGCTGGTACGCAGGTTTTGGCCAGCTCGAGTCAGGCGTCACGCCAAAGGTGCCCTACAACCCGGACGGCACACGGTTTGCCGGCGCGACCTACGACCCCTCAGGGATCTACCGGCTCGGCGCCGTCCTGGGATGGCTCGATGATCTCGGCCTCACTCCGGACGACATCCACGCCTACGTTGTCGACCTCCAAACTCGATTTCTGGAAGCCGGATTGGAACTCGGCGAATTGATTCCCGGCCGCGGGCTCGACCGTGGGAACTTCCTCACGTTCCGCTCAGAGAACGCGGCGCAAACCTACGAGCGCCTCCATGAGGCGGGGGTCATCACTGACTACCGGGGTGACCGGCTCCGGCTGGGTTTTGGGATCTACCAGGACGATGAAGACGTCGACCGATTGATCAAAGTTGTCTCCGGAATTTCAGGAGCACAGCCCGACTAGACAGCGGTATCTGGGCAACGCCAGAATGCTCCCAATGGTTGACATGCCCAGACTGGTCGTCGCTCCGATCGAGATGATCAAGCCCCACGAGGACTTCGACCCCTTTCGCGTCGAGCGACTGACCAATCGAATCGAGGCCGACGGCACCCAACTCAACCCCATGGTTTGCACGATGGCACCTGACGGGTCTTTGGTCCTTCTCGACGGGGCGACAAGACGTGAAGCGTTCAATCGGCTAGGGCTGCCACATGCCATCGTCCAGGTGGTAGTTCCGGCAACGGTCAGTCTCGGCACCTGGCATCACGTGCTTCAAAATGGTGACGTCGTGGCATTTCGTCAGGCGCTCGCAGACAATTCAGGCATCTCCCTCGAGGCCGATTCGGGTACGCCTCGGATCAACGTATCCGGGAATGGATGGCAGACGGTGCAACCCGTTGGGAGGAGTGCCAATGCGGCCCTTAATGCCCTGGTCGACTGTTATCACGGGCAGCTGACTGTTACCCGGGTAACCGATCCGGGGGTGGAAGCAGTAACCCGCACGCACGGCGAATGGGTGGCGATCGTCGAGTTCCCTTCGTTGACGATCGACGATGTGATGGTTGCGGCCACCGCTGCTGACTTCGTCCCGGCCGGCATCACCAGATTCGTCGTGCCCGAGCGCGCTCTCCGGCTCAACATCCCTCTCGAATTTCTAAGAGAAGACGATAAGACTTCGTCAAAGCAGGATCGCCTCGACGAGATTCTCGCAAAACGGGCCCGAGAGGGCCGGGTCCGCCGCTACGACGAGCCTGTGATCATCCTCGACGATTAGTCGGGGATCACCGCCACACCCTGGATCTCGACCCGGGCCCGCTGATCGACGAGTTCGGAGATCCCTATCAGCGACATTGCCGGGAAATGCCTACCGAAAACTGACCGATACGCAGGGCCCACCTCGCTGAGACGATTCCGGTACTCCGAGATATCTGTGACAAAGATCGTGAGCGACACGACATCAGTGACTTCGCCTCCGGCCGCTTCGACAACCTGCGCCACGTTGCGGCAGGCCCGTCCGAACTGGGCTACGAAATCTTCATCGATGCCCAGGTCGGGCCCATGACCGGTCTCACCGGCAATGTGGAGAATTCGCCCGCCCATCGATAGGACCCCGTGAGAAAAGCCCCGCGCCGGGGGCATGCCTTCGGGATTGACCGGGAGATGACGACTCATCGTCCCTTCCAGTGGGGATCACGCTTGCCTGTGAAGGCCCGGTAGAACTCGGCATGGTCTTCGGTCGTCATCAACAGAGCCTGGGTGTAGGCCTCCAACTCGATGGCCGAGCCCAAATCCATGTCCAGTTCACGGCTCAAGAGGACCTTTGTGGCTGCATAGGCCATCGTCGGGCCCTCGGCCAACTTCCTGCTGATGCTGGCAGTCGCCGAAGATAGATCGGCGTCCGGGACGACCCTTGTTGCGAGGCCAATGCGATCGGCAGTCGGCGCATCAACAGCTTCACCCAAGAGCAGAAGCTCAGATGCTCGACCCAAGCCGACCACCCGGGGCAGGAGGTAGGCCGATCCCATGTCGGCTCCTGCCAGCCCTACTTTGGTGAACAGGAAGTGGAAGCTGGCGCTCTCTGCCACGATCCTGAGGTCCGAGGCCAATGCGATAACAGCCCCTGCCCCGGCGGCAACGCCGTTGACGGATGCCACGATCGGCATGGGAAGGCGTCGCATCGACTCCACAACCGCACCCGTCATCCTGGTGAATTCGAGCAATCCCTTCGTGTCCATCTCCAACAACCGACCGATGATCTCCTCGACGTCGCCGCCTGAGCAGAAACCGCGACCTTCGCCGGTTATGACGAGGACCGAGACGTCCTCGCGATGTTCGATTTGGGCCAGTAGATCCCTGAGATCGGCGTACACATCGAAGGTCAAGGCGTTCAGGCGCTGGGGCCGGTCAAAAGTGATCGTTGCCACACCGCCATCGACTGTAAAGCCAAAGTTCGACCAATTATCTGTGAATGCGGCAGAAGCGCGATAGGGGCTCACGTAATCGCAGGGTAACGCCCCGGGCAACGGCACACCGGTCGTATCCAGGTCACATTCGCTAACTTGGGAGAATGGAACCCACCCTTGATGAGGTAAGACAAGAGCTTGCGGCGATACACGACGAGCTACTTGCCCTTCCGACGGACGACTACGCCCGGCGTTCCGCCCTCAAGGAACGGCAGAACGCGCTGCGACAGAAATCCCACGAAATGGCCGCAGGCCAGCCCATGCATGACGGGGCGTCTTTACGTGCCGCTTTCGAGCGACTCGAAAAGGTGCGGGACCGCTTGCTCGAAGAGAGGCTAAGCGTTGCTGGAGAGGGAGCCGGCGACGCAGGCATCGACAACGTTTTCATCGGAGCCGTAAACCGGGCAATCGAATCTGGCTTGGGGCTCGACGAAGTCGAAGCACGATTGGCCGAGATCCTTCGCCAAATGAAGAGCTCGACCTGACGAACTTGTCCGTCTCAGAATCCCGCGTGGCAAGATCCGAAGATCTAGGTCGCCAACTCGCCGATTCGACGAAAAACCAGACGCCGGGCCGAGTGAATCGTGATCTTGTGAGCGCACTTGGCAAAGCTGGGCTTTTTGACACGGTATTCGCCAGAGATGGGGTGACCGCAACGGATCTGTGCGCCATTCGCCAGGGTCTGGCGCGCACCAACACCGCAGCGGAGACCGCTTTTGCCCTGCAGGGGTTGGGCGCGATACCGATCCATCTCGCAGGCACCGACGCGGTGCGCGTCGAGTGGATTCCCCCGGTGAAATCCGGTGATGCGGTCGCGGCGTTTGCTCTGACCGAGCCTGGCGCCGGGTCGGACGCGGCTTCCCTGGCCATGAAAGCCGAGCCCGATGGCGAAGGTTTCCGGCTCACCGGCCACAAGATCTACATCTCAAACGCTCCCGATGCCGATATCTACAGTGTGTTCGCCCGGACCGACCAGGCGGCCGGTTCGCGAGGAGTTACTGCTTTTGCCGTTCCGTCGACAAGTGAGGGATTGACGGGGGCTCCAATCGAGATGGTTTCCCCACATCCAATCGGATCTCTTGACTTCGATGGCGTATATGTTCCGTCGAGTCATGTCCTCGGCGAGGTGAACCATGGATTCGGAGTGGCGATGCAGACTCTGGATCTGTTTCGGCCCAGCGTTGGGGCCTTTGCCCTCGGCATGGCCGAGGCGGCCCTGGCAGAGGCGGTAAGACATGCGGGAGAGCGCGAAGCCTTCGGTCAACAGATATCCAGTTTTCAGGGGGTATCGCATCAACTGGCCGACGTGCGGGTGGCAATCGAATCGGCCAAACATCTGGTGTACGCGGCCGCAGCCGCTCACGACTCCGGAGACAAGGACTCTCTCACCGGCCTGGCCGCCATGGCGAAACTTGCTGCCACAGAAACCGCCCAGAAAGCAGTCGACGTAGCCATCCAGGTGCTGGGTGCGCGTGGACTGGAGAGCGGTTCCCTACTGGCCCATCTCTACCTCGAAGTCAGAGCACCCCGCATCTACGAGGGGACGTCAGAGATCCAAAGAAACATCATCGCTCGTGAGATTTTTCGGGGGCGTCTCTAGCGGCAGTTAACGAGAGCCGGTCCCGACCCGAGCGCGCACCATCACACACGCCTCCGCGACCCAGTCGAATCCACCCTCGTCGAGTGCGTCCCGAAACTGAGGTGAGAAGGCACCGGGCTGGACCCAGATGTTTTGGACTCCGGCTGCCTTGCAGTCTTCCAGGACGCGAATGCCGCGCGGCGCCGGGACTACGAAAACGGCAATGGTCGGCTTCTCCGGGAGATCGGTCACCTTGGGATAGCAGGGATCTCCGTCGACTGTGTCCCGACCCGGATTGACGCCGAAGACCTTGTAGCCCTTCGCTTTCATATCGCGATAGATGATTCCACCATATTTTCCTGGAGAATCGGTGGCTCCGATGATGGCAAGAGTGGTGTCCGGCTCGAAGAGAAGTGGTGTTAGGTCTTTGTTCATCGATATGTAGAACAGTAAAGACCGGCGGCGTGTTCCCGCGCCGTGACGAGGACTCCAAACTTACTACCGTCTTTGCACGTGAAATCAGTCATGATCGACGGTGGCCCACTCACACCGCAACAAGTCATCGCCGTTGCCATGCAAGGCGTGGACGCCGTCGCGGCACCGTCGTTGGCAGATCGCATGCACCCGGCTCGCGAGCTCGTCGACCGAGCGGTGGAATCAGAAGAGGTCGTGTACGGCATCACAACCGGGTTCGGCGCGCTGGCAACGACGCACATCGGGCGCGACGACTCTGAGGCCCTCCAATACAACCTGATTCGATCCCACGCCACCGGGGTAGGTGAGCCGATGCCCGATCAAGTGGTCCGGGCGATGCTCCTCCTCAGGGCTCGGACGCTTTCCCAGGGCTATTCCGGAGTTCGTCCGATAATCGTGGAGCGCCTGCTGGACATGCTCAACCGCAACATCTTGCCGGTCGTGCCGGGCCAGGGCTCGGTCGGCGCCTCCGGAGATCTGGCGCCCTTCGCCCACCTGGCGCAACCCATCATCGGAGAGGGCTTTGTGCGGGTCGACGGTGAGATCACCCCCACCTCGGAGACGGATCTGGAACCGATACAACTCAGGACCAAGGAGGGCCTCGCACTCCTCAATGGAACCGAGGGCATGACCGCAATGGGGGTGCTGGCGCTGCATCATGCGAGGCTTCTCGTCGAGGCCGCAGATATCGGCTGTGCCCTGACCGTGGAGGCTCTCAAAGGTAGCGCCCGCCCGTTCCGCCCCGAAGTGCACGACCTCCGGCCGCATCCCGGGCAGATTCGCTCAGCGCAGCGAATCGCAAACCTGATTTCCGGCTCGCAGATCGGCGCGAGTCATATCGACGACTTCCATCATGCCGTTCAAGACCCATATTCGTTGCGCTGCGCACCGCAGGTCCACGGTGCCGTTACCGACACCCTCGACCACATGGAAGCGGTATTGACACGAGAGATGGGATCAGTGGTCGACAATCCGATCGTTTTCGCTGATACCGGTGAAGTGATCTCGGCAGGAAACTTTCATGGCCAGCCACTGGCCTTTGTCCTCGACTTCGCCGCAATTGCCACATCGGAGTTGGGATCGATAGCAGAGCGGCGAACCGACCGCATCCTCGACCCGGTCCGCTCCGCTGGCCTCCCGGCATTCCTCGCCCCCGATCCAGGGGTAAACAGCGGGTACATGATCAGTCAATATGTCCAGGCAGCGTTGGTGGCCGAGAACAAGGTGCTCTGTCATCCGGCTTCTATCGAGTCGATTCCGACCTCAGGAAGCCAGGAAGACCATGTCTCGATGGGCTGGGGGGCGGGCAAGAAGCTGTTCCCGGTGCTCGACAACGTCCGTCGTGTGTTGGCGATCGAAATTCTGTGTGGGGTGCAAGCTATCGAATTTCGGTCCCCTCTCCGACCCGGGGCCGGGGCCGCACGTGTAATGGAGCTCGTTCGAGAGCACGTCCCGCCACTCGACCAGGATCGTTCCCTTTCCGCCGAAATCGAATTGGTCGCCCGGCTCATCGAAGACGGCCGGTTCAGCCAGTTTGGTTAGCCGATGATCGACCTCCTCCTCACCGGCATAGGGCACCTCAGCACCAATACCGAGGTGCGGCCTAAGAATGCAGCCGTTGCGCTGTCCGGCGACAGGATCGTCTTTGTCGGCCCTGAGAGCGATGCCCCCCAGGTGGGCGAAGGGCGACACATCGACTGTGCCGGCATGGCGGTAATGCCGGGGTTTGT
The DNA here is from genome assembly GCA_041751055.1 of Acidimicrobiia bacterium. Taxonomy (GTDB): domain Bacteria; phylum Actinomycetota; class Acidimicrobiia; order Spongiisociales; family ZC4RG35; genus MA-ANB-1. Next base: position 114,372 of record JBGSYD010000001.1, on the reverse strand, counting down.
CGATGCGCACACCCATCTGGTTTTTGCCGGGGATCGATCGGACGAGTTCGCATCTCGTCTTTCCGGGGTCTCCTACTCCCAGATCGCTGCCGAAGGAGGGGGAATCCTTTCCACCGTCGCCGCTACCAGGAAGGCAGATGAGGATCAGCTGTTCGAGCTGGCTGCATCGCGGGTCCGTCGCATGCTTGCCGCCGGTACCACCACGGTCGAGGTCAAGTCGGGATACGGCCTCGACCCCGAGACGGAGCTCCGACTGCTGCGTGTTGGCAGGCGCATTGGCGAGGAGCTGCCGGTCACGGTGAAGACGACATTCCTCGGCGCACACTCCGTCCCTCCCGAGTTCCGCGACAATCGCGACAGGTATGTCTCACTCCTTGTCGACGACATGATCCCCCAGGTCGCAGGACTTGCCGATTACTGCGACGTTTTTGTCGAAGAAGGCGTCTTCGACGTTGACGAAGCCCGGGCGATCCTGACTGCGGGTGCCGACGCTGGAATGCCCGGACGGGTGCATGCCGAACAACTGAGTCACAGTGGTGGGGCGCTGCTCGCTGCGGAATTGGGAACTGCCAGCGCCGATCATCTCGATCATGCCTCACCCGATGACGCCGCCGCCCTGGCAAAAGCGGGGGTGGCCGCGGTCCTGGTTCCCGGAGCCAGCTACACGTTGCGGTCGGCTCAGGCGCCGGGACCAATGTTGTGGGAGGCGGGATGCTCCGTCGCCCTCGCCACGGACTGCAATCCTGGTACGTCCTACTTCGAGGCCATGGGGCCAATCATTTCACTCGCCGTGGTGCAGATGGGACTCACCGCCGAACAGGCAGTCTGGGCCGCAACCCGGGGTGGAGCTTTGTCTTTGGGATTGGACGATCGGGGAATCGCCGAGGCCGGCGCACGTGCCGACCTCATCGTGCTCGATGCACCGTCACCAGGACACATCCCCTATCGGCCAGCGACCAATCTTGTCCGTATGGTGATCTCAGCCGGCGAGGTCGTCGTCGGCTGAGACCGCAAGGAGGCGCCTCATCGACCGCACCAGGATTTCGAATTTCATGGACCGTTTCGTGGACCTGGCCTCAGGAGCCACAACGGTCGCCTTGCTGGCCATCGCCGATAGATCCGGCCTGAACACCTTCATGTCCGACGGCCTATCCCGAACGGACCAGGAGATCGCCCATGCTTCGGGGTTGGACCCCCGATACCTGCGTGAAATTCTCTCCGGCCTCACCGCGGCAGGCATATACGAGTACGACGCGACATCTAAGTCTTTCAACCTGCCCGCAGAGCACGCCCTCTTCGTCGCTGACGAGTCTTCCCCGTATTTCATGGGCGGCTGGTTCGACATGATCCCATCTCTCTACCGCCAGCTCGATGGTCTCGTCGATGCGACACGTCATGGCGGCGGCGTCCCGTTCGAAGCGTTTGGCGACGAAATGATCCGCGGAATCACAAGAGGCAACGAGCCGTCCCAGAACACCCTCCTGGTGTCGAAGTGGCTTTCGGCCGTGCCCGGACTCACCGAAAGGCTTGGAGCGGGAATCAGGGTCGCCGACATAGGCTGCGGGGCTGGAGGAGCGTTGCTGGTCATGGCCAGGGCCTTTCCCGCCAGCAGTTTCGTTGGATATGACGTTTCGGAAGAAGAGATCGCCATGGCGCGGGAAAGAGCCACCGAAACTCCGAATGCGACCTTCGAGCCGGTGGCCCTCGAGAACCTCCACAGAGGCGAAGGCTTCGATCTGATCACATCATTCGACGTGATCCACGACCTCGTCGATCCCATGAGGGGTCTGGAGCACATCCGGCATGCTCTGGCGGCCGGGGGACAGTATTTGATGATGGAACCGGCAGCGAGCACCGCATTGGAGGAAAATCTCACAGCGAGAGGCGCTTTGCTCTATGGGATCTCGGCCATGCATTGCATGACTCAATCGCTGGCCAGGGAAGGCAAGGGGGTCGGTGCCGCTTGGGGGCGGCAAGCGATCGAGGAGACCGCCCGCTCGGCAGGCTTCGAATCCGTGCACCGATTGGAGAGCATCAGCAATACGTTCTCCGACTTCTTCCTGCTCTCCTAGGCGAGGCGGAACCACCACGTAGGTAGACCTGGAGTCACCTCACCGGGGACGATGACCATGCCCGGGCACTTCGCCACCTCCGCGACGATCGCAGCGGCCGGCCCGGTCGCCGGTCCAAGAGCATTTGCCTCGACCGGCGTTCCACACCGGATCAGGTCGACCCCAACCCACACGAATTCCCACGGCTCGGGATTGGGGCCTTGCGCCGAGACGTCGTCTGGGTATGAGGGTACGAATCCGAAACGTTTCGCGTTGTAGAAGTTGTCCCGCGACAGCCATTGGTAGTCGGGAGTGTTCCGGAAATCGCCAAACGTCCCATTGGCGTATCGGAAGTCGAGTGCGTAGCCGCTGTGATGTTTCGAAGTGCCGGGTATGGACCACCAGGTCAAGGCTGCGTTGATCGCTTCGTCGCTAGTGCCGGCCAGCTTGGAAAGGAATTGGGTTCTTTGAGCTGCCGGAGACCGATACGCCGACGAGACGATGAAAGGCAACCCATCGGCACGGGCCGCCTCCTTGAGTTGGACCCAGGCTGTAGCGGCCTGGGGTTGCATGGGCACGCCGTCGGCACTCGAGAGGCCACCCGATGCGACGGGGCGAAGCTCGTAGCCCCGTGCAAAAGCTATTTGCCAAATCCGGGCATCGAGCTCGTCGTCACCGGTTATAGACCCGGTACCGGTTGGCTGAGTTAGTCGGGGCAACGTCTGAGTCACGGCGTGGTCGTGGAGCTCTTTGAATTGGTCGCCGGTGTAGACCGGGAAGTCAGAAATATCGGCGCTCGCGTTCATGGGCGCGAAGACGACGCCCAGAAAAATCAGGGGTACCAGGAGGCGTCGCATAGGTAAAAGGTATCCGATCTACCAGGATATCCCGGGCACCGGCCCTTCCATGTCACGCCGGACCGCACCGGGTTAGATTTCCGCCTGAACCTGACGAAAGGGAAGAAATGGGAATCGGAAGGCTGCGGTGTGTGGTGATCAACGTCACCGATCTTCCGCTCGCCTATCGGTTCTGGTCCGAGGTCACCGGACTCGAAGTCATCGGCTCAGAGGAGGGCTGGCACGACTGGCTTGGCTACCTCGGGACTAAGGACCCATGGAAACACGAGATCATCTTGCAACGTGTGGATAATTCGCCACTCGATATCGAAGCACCCTCGTCTGACCGGCCCAATCGGGTGCACGTCGACATCACACCAAACGAAGGCATCGACGCCGCAATCGAAAGAATCATTTCACTGGGCGGAGCCGTCAAGAAGCCCCCCAGTCTCTACCCCCGGCCCGGGTCACGGGGAAGCCATCGGCCGCTGATCGATTGGGCGGTCATGCAGGACCCATTTGGCAACGAGTTCTGCCTGGTCGAGGACCTATCAAAGGAGCAATCCCTCGCTGCGATGGCTCTCGGTGACGACGCTACCGACGAGGAGTGGAGGCATGCGGCTGGCAAGACGTGACTACCACGCGCCTCCGCCACCACCACCGCCGCCGCCACCACCGCCGCCGGAGAAACCGCCACCACCTCCACCTCCCGATGAGGGAGGAGTGAATGCGCCGGAAAGGGCGGATTGAATTCCCGAGAAGGCGTTTTCGGTGCCACCACCGGAATAGCCGTAGTTGCCGTACCAGTAGATCGACGAGGTGTCTGCCAGCTCTTGAGGGGCGTAGATACGCGCCTTGGCCAGGACTTCGGAGGCGACTCCAAACCCGATGGCGTAAACCAGGTATTTGTCCCACAAGTCAAGCGAGATGGCCGGGGCCTCTTGCAAACGGGAGAAGTCCTGGAGGTACCTGCGAAACGCAGACCAGCGGGCCGCTTCGAGGGCGCCTTCCTGGCTGCGACGGATCCGCACCCGACGGAAGCTGATCAGAATGATGGTGGCCACAGCGCCTACGACGAGGCCGAGAATGATCAACGCCGTCATCGTTGCTCCGCCAGGGCGATTCCTCAACACGTTCGGCACCAGAAAGAACGACGCCACGACAGTCAGCACGAGAGCAACGCCAACCAGCGTGGCCATCGAGGTCCCGTGGTCGTCGAGGAAGTTGCTGCTTCGCACCGCCGCCCTGACCCGCTCCCGGAACGTCTGATAGGTCTTGGCGTTGGCGGCGGCGTCGTCCCTGATTGCATCGCGAAATTCGTGAAGGGGCAGCGAGCCGGTTTCCAGAGTGCGTTTGACCACCGTCATCACCGACTGCTCGTAGGCCTTGAGACCGGTGAGCTCGTCGCCCAGGGAAAGCACCAGGTCTGAAATCGTCTCCCGTTTCAATCCCGCCCAGGACACCATCTCCACCTGGGACGGCTCGGCCTTGATCGCCCCTTGCCGGATTAGATCGAAAAGAGTGGCCGTGAAGTCCTCTTCATCCACACCTCCCTGACTCAGTAGGGCGCCAACCTCGGCAGGGCGCAGGTCGGAAGGTGGCTCCTGCTCGTACTCACGGTCGTAATCAACCTTCGGCTCACGACCGAACCCGAAATACACCAAACCGCCGAGCCCAACGAAGGGCAGCGCAGCACTCAGGAGAGCGAGGATCGAACCCGTGCGTACAGCCGCGGCCGCCTCACTGGCGTCATCTGCGAATTCGAGCTCTTCGGCGAGGATGCCTGGAAGACCGTCCCCCGCTATCCGTAGCGCACCGTCGGTTGATTGCAATGAGGAAGTTGGGAAAGTCACCCGCATCTCCACCCATTGCTCCGCCGGAATGCCGGATGCGGTGAGGACCGGTGCGACCTCGCCTTCCCCCAGACTGGTTTCGCCGTTGACTCCATAGGGGTGGCCCCAAACCAGCACATCACCCGGAGCGAGACCCGATGGGAGGTCCATGCGCGCGACCAGGGAGTCAAGCCCGACTGCCCATTGATCGCCCCAGACCTTGAGATTTACGTCGACCACATCATCCCAGGCCACCGCCAGACCCTGCATCTCGTAGCTCAGACGAAAAGTCCTGAGCTCGTCACTGGAAGCGTGGTGCCAAACGATCCGGACAAAACCCGGGTTCAGTTCGACTCCGTAAGTGCCCGGCGGTGAAGAACAACCGAGTTGAGTGCACCCCCCAGCGGAGTACAAGACTTGCTCATCACCAACCTCGATATCGCTGATCGACACGCCGGTTGATAGCGGGATGTCTCGATATGCGCCGCTGAACTGACCCGAAAAATCGAACGTCAGATTTTCGACGACATGCAACGAGCCGTCGGGGTTGATGGTGACATCGACATCGGCGTGATCCAGCCAGAACGACTTGGCCTGTGCCGGCAGCGCCAGTCCGACGAGCAGGAAGATGCCGACAACGGCGGCAAAGACCTTCTTCATTTAGAACGAGACAGTCGGGGCGTTCTGGGCCTCCGGTCCACCTTCGAAGAATTCTCTGACCTTGAAGCCGGTCATTGCGGCGACGAGATTCGTCGGAATCTGTTGCACCTTGTTGTTATAAGTCAGGACCGTGTCGTTGTAGATCTGTCGACTGACTGCGATCTTGTTCTCGGTTTCGGCCAGCTCGCCTTGCAGCGCCTGGAAGTTCTCCGACGCGCGGAGCTCCGGGTAAGCCTCGGCGACGGCAAACAGTTGTCGCAGTGCAGCTGTCAGGAAGTTCTCGGCACCGGCCTGTTCCGCGGGACCGGATGCTGCCTGAGCGTTGGATCGGGCCAAAGTGACCTGCTCGAATGTGTCCTTCTCATGGGCGGCGTAACCTTTGACGGTCTCGACGAGGTTGGGGATGAGGTCGTATCTCCGTTTCAACTGGACCTCGACCTGTCCGTATGAATTGTCCACACGGTTTCTCAGTCTCACCAGGGCGTTGTAAACGACGATGACGACGATGACTAAGACGGCAACTACACCAGCAATGATCCACGGCATCGGGCGAGTGTAGGCAGTTTATGGCCTGGTCACCCCGCCGACTAAGTTGTTATTTTCGAAGATGAGAAACATATGACCAACCAAGATGCTGCCACCGCCCTCAAAGAGCTCCTCGGCCTTGAACATGAGCCGGTTGCGATCACCTTCCTCGATCAGGATTCAACCAACGGTGTCCCCAAATTCGACAAACCTATGACCGAACCAACGGCCGACGGGAGATCGGGGCGTGTGGCCGCCTCCTGTGTCTTCTGGGGACTTGGTCACCAGTCGACCTTTGATACCGAGGCGGCCGATCATGGCAACTGCTCGGTCGGTCAGTTCACCCATGGTTTGGTGGCGGCGGCCGACATTCTGGAGCGAGCTGACGTCGGGACCCTCCTCGATGTGGGCTGGGTGACGACGGAGGCATTCGCCGGTGTGGAGGCGCTGGAGAAACGTCCCACAGGCGTTCGCTACGGCCCACTTTCTGAAGCCTCGGCCCCTCCCGACGTGGCCCTGATTCGGCTCGTGCCCAAGCAGATGATGGCCATCAACGACGCCGTCGGAGTGGAGTGGTCGGGCAAGCCTCAGTGTCAGATAATTCCCCTCGCGGCCAACAAGGGAGTCATCGCCGCATCTATGGGTTGTGCACTGTCGCGGGAACGGACCGGAATGGGCGATGATGAGCTGACTGTCGCAGTTCCGGGATCACGCATTCAGGAATTGGTTGCAGCTCTGGGCCCGGTACGTCAGGCCGATGCTGCGGTTGTCGGCTACGCCAAAGCCGATATGGAGCGGTTCTAACCAAGTCCATCAGCCGGGTACGCTCAACACCCGACCCTACGAGGAGTGATCAATGCAGAATCCGACCGAGTTTCCCGCGCCCAAAGAGGGATTCGTGGTGACCCAGATGCTCATCGTCGAGGACATCAATCGTTCGGCCGAATTCTATGTGAACGTCATGGGGGCTTCGGAAATCATGAGGGTCCCCGACGGACCGGCCATCCTGGGCCTCGCCAACACTTGGCTCATCATCAACGTGGGCGGCGGTCCCACCGAGGACAAGCCGACGGTCACATTGGCGCCGCCTGACGACCCCGACCGTGTGGACAGCTTTATGAATATACGGGTGGCCGACGCGCAGGCGATTTATGACGAATGGAGCGCCGCCGGAGCTCAGTTTCTGACTCCACCTATCGGCAAGAGCGGGGAACTCCGGTGCTACGTCCGCGATCCCGACGGATACTTGATCGAGATCGGCCAGTCGACAGGCTAGTTTTGACCAGCGTCAACGTGGCGGAGGAGAAAGAGCATCCACGGCCTCCATCCAGGCTTCCGGCATCGTGACCGTTGACGGTCGCGACATCAACCGAAGATAGACATCCGAAGCTGTTCCGGATATCTCCGCCACCGGTTCCCCCGAGCCGTAGACCCAGGTTCTTCCGAAGTCTTCAGCGTGAAATCTGACCGTTGGGAGATCTCCGAGTCGCGGCAACCACATGTCGTCGAACTCGTCGAGCCCGGCAATTGCTACTTCGTCGAGCAGCGGGTCAGGATCACCCCAGCCACGAGCCGCGTCGTAGCGGTGGAGCCCGACCTCGATGAGCATTCGTAAGATCCAAAAGCGCACCGAAGGCTGCGAGCCAAAACCCCACACGCGTGTGCTGGGCTCAGACTCGGCAAGGACCTCCAGCATCTCGTTGAGCTGGTCCTGAAACCAGTCGACTGCGTCGGCGTCTTCGGGAAGCCGGGGTGTCTCCGGCCGGTCCTGATAGCCCTCACGGCACACCACGGTGGTGCGACCGAGGATCGCGCCTGTATGCGAGAGGAGGTCGGTCATCGTCCAACCCGGATATTGGGGAACCGGGCGTTCGGTATTCCGGAGCGCAATCTCGGCGAGCCATTCACCCTCGGTCTTGATCAGATCGAGGGTCTCAACCAAGTGCGCGCACCATCGCCTCACCCATATCCGACGGTGTCTCTGCTACCACGATGCCGGCCTCGTTCATCGCCTCGATCTTGGCCTCGGCCGTTCCCTTGCCACCTGACACAATTGCACCGGCATGACCCATTCGTTTTCCGGCGGGTGCCGTCGTTCCGGCGATGAACCCTGCCACCGGCTTGGTCATCTTCCCGGCGACAAACTCGGCAGCTTCTTCTTCGGCGGTGCCGCCGATCTCACCGATCATCACGACCCCTTCAGTCTCCGGGTCGGCTTCGAACAGTTCCAGGATGTCGACGAAGTTGGTCCCGTTGACGGGGTCGCCTCCGATCCCGACTGCGCTGGTCTGCCCCAGCCCCAGGAGCGTGAGTTGGTGGACGGCCTCATAAGTGAGAGTTCCGGACCGGGAGACAACTCCGATCTTCCCGCGTTGGTGGATGTAGCCGGGCATGATGCCGATCTTGCACTCGTTTGGCGTGATCACACCAGGGCAGTTGGGACCGATCAGTCGGGTCTCCCTGCCCTCGAGATAACGCTTGGCTTTGATCATGTCGCCGACGGGGATGCCTTCGGTGATCGCGACTATTAGGTCGACGCCTGACGCCGCTGCTTCCATGATCGCATCTGCAGCGAAGGGTGGCGGCACGTAGATGACGGATGCGTTTGCTCCGGTCTCCGACACCGCCTCGGACATGGTGGCGTAGACGGGCAGGTCGGCCTGGAACCTTTCATCCCGCCCCGGTACGCCGGAATGGTCGGTCTCGCCCTCGAAGCGCATCACGGTCCCGGCACGTGATGGGTGGACCGCGCCGACCATTTGTGTGCCGTACGCTATTGCCGTCTCGGTGTGGAATTGCCCGGTCTTTCCCAGGCCCTGGATGATGACCCTGGTGTTCTTGTCGACGAGAATGCTCATTTGGTCAACTCCAGGATCTTGACGGCGCCGTCTCTCAAGTTATCGGCGTTGGTCACCGCGAGACCAGAGTCCTCGATGATCTCCTTGCCGAGTTCGACGTTCGTTCCCTCGAGTCGCACTACCAGAGGTACTTGAAGCCCGACCCGTTCAACAGCTTCGACGATTCCGGTGGCGATGATGTCGCATCGCATGATCCCTCCGAAGATGTTGACGAAGATGCCCTTGACGCTGTCGTCCGCGGTGATGATCTCGAAGGCCGTTGTCACCTGGTCAGCGGTGGCGCCCCCTCCCACATCGAGGAAGTTGGCAGGCTCTCCGCCCACATGTTTGATCGTGTCCATCGTCGCCATGGCCAGACCTGCGCCGTTGACCAGACAACCGATGGTTCCGTCAAGCTTGATGTAGTTCAAGCCGGCTTCTTTGGCTGCGAGTTCTGCCGGGTCCTCTTCGGTTGCGTCGCGCATATCCGAGACGTCGGAGTGCCGGAAAAGGGCGTTGTCGTCGAAAGCCATCTTGCCGTCGAGGGCCATCACCTGTCCCCCGCCGGTTATGACCAGGGGGTTGATCTCGATCAAGTCGGTATCGAGCTCAACGGCCATCCGGGAAATAGCGTCGACGAATCGGGCGAAGCTCTTCGCACCTTCGGCGTCGAGCCCGAGGCCGTGAGATAGCTCATTGGCCTGGAATGGGAGGAATCCGACGGCAGGGTCAATCTCGGCGCGCAGGATCTTGTCCGGAGTCTCCTCGGCAACCTTCTCGATCTCGACACCGCCCTCGGTCGACGCCATGACTATGTTGCGCCCCACAGCGCGGTCCAGCAACACGGCCAGATAAAGCTCACGGGCGATATCTATGCCTTGCTCGAGATACAGGCGGTTTACTTTCTTACCCTCATCGCCGGTCTGAATCGTCACCAGGGTCGAACCCAGCATTTTGGTGGCCAAGTCGCGCACGTCCGACTCGGCCGCTTCGATGCCGCCGTCGATTCCGGCGGTTATGACGTTGACGCCACGGATTCCGGGGTGCTCGAGGAACGTTCCCTTACCCCTCCCCCCGGCGTGGATCTGCGATTTGAGGACGACAACCGGATTACCTGACGCCTCGATCAGCGGCCTCACCGCGGCAACCGCCTCCTCGACCGTTGTGGCTATTCGGCCTTCCGGCACCGGGATCCCTCGTGCGGCCATGAGCTGCTTCGCCTGATATTCGTGGATCTTCAACTTCCTACCTTCCTGTTTCTAAACCTTGTTGGGCACGTTTTCGTCGACCCAATGTGCGATCTCGTTCAGCGGCGTGCCCGGCGTGAAGACCATGGCGATTCCGGCGTTGTTGAGCCCGAGAATGTCCGCATCAGGTATCACACCGCCTCCGAAAACCATGATGTCCGACGAGCCGCGAGCCGCGAGCTCGTCGACCACCTGAGGGAACAAGGTCTTGTGAGCGCCCGACAGTGACGACAGACCTACGGCATCGACGTCTTCTTGGACAGCGGTCTCGGCGATCTGGGCCGGCGTCTGATGCAGCCCGGAATAGATGACCTCGTATCCCGCATCCCGCAGGGTCCTCGCAATGACTTTTGCACCACGGTCATGGCCATCGAGACCGGGTTTAGCTATGAGAATTCTCCGTGGCATTCGGTCGCTGAAGGGTAGTTGGTTGGGGACCGGATCGAGATTCTGACTCCACATACCTAAGGCTTGCAGGACCGTATCCGGCGCTATCTGCATTCAGAAAGCGGGAATCTGGCGTGAGTGCCTCAAGGGATGCGTCGTGATGCGATAGTCCCGCTCTCACCGAACGCGACAATGGTGGCAAACTCAATGCAGAGGGAACCACTATCGGGTCCCACAACCTTAGGTAAGCGTGTAATCCCCTACCCTGAGGTAATGACACAGTCCAACCTTCAGGGTCTGGCCAACACCGGAGTAAGTGTTTGGTCGGATCAGATTTCGAGGTCGATGCTCGATTCCGGTGAGCTGGCGCGCCGCATTGCCGAAGACTCCGTGACCGGCGTGACCTCCAATCCCACCATATTTGCCAACGCCATCGTCGAGACCTCCGACTACGACGATGAGCTGGCCAGCCTGCAAAGTGCCGGCACCGAGCCCAAAGAAATCGTTAAGACCCTCATGGCGCGCGACCTGTCACGGGCGTGTGACCAGCTACTCGGAGTCCATCAAGCCACCAATGGCACCGACGGGCACGTGTCGGTCGAAGTGTCACCGACGCTGGCCAACGACACCGGGGCCACCATCGTCGAGGCCCGAGACTGGGCGAAGCAGATCAGCAAACCCAATCTCCTCATAAAAGTCCCGGCAACGCCGGAGGGGGTTCCTGCGATCGAGCAGCTCACCGCCGAAGGGATCTCGATCAACATCACGCTCATCTTCTCCCTTGAGAGGTACGCCGAAGTCATGAACGCATACCTCAGCGGCCTGGAGACCTTCCAGGCTGCGGGCGGAGACATCTCGTCGGTGGCATCCGTGGCGAGCTTTTTTGTCTCGCGTTTCGATAGCGAAGTCGATCGGCGGCTCGAGGAGATTGGCGACGACGAAGCCCTCTCGCTGCGCGGAGTAACGGCTATCGCCAACGCTCGAGCTGCATACGGGGAGTATCTGAAGGTGTTCGGGTCAGACAGATATCGCGCCCTGGAGGCCGCAGGTGCCCGCCCCCAAAAGCCATTGTGGGCATCGACATCCACCAAAAACCCGGACTACGACGACCTGATGTATGTGTCGGGACTGGTGGCGCCAGGAACAGTCAACACGATGCCACTTGGCACGATCGACGGGTACCAGGACCATGGAGACCCATCGCCGGAGCCATTTGGCGAGACCGATATTGCGGCGGCCCTCGTCGACCTGCAACGGCTCCAGGACGTCGGTGTCGACTACGCCGACGTTGTTCTGACGCTCGAAGAAGAGGGCGTGGACAAATTCATCGCCAGCTGGAAACAGCTCCTCGACCGGGTATCGGGCTGACAGCTGTTCGGGGATCGCTGAGTATTGGAGGCGGCATCCTCAGATGAGCTGACTGTCGAAATCGCTTCCGATCGGTTACGACTTCAGATTCAGGACTGTTCTCAGGGCGCGGCGCTCCCGGGTCTCAGGCTTCTTTCCTTCGAGGATGTAGTTCACGTGCTCCCGTTGGTGGGAGAAGCTCAACTTGGAGAAAGCCGTCTCAGTTCCGGGGTGTTCCCCGAATGCCGCCCTGAGCTCAGGCGGTATCTCGACAACACGCTTTGACTTGTCTCGTTCCACGGTCACGCTGATCACATCCCCGATTTCCTTGCCAAGCTCGGATCGTATCGATTTACGGACTCCGATGCAGCTGATCCCACCCACGCGAACAATGCTGCCGGTGTACAGGACGCCGTCAAAGGTCGCCTTGACGGGGATTCGACCCGAGCTTCCGAGCACATCGACAACCTCATCCGGCACCCTGACGTAGGCGCCCCCTCCCGATCCAGCCGCAATAGTGGCGTCGAACCCGGTCAAGCCGTTTCCAGCGGGGCCCATGCCAGGAGGACCCGCTTCTTGCCCTGGGTGTCGAACATGATCTCGGCTTCGGCCCGATCGCCCTCACCGACAACTTCACGTACGGTTCCAAGCCCCCACTTGTCATGGCGAACCCGATCGCCTGGGCCCACCGAGCCGGCGTCGATCTGGACTCTGGGCCCTGAGGCTGCCGCACGATCCGCCGGTGCCCGCCGTTGTCGTTTTCCGGCTTTCTGGAGGAGCGCCTCCGGGACTTCTTTGAGGAATCGAGAAGGGGGGTTGTAGTTGGACCCGCCAAAAAGCATCCGATTCCATGCCGATGTGAGATACAGCCTGTCCTGTGCCCTGGTGATTCCAACATAGGCGAGGCGACGCTCCTCTTCGAGCTCTGCGGGCTCGCCGAGTGATCGCATATGGGGGAACACCCCATCTTCCAAACCGATCACAAACACTGCGGGGAATTCCAGGCCCTTCGCCGTATGAAGGGTCATCAAGGTGACGGCGCCGGCACCCTCTTCCCACTCGTCGATGTCGGCCACGAGAGCCGTGGTTTCGAGAAAGATCTCCAATCGCCGCAGATTGTCGAGTGCATCGAAGTCCTCATCGCCGATAACCGCGCCCTCGTTGGCTGACTCGAACTCGGCGGCGACGCCTACCAACTCCCGCAGGTTCTCGACCCGGCCCATGGCCTCGATGGTCTTCTCGGCCTCGAGACCGCCGACCATCCCGGTGTCATCGAGCACCGCCTGGATTGCGCCGTCCACACCCAACTCCATCGCCTTGCCTCTGAGGTGATCGAGGATTGCCGAGAACTCTTGCACGGCGCTCTGAGCCCGATTATTGAGTTGGACCACCTCGTCGACCCGCGCCAGGCCCTGGGCGAACGTGATCTGCTTGCTCTGGCTGAATCGATCTAGATGGGCGATCGTCGTGGCCCCAATACCCCGTTTCGGCTCGTTGATGATCCGCTTCACCGACACCTCGTCGGCCGGGTTGACCAGGGCACGCAGATAGGCGACCGCATCTTTGATCTCCTTGCGGTCGTAAAACTTCACCGACCCCACGACCGTGTAAGGGATCCCCCGACGCACAAACACATCTTCAACCACGCGCGACATGGCATTTGTCCTATAGAAGACCGCGATATCCGAGAGGTTGTACCCATCTGCCTGGAGGCGCTCGACTTCGTCGACGACAAAGCCGGCCTCGTCGTGCTCGTCTTCCGCCTCGTACCGGATGATCGGCAGCCCCCTCCCCCGGTCAGACCAGAGGTTTTTCGGTGATCGCTTGGTGTTGTTGGATATCACCGAGTTCGCGGCGTCGAGAATGGTCTCGGTAGAGCGATAGTTCTGGTCGAGGATGACGATACGGGCGTCGGGGTAGTCCTTCTCGAAATCGCGGATGTTGCGGATGTCGGCGCCCCGGAATTTGTAGATCGATTGGTCGGAATCCCCGACAACACACAGGTTGCGGGTCTTCTCGGTCAGTTGCCGGACCAACATGTATTGGGCCCGGTTGGTGTCCTGGTACTCATCGACGAGCAGATACCGGAAACGGTCTTGGTAATGCTCTAGGACGTCCGGAAAAGCACCGAATAGCTCGACGGTGATCATGAGCAGGTCGTCGAAGTCCATCGCCGAAGCCTTGAGCAGACGTTGTTGATACAGCCGATAGATGTCGGAAACCTGCTCGTGAAAGAACCCATCTCCTTGCTCGGCAAACGACTCGAAATCGATCAGCTCGTTCTTGGCATTGGAAATGGCGGCCTTCATCGCCTTGGGCGGGAATCGCTTGGTATCGAGGTCGAGATCTTTGATAACCAGATTCATGAGACGCACCGAGTCGGCTTCGTCGTAAATTGTGAAGCCCGACTTGTAGCCGAGACGGGAGGCCTCACGGCGCAGAATCCGAACACAGGCCGAGTGGAATGTCGAAACCCACATCGATTTGACGATTCCACCGCCGACAAGGAGGCCGACACGCTCTTTCATCTCGTTTGCCGCTTTGTTCGTAAAGGTGATCGCCAGGATCGATGCCGGTGGGATCTGAAGATCGCGGATGAGGTGCGCGATGCGGTAAGTGAGGACACGAGTTTTGCCCGATCCGGCGCCAGCGACTACCAGAACCGGACCCTCTGTCGCCGCCACCGCCTCACGTTGAGTGGGGTTCAGATCGGCGAATAGGGTCGAGTCTGCTGGAACATCATCGAGGAACCATTCGGCCTGCATCCAGCCTGATAGTACAAGGCTGAGGCGACTGAATCACAAACGTGTGATCTCAGTTGGTGTTTGCCACCAATTCGTCGAGGTCGACTTCGGCCGCAGGCAGTTGGTCGGGCTCGCCTGGTCGACCATCGCTGGTGACGCTACGACGCTTGAGCGGCAGCGAATAACAGAAACGCGCACCAGTTGGGAAACGTCGTTCGTACCAGACGTCGCCACCCATGGCACGCGCCAGGCGCCGCGCAATTGGGAGCCCGAGACCGATCCCGGTGCTCTGGCGCGAGTCGCCTTTGGAAACCTGTTCGAAGTTCTCGAAGACCTTCTGCATCTCCTCGTCGGCCACTCCGGGGCCGTTGTCCGCGATTATGACGAGATACTGATCACCCATAACGAAGCCCTCGACCATGATCTGGTCACCACCATATTTGCGTGCGTTTTCGAGGAGGTTGCGCAAGGTCTGCTGCACCCGTCGTCGATCGGCTGTGACGCGGACTCCTTCAGGGAGGCTGACCTGCGAAGTCTTTTTGCCTCCGGAAGGGAACACCATCTTGGAGACGTCCTCGATCAGGTCTCCGAGGTCGAATAGCTCGGGGTAGAAGCGGAGGCGGTTGGCTTCGAGGCGAGGGATCACCAACACGTCCTCGACGAGGTCACCCAGATAGGTCGCTTGCACATTGATGATCGACAGGAACTCGCTCACCTCAGACTCGGGAAGGTCCTGCCAGGACTCGACAAGAGTGTCGGCGAAACCGGCAATCGAGGTGAGTGGAGTGCGTAGCTCGTGACTGACCAGCGTCACGAAGTCGTTCTTGATGTTGTGGGCTTCCTCGGAGAGCCGGACGATTTCCTTCTCCCGGTCACGGCCGGCGGCGGTCGTCCGGTATGCGTAGAACAACGCGATCAAGCCCACCAAGGGCAGCAGATATGCCACCAGATCCGGGAGACGCGGCAAGAAGGGCATTATTCACAAGTATCGACCCCAGATAGGGCCATATTTAGGGGATTGTCGCCACCCCGACGTCAGGCTGAGGTGACCTCTTCGAGCCCGATCAAGCGACGGAGGGTGTTGGTCAGCACGCCCTGGCGGAGGTCGAACTTGTCCAGATAGGCGTCGACGCCAGCGGTCCATGCTCGCTGCTTTTCTTCAGGCGTAGCCACACCGGAGACCATGATGATCGGGATGTCGACGTCGGACTTCCGTAGAGCCCGCACCAGATCGGCGCCGCTGGATCTCGGCATCGAGTAGTCGACAACCAGGGCGTCGAAGTCTGATTCGGCCATTGCCACCACTGCTTCGCGTGCCCCACCGGCCACCTGAACATCGAATCCGTCGCTGTTTAGCGTGGCCGAGAGCAGTTGGCGGACGCCAGCCGAGTCGTCGACTACCAGGATCCTGGGTCGACCCGTGATTTTGATCGGGCGTTTGTGGGCTAGCACTCCGAGGAAGTTGGGGTCGAGGACGACGAGGACCTGTCCGGCGCCGAGCAGAGCGGCCCCGGTGACATGCCCCACTCCTTCGAGGATCGGCCCGAGACTCTTGACTGCGACCCGACGCCGGTCGATCAACTCGTCGACCGACACACCAACCAGGCCATACCGGGTGTTGATCACGACGATCTCTCGCTCATCGGCAGGAGTCAGGTTACCAACAGCGCTGGCCAGGGAAACGCACGGTATGGCACCGGACTCGAAATGGAGGATGCGACCGGAATCCGAAGTCCGGATCTCGGCGTGAGCCAGAGGCAGCGAGGCCTCTACCGCAGCTTCGGGAAGCCCAAGGAATTGGTCACCTGAAGCAACGACAACGACATTTTGTAGGACCATGGACAGCGGCAACGTGAGCGTGACCGTCGTGCCGCGGTCCTTCTGACTCTGCAGCTTCAGAACTCCGCGGACCTGCTCAACAGCGTCGCGGACGGCTGTGAGCCCTTCACCGGATCCGGAGAAGTCGGTAATCGTCTGTGCTGTCGTGAAACCAGGGTGGAACAGGATCGGGGTGAGATCTTTGGGTAGCGGAGTCAGGTCACGTGCCGTCGCTTCCTCGGCCACCCGGGCCCAGTCGACACCACGACCATCGTCGGTGACGGAGACCTCCGCCTTACCGTCAGCATTGCGGATGCCGACTGTGACGATCCCCGTTGCCGGTTTCCCGAGTGCGATGCGCTCAGCCGAGCTTTCGATTCCATGGTCGACGGCGTTCACCAGCATGTGACGGAGCGGCTCACGGAGCAAGTCGACGATCTGACGATCGAGGTGGACCGGTTCACCAACGATGTCGAGACGCACATCTTTGCCAATTCGACGTCCCAGATACCGTACAAATTGAGGGAACGTCGAAGTGACATCCCGGAAGCTGACATTGGCAAGGGCGACCGCCTGGTTCTGGATGTCGCTGATCGAAGAGCTGAGGTTCTCCAACTGGGTACGCCAGGTTCGCCGGAAGAGGTTCGGGTCAGCGCCCTCGATTGTGACCAGGGAGAGGTCGGCAAGAGCCTCGGCGTCGAGGGACACCTCGACAACCCGATTGATCAGGCGATAAAGCTCGCCGGTGTCGACACGGGTGACACCGCCGAGCAAAGATTCCGATACAGAGGAAAGCAGCCCTCCAAGCGAGCCCACATCGGGCTGAGGCAGGGTCAGAACCTCGTTGGGATTGGTTTCGCCTTCGAGCCCCTCGAGTAATCGCTTCACCAACTTCGCGAGCTCGCGCCCGTCGTCATCGATCGATGAGGGCAGCCGGCCAGAGGCTGCCTCCATAGCAACGAGAACGTCACCGCTCGGGGCAACACCTTCGGAAACGAGACGCCAGAGCTCTTCGAGGCAGGAGGCGGCTTCGCGGATTCGATCGTGACCGAGCAATCCTGCCGAGCCTTTGACCGTGTGTGCGTCTCGAATCAAGTCGGGGACGTCAGCTGCCGGCAACGTACGATCGCGCAAGGCCCGAGTACCCGCGACTAACCGATCTGATCTTTGTTGGAGCTCCTCGCGAAAGATTCGGGTGAGCTCCGGAGTGTTCATGTCCACTTAAGTTTTTCCCTGGCCTTTTGGGCGTTATCGGCACAGGAACGGTTCTCTTGAATGGCTGTTCGACCTATTTAGGCCTACTCCCACTCGATGGTTGCCGGTGGCTTCGAAGAGATGTCGTATGCAACCCTGTTGATGCCCGGCACTTCGTTGATTATCCGGGATGAGATTCGCTCCAACAACTCGTAGGGAAGACGTGCCCAGTCGGCAGTCATGGCGTCTTCGGATGTGACGGCACGCACGATTATCGGATACGCATAGGTCCTGCCATCGCCTTGCACGCCCACTGTCTTGACCGCGGGCAGAACCGCGAAGGCTTGCCAGATATCCCTTTCCAGGCCTGCACGTTTGATCTCTTCGAGAACGATGGTGTCGGCTGCACGGAGCAACTCGAGGCGTTCACGGGTGATGTCACCGATCACACGGACCGCCAGCCCGGGACCGGGGAAAGGTTGGCGCCAGACGATGTCCTCGGGAAGCCCCAGTTCTTCCCCAACCGCCCGTACCTCGTCCTTGAAGAGGTCACGCAAGGGCTCCACCAGTTCGAACTCCATGTCGTCGGGAAGACCGCCGACATTGTGATGGGTCTTGATCGTGGCAGCGGTGGCAGATCCCGACTCGATCACGTCGGGATACAAGGTGCCCTGCACGAGAAATCGAGCGTCGCCCACCGTCGCCGCAGCCTCCTCGAAAACCCGTATGAACTCGTTGCCGATGATCCTGCGCTTTTCCTCCGGATCGTCAACCCCGGCGAGTTTCTCGAGGAACCGGTCGGCGACCTTCATATGAATCAGATCAACCTCAAAATGTGATCGGAAAGTCGCCTCGACCTGTTCGGCCTCACCGGCCCGCATCAATCCGTGATCGACAAAAATGCAGGTCAGTTGATCACCGACTGCTGCGTGGACCAGGGCGGCCGCTACAGCCGAGTCCACACCACCGGAAAGCCCGCACACAACCCGGTTGCCGCCAACTTGTTCGCGGATAGCGTCGATCTGAGCCTCGATTATCGAATGGCTCGTCCAGTTCGGGGCGAGGTCGCATACGTCGTAGAGGAAGCGCTTCATTATCTCCGAGCCACGGGGTGTGTGACCGACCTCAGGATGGAACTGGACTCCATACAGATCCCGTTCACGGTTCTCCATGACAGCCACGGCGGCGCCGGCAGTTTCAGCCACTCCGACGAATCCGGGAGGAGGCTCGACGACCTGATCCTGGTGCGACATCCATACCTGCTGCTGCTTGGGCAATTCGGCGAGAAGGAGGGAGTCCGCCGTCAGGGAGAGATCCGCCTTGCCGTATTCGGCACTGCCCGTGTTGCTCACGACCCCTCCAGCAATGTCAGCCATGAGCTGATGGCCGTAGCAGATACCCAGAATCGGGATCCCCAGGTCGAGTATCTCCGGGTCCATTCGCATGGCATCCTCGGCATATACTGAAGCAGGCCCACCGGAGAGGATCAACCCGGCCGGTCGACGGCGACGCACCTCATCTGCCGTGATCTCACGGGAGACGATCTCGGAATGAACGTGGGCCTCGCGCACCCGACGTGCGATCAGTTGGGCGTACTGCGCTCCGAAGTCCAATACGAGCACCGACGATTCGGCGAACCCGGGGTTCGCAGCGTCGGTAGGCGACGCTGTCAACCCACTGTTGGATGCTGGGGGCTGGTCGGCTGCCGAGGTCATCCCGGAGGCGTCAACCCATACCGACGTTTTGGCTTCTCTGCAACGACTTGCCCTCCGTCTGTAACGACGGGGCGATCATGACTTCGGCCTTTTGGAAGTCCTTGACATCGGAATAGCCGGTAGTCGCCATGGACATCTTGAGTGCGCCGAACAGATTGAGCTTGCCGTCGTTTTCGTGTGCGGGGCCAACCAGGATCTCGCGCAGCGTGCCCCGATCACCAACGTGGACTCGCGCTCCACGTGGAAGCGTCGGATGGAAGGTTGCCATACCCCAATGAAAGCCTTTGCCTGGAGCCTCGGTCGCCGAAGCCAGCGGAGATCCGATCATCACCGCGTCAGCCCCACAGGCAATCGCCTTGGCGACATCGCCGCCCGTGCGCATCCCACCATCGGCGATGACGTGGACGTAGCGCCCTGTCTCGTCGAGGTAGCGGATGCGGGCACCTGCGGCATCGGCGATGGCCGTTGCCTGGGGCACTCCCACGCCAAGCACCCCACGAGTGGTACATGCCGCGCCGGGGCCGACACCAACCAGGACTCCCACGGCGCCGGTGCGCATCAAGTGGAGGGCGGTCGAGTAGCTGGCACAGCCGCCAACGATCACCGGGACCGGGCAGCCTGCGATGTACTCCTTGAGATTCAGGGGCTCTTCGCGTGTCGAGACGTGCTCGGCCGAAACGACCGTGCCTTGGATTATCAAGGTATCGAGGCCGGCCTTGATCGCAGCTGGTGCCCATTGTCTGACCCGCTGCGGGGTCAGCGAAGCGGCAGTCACCACACCGGCAGCCTTGATCTCGCCGATCCGTTGCCCGATCAAGTCGGGATTGACGGGGGCCAGGTAGATCTCCTGCATTCGCAGCGTGGCCTTTTCGTTGTCGAGCTCGGAGATCTCCTCGAAATACGGCATCGGATCTTCATAACGGGTCCACAGGCCTTCGAGATTGAGGACACCCAGGCCACCGATCTGACCGATTTGGATGGCGGTCCCAGGGCTGATTGCCGAATCCATGGCGGACCCCATCATGGGAAGGGAAAACTTGAATGCATCGAGCTGCCAGGAGATGTCGACGTCGTCCGGGTCCCGGGTGCGCCTCGATGGGACGATCGCTATGTCATCGAAGCCGAAGGCCTGACGCCCGGCCTTGCCGATGCCGATTTCTAACTCCACTACATCCTCCGCCGACGGTTTGGGTCAGGGTAACAGTGAGGACAGCATTCGAATCGGTAGGCTGCCGCACGGTGATTCGCCCCTGGACCATTGTCGATTTCATCCTCGTGATGCTCGGAGGGTTCCTTGGTGCTGCCGTATTTGCCGTCATCGGGGAGCTCCTGGGCGACGACGATGCCGCGCTCCTCCTGCTACTCAGTGGGCAATATGGTGGGAACCTTTTCATCTTGTGGCTGCTGCGGCGGAGCAAGTCGCCGAAGGAGGCTGCCCTCGGTTTCGAGATCCAGGACCGCGACGCCCTCTATGTGGTAGCGGGGCTCGGATTGCAGCTCGCGCTATCGCTGGCCTTTCTCCCTCTGGTCTTCATCCTCTTCCCCGATGGCGGATCGGCGCAAGAGGTCAGCTCGGCGATCTCCAGTCTGGGCTCGGTTGCTGCCCGGGTCACTGCGGTGGCCATATCAGTTGTCCTGGCTCCGGCGACCGAGGAACTCGCCTTTCGTGGTGTCTTGATCAAGGCGTTGGGCGATCGGTCCCGGCGGTCGCTGATCTTGATCAGCGCAACGGTGTTCTCCCTGTTTCACCTATTGGGCCTTGCGTCGTCGAACTTTCTCCGATCGGCGGTCGTCGTGCTCCCCCAGCTCTTCATCGTGGGCATCGTCCTCGCGTGGGTGACCCTGCGATCGGGACGTCTGGGACCCGCCATCTTCTTGCACAGCGGATTCAACCTGCTCGCCGCATTGGTGCTTCTCCTGCCTGCCGACGTGCTTGGCGGGTGAGTTCAGCTCAAGCCCACGGCTTTGCGGATCGGCTCCATCTCCTGCTGGGCGCGCTCGCGGGCAACAGCACCACCGGAAGCCATGATTTCGGCGACATCGCCCATCTCGAGGGCTGAATACGCGTCGGTGATCGGCCTGATGCCTTCGGCGATTGCATCCCCTACCGCCGCCTTGAAAGCCCCATAACCCGAGTCTGTGTACTCGGCAGCGACATCGTCGATCTTGCGGCCCGAGAAGAATGAGAACAACTCCAGCAGATTGGAGATGCCGGGCTTGTCCTCCCAGTCGAATTCCACCTTCGTCCCGGTGTCAGTCACAGCACCTTTGACCTTCTTGATGATCTGGTCGGTCGTGTCGGTGAGAAGTATCCTCGACCTGGCACTGGGGTCGGATTTGGACATCTTGGCGGTCGGATCGGTCAGTGACATGACCCGGGCACCGATCTCAGGTGTAATACGTTCCGGCACAGGGAACACCTCGCCGAAGCGGGAATTGAATCGCTGGGCGAGATCACGCGTCAATTCGAGATGCTGCGCCTGATCGTCACCCACCGGCACAGCGTGCACCTTGTGAATCAGGATGTCGGCCGCCTGCAGGACCGGGTAAGACAGTATGCCGAGGTTTTGACCGGCCCTGTCTGCTTTCTCCTTGAATTGGGTCATCCTCTCGAGCTGGCCAAGGCTGGTCATAGTGCTCAAAATCCAGGAGAGCTCCGAGTGCTGCGGCACATCCGATTGGAAGTAGAACAGAGAGCGCTTGGGGTCGACCCCGGCGGCAAGAACCATCCTGGCGGTGGCGAGGCGGGCTACGTTGAACCGGTCCCGATCGTAAGGAAGGGTCATGGCGTGCAGGTCGACGACGCAATAGATGGTCTCGTAAGTGTCCTGCATCGTGACCCAGTTCTTGAGAGCACCGACGTAGTTGCCGAGGTGCAGCTCACCGGTGGGCTGGATGCCGGAAAACACTCGTTTCGAATCTGTCATGTCTCCTACCTCAACTCACAAAAAAAACCGTCGGGGCGGTGCCACCGACGGCGCAAAGCACATCAGCTGACACCTCAGTCGGTGGACCACCATATCGCGGGGAGCGTGCTCATGTAATCAAGCTTAACGATCAACAATCCGGCGAACAACGGCTCGGGCAGCCTTGCATCCCAACCACGGGTTCTATGATCGAAAACGTCGGGTCAGGCCGTTGGTCGATCAGTAGCGGGTCCTGCGCACGAATATTGCCCATCGTGGGCGGGTTGGGCTCGCCTAGGGTGCGCGGATGCGAGAACAAAATCTGGTTGGACTCGACTACGTGGAAGCAGTTACTGCCCTCCTTCAGCGCGTCCGAAGCGCTCACCCCACCAAGGGTTTGTACGAAGCCGCTGAGATGCAATGGTGGTGGAGCGTCCCGCGTTCGACCGACAGTCTCGGTCAGCTCTTTTGGTTCGATGACCTGGGTCGCCCGGAGGCTGCGGTGATCGTCACCGACTAGAACCTCCGCTGTATACGAAGACACAACACTCGTCGTGATCGTAATGCCTGACGCAAATCCGGAATGGGTTGCACACGTCGTCGAACGTGGGCTAACTCACATTGGTGAATACGGTATTGGAGTCGTCGAGCTCGAAGTCGACCGCGCCGATGACGTGATGCGCAACGTATTGTTCGGCGATGGTTTCACGGTGAAGGGAGACGGTCTGATCGAGTGCTGGTTGGATGCAGGCGCTCGGCCCGCGATCAGCCCATTGCACGACGGTTATCGGTGGTTCAGCCGCCGCGACACGATGCAGCGTCCCCACCACATGACCGAGCCGCGCAGACCCGACGTAGAGCAGCGTCTGATGCAGACATCCTTGTATCGCTCAGACCTTGATCTGGTCATTTTCGACAGCGAGGACAACATCGCAGCGTATGGGTTGTTCTGGTACGACCCGCAGACCGCCACGGGTGTCGTGGAACCCATGCGCACCCGAGACGACCACCAGCAACGAGGGCTTGCCCGACACATTCTCACCACCGGTATCGACCTGCTTGCCGAGGCTGGCGCAAAACGCATCTCGATCGGCTTCGAACCGGATAACCCGGCATCGAGCCATCTCTACCTCAGCGTCAGCTTCGAACCCCACAGGCGGACCGACGTTTTCTCTGGGCGTACCAGTGCAGCGGCGTCGTAGCGACCCCGGCGTCTCATCCCTTGCTGTCGACCGAGCGCCGGGTCATCCAGTGGCTGGATCAATCATGCGACGGACAAGTTGGATAGCCGTTTGCTTTGGGTCTAGAGACTCCGCCCATTTGTTATCGGCTTCATCGAGGTAGATCGACCTTGCATGTGCGAGCGACCGCGTGACATCGGCGGGTAGCTCGGTCAACGCCCAAGCTGCAGCCTCGTCTTTGCTGACGATACGTCCGAACGAGACTGTGTAGGCGATCCTCGCCAAAGTGAGGAGGACGTTGGCCGTGTCATCGTCGAGGTCTTCGAGCAAGCCGGTAACGCCACTTCGCATCGCCTCGATGAGCTCATGGTTCGGTACCGGGTCGAGCAACGTCGCAGCCGCGGGCCCGATTAGCGACTGTGAAGCCGTAAGCAGGGTTGCCACCAGCGGCGCCAGGTCAGGGTCGATGACTGGCTTCGGAACGAACCCGGATTCGTAGTCGTCACGAAGCCATTCGCCGTATTGAAACTCGCGACGAGGGTTGGTCGGCCAGGGCTGGATCTCACCCGTGACCGCCATGGTCAGCTCAACCGGACGTCCCGAGATTCGGGTTCCTCGCCGACCGGAGACCTGCAACAGCTCTCCAACCAGGGCTCGCCGCTGATCGAGACTGGTTCTCCTGTTGAGGAGGACGAAAACGTCGATATCGCTGTGAGGGCGCAGTCCACCAAGGACTGCCGAGCCGTAGAGGTAGGCACCAACCAAACTCCGGCCGACGACCCCCGTCACCGAGTCCAAGACGAAGTCGAGTTGCTTCTGATCTTGCTCGGTCATATACAGCCAGACTACGAACAGCTTCAAAATATCTCGACATTCACAGACTGAGACCGCAGTGCCCAATCAGTCGTCGATTGCTTCGATGCCTTGCTCCTTGAGAAGCGCGAGGTGGTCCCTCATCGCCTTAAGTTGCTCCGGGGGGTGTCCCTCCCAATCCGTGAGCTCGCCCGTCACCCGTAGTGGATCGCGAGTGCGATACGACTTCGTCGGGTTGCCGGGGAACCTCTTATCGGTCAGATTCGGGTCATCCTCAATGGGACCGGTTGGTTCCACGATGTAAATCCTGCCGCGGCCCGCGGCTTCCGCTAGTTCCGCTCCCCAGACAGCGGCGTCGACCGTGGCAGTCAGATACACATGGTTGGCCTTCTTCCGGCTGCCGTAGTTGGAGTTGTAACCAGGCTCGATCAGGTCGCCGGGCTCTAGATCGGCATGTGTGCCGTGGTAGTACCGCTCACGTCGGTCTGCATCGTCCACGTTCAATGTTGCCACAGCGATCACACCTTCGCATGGGCACCAGACATCTATCTAACTCAGAGCAGCGAAAGAGTTGGAAAGGGCTTCCCAAAGAGACGAAGCGGGTTCTGATTGAGCCAGGTCGCTGAGTTCATCGGCTATGTCCTGGTGCTCGGATGCAAGGTCTTCGAAGCGTTCGATCCGCGCCGTCAACGGTGATGTCACATCCTTCCGAGTTCAAAGAAGAGGACCGCATATTCTTGGTGCCAATCAGCGGGCTGACCCTGCCAGAGGTCGCGCCAATAATGATCGAAGACAATCTCGGAACCCGCACACAAGCCCTGGTCGCGCGGGCCATTATCCAGTGCAGTTGTTGTTCTCAGAGCAGCTGTCACCCGCCGTCGACCTCGACTCGTCTGTCTCTTCGAGGGCCGGAAACATCCCAGCCTCACTGGAATAGAAAGGGGCCGGTAGTTTGTCCATCCGAGCAACGCTCGTCACTATCGGCGGTGTCGCCTGGCTTCTCGGCGTCCTGGTGTTGGAGACGACAAATCAGGTATCGGATGATGGGTTTCCGATCGCCTTCCCCATACTCGCGCTGTTTGCCGGAGTCGCGGTCGCTTGGGGTCTGTGGTCGATTGCCGGCTCGCTGGACAAACCGCTCGCCAGGATCGGTGGGCGTTCCGTAGCCGCCAGCTCCGGTGTGCTCGGAGTTGGATTCGGGCTCGATCTGTTTCCATTAGATGCAGGCCTCGGTTTCCTGCTCGCCTACACCTCTGGCTTGTTTGTTCTCCCACTTGGGTACTTCGTCCTCGGCCTAGGTCTCCTGCGATCGAATGACTTTCCCGGCTGGGCGAAGTGGATTCCGCTAACGACAGCGGCTGCAGGAGTGGCCAACTATGGCTTCCACTCACTAGCGCCGGATATCTGGGATCCCCCGGATGCCTTCTGGTTCGTCTGTATTGGCTTGTCCTGGTTTCTGCTTGGCCTGGGATCATTGCGTATCCCTACCTATTGGGCCGAGGACACACACGGAGAGGTTGCAGGAGCGCGATTCTGATCCTTGGTCTACGGCATTGTTGTCAGAGCCTTAGTAACCCGCCGGATTCGCAATAGCTCGGGACAGGGCTATGCAGTGGCTCATGCTCCCGAGGAACGCCTTTGGTCCTAGACCAGCCCGTGTCAGGTCAATGTGAGTTGGCGGATATCGGTGTCCAAATCGTCGTAGGTGACATAACCGAATTCGGCTGCAATCGACTCGGCCCAGATCTCCTTAAGTCGGTCCCTGGTCGCTACCGCGAGCTCTAGCCGATTCTGTCCAACTGTTCCCCGTCGGACCTTGCTGGCGTCACCGGACCGAGTGAGTTTTTGAATGTGGTTGTCGGGCTTTGGTCGGCCGTCGCGGCTGCGCTGGTCTCATGGCTGATCTTGCGACATCGATCCGACACCGGCTAGACAAGCGAGCAGACGCCCCCTACAAAGCCTCGACTTCGAGGCCCTGAGTCCGGAGGAATGCCTCCTGGTCCTCAACCAGACCCCACACTCCGACAAACACAGCTCCGCTGACCACGGCCGCCATCGACCCATCGAAGAAACGGGTTGCGGAGAGTTGACAACCCGAGAAGTCGACACCGGACAGGTCGGCGCCGGCGAAGTTGGCTCCCTCCAAATCAGACCCAGAGAGGTCGGCACCGGCGAGGTTGGCTCCGCGAAGATCGCTCAAGGAGAGATTGCAGTTCGGGAGGTCTACGCCGGAAAGGTCTACTCCTCTCAGGTCGCAGTTCTTCAGTTGAAGACGGCCCAGACCTTTAGACGCCGGCTTCCACTCGCGAAGATCCAGACCGAGCATCACCCGCCCCCGGTACTTGTCGTAGTTGGGAGCATCCAGGAAGCGCTGCAGTTGCTCGGGTCGCAACGACCCGGTCGTGAACCGCTCTCGGCCTGAAGCCGGATCGGCATTGTTGTGATACGACGAGTTGACCTCCCACCAGCCCAGGCGGTCCTCGGCCAGCAAGACGATTCGCTTCAACCATTTGACCGACTTGTAGAAGTACCGCCCCGGTGTGAACACCCGTACCGGTCCCCCATGCTCCACATCCAGCGGCTCGCCGTTGAAAGAACTCACCACCCACGAATCGGCAAGAGCCACTTCGACGGGAAGCGAAGTGTGGTGATCACGACTGCTGTAGCTCTCGAATGACACGAATCGTGCGCCTTCCTCGACTCCGGCTCGTTCCAGGAGATCGGCCAGCGGGATACCAGTCCAGACCACCCCGAACCGGCTCCAGGACGTCACGCAATGGATGTCGGCTTCGAGCTGACGATCTGCCACGGCCAGAAAAGATTCGAGGCCCAACGTGAAGGGAGCGGCTACCAGACCGGATATGGCCACCTCCCACGACTGCGGGTTCTTGCCAGATCGGCGGATGGTTCTCTCTCCCCGACGATGGGGAAACGCCTGGTCTCGATCTGACCGGGCGGGAGGTGGGTCAACCGGACTCTCCGACCTTGCTTTCCACCGTTGTGGTCCCGAGGAAAGCGGAGACGAGTTCGGCAACGTCAACCGTGGGGATGAGGACCATCGCCCCGGTCTCGGATTTGTAGTCGGAGACGGGAATCTCCAACTCGACGACATCGCCCGAGCCGAGACCCTTCATCATCGAGGCCAGTCCGACTGCATCCATCAGGCTCAGTTCGTTATCGACTGTGACGTAGGGGGCTACGGACTGGGCGATCGAGAACATATCCGCGGGACTGCTCAGATCGGAGACCCGCACCATCATCGAAATCAGGAATTCTCTTTGACGCTCGTTGCGGGTGAGATCCGATACTCCTGACATCGTCTTCCAACCCGATGCTGTCAGCTCCTGGGTGTGGCGGGAACGGAGCCAGGCAAGGGTCATCTCCCCGTTTGCCTGGGTGCACCCGGCATCCATGGCGAGATTTGACCTCTGGTCACGTACAGGACTTGCGACGCAGATCTCATAGCCACCGATGGCGTCGACCGCCTCCTGGAAACCGGCGAGGTCAACCATCGCAAAATGATCAACGGGAATCCCGATGAGCGCCTCAACTGTCTGGACCAAGGCCGTCGGACCGTTCATCAACCCACAGCCTTCGAGGGCTTCGTTGACCCGAGCGGAACCCAATCCACACACGTTGTTGACCCAAAGGTCACGCGGTACAGAGAGGATGGCGGCCTGGGCTCCGGGCTGGCGGGGGCGGATCAAGACCATCACGACGTCGGCACGCGCTCCACCGAATTCGCCATAGCCATCGAGATCATCGAGTTCGGCTCGGGAGTCAGAACCAGCGAGGAGAGTCACGTCGAGGCCATCACCGGAAGGCGGCACTACGAAATCGTCGTCGCTATCGGGATCTTCGCCATTGCCGCTCGTAGGCTCATCGACCTGGCCGCCCTCACCAGCAGCCTGAGGACGGTCGATACTGACCCTGTTGACGTCACCCCAAGTCGACGCAGCCAAATAGGCCCCGAACCCCAGAATGAGGGTCAAGACCGCGGCACCAATAATCAGAAGACGTTTTCGATTCAAAGGGAGGCTCCAGCGCGAACGACGAAGTTTACTGTCAATGTTCTATCTACCAGACGGATGTCCGGTGTTTACCCGTATGTGGTCATTTCAAACCCACGAGTAGGCGCACCATGTGCGCGGTGGCTCCCCACAGCGTGTCACTTTTCAAATCGAAATACCAGGCCTTCCAAGCTTCCCACGGGACATAAGCCCATTGTTCGGGGTCGGCGAGGTCAGCGAGACGGGGCGTGTAGATCCGATCTACCTCTCTCTCAGACAACACCAGGTTCAACGGGGTTTCAATACGCGCAACTACCGGAACCACCATCAAAGCGAATTCCACCGTGTCTATCGGTTCGAGGAACCCAAGAACTGAGACCTGATTTGGCTCGATCCCAACTTCCTCCTGCGCCTCACGGATTGCGGTGTCGACCGGTCCCCCGTCGGATTCTTCAGGACGACCACCGGGAAACGAGATATGTCCGGCGTGTGTAGGCATCGTATCTGGACGTTTGGTGAGCACGACTCTGATCTCGCCGGCCTCGTCCTCGTAGAGCGGAACGAGCACGGCGGCCTGGGGTTTGTCACCGGGTTCGGGATGGGTTTCGACGAGGTGAAGTTGATTCCACATATACAAATCAGAATAAGAGCCGGATAGGCTGTGCCGGTGCCAGCTTCCCAACTCGAGACTGAGCGTCTCATCATCCGACGCTTCGCCCGGCGCGACTCGGTGGCGCTCGACAACGCCGTGAAGGCCTCGCTGGCAGATCTCAACCAGTGGCTCCCGTGGGCTCGCACCGACTACGAATCGGGCGATGCCGTCGCATTCGTCAGAGACTCACTGCAGGCCTGGAAGGAAGATCGGGCGTGGGACTACACCATCCGCTACAAAGAAAACTCGTCCCGTCACTTGGGAAACATCTCAATTTGGACCACGTCGAAGCTGGGCAAGATTGCAGAGATCGGCTACTGGGTCAGATCAGATGAGACATCGAAGGGCATCTGCACGGAGGCAACTCAACGTCTGATTCAGGAAGCGTTCAACAACTTCGGTTTCCACAAAATCACACTTCGTATCGCTGTGGGCAACGACGCTTCGGATCGAGTGGCTGAGAAGCTGGGCTTCACCAGGGAAGGGGTGTTGCGCGAGGAACTCCTCATCCGGGGAAACTGGATCGATCACTCACTCTGGTCGCTGCTCGACAGGGAATACCGATCGGCCCGCAAAGAACGACAGCAGCGCTGAGGGCCGAAGAGTGAATGAGTCCGGGGGTCCTGGTCCGCTGTGAGCGTCTTCAGGGTGCTGACCGGCAACGTGCTCGAGGAACAGGCGGACCCTCGCAATCTCGCAGATCTGATCAACGGGCTGGACCCCGATTTGGTGTTCCTCCAGGAGATGGCGGGAGGCCCAAGCCGAGTCCTCGCCGACATCTTTAAACATCACCACCTGATTCCCGGGCTCGAGTGTTTGGGAAGGGGCGTCGCTTCCAAACACGACGCCGAGCTTGGATCCCTTGACCTGCCTTGGCGAGCCGGGACGTACGCACGACTTAACGTGGAAGGGCTAACCCTCACCGCAGCAGGCGTCCACATGCCGAATCCGATCGTTTTCCCCTGGTGGCGCGCCGTCAAAGAACGCCGCGACCAGGTGGATGCGCTCCTCGCCTGGGCCGATGACCAGCACAGCGACGGTTTGATCGTCGCAGGAGACATGAACGCCAGCCCGGCATGGCCGTTGTACAGACGGCTCGCCGGCCATATGGAAGATCTCCCCAGTCAGGTAGCTACCGGCGTCGGAGAAGCGCCCCAGCGCACCTGGGGGTGGCGTCCCGGTTGGCCGCGGATGCTCCGGATTGATCACGTATTCGGGAGGGGCGTCCATGCCGTGGGGACCAGCGTGCACCCGATCCCGGGCTCGGACCATCATGCACTTGTGGTAGACCTGGCGATCGACTGAGGCCGGTGCGACCGTTTGTGGGCAGGCAGCGCTACCCGATGCCGGCGATGACCCTCGAAGCGTCAGCTACGAACGTGGCGATAGCCGGGAAGAAGCCGATGAGGATCGTCAAGGCTGCAGCGATCAAGAGCGCGAGACGCAGTGAGCCCGAATGCGGAACCAGTTTGGCCGGTGCGGTCGCATCTGCGGCACTGTCGAACCACACAGCTTTCACCACTTTGGAGTAGTAGTAGAAGGCAATGACAGCGTTGACGGTGGCGATGACCGCCAGGACCACGGTGGCCGTGCCGCCGGCCAGGATCACGGCCCGGAACATCGCAAACTTGGCAAACCAACCGGCCAGAGGCGGGATACCAGCGAGGCTGAAGAAAAAGATCCCCACGAGTAAGCCGAGTTTCGGGTCGAGTCTTCCCAATCCGGCCCAGCGGGACAGCTCACCGGAACCGACCCGGTTGGCACCGGCGATCACCACAGCAAAGGCACCTAGGTTCATCACCGAGTAGATCACCAGGTAGATGACCGTCGCCGAGAAGCCTTCCTCCAAATTTGAACCGGCGATTGCTGCTGCGGCGAACGGCACCAGCATGAAACCGGCCTGGGCAATCGACGAGTACGCGAGGAGTCGGACGATGTTGGTTTGCCTCAGGGCGGAGAGGTTCCCGACTGTCATCGAAAGCGCAGCGAGAATCCAGAGAGCGGGGGCCCAGATGTCACTCAAGTCAGGCAAGGCGAGATACATAACCAGCAACATCGCAACGAAACCTGCTGCTTTGGAGTTCACCGACAGGTACGCCGTGATTGGAGTTGGCGCTCCTTCATATGTGTCAGGCGCCCAGAAATGGAACGGTGCAGCAGAGATCTTGAAAGCGAACCCGACTATCACGAACAGGACGGCGACGATCATCGCTGGTTCGCCTGACATGCCCGCCGATGCGGCGGCGATACCGGCGAAGGTCACCTCTCCGGTAAGCCCGTAGAGCAGAGACATCCCCCACAGCAGGATCGCAGTAGACAACACACCGAGGATGAAATATTTGAGAGACGCCTCGTTCGACTTAGCGTCACCTTTTCGCCAGCCGGCCAACAGGAACAACGGTCCGGTGGTGAGCTCCAGGCCGACGAACAAAATGATCAGGTCTCGAGAAGACGCCATGACCAGCGATCCCAACATCGAGGCCAGGAGAAGGAAGTAGTACTCGCCCTGATAGAAGCGTTCCGACTCGATGTAATTGTGGGATAACAGCATCACGAGGTAGCCGGCGATCACGAACAGGCCCTTCAAGACCAGGGCAAACTCATCGACGACGTAACTGCCGTCGAACATCGAACGAACCTCTCCATCGACTGCCAGGAACACGAGGGGCACCGCCGCCAGGGCCGTCCCGGCAACCGCAACGGTGGCCGTCCAATACTTCTTGGGCCGAGTCAACACCAGGTCGAGGCCGAAAACAACCAGCATCGTCCCGATGATCACGAGCTCGGGCGCGATCGCCAGGTAGTCGATTTCAAAGCTCATTCAGACACCTGAAGTGATTGGTTTTCCGCCGACGAAACGTCAAGCTCAGCCTCCGCCAGTGAGAGAAGCGGTGACATCAGAGTTGAACATTGTTTCCACCAAAGAGGTCACCGTGTCTGTCGTTGCTTCGAACACCACCTTTGGATAGAAGCCGATCACCACGATCAGGATGATCAACGGCACCCAGGCCGCCATTTCGTACCGGTCGACGTCATGGAAAGTATGTCCCTCCCACTCCGGTTTGGGCTCACCGAGATTGACCTTCTGCAACATGTACAGCATGTACCCGGCGGTCAGGACCGTCCCGATCGCACCGAGAACCATCGAAGTCCGGAAGACTCCCAGGGAGAGCCCTTCGAGCGGGTTGTAAGACCCGACCAGCGCCATGAACTCGCCCCAGAACCCTGCCAGGCCGGGAAGACCCAGAGAAGCCATTGCGGTGAAGGCGAGGATCCCACCCATGATTGGCATCAACTTGAGGTTGCCTCCAAGCCTCGCCATCTCCCGGGTGTGATAACGGTGCGACATCGATCCGGCCACAAAGAACAGCAGCCCGGTGATGAGACCGTGGGCGACCATTCCGATGATGGCGGCGTTGATTCCGACGTCGGTCATGGTGGCGATCCCAAGCATCACGAAACCCATGTGCCCAACCGACGAGAAGGCAATCAAACGTTTCATGTCGGTCTGAGCCAGGCACGCCAGCGAACCGTAGATGATCCCGATCACCGAGAGAATGGCTATGGCCGGTGCCCAGTTGGCCGCTTCCTGAGGAAGGATCGGCAACGAGATTCTGATGAAGGCGTAAGAGCCAAGCTTCAACATGATCGCGGCCAGGAGGACCGAACCGACGGTGGGCGCCGCGGTGTGGGCGTCGGGCAGCCACGTGTGCAGTGGCCACATCGGGACCTTCACGGCAAACCCCAGAAACATCGCACCGAAGACCAGGAAGGCAAACGTTCCGGTGAACGCACCCATCCCACCGAGGTTGGTCAGCTCCACCATGTCGAACGTACGCTCACCGAACTCGCCCGACTTGAAATAGAGGGCAAGAAAACCGAGCAGCATGAAAGCCGAGCCGAACAAAGTGAAAAGGAAGAACTTGATCGAGGCGTAGAGCCGCATCTCGATCTCTTTTGAAAACCCGGGGATCTTCCGCATCGAACGGTCGCCCCAGATCCCGATCATGAAATACATCGGGAGGAGGACCACTTCGAAGAAGATGAAGAAGAGAACCAGGTCGAGTGCGACAAACGTCCCGTTCATGCCGGTAGCCAGTATCAGCATCAGCATCAGGAACGCCTTGGGGTTCTTCGGCTCCTCCCAGTGGTTCCATGAGTAGATAACCGCCAACACCATGATGAAAGTGGAGAGGACCAGCATGGGCAGGCTGATTCCGTCGACGCCAAGGTGATAATTGGCGTTGATTGCGCCAATCCAGGACTGGTCAACCTCGAACTGATACGAATTGTAGGTCCCCGCCCCGAAGTCGAACTGGCTGATGAGGACCAGTGAAAGCACAAATGCAGCGAGGGTGACCACCAGGGCGCCGCCTTTGAGCACATCCTCCCTCTCGCTCGGTACCAACCCGAGCAGGAGTGCGCCGGCCAGGGGCAGGAAGACGATGAGCGTCAGACCCCAAGTGTCAAACCATTCCATGTCCAATGCCTCTCTCTATAGAACAATCAAAAAAATAACAACCAAGACAATGGCCCCTGCAACGAAAGACGCTGCATACTGCTGGACGCGACCGGTCTGCATCTTCCGCAACCCTGCCCCGGCGCCGTCGGTGGCCGCGGAGAGCCCGTTGATCAGCCCGTCAACACCCTTCTGGTCGAGGGTGCCGTAGACAAACGTGCCCAGACCCTTGGTGAGCAAACCAACTCCGTTGACGATCCCGTCGATGATGTAGGTGTTGATCCAGTCGATCCCACGGGCGATGGGCCCGGTGGTGGCTCCGACAATTCCCAGGGCTAGGTCGTCCATGTAGTACTTACGTCGCAAGAGCGGATAGAGGACGGGGACCTCGAGTGTGTCACGTTCCTTCTGGGTTGCTTTGTCCTTACCCCAGATCATCCATCCCAGGGCGATTCCCAGCAGTGCGGCGCCCAACCCTGCTGCGGCGAGGCCAAAGTTGATCGCTTCGGCATGGTGGTCCCCCATGGCTACCTCCCGGATGCCCAGCCACTCGGTGAAATTGCCGATACCCGGAATCTCGACTCCAGGAATGTTGAGCAGACCGAACAGAATCGATGGTATCGCCAGCGCGACCAAGGGGCCGGTCATAATCCGCGGCGACTCATGAGGCTCCCCGTGGCCCCTGTAGTCACCGAAGAAAGTGAGGGCGACGGCCCGGGTCATGTAGAAGGCTGTGACGAAAGCGCCGGCGATGGCGATCCACATCACGGCGGTGTATCCCTCATGGCCCAGGGTGGCCAGGATCTCGTCTTTCGACCAGAAACCGGCTAGCGGGACGATCCCCGCCAGGGCCAGGGATCCGACAACAAAGGTCCAATAAGTCGTGGGCATGTACTTCTTGAGCCCACCCATATCGCTCATGTTGTTGGAGTGGACCGCATGGATGACCGATCCGGCACCGAGGAACAGGAGGGCTTTGAAAAAGGCATGGGTGAACAGATGGAAGAGCCCTGCGGTGTATCCACCCGCAGCCACGGCCGTCATCATGTACCCAAGCTGCGATACCGTCGAATAGGCCAGGACCTTCTTGATGTCGTCCTGAACGAGGGCAAGAAGACCGACACCGAACAGTGTGATAGTCCCGATGGCGATCATCCACGGGCGGGCATCTTCGGCCAGGTTTTGGAAGAGAGGGAAGGTGCGCGCCATCAGATAGATGCCAGCGGTGACCATGGTTGCTGCGTGCATCAGCGCCGAAACGGGGGTGGGGCCGGCCATGGCGTCGGGCAACCAAATGTGAAGCGGAAACTGAGCACTCTTACCCATCGCTCCAAAAAAGAGGAGGAATCCCCCGGTCACTGCGACGGCTGCCAGCTCGGGGCTGAGAGCAACGGATGCCTCCGCCAAGGCCCCGAAGTCGAAGTTTCCGATGGCCACCCCGATGAGGATTGTGCCCAGGATCAACCCGACATCGGCCACCTTGTTGGTCAGGAACGCCTTGTTGCCTGCCTTGACGTTGTCCATGTCCTCCCAGTAGTGACCGATCAGGAGATATGAGGCGAGACCGACACCCTCCCAACCGATGATCAGCTGGATCAGGTTGGGAGCGCCGACGAGGATCAGCATCGCCCCGGCAAAAAGTGAGAACGAGGCGAAGAAGTTGTTGACCCTGATGTCACCCTTCATGTACCCCAGCGCGTAGATGAACACGGCTAGCCCGACCAGGTTGACCAGGAAGTACATCATGATCGAAAGACCGTCGACCACCCAGCCCAACTCGAAGACGAGGTCACTCCCTATCCGTGCGATTTCGAACTTGACCTCGTGCAGGACGCCGCCGGTCATGTTCATGACAAAAAGGACCAGCGCCCACACCGAGTTGATGGCCAGGGCCCCCACAGCAATCTCTCCGCCCTGGTGCTTCATCTTCTTGCCGAAGAACATGATCAACAAGAAGGCGACAAACGGGAGGACCAGCATGATCCCCGCGGTGTCGGCCCAGAACCCGCCGTCCCCGG
This sequence comes from Acidimicrobiia bacterium, assembly GCA_041751055.1. Classification (GTDB taxonomy): domain Bacteria; phylum Actinomycetota; class Acidimicrobiia; order Spongiisociales; family ZC4RG35; genus MA-ANB-1. The sequence continues at coordinate 79,140 of JBGSYD010000001.1, read as the reverse complement.
CGTGGATCTCGGCTCCGACTTCCTCGGTGGCGAGAACAAACAGACGGTTCAACATCACGACCACCGTGCCACGGAGCGGTAGCCCCGGCCGACCGGCGTCCGTTCGACGACCATCATGACGCTCACCACCTCATCAGGTTGAGGTCGTCGACGTTGGCGGACTTACGGTTGCGGAAGATCATCAGGACGATGGCCAATCCGACCCCCACTTCAGCGGCGGCCACCGTGATTATGAAGATGGCGAAGATCTGGCCGGTGGCGTCGGCGGAACGCAACACCGATTCGAAAGTAATCAGGTTGATGTTGACGGCATTGAGCATCAACTCCACCGACAACAAGATCAGGACGATGTTGCGCCGGACGAGAAGGCCGTAAACGCCCATCGCGAATAGGGCAGCCGCCAGCACCAGGAATTGGCTCGCAATCATGATTGCCTCATACGGCCGCTCGCTCTTCTTCTTCGAGTGGTGTCAGGTCTCGCCTTGCGATGGTGATCCCACCGATAAGGGCAGCCAGCAGCACGAAGGACACGACTTCGAACGGGATCACAAAACGGCCCAGGAGACTGTCGCCGATTACCTCCGTCGATGTGGGCTCTCCTACGGACGCGATCTCGGTGGCCCCGAATGCCAGGACCGAGCTCCAGGCGAGGAGAGCAAAGAGGGCCACAGACATCAACGCCGGTAGCGTCTTCTTCTCGCTGTCGAGACCTTCATCCAGCCCCGTTGGCGCCCGGGTGATCATGATCCCGAACAGGAAGAGGACGATGACGGCGCCGATGTAGACCAGAACCAGGACCCAGGCGACAAACTCAGCGGATAGCAGGAGAAACAGGCCGGCGGTGCCCGCCAAAGCGCCCACCAGGAACAGTGCGGCATGGACCACGTTCTTGGCCGTCACCACCCGGAATCCCGACACCAGCACGACGAGCCCGATGACGAGGAAGACCCAATTTGTGGGCTCGGAGATCCACGTATCGAAGCTCAGCCAGAACCCGGATATGGCGAAGACCATCAATTTGCCTCCAGACCGGGTGTTTCGGGGAGAGTCTCCATCCAATCCTGGAGACGATCCATGTCGTGGAGCATGCCGCCCATCTTCTGCTCGGAATACTCGTATTCCGGCGACCAGAACAAGGCGTCAAACGGGCAAACCTCCACACAGATTCCGCAGTACATGCACAGGGCGTAGTCGATGTCGAAGCGATCCAGTGTTGCCCGCACCTTGATCCTGCCCCCCGGAGTTTCGGGAGCCTGCTCTTCCTTGTGGCCCTCGATGTAGATACACCAATCGGGGCAGTTGCGGGCGCAGAGCATACATACGGTGCATGCCGCCTGGTCGAGAGCGATGACGCCACGGGCGCGCGCCGCCGGCGTCTCTTTGACCTTGGGGTAGTTGACCGTTCGCAGGTTCTTCCCGGGTGCGAAGATCGTCTTGAACATGGTGCTCAAAGTGACCCACAGGCCCTTAAGCATCCCGACTCCCGGGGCGGAGCGTCGCACATCGACCATCAGAACACCACTTTCAGAGTCGCCGTCACGAGAATATTGGCCAGGGCCAACGGGATCAGCCACTTCCATGCCAGGGACTGCAGCTGATCTTCACGGAAACGGGGGAAGGTCCAGCGGAACCAGATCATGACGAAGACCAGGACGAACACTTTGGCAATCAGGATGATGGGACCCAAATAGGCCAGTTGGTCGGTCGACAGCCCGGGTAGCCAGTAGCCGCCGAGGAACAAAGTGACAGCTATCGCCGACATCGTGAACATGTTGGCGAACTCGGCAAGGAAGAAGAAGAGGAAGCGGAATCCCGAATATTCGGTCAGGTATCCCATCACCAGCTCGGATTCGGCTATCGGCATATCGAAAGGGATACGGGTCAGTTCTGCAAGGGCGGCGATCATGAAGATCGCGAAACCCACGAACTGGAAGATCACGAACGGATAGCCGGCTTCGATCTGAGCTTCGACGATGCCGGTCATACTCATTGTCCCCGCCAGGATCACAGACCCCACAACAGCCAGAACCAACGGCAGCTCATATGCAATCAACTGTCCCGCAGCACGTAAACCACCCATTAGGGAGTACTTGTTCGCCGACGACCAACCGGCCATGAGCACTCCAATCGTGCTGATCGACGAAATCGCCAGTGCATAGAAGATTCCGACCGACAGATCACGAAAGATCAGACCAGGGCCAAACGGGATCACGACGAACAGCGCAACTGTCCCAACTAGGACCCAGATCGGAGCCGTCTTGAACACCGGTCGATCGGCATCGGCAGGAATGAGGTCTTCTTTCTGGAAGAACTTCACTCCGTCGGCAATCAACTGTGCCCAACCCCATCGTCCACCTGCAAAATAGGGGCCAACCCGGTTCTGCATCTTGGCGGAGAGTTTCATCTCGGCGAAGCCGATAACCATGCCGATCAGGGGGATCATCAAAGCAACCAGCAGCACCTTGCCGAGGAGAGCCACCCAGAAATTAGCGAACAAGTCGAGGATTACTTCAGGCACTGAAACCTCTCACCCCGATCGTGCCGGTTTGATGCGCGGCAACGTTCATCTATCCACGTCCCCGAGGACGAAGTCGAGGCTTCCCATGATGGCGATGATGTCGGGGATCAGGACGCCTTCGAGAATCCAGGGAAGAATCGAGATGTTCGAGAAGCTCGCCGAGCGGATCTTGAGCCGATAAGGCACGCTCCCGCCGTCTGACACGACGTAGTAACCCATCTCACCCTTGGGGTTCTCGGCGCGCACGTAAGTCTCGCCTTTGGGGATTTTGATGACTTTGGGCACCTTGGCCTGGATAGGCCCGGAGGGAATGCTGTCAATCGCTTGCTCGATGATTCGCACCGATTGACGGATCTCGGTGAGACGAACCCACCACCGGTCCCAGCAGTCGCCATTGGCCCCGACCGGCACTTCAAAATCGAAGCGATCGTACGGCAAATAGTGCTCGACTTTGCGCAGGTCAAAGCGCACACCCGAGGCGCGGAGGTTGGGGCCGGATACCCCATATGCGGCAGCTACTTCTGGGGGGAGGACGCCAATGCCTTTGGTCCGGGCCAGGATGATCTCGTTGCCGGCTACCAAGTCCTCGATTTGATCGACCGCTTCACGGACGCGAATCACGGCGGTTCGAGTCGAGTCCAGGAAGCCCGCCGGCAGGTCCTGAATCAGTTTGCGAGTCGAGGAACCCGACCCGTAGGCGGGCTTGACCCCACCGACCCTGTTGAAGTTGGGGTGAAAACGACCGCCCGTGACGCTCTCGAGCAGATCGAGCACCAGCTCCCTCTCTCTGAGGGCAAAAAACAGTGGGGTTGCCGCTCCCAACTCCAGCGGGTACGAGGCCATAAAAACCAGGTGGGAGCTGATCCGGGCCATCTCGGTCAGAATGAGTCTGATGTACTGTGCGCGCTCCGGGACCTCCAATTCCATCAGCTTCTCGGCAGCGACGATAAAAGGGATCTCGTTGGCGTACCCGGAGACCCAGTCAATCCGGTTGATCAAAGCTGTGATTTGCGGGTAGGTGCGCACTTCTGAGAGCTTTTCGTACCCGCGATGCATGTAGCCGATCACGGGCTGGACATCGTGGACCCTCTCACCGTCGACCCGGGCCACCAGTCGAAGCACTCCGTGTGTGGAAGGGTGTTGGGGACCGATGTTGAGAGTCATGTCCTGGGTCTCGAGCTCGATCGATACCGAGGCCTCGCTCAGGTGCCGCAGAGTGTCTTGATCGATAGTCATCTCAGGCTTCCGGGTTTTCTGTGGAAGGGCCTTCGGGCATGGCCTCGACGTCAACTGTCCCCGGCCAGGGTTTGACCTCCCTACTCAGGAGGGGATAGCTCTTGCGGAGCGGGTGGCCCTCGAAGCCGTCAGGCAGATACAACGTGACCGGGTAGGGGTGACCGACGAACTCGATGCCAAACATCTCCATGGCCTCGCGTTCATGCCAGTTGGCCCCTGCATAGACATCGACAAGGGTCGAAATCGATGGATTTTTGGTCGGCAGGTCCGTGGTGAACGTTACCCTCTTCCCCTCGGTGAGATCGCCAACCGTCGTCAGCATTTCGATGCGCTCTTCGACTTCTTCACCGAGCGGATCCCCAACGGCAACCTCGGTCGACCAGTCGACGGCCGAGAGCCATGAGAAGAAGACGAGGTCGAGCTGGTCTCGCGCCGTCTCGTGGGCCGAAACCCACTTGTCGGGGGGCACTGACACCTTCACGGTGTCGAAAGTGATTTCGGCCTCCCCTCCCACCGCTGCTGCAACCTCATCGGCGAAGGCTTGCAACGGGTGGGCCACCTGTTCGGTCTCAGACGGGCTCGAAGTCACGCTGATTCCACTTCTCTTTGATGTCTTCGCCTTGGATCTTCTGCTGCAGGAGAACTATCCCATCCATCAAGGCCTCGGGCCGGGGAGGGCAGCCCGGGACGTAGACATCGACCGGGATCACCTGGTCAACGCCTTTGGTGACCGAATACGAATCCCAATACGGACCGCCGCAGTTGGCGCATGATCCCATCGAAATCACGTACTTCGGCTCAGGCATCTGGTCATAGAGACGCCGGACCGATGGGGCCATCTTGTCGGTGACGGTGCCCGCCACCACCATCAGGTCTGCCTGTCTCGGCGACGCCGGGAGGGGGATGATCCCGAAACGCATGAAGTCATACCGGGGCCCGGAAGCGGCCATCATTTCGATAGCGCAGCACGCGAGTCCGAATTGGAACATCCAGAGCGAGTACTTCCGCGACCAGTTCAGCAACCAGGTCACCGGCTTGGGCATGCCGAATTTTTGAGCTACTCCCACTCGAGCACTCCCTTACGGATGGCATAGATCAAGCCAAGTAAGAGGATTCCGATGAAGACCGCCATTTCGACCAGGCCGAACACTCCGAGTGCCTCGAGCCTGATTGCCCAGGGGAAGATGAAAACGGCTTCGACATCGAAGATCACGAATAGAAGCCCGAATACGTAATACCTGACGTAAGTCTGACTCCAGCCACTGCCGACAGGATCGACACCACATTCATAAGTCTTGCCTTTGGCTGCTGTGGGATTCGAAGGGCTGAGGACCGACGCCACGCCCAGCATGCCCAGAACCAATACGGCCCCGAGGGCCGCAAAGGTTCCGACTGTCAAATAGCTTTCGAAATATGAACTCATGCCTAGGTTTCGTGCCTGGGTCGACCGGCGCCGAGTATACGCATGAGGCGACTTAGGTCGAAGTCAAGATTCGCCAATGGCCACAAGGGGAATCTGTGGGGCTCTAGTCATCGGTCGGATAATGTCGTCGATGGCGCACCTAGCCTGTGACCCGATGAATGTGTCACCTTCCTACGAGTCAAAAGGGCTGGTGAACTTGATGGCCGAGATCGAGACCCGCCTCATCGGCACCGCCCCGTCCCCGTCCCTGATCTCCGATATCGCCAGCTTGATCCCCGACGCAGCCTCCTACGTTCTGGTCCTATTCGACGGCCTGGGCCAGGCCCAACTGGAACATCGAGGAGCGGCCACATTTCGCAATAGCGGAGCTGCAGTCCTCGATGCCGGGTTTCCTACATCGACGAGCGTCTCACTTGCAACCGTCGCCACCGGACTTACCCCGGCCCACCATGGTGTGGTCGCTCACCTCACATGGATGCCCGAGCACCAAAAGGTGGTCAACACGCTGAAATGGGTCGACCTGGCCGGCCAATCCGTGGCCCACGACTACGAAAACTTCCTGCCTGACCCGAATTTGTGGGAAAGACTCCGAACGGCGGGGATCGAGCCGATAACGGTGCAACCCGGTGATTTCTCAGGCACTTCTCTGAGCAGAGTCCTATATAGAGGTGCTCGTTTCGAGGGGATCTGGGATTATCCGGATCTAATCGATGCCACGGTGCAACTCGCAGCGGAGCCCGGTCGCCTTATCTTCACCTATGTGCCCAATGTCGATGTCGCCGGGCACGTATATGGGTTGGAATCCACTGAGTTCGACGAAGCGATAGGACTGGCCGCCAACGTCTGGGACGCCCTGAGGAATCGCCTCCCGCCACATGCCACCCTGTTGGGAACCGCCGATCATGGCCTCATCAACTTCTCTGAAGAGCAAAAGCAGTTGGTGCGGGAGCCACAGTTCGACGACCTCCGTATGGGAGGCGACACCCGGGGGGTCCAACTCTGGTGCGATGACGCTACGGCCGAATCGCTCCGCGCCATCACGGGTGGCACCCTCGTCGACCCGGCGACCTTGGTAGGGCCTGATCCAACGCCGTTCACCATGGAGCGACTCGGGTCCCACATTGTGCTGGCGGCCCAGGACCGGGTGATCCTCCCGCGCGGCTTCGACAAACGCCTCAAGGCCTATCACGGAGGTCTCGACCCACGCGAAGTTGAGATCCCACTGATGATCGGCTGATTCAAGAATTCGTTGACCAAACCGTGGCGATAAAATTTGCACTACCGCCGTAGTGCTAATAGCTTTGAGGTCGTTAGTTACCAAACGATCTCAGGAGGGTCGTCGTGAAACGCTTTGGAGTCCTGCTGCTTGCCTCAGCACTTATGCTCGGTGCCTGTGGAACGGGATCGGATACGACCGACGACGGTCCGCTAATCGTCTATTCGGGACGCAGTGAGGAATTGGTCCAACCCCTCATTGACGAATTCGCTGCCGCTACCGGCATCGAGGTCGAGGTGCGCTATGCCGGATCGACCGAGCTCGCCGCGACACTTCTCGCCGAAGGTGACTCGACCGACGCCGACGTGTTCTTCGCTCAGGACCCGGCATCTCTCGGGTCTGTAAAGGAAATGCTTGCCGATCTCCCGGCGGACGTCCTCGACAAAGTGGCTCCCGAGTTCAGCGACTCCGACGGCAAATGGGTGGGAACTTCCGGACGAGTCAGAGTATTCGTCCACGACGGCGCCACATCGAAATCCCTCCCCCAAACCATCGACGACGTAGTCGACAACCCGGAATGGGTTGGGGATCTGGGCGTTGCTCCGACGAACGGCTCCTTCGTCGCCTTTGTGGCAGCGATGATCCTCGAACGCGGGGAGGAGGCCACCCTCGAATGGCTCGAGAAGCTGGCGGCCACGCAACCCACCTTCTACGAGGGAAATAGCCCTATCGTCGCCGCGGTCGATGGCGGAGAGATAGGAGGAGGTTTGGTGAATCACTACTACCTGCTCCAGTTGCGAGCGGAGGGGGCAGGGGCCAACGCCGAAAACTGGTTCATTCCGGCCGGAGACGTCGGCTCCCTCATCATGCCTGCCGGGGCCGGGATCCTCGAAGGGTCAGATCAGCAAAGCTCGGCACTGGAGTTTGTTCGCTTCCTCCTGTCCTCCGGATCGCAGGAGTTTTTCACTTCTGAGACTTTTGAATACTCACTGACGGGCATCCCCAGCGACCCGTCGCTCCCGGCCATCGAAGACATCAAGGGCCCCGACATCGACTTATCGCGTTTAGCTGACACCATCGAAACCGCGACTCGATTGATCGCCGAAGCCGGCTTGGTGTGAGGTGACAGCAGCGCCGGCCCTCGCCCGCGAAGCGTCGCGCTCTCAGCGCAGTCCTTCCCGTGGTTGGTGGACGGCAGCGCTCCTGGTCCTCATCCCTACGGTCATCCCAACGCTGAGCCTGCTCTGGCAAGTTCTCAGCGGTGGATCGGGCGTGGTTCTGCCCCGGGACAGGTTGGTAGAGCTTTTCTTCTCGACCCTGCTCCTAACGGTCGCCGTGACGATTACGGCGCTGAGCATCGGCACCTCAACCGCCTGGATCACGTCACGGACCAATATCCGGTTCCGGAGAGGCTGGATGATCCTTGCTGCTTTGCCTCTGGTCATACCTTCGTACGTCGCCGCCCTGACGATTATCGGAGGCACCGGGCCCACCGGCTTGATCTCCTCGTGGTTTGGCGTCACCATTCCCACTCCGTACGGGTTCGCCGGCGCCTGGCTGGCCCTGGGGATCTTCCTGGCGCCGATGGCCCATCTCATTGTGACGCCCGGTCTAAGACTCATTGACCCGGCAACCGAAGAGGCAGCAATCGGTCTGGGTGCTTCCCAGGTCAAGGCGTTTTTCACGATCACTCTCCCGCAACTGCGCCCTGCCTTGATCTCGGCTGGTCTCATGGTCGGGCTGTACACCATCTCGGACTTTGGAGCTGTGTCGTTGATGCGGTACGACACTTTCACCCGGGCTATTTTCACTCTTTACCAGGGTCAGATCGACCGGCGACCCGCCGCCACGCTGTCACTGATACTCATGGTTCTGGCGTTGCTCATACTGATCGCCGAACGCAGAACGCGCGGCAGGGCCACCTACCACACCACCCGTACCGTGCGGAGGCGGATCCGGGGCGACCTCACCCGCGCAGGATCCGCTGTCGCTACATCCTGGATGGCCCTCATCGCCGTCATCAGCCTGCTACTCCCGATCTCGATATTGGGGTTCTGGCTGGTGCGGGGTCTCGGGGCGGGTCAGACGATCAACTCGATATCGGCAGAAATCATCCGTTCGCTTTCCGTCGCCGTCGTCGCCTCTCTGGTTGCAGCAGGTGCCGCTCTCCCCGTTGCGATGGTCTCCGCACGCAAGGCCACCAGGGCCGGGGCCCTCGCCGAGTCGATCACGTGGAGCACATACGCCCTCCCCCATATAACGATTGGAGTCGCCGTCGTCGGTTTTGCTCTCACCTGGGCGCGGCCTCTATATCAAGGATTGGCCCTCCTCATCGCAACCTATGTGGTGATGTTCCTGGCTCAGGCCATGAGCGGCGCCCAGGATTCGATCAAACGACTCAGCCCCGACCTCGAAGATGCTTCGCGTGGCCTGGGTCATGGACAGTTGTCGACCCTGGTGCGCGTCACCATCCCGTTGCTGAGTCCCGGCCTCCTGGCAGGGGCAGCTCTCGTCTTCATCGGAGTGATGAAAGAGCTTCCGGCGACTCTTCTACTCAGGCCCAACGGCTTCGAGACGCTTGCCGTTCGTATTTGGAGTACGACTAGCGAGGGGTTTCTGACCAGAGCAAGCATTTCCGGGCTGGCGCTGATTGCTGTTTCAATAGTCCCACTATTCCTTGTGACCTCACGTGACCTCCGCGACTGACCAGCTGGCCATACGCGCACGCGGGCTCAACAAGTATTACGGCGAAGTCAAGGCACTCGACGACTTCAGCCTCGACGTATGGGAAGGAAGCGTCGTCACCCTGCTCGGCCCGTCGGGATGCGGCAAGACAACCGCGCTCCGTGTGATCGCCGGTTTCGAACGGGCCGAAGGCATCGTCGAAATCCGGGGACGGCGGGTCCTCGACGCAGATACGTTCGTTGCTCCCGAGAAACGGCGCGTCGGGATGGTTTTCCAGGACTACGCCCTGTTCCCGCACATGACGGTCCGCAAGAACATCCGGTATGGTCTGGGCAAGCAAGCCCCGTCGATACGCGTTGACGAGGTCATCGATTTGGTTGGACTGCACGGACTGGGCGAGAGAATGCCGAACGAGTTATCTGGCGGCCAACAGCAAAGAGTCGCCCTGGCTCGCGCCCTGGCACCGAACCCGGACGTCATCCTTTTCGATGAACCGTTTTCGAATCTCGACGCCGCCCTGCGTGACCGCGTCCGACGTGAGCTCAAGTTGATCCTGGCCGAGGCCCGAACCACTGCAGTCTTCGTCACTCACGACCAAGAAGAAGCTCTTGCCACATCGGACATAGTTGCTGTTATGAGGAACGGGCAGGTCCTCCAGGCCGACACTCCGGGTCATCTCTACAGCCACCCGGCGACAGAGTGGGTGGCGAGGTTTCTCGGGGACGCCGATGTGCTCGAGGGTCAGGCGGCGGATGGACGAGTCGAGACCATCGTCGGGACCTTCGAGACCGCTTTGAGCGGTCCGGTGTCGGTCGTGGTCAGACCAGAAAATGTCCAGATGTCCGTCGGTGAGACTCCAAACGCCACGGTTGCCAACATCGAGTTCTTTGGCCATGACCAACTCATCACTCTGGCAATGGCCGGAGGAGCAGCGGTGCGATCACGGATCGGGTCGAGGCCGTCGTATCGAATTGGCCAGAGATGCCGGGCTCGGGCGATTGATGCTCGGGTTTTCGCCCGATAGCTGCAAGCCGGCGCGCAAGTAGCATCGAGCGGATATGGAACCGTTCCTGGCAATTCTCGCCGCCGCTGCCGCAACGCTGTTCTCCCTCGACCTCTGGAGCGATTATCGCCGACGCCCCCGCCCTCACGTTGCTGCGTACGCCACCGGCATCTCAATGTTCGCCGTGGCGACATGGGCCTTGTTCGTTGGCATGACTTTCGGGTGGACGGGTGCCGCCTACCGGACCTTCTATCTGTTTGGGGCCATCCTCAATATCCCGATCCTCGCTCTTGGATCCATGTTTTTGGTTGTTGGCAAGAAATCGGGCCACGGCATGACCATCGCCATCGGCGCACTCGCCGCCATATCCACAACCCTCACGCTGACAATTGCATTCGACAACCCTCTCCCTCGAGGTGGTGTCCCCGAGCACATATTCGGCCTCGGATTCACCCCGCGTCTCTTCGCGATCATCGGTGGCGCCGCGGGGTCAACGATCCTTGTCGCCCTGGCCCTCACGAGCTTGATCAGGTTCTGGAAACGTCAACGAGCGATCGTATGGGGAAATGGTCTCATCCTCGGGGGGGGTTATCGCTGCCGCGTGGGGTGGCACCGGCCTGGCTCTCGGCGCCGGCGGTGGCTTTGCGTTGTCGTTATTGCTGGCGGTAAGTCTGATCTGGGCGGGATATCGGGTGGCGTCTGGCAAAAGGGTGGCCGTTGCATCCTGACCCTGGGTTCGGGGCGTCGGTCAGCGACGCTCCCGGCCCAAAGTTGCCGGACGAGGTGCGGTTTAGCCGCCGATATAGCTCATCTCCACCCGTTGTCCGATGGACACCGTCTGTGATGAGCGAATCTCCGAATAGCGGTCAGTCCGGGCTTCCCACGTGGAATCGATGATCGATCCGATTTCGTCGTCTGTGGCGCCTTCCCGAATCGGGCCTTTCAGGTCTGTTCCACTACCGGCAAACAGGCACGTGTAGATCCCACCCTCGGCCGATAGGCGGACCCGGGTACAGCTCCCGCAGAACGGCTCGGTCACCGACGAGATCAATCCGACCTCGCCGGCGCCGTCCTTATACCGGTACCTCTTCGCCACTTCTCCTCGATAGTTGGGATCCGCCGGCTCCACGGGGAATTCGTCGTTGATTGCGGCAATCATCTCGGCGGCCGGCACCACATCGGTCAGCCGCCAACCGTTGGTAGTGCCGACATCCATATACTCGATAAACCGGACGATGTGCCCGGTACCACGGAAATGCCGGGCCATGTCGAGGACGGCGTGTTCGTTTACACCCCTCTGGATCACGGCGTTGATCTTGATCGGGCCCAATCCAACGTCGGAAGCTACCTGGATCCCCTCGAGGACGTCCGCCACCAGAAAGCCCACATCGTTCATGCGGGTGAACGTCGGGTCATCAACGGCATCGAGACTGACCGTCACGCGATTCAGCCCGGCGGCCTTGAGCTGGCTAGCTTTGCGTGCGAGCAGCGAAGCGTTGGTAGTCAAAGTCAGATCTTCGACGCCGCCGATCGCCGCAACCATCTCAATCAGTTTCTCGACCTGACGGCGCATGAGAGGCTCACCGCCGGTGAATCGGATTTTGGAGACGCCCCGCTCGACGAACAGCCGAGCAACTCTGGCTATCTCTTCGTATGTGAGCTTTTCACCGCGCTCGAGGAATTTGTAGTCGGAGCCGAAGATCTCCTTCGGCATGCAATAGGTGCAGCGGAAATTGCAGCGGTCGGTCACCGAGATGCGGAGGTCCCGTATCGGGCGTCCCATGGTGTCGGTCGGCTGCTTCACGTGAGATACACAGTATTGGAATGTCACCGTTGCGGGGCCGGCTCAGGACCAACCGACAGAATCGGAACAGATATCCCAAAATGTCGGTTATCTAAATAGCGGAACAACAATGGTGGTCAATGGCGCTGTTCAAGAAACGATTCAAAGCATCACAACTGGGTTCGATGGAAGAATTCGACAACCTCACCAAATCCGGCAAGCCGGTATTGGTTGACTTCTACCAATATGGTTGCCAACCCTGCCAGGTGATGGACGGAATCGTCAACGAAGTCGCCGAGGAATTCGCCGACGATGCCATTGTCGTCAAGGCAAACGTCGACACGGTCCCCGACCTTTTCTACAAGTTCAAGGTGAAGTCAACCCCAACATTCATCGTCTTGTCGCCATTGGAAGAGGGACTCCACCAGCGCTGGCGCCAGTCGGGACTAGTCAAAAAAGACGTGATGGTCGACCACGTTACGCGCGCCGTTGGCGCATCGAAGTCCGTCTAAGCAGCCCCATCCCCGGCCACTTCTGCCGGCCCGGTTGAGCGGAAAGTGCCGATCCAACTGCCCAAACCTCCGGTCAGAACGATCAGTGGGACCAACCAGCCCACGACGGGCACCATCCAGACGACCGCCGCGATGGCCGATCCGACTGCGATCGCACCGAATATGGTGCTCCTCCGGGCGACCACACTCCCGAGCCAGGCGACGGTCGGCACGCCCGCCACGATTGCTGCCAGGAGCACGACTCCTAGCGTTGCGATGATCAATGGCGTAAGAATCAGGATCAACGGCAAGGCAGCTGTGGCCGGGGTCAATTGGAACAACAAGACTGCCAGTCCCACCAGGAGAATCGGTGACAACATGACCACCGACCCGATGAAAAAACTCCGAACGGGCTTTGATCGAAGCGTTTCCACCGATCTCTGGGTGCGAACCGGCCACCCCCACGCGACAAGCAATGCGACGGCGGTGAGCATCATCGCTATCAAGACCCGGACAACGAGACCGAGGGCTCTCAACCGGATATTCGCCGGCGTTGCCTCTTTCTGCACGATGACTCCGTCGACCTGAGCACGTTCAAGGCCATTCGCCTCCACACCGGACCGGTAGCCAAAATCGCCACCAACGTGAAGGTCGTTCTTGATCAAGACACTCGACGCCGATATCTCCACGTCGCCGAGTATCTCCCCGGCAAGTTCGACACTTCGTTGCGACCCCTCGAGACCACCGCCGACTGAGCCCGACACTTCGGCGTCCCAGGCCCACAAGATCACATCGCCGCCAACGATCGAACCCGCTGTCAGCGAAAATCCTCCCGAGCCGACAAAGACATCTCTACCGATTTCGCCTGAAATCGACACCGAAGGTGCCATAGCCCGTATCGAGCCGCCCACCGATCCCGTCACGACCACTTCGGCAGCGATAGCCGTCACCGATCCGGTGACCTCTCCCTCAATGCGGACATCCTGGCCGGCCAGAGCGAATAGGTCACCGTCGACCCGCCCCTTGATGATCACCCGGTTGGCCACGGCATAGAGGTCCTCGCCGACCACGTCCGATTCAGTGATGATGACCAGTTCTGAGCTTTCCGTCTGCGCCGCCGCCGCGGGTAGCACCGGTATCAGCAGGAAGACGAACCCGAGGAGCAGAACACCGAGACGCCTATAGCGGGAGTGCATCGGCAGCGATGTCGAGGAGCCACGCCGGCAGTACGCCCCACAGGAGGGTTGCCGCGACCGAAACCCCGAGCACCCAACGCACCGGTCGCGGAACGACCAGTCGAGCCGATTCATCATCATCCATATACATGATGACAATTACCCGAAGATAGAAGGCGAGTGCGATCACCGATGCGAGAACGGCGATAACCACCACCCACTCGTAGCCCGCCGACCAGGCGTCGGCGAAGACTCCGAATTTGGCGATGAAACCTGAGGTGAGGGGCAGACCGGCCATACCGAGCAGCAGGAAGGCGAAGCTCGCGGCAAGGGCCGGGCTGCGACGGGCCATGCCCCGGTATTTGTCCAGGTCGGAACCGACACTTCCGGAACCGGAAACTGCCGCCACCACCGCGAAGGCGCCAACCAACTGCACCGAGTAGACCGCCAGGTAGAACAAAACACCATCGGAGCTACCGCCGACAATTCCGGTCATTATGAAACCGGCGTGGGCAACACCCGAATAGGCAAGCATCCGCCTGACATCGGTCTGCACCAACGCCATCACCGACCCGAGAAGCATCGAGAGAATGGCTATTCCGGCGATAACCGGCAGGAATGCTCGGTCGTATTCCTGGACCGCCGTCAACAGGATGCGGGCGATGGCGACAAAGCCGGCGATCTTGGCTACCGCCGCCATGTATCCGACTATGCCCGCAGGTGCCCCTTGATAGACATCCGGTGCCCAGTTGTGGAACGGTGCGGCCGAAACTTTGAACCCCAACCCGACCACCATGAGGCCAATCCCGATGAGTATGACTGACGGGCTGTTCACGATGAATCCGTCGAGAAAGCCGGAAATTCCGGTGATCGAAAGTTCCCGGGTCCCCGCGTAGACCAGAGCAACGCCATAGACGAAAATGGCCGAAGCAAACGAGCCCATCAGGAAGTATTTGATGGCCGCCTCGTCCGATTTCTGGTTCTCCCGTGTCATCCCGGTCAACACATAGAGGGAAATCGAGCCGACCTCGAGGCCAAGGAACAGCATTACGAGGTTGTTCGAAGCCACCATGATCGAGAAGCCCGCGGTCGCCAGGAGCACCAGGGCTAGAGCCTCCGCCCCCCTTCGTCCCAGGGCCCTGAAGAAGTGCCAGCCAGCGGCAATCGAGAGCGCGGTGACCACCAGAAGCGCCGAACGACCGAATATCGCAAATCCGTCCATGAGAATCATGCCGCGGAAAGCCACGAGGCTCGTCGTGTCTGCGGCATCGACCGCGTCTCGAGCGGCAAACCACTGGACGAGAGTGAGACCCCCCGCCAAAACGAGGGATGCCCCTACAGCGCTACCGAGCACTCTCGTGGCCGGTTTCCATTGGACTTCGATCAAGAGAACGAGCGCCGCGCCCACAGCAAGGACGAGTTCGGGACCGATCGCCAACCATGAGATCTCTGGTGTGGTCATTCACCTACCTCCTCTGACATGAAGACGTGGTCGAGTCGACCCGGTTCCGGAGTGACATAGTCCGTTGTTGACTCGATGTGATCCAGAACCGCTTCTGTTGACGGCGCGATCTTGTCGAGGAGGATCTTCGGGTAGAGGCCGATCACGAGGATCAGGATCGCCAGTGGAGCCAATAGTGCTATCTCCCTTACGGAGAGATCTTTCAGCACTCTGTTTTCTTCCTTTTCGGGCACGCCGGTGAAGACGCGCTCATACGCCCACAGCAGATATATGGCGGCCAGGACCACGCCAAATGATGCAATGATCGCCAGAGCTGGCAGCGTCGCATAGGTGCCGATAAGCACGAGGAACTCACCCACAAAGCCATTGAGGCCGGGCAAACCGATCGACGCGAAGGCCATGAAAAGGAAGAAACCCGCAAATACCGGCATCACCTTCTGGAGGCCCCCGAAATCGGCGATCTGCTTGGTGTGGCGTCGTTCGTAGAGCATTCCGACGAGCAAGAAGAGCGCACCTGTCGTGAGGCCGTGGTTGACGTTCTGTATCACAGCCCCCTGGAGCCCACCCGACGTCAGGGCAAACGTCCCGAGCACGATAAAGCCGAGGTGGGACACCGATGAGTAGGCGACGAGCTTCTTGAGGTCGGGTTGGACGATGGCGACCACGGCCCCGTAGATGATTCCTATCACCGCCAGCACACCCATGATCGGCACAGCGTCAACCGAGGCTTCAGGAAAGAGGGCGAGGTTGAATCGCAACAACCCGTATGTTCCCAACTTCAGCATGATTGCGGCCAGAAGGACCGAACCAGCGGTTGGCGCCTCGACGTGGGCATCTGGCAACCAGGTGTGGAGAGGAAAAAGCGGCACCTTGATCGCAAAGGCCAGGGCAAACGCCGCAAAAAACAGGCGCTCGGTGCCCTGAGACAATGAGACGTCCATGAGGTCGGCCATGGCAAACGAAGGGACACCGAATTCCGAACCATGGGTAAAGGCGAGGCCGATGATCGCGGCCAGCATCAAGGCCGATCCAAAGGCCGTGAAGATGAAGAACTTGACCGATGCGTACACACGCCTCTCCCCTCCCCATATCCCGATGATGAAGTACATGGGGATCAGGATGACCTCAAAAAAGACGAAGAACAGAAAGAGGTCCTGGGCCAGGAAAGCGCCAAGCATCCCCGCCTCGAGCAACAACGTGTAGACGACAAACTCTTTGGTTCGCTCGGAGATGGCTTTGGATGCCGCGAGAGCGATCGGAACCATCACACCGGTAAGAACGATCATCGGCAGTGAAATGCCATCGACGCCGAGGAACCAACTCATCCCCCAGGGCTCATACCAGACCGCCCGATCGACGAATTGGAGCGATGCCGACGGCTCGAAGATCCAGAAGATGTAGGCAGCAAGACCGAGAGGCACGATGGAGAGAGCGATACCCAGGGGCAGATGCAGTTCTTTCCGGGTCGACGGGACCAACGCAACGACGATGGCGGCCACAACAGGTAGCAACACAAGAGAGGTCAGCATGCCGCCAGCCCCCTTGCCCAGGAGCGGCAGCCCTGGCCGACCGGCGTCTGTTCAACTGACGATCCAACCCATCTCGCTACGACCTTGCTGCCAACCCCCAAACCCGCGAGACGGGCGCGGCGCGAGGAGGCAACCAGTTGAAGTCGGCCAGCAGTAATCACTATCAGCATCGGTAGGTCACGCTCCACCGGCTACCAGCCACATCACGATGACGATCGTGCCGCCGAGGAGCAACGCTCCGTAGTTGCGGACATACCCTGATTGGAAGGGGCGGAGGCGTTCTCCAATTCCGGAGAAAAGACGGCCGACGCCATTGACGCCACCGTCGATGACGGAATTGTCGAAAGTGAAAGCAGAGATTTCGGCGGCGCGCTTTCCCGGGGCAATCAGCAGTTTTCCGTAGACGTCGTCAATCCGATAGGCGTCCAACCAGGTTCCCCACAAGGGCTCCAAACCTTGCTCAAACTTCTTCCAGGATTCCGAGGGTCGGCGATACGTCGCATAGGCGGCACCAACACCAACCAGACCGGCCAGCACCGATACGCCGGCGAGGATCACGAACATCAAAATGCCCTCGGGCGGGTGTTGCAGCGAGATGCCTTCGAAGGCTGGCTCCAGGAAGTGCTCCAGGGTGGTCCGGACCGGGGTGTTGACCAAGCCACCGATCACCGTTAGCGCAGCGAGCACGACCAAAGGCGCCGTCATGACTCTCGGCGACTCATATGGTGTTACGTCATCGTCCCACCTCGGTTCGCCAAGGAAAACGAGGACCCACTGCCGGCTCATGTAGAAGGCGGTCAAGAGTGCGGTGACCACACCAACGATGAACAGGACGGCATACCAACCCCCGCGTTCGAACGAAGACGCCAGTATTTCGTCTTTGGACCAGAATCCGGCAAGCGGGGGTATCCCAGCGATGGCGAGTGTGGCTACACCCATCGTGATCCCGGTCACCGGCATCTTTTTGAGCAGCCCACCCATCTTGTGCATGTCCTGTTCGTCGTTCATGGCGTGAATGACCGAACCTGCTCCCAGGAAGAGAAGAGCCTTGAAAAAAGCGTGTGTCATGAGGTGGAACACGCCGGCTACGTACGCACTGGCCCCGACGGCGAGGAACATGTAGCCGAGCTGGGAAATAGTCGAATAGGCGAGGACCCTCTTGATATCCCGCTGGGCAAGGGCGATCGTCGCCGCCCAAAGGGCGGTAATCGCGCCAACCGTCGCCACAGTGGTGGAGGCAATAGGGGCAAGCTCGAAAATGGCCGCTGAGCGAGCGATGACGTAAACACCGGCAGTCACCATCGTCGCGGCGTGGATCAACGCAGACACAGGGGTAGGCCCTTCCATGGCGTCGGGCAACCAGACGTAGAGAGGTATCTGGGCCGACTTCCCGGCCGCCCCGACCAGAATCAACAGTCCGATCGCCGTTGCCATCCCGGTGCTCAGAACATCTCCTGCTCTTTCGAAGATGCCGGTGTACGCCAGGGTGCCGAAGCTGGTGAACACCAACATCAGAGCGATCATGAAACCAAAGTCGCCGATGCGATTGACGATGAAGGCTTTCTTGGCTGCCGCCGCAGCTGTGGGCCTCGTAAACCAGAAGCCGATGAGTAGATACGAGCAGAGGCCGACGAGTTCCCAACCGAGGAACAGCATCGCGTAGTTACCGGCGAGCACGAGGATGAGCATCGAGGCAATGAAGAAGTTGAGATTGGTGAAGAAGCGGTGGAAACGCTCGTCACCGTGCATGTATCCGATCGCAAAGATGTGAATGAGCGTGCCGACCCCGGTGACCACAAGCGTCATGAGTGCGGCAAGCGAATCCCATTGAATCTCCAGCGAAGCACCGATCGCAGGCATCCATTCCCAAAGCTGGATGGTCTCGGCGTGGGCGCCACCTTCGAAAAAGGGAACCGCGGCGACCGCAGCGATTACAAATGAGCTACCAACAGCCAGAGTGGCCAACCAGCCGGATCGAGGCTCTCCCAGATATCTCCCGACAAAGTGGAGGAACACCGCGACAGCGAGAGGTAGGGCAATAACAAGCCACACATATGAGCTCATAGCCGTCGCACCCCCCTTGCCGTGGAGCGGCAGCCCCGGCCGACCGGCGTCTGTTCAACTGACGATCCGACCCAAAACGCGACCAGCGAACTGCCAATCCCCAAACCCGCGAGACGCTCACCACGCGAGGAGGCAACCAGTTGAAGTCGGCCGGCATAAATACTGCTCATAGCCGTCGCACCCCCCTTGCCGTGGAGCGGCAGCCCCGGCCGACCGGCGTCTGTTCAACTGACGATCCGACCCAAAACGCGACCAGGGAACTGCCAATCCCCAAACCCGCGAGACGGGCGCGGCGCGAGGAGGCAACCAGTTGAAGTCGGCCGGCATAAATACTGATCATCCGCTCAACTCATTTAGTTCGTCGACTGAGGCTGTGGATCGTCTCCGGAAAATGGCAACGATTATTGCCAGGCCCACGACGACTTCGGCAGCGGCGACCACCAGGATGAAGAACACGGCGACCTGTCCGTTGAGATCGTTCATTGCCCTTCCGGCCGATATCAAGGTCAGGTTGACGGCGTTGAGCATCAACTCGATGCACATGAACATCACCAGTGCGTTACGCCGGACCAGCATCCCGAGCGCGCCGATGAGGAACAGCACGGCCGCAACCGCCATGTACAAGCCGGGATCGACCATCAGAGTTCCTTCCGGCGGTAGTGGGCGAGGGCAATGGCGCCTGCCGCGGCGATGGTCAGGAGGAGGGCCGTGGCCTCGAAGGCGAGCACCCAGTCGGTGAACAGGGGCTCGGCAATGGCCTGGATGGTTCCGTTGGTGGCCTCGGGGATGACTGCGTTCGAGGCTCCGGGCACCCATTGGAAGTCACCGAACAACGTGAGGGCGCCGGCGAACACAATGATCACGCCGGCAATGCCGATCACGACCGGTCTCTGCCAGGGAAGGTTCTCGTCCCGCGTCTCGTCGGTGTCGACCCCGATCAGCATGATCACGAACAGGAACAAGATGAGTACGGCTCCGGCATAAACGATCACCTGGACTGCGGCCACGAAGTGGGCAAGCTGGACGACGTAGAGAACCGCGACGGCAAAAAGTGTCCCCAGCAGGCCCATGGCGGAACGGACCGGGTTGCGGGCCAACACCACCGTGAGCCCGCCGGCGATGGCTGCGATCGACATGAGGACGAAAATCAGGGCTTCAACCATCGTCTTCGCCTTTCGGTGTGCGGGCGTCGCGCTCGATCTGCGACGGCTCAGGCTCCCATGACGCTGGACCTGGTGTGCCCTGCCACATCTGTATCCCTTCGTACGCGGCCACGCCCGACGGCGCCGTGGCTCGCACCCATCCGTCCGCCACCGCAAGCTCGTCCATGTCGGCGAGGTCGTCTTCGGGAAACATATGCGGCACATTGCCGGACGGGTCCATCAGCAACTCGTCCCTGGTGTAGATGGCGTCCTGGCGGTTGGTGGTCGACATCTCGAACAGATGAGTCATAGTGATCGCCTCGGTCGGGCATGCCTCGACACAGAGTGCGCAGAAAATACAACGCAACATGTTGATCTCATACACAAACCCGAACCGCTCGCCGGGACTGGTCGGATGCTCCGGGTCGTTGTCCATTCCCCGAACATGGATGCAGTTCGCCGGGCAAGCACCGGCGCACAGCTCGCATCCGATGCACTTCTCCATCCCGTCGGGATAGCGGTTGAGGACATGTCGGCCGTGAAAGCGCTGTGGCTTTTGCCGCATCTCCTTGGGGTATTCGGTCGTCACGAGCCCGGATCCGCCGATGGTTTTCACCATCGTGCGTCCAGTGACCTTGAGACTTTTCCAGATTTCGCTCATCAAACCCATTGCTAACTCCAGGGAAGTCCGAATTGACGAAATGCGATGACAAAGGTCGACAGGGCCAGCCAGCCCAAAGCGCCAGGTATCAACCGCTTCCAACCCAAGCTCATCAACTGGTCATACCGCAATCGGGGCAGCGTGGCACGCAACCAGAAGAAGACGAAGATCAGAGCGTATGTCTTGATCAGGAAGTAGATGGTCGGCAGGAGGCCCGAGACGAAAGCCGGAAGCACATTTTCGAATGTCGGCCCGTTCCAGCCACCCAGGAAGAGTGTCGCCCCGATGGCCGACATCGAAAAGATGTTCACATACTCGGCCAGGAAGAACATCGCGAAACGCATCCCGGAGTACTCAGTATGGAAACCGCCGACGATTTCCTGCTCGGCCTCAACGAGATCGAACGGCGCCCGATTGGTCTCGGCGACGATTGCGATAAAGAAGATCACGAAGGCGACGACCTGCGGAAAGATGTTCCATCGAGGAACGAACTTCAGTACGGGTTCGAGCGCAGGGATCAGGTCCCCCCAGGTCCCTGCCTGCCGGTCGACAAGCTCTGCCAGAGAAAGCGTTCCGCCATCACCCTGGGTGGCGGAGAACATCACGACTGCGACCATCGAGAGACCCAATGCAGCCTCATATGAGATCGCCTGGGCAGTGGCGCGCACTCCGCCGATGAGGGGGTACTTCGAGCCCGACGACCAGCCGGCGAGCACAACCGCGTAAACGGCCATGGAAGACATGGCCAGGATGAATAGCAAGCCGATGTTGAGGTCGGCGCCCTGAAGTGACACCTCCTGGTTCCCAATCATGAAGGGCTTACCCCACGGCACCATCATGAAGATGAGAAATGCCGGCACCACTGCCAGGAATGGTGCGAGTAGATACATGCCCAGCTCCACCTTGCGAGGGATTATCGACTCTTTGAAGAACAGTTTCAGACCGTCAGCAAGGGTTTGAAGGACGCCCCAGGGCCCGGCGCGGCTCGGGCCAATCCGGCTTTGCATGTCGGCGACAACTTTGCGTTCGAGCCAGACATTGATGAGGGTGGCCACCAGCAACAAGCCGAATGTCGCCACGACCCTCAGCACAACAACGCCGAATTCGGGCCACGTCATCAGGTCATCACCGTGACCCTGACAACAGGATCAACACCGAGCTTGGCCCCGCCTGGCTGATGCGACGGAACGAAGACCACGCCCGAAGGTGTATCCGGGTCGACGGCAACGGTGAACTCACCCTCGCCAATCCCAGTCACCACTTTCACCGGCGACCCATTTTGAGCTCCGAGCCGTTTGGCGTCGTCGGGATTGACATACGCAACCGGACCACGTGCCAATGGAGCGAGAGAGGGACAGTGCCGAAGCCGGACCCCCCCGTCGTACATGACGCGGGCCGAGTGGAGGGTCAGTTCGGCGCCGGGGGCTTTAGGGCCCTCGACCCGCACAGGAATGTAGCCGAGGATCGCAACCTCTTCGAGAGGGACCACAGCTCCGTCGCGCGCCTCCCACTCCAGTAGATCCCACGTGAGCCCGCTGTACGCGGGTGCAACCGAGGCGATCTCTTTGGTCACGGCCTCGGCCGCAGCCAGCCCCAAGGGCCGGCCCATCCGGGCTGAGATGTCATCAAGTATTGCCCAGTCGGTGCGACTCTGACCTGGAGCAGGCGCAATTTTGTTTATCTTCTGGACACGGCCCTCCAGGTTGGTGACGGTGCCTTCCTTCTCCGAGAATCCGGCCGCCGGGAGGACCACGTCGGCGTGACGATTGGATTCATTTAAGAAGTTGTCGATACTCACGACGTATTCGGCCAATTCGAGGGCCTCGGCGGCGAGACCAGGCTCGGGGACATCTCCCACCGGGTCCGAGCCGACAAGTAGCAGTGCACGAACATCGCCGGAGACCAGGCCACGGAGAATCCCTCTGGTATCCAGACCTGCCTTATCCGGAAGCTCACCCCAGGTGTCTGCCATCGCCTCCGCCGCAAACGCGACCCTACCCGGCAGCAGGTCCGGGGCCAGCCCCATGTCGAGAGCGCCGTAGGTGTTGCCCCTCGCGGCCAGAGGCATGATTCGAGGCGTAGTTGAAATGTCGCGGACAAAAGCGGCGACGGACTCAGCGAGACGGGGGTCATCGGCGGCACCGGCCTGCCCGACGATGGCGACAGTCTTACCGCCGAGCATCTCGAGGATCTCGCCGTGGGCTCCAGCTGCAATCTCTTCGAGCAACTGCGAGCCACCGCCCGGTCGATAAGAGAGAGTTGCCGTTGCCCGATCGTCCAGCCCGGTGCGTCGGGGATGCACGACCAGAAGTTTGACACCAAGCTCTTGAGCTGCACGTCGAACCCGCAGATACAGAGTGGGGTGAGTCTCCTTGAGGTCGGGTCCCCAAACCAGGATCGTGTCGGCCGTATCAAGGTCGGCGATCAAAGCGCGATCGACGGTGGCGGCAAGGAACTGGGAAGCGAGGGCGTCATCGAGGCGGGAGTCAACGTGATTGGTTCCCAGCACAGTTCTCGCAAATTTGGACAGGGCGTATGCATCCTCATTAGTGCCGTGTGCCCCACCGATCACAGCAGTCGCCGAACCTCCCGACTCGTCGATGACGAGACTCAGCCGGTTGGCAATCATGTCCAGAGCTTCGCCCCATTCGACGGGGACCATGTTGTCGCCCCGCCGTGCCAGCGGTGTCGTGAGGCGCTCGGGCGAGCGCAGATATTCAAAACCGAAGCGGTCCTTGTCCGACAACCACCCGTGGTTCACCGGCTCTGAATCGATGCCCACCAAACGAAGGATCTCGTTTTCAGATGTATGGATCGAAAGTCTCGGCTGAGCGGTGTCAAAACCTGACGAACTTTCCACCATCTGAAGATCCCAGGGCCGGGCACGGAAACGATACGGCTTGGCGGTAAGGGCGCCGACCGGGCATATCTGGACCGTGTTGCCAGAGAAGTAGGAGCTAAACGGCAGGTTCGGGAAGGTGTTCACTTCCGTTTTGTTGCCCCGGTCCATGAACTCAATGAGCGGATCTCCGCTGATCTCCTCCGAGAAACGGGTGCACCGTGCACAAAGGATGCAGCGTTCCCGGTCGAGGAGCACCAGGCTCGAGATTGGAATCGGCTTCTCGAAATTCCGTTTGATCTCGACAAATCGACTTTCGCCAGGGCCGTACGCCATTGCCTGGTCCTGGAGAGGGCACTCCCCTCCCTTGTCGCATACGGGACAGTCGAGCGGATGGTTGGCGAGAAGGAATTCGAGAACTGCCTCCTGGGCTTTCGTCACGGTCTCGTTCTGCGTATCGACAACCATGCCGTCGGCAACAGTGTTGGTGCATGCCGTGATCATCAGCGGGCCGCGAGGAGTTTCGATCTCGACGAGACACATCCGGCACATGCCGACCGGGTTCATCCTGTTGTGCCAGCAGAATCGAGGGATATAGGTCCCGTTCTCCTGGGCCGCCTTGATGAGCAGTTCGCCCGGCTTGACCTCGAACTCTTGCCCGTCGACCTTGATCGTCACGAGCTCGCTCAAAACGGGCACCCCCCGGCTTCGACATGAGCATCGATCTCGGCGATGAAGTAATCCTTAAGTGCTTTGATCGGAGAAACAGCAGACGGGCCCAGAGGACAGATGGTCGTCATCTTCGGAGGCCAGGCGAGGCCGATGCTGATCCCGTCCGAGACGCCAACCATCAGGTCGAGGTCGACGGCACGGCCCTGGCCTTCTTCGATTCGCCGCAAGATCATCTCGAGCCAGGTGGTCCCCTCCCGACACGGGGTGCACTGGCCACATGACTCATGGGAGAAGAAGCGGACAATTCGCTCCGCAGCCCTGACCATGCAGGTGGTCTCATCCATGACGATCACTGCGCCCGATCCCAGCATGGACCCTGCCGCAGCGGTCGCCTCCTTGGTCACCTCGAGATCGAGGTGAACGTCGGGCACGAACCATGGAGCCGACGCACCGCCCGGGATCCACGCTTTCAGCTCCCGGTCGTCGCGGATTCCTCCCGCCACGTCGTAGATCAACTCTCGCCAGGTAATTCCATGTCCCAACTCGTAGTTGCCGGGTTTCTTGACGTGACCGGAGATCGATGTCATGAAGGTCCCGGTGTCGGCCTCGTGGGCAAGCCCGGCGAACTTCTCCGCGCCCATTTCGAGGATGTGGGGCAGGTTCGAGACCGTCTCGACGTTATTGACGATCGTGGGCATCATGTAGAGCCCTTTGGCTGCAGGGAAATAGGGGGGTTTGAGCCTGGGCTCACCCCGTTTTCCCTCGAGGCTATTGATGAGTGCCGTCTCTTCCCCGCAGATGTAGGCCCCGGCGCCGAGGTGGACGGTCACCTCGAGGTCATAGTCGGTTCCGAGGATCCCCTTGCCCAGGTAACCCCGCGCGTATGCCTCGTCGACCGCAGTTTGCACCCGACGCGCCGACTTCGGATATTCCCCACGAATGTAGATAAAAGCGTGGTGGACCTCATTGGCAACACTGGTGATGATGACTCCCTCGATCATCTGATGCGGGTCGCGTTCGAGAAGCTGGCGGTCTTTGAAGGTCCCGGGCTCGGATTCGTCGCCGTTTATGACGAGGTACGCCGGGCGCTCGGGAGCAAGGAAGCTCCACTTCAGGCCGGCCGAGAAGGCAGCACCGCCGCGTCCGAGCAATCCACAGGTTTTGATGTCTTCGACCAACCCCTCCCTGGTCATCGAACATGCTCGTTTGGCCTGCGCATAGCCACCCGTGGCCTCGTAGCGATCGATGGTGTGGGAGTCGCCGGGATAGTCGGTCATCCGCCTGGTCACGACGAGAGGAGCGCTCATTTGCTTTTCCCCTCAACAGTCCCAAAGGGTTGAAAAGCCGGATAGGGACCGATTGCGCTGGCCTCTTCCCGGATCCCCCAGTCGAAACTCGTGGAACCGCCGAACAAACCCTGCATCTCGTCGGTATTGATGCTGTCCGGGCGAGCGCTTCTCAACCACTTCACCAGTTCTCTTCCCTTTTCCGGAGTGAAGCCTTCGATCAGCTCATAGTTGACCTGCACAGCCGGCGCACCACCACAGGCACCGATGCACTCGACATGTTCCACAGAGATCACGCCTTCGTCGTCGGTCTCGCCATGGGGCACCCCCGACTCGGACTCGACTGCGTGCAGCACTTCGTCACCTCCGAGGAGCATGCACGAGATCGAAGTACAACACGAGACCAGGTACTGGCCGGTCCGCTCCCGTTTGTACATGGTGTAGAAACTGGCCACTGCCCTCACCTGGGCGGGAGTTAGATCGGTCCACTCCCCAACCTCCTCCATGCCCTCGTCTGTCAGATGCCCGGCTTCTGCCATCGACAAATAGAGAAGAGGCATGACGGCCGACCTTTTGTCCGGGTAGCGGCTGATGAGCTCTTTGGCCCGAACCTGGGTCTCCTCCGACCAGATAGTCATCGATCGACGTCTCCCATGACCGGGTCCATCGAGGCAATAGTGGCCACGGTGTCGGCCATGAGAGAGTCGGCCATGGCGATCGGAAGGGCCTGGAGGTTCGCAAACGAAGGGGCGCGCGTGTGCATCCGATATGGGCGCGCCTCGCCATCGGAGACCAGGTAACACCCCAGCTCGCCACGAGGGGATTCGACCGCAACATATGTCTCTCCCGGCGGGACTTTGAAGCCTTCGGTGAAAAGTTTGAAGTGATGTATCAGCGCTTCCATCGATTCGTCGATCCGCGCCCTCGGAGGCGGTGTGACCTTGCGGTCATCGATCCGGTAGTCGCCGAGAGGCATGGTGTCCATCACCTGTTCCACGATCTTCAGCGACTCGTGGATTTCGTCGACCCTCACTCGATAGCGGTCGTAGACGTCACCATTCTCCCCAACAGGCACGTCGAATTCGTACTGATCGATCCCGCTGTAGGGGAAGGCTTTACGCAAGTCCCAGTTCACACCCGACGCTCGCAACGGAGGACCGGTTATGCCGTACCCGACACATTCCTCGGCCGAGATCACACCGACGTCCTTGGTCCTGGCCAGCCATATCGGATTGTGCTGGAGGAGATCGTCGTACTCGGCAATCCGGGTCGGGAGATCGTCGAGCAGAGCAGCAACATCGTCTTTCCACCCTGGCGGCAAGTCGGCAGCAACGCCCCCGGGCCGGATGAAGTTGTGGTTCATGCGCAAGCCGGTGGTCTTCTCGAAGAACGCAAGGATCGACTCTCGTTCTCTGAACCCGTAGATCATCATCGAAAGGGCGCCGATGTCCATACCGTTGGTGGCGAGGGCGACCAAATGCGAAGACACCCGGTTCAACTCGGAAAGCAACACCCGGATCGCAGCTGCTCGCTCCGGCACCTCTATATCCAGAAGTCGCTCAACCGCCAGCGAATATGCCAGTTCGCCGTGCATCGGGGCCAGGTAATCCATCCTCGTGACATTCGTCGAGCCCTGGCTGAAGTTGAGCTGCTCAGCTGTCTTCTCCATACCGGTGTGGAGGTAGCCGATGATCGGTTTGGTCCTCCGGATGATTTCACCTTCGAGCTCGATCTGAAGTCGCAATACCCCGTGGGTTGATGGGTGTTGGGGGCCCATGTTCACGATGGTGCGCTCGTCCTCGTCAACTTCGTCGTCGAAGACGTAGTCATCGTCGATCACGCGGCCGAACTGCTCATCCAGCCTTGCTGCGCTCTCGTCAGGCCCGATCTCTTGGGCGCCTTCTTCCGTTGGCGAGAATTGGGGTTCTTCGGTGCCAGCGATCCAGATATCGACTGTCTCCGTGGCCTCAGTGGTGCGTTCTTCGGTCACTTCATTTCACCTGGTGGCTTGCTTTGAACTGGACGGGCACCCCGCCGACGCCGAAGTCCTTGCGAAGGGGATGGCCTTCCCAATCGTCCGGCATGAGGATCCGGGTGAGGTCGGGGTGACCCTCGAACTCGATGCCGAACATGTCGAAGACCTCACGCTCGGCGAAATTGGCCCCGGGCCATACCGGGACCAGTGACGCCACCCTGGGCTCGATGCGCGGAGCAGTGGTGATTATCCGGAGCCGAACGCCATGCTCCATCGAAAGGATGTTCGCGACCACTTCGTAACGCTCGGGCTTCTGTCGCATCCAGTCGATCGCCGTGACGTCCAGGCATACCTCGAAGCCCGCTTCAGCTGCGGACTCGGCGAAGGGCCGCCAGTCTTGGGAGGAGAGACGGACCACGTCCTGGCCGTGCGAAACTTCGAACGCCGCTGCCTCGAACTCCTCGGCCAGTCCGTTTAGAAGTGGGTGGAGTTCGGTCAATTCACGATCTCCCGCGACATGATCTTGTCGTGAAGGGTCAGAATCCCATGCATGAGGCTCTGTGGGCCGGGAGGGCACCCGGGCACGTAGATGTCTACCGGGACGATCTGGTCGACGCCCTGGACCAGCGCATAATTGTTGAACATTCCTCCTGTCGAAGCGCAGGCGCCCATGGAGATGACCCATTTGGGATCGGGCATCTGGTCATAGACCTGTCTCAGGACAGGCGCCATCTTCTGGCTGACCCTCCCGGCCACGATCATGAGATCGGCCTGCCGCGGTGATGCACGGAAGACTTCCATTCCGAAGCGGGCCAGGTCGTAGTGGGCGGCTCCGGTCGCCATCATCTCAATGGCACAACATGCCAGGCCGAAGGTGGCAGGGAACATCGAGCGGGTCCGAGCCCAATTGGCCGCCCGTTCCACAGTCGTCATCAATAGGTTCCCCGGGGCTGTGGTTGCCATCAGGCGGCCTCAACTACTTCTTGCTTTATGTAGCGCGACCGCCGCTTCACGTTCCAATCGAGGGCGCCCCGTTTCCAGACATAGGCCAAGGTCTCTGCGACGAAGAAGGTGAAGATGCCCACAGCGGCGACGCCGTACCAGCCGAGCTCGACCCAAATAGTTGCCCAGGCAAAGAGAAAGATGATTTCGATGTCGAATATGACAAAAAGCATGGCGACGAGATAGAACTTCACAGGGAATCGTTGCGACGGCTCCACCTCGGGGACGATCCCACACTCATAAGGATCGAGTTTCTCGGGAGTAGGGCGATCGGGCCGGAAGAACCGTGACGCAATCAGCGACACCGCCACGAATGCCGCGGCGAGAAGCAGCATCAATGCGACAGGCAAATAGTCGACGAGTGTCACGGTTTGGAGCTTAGAACGGAGGTCGCTTGTGAAGTAAATCGCAAACTACCTATTGCCCCGCTTCCAAAGTGGGCTCTTCCCACCAGAGCACCTTCTCTCTTGCCCTGAGAAACAGTTGGCCTTAGTTCGCCCAGGAGTTCTGCCCGGTTGTGACAGAAGGTCGACATCAAGCGAGCCGGCTCATACGGGTTACCGACCGGATTCGAGTGGCTCGTTGACGCGCTCGGCGCTGAAGAACTGGCGATCAGGCTCCTGAAGGCCGGGACCGCCGTCGTGCAGAGGGTCGATGCCGGTGAGGAATTGGAATGCTGCACAAAGAGAATCGGGGTCGTTGGGATAGGTCCTCGATATTGGGTATGGATTCTCCAGCAAACCCCAAGCGATCACATTCGCGGCGTGCTCGCGCCCGCGCTGCACCCACTCCACGTCAAGACCCGCCCAGGAGGTGACGTCAGAGCGCATTGCCATGAATGGCTCATGCTTGCCGGCCGAGACGTTGAGTGCCTCCCAAACATGGCCGAGCTCGTGAAGAAGCATGAACCTGTTGTTCCAACACATCTTGACGACAATCGGCGACTCGTTGAGGTAGGTCCGTGCCGGTGCTCCGTCGCATTCGTCGACACCTTGGGTCGAGAATTCGATGATGAGCGTTGGGAGTTGCAGTCCGGCAGCCTCGAAGCGACCGAGACCCCACTCAGCCGTGATCTTCTGATCTGCGTTCTCGGCGTCGATCATCACAGCCGATTCGTCTACCGGCGCTGAGATGGGGTAGGTCTCCTGAGCAGAGGGGAAGAGGACTACCGCGGCCGGGAGGGAAACAGCGATGAGAGCGAAGATTGCGATGAAGGTCTTGTGTGCCATGAGGGCACAGTCCTTCACGCCGGTAAAGGCCCATTCCAGATGTGGTAGAGACCCGGATTAGGCCTAATTCACCCGGCGCAAAACCCCCTTGCGCTGCATATGGTTCGGGGTGTAGCGTTCGCCGGTGGAATTCCGTTGTCTTGGCCCTCTCGAGGCAAGGCTGGATGGCACTACCGTCGGCCTCGGTGAACCCCAGCAACGCCTGGTTCTTGCAATCCTCCTGGCCAACGCCGGCGAGGTGGTATCAACTGATCGACTGGTCGATGACATCTGGGGTGATGTGGTGCCGGGGAGTGCACGTAAGATCGTCCAGGGCTATGTCTCAGGTCTCCGGAAGGCGTTGGGCTCGAATGGTCTGATTGAGTCGCGACCTCCTGGTTATCGGATCGAAATTGATCGTTCCCAGTTAGATGCCCACCGATTCAGCGATCTTGTGGCCGAAGCGACAGGAGAAGTCACTACCGACCCGACCCGGAGCAGTGTTGCTCTACGGGATGCCTTGGCCATGTGGCATGGCTCTCCATTCGAGGACTTGGCCGATTACGACGCACTCCGCCCGGAATCCATCCGACTTGAGATGCTCCGTAGCACAGCTCTACAGGCCCGAATCGAAGCCGACATCTATGTCGGGGGTGCGTCATCGGTCGTAGCCGAGCTGGCGGACCTCACCCGCCGTGAACCCCTGCAAGAGCGGCTTTGGGCCCTACGAATGCTTGCCCTATATCGAGCAGGACGACAAGCTGACGCATTGCGTGTCTTCGGCGATGCTCGGCGGGAGCTGATCGAAGCAGTCGGTCTCGAACCGTCGACCGAACTCCGGCTTGTTGAGCAGCGCATCCTCGATCAGGACCCGATATTGGAGACAACGCGGGCGCTGTCGCAAGAGGCAGCCCTCGCTCCTCCAACCAAAAGGAACCCATACAAGGGTCTGCGCTCCTTCAATGAATCAGACGCTGTCGATTTCCATGGTCGCGACAAACTGATACGTCGACTCCGCGAAGCGCTCGATCGACGAGACATCCCGCGACTCGTGGTTCTTGCCGGGCCATCGGGTAGCGGGAAATCCAGCGTGGCCAGGGCCGGGTTGCTCCCGCTGCTACGAGTCGAGGGTTGGCAAATCGGCACACTGTTTCCTGGTTCTGCTCCTGTCGCCCCTCTCGAAGCAGCACTGCCATCGGTAGCCGACGCCCCGACATCGATAATTCTCGTGGATCAACTCGAGGAAGTATTTGCCCTGACCCAAGACGAAGTGCAGCCGGAGCTCTTCCTCAACGCTCTCAGCGATCTTGTCGAGAGTGGGAACGGACCTTGGATCTTGGCGACCGTCAGAGCCGACTTCCTTGATCGATTGCTGGCCCATCTCCGGTTCGCGCGCCTGCTCGAGAACGGGCTGCTCCTCATCACCCCCCTTGAAGACTATGAGGTGCGCGACGTGATTGTCCGCCCTGCCACGAGTGTCGGCACCACTGTTGAGCCCGACCTTATTGCGGCTGCCGTGCGCGAAGTGGCCAACCGCTCAACGGCCCTCCCCCTCCTCGAATACACCCTCACCGATCTCTACGATCGAGCCGGTGGCCGCCCACTTACCCTTGAGGCCTTTCAAACTGCCGGCGGACTGGGTGGATCGCTGGTCAAACGTGCCGAAGAGCTGTACGAACAGCTAGACGTTGAAGCCAAGGAGACAGCCCGACAGGTATTCCTTCGATTAGTCACCCTGACAGATGAAGGCGAACCGATGCGGCGTCGACTGCCGTCTGCGTCGCTCGAGGGTCTCGTGGGCGTCGACGAGATTTTGGAGCTCTTTGGCAGACACCGACTACTGACATTCGACCGTGACTCGACGAGCGAATCGACGGTTGAGGTGGCACACGAAGCGCTACTGGGCCAGTGGCCCCGTCTCGCCAACTGGGTAGGCGAAGCGCGCGACTCGATCAGATTGAACCGGCAACTCGCTGAGACAACCGCTGAATGGAGGAATGGCAATCGGTCCGATGCTTTCCTATTGACCGGGCCTCGATTGGCTCGGTTCGCGGTGGCCCATGATTCAGACATAGCACTCACCGGTGACGAACAATCTTTCCTCGATCGGAGCAGAAAGGCAGAAACCAGGCAGCGAAGGAGGCAAGCCGTCATTGCCTGGGGAGCGGTCGCAGTTTTCGCGGTGCTCGCCGCCACGGCCATCTTCCAGCGCCAAGCAGCGAAGATGGAGGCTCGAGAGGCGACAGTTCGTCAACTCGCCGGTGAATCGATCCTGGCTCTCGCCGAGGATCCGCAGTTGAGTATCTTGCTTGCGCTTGAGGGCGTCGACATCTCCATGTCGGCTGGAGACGAGGTCCCGCCAGAGGCAATCGCGGCACTACAGCAAGCTGTGCAAGGGTCCCGACTCGAACTGACTCTGAACGATGGTGTGGGGAATGTAGCGTTCAGCCCGGACGGATCGCTGCTTGTCACGGACTCGATCAATCTCGAGACGGGGTCGCCAACAAACGAAGTATTGATCTGGGATAGCGGCACCGGGGCCAGGCTCCGAACGTTGGCCGGCTCTTCGCAAGTCTCAGTGGCCGAGATTCGACCGGAGGGCGGCGGGGGCACGGCAATCACTTTCAGTCCGGATGGCGGCCTTCTGGCTGTGGCCTATCAGACAAACGGCGACTTCGAATCCCCGATCATTCTCTGGGATCCGTCGACGGGAGAAGAAACCGGACGGCTCATGGCACCCGGATTTGTCAGCTGGAATCCGTTGTGGAGCCCGGACGGCGCTTACCTGGTGGCGGCCAGTTGGGACGGAGCGACTGATTTCGTGACGGTGTGGGAAAGGGCTTCGGGCCGGAAGGTGGTCTCTTTCGAACCGGGATTTGTCGGCCAGTTTGCCCTGTATGACGACCGAACAATCGTCGTTTCCCACGGACCCGAAAACCGCGTGGGATTTTACGATCTTCTCTCAGGCGACCAGCTCGACGTGCTGGAGACGCCGGGCCTCAACGTCAATCTCATAGCCGTCGACCATATTGGCGATCGGCTGGTGCTGGGAAGCCGACACCAGGATCTTCAGATATGGGATCTCAAATCCCGTTCTCTTCAGTGGACCCGCCCAATCAGCTCATCGCGCACCGTCGCCGTGAATCCCGACGGGGAAATGGTCGCATTGGCTGGTGACGAGGGATTGATCAGATTGCTCGATCTCGACAATGGCGCAGAGCTGATGGTGCTTGCAGGACACTCGGTCGGGGTGTACGGGACCGTGTTCCACCCCGACGGCGAGGCGATCGCGAGTGTCGGGACCGATGGGGAGACTCGGATCTGGGACATAAGCGCGAACGGATCGCCAGCTCTTGGCGCCGTAGAGATCGGTTCCGGAGACCCGTTCATCCCAGACTTCTCACCCGACGGAACCGAGGTTGGCATTCCCACATGGGACGGCACGTTCGAGGTTCGCGGTTCTGAAGAAGGGGAACTGATCTGGCTTCTTGACGGGCTCCTTACCGTTGCTGGGGTTCATCCTGTCGTCAGCTACGACTGGAGTTCGATCGCATCGGTATCGGTTGATGGCGCGGCTGACGTGCGAGCCCTCGGGTCGAGCGAGCCAACCCACACCTTGCCGGCATGCACCAACCCGAGAGCGTTGAGCCCCGACGCATCCGCCGTTGTGCTGGACGGAATATGGCTCTGCCTCCCGACGGAGGCGCCGCCAGGCGCCGAGTTGCGGAGCAGAGTGATCGATATCCCTTCGGGAGAGGAACTGTTGGATTTAGGTGAACGCTTGGTTTTCAGAGCCGCCTTCAACCCGGAGGGTGAGTTTGAGGGTGGGCGATATCTCGCCGTCAACGTCAATACAGAAACGCTCGAAATCTATGACATGATGTCGGGCAACGTGATTGTCAGCCTCGATGTCCTCCCGACTTTGATCAGGTTCGACCCGACGGGTCGCTATCTGGCGTCAGGCACTCTCGACGGAAGAGTGATTGTTCTCGATCTGACGGCGGTCGTCGGTGGAGCCACAGCTGAGGATGCCCTCATAATGGATCAGAACGTGGCACCCGGGGGTGTCCCGGGAATTGCAATTTCCGCTAATGGGGTGCTGGCGACATCGGCTTTCGACTCGTCTTTCATCCGCCTGTGGGACTTCCATACCGGCAGGCTCATCACCGAGTTGCGAACCAGCCTCGACGGATCGAGCCCACCACATCTCAATTTCAGCCCCGATGGCAGCTACCTTCTGTATCCCGACGCCGGACATGTTCTGCGCAAGTTCTTCCTCGACACTCAGCAACTGATCGAACTCGCCGAAAGTCGAGTCGTGCGGGGACTCACCGACGACGAGTGTCGTCGCTACCTCGAGCCGTCAAGCTGCCAAGAACCGTCGGACGGCACCTGACAGTGACGAGCCGCAAGCTGCGACAGGTGGCTTCGGCGGTAGGAAACTCAATACTCGGAAACCGTGAGATAACCTCTCTATATGGCAACAGGTGGGAGCATGAAGGCGATCGTCGCCGCGATGATCGCGAACGCCGGGATTGCCGTGGCCAAATTCGTCGCATTCCTCGTCACGGGCTCCGCTTCGATGCTTGCCGAATCGATTCACTCCGTTGCTGACACTTCAAACCAGGGTCTTTTGATCATCGGGTCGAAAAGGGCGCAGAAGATCGCTGACGACCAACATCAGTTTGGATACGGTCGGGAGAGGTATTTCTGGGCGTTTGTGGTCGCCATGGTCCTCTTCGCACTAGGCGGGGCGTACTCGATTTTCGAAGGCATAGAGAAGATTCGCCATCCCCACGAGCTGGAATCTCTGGGATGGGCGATCGGCGTTCTGCTTCTTGCCATAGTCCTGGAGGGTTTCAGTTTCCGCACTGCCGTCGTCGAGTCCCGGAAGGTCAAAGGCGATCGAGGCTGGTGGCGGTTCATCCGGACAGCACGATCACCGGAGCTGCCGGTTGTGCTGTTGGAGGACACCGGCGCCCTGCTCGGCCTGCTGTTGGCTCTCGTCGGTGTGAGCCTGGCCGGTTCGACCGGCAACGAGGTCTGGGACGGCATCGGGACTCTCAGCATCGGAATTCTTCTGGTCATAATTGCCGCGATTCTCACCGTCGAGATGAAATCGCTTTTGATCGGCGAGGCCGCAATCGACCGCCATATCCGTGCAATCACGTCAGCGGTTTCGGGGCATCCCAAGGTCTCGCGCGTGATCGACCTGCGCACCCAGCACATCGGGCCCGAGGAGTTGTTGGTCGCCGCCAAGATCGAGTTCGATCGGTCGCTCACCAATCCCGCCCTCAGCGACGCAGTGGATCACGTGGAGAAGGCAGTCAGAGATGCCGTCCCATTACACATGCAGATCTATCTAGAGCCCGACCTATACGACCGCAACCACGTCGATAGCTAGGACGAACTCCCCACGCTTCTGGAACTGGGAGGACAGCTCCTATTTGATCGGGAGCGTCTTGACCACTGCGGCCAGGGCGTCGTAAGTTCGCTCGCCCATGTGTTTGTCGTCCTCATCGAGAAGATTGGCCATGACTTTCAAGGTCCATTCCATCAATGACTTGTTCTGCAAACCGGTGTGGGCGAGGGTGCGCATCACCGGAGGATTGCCGATGAGCTTCACGAAGATCCGGGCCATTTTGTAATAGAGGCCGTACTCGTCCTGGAGTTGCTGGGGGTAGCGACGGAGGAGGCTGAGGTCGTCGTCTCCGATTGCCTGACTTATGATGCGCGCCGCCATACGTCCGGTTTCATACGCGTAGGAGATGCCTTCCCCGTTCCAGGGATTGATCGCCCCGGCCGCGTCACCAATGGTGATCCAGTTGTTGCCGACGAGTGGGCTCTTCGAGAATGACATCGTCAGTTTTCCGCCCACGGGGCGGGTGAGTTGCCCCTCGTCTGAGAGTTCCCAGTGGGCTGGTGCCGTCTTGACATAGTCAGCCATCATGTGGGTCGTGTTCACGTGTTTCCATCGCTTGAAGGTTGACAACAGCCCGACACCGACATTGACCGTTCCATCTCCGAGAGGGAAAACCCAGCCGTAGCCCGGCATGGTGGCCCCCGAAGCGTCGCGCAAGTCGAGTTGGCTTTCGAGAAAAGGATCTTTGGATTTCGGGGAGGAGTAATAGCCGCGTGCCGCAAGACCCATCGGATAGTCCTTACGTCGGGCCGATCCGAGATCACGGCCGAAACGATTCATGGATCCGTCGGCGATGACTGTGATGTATGGGGTGACCGTTTCTGTGTGGTCGCCGTTCTGCAGTATGGCGCCGATGAGCTGTCCATCCTCGATGACCGGGGTTGCTGTCGTCTTCTGGCGGATCTTCACGCCTTGCTTCTCGGCGAGAGTGGCCACCTGGGTATCGAGGTCCCGACGTCTCATGACGCCGCCCCATGAGGGAAACCTGGAGTGCTCCGGCCATGGAAGCTCGAGCATCAAGTCGTCACCTGCATAAGACCTCAGCCCGGTGATCCTGTGGAAATCGACCACGTCGAAGTCGAATCCCATGTCCTGCATCTGCTTGATGGCTCTCGGAGTCAGGCCATCGCCACAGGTTTTGTCTCTTGGGAACTCTTTCTTCTCGACCAGAGTCACATCGTGGCCCTCTTGAGCCAGCCAAAAGGCGGCGGCCGAGCCGGCAGGACCACCACCGATCACAAGAACAGTTTGTGAAGACATCTTTCTTGAGATTAGGTCCCATCTAGGGGTAGAGCGGTGCACGGCACCTCCAACACAGCTATGGCTAGGAGGTAGCCGAAAGGTATCGTTCTCAGCGCATGAGCGGACTCCCGAAGGCCACAGTCGTACGACTACCCCGATATCTGCGCCTCTTGGAGGACCTCGGGTCGTCTCGAGACACCATAAGTTCAGAAGATCTCGCCATGGCGGCCGGAGCCAACGCTGCCAATGTGAGACGCGACCTCTCCCACCTGGATTTCCACGGTGTGAGGGGCCTTGGATATTCGGTGGTCGACCTCAGAAACCGGATACGCACCGAGTTGGGCATCGATAAACGACGGACCGTCGCAATCGTCGGCGCCGGCAACCTTGGTCGAGCCCTGGCCAACTATGGGGGGCTCGGGAAACGCGGATTCGACGTAGTCGCCGCTTACGACTCCGATCCCCGACGTATCGGCAAGTCGATCGGCAATGTGCAGATCGAAGACGTCGGCAGGCTCGATCGCTCCAACGCTAATTTTGAGATGGCAATTCTCGCCGTACCGGCGAGCGCCGCCCAACAGGTCGCCAACCAATTGATTGAGATGGGTGTCCGGCTGATCTTGAACTTTGCTCCGGTGCGGGTGAATGTCCCGGAATCAGTTGTAGTGCGTCAGGTGGACCTATCAACGGAGCTGCAGATTCTCAGCTACTACGGGCACTAGCCCGATTTTTCTAGGCCAACGATCGTTCCTGGGCCTCTTCGTATTGGTGGAGCGCAACCAGGAAAGCAATGAAGATGACGGCAGTGACCAGTGTGTAGGTGATAGGGATGATCCGGATCTCAAATGCGTTGAGACCTTCGATGTCGTCGGGTTTCGGTCCCCGGGGAGCGTAGATCACGAAAAGCACCGAACTGATCGTCAGCCAGCCGAACACTGCTGCACCCGTGACCAAGACCCCGAGGCGTTTCCCGAGATTCGTGCGGTTGAACAGGTAGATAGAGCCGTAGAAAAGCAACAAGGCCGCAGCTGTCAGGATGACACCTGTTACGAAGAGGTTGGCTGACAGAAGATCTCTGAATAGCTCTCTCACGCCTACTCCATGCCGTTCAGGTTGCCAGAACGTAAATACTTCGCCAGGAGTTCCAGGTCATCGGCGGACAAGATCGCGCCAAACGCAGGCATCCGCCCCGACCCGAAACCATTCAGTCCGTACGGTTTCTCTGCTTCGGAGCCATTGGTGAGGAATTGGATCAGAAGGTCGTCTTTGAACATCTCAGCTACCGGTCCGAATTGTACGAGTGGGCGCCCGTCCCATAGCGCGGGGCCGAAGCCACCGGACCCGGCCTCCTGGGTGTACGGGACTCCTGCACTGAACCCGGCGGTGTGACAGCGGGCACAGTTGGCGTTGAAGATCCCGACCGCACGGGTCGCCTCTTCGACCGATACCCCCATAGCCTCAGCGACACCCTCAAAGTCGATTGCCCATGCCATCTGTTCTTGAGCATTCAGGAGGAATTCAAGACCACCCCGTTCGGTAGCGAGCAGCTTGTCCTGATTCTCGCTGGTGACACCGAGAGTGATGCGCAGGGAGTCGAGGTTGCCAACAAAGGTCGTCGCTGTCTTCAAGTCAGGCTCTCCACCGACGGATGCCTCGTTTGCAGGATCCAACTCGATCTCCCGGACCTGGGTGGGAATCGTGGCAGCCGAAGCCTCGGCCATCTGCGACGAGATTGTGGACTCAGCGCCGGTGGATAGACCATCCCCGTCGGGGTCGGAACCATTGTCGACCGCGGTTTGGGCCCTGGTCTGCAAGTCAGCGATACCCGGAGGCGCTCCTTCAACAGCTGCAGCATCGGTCAAAGCGGTAACGAGGCTATTCGCTGTGTCGAGCGAGTCGATCGAAGCTGGCAGTCCCGAAACGTCCAAGCCAGCAGCTCTTTCCAGCAACGTGCTCAGTGTTTCAAGGGCATCAGAGCTGAGTCCCACGGATGTGTCAACTGCGCCAGCAGCAATCGCTTCTTGAATGGTTACGAGATTGCCCTCAAGGATCGGGTCTCGTTCCATAGCCCCTTGTAATTGAACGATCGCGTCGTCGGCCAACTCGGCGTCGGCAACCTCGGGATCGAGACTGATGGCGTCGACCAACTTGAACAGCTCCAGAGCCTCGGTCGAAATCTCCGACAACCCGGTCTCGGTGACGTCGGAGAGACCGTCCGCATCGGTGTCGATGCCCTGGTCGGCAACTTCCATCAATGCATCGGCGCGGTCAGCCAACGGTTCGAAAGCAACTATCTCCGCACCTGCCGACAGGATATCGGCAATGGTCTGTCGCTGATTCAGGATCGCAGCAGCAACTGTCGCATCAGCGCCCGTGAGCCGATCAATTTGTACCTTTACCTCCGGGTCGAGCTCCTCCAAGACCTCTGGCTGGGGTACCTGGATGGTTTTGAGGTAGTTCACGACATCCTGGACCTGGGCCTCGTTCATGGGGCCGCCTCCGGCCAAGCCCCAGGCCGGCATCGGAGAGTTACCCCGTCCGTAGGTGACCCAGAAGTTGAGCTCGGCCTCGTCGTAGCGATACAACACATCATTCAAAGACGGTGCCGTCCAGGAAACCGTCACCCCTGATCGTTTCTCGACATAGCTGGCGACACCGCCAACGCCCAACGGCCCGTGACAGCTGTAGCACGCGAACTCGGTCACGAGATGCTCGCCGCGGCTGATCGACTCGTTAGCGAATTCCTCGACAAAGGAATCTTGACGATCCTGTTCTCCGAGGA
Organism: Acidimicrobiia bacterium; assembly: GCA_041751055.1. Taxonomy (GTDB): domain Bacteria; phylum Actinomycetota; class Acidimicrobiia; order Spongiisociales; family ZC4RG35; genus MA-ANB-1. The sequence continues at coordinate 40,324 of JBGSYD010000001.1, read as the reverse complement.
AGTAGAGAGGCAGTGAGATGGCGAGAAACGCCGAAAATGCGATCGCAGCCTTCTGGCCAGTTTCCAGCCTCCTGGTCTCGATTTCTGCATCAGTAAACCCCGGCGCGAGATTGGGGGCGATCTCCTCAGTCCCACGATTGCGGATCGCCGATATGCCCATCAACGCCAACCAGGCGATCCCCGCAACAATGGCGATAACTGTTATGACGCTTGCGGTCATTCTTCGGTCCCAGCGGTGGCACCGATGCAACTCGGGCCCTGCGGGTACGCAACTGAGGCGGTTGGTGCCCGCGGCGTCTCAATGACCGTGCTGGTCTTGATGATGAATCGATCACCGTTCAACTCGACGACAAATCGGTCGAGATTTCGTGGTGCCGGTCCGGCGAAATACTCACCGACCGAGTTGTACTTCGACCCATGGCACGGGCACTCGAAGCCCTGTGAAGGGCCACACCAGGGAACCCGACAGCCGAGATGGACGCATCTCTGGAACAGGGCCATCAAACCCTGCGCTTCAACACTCTTTTCGGCGAACTGCGGACTCAAAGCTGCGGGTGCCGGAACGATGTAGGCCCGTGCCTCAGGCACGAAAACAGGGAGAATCGCACCATCGGACGTGAAAACTTGGGACAACAGGTCAGAGACGGGGCCCGCGTCGATGTCAGCACCGAAGCCACCTGAGAGTTTGGGCCACAAGAATGCAAGTGAATCCACGCCCATGAGGGCGAGGAAAGACCCAAAAGTCGCCAGGATCGCCCTGTTGAAGAATTGTCGGCGGGTTACGCCGGCCTCTTCTGTCGTGACCTCGACAACCCGGCTTTCCCGGTGGACCTCCAACCCCTCGGTCTCGCTATCGGGCGGGGTGTCCTCGATGAGATTGGTCTCTTCATCGGCTTCTTCTACGACCTCGTCGGCTGCGGTCGGAATAGGCTCGACCCTGACACCGGACATCGATCGGTCGGCCTTTCGGGTCTCCTTGGAGACCCCTCCGAGCGGGTCCGGCTCGGGCTGAGATCTCTTGTACGCAATAGTGAATGCACCGATAGCGCCAATGATCGCGGCGACCGCGACCCCGATCAGAATGAGGTTCTGGGCACTCACTCGAAGTCCACCCAGTCTTTGAGGTCATCAAAGAAAATGCCGTCTTGCCACGGATAGGTGAAGTTGAATCCCTGGCCCCAGAAGAGCACGCCGATGATCGTCAGTGTTGCTGCGCCCGCCAGGAACACCGAATAGAGCGCGATTGCGAACTTACGATCGGACGGTCTGGTCGACGGGTTTCGGTCGATGAAGGGGATAAGAAGGAACCCGATGAGCCCGGTGACCGTCGGAACCATGACCCCTGCGATTTGCGGATCGAAATAGGACAGCAACTCCTGGAGCCCGAGGAAGTACCAGGGCGCCTTCGACGGGTTCGGCGTTGCGTTGAAGTTCGCGGGGTCGAGCAAAGGTGAGTGGATCACCACGGCCATGATGATCAAGACCCCGGTGATGAGCAGAAGCGCACCGAACTCCATGAGCATGAGGTGCGGCCAGGTGTTGACTTTGTCGGTTGGCTCGGCTTTGACGTTCTGGATCGCCCGCGCCTTGACGACGGTCAGCAACCTCTGGGTGCGAACGCCCTCAGGAGTTCCAGCTGGTGGAACCGAAGGACGCGGGCTGACGACCGAGGCGACCTTTCCGTTGCCGGAACCGTTAGAGGCAGGACTTTCGGGCTCGGGGCGCTCCTCTACGGCCACCGCGGCGGTCGGCGCGGTTTCGGCAGGAGCGGCTGCCGCAGGCTCGACCGGTGAGGGCTCGACTACTACTTCAGGCGAAGGCTCTATCTCACCGGTGGCCGCGGGATCTTCATTCGCAGGCTCAGCTTCCGGATCGTCACCGATGAGCTCCGCCTCCTCAGCAGTTGTTTCCGCCTCGGCCTCGATCTCGTTGGGCACGTCTTCTTCAGCCGGCTGTTCGTCGGCTTCCGCGGCTTTTTCCGGATCGGCAGTTGCTTCAGCCGGCTGGTCATCCGGCTTGCTCTCCGGGATCTTCACCGGTGGCCCGTCGCCGCGCATCTCGGCGAGCACATCTTCGACCGGCACACCAAGGGCCTTGGCCTTGGCTTCTGCCGATCTCCTCAGGAGACTCTCTGGTATTTCAGCCATTCATCGCTCCTTAAAGGGGGCCTGAGATTCCGCCGTCCTTGCGGACCCGCCAGAAGTGGACGGCCATGAAGATGACGATGATGAAGGGAAAGAAGAGCACGTGCAGGACGTAGAAGCGGAGCAACGTTGCCGCGGTTACGTCGACGCCGGCAAGCAAGCCGAACTTGACCTGGGCCCCGATCACGGGCACAAACGAGGCCATGTTTGTGCCGACAGTGACGGCCCAGAGCGCCAGCTGGTCCCAAGGGAGGAGGTAACCCGAGAAGGAAAGCAGCAGCGTGAGAAACAAGAGAACGACGCCGACGATCCAGTTGAACTCGCGTGGCGGCTTGTAGGCACCGTGATAGAACACCCGGCTCATATGGAGGAAAACTGACAGCACCATGAGGTGGGCGCCCCATCGATGCAGGTTTCGCACCAGAGAACCGAAGGCGACGTTTGTGGACAACGCCTGGACATCTACATATGCCGTCTCGGCGCTTGGGGTGTAATAGAACATCAAGAAGATGCCGGTGATGGTCAGGAGAATGAATAGGAAGAAGCTCAGCCCACCGAGGCACAGCGTGTAGGAGAGCTTGACGCCATGTCGCTTCACCTTCACCGGGTGGAGGTGATACAACACGTTGTTCATAACAACGTAGGACCGGTTCCTCGGAGTGTCCGAATATCCCTTCTTAAAGGGTGAGCCCGGGCGAAGAATCGCCTCCATGGCCTGGCTGCCCCAGAGTTTTTCCTTCGCTTCACTTACCCGCTCTTTGAGGCTCGTTTTGCCTTCAGCCACTTCGCCTCCTACCAGCGCATTCCATAGGCATAACCATTCTTGGAATCCCTTTGACCCGTGTCAAAATCCCATGGCGTGCGATCAAGTCCAAGCTCGACAGCCTGATCCGCCAATGAGCCTTCGAATTTGCCGAGCGATATGACGCCGGTCGGGCACCGATCGATGCACAGTTGACAACGGGTGCACTCGTCTTCGTCGACAACGAAAAAGCCGTAGTTCTGCTCGTCGTCACCCGGGTGGTCGACGTTGATCGCCTCATCGATAGCCGACATCGACAAATAGTGGATGCATTTCCAAGGGCAGATGTCGACACAGCCCTCGCAGAGTATGCATTCGGACTGGTCGATGTGGAGAAACTGCTTGGGACGCAACTTGTCGGTGAAGTAGTCACCCTCGACGACGGCCAACTGATAGTCATCGCGAAACGGTGGGGTCTCATCGACGACACCTTTGGGCATCAGCCGTCACCCCTAACCAGTGGTCGGCCGTAGGGAGACTTCCGTTCCGGCTTTTCGGCCGAAGCCGGGCGACCTTCGTGCATCTTCTGAACCTGGAGGGCAAATATGGCTACGGCGGGAATCATCACGAGATGCCACCCCATGGATATCGAGTCTTTGAGGACCGCGTAGCTGATTTCGATGTCGTTGCCGAGCACCAGGAATGGCGGAATTGTCAGCGCCACTCTCTGCGACGACCAATCGAGGTCGGTCTGAGCCAGGTTCAACCACTCTGAGGGAACTATTCCGAACAGCAGGAGCAACTCGAACCACGCCAGGAAGGCCGCAAACACTGCCCGGGCCCACGTCAGTTTCTGGTTCAACACCCAGACAAACGCCGCACCGCCGAGAAGGAGCTGACTGGCGCCAAACGCGGCAAGGTAACCGATGCCCTTCCAAATCCATCCTCGTGGCACCCAGTCGAATGAAGACAGGACTACCGCTACCTCTTCACCATCGACGATTTCGTTGATCGGGAAGCTGGAGAAGTGGATCCAGAACACAGCAATAGCGAGAAGAACCGTGCCAAAACCAAGCATCGCCCAGCCGATGCTCTTCCGGCGGCCATCAGTTAGTTCGGCTAATCGATACATTTGCTGTCGTTTCGGGCGTCGTTGCTCGGTGTTGAATTGTTTCTACCACAAGGTGAGTTCGGAGTTGGAACCCAAAGGTGCATTTACTCAATCTCGTCCACAAAAGGTGAACGAGTTCTGGAACAAGTTATGCTCCCGCCGAACCCCTTGTTAGACGAGGACCAAGAGTGGCAGTCAGCCAATCCGCGGACATCAGAGCATTACTCGGAGGAGGCGCCGATGAAGATCGGCTCGCAGTACTCCATTTTCTGACCGGCGCCGCTTTCCTGGTGCTGGGCGGAGTCCTCGCCTTATTCGGCCTTCTTTCGCTCCGTTTCCCGGCACAATCACCCATCCCCTACGGCCAGATCGAGATGATGGCCGCCACTGCCCTCATCCTCGGATTCTCCGTGCTGACTCTCACCGGCGGGATCTATTACGTCCTACCCCGACTCACCGGAGCGCGGCTCGCCCGCATCGGGCTGGCTCGCGCCGGGTGGCTCGGGACCGCCGGGCTGACCGTGCTCGGTATTCTCAGCGTGCCTCTCGGATTTGGCGATGGCAGCCAACCGCTGGGGCTTCCGTGGTGGCTCGACATCCCGGTGGCGCTGGTTCTCACGATTCCTGCGCTCGTGGTGCTATCGACGCTGGCTCGTCGCGTCGAGAAGCGCAGCTACGTAACGATTTGGTTCATCATCGGAGGGGTGGTGTGGCTCCCGATGCTCTATGCGGCAACCACGATTGCGGGGCTTCCGTTGATGAGCTCCCTGACCAATGCTCTAGGTGGCCTCTTCTTTTCGGCAGGTTTTACCACGATGTGGCTAATTGCGGTCGGGTCGGGCCTCTTCTACTACACACTCGTCAAAGAGCTCGACATTCCGTTGGCAAGCCGTCAGCTGGCATTAGTGGGGTTCTGGTCACTCGGCTTTGCTGCAGCCTGGTGGGGATCAACGCAGCTGATCTTCGGCCCCGGGCCCGATTGGCTCGACGGCGTCGCTGCTGCCCTCGGTCTCGCATTTCCGATCGGCGCCCTCGCCAATGCATCGAATTTCTCACTCACTCTCGAAGATTCTTGGAGCTCGCTGCCCGATCAACCCGGTCTGACATCGGGGGTGATCGGCTCATATCTGGCCGTCATCGTCGGTGTCCTCGCCTCCCTGGCGGCATTTCCTTCAATCGGCGCCGCCGCTTCTCTCACCACCTACTGGGAGGGCATTGAGTACGCAGCCTGGCTTGGAGTGGGACCCCTCCTGGCAGCCGGGGTCGTTTTTCCTGCCCTACCGAGGATTGTGGGGCGGGCCGTCCCTAATCCCGAAACTCTGTCGCGCTTCAACCGGATGACCGTCATCGGCACTGGTGGTGTCCTCATTTCTTTGGTCGCCGCCGGGCTGTACCGCGGGTATTCGTGGATCGGGGGCGCCAATGGGGCGGCGTACGTGAGTGTTGGTGAAGGCTGGGCTCAGGGAGGCGGCGTCGTCGATGCACTGGTCCTCGTTGCGGTCCTATTTGGCCTGGTCTCACTCCTCGGACAGCTCGCTTACGCCGGAGTGGTCTTCGGCACCGTCACAACAGGCAAAGTGGTCCCTCAAGAAGTCCTTGTAGGGGGCTCGTCAGAATGAATGATGTAAACAGCGTCGCCGAAGTCATGGGAATTCCCGCTGAGTTGGTGCGTCGCTCGGCAGACGCTCGAGCAACGGCCAACGGGATACCGGCGGATGAGATTCTCGCGGCATGGGGGGGAGGTGCATCTGTTGCCGCTCCACCAGCCGCCTCTTCGGATGAGCCTTCGGCCGAAGAACCATCCACTGAGACAGAACCCGAAACGCAAGAAACGCAAGATGCGCCACCTCCCCCAACCCCGCCTCCAACACCGGCTCCAACACCGGCTGCCTCAACCCCTCCTACGGAGGTCCGTGAGGCGCCGGTCAGCAGCGAACCGCCTGTCCTGGTTGGCGCCAGAGACAATCCGTGGGCTGTAGTGGCGGGAGCGGTCGGGTTGTTTCTCGCAGTAGTCCTGCTCGGGCTGGTAGGGCCTGCGATCCCGGCAGACGCGCCAGGAGCTCGATCCGGCGACATTCAATTCTCCGCTGCCGCCGAAGCCGGGCATGATCTCTACGCCAGCCTCGGATGCGGCGCCTGCCATACCCAAATGATCCGACCTCTCGTGGCCGACGTAGGCCTCGGTCCGGTCACTCTCAATGACACCGACCAGGTCCTCGGAACACGTCGGTTTGGCCCTGACCTCGCAGAAGTCGGGGCGCGCCTGTCTGGCACTCAGATGGAAGCAATAGTGCGGGGCTCAGCAGGACACCCGGGGCACAATCTGTCGGCGGATGACATGTCCGAACTGGTTGCGTATCTGCTCGAGTCGACGACCACAGCAGGAACGGGAGGGTGAGCGATGAGTGATCTAGCTGCAGCAGCGGCAGCGCTGGGCATCCCCGAAGTTCTAGCCCAGCGTTCGGCTGAGGCGCGTGCCGCGGAAACAGGTGCAACGGTCGAAGAGATCCTGGCCGCCTGGGCCGGTGGGGCGCCGGCGCCTGCGGCGTCTACACCTTCAGAACCCTCAGAGCCGGCCGAAGCTGCGCCGAGCACGGATTCAGAAGACACAACACCGGAAATCAAGATAGAAATACCCGAACCATCGAAACCGGCGATCGGGGAATCGCCTGCCCCAGCAGTGGCCCGGAGCCCGGTGCCTTCCGAAGTGACCATGGCCGAGGCCACCAATTTCCCAATTGTGGTGACGGTCGCGACGACCGGAATCAAGGAGCGGACCAATTTCGTCTTGCCGAAATGGCTTGCCGGCCTCTTCCTGGTTGTTCCTCTATTCGCACTCTTCGCTCTCGGAGGCGCCGCCACCGGGGAGTGTGGAAATGCGACCGAGCTTCTCACCGACGTTGTGACCGGCGATATCGTCAACTGCGACGGTTCCAAATTCGAGGGCTCCAGCGTGGGCGGAGGCAGCACCGACTTCATAGCCCTTGGCGAATCTGTGTACCAGGGCCAGGCCGTTTCCGGGGTGAACTGCGCCGGATGTCACGGGGCGGGTGGTGGAGGTGGTGCCGGACCGGCATTGAACGGCGTCCTGAACGTGTTTGGCGCCTGTACCGACCACATCGAATGGGTCACCCTGGCCACACCGGGATTCCAGGCCGCCGGTCGTGGAACATACGGCGACACCAACAAACCGGTACAGGGTTTCGGCGTGATGCCCGGATTCGGATCAGCGCTGAGCGCCGAGCAGATAGCTGCAGTATCGGCATTCGAGCGGGTCCGGTTCGGTGGTCAAACCCCGGAGGACGCCCTCACCGACTGTGGCCTGGCCGAGCCGCCTGCCGACGGTACCGGCACCGAAGGCGACCCGGGCACAACGGACGGCACCACTCCGGAGACCGGGGACTCGACTACGCCATCGGAGCCGGGGACCGACACAACGACTCCCTAAAACCCGAGATGTCGGGTGGCCCTGAGTGCGCGCCTCAAGCGCTTCCTTGTGATTTGACCTTCAGCAAGCACCCGGCCGTCAGGGCTGATCACAACCGGGACTCTCGACCCGAATCGGCTCAGCAGAGCGTCGTCGGTATCGACGTCGACTTCCTCGACGACTGCGCCCGCTTTTGGGAGCACTTTCATCACTACAGGCCTGGCGTCATCGCAAATATGACACCCGGACCTCGTCAAAAAAGTAAAGACATCAATGCTCAAGTAGTCACGCTGTGTGGTCGATAAATGTGGTGCATGCACAGGAGGGTGGTCGTTCCTTCATACCCAAGGGCACGTTCGTCCTAGGTGTGATTGGATAGCCTCCCAGCCCGCCCCACGGAAACGACCCTCTCCTCATGTAGACGGAGCCCCGGCGTTCGCGCCGGGGCTTCGCCAGTTTTACGAGAGGGTCGACGCGGGGTCTACCCTCGCTTCGCATGGAGCTCAAGTGAGACCTGGAACGGCCATCGTCATCCTGATACTCCTGGCAATAATCGCTATCGCCGGGACGATCCAGCTCGTACAGATACTCAACGCGTAAATTCCCTGTCATCCGGCGCTGAAGGTCACCACGACGCCGTCGGATAGATTCAGATCCTCCGACGCACTTCCCCCGTTGACAGCGACGGCGATCAGACCCGCCGAGTCGACATGGAGCAAAGGTTCGCCGACACCGGCGTCGCTGTAGTTACTGCGCCAGGGGATCGTGTGAGTTGTCGCACCTACCCGCACCGACACGGCGGACCCTGGTTCCAGTCCAACTTCTCCGAGCTCATCGGGACCGACGTTGGTCTGGGCATTTCCGAACTGGTCGATCCACCAGCATTGGCCTTTTACCAGACCGTCCGACACCTCGGACAGCGGTAACAGCATCGGAGTGACATCATCACCTGACAGGACTGGCCCCAGATCCTGAATCGAAGCTTCACCAGAGGCCAACAGGGCGGCGGCCGGAGCAAAGATGTCGCGACCATGGAATGTGGCACCCGGTGACGGAATCATCGCTTCTGGATTCTCAATCGACACCAGAAGTGTTGCGCCACCGGTGAGGGCAACTGCCGGGGATAGCAGCCCGTTGTCGGGCCCAACGAAATAGCCCCACTCCGTCTCAGCCGCTATGGCTTTTCGAGCCGAGCCAACCCCTGGGTCGACAATCATCAACGCAACACCTTCCGGCAGGTACTGGATGGCCCTGGTCATAGCCAGTGCACCGGCCATTACGGCGCCTCTCGGGATCCCATGTGTCACATCGATGACCTGGGATTCGGGTGCAAGCTTTGCAATGACGCCGTGGACCACTCCGACAAACTCGTCGGTGAGCCCGAAATCGGACAGAAAGCTGACTGGTAGCGACATCCGACGGGACGGTAGTGGCGATACGGCGAATGAGTGAGCCGCTCAAAGAGGGGCCGAGTGTGGCGCCGAACCGTTCAGTCCTATATTGCTGGCAATGGTCGAGCAACTCCACGACAACCTGGCGAAGGAGATATCGCGTGTAGACGTGGCCATGCTGATGGGTGGGGTCGACACCGGCAAGACGACCCTCGGGAAAATGGCGGCACGAATAGCGCTGAACGACGGCCGGACCGTCGCCTATGTGGACGCCGATGTGAGCAATACTTCGGTAGGCCCACCGGCATGTGTCGGTCTGAAGGTGCTACGTCGTGTCGAGGATCTCGACGACATGGCCACCGCCGACTACCTGCATTTCGTAGGGACGATCACCGCTTCCCGGCTGGTATTGCAGCAAGTGGTGGCAACTGCGGCCGTGACCGACCGTGCGCGCGAATTGGCCGATCTTGTGATAATCGACACCACCGCCGTTGTCAGCGGAGTGGCGGGCGAGACTCTCAAGTACCACAAGACCGAGCTGTGCCGACCCGACAAGGTCGTGGCGTTGCAGAGAGGTGGGGAAATGGAGCCCGTCGCAGGAATGTTGCGCCGGTTCCTCGACGTGGATATCACCATCGCACCGAGCGATCACAACGTCATTCCGGTCTCACCCGATGAACGTGCCAGCCGGCGTCAATTTGCCTTCTCCAACGCCCTGGTGCCACCACTTGAACGGTGGAAGGTAAGACCAACCGTGTTCGCACCGACTCTTCCGATCGGGCTGAATCTGGACCGCCTCGACCATGTCCTCGTAGGCGTGCAGGACGAAGGGGGAGGTTGTCTGGGGCTGGGGATCCTGACCCACGATGAAGAGACACTTCGCGTCATCACCAATGTCGGCGAGGGCATGCGGGGCCTGAGGCTGGGCTCGATGCGGCTCAATCCGGAGACTTTGGAGTCGTCGATGCTCTCGTTGCGTGAGGTGATGTTCGGGATCTGACCCCTCAAGCATTTTCACGGACATGCCGATATCGATCGGATGCCGGGAAGAAAGCGCTGGGTCTCGCTCGCACTGACCCTCTCATTACTGACGATGGGCGTAGCCCTGTCGGCCGGTGCTGACGCGAGCCAGGAAAACGAGTTCCTCTCCAAAATCAACGCCGAACGCTCCGCTGTCGGGCTCGGGGCCCTATCGATGTCCGGCAGTCTTCAGACGTACGCACGATGCCACAGCGGCAAGATGGCTGCCTCCGGTGGAATCTTCCACTCCAGCAATGCGCTGCTCACGGCCGCCGCCGGGTCGGGATGGACCAAACTCGGGGAGAACGTTGGTCGTGGTGGCAGTGTCAGCTCCCTCCATGACGCCTTTATGGCCTCGGCCGGTCACAAAGCCAACATCCTCGGTGCTTACAACACGGTCGGCGTTGGGACTGTGGTCAGCGGTGGAACGATCTATGTGACCGTCGTTTTTGTCAACTACAGCGGGTCGCCTTCACCAGGCTCCACCAGTTGCTCATCCGCAGCGGCCACGACGTCGCCGGCGACAGTGGCAACCACAACCACAACTCTTCCACCAACCACGACTACGACCCTTATCGTCCCCCCCGACCAGGAGATCACTCCGGGCAACGAGTGCATCGAGACGACTCGTTTCTGGCAGATGTGCCAGGACTGAAACTGTGCTGACCGACTTTGCCCGCATGCCTCCCCGCGCCTGAGTCACTCGCACACTGGGGAGACACCTTTCCCTGATCCCGACCGAGGTTTCCATGTAGGGCAAACAGACGCCGGTCGGCCAGGGCTGCCGCCTCTGCGAGATGTGGGGAGTTGTTCTGCAACTCCAGGGAAAGGTCCCCCGGGCGTTGATCGGCTCGCGTCGCACCCAGGCTTCGGCGTTGGGATCTTGCCACCCTCCCTCCGGCCCCGGTTGGACGGAGTACTCCCTCCGCAAGCGGAGGGAGAGTAAGAGCAGGCAGAGTGAACAAGAAGAACCCTCCCGGTGCTTTGCATGGGAGGGTTCTTCGGTCTGCTTGCCACTCTTCTCAAGGAGTCACTTTTGAGAGAGAGCGTTGGGCAACGCCCGAGTGACCCTCCAGAGTCACACCGCACTTCCCCGAACGGATATTTCCCTTCTTTGCCTCTCGGGCGTTGTGTAGATGAATGTAGAGATAAGTCCAGTCCGGTTCAATGACCCTGATCCTGGATTTATCTATCGCTAACTATCGCTAAATCGCCTAGAATTGGAAGAATCAGGCACATTCGGAGGGGTTACCAACAGGAATCGGTGTTATCCACAGGGTTTGTCCACACCGGTGTGTTTACAAGTTTCTAAACCGATTTTTCGCGAGGTGGAAAGGCCGACTTGACCAGTGATCGGAAGGCGGTTTCCACCATCTCGTAGACCTCACCGAGCACAAGATCGAGCTCCTCCAACGTCACCGAACTCGATGCAAGCCGACCACGAAGCACCAGGGCGCCTTCACCATCGAGGGCGAAGAACGCCCTCCACCCCCTTTGATTTCGAACGAGGGCCTGACGGTACGACTCGGTGGAATCAGGTGGCACGGGCAAGACGTAGGCCTCGTAGGTGATGCTGCGTTCGCCGACCTCAAACCACACGGTCGTCGCGTCCCTTATCTCCTGTCGCATCCTTACCGCCCAGCGCCCGTCCACTTCTTCGGCATATTCGACAGACGACTCCGGATCTTCGAGCCAGGACCCAATCCGCTCGAGAAGGACGTCTCTCACAACATGTCGCGATAGATGTCGGCTATCCGCTCGATCGATGTCTCCCAGGAATAGCGCTCAGCCCATTCGGGACCGCGTCGGCTCAATTCCCGAGCGCGCCGCTTGTTCCCGAGGATGTCGATCACTGCCTCGGACCATTCCGGTGAGCCCCATCCCTCGACAAGCACGCCACCGGAATCCTGGCCGACGACATCGGACAGCCCTCCGACGCGGGCGGCCACGACCGGGAGGCCCGACGCCTGCGCTTCAGCGGCCACAAGGCCAAACGACTCGCTGCGCGACGGGATCATCACGACATCGGAGGCGCGATACACATCCGGCATCTCTCGATGGGGTACGGGTTCGGCAAACGTGATGCGGTCGGAGAGGTTCAACGCCTTGGCCCGTTTCTGGAGTGCGTCGAATTCGCCTGCACCGTCGGAGCCAGAGGGTGCACCCACAATCACCAATCTCGAGTCTTCGATCCTTTCGGCGATGTGCCGGAACGCCTCGATCGCAACATCCGGCCCTTTTGCGGGCTGGATTCTGCCAACAAATAGAACGGTCGGAAGGTCGGGCCAACCGAGTCTGATCCGGGCGGCACTCTGTAAGCCAGGGGTGAAAAGATCGTGGTCTACTCCCGGCGCAGCTACGCAGACGATCTCCGGATCGATGTTGTAGTGAGATACCAGGTCCGACTTCTCTGTGTCAGTGGATGCGATTATCCGATCGATTCCGTCGATGACATCCTGCTCGGCTGCGAGGCGCGTGAGAGCCTCGGGGGTTGCATCGGCACGCCGATTCAGATCCTTGATCCGCCCTAGCGAGTGGAAACTGTGAACGTGCGGGAGCCCGGTTTTCGCCTTGATGGTGAGCCCGGCCCAGCCGGAGAGCCAATAGTGGGAGTGGACCAGCCTCAACTCAGGGATAAAACCGATTTGGGCGGTGACTTCCTGGGCGAAGGTACCCATATAGCGGATGGTCCTCTGCGGGTCCATATCGCGTGGCGGGCCGGCATCGATGTGGTGGAGCAAGAAACCCTTCTCGACAACAACTGTGGCCGGAACGTCGCGACTGTGTCTCCGGGTGAAGACATCGACCTGGATGCCTTCCCGTGCCAGGGACCGTGCCAGCTCGTCGACGTAAACATTCATCCCACCCGCCCAGCCGCTACCGGGTTGCTGCAGAGGACACGAGTGAACCGCCAGGAATGCGACTCTTCCCCTCACCGGACCTCAATTCTGAATAGGGGCCGCTCGATGGCTCCCATTCTGAACTTGTAGGGCTCATCGCCCTTGAGAAAGTCGATTCTCATGATTCCCTGATTCGCCAAGTGCTGGATTAGCTCTACCAACGCCACGACCCCGGGTGAGACTTCCCGAAAGTCATTGTCGAACGCACTGTTGTAGAGGTAGTAGCACCCGGGCTCACTGAAGCCAAAGAATGTCGCAACGGGCTTTTCACCTGCCATCAGCATGGCAATCTCCCAGCCCGGCTGCCCGAGCAGTTCAGAGAAGAAAGCCTCCATCTGGTTGGTCATGAATGAGCCTTTGTCTCCTGAAGTTTTGCGATGCATCGCTACAAACTCTGGGAGCATTGATTGGTCGCTGGCAATCACCAACTCTGGCTCACCAACCGCCTCGACGAAACGCCGCCGCTTCCTACGTGATTCGTGACGTTGCTTCTTGGTGAGCTGGGAGAGGTAGTCCGTCGACTCCAGTTCAAGGACCAGAGTGACTGCGTCGGACATGAGCTGATGGGTGACGCCTTCGAGAGTGAGGCCACCTGAAATTGCCTTTGCGGAACTCTCCGGCAGTGAATCGACGACCACGGAGCGAGCGTTCTCTCCAATTTTGCTGATCGAGGTCGCCAGCCTCGATGGGTCAGAGCCCAATGGGCTGTGGTAATCGGTAACCTGGGCGTCCCCGGCCACTAGTAGATCGCCATCGAGCTGAACCATCGGCAAGATGTTGTCGTCGTTGACGAGACTGATCGGCGACCCGCGGCCCATCTCGGCAAACCAGGCTTCTAGAAAAGGTAGCCGCGGAAAGGGCCCGGTCCACCGGTCAAAAGGTTCCCCCGCTCGCTCCAACTCCGGCCACGGCGCGGTCATTCGGCCCGCGACCATTGCAGCTCGAGATGAGGTTCCAGTCTCCCGACCGGCTGTCCCCCGCCCTCAATAAGGCGGCCCGTCACGTCGGACAATGACCGCTCTATCGCAGGGGTGAATCCTCCCACCAACTTCAGAGCAACTGCGGCGGCCATCGCCGCCACCTGATCGCTTCCGTCCCAACTCTTGGCGGCCACACCAAATTGCTGATGTACCGCTATTCCAATGCACCCGAGTGCCCCTCTCTTGGCAGCACTGTTGGTGGCTATTGCGATGCTGGCATCGCCGTTCCCTACGCCCGAAACCAACGACGGAAAGCGGTGCATTGCCTGGAAAACCTCCGACAATCGGTTATCAGTGCCGAGCCGGCTGAACATCACGGCCATCGCTCGCACTGTGGTGCGCAGCACCGGGGCGCCACATCCGTCGACACCGACAGGCCCTGTTGGGTAATCGCCCAACTTCGAAACGAAGTCCTGGATCTTGACCTGCAGAGGATGCTCGGGATCCAGGTAAGTCTCGATTGGCCATCCCCGGGCCTGACATGCCGCAAGCCAGGCGGCGTGTTTCCCGGAACAGTTGTGCCAGATCCGTGACCGCTTCTGATGTCCGGAACCAATGAGCCGATGCCGCGCAGTCACTCCAAGCGGCCAGTTCGGTGGGCACTGCAGATCGTCCTCGGTCAAACCGGCTCTTTCGAGTATCCGACGAACGATTGCGATATGGACGGGATCGCCATCGTGGGATGACGATGCCAGAGCAATCTCCGACGGCTCCAGCGACGCTCCGGCTTCCAGAGAGATGGCGGCCTGGAAGGGTTTGGCGCTGGACCGGAGGAAGAATGGCCGGTCTATTTCTCCGGACCACGCAACGAGGCGGGATTCATGGTCCATGATGGCGACAGCGCCCTCGTGGACGGTCTCGACCAGTCCGGAGCGAGTCCGCGTAGCGAGCAATTCTCTGGTGCTAACTGCTTACGGTCGAAGTGCCGTGTTCGGTGCGGTATCGACTTACGATCTCGTCTTGCAGTTTGTCGATCACAAGGTGGAGCTGTTTTCTCTGCGCCGAGAGTTGGCGCTCGAAGTCACGAAGACTGGTCAGCGCATCGCTGATCTCGGCATCGGTGAGGTCCGGCAATTGCGCCAGCACGCCGTCATCCATGATGGTGTCGATCAGGCGGCGGCCGGTGGAGTTTGGGAGCGATGGCATCACTTCGATGTGCTTGAGGGTGGGCTCGGCGCCCAGAACCATCCCGCGGGCGAGGATCTCCGGCAACGCTTCGAGAAGGGTGCGCTCCTCGTCACCCCGGCGACGGGTGAGCTCGAAGTCGAGAAGGTCCATGCGGCCGTGCAGTAAACGTCGGTAGTACGAAACCTGGCTTTCGACATCCTCGGTGGTGTCGCGGCGCTTTCTCAAATCGTTGAGTTCGAGGGCTTCTAGGTCGGCCACGAACTCGGGTTCGAGGACGTAGTCGATTCGGCGGCGGTTCTCAGTCACAGACAGCAGGTTACTTGCATGCTGCGGCCAGAGTTGGATAGGGATTGACGGCGGCGCCGCCCCGCCCACCCGGGTGCAACTCGAAGTGGACGTGTGGGCTGGTCCCCTTGGCGTTGCCCGAGTCACCATTGAACCCAATGGTTTGGCCCTGGCTGACTTTTTGTCCACTTGAAACGTTGAATCCGGACAAATGGGCGTAATAATAGGCGACACCGTTGTTCGCCGTAAGCCAAATGGTCAATCCTCCGAGCCCGCCGTTGCCGAGGCTGACCGTTCCGGCAGTCACCGCATAGACCGGCTCGCCATACGGCGCGAACAAATCGGTTCCCTTATGTGTTCGGCCACCAGATCTCGGGAAGCCCCATGAATCGATAAACGAAGTTCGTCCGGGCGTGAACGGGCAGATGAATGAGCCGACCTGGACCGAGCCGGATGCAAGCTGTTTGGCCCGAGCGCGAGCTTCGGCCTGTTCTGCTTCATACTTATTCTGGAGACTCCTGCAGTTTTCGGTGAGCTTGGAATAGGCAGCTTGTTCGGCGTCCATCGCTGCCTCCTGTTTGTTTCGGAAATCAAGGGCGCTGGCCTCGGCTTCTTTCAACTCGTCCCGAACCGCCGCAAGGTCTTCCTGGAAACGACCAAGTTCGCCTTTCGCAGCCAACAGGTCATCGATCGAGGTCTGGCCACCGGCTGCAGCCGAAGCTAGGAACTCCGAGGTCGTCATCACCTCGTCAACTGAGGAAGCAGATAGGATGATCCCGGGGTTCGAGAAACCGCCTCGCATATACAACTCGACGGCTTGCTCTTCGAGTTGAGCCTGCACAATCTTGAGGTCTTCACTGTGCGACTCCACAGATCCTTCGACATTGGCCTGTTTGCGTTCAATACGGGCGACTTCATTCAGAGCTGCCTCGTACGCGATAGCAGCGTCGTCGAACTCTGTTCGCGCAGCGCGGAGCGCATCGAGCTGCTCACGCGACTGAGCGCAGGCCGCATCGACCTGGGCTTTTGTGGTGGCCTGCGTGGTTTGTGGGAAGAGGGCCGCGATTACGGCAACGGCAATAAGAACCAGCAAGGCTCGCAAGTTTGATTTCTCAACTGCCATGCGCGGGGAATGGTACCCCTTACCGGCGACATGTCGGTAGTTATCCGGGACGATTCCCGTGGTTCAGGCGCGTCCGGCCACCATCCCGAGAACCGCCGCCCCCAATCCCAGCCCCAGCGATAGGGCAACGGTGGTCACGGCGAGTCCGATTTCGGCGTTTTCCCAAAGCCGGATCGTATCGAGGGAGAAAGTCGAAAATGTCGTAAAACCTCCGAGCAGCCCGACCGTCACTCCGAGGCGGGCCGGGGAGTCGACTGTCATGCCCCACTGCCCCACCAGGAACCCCAGTGCGAGGCTTCCGACGACATTGACCAGGACTGTGCCCCAGGGGTGATATCGACCATTGAGACCCGTTGCAACGAGGTGCCTGGCGACAGAACCTGCCGCACCACCTACGGCGACCCAGGCGACTGTGAGCATGAGGCTCTAGAGAATGATCCGGATCAGGGGGTAATAGATGGCGGCGGCGAGAATCACACCATCGAGGGACGCGACCGCTCCGGGTGGCAAATCCGTCAAGCTGACAGTGCCCAGCCGAAGCATGGAGCTAAGGCCGCGACCCGCCACCATCGCGATCGCCACACCCAGCCCAACGAGCAGGTAACCAACCACATCGAGATCCCACAACGACGCAGCGCCGACAGAAGCCAGGACGGCGGCTATCGCCGACACCGAGAACGGATCGAGGAGTGGAAGTTGTTGCATTCGGATTGCAATCGCGCCAAACAAGACAGCAGCGATTACCGCAACCAAGAAGACATCAATAGCCCTCTCGTCCGGAGAAAATGCTGATCGAGACAGAACCATCGACGCCCCTGCGAGCCCTGCGAAAACCGCGGTGAGAAGCGTTGGGCTGAAGACATCCACGTTCCTGTAGTCCTCGTATGCCACGGCCCAGCCAAGTGTCGTCACAACAGCGACTCCCAGGGCGAGTCCGTACCCTGAGCTTCCGATGGTGTGCCCGGCGAGCACACCTGCTGCACCCGCGATCATGACGGGAAGGGGGGCGAAGGTCTTTCTCCTGCGTTCAAAGGTCCCCCCCAAATCCGCCGCCCAGACCGCAATTGCAGCCACAGCGAATGCCGCCCAGTTCGCCTGGCCTTGGAGATTGGCCAGAACGGCGATGAGTGCAAGACCCAGGGGCACAAACCCGACCAGGTCGGCTGGAGCAATTGCCTGTGAAGGTTGACTGCCACCCGACACGGGCGGGATCAGCACGACTTCATCTGTGCTACCAACTGCGGCATCGAGTCCGGCGGGCTCGCCGTTGATCCAGACCTTGGCAGTTTCCAGGCCCCGACCGAACTGGGGACCAAAACGATCTGTGGCCGATTCCAGGACTCCACGTACCGTGTCCGACTCGATTTCGACACGCGACTCACCCGCGATTTCGCGCAGATTGGCAAATAGACGGAGCTTGGCCATGCCCTAAGCGTAAAGGACTGAGAACCTTCACACGCGCCTCTGGCGTGATTTGTGGGCACCGATCGGGCGAACGAATGTACAAACACCGTGGCACCGGCGGTGGTGCCGCATGGGAAGGACTCACCAATCGGCGAAGAGAGGGGTACTCTCGGAAATATGTCTGATGTAGTTCTGGTACCGGTGGAGGTGCCGCTGGTTGGTGACGAACGCCACAAGAACTGGGCCAAGGTCGTGGATTCCGTCGACAGCTCCAAGTCATCCGGTTGGGCCTTCGATGGCTCGTTTGTGGCGACAGGAGGAATTCAGGACGTGCCCGCCGGTTCGACGCTTCTCGTCTACGGCGAACGTGGCTCGAGGGTCAACCCCCAGATCGCCGCCCACGTCTACACGGTCAATCCCGATGGGACGCTGAGCCTCGAAGCCGAAGCCAAGGGCAAGGCCTGGGCACGCACTCTCCGCGACCCGATTGAACGATGCCTTGATATCGAGCGACCCAAATACGACATTTCTCATATCCCCACCGGCATCCTCGCCGACGAGCTCCGATTACGGGGATGGGAGGTAAAGGAATGAAGGCGATACTCATCCGCGAACATGGTGATGCCACACATCTCGAGTTCGCCGATGTCGACGAGCCGAGACCGGCAGCGGGCCAGGTGAAGGTCAAGGTCGAGGCTGCAGGAGTCAACTTCATCGACACATATCACCGAACGGGTCTGTACGAGGTGGATCTCCCATTTGTCCTCGGCCAGGAAGGCGCCGGCTCCGTGGTCGAACTCGGAAGCGGTGTAACCGGAGTGGCGGTGGGTGACCGGGTTGCGTGGGCAGCCGGTCGAGGAAGCTACGGAGAACTTGCCGTGGTCGACGCTGATCGCCTGGTTGTTGTTCCGCCCAACGTTGACACCAGCATTGCTGCCGCACTGCTCTTGCAAGGTTTGACCGCCCATTACCTGGCCACTGACACGTATCCGCTGTCCTCAGGGGACACCTGTTTGATCCACGCCGGGGCCGGAGGGGTGGGACTACTGCTGACCCAGATCGCGAAAATCATCGGAGCCACGGTCGTGACCACAGTCGGGTCCGACTCCAAGGTCGTTCTCAGTGAGCGCGCCGGGGCCGATCAGGTGATCAATTATGCCAACTCCGACTTCGCGCTGGAGGCGACCTCGGCTTTGGGGGATCGGCCGTTCGACGTCATCTACGACGGCGTCGGCAAAGCGACATTCTCGAAGGGACTAAAACTCTTGAAGAGGAGGGGGATGATGGTCACGTTCGGCAACGCGTCGGGACCAGTCCCTGAGATCAGCCCTTTGATCCTGGCGCGAATGGGAAGCATCTTTCTCACGAGACCCCGGCTGGGTGACTACATAGCGACCAACCAGGAGCTGGGGAAACGGGCTGCCGATCTGTTCCGCTGGATCAGCGAGGAGAAGTTGGCAGTAAGGATCGGGGCAACTTTCGACTTATGGGATGCCGCCAAGGCTCACCGAGCACTCGAAGGGCGTGAGACGACGGGAAAGGTCCTGCTCAAGCCGTGAGTCGTCTGGGGTTTATCACCACGGACCCACCCAATGCGGGCACACCTCTCGAGCTGTTGGATGGCTCACCACTCGATGCGGCAGACGTCTACATGAGGAACAACTTCCCGATCCCCGACGAGGTCCCGGATCGCATCGATGTGTCGCTCGCCGAGCGGAGCTTCGAACTGACGCTCGACGACCTGAGTCAACTGACACAGCGAGAAATTGCCATGGTCCTGGAATGTGCGGGCAATGGGCGGAGGTTCATGGACCCCGTTCCGGATGGGACTCCGTGGGATATGGGCGGGGCGTCACCCGTGGTCTTCGGTGGCGTCTCCCTGACGGACGCCCTGGGCCCGATATCCGACTCGATCTCGGAGATCGTGTTCACCGGGTTCGATAGCGGCGAAGTTGAGCCCGATCAACGGATCAACTACCAGTTTTCTTTGGAGCGGGCTGTCTGGGATCGGTCGATGCTGGTCACATCACTGGGGCAAGAGCCTCTCCCCCGGGAGCATGGGGGGCCGATTCGCCTGGTCGTGCCAGGCCACTACGCAATGAAGTCCGTCAAGTGGGTCACCGCCATCGTGGGCCTTGCAGAGCCCTTCACAGGCCACTTTGTAAAGAAGTACCGGTATTACTCGGACACCCATTTCGACGAGTCTGCCCCGGTGCGCGAGATCCAGGTCCGCTCTCTGATAGCGCATCCGGGCGAAGGCGCCGTCCTTCCAGATGGGCCCACCCGCATATCAGGATCGGCGTGGAGCGGGTCAAGCCTGATCACTTCAGTTGAGATCTCCATTGACGGTGGCGAGACATGGCTCGCCACCACCTTCGCCATCAAACCTTCGATGTTTGCCGCAGCCGGGTGGAGCACCGTTGTCGACCTTCCGCGAGGGGGCCACCGGGTGATGGCCCGGGCGTCCGACAGCTTCGGGAACCAACAGCCCCTACGATCTCGCTGGAACGCCAACGGCTACGGGAACAACGTGGTGCACGCTGTCGAATTCAGCGTGGGCTGAGAAGCCGTTACGGCAACAATCGCCGTATCAGATCGGCGACCCAACCTGGTTCTTGCAGGTGGGCTTGGAGAGCGCCAATAGGCTCGAAGGTCACATCTGCCATTGCTTCGACCACACGATCCTGTGAGCTTCGAGGGATTTCGCCCTGATCGCTCCAAACCAGAATGGTCGGCGCAGTGATATCGCCGAGTAGCGAAGGGACATTCGAAGCTGCGGGAGTGTTGCGAAATGCGTTCAGCGACTCGGTCGTGTCGACGATGCTCGCCGCGGTCGATCGAGCTGCCGCCTGCGCTCGAGTAGGGCACCAACCGCCCTGATCGCAGTATGGGGCGAACGCGTTATCGGCAAACGCCCCCGAGGTCTCGAAAGCATACGTGAACGCGGTACCCATCCAGGGCACGTTCTCCGCAGTCTGGACCCATCCTCCGCCGCCGTAGAAATCGACGTCGATCAACACCAGACCGGCAACGAGGTCCGGACGCAGCACGGCTACTTCCGCGGCCACTTCTCCACCCAGACCCACGCCAACAAGTACCGAAGGCTCTGAAGTTCGGGCCTCGATGACGGCGACCATTCTCTCAGCCATCTTCCCCACCGTGTGTTCTGGTCCTACCTCGGGGATGCGTGTGGTGAGGCCGAACCCGGGGAGGTCGACGGCAATTGAGCGGGCGTCGTCACCGAGACTCGAAATCAGATCGTCGAAAGTTGCCATGCCCCCGATGTCGATGTCGTGGAAGAAGAATGTGGGAGTCGAGTCAGTCCCGCTGTCCTCTACATGGAAACGTATCCCCTCAACGGTCTCAGTGCCACCCACATCGAGATCTTCGAGGAGGACATCCTCCACGAGAGGGATCTGCTGCATGATGACCGCGCTCCATATGAATGCACCCAGGGCCAACAACAAGAAGATCAGCACGACAAAGCGGCCGAAGATGCGAGTTGGTGTGTCCGTTGAAGGTGGCGGTCTAAGTCCGGTCATTTGATCAAAACCACATGCATATGCCGGGGGCCATGCACCCCGAGGGTCAGTTCCAATTCGATGTCTCCGGTACGACTTGGCCCGGTGACGATCACCAGGTTGGCAGTTTCCGCCGGCTTAGAGGGGAATTCACGAGCCCAATGCGCAAGAGTTCGATGGATTGTCGTTGTCATGACGAGAGCGACGTGGATCTCGGGCACCAGGCTCACCAGCCTTCCCCTCCCACGACCATGTGACAATACGACGCTGCCAGACTCGGCAAGGGCGAAGTCCGAACCCGTTACGCCTAGGTCAGCCCGGGAGATGTCCAGGAGCTGATCGCGATCGTCGACAAAAGCGTCTATCCGATCGAAGCCGGCCGTGCCCAAGGCAGCCGCGACGCCGGAGGCCGGCAGAACGTCCCACGACACAAACGATTCGATGTTGTGCCCGGCAGCGATCCCGACTACGGCACGCGGTGTTCCATGTCTCGTGACCGGACCGTGGACCACGGCGTTAACCGACTGCGCCCGCGCCCGGAACAACTCGATCAGATCGGTCTCCCCCATGTCAGGAAGCTCGTCGACAACTGACGGAGGCTCGGGAAGCTCCGCTCGTTTGACCCCGAAAGCAACCCGGGCCAGGAAGGCTTCACGATCCACCGCGACTCCTATACCACTGGGTGAATGTCTGCTCGGCTGGACGTCGCAGGTCACGAGAATCGGTCCAGCCTCTTCCTGGACCGGGTAGACGACGGATCCATCCCGCAGTCGAGACCAACCCCGAAATCTTGCGTGCCCACCTGGTGGCCCGACCCCACCGAGTCGACTCCACGGCGGTTTTGCGATAACGATGCATCCCTTTCTCGAGCCATCCGGGCAGATGGCCCTCCCTGGCCGCCCGCTCCCGGAGTTTGAGGAGCATCGACGGGATCTGGATTCGCACCGGGCACACCTCTTCGCAAGCCCCGCACAGCGTCGACGCGTATGGAAGATCCCACCACGGGTTCAATCCATGGAGCCCGGGCGTGACCACGGATCCGACCGGGCCCGAGTACACAGTCCCATAGGCATGACCACCCACCTCCCGGAACACCGGGCAAACGTTCAGGCATGCCCCGCAGCGGATACAGGCGAGGATTTCGGCGGTATCGCTGCCCAAGATCTCGGAGCGGCCGTTATCGATGATCACAACATGGACCTCTTCGGGCCCGTCGAAGTCCTCCGGGCGACGCGGGCCGGTGATCACGTTGGTATAGACGGACAGGCGTTGGCCCGTGGCTGATCGGGCGAGCACCTCCAGAGTTGCGGCGGCGTCTTCCCATCTCGAGACGATCCGCTCCATGCCCATCAGGGCGATGTGAACTCGCGGGACGGTCGTGCACAACCTTCCGTTGCCTTCGTTGGTAACTGTCACGATCGACCCCGACTCAGCGATAGCAAGGTTGACCCCGCTGATACCGGCGTCCGCGGCGAGAAAGATCTGTCGCAGGTGATCCCTGGCGATCTGATTGAGCTCCTTCGGCTCGCTGGTCTCCTCGACCCCGAGTTTCTCAGCGAACACCCGACCGACGTCGTGACGGGTCAGGTGGAGAACCGGGGCAATGATGTGACTTGGCGTATCTCCGGCGAGCTGGGCGATGAATTCTCCGAGGTCGGTCTCGACGACATCGAATCCTCGATCCTCCAGGAACGGATTGAGCTCGATTTCCTCCGAAACCATCGACTTGGCCTTGACGACGCGGGTCGAGCCCGAGTTGACGAGGATTTCGGCGACGATGCGGTTCGCTTCCTCGGCATCCGCCGCAAAGTGAGCGGTCCCGCCGTTGGCCTCCAATTGATCGACGAAGTGCCCGAGCAGGCCATCGAGATGATTGAGCGCATGAAGGCGAATCGCCCGCACCCGATCGCGTAACGGCTCCATTGCACTGAAATCGGCCACCGCCTCGGACCGCTTCTCAGTCATCAGACGCATTCCGCGTTCCACGGCCTCGGCCTCAGGGGAGCCGACGAGGCGTTGTGCTCGGGTGAGGAATGTGACCGGTTGAGGGGTCATGTGCTCTCGAAATGTCCGGAGAAGAGGTCCATGACGTATGTCCAGGCCTCCCTGAAATAGTCCAGAGTTTCAGGCCAATCCGATCCGTCATCAGCCAATCCCGATTCGGGCCACCCAAAGTGATTCAAAGTGACCCGGCTGCCCGCGCCGGATTCCTCGAACAACATCACCACCCAGGTATGAAGTGGGCGTGTCTTCAGCTCGGGCGGTGAATTCCAGGTGAACGACAACATCGATCCGGGTAGGAAGCTGAGGACGCGGCACCAATCACCGCCCCTGTCACCGGGTGCAGCGTCGGGGTTGAAATGAATCTCGTAGGCTCCGCCCGGTCTGAGGTCGATTTTGGTGTGCTCAGTCCACCATTTCGCCAAACCTTCGCTCGTCGCCCAAAGATCCCAGGCCCCCTTACGCCCGATGGGGACATCTCTCGAATAGGAGATGACGGTGGCAGCGACATCATCGGCGGCCGCGTGGACCAGTTGTGGTGCGAAATGGGGGTTCCTGATCACCCCGAACTCGTTGCCGAATGGATCGAGGAAAGTTCCCAGGATGATTCCATCACCCACATCCTGAACGGCCGCAGTTGCCTCTGCGCCCATTTCCACGGCTCGGGATATAAAGGTCGCGGGGTCCTCGGTGGCCCAGTACACCATCGTGCCACCAATGCCGGGCTCGCCCGGGAAGAGCCCAAATTCATAGCCGGCCACTTCGAATCCTACGTAGAACGGTTCGTCGAAATACGGCGCCGCGCCCAGCAATTCCGTGTACCAGGCCTTCGCCGATTCCAGATCCGTCACTGCGGCGTTGTGGGTCCTGAGGCCTCTAAGTTGCATCGCTTCCTCCGATCACTTCAACAAAATGTCGAACCGACACCCCGGATCCTCGACGTCTCAATCCGCCTTCGATATGGAGGAGGCACGAGATGTCTCCGCCCACTACGACCTTGGCACCACTGGCCTCGACGCGGTCCAGCTTGGTGTTCATGATTGCTGCAGATACTTCCGGCATTTCCACCGAGAACAATCCACCGAACCCGCAACACTCGTCGGCACCGTCGAGCGGCAGGGTCGTCGATCCGGCTACAGCACCAACAAGTGTCTCCACCTGGTCATCGAGCCCGAGCCCGCGAAGGCCGTGGCAGGATTTGTGAACTGTGAACGTGCAGTCGTCGCAGACCGAATCGAACCCGACAACCTCAAGGTCATCAACGAGAAACTGGGAGAGCTCCCGAACCCGCGAGGAGACACGTACCGCCTGCTCCTCGCGTTCGGAGCCCGCGAACAACTCCTGATAGTGCTTGGCGACCATCACCGCACAGGATCCCGATGGGACCACCACGGTCCCACTGGTTGCGTCGAGCACGTCGAGGGTATGGGCGGCCATCGCCCGGGCGTCGTCCCACATACCGACGTTGAATGCCGGCTGGCCGCAACAGGTTTGTGAGGCGGGGAATTCGACCTCACATCCGGCCAGATTCAATGTGCGAATTGTGGCCCGACCGACCTCGGGAGCAAAGACGTCGACCAGGCACGTCACCAAGAGTTGAACAGTCTGCGAGCCCATACACGCACGTTACGACACCGGACAGCCGATTCCCGCGAACCTAAGGCTCTCAGGGTCACTATCGGTTCAAATCACGCGCGGAATGGCTTCGATGGCGACTCAGCGCGTTTTCCCGCCACTGTGTGTGCAACCTTATGTCACCAGGGATTTGCCTTTTGAAGCTGAGGGCATGAAAGTGGCGTTCCCGCAGTTGACCCTTACAAGAAGATGACGACACGCACCCGGTACTTCATTCGCGCTGCCGGTCCCGAGTTGGGCCGACGCTCTATTCAACTCGTAGCTGGTTTGATGCTCTTCGGCGTCGGCATCGTGATGATGCTCCAGTCGAACCTCGGTGTGCCGCCATGGGATGTTTTGCACCAGGGGCTATCGAAGCAGTTCGGTCTCACCGTCGGGATCTGGTCCATCATCGTCTCGGTGATCGTCCTGCTCGGCTGGCTCCCGCTGAAAGAGCCATACGGATTGGGGACGCTGGCCAACGCCGTGATCATCGGGGTGATGATCGACCTTTTCACGCTTTTCATTCCCGAGCCCGAAGCAATGGTCGCGAGGGTGGGGTTGGTCGTGGGTGGCATTCTCCTAATCGGTGTGGCGACTGGCATGTATATCGGCGCCAGCTTGGGCCCCGGCCCGAGGGATGGGCTCATGACCGGGATCGCCAAGTACGGCCCTTCGATCCGCCTCACGCGCACGACGATCGAAATAGTTGTGTTGGCATCGGGTTGGGCGTTGGGTGGGACTTTCGGTGTTGGCACTATTGCCTTTGCCCTCTTCATCGGGCCCATCGCCCAGTTCTTCCTTCATCGATGGGCACCACAAACGGCGGTCAGCACCGCCCCCAAAGGACGCTGAGCTATCCCGGGTCCGCGGCCTGGCGACCCGGGAGGGCCTGCGCCAGGAAGAAGGCCGCTCCGGCACATGCCACCACCAGGGTCAGACCCCAACGCAGGCCTGCCGCATCGGCGAGCGCACCTACCAGGGGAGGCACGACGAAGAAACTGAGTCGCGCCAACCATGACGCCACGGCCACCCCGTCGGCACTACGCATCCCAGGGATATTGCCCGCTGCGCCCAGTCCCAACGGGAAATGTGTTGCCACTCCCAATCCGGCCATCGCGAATCCGATAATGACGATGACCGGGTGAGGGCCGAGGACAACACCGACCATCCCGGCAAACGCCAGCAACGATCCCATGCGCACCACGGTGCGGGCCGAAAAGCGATCGACCATGCGATCCCCACCGGTCCGACCGACGACCATCATGGCTTGGGCGGCAACGAAACCAAGCCCTGCGACAAACGGGGGCGCACCCAGCGTTTCACGCATATGTATTGCGGCCCAAGACGCTGCGGAGTCCTCCACCGCGCCAGCCATGGCTGCGATCAACCCGAAGCTCAAAAGTAACATCGGAGCCATACGCACAGCTTGACGGAGGCCGGGCTCCTTGCTCCCGGGCATGACTCCATCGTCAATGGGTCGCTCTGACTCCTCTGTCCCCGTCAGTCTCCATCGACCGGTCGTCATGACGATCGCCACGAGGACTGCAGCGGTTACACCCAAGGCCAACGATCGGGTTACGTCGATCGATACCATCACAGCCCCGATCAATCCCCCGACGACGGCGCCGAGGCTCCACAGGGCATGGAAGGAATTGATGATGCTCCTCCCGTAGCGGCGTTGCACTCGAAGACCATGGGAGTTCATGGCCGAGTCGGTTATCGAGTCAGCGGCACCAAGTATGAACATCGAGACCGCAAACGACCACCACGCCGAGGCGAAACCGAGGACAACGAGCCCTCCGGCACCGATCGAGGCACCTACGGATGCGACACGCCCCGAACCAAAACGTGCCGCAAGCGGCGCCGCCGTCATTCCCAGCACAAGACCGCCGAGCGGGCCGACCGCAATGGCACCACCCAGAGCCACGTTTGAGAGGCCGAGCTCGATCTTCAAGGTGGGAAACCAGACCACGACACTTGCCAATGTCAGACCATTGACCAAAAAGAGGACCGCCACTGCGATCCGGGCGCGGATGCGCAGGTGGGTACCAATTTCGCTTTTTGTAGGACGGTTCTCCACGGGAAGTTGAGTATTACATCAGGTAGAGGAGACAACTCTCGAGGGAACATCCCTCGGGTTCATCTGACTCATCGTGGGCGGCGGCCTCAAGGGTTCGCGAAAACTCCATGAGGGATAAACTCGCCCTGCGCGAACCGCACCGATAGTGTGCGACGCACTTCCCCGAGCGTCTCCGATGTGACGTTCACTTCCCCTAAAGACCGGCAGATTTGGCCGGTTTTTGACATGTTATGACCTGTGGAAAATTGGTTCTTGACCAATCACAATCATGTAATTACAGTGTTTCAGCCCATACAAGATGTCGTGGTTTCTACTCTAGCAACCACTACATATTGTGGTTGGGGACAAGAATTTTGATAACTCGACCGGCAAAAGGACGAGTAGAATGTGCAAGGAGGCACACATAAATGAGCAAAGGCATGCGGATAACCCGTCGCTTCACAAAATCAGGGCACGACCCCTACGACACGATCGAATGGTCACGACGCGACTCCCGCATTACAAACCCCGACGGCTCCACCGTGTTCGAGATGAAAGCCGCCGAAATCCCCGCCGGCTGGTCTCAGGTGGCAGCCGACATCATGGTCTCCAAGTACTTCCGCAAGGCTGGCGTCCCCCAATTCGACGATAACGGTGAGCAGCTTTTCGACGCCGATGGTCAGCCCGAGCTAGGCCCGGAGCGCTCCGCACGTCAAGTGTTCGACCGGCTCGCGGGCACATGGCGTCATTGGGGTGAGAAGGAGGGTTACTTCGTCTCCTCCGACGATGCAGCTGCGTTCGAAGACGAGCTCAAGTTCATGCTCGCTGCACAGATGGCCGCCCCCAACTCACCGCAATGGTTCAACACCGGTCTCAACCACGCCTACGGCTTGACCGGACCCGCCCAGGGCTTCTGGTATGTCGACGGCAAAGACGGCGAGATGAAGGCCTCCCCCGACTCATACAGCCGACCCTCCCCCCACGCATGTTTCATCCTCTCCGTCAAAGACGACCTGGTGAACCCGGGCGGAATCATGGACCTCTGGGTTCGTGAAGCCCGGATCTTCAAGTTCGGCTCCGGCGCTGGCTCCAACTTCTCCTCGATCAGGGCCGCCGACGAGCGTCTCTCCGGTGGCGGCAAGTCATCGGGCGTCATGTCGTTCCTGAAGATCGGCGACCGCGCTGCCGGGGCGATTAAGTGCCTTCACGAAGACACTGAGATCGTCACTGATGAGGGAACGTTCAAGATCAAGGATGTTGAACCCGGCGACATGGTGGCTACTCGTAAGGGTCTTCGCACCGTGACCGCAGTCCACGACAACGGCACTCGACCGATGGTGCGCATTCGCACTCAGTTAGGTGACGAGATTCTGGCCACACCTGAGCATCGATTCTGGATCCGCAACGAAGACGGGGAGCAGTGGAGGGAGGCCGGCGAGCTGGCCGTAGACGACCAGGTCCTTGTCGATTTGGCCGCGACCCCTACTGGTGCTTTTCAACCGCTCAAACCCGTCGAGGTGGGCCATTTCAATGAGACACCTCACGACCTGCCATTGGTTCTCAACGAATCGTTCGCGCTTTGGCTCGGTTGGGTCGCAGGCGACGGCTCAATCACAACACGTCCGGGCGCCAAGTTCGTGGCCGTTCAGATAGGGGATGACGATCCAGAATTGATCGAGCGTTACACCAGCCTGGTCAAGGATGTATTCGGTCCCACAGCACACGTATATGCAAATCGTCGAAATGACGGTCGGGAGGACGCCTCGGCATCGGTGCGCTTTTCCTCCTCACAGGTGATTCGTTTCCTCGAGGCGAACGGACTTCGCAAGACAAAGGCTGCCACCGTACGCGTTCCGAGGCTGGTCAAGTCTTCGCCGGCAGCGGTTCGTGCCGCATTTCTGTCAGGGCTATTCGAAGCGGACGGTCATGTTGACAACGGCTACCCGGTTCTTTCCACGATCAGCGACGAGCTTGCTCGAGACGTACATCGCCTCCTGCTTGGGCTAGGAATTCCATCAGCGATAAGGACCCAGCACAACCGTTCTGGAGCATTAGGAACCCGACCGATTCACTTGGTCAGAGTTATCGGTGGCGAAGGGGTTCGTCGGTTCTCCAAATTGGTCGGATTCGTCTCCGAGCGCAAGGACGCTCGGCTCGCCTCAGCAGTGGAACGCAAGTCGGCCAGCCCGTTTGAAACCCAGTGGATGCTGCCGCACGCAACGGAAGAACTCAACGCCATATGGGAGTCGGGGTCCGCGAGCTTGCGCCGAGCAATCGCTCCGTACTGCCGTTACAAGGCTCCCCGCTCCTTGAGCCTTCTCCGGGCCCAGGTGCTCGTCCACAGATTCCCTGAAGAGCTAGCGGGGACTGTTGTGGAACGGTTTGCCCTCGGCACAACCTTCTACCAACCGGTCGACGTTGAGCCGGCTGGCTCGGGTCGGGTCTTCGACTTGACCGTTGAAGGTGTCCACGAGTACACCGTGCACGGTTTGGTGACCCACAATTCGGGTGGCACCACGAGGCGTGCCGCCAAGATGGTCATCCTCGACGTAGACCACCCCGATATCGAGACCTTCGTCAACTGGAAGAAGGTCGAAGAAGAGAAGGCCCGACTGCTCATCGGCGCCGGTGGCTACCCCGCCGACTTCAACGGTGAGGCTTACGCCACTGTCTCCGGACAGAACTCCAACAACTCGGTCCGTGTGACCAACGACTTCATCGAAGCCGTCCACAATGACGACGACTGGCAGTTGTTCAACCGGACGGATGGATCGGTGCGCAAGACCATCAAGGCACGTGACCTGTGGTCGAAGGTCGCTGAAGCGGCCTGGGCATGCGCCGACCCCGGTCTCCAGTTCGACACCACGATCAACGAGTGGCACACCAGCCCGGCCGGCGGTCGAATCCGGGCATCCAACCCGTGCTCGGAGTACATGTTCCTCGACGACACCGCCTGCAACCTGGCCTCGCTGAACCTCGTCAGGTTCTACGACGACAAGTCACAGGTCTTCGACATCGAGGGTTACCGACACGCTATCCGCCTGTGGACCATCGTCCTCGAGATCTCGGTCGCCATGGCCCACTTCCCATCGCGGGATATCGCTCAGGGCTCATACGACTATCGGACACTTGGACTTGGCTACGCCAACCTCGGCTCGTTGCTGATGCGTCAGGGAATCTCCTACGACTCCGAAGAGGGCCGTGCCATTGCCGGTGCACTTACCGCGATCCTCACCGGTTACTCCTACGCCACATCGGCGGAGCTCGCCGGAGTCACCGGGCCGTTCCCGAGGTACGCAGAGAACCGCGAATCGATGCTGCGGGTAATCCGCAATCACCGTCGTGCTGCCCACAACAAGACCGACTTCGAGGACGTCAGCTCCAAGGTGATGACCATCAACCCCGAGTTCGCCCCCGAGGACCTTCTGGAGGCCGCCCGGGATTCATGGGACCTCGCTCTCGAACGTGGTGAGAAAGATGGTTTCCGCAACGCCCAGGCCACAGTCCTGGCGCCTACCGGCACCATCGGCCTCCTCATGGACTGTGACACGACCGGTGTCGAGCCCGACTTCTCTTTGGTCAAGTTCAAGAAGCTGGCGGGCGGCGGCTATTTCAAGATCGTCAACCAGTCGGTTGCCCCGGCCCTCGACCGTCTCGGATACTCCGCCGACGAGATCGACGCCGTCGTCAAATACATCGTCGGTGCCAGCTCGATCGAGAATGCCCCGTTCATCAACAGGGAGACCTTGACCGAGAAGGGCTTCAACGATGAGGACCTGGCCAAGCTGGAAAAAGCTTTGCCTGCAGTGTTCGAACTGCGTCACGCCTTCAACGTCTTCACATTTGGTGAGGAGACATTGCAGCGGATCGGTTTCGACGCCGACCAATACGCGTCGTTCGACTTCGACCTGCTCCGGTCACTCGGTTTCACCAACGCCGAGATCACCGCGGCCAACGATTACATCTGTGGTCGTCAGACCATCGAGGGCGCACCGCTGTTGAAGGACGAGCATCTCGAAGTGTTCGACACGGCCAACAAGAACGGTAAGTACGGCGAGCGGTTCATCCACCACATCGGTCACATCAAGATGATGGCTGCAGCCCAGCCTTTCATCTCGGGTGCGATCTCGAAGACGATCAACATGCCGCAAGAGGTAACTGTTGACGACATCGAAGGTGCCTACCAGCTCTCCTGGGAGCTGGGCCTGAAGGCAATGGCTCTGTACCGGGACGGTTCCAAGGCCGCTCAGCCGCTCAACTCGACCTCAGATGAGGGTGAGGAAAACGAGGACGAGGCTGCCGGGATCACCGCTGCTGTCGAAGCGGAGAAAGCCATCCATTGGGGAACATTGCCCAACGGCATCTCTCCGACCCAGGCGTACGCCCGGGGAATGCAACCGCCACGGTTCATGCTCCCCGGCCGTCGCAGCGGGTTCAACCAAGAGGCGCGGATCGGTGGGCACAAGGTGTATCTCCGGACCGGCGAATACGAGGACGGAACCCTTGGAGAGATCTTCATCGACCTCGCCAAAGAAGGGGCAACGCTCAAGGGAATCCTGAGCTGTTTCGCCATCGCCGTCTCCAAGGGCCTCCAGTACGGGGTGCCACTGGAAGAGTTCGTCGACACGTTCACGTTCCAGACCTTCGAGCCGAGAGGCATGGTGGAGGGTCACCCCAATATCAAGATGGCCAACTCGATCGTCGACTACGTCTTCCGTTCACTTGGCGTGGAGTACCTCAAGCGGGATGAGCTCGCCCAGGTGCCGCCCAACCGTGACGGCGAACTGGCGAGCCCACCCAAGGGTCTTGCCATCGAGGCCGGGGTCCAACTCGATCTGACCGACGCCGTAGCTGAAGGCGATGTCGAGGTGATCCAGAGGGCAGCCGACTATGTCGACTCGCCGGATGGGTCTGCAGCCGACGTCGAAACTGTGAAGGTCGTCGAAAAGGAGTCAGTGGCTGCGATGGTCGCAGGATCGGCAGAGTCCATCGACCGGGTTCTCTCCGAGAACATGGGCGACGCTCCGGTTTGCTCCAACTGTGGGCACATGACGATCCGCAACGGAAGTTGCTATGTCTGCCTCACCTGTGGAGACACCACCGGTTGTAGCTAAAAGTCGAATGGAGTGGAAGTGAGCCGCAATGCACGCTTCCACTCCGATCGACAGACCTTGCGAAACATCTTGCGAGGTGCCGGAGTCGGTTTGCTCGCAGGTCTCGCAGTCGGAGCCCTGGGCGAGATTGCGGTTCTCATCGTCAGGGAGATGTTCCCCACGGACGTCGCCATCGTTGGTTTCGTCCTGATCCTGGCGGTGCCTCTCGGCGGAATAGTCGGTGCGCTGGGCGGGTGGCTGGATTCGCTCGCTGACACACGTCGTCTGGCAACCGTTGCCGCGGTTCCGGGGCTGATCGCTGGAATCTTCACTGTCGCCATCCAGCTATCGGCCGTATAGCGAGACGCAAGTGGCAAACCCAGGTTCAGCCTTTGGGACGAACCGTGAGCGACAGGCTCAGACGGAGCTCGGTCGGTGGGTCGCAACTGACGTCATCGCACGTCTGGTAGGCGACAACGACATCAACGGAGACGTCTTTGACGGATTCATGGATGTGGGTCTTGATTGACACATCGAAGTCTCCTTCGACGACTCTGAACCTCTCACCCAGTTCTGCGATCTCGATGTCGTGTCCGGAAGGGAGCTCCGGCGGATCCCAGAACACGCCGTCGGGAGCGTCAATCCCGATGGTCAATGCCTGGTAGCCGTCGGGAACCGGATCGACGTAGACATGCCGACCCGGGGTCACCGCGACGGAGACCTCGATGTCGAACACCTGGTTCGGAAAGACGGCGTCATTGGCCAGCGAGGCACGAACTGCCACACCTGACTTCGTGTCCGTGGCCGTCACCCGGCTGACTGAATCCGACTTGCCTAGAGCCTCAAGCAGCGAGCCGGCTGAGTATCGATTGCGATGGGATCGTTCGAACTTCTTCTCGACAACAACACCTGCGGCATCGAGCAAAAAGACACCCGGGTAAGGGAGTCGGAGGTGATGCTGCTTCTTCTCGAATCCCCAGTACTCCAGGTCGTCATCGGTAACCGGGCTTATCAAGCCCAACCCATCCAGCACCCGGCTGCCCACATCGGATAGGAGCGGGAACGTGATCCCTCGGCTTTCGGCGAAATCAGACAGGACCTCAACCGGGTCGTAGCTGATCCCCACGACGGCCACGTCGCTCCGACCAACCACCTTTTCTTGCAGCTCGACCAGCTGCATCTTGCACCAAGGTCACCAATCGGCCGACCTGAAGACGACGATCATGGCCGGGCCCCCGCCCCGGATCGCCTTGAGACTTCGGACGGACCCATTCTGATCGGGAAGTTCGATGTCGGGGAACTGCGAGCCAACCGCTGGCCCCACGGAATCGAAGTCGATCGGGCGGAGTTTCTGGCCGGGATCGAATTGCAGCGACATCAGCCCAGGATAAGCAGGACAACACGCTCCTTCCCCAAAGGCGAAGCCGCTTCTTACTCTCCCTCCGCTTGCGGCAAGGAACCCCTTTGGGGTTCCCGAGTACTCCGGCCCCCGGGGCCGGAGGGAGGGTGGCAAGATCCCAACCGCGAAGCCCGGGTGCGACGCGACCGATCCCAACGCCCAAGCCAGAACCTTGCCTGGAGTTGCGGAGCAACTCCCAAGCAACCCGCCAGGGTTGCCTCCTACTCTCCACTCGCTGACGCTCGTGCAGGAACCAACCTCGGCGCAAGCGGGAGACAGCAGGACTGAGACTTCGGGGTCAATGCTCGCGTCGCGGCTCGAATCAAGACAAGCGTTCGAACACCACACCCTGCCAGATGAAATCGTTGCTCTTGTGTTTCGCCACCATGCCCGAACCGGTGGCGATCCGCTCGATCTCGACCACGGGATGGACAAATGCCCGAAACGCGACTCCACGTAAGGCGCAGAATCCATTCCCTAACCTGATGGCCAGCTTTGTGAACCATTTCTGACGCGGATAGACCAGAGCCAGGAATCGCACGGTTTTGCCGGTAGCTGCAGTCATCATCCGATCCATGAACGGATAGCAGCAGATCACCCGGTTGAGGATGACTATCTCCGCGGGCCCGACCTCACTCTGGATTTCGACGAAATCGCCGAACCGACGAGCCATCCGATCCGACAGCCCTTCGTCTGCCGCCAGACCGGTGGCTGCCGCCTCGTAGGCCTGCGACAACTCGATGTTGGTCGCTGTGGCCACACCCGCCTTGAGCATCTCGACCTGGAAGTCGCCCACTCCCCCGCCCACTTCGAGGACGTCGGCTCCGTCGATCTCCTGGGTCTTCAGATATTCGAGGATGGCATGGGCTCGCTTATCGAGCCCTTTCTTGCGATACCGGCGAAGACGGCGTTCCGCCTCCTTGCTATTGAAGAAGCGACGGTATGAAATCGGATCGCAACAATCGGACATGGTCTGACGCTACCAATAATGCCCGAGAGGACCGGCCGTCACTCACATCGTGATAACGAGCTTGCCTTTGGACTCACCGGCGCCGAGGCGAGCGAGGGCCTTCGGCACGTCCGAGAGGTCGTACTCGCCGTCGATGGGCACCTTGAGCTCTCCCTTCAGAACGAGGTCGGCAAGTTGGTTCACATCATCGCCATTTGGCTGCATCACCAGCACACCGAGGTGACGGTCCCCCAGCACCGACATCAAACCTCCAACGACGGCCGTCTGAATCAGACGAGTCGTCGACCCCCCAACCACGAAGTACTTTCCCATCGCGGCTACCGCTCTTCTAATGGCAAAGATCGACCGATGCGCCACCAGGTCGAGGATCAGGTCGTACTTACCGCTCTTGGTGTAGTCCTCCGCGTTGTAATCGATGACGTGGTCCGCACCCATGGATCGCATGAAGTCGAACTTCTCGGCGCGGTCAACGCCAGTCACCTGAGTCCCCAACGACTTGGCGATTTGAATCGCAAACGACCCGGCACCACCGCCGGCGCCATTGATCAAGACGCTTTGCCCGGGTTCCACACTCCCCTTCTTCCGAAAAGCCTGCAGAGCGATCACACCGGCCTGAGGCAATGCCGAGGCTGCTTCGAAGCTCAATCCGGCTGGCTTGGAAACGAGTGGAGCGCGCTCGGAAACCGCAACATATTCGGCAAACCCTTTCGCCCCGTAATACAGGATGTCCCCAAACACTTCATCACCCGGCTGGAATCGGGTCACCTCTTTGCCGATCTCCTCGACAACCCCCGCGATGTCCGAGCCGAGGATGGGGGTCTTGGGCCTGAGGATCCCACCGACGCGGGCGTAGGACGGAGTCCCGACGAGGGTCTCCCAGTCAGACCGGTTAACCGAGGCGGCTCGTACCTTGATGAGGACACCGTCGTCTTTGACCGTCGGCATCGCGACGTCCTTCAATTCGAGGACGTCGGGCGGCCCGTAACGCTCATAGACGACAGCTTTCATCTTCTCACTTCGTTTCGCGGAACCGCTGAACGCAGCCGGCTCCGGCACACTACCGACCGTTGCCCGGGCACAACGCGAAAACCTTCCCGGAAAACCGCTAGCGAACGTATGTTCGACGCTCTAGCATCGAACCATGAATCGGTCCAACGACTCAAAACCCACGGATTCATGGGCCGAATTGGAGATTTACCGCCAGCGCTACGACATCGAAGGTGAGCTCAAACAGATCCATAGCCTCGAGCGTTCCATCTCACGAAGACGCGCTCGAGCACACGCTTTGCAGCGGCGTCTCGACGACCTCAACGCCCAGTTGGCCGAAGCCGAGACCGAGTTCGAAGCCATCCAAACCGAGATCAGCGGTGCCCGTCGAGCCGGCGGGCTCCTACTCGACGAGATCCTGGAACGCGTCAAAGACCGAGAAGGTGAAGGGTGGTCACCTGCTCCAGTTCTCGGATATCGGGCTTGGGTACTGCACAAGGGCGGGGTCTATGGGGCCAAGGTCTGGTGGAAGAGCCCGACCCTTTCGGCTCGCTGTCTCAACAACATCGACGGCGAAGACATACCGCATTCGATCGGCAGATGTGGCCCTCCGGCTTGTGGCATATACGCCGCCAAAGACATAACGGTCCTGCAGAGGGAGTTGGGTCTCAAAGTATTGGGTCCCGTCGTCGGAGTGGTGGCCTTGTCGGGAAAGGTTGTCGAGCACGACCACGGCTATCGGGCATCGGCGGCCACCGTCCTGGCCATCGGAGGCATGGTCCACGGCAAGCCCTTTGCCACCGATGATCCGGACGCCATCGCCGACGTGTTCGCCGAGCCGGATCGAACCATCGAGCATCTTCAAACCCGCGCATCCCCACTTCCCCAAAGCTATCTCGAACAATGGAAGGAGAATCACGAAACATGGATATGGGATCTGAAATCAGGGTGATCCAGGTAGAAGAACTCGAAGCGGAGGCGGAAGTTGAGGAGGTCGAAACTCCGGTACCTCTAAGAGAGCGCATCAGGGAAGCGGCCCAAGCCCACGCCGAGAAAGCAGGTGCCACCACGTCCTGACGCCTCGACAAAACTCACCACCGCTCGCTCACACTCTCCCTCCGCCTTCGTGGAGTTGAGGAGCAACTCCCAAGGAACGCGAAGCGTTCCCACTCTCCCTCCGCTTGCGGCAAGGAACGCCTTTGGGGTTCCCGAGTACTCCGGCCCCAGGGGCGGAGGGAGGGTGGCAAGATCCCAACGACGGTGGGGCGTGCGACGCGACCGAGCTAGACCAATGCCTCGCGATACAGGCCGGTTATCTCTCCCCAGACCCCTTCGACCCGATCGCGTCGCCCGGAGCCGATGTCTACCGGGAGACGGTCGAAACCCGACTGCACGAGCTTCACGTGGACCCCGGTCTCAGACGGCGTGAACGTGACCGAGATGTCCGTCGCATCTTTGGGCTCGAAGAAGATGTGCCACAGATAGTCAACGCGATGTGGTGGGTCCCAAACCACGATCTCGCCCCAAAGATGTTCGACACCGTTTGCATCGCGCTCGAAGATGCGCCCCCCTTCGAAAGGTTCGAAAACGATGTCGCGAACCTGGTCCTGACTGACGGTGTGCGTCTTCGGCCACCACATCTGGGGACGACTCGTCCAGACGTTGAACGCGTGAGCCGGCGAGCAAGAAGCGTCAAACTCGACAACGATCGGAGGCGTCACGATTCTTCGGGAGTGTTCTCGGCAGCGATGCGGAAGCGGGCCAATGCCTGACCCCACACCTCGGACATGTATGACCGGATCGCTTCCACCCCTTCACTGTGCAGGCTGTAGACACGTCGGTTCCCTTCCGCCCGGTCGACGACGAGGCCGGCGTCTTTCAAGAGCTTGAGATGGCGGGAAACTGCAGGCCGGCTGATTGGCAGTTCACTGGCGATTTCCGCAACCGACATCTCGCCGTTAGCCAATGACTCGACGATGGCACGCCGGTGCTCATCGCCTAGGGCTGCAAACGGATCATGTCCAAGGCTCTCAGCCGGCACGTTTCTCCGCCTCGGCTTTCAGACCGTCAGCGAAAGTCTCGAACGACTCCGTCATGTCGGGGATCGACTTGGTGATGAGTGGCGCCATCAGACCGGAGTAGACCTCCTCCATCGAAAACTCGGTCACACCGTCTGGCTGGGGGGTCAATCTGAAAGTTCGGACTCCTTTGAAGAGGCCAAGCGGCATCCCGTCCCACCAGACCATCGATTTGGGGGCATCCACTCGGCTTACGTTGAGCTTGAATTTGCGATCGGGGTTGACGATCGAAGTCAGCTGGATTTTGTTTCCGTCACTGATCTCGCCATCGATCCCTAGAACTGCCGGGTTCCACTCAGGATATTTCGACGCGTCCGTGAGTAGATCCCAGATCACCTGGGGTTTGGCGTTCACTTTGCGGGTAACTGAATATGTGGTCACTCCTCGATCCTTCTCGTTGCTTGGGTGCTAGCGTAACAAAAAAGTTACGGACCTGCTGAGAGGAGCACCAAATGACCGCCGCACCATTTTCGGGAAAGGGGACGGAGTCGGACCCCTGGGTCCTCAAGACGCCCAGCCTCGGATCAGAGATCCTCATGCACAGAGACGAGACGAACGACCCCCCGGTTCTGGTGTGCACCGTCGGGAAGACGATCCTGCACTACCACCTACGCATCGTCGAGGACCTGCACAAGTGGTTGAAGGACCAGGGCGACTGGGTGCCACTCGGCAACGCCGATGAGCAGAAGCCGGCGGCCGACGGGACAGTCGAGGCATGGGCCCGATCGAGCGACAACCCGATCGGTGGTTGGTACGGGCTCAAGAAGGGCCTACGCGGCCGCGTAGGCAACTATGCCCCGCCGGTGCTCGAAGCCTTAGGCCTCGCCGAAGTAGAGCACAACGCCCGTGGGAACCGGATGCGAGCGCTGTAAGCCTATGGGGTGACCCATTGCGGCGGTGCCTCGAAATTCCAGGTCAGGCCGTTGTCCACAATCGTCTGGTAATCGACCGTCTGGCCTTCCAAGGTGTTGGCACCGTCGTAGTACAAGCCCCCGAAATTGCGCGGCTCGGGTGGGTCGAAGTCGACCGTGAAGGACTCGGCCCGGTCGAGGACGATCTCGTAGGCGGCCGAGAACCTGCAGCCGTAATCCAGATCTTGTCTCTCCAGGGCTCCGGTCGTCGTCGTCCCGAGGGAGTTTCCTTCGGCGTCCTCGAAAAGTAGCTCTATGCCGGAGAGCTCTTCAGGACGTTGGCTCGGATCCGTGTACTCGTCACAGGCAAGATCTGTCGTGATATCGCTGAATACGAATCCACTCAGGCGCACTGTCGCCGATGTCGCCCCAGGGTCGCACGCGGCAAATGTGAGGAGTGTGGCGACAGTCAACCAACCGATTCTGGAGAGACTGACCTTGGTGTGTCTCATCGCATTTCGACGTTGTCGAGATGCGATCGGTTCCGACCCCATTCGAGAAATTATTGGAGAACCGGAACCGACTGTTGGGTTGTCAGGATGTGGGTTTTGAGTGCGGTCAGTCCTCGAAGGGGACCGGCATCATCTCGTAGATCTCGATGGCGAAGTTGCCCTGACCGTCACTGAGGTACGGGTGCCCATCCGCAAGCGCCTGGGCGCCGGCAAGGTCGGAGGCCTCGACGATCGAGTAGCCAGACAGCGAAACGGGTGACCCGGTGGTGCCGTTGTCGACGACTGAGATTCCGGGGCCAAATGGTGTGCCGACATCGACCATCGCCGAGCCGACCTTTCCCATCCAGACTCCCCACTTCTCCATGACTGCTGCAGCCTGCTCCTCTGTCATGTCCGAGGTGTCTGTGGCCTCGCCTTTGTAGATCATGATGTACTTCGACATGTCGCCTCCTTATGCGATCTATTTCAGTCTGGACTATATCCATTTGTCGAAAGTATTTCAACAGTGACTAAAATAGAGTCCCGTGGACACCTTACAGATCATCGCTGAACCTCGTCGGAGACAGATCCTCTCACTGATATGGGATCAGGAGCTGGCCGCCGCTGACATCGCAGCTCAATTCGACGTGACCTTCGGGGCCATATCCCAGCACCTCGCGATCATGCGAGAAGCCAATCTGGTCAGCGTTCGCAAAGAGGGCAACAGAAGGTTCTACCGGGCCGACCAGGATGTGTTGGGCCCGTTCCGTGGGGTCCTCGAGACCATGTGGGGAGACACACTCGCCAACCTCGCCACGGAGATCGAAAAGGCGGAAGGTGGTGGCAAGTGACCGAGATTGTCCTCGAACAGGCCATCGCCGCACCACCCTCGACCGTCTACCGCTACCTCACCGAGTCCGACAAGTGGAAGCTCTGGCAAGGTGTGGATGCCAGCCTCGACGCCCGACCCGGTGGCATCTTTGCCCTGGTGATGGGGAATGGCATGAACGCCCGGGGCCAATTCGTCGAGCTGATACCTGACGAGAAGGTCGTCTTCACCTGGGGTTGGTTGGATCGCCCCGGGATTCCACCCGGCTCGACAACAGTCGAGGTTGTCCTCAACGCCGAAGGTGATGGCACCCGGCTGGTCCTAACCCACCGGTCTGTGCCCGACGATGAGGCGCCCGCACAGCGAATGGGATGGACCCACTATCTCCCGCGTCTCGCGGTGGTCGCCGCCGGAGGCGACCCTGGAGAGGACATGGGTCCGAGCTAGTGCGGTCGCTGCGGCCCGAGGACTACATTCCCGCCTGAGCAACCTCTCACGGGCGCCCGATCGATGTGAGCTTATGGAACAGCTGAAGCGATCTGAGGATCCGTCTCCGAGTTTTCATGTTCGGTCGAGCGATGGAACTCCAATCGCCGTTTGGATCTCAGGACAGGGACCACCACTGGTCATGATCCACGGGTCGATGAACGATCACGGAACATTCGCGGCCCTCGTGGCTGAACTCAACCCGAATATGACGACCTTCGCTGTCGACCGTAGGGGGTTCGGCGCAACACCAGACGTGCTCGAATATGCGATCGAGAAGGAGTTCG